>NZ_BAAAPE010000001.1:0-191168 GCF_039530985.1 Streptomyces albiaxialis
ACTTTTGGCACGCTGTTGAGTTCTCAAGGAACGGACGCTTCCTTCGAAACCGTTTCACCGGTTTCTCCGGGCGCTTCCCTTCGGTGTGTCTCCGACTCTATCAGATTCAATCCGGTAGAAGTTCGGGGTGCTTCTTTTCGGAATTCCAGGAATGGAATTCTTCGCTTCGAAGCGGAGAAGATACTAACCGTCGCGATCGAGTTCGTCCAACTCGGGGCAACTGTTCGAATCTACTGCCCAGCCTACTCCGTGTCAACGAAGTTCTGGGGCGGAGGAGACAGTAGCAGCTCGGCGGGGGTGTCCGCACATCACGCGGCGGTGGGGACGGTTGTCGGGCGGTCCGCCTCGGATATGTCCCCGGTTTCGCCCGCTTCGGCCGCTCGGCGGCCGACGACGTAGACGTACGCGAGGAACGCGAGCTCGGCGACGACGCCTATGAGGATGCGGGCCCAGGTGGGCAGGCCGGAGGGGGTGACGAAGCCTTCGATGACGCCGGAGACGAAGAGGACGGCCGCGAGGCCGATGGCCATGCCCAGGGCGGAGCGGCCCTCTTCCGCCAGGGCCTCTCGTCGGGTGCGGGGGCCCGGGTCGATGACGGTCCAGCCGAGGCGCAGGCCTGTTCCCGCGGCGACGAAGACGGCGGTCAGCTCCAGGAGGCCGTGCGGGAGGAGGAGACCGAGGAAGGTGTCGAGGCGTCCCGCCGAGTCCATGAGGCCGATGCCGATGCCCAGGTTGAGCACGTTCTGGAAGAGCACCCAGAGGACGGGGATGCCCAGGAGGACGCCGAAGACGAGGCAGACGGCGGCGGCCTGGGCGTTGTTCGTCCATACCTGGGCGGCGAAGGATGTCGCCGGATTGCTGGAGTAGTAGCTCTCGTACTGGCCGCCGGGGCGCGTCATCTCGCGGAGCTCGTCGGGGGCGGCTATGGAGGCGCGTACTTCCGGATGGGTGCCGACCCACCAGGCGATGAGGGCCGTCGCGGCGACCGACAGGAGGGCCGTGGGGACCCACCAGTGGCGGGCGCGGTAGACGGCGGCGGGGAATCCGGCGGTGAAGAACCGGGCGGCGTCCTTCCAGGAGGCGGTGCGTGCGCCGGTGACGGCGCTTCGGGCACGGGCGACCAGGTTGGTGAGATGGGCCGTCAAGGTCGGGTCGGGGGCGCTCGACTGGACCTGGGAGAGGTGGGTGGCGGCCCGTTGGTAGAGGGTCACCAGTTCGTCCGCCTCGGTGCCGGTGAGGCGGCGCCTACGGCGGAGCAGCTCTTCGAGGCGGTCCCATTCGGGTTGGTGGGCCGCGATGAAGACATCCAGGTCCATGGGGAGAGCTTGGCAGACAGGCGCGGGTGGAAGGCAGGCTGTGAGACGGTCCGCAGGGGCGGAACGTGGGTCCAGGGAGGGTGGGTGCGCTGGTGAACGAGCTGGTCACAGGGGATGCGGTCGTCCTCGGGCTGCGTCCTGCCCGGCTGCCGAGCCGGGCGCTGGCCGTCGCCATCGATCTGGCCCTGGCCTGGGCCGTCTATCTGATCGTGACCATGGCGCTGCTGGTGGCCACGGCTTCTCTGGACGATGCCGCGCTCGCGGCCGTTCAGGTGGGTCTGTTCCTGCTGGTGCTCGTGGGGGTGCCCATCGCGGTGGAGACGCTCAGCGGCGGCCGTTCGCTGGGGAAGCTGGTGGCGGGGCTCCGGGTCGTACGGGACGACGGGGGGCCGATCCGGTTCCGGCACGCCTTGGTGCGCGGGGCGGTGGGGGTGATCGAGATCCAGCTCTCCTTCGGTGTCATCGCGTGCATCGCCTCGCTGGTCTCCTCGCGCGGGCGACGGCTCGGGGACGTCTTCTCGGGCGCGCTGGTCGTACGGGAGCGGGTGCCGACGGCGCGGGGGTCCGTGGTGCCGCCGCCTCCGGCGGGGGTGGCGGGACTTTTCGAGGGGCTGGACCTGTCGCGTGTGCCGGACGGGCTGTGGCTGGCCGTACGGCAGTACCTGATGCGGGCCGGGCAGTTGGACGAGGCCGTGGGGCGGTCGATGGCGGAGCGGCTCGGCGACGACATGGTGGCGTGGACGGGCGTTCCGGCGCCGGAGGGGATGCCCGCCGCGGTCTATCTGGCGGGGGTCGTCGCGGAGCGGCAGGCGCGGGACGCGCGGCGCGTGCTGCCGGAGGAACCGGGGGACGCCCCGGACGTCGCCCCGGATGTCGTCCCGGACGTCTCCGGGAGCGGGCTCCCGGCGGGAGAGGGCCGGACGGGATACGTGGCGCCCGTACGGGCCGATGGCGCGCGCCAGGAGGCCCCCGCGGCGGAGGGGGCGCCGGGCGGGGAGCCGTCGCGGCGGACGGGGTTCGTGCCGCCCTCGTAGCGCGTCAGGTGAAGGTCGACGGCGGGGATTCGAGGTCTTCGAGCTCGATGCCGGGGGCGGCGAGGACCACGTCGCCGGTGAGGTGGATCTGGTGCTGGTCGCCGGTCTCCAGGTCGTTGACCTGGTAGTTCTCCACGGTCAGGGGGCCACTGTCAGTGGCGTGTGATTCGCTGTCGACCATCGCCCAGGACTGGTCGAGGGTCCGGGGCGCGAGGACGGGGGGTGTGAAGGCGACGAGGCGTACGCGGGTGGCCGGGCTTCCGGGTTCCGGGCGCAGCAGACGGGCCGTCGCGACGAGGAAAGCGGGGGACGCGCCGGTGAAGGCGTGAGCGGCGGCATTGCCCTCCTGGGCGTGCTCGCCGGTGGGGTCGGTACGGACCCAGGTGACGCCGTCCAGCGCCGCGCCACGGACCTGCCATCGGGCGGCGCGGAGCTCAAGTCTGAGGGGGCGGCCCCTGTGGTCGAGGGTCAGGTCGACGGAGCCCGCGTGATCGCCGGAGGGGGTGGTGATCTGGGAGACGTAGCGCCAGCCGGAGGGGCCGGGGGCGCACTGGAAGTGCTCTTCGCCGAGGGGGGTGTGGTCGTGGGGATCGTGGAGCGAATATCGGCCGCGGGGCATGGTCGTCTTCGGAGTCCGGGATTCGTGCGGTGGTGAGGGCTGCGGGCTGAGGACCGCGTGCCCGCACCGCGGGCGCGGGGCCCACAAGGTGCGGGGCCAGGATGCTACGGGCAGGCCCCCGCCGGAGCGGGGGCCTGGGACCTGCTGCTGACCGTCAGGTGATCAGTAGCGGTAGTGGTCCGGCTTGTAGGGACCCTCGACCGGGACGCCGATGTAGTCGGCCTGCTCCGGGCGGAGCGTGGTCAGCTTGGCGCCGAGGGCGTCGAGGTGGAGGCGCGCGACCTTCTCGTCGAGGTGCTTCGGGAGCACGTAGACGTCGGTCGGGTACGACTCCGGCTTGGTGAACAGCTCGATCTGGGCGATCGTCTGGTCCGCGAAGCTGTTGGACATCACGAAGGACGGGTGTCCGGTCGCGTTGCCCAGGTTCAGCAGGCGGCCCTCGGACAGCACGATGATCGTCTTGCCGTCCGGGAAGGTCCAGGTGTGGACCTGGGGCTTGACCTCGTCCTTGACGATGCCCGGGATGGCGGCGAGGCCGGCCATGTCGATCTCGTTGTCGAAGTGGCCGATGTTGCCGACGATCGCTTGGTGCTTCATCTTGGCCATGTCCGAGGCCATGATGATGTCCTTGTTGCCGGTCGTGGTGACGAAGATGTCGACCTGGTCGACGACGTCGTCCAGGGTCACGACCTGGTAGCCGTCCATGGCCGCCTGGAGCGCGCAGATCGGGTCGATCTCGGTGATCAGCACGCGGGCGCCCTGGCCGCGCAGGGACTCGGCGCAGCCCTTGCCGACGTCGCCGTAGCCGCAGATGAGAGCGGTCTTGCCGCCGATGAGCACGTCGGTGGCGCGGTTGATGCCGTCGACGAGGGAGTGGCGGCAGCCGTACTTGTTGTCGAACTTCGACTTGGTGACGGCGTCGTTCACGTTCATCGCCGGGAAGAGCAGCGAGCCCGCCTGCTGCATCTCGTAGAGCCGGTGGACGCCGGTGGTGGTCTCCTCGGTGACGCCGCGGATCTCGGAGGCGAGCTGCGTCCACTTCTGGGCGTTCTCGCCGAGGGTGCGGTTGAGGAGCTGGAGGATGACGCGGTGCTCGTCGTTCTCGGCGGTGTCGACCGAGGGGGCCTTGCCGGCCTTCTCGTACTCGACGCCCTTGTGGACGAGGAGGGTGGCGTCACCACCGTCGTCGAGGATCATGTTCGGGCCGCCGGTGGGGGTGTTCGGCCAGGTCAGCGCCTGCTCCGTGCACCACCAGTACTCCTCCAGGGTCTCGCCCTTCCAGGCGAAGACCGGGATTCCCTTCGGGTTCTCCGGGGTGCCGTCGGGGCCGACGGCGATGGCCGCGGCGGCGTGGTCCTGGGTGGAGAAGATGTTGCAGGAGGCCCAGCGGACCTCGGCGCCCAGGGCGACGAGGGTCTCGATGAGCACGGCCGTCTGCACCGTCATGTGCAGGGAGCCGGTCACACGGGCACCCGCCAGGGGCTGTTCCTTGGCGTACTCCTCGCGGATCGCCATCAGGCCGGGCATCTCATGCTCGGCGAGCTTGATCTCCTTGCGGCCGAAGGCCGCCAGAGAGAGGTCCGCGACCTTGAAGTCCTGGCCGGTCGTGGAGGTCGTCATACGAGCTGCTCCTCGATGTCGAGGTATATGGCTGGCTTGGTCCGTGCTGCGGCGCGAGGAGCGGGTGCGGCCGGGAGGGGGCCTTACGCGCAGCAGGCCGTACGCACAGCGCGTTCAGCGTCTCCGGACACACTCGTCCCTTGTTGCTCGCAGCTCAGTCCGTCGGAGGCCCTCTCTCCCTCGGTGGCCCGCGGAGCGGACCGCCCGACCGCCATCAGCAGCGACGTCTGGCTCTACGAATCTACACCGCCCGTCCAGTCGAGCGGATTGCTTCGTCTCGCCGCAAGGGCGAGACTGGGGCAGTTTTCGGCCGCTTGCGTGCCAGCTCGCGCGGCCGGATCCGCAGGACCGAACGACACTCGCAGAGCATGCGAACACCCCCACACGCACCACACACCCCCCAATGAAGCTGGCCGAGCAAGGAGAACCACGTGACCAGTTCCGCCGAACCCCGCGACGGGGCGGGAGGGGCGGCCGAGCCGGGCCTGAGGCTGCTCGCCGTGACGGCGTGCCCCACGGGCATCGCGCACACCTACATGGCCGCCGAGAAGCTCACCCAGGCCGCCGAGGCACGCGGCATCGCGATGAAGGTGGAGACCCAAGGTTCGATCGGGGCCGAAAACGTCTTCTCTGACAACGATGTCGAAGCCGCCGACGGAGTGATCATCGCCGCCGACAAGGACGTCGACCGCAGTCGGTTCGAGGGCAAGCGGCTCCTGGCCGTCGGCGTCTCCGAGGGCATCAGCGACCCCGACGGGCTGATCGACAGGGTGCGGGAGGCGCCCGTGCACCAGGGCGGCGCCGCGGCGCCCGCGCGGGCCGGGGCCGGCCGCCCGGGAGGCGGCGGCGGTGGCGGCGGCGAGGGCCCGGGCGGGCCCGCCGGGGCCAAGGGCAAGGGCAAGGAGCGGAGCATCGGCTACAAGGCGCTGATGAACGGCGTCTCGTACATGATCCCGTTCGTGGTCGTCGGCGGTCTGCTGATCGCCGTCTCGCTCGCGCTGGGCGGCGATCCGCAGGCCGACGGCGGCCTGGTGATCCCCGACGGCAGCTTCTGGAAGCACGTCAACGACATCGGGACCATCGGCTTCACGCTCATGGTGCCGATCCTCTCCGGCTATATCGCCTACGCGATCGGCGACCGGCCCGCGCTCGTGCCCGGCATGATCGGCGGCTGGATAGCCAACACCGGTGAGCTGTACGACTCGAAGTCGGGCGCCGGGTTCATCGGGGCGATCGTCACGGGCTTCCTCGCGGGCTATCTGGTCCAGTGGATCAAGAAGGTCAAGGTCCCCACGTTCGTCCGGCCGATCATGCCGATCATCGTGATCCCGATCGTGTCGACATCGGCGCTGGGGCTCTTCTTCATCTACGTCATCGGCCGCCCGATCTCCTGGGTGTTCGAGAACCTGACCGATTTCCTGGGCGGCATGACGGGCGCCAGCGCGGCCCTCCTCGGGATCGTCCTCGGGCTGATGGTCGCCTTCGACATGGGCGGCCCGGTCAACAAGACCGCGTTCCTCTTCGGCGCCGGTCTCGTCTCGAAGAACCCCGAGGTCATGGGCATGGTCGCGGCGGCCATCCCGGTGCCGCCGCTCGGACAGGGGCTGGCCACGCTGCTGCGCCGCCGCCTCTTCGACGCACAGGAGCGCGAGACCGGGTACGCCGCCCTGTTCATGGGCTTCTTCGGCATCACGGAGGGCGCCATCCCCTTCGCGGCGGCCCGGCCCGCCCGGGTCATCCCCGCGAACATGCTGGGCGGCGCCGTGGCCGGTGCCGTCGCGGGCATCGCGTCGGTGGGCGACAACGTGCCGCACGGCGGCCCGATCGTCGCGGTGCTGGGCGCGGTCGACGGGGTCGCGATGTTCTTCGTCGCGATCGTCATCGGTACGGCCGTGACCGGCCTGGCCACCGTCGCGCTGATGTCGCTCGGCAAGGGCGCGCCGAAGGACGCGGAGACCGCGCCCCCATCCCCGTCCCCCGCTCCGGATGCCGCTCCCGCTCCCGTCCGCGAGCCCGTGCTCGCCACGGCGGGCGGCGGCTCCGCGGACGCGGGCACGGGAGCTTCCCTCTCCAAGGCCGAGGACACTTCTCCCGCCGAGGACGCCTCCCCCACCGGTACGGCCGTCCCCGAGGTCCTCTCCGGCTATCTCACCGAGAACACCGTCAAGGAACGGCTCTCCGCCGGGGACAAGGACGCGGCCGTACGGGAAATGGCCGAACTTCTCGCCCGTACCGGCAAGGTCACCGACACCGAAGCGCTCGTACGGGCCGCGCTCGCGCGGGAGGAACAGGGCACGACCGGGCTGGGCGAGGAGATCGCCATCCCGCACGCCAAGACGGACGCGGTCAGCGCCCCCGTCGTCGGCTTCGCACGTGCGCCCGAGGGCATCGAGTGGGGCGCCCTGGACGGGACGAAGGCCAGGCTGGTGTTCATGATCTCCGTGCCGGAGGCCGCCGCCGGGGACGAGCATCTGCGGATCCTCGCCCTGCTGTCCAGGAAGCTGATGGACGCGGGTTTCCGGCAGCGCCTGCTGGACGCTCCGGACAGGAGCGCCGTGATGGAGGTCCTGGGAGAGATCCAGTAGCCGGATTCGCCGACGGGTCTGTCAACCGAAGTTGAACGGCCGTGCCTCGCTCCATTGTGAAATGGTGCGACGCACGGCCGTTCGGGTTCTGTGCTCCTCAGGAGCGGGTCTCACGCAGTATGTCCGGCTCCAGGTAGATGGCCCGGGCGATCGGTACGGCCGCGCGGATGCGCTCTTCCGCCGCGTCGATGGCCGCGGCGATCTCCGTGGCCGTGCCGTCGTGAGCCACGGCCACCTTCGCCGCGACCAGCAGCTCCTCCGGACCGAGGTGGAGGGTGCGCATGTGGATGACGCTCGTGACGGTCCGGCCGTCGACGAGGGCCGCGTGGATCTTCTCGCGTTCCGCCGGGTCGGCGGACTCGCCCAGGAGCAGCGACTTGGTCTCCGCCGCGAGGACGATCGCGATGGCCACCAGCAGCACGCCGATGCACATCGTGCCGATGCCGTCCCAGACGCCGTCGCCCGTGAGCAGCGCGAGCCCCACGCCGCCGAGGGCCAGCACGAGGCCCACGAGCGCGCCCAGGTCCTCCAGCAGGACGACGGGCAGCTCCGGGGCCTTGGCCCGGCGCACGAACTGGCCCCAGCTCAGCGAGCCGCGGACCTCGTTGGACTCCCTGATGGCCGTACGGAACGAGAAGGTCTCCGCGATGATGGCGAAGACCAGCACGCCCACGGGCCAGTACCAGTGCTCCACCTCGTGCGGGTGCTTGATCTTCTCGTAGCCCTCGTACAGCGCGAAGACGCCGCCGATGGTGAAGAGAACGATGGAGACGAGGAAGCCGTAGATGTACCGCTCACGGCCGTAGCCGAAGGGGTGCTCCTCGCTCGCCTCCTTCTTGGCCTTCTTGCCGCCGAGCAACAGCAGACCCTGATTGCCGGAGTCGGCGAGCGAGTGGACGCCCTCCGCCAGCATCGAGGCCGAGCCGCTGAACCCCGCGGCGACGAACTTGGCAACCGCGATGGCCAGGTTCGCACCCAGCGCGGCGACGATCGCCTTCGTTCCGCCTGATGCACTCACGAGTCGCGCGTCCCTTTCTCCGGTGGGGCGGCCGTTCCGTCAGACGGCCACTGTGGCGCGAAAGAGCGTACCGTCACCGGAGACGTGGACCCGCTCGCCCGCCGGAACGAAGGCCGACCCGCCCCGATCGAGCGTGAGTTCGGCGCCGTTGTCCGTATCGCGCAGTACGGCCTGTCCCGCCGTGCACAGCAGGATCTGGGGCGCGCCCGCGTCCAGGGGATGCGATCCGGCCCCCGGCGCGAGCACGTAGCGGGAGAGCCGGAACTCGTCGACGGGGGTCTCGTACAGCTCCTCCTCGTCGGAGTCCGCCTCCGGGCGCAGGATCGCCGGTTCGGTGGGCTCGAAGCGGACGATACGGAGCAGTTCGGGAACGTCGACGTGCTTGGGGGTGAGCCCGCAGCGCAGCACGTTGTCGGAGTTGGCCATGATCTCGACGCCGAGGCCGTCGAGGTAGGCGTGCGGAACGCCCGCGCCGAGGAAGAGCGCCTCTCCCGGGCGCAGGTGCACGTGGTTGAGCAGCATGGCGGCGATGACGCCCGGGTCGCCGGGGTAGTGCCGGGCGATGCCCGCGTAGACGGCGTACTCCGCGATGCGTCCGGCCGTGAGAGTCCCGGAGGGCTCCTCCTCCGCGAGCCGTTCGGCCGCCGCCGTGGCCTGGGCGACCGTTTCCGCCATCTCGTCCTTGTCGGCGGTCAGTACGGCGGACAGGACCTCGCGCAGGGCGTCGCTCTCCGGGCGCGCGTGCAGGATGTCGACGTACGGCTTGAGGCCGCCCACGTCCAGCCCGTCCAGCAGCGCCGCCGCGTCGTCGGCCGCGCGGAAGCCGCACAGGCCGTCGAACGGGGTGAGCGCGCAGATGAGTTCGGGCTTGTGGTTGGTGTCCTTGTAGTTGCGGTGCGGCGCGTCCAGGGGGACGCCGCGCTCCTCCTCGTCCGCGTACCCCTCGGCGGCCTGCGCGAGGTCGGGGTGCACCTGGAGCGAGAGCGGGGACGCGGCGGCGAGGAGCTTCAGCAGGAAGGGCAGCCGGGGCCCGAAGGCGCGTACGGTCCGCTCCCCCAGTTCGCCCTCCGGGTCGGCCGAGACGGCGTCCAGGAGGGAGACGGTGCCCGTGGCGCGTTCCACGCGGGACGGGGCGCCGGGGTGGGCGCCCATCCACAGCTCCGCCTGCGGCTCACCCGTGGGCGGGGTGCCGAGCAGTTCGGGCAGTGCGGTGGTGGAACCCCAGGCGTAGGGCCGGACGGTGTTCTCCAGGCGGTCCATGGTGGTGTGCTTTTCCTGTCGTCCTGTGGTGACGGGGCGTCCCGCGGTGGCGGGCCGGTGCGGACGTGCGGTTCATACGGTGCGGTTCGTACGGCCCGGGCGGCCGTACGGTACGCGCCGTACGGTCACGCCCAAGGGGAGTCGCTGTCGGCGAGCGTGAGGTAAACGGCCGCGAAATCGGCGGTGGCGATCAGCTCGGCCGCGGCCTCCAGGGGGCTGCTGCCCTCGGAGGGCTCCAGCTCGCTGAGCGGGGTGTCGTTCGCGTACGCCATGTCGCGCGCGGCGACCATGGCGGAGTCCCCGGCGGGGGCGGCCTCGCGGAGGAGGACCACGCGGGCGTGCAGGGCCTCGGGCTCCTCCACGCGGTCGCGGAAGAAGTCGTCCGGGTCGGAGGCGGCGGCGAAGCCGCCCGCGAGCAGCGCCCCGTGGGCCGTCATGGCCTCCGGCAGTCCGGCGGTGAGCGCGGGCTTGCCGGGCAGCGCGGCGAAGGCGGCGGCCCAGTGGCGCGCGGCGACGTCGGCGACGGGGCCCTCGCTCCACAGGAGCGGCAGGGCGCCCGCCAGCTCGGCGGCGAGGGTCTTGCCCGGGTTGCTGTACGGCGCGATGGCGGGGCCGCACCGCTCGGCGACCTCGTCGAGGCGGTCGGCGAGGGACTCCAGGGCCGGGGCGTCGGCCTGGACGAGCCCGAGCCGGTCGAGGAGCAGCAGGAGGGGCGTGAGCAGCGCCCAGAGCGTCCCAGGCGCCACGGGAGGCTGCCCGGCGGGGATCGGGGGCCCGGGGGCCTCCCCGGCCGTCTCCGACGCCGTCAGAGGCGCGACGGGCACCGCCGTGGGCGCGGGCGGCTCGGGGGCCTCCGGCGTCTCGTAGCGCTCGTACGGCCCGGGCGCGAGGGGGACGGCGAGGCCGCGCGTCTCGCCGATCGCGTCGGCGAGCGGGGCCGTGCCGGGGGTGACGGCGACGACTGTGCAGCCGCGCCGGTACGCCTGGTCGACCAGGGCGGCGAGGCCGGGCTCGGCGCCGTCGTGCGTGACCAGCAGCACGAGGTCGAGGGGGCCCGCCCAGCCCGGGAGGGTCCAGCGGAGGGCGCCGGGGGCCGAGAGGCGGCCGGTGGGGCGGAGCAGGGTGACCGGCACGGAGCCGTTGCTCAGGGCCGCGAGCGTCTCCGAGACGCAGGCCGTGGTGGGCCCGGGGCCGGCCACGAGCACGCCGCGCGGGCGGCCGTCCGGCTGGAGACGGGTGAGCCCGGCCTCCATGGCGAGCCGGAGCCCCGCACGGACGCGTGCCCCCGCCTCCGCCGCTCCGCGGAGCAGTCCGTGCACGTCGGCGCGTGCCAGCTCCTCCGGGGCGTCGAGGAGTGACTCGTCGAGCATCTTCCGTGGCCTCCGTTCGGCCGCCGGCCGCCGGGCGGTGGCGGTGGGCGGCGCCGGTGGGTCGGGCGTCGGACGTGCCGGGCGCCGGGCGGTCCGGCGTCAGGCGGGTCGGCGGGCCTCGTCCACGAGCAGGACCGGAATGCCGTCACGCACCGGATAGACGAGACCGCACGCGTCGCCGGTGCAGATCAGCTCCTCGGCCTCCTCGCGCAGCGGCGCGTGGCACGCCGGGCAGGCGAGGATCTCCAGGAGACCGGCTTCGAGCGGCATGTGTTCCCTCCAGGGGCGAGGTGCTGCTGACTGTGCGGTCAGGGTACCGCTGGGCCTGCCCGGACGTACGCGCGGACGGCGCACGCCCGGACAGGCCCGGTACGGACCGTTCCGGCAGACCCTGGGGCACGGCGGGACCGGGCCCGAGCGCGGTGGGATCAGGCCCGGACGAGGCCGAGCACCTCGTCGCGGAGCCGCGCGACGGTGCCGGCGTCGCGCGCCTCGATGTTCAGGCGCAGCAGGGGCTCGGTGTTGGACGGGCGCAGGTTGAACCACCAGTCGGCGCCGGTGACGGTGAGGCCGTCCAGCTCGTCCAGCTCGGCGTCGTCGCGGTCCGCGTAGGCGGCCCGGACGGCGGCGAGGCGGCCGGTCTGGTCGTCGACGGTGCTGTTGATCTCGCCGGAGGCGGCATAGCGGTCGTAACGGGCGACCAGCTCGGACAGCGTCCCGTCCTGTCCGCCGAGCGCGGCCAGCACGTGGAGGGCGGCGAGCATGCCCGTGTCGGCGTTCCAGAAGTCGCGGAAGTAGTAGTGCGCGGAGTGCTCGCCGCCGAAGATCGCGCCCGTCTTCGCCATCTCCTCCTTGATGAAGGAGTGGCCCACGCGCGTACGGACGGGGGTTCCGCCGTTCTCCTTGACGACCTCCGGGACGGACCAGGAGGTGATCAGGTTGTGGATGACGGAGGAGCCG
This sequence comes from Streptomyces albiaxialis, assembly GCF_039530985.1. Taxonomy (NCBI): domain Bacteria; kingdom Bacillati; phylum Actinomycetota; class Actinomycetes; order Kitasatosporales; family Streptomycetaceae; genus Streptomyces; species Streptomyces albiaxialis. Next base: position 11,783 of record NZ_BAAAPE010000001.1, read on the forward strand.
GGCTCCTTGGCCAGCTCGCGGGAGGCGACCAGCGCGGTGATCGCCGACGGGGAGACGGGGTCGCCCTTCTCGTCGACGACGAAGCAGCGGTCCGCGTCACCGTCGAAGGCCAGGCCGATGTCGGCGCCCGTCTCGCGCACCCGGCTCTGGAGGTCGACGATGTTCTTCGGGTCGAGCGGGTTGGCCTCGTGGTTGGGGAACGTGCCGTCCAGTTCGAAGTAGAGCGCGTCCAGTTCGAGGGGCAGCCCCTCGAAGACGGTCGGGACGGTGTGGCCGCCCATCCCGTTGCCCGCGTCCACGACGACCTTCAGCGGCCGGATGGCGGCCAGGTCGACGAGGGAGCGCAGATACGCCGCGTAGTCGGCGAGCATGTCCCGCTGGGCGAGGGTCCCTTCGGGCTTGTCCGTACGGGGCGCGCCGCCCTCCTCGGACCACCGCTCGACCAGGGCGCGGATCTCGCTCAGGCCGGTGTCCTGGCCGACCGGGGCGGCGCCCGCGCGGCACATCTTGATGCCGTTGTAGCGCGCGGGGTTGTGGCTGGCCGTGAACATGGCACCGGGCAGGTCCAGTTCGCCGCTGGCGAAGTAGAGCTGGTCGGTCGAGCAGAGCCCGATCTCCGTCACGTCGGCGCCCTGGCCGGTGGCCCCGCGTCCGAAGGCGCGCGCGAGCCCGGGAGACGAGGGGCGCATGTCATGCCCGACGACGATGGCGTCGGCGCCGGTCACCTGGACGAAGGCGGCACCGAACAGCTCGGCGAGCGCCTCGTCCCACTGGTCCGGCACCACACCGCGCACGTCGTACGCCTTCACGAGCTCCGACAGATCAGCCACGGTCAGCCCTCTCCTGGGGGTCCTCAACGGATGAGGTGGTCAACAGGCGACCAAATCTACCCGGGCGGGTGAGAGGGGGTGAGATCGGGCGGAACGGCGGGTCCGGCGCGCGGGGCCGCCGGAGGCGGTGCCCGGGGGTGAACTCCTAGGGGGTGTCTGACACATGAGCGCGGGAGAAGGAGCGGTGTCTGGTGCGTGCGATCGCAAGGCGCCGGAGCGCCCTCGTAGCGGAGCTACTAGGGCGTTTCGGCAACGCCGCGAGCGTGCGTGCCAGACACCGCGACGCCGCGGGCATTTGTCAGACACCCCCTAGGACTCCGGCGAGCGCAGCACCCGCAGATGGCCGCGCCGGGCGACCTCCATCGGGTCGGCGTCACGCCCGTCCGGGCCGCCGAGCGCGTCGGAATGGGAGGGCGCGGAGGGCTCCTGCCGGGGCGTACGGGCCGCCTCCCGGACCGCGTTGGCGAGGGCTTCGAGATCGTCGCCGCTGGGGCGGGCCGAGGCCGCGTCGATGGCGAGCCGGACGACCTCCCAGCCGCGCGGCGCCGTCAGCCGCTCCGAGTGCTCGGCACACAGGTCGTAACAGTGCGGCTCGGCGTAGGTCGCGAGGGGGCCGAGAACGGCCGTCGAGTCCGCATAGACGTACGTCAGCGTCGCGACGGCGGGACGACCGCAAGCGGTGCGCGAACAGCGACGTACAGGGCTCACGACGTTGGACCGTACCGCACTCTTGAGCGGGCTGCGACGACTCACCCCCGCGTCACCCGGCCGTGTCGTCCCGGTTCGCCGGTTACGCCTGATCTGCTGGAAGACGCGGAGGACCGGCCGAGGGGCCCGGATTCCGCCGCGCGCGGGGCCCATGGGGGCCGCGTGAGCACCGTACGGAGCGTCCGGAGGGCTACGCTCGGACGTGATGAACAGCCCCGTACCGCCGCACCGGTCCGACCCGCGGCCGCGCAGCCGAGACCGGCACGGCCGCGGCATGCGCGGTCCCGTGGCGCCGCCCCAAGTCCCCTTGGCCGTCAGCAGGGCGGAGGCGTTCGACGATCTCGTGCGTGACTCCGTGAACCGGCTGGAGCGGCACTGGCCGCAGCTCGCGAGCGTCGAGTTCGCGGTGCAGGAGGTGCCCCGCACGGACAACGGCGAGCTCACGGAGGGCGACGACGCCGTTCCGCTCGGACGGGTCGCCGAGGGGACCGGCGACCGGCCGGACCGCGTGATCGTCTACCGCCGTCCGGTCGAGATCCGTACCCGCACCCGCGACGAGCGTGCCCTGCTGGTGCACGAGGTCGTGGTCGAGCAGGTGGCCGAACTCCTGGGACTCGCACCCGAGTCGGTCGATCCGCGGTACGGCCAGGACTGACACCACCGGCCGGGCCCCGGCCGGTGCGGATCTCGCCCGGTAAGGGCCTCACCCGGTAAGGGCCTCAGTCCTCCGTCAGTACGGAGAGGTCCTCCGCCGCGTCCGGGACCGCGACCGTGCTGCGGTCGTCGGGCAGGGTCTGCACGGTGAACGCCGGGATGCCGTCCTGCTCGCGGGTGAGCGTGCGGGAGGCGTGCACGGGGCCACCGGAGATCCGTTCGACGGTCACCGCGAAGCTGCCCTTGCCGCCCTGGGGGCGGGGCGGGGCGAGGGACTTGGTGGTGTGCGCCTTGACCGTGACGGTGGTGGACCGAGGACTGCCGCCGCCACTGCCCGCCGACGATGTCACCTTGACCTTCGCGTCCTTGTCCGTCGCGGTCAGGGCCAGTTCCGAGCCGCGCGCGGAGTTGTCGGCCGCCGTCGCCCTCTTCTCGACCGCCGGGGACGACGGGATGAACGCCGTCTCCTGGCGGGCGCCCTTGCCACGGGTGACGCGCACCGCCGCGACGAGGGGTGGGGCGTCGGCCTTGTCCTCGGCCGGGGAGAGGACGAGCGATCCGGGGTCGCCCTTGGTCAGTTCCTTCAGGTCGACCGCTGAGGTCATGCCCGCCTTCACATGGAGCGTCTCGTAGCCCGCGGGGCTGATCTCGCCGGACGGGCCCGCCAGCCGGACCTTCAGGTCGGCGTCCTTGCCGCCGGGCGCGAACGCGACGAGCCGTACGGACGTCGCGTCGCCCGGGATGCCGGGCATGACCGCGCGGGGCGTGGCGTCGGCGGCGGAGGCGATCCAGTCGCCGCCCAGTTTCTCGTCGGCCGCGTTCACCTGGGCGCCGACCCGCCCGTTACGGGCGATGACGTGCAGGGTCGCATTGGTGACGGGTTTCGCCGTCAGGGTCGAGAGCAGCACGGGAACGGTCGAACGGGGCGGCACCGTGATGCCCTCCCCCGCGCCCGAAGGGGCCTTCTCCTTGCCGCCCTTGCCGTACATCTCCAGGTCGACGACCGCGCTGGCGGAGTCCGGGTTGGTCAGATGGACGTAGTCCTGGCGCCCGTCGGCCGTACTGACCGCGGGGAACCAGAAGGTGGTGTCCGGGGTCACGCAGGACGCGCCCTGGAGCCCCCTGCCCGCTCCGGCGCTCACCACGGTCGTCTGCTGAACGGTCCAGCCGGGGGCGAAACGGCCGTCCGCCGAGCCCGTCAGCGCGGGCGCCTCCGAACTGTCCGTCGTGGACGTCACCGGGGTGCCCGGCGTGCTCAGAGGGACGACGGGTTTGCCGTCGCCCTTGGAGCCGCGTTCTTCGGTACGCCCCTTGCCGCGCTTTTCGCCCTTGCCCCCCTTGCCGTCCTTATTCCCCTTACCGCCCTTGCCGTTCTCGTCGCCCGTACCGCCCGTACCGCCGTCCGGGTCGGCCAGTTCGGCGGGACGCAGTTCGGCACTGCCCTTCTTGCCGGGTGCGCCCTTGGGGGCGAAGGCGGTGTACGTGGTCTCCGCCACGTCCGAGACGGACGGCCGGGCGCACACCAGGGTCGAGCGTTCGACCGGCTTGCGCTGGGCCGCCGGGGCGGAGGCCGCGTCCTTCGCGCCGTCGTCCCCCGGGGCGGCGACGGCGGCCACTCCTGTCACCGCGGCGAGCGCGACGACGGCACCGGCGAAGCCGTAGATGGTGCGGTTCACTGCTGGCTCCCGTCACTGCCGTAGGTCGTGCCGCCGTACCCGTACGGATCCGCGTACTGCTGCTGGTTCTGCCAGTCGTCGTACTGAGACGGCTGCTGCTGCGGAGGGACATACGGCTGCTGGCCGTACGGCTGCGCGGCGTACGGGTCCTCGTACGGCTGCGCGTATCCGGGATCGTACGGCTGCTGTTCCGGCGCCTGCGCGGGAGGCGCCGGAGGAGCCGGTGGCGCGGGAGGAGGCGGCGGGCCCTGCGGTGGCGCCGGGGGCGCCGGGGGCTCCGGCGCCTGTTCCGGCATCTGCTCCGGTGCGTACTGCTCCGGAACGGGCGCTCCCTCGGCCGCCGCGGCGGCACGCAGCCTGCGGGCCCTGCGGCCGTCGCCCGAGGCGGGCTGCTCCGGAACGGGGGGCGGGCTGTCCGGCAGGTCGTCGTCGACGTCCCGGCGGCGCCCGGGCAGGGCGAGGACGAGGACGACCAGGGCGAGGAAACCCTGCCCCCATGTCCACAGGGTGTGCGTGAGCGGCGTCTCGTGGGCGAGGTCCAGACGGCCGCCCCCGGTGGGCAGTTCGAAACCCTGCGCCCATCCGTCGACGGTCACGCTCTTGAGGGGCTCGCCGTCGAGCGTGGCCCGCCAGCCGCTGTCCGCCGAGTCGGCGACGCGGAGCACCCGTCCGGACGGGCCGGACGGCACCTCGGTGTGGGCCTCGACGGGACCGGCGGCGACGGCGACAGGCGCCGTGACGGCACCGGCGGCGCCCTTCTCCTGGCCGCCCGGCACGATCGAGACCCGGGAGACCTGCCGGTCGACGCGCCACAGGGCACTGCCGTCCTCCTGGCTGAGCCGGGTGAGGCCCGGGGTCGCGTCCAGGACCCGGCGCATCTCGCGCGGGGCACCGTCCCGTACGAGCACGTAGCGCACCGCGTAGCCGCCGAGCTGGCTGGTCTGGTCGGCGCCCGAGCCCGCGACGAGATTCGCCACGACGTTCCCGAGCCGCTCGTCGGCCCCGCCGGCCGAGGCGAGGTCGGCGTCGCCCATGCGGGCGCCCGAACCGCGTACGAGCGTGTACGAGACGCCGTCGGCACCGCCGCCGTCCCCGGCGAGGACGAGGGTGCGGGCCTGGTCCCGGGTGCCGCTCTCCTCGGCGACGAAGGCGGGTACCTGTACGGGGTCGCGGCGCGAGAGGGGCCCGTCGGCGCCGCCCACCATCCAGCCGACGGCGGCGACGAGGGGCGCGGCGACGGCCGCGGCGGCGACGAGCGCGGCGACGGGCTGCTTCCAGCCGAAGCTCTGCGCGGCAACCCGGTCCTTGGCGCCGTCGGCGCCGAGGGCCGCGGCGCTGAGCAGCGCGAGCCCGTAGACGAGGGTGGCGGGACCTGCCCAGGTGGAGCCGTTGGAGACCGCGGCGAACAGCAGCGCGACCAGCGCGGCCGTCCAGGACGCGAGGATCGCGAGCCGCCGCTCGGCGCGCAGCAGCGCGGCCAGCCCGGCGAGCACCAGTCCGGTCAGCAGCAGCCCGCCGGGGGTGCCGGGGCCGCCCGGCGAGAGGGTGACGAGGTCGAGCGCGGAGGCGGACCCGGTGCCGTAGGAGAGCCCGGCCTCCTTGAGGAAGTCCTTCGGCGAGGTCAGCAGCGTGACCGACCAGGGCGCCAGCAGCACCATGGGCGTCGCCAGCGCGATCAGGGAGCGCGCGGCGGCCCCTCCGTAGGACTGGCCGGTGAACGGGCACAGCGCGACCAGCACGACGGCGAGCACCAGCGCGACCGGCCAGACGACCGGCGTGAAGGCGGTGGCCAGGGTCAGCAGCAGCGCGTACGCCCAGGCGGCGCGCCAGCTCGTACGCCCGCGCAGTCCGCCCGCCGCGACGGCCGCGCGGGCGAGGAACGGGAGCAGGACCGCGAGGACGGCGGTGCCGATGCGCCCGCCCGCGAGGGCGCCCGTGGCAGGGGGCAGGAAGGCGTACGCGACGCTCGCCCAGGCGCGCACCAGGCGAGACTCGACGAGCGGCCTGGAGGCGAAGTAGGCGGTGAGCCCGGCGAGGGGCACGGAGCACACGAGCAGCAGGGTGAGCGCGAGTCCGGTGCTGCCGAACAGGAGGGTCGCGAAGGCGGCGACGACCGCGAGGTACGGGGGCGCCGACTGGGTGCCGCCCGTGCCGACGGTGTGCCAGCCGTCCACGTAGCGCGCCCACAGGTCGGAGACGTCGGCGGGCGCGGGCAGCAGCGCGCCGCCCGCCAGGGAGCCGCCGCCGACGAGTTCGCGGCAGGCGACGAGGGAGACGAGGAGGAGGACCGCGAAGAGGATGGGGCCCGGCTTGCGGGCGAGCCTCTTGAGCCGCGCGAACTGCTCGACCTCCAGGAAGTCCGCGTCCTCGTCGCCGGGACCGGACTCGACGGCTCCGTGCCGCCCTCCGGAGGAGAGTTCGGGCTCGGAACGGCCGCCGAAATTGCTGGCGACCTGTTCGGCGGTGGCGCGCAGGGTCGCGCCGGGCGGCGGGAAGAGGGGCCGCAGGTCGCCGTGGGTGACGACGGGCCTGCCGCGCCGCCGCCGGGCCCCGGCGATCTGTCCGGCGCGCAGCAGCGTCCCGGTCAGGCCGGTGAGTTCGTCGAGGGCCTGCCGGGGGACCTTGCCGACCAGATAGGCGAGGGCGCGCAGCAGGGTGCCGAGGACGAGCCGCAGCAGCACCCAGGGGAGCTTGGCGGCGGGCGCGTTGGCGAGCAGCGTGTAGACGGCGCCCGCCTTGTCGACGCGGTGCGGGCTGGCGCCGCCGCGGGCGCGGCCGACGCAGTCGACGGGACGGCGCTCGCGGGAGGAGGCCTCCGCGTGCCGCATCACCGCGTCGGGGACGACGAAGACCCGGTGGCCCGCCGCCTGGGCGCGCCAGCACAGGTCGACGTCGTCGCGCATGAGGGGCAGCCGCCGGTCGAATCCGCCGAGCTGTTCGAAGACGTCGCGGCGGATGAGCATGCCGGCGGAGGAGACGGAGAGGACGGGGCGCACCTGGTCGTGCTGGCCCTGGTCCTGCTCGCGCCGTTCGACGCCGGTCCAGCGGCGGCCGCTGTTGGCGATGGAGACGCCCGCTTCGAGGAGCTGCCTGCGGTCGTACCAGCTTCGGAGCTTGGGGCCCGCGACGGTGACGGAGGGGTCGGCGTCCACGACGCGCAGCAGGTGCGTGAGGGCGTCGGCCTCGGGCGCGCAGTCGTCGTGCAGCAGCCAGAGCCACTGCACGGGCTCGCCGTGCGGCAGTTCGGGCATGTCGTAGGCGTCGTCGCGCCAGGTGCGGCTGACGGGGTCCCAGCCGCTGGGCCGCTTGAGATAGGGGAGGTCGTCGGGGGTGAGGACGGGCGCCGTACGGGCCGCCTCCTCGACGGCCGTGCCGAAGCCGGTACGGCGGGCGAGGTGGAGCACGCGTTCGGGGCCGAGGGACTCGGTGACGAGCCGGGCGGAGTCGTCGGCGCTGCCGGTGTCGGCCGCGACGACGTTCTGCACGGGGCGGTCCTGGCCGAGCAGTCCGGCGAGCGCTTCGGGGAGCCAGCGGGCGCCGTCGTGGGAGACGAGCACGGCGGTGACCACGTGCCGTGGGAACTCGGGGGCGGCGGCCGACCCGTAGGTGGACGCCACAGGGCTGTGCACGGACATCGAGGTAGGGGCCCTCCCCGGCTGCGGGGGCCCAGCGGCGAGGCCGCACGAGGCTGCAAGCCCCCGGAGAGCCCTCGTAAGAAGCTGTATCGGACTGCGTCGGACTGCGGTGCGCGCACGCCCCGATCGGGGTCCCGCGCTTTTGACCGGCCCCACACTAACGGCTCGTTGCCGCCCGTCCGCCGCCTCCGTACAACTGTCCCCGCTGGTCCGGGCAAGGACCCCGTGGCCGCGATGTCACGCCGCTACGTCACACAGCGGCCTTCTTCAGGCGGCGACGTTCACGCTCGGACAGACCGCCCCAAATACCGAAACGTTCGTCGTTCGCCAGGGCGTATTCGAGGCATTCCGACCGGACTTCGCAGGCGAGGCAGACCTTTTTCGCCTCCCGGGTGGAACCACCCTTCTCAGGGAAGAACGACTCGGGATCGGTCTGCGCGCACAGGGCGCGCTCCTGCCAGCCGAGCTCTTCGTCCGCCTCTTCGACCAGCAGTTGTTGGAACAGCTCGGTCATGTGCGCGCCCCTCGTCCGTCTTTACGTCCCCGTGATGCCGTCGTTATCGAACTCACTTGAACGACACGGGTGAAATTACAAGTGCGCCGATCCGGGCCAGTCAAGCCGAGATCTGCTATTGAGCCCGTTATTCACTCGGCGGAACCAAACCTTCGCAGTAAGTGTTCAAATCACCACAAACCACGACAGCCGCGCACGGACAGCGACCGCTCCGTCTCGCTCCGGAGGGAGCCCCGGTGACCTGCGGCGTCGTCGCGCCTCTCGGGCGGAGGCGACCTGGATCACGGTCCGATCACAGAAGCACAACGACGTTTACGTGCGCCACTGCTGCGCCATTTCTCCCGTGAGCGCCAGCACAAACCTTTCGCCGCCACCGGCAACCGGATGCGGTGAAACATTACGCTCAAACCAGACATCTGGTTGACAGCGGGGCCCCCGGCCCGTTCTGCTTGTTCGTATGCCAGTGACCTCTGAGACTCGTACGGCCCGCCGCGGGCTCTCCCGCGCGCGCCTCTTCTCAGCCGTCACGGAGCACGAGCGCTGTTGCCGCTGCTGTAGCTGTCGCTGCTGTTGAGTCGTTGAGCGGTTCGTCTCCGTCTCCTCATCCAGCGCCACCACCACAGGCAGTCCGCCCGTTCCTCTCCCGGAAGCGCTCCGTACGTGAACAGCGACGTTGAAATCGCCGGCGACCCGCTCGCCGTCCCGCATCTCCTCCCGGCCCCCGCCGCGCACCCCTCCACGGTCGCGGGCTTCGCCGGGCTCATCCGTTCGATCGCCGCCGACCGCGCGAGCTGGGAACCGCTCGTGCGCTACGACCCGACGGTGCGCTGGTACCACCGGCTGCGCACCGGGCCCGGGTACGAGGTCTGGCTGCTGAGCTGGCTGCCGGGACAGGGCAGCGGCGTCCATGACCACGGCCCCTCCTCCGGCGTCTTCGCCGTGCTCGACGGCGAGCTGACCGAGCGTTCGCGGGACGCGCGGCGCACGCTCCCCACCGGCACCACACGGGTGTTCGCACCCGGATACGTGCACGAAGTGGTCAACGACGGTCTGGAACCGGCCGTGAGCGTGCACGTCTACTTCCCCGGCCTGACCGAGATGCCGATGCACTGCTCGGCGGGCCCGGCCGCCGCGCGGGACGCCGGTGTCGATCCCGTGGCCAGGTGACGGCGCGGGGTCCCCGGCTGCGAGACTGTCCGTCATGCAGCGCATTGTGGTTCTGGCCGGGGGCATCGGCGGTGCCCGCTTCATCCGCGGGCTCAAGTCCGCCGCGCCCGACGCGGAGATCACCGTCATCGGGAACACGGGCGACGACATCCACCTGTTCGGGCTGAAGGTCTGCCCCGATCTCGACACCCTCATGTACACGCTGGGGGGCGGTATCCACGAGGAGCAGGGTTGGGGCCGGGCCGACGAGACCTTCGTGGTGAAGGAGGAGTTGGCGGCGTACGGCGTGGGGCCCGAGTGGTTCGGGCTCGGGGACCGCGACTTCGCGACCCACATCGTCCGTACGCAGATGATCGCCGCGGGCTATCCGCTCAGCGCGGTCACCGAGGCGCTGTGCGCCCGCTGGCAGCCGGGCGTGCGGATCCTGCCGATGACGGACGACCGCGTCGAGACGCACGTCCTCATCGACACCGCTGATCTCGGCGACTCCGTCGCGGGCGACGCGGCCGAGGGGCGCAAGGCCGTGCACTTCCAGGAGTACTGGGTGCGGCTGCGCGCCTCCGTCGACGCGCACGCCGTCGTCCCCGTCGGCGCGGACGCCGCCAAGCCCGGGCCCGGCGTGCTGGAGGCCATCGCCGAGGCCGACGTCATCCTCTTCCCGCCGTCCAACCCGGTCGTGAGCGTCGGCACCATCCTCGCCGTGCCCGGCATACGGGAGGCCATCGCGGACGCGGGCGTGCCCGTCGTCGGCCTCTCCCCCGTCGTCGGGGACGCGCCGGTGCGCGGCATGGCCGACAAGGTGCTCGCCGCCGTCGGCGTCGAGACCACGGCCGCCGCCGTCGCCCGGCATTACGGCTCGGGGCTGCTCGACGGCTGGCTCGTGGACACGGTCGACGCGGACTCCGTGCCCTCCGTCGAGGAGGCGGGGATCCGCTGCCGCGCCGTGCCGCTGATGATGACCGGCACCGAGGCGACCGCCCGGATGGCGCGGCAGGCGCTGGAGCTGGCCGAGGAGGTACGGGCGTGAGCGCGGCCCCCGGCCCCGAGTCCCCCGCGTACCGCGTCTGGGCCCTGCCCGGCATGCCCGAGGTGCGCCCCGGCGACGACCTGGTGAAGCTCGTCGTGGACGCGGCGGGGGCGCCGGACCTGCCCGGCCTCGCCGACGGCGACGTGCTGATCGTGACCTCGAAGATCGTGAGCAAGGCCGAGGGCCGCGTCGTCCAGGCCGAGGACCGCGAGGGCGCGATCGACGCCGAGACCGTGCGCGTGGTGGCCCGGCGCGGGCCCGCGCGGATCGTGGAGTCCCGGCACGGTTTCGTGATGGCGGCGGCGGGCGTCGACGCCTCGAACACCCCCGCGGGCACGATTCTGCTGCTGCCCGAGGACCCGGACCTGTCGGCGCGGCGGATCCGCGAGGGCCTCGCGGACACGCTCGGCGTGGACGTCGGCGTCGTCGTCACGGACACGTTCGGGCGTCCCTGGCGCACGGGGCAGACCGATGTCGCCATCGGCGCGGCCGGGGTGCGCGTGCTGGAGGACCTGCGCGGCGGCGTGGACTCGTTCGGCAATCAGCTCGGCGTGACCGTCACGGCCGTCGGGGACGAACTGGCCGCCGCCGGTGAGCTGGTGAAGGGCAAGGCCGCCGGACTGCCCGTCGCGGTCGTGCGCGGGCTGGGCCGCCATCTCGACGACGGGCCCGAGGTCTCCGCCCGTGCGCTGGTGCGGGACGCGGCCAGCGACATGTTCCGCCTCGGCACCTCGGAGGCCGTACGGGAAGCGGTGGCGCTGCGCCGGACCGTACGGGAGTTCACGGACGACCCGGTCGACGGGGACGCGGTGCGGCGGGCCGTGGCCTCGGCCGTGACGGCGCCCGCGCCGCACCACACGACCCCCTGGCGCTTCGTGCTGCTGGAGACCGAGGAGTCGCGGACGCGGCTGCTCGACGCGATGCGGGAGCAGTGGATCGCGGACCTGCGGCGGGACGGCAAGAGCGAGCAGAGCATCGCCAAGCGGGTGCGCCGCGGGGACGTGCTGCGGAACGCGCCGTACCTCGTCGTCCCGTGCCTCGTCATGGACGGTTCGCACGCATATCCGGACGCGCGGCGGGCCGGTGCCGAGCGGGAGATGTTCGTCGTCGCCAACGGCGCCGGGATCCAGAACTTCCTCGTCGCCCTCGCCGGTGAGCGGCTGGGCTCGGCCTGGGTGTCCTCGACGATGTTCTGCCGGGACGTCGTACGGGACGTGCTGGAGCTGCCCGGCGACTGGGACCCGATGGGCGCCGTCGCCGTCGGGCACGCGGCGGGCGCGCCGAGGGCGAGGCCGCCGCGCGACGCCTCCGCGTTCGTCGTCACCCGCTGAAGGGCTCGCGGAGGGGCCCGGTGAGGGGCTCGCGGAGGGGCCCGCCGAGGACTCTCAGAGCGGGGCGATGTTCCCGATCGGGCGCTTGGGCTCGCGGCGCGGCGGGACGCGTCCCGCGAGGCTGATCAGCCGCGAGGCGCGGTGCCGCTGGCCCTCGTAGGGGGCGAGCAGCTCCAGCATCCGGGCGTCGTCCCCGTTCCGCTCGCCCGTGAGCGTGTAGGTGACGATGCGCGGCAGGTGGAGGTCGCCGACCGTGACGGCGTCCGGGGCGCCGTTGCTGCGCTGGAGGGTCTCGGCCGCCGTCCAGGGGCCGATGCCGGGGATCGCCTGGAGCCGGGCCAGCGCGGCGTCCGGTGTCATGTGCGCGGCCTCCTCCATGCGGCTCGCGCGCTGGACGGCGCGGAGGACCGCCGAGGAGCGCTTCTGGTCGACGCCCGCGCGGTGCCACTCCCAGGAGGGGACGCGGACCCAGTCCCGGGGCGCGGGCATCACCCACAGGTCGGGGTGCGGGCCCGGCGCGCGCTCACCGAAGCGGCGCACGAGACGGCGCCACGCGCGGTACGCCTCCTCGGTGGTGATCTTCTGCTCCAGCACCGAGGGGATCAGCGACTCCAGGACGCGGCCCGTACGGATCAGCCGCAGCCCGGGGTGGCGGCGCCGGGCCTCGCGGACCAGGCCGTGGTGCGCGGTGAACGCCTCCGGCTCGTCGTCGGCGCCGAGCAGCGCGGGCAGCCGGTCGAGCGCCCATCCGGCGCCGGGGCCCCACGCCTCGCCCCGCACCGCTCCCGCGCCGGGCTCCGCGCGCAGCCGCAGCGCCGCCGGTCCGTCCGGGGTGCGGGTGCCGCGCCAGACCTCGCCGCCCTCCCGGCGGTACGTCGGGTCGTACGGGCCGCGCTGCAGCACGCGCAGATTGCCGCCGAGGTCGTACGGGCCCGGTGGGGTCCAGGTGCGGGTGAGGGACACCCGCGCAAGACTAGGCCCCCGGACCGACAGCGGTCCGGGGGCCTCTTCCTTCGCCCTCCGTCACTGGTCGGAGGAGAAGCGGACGGCGCCGGCCGGGATGCGGGCGTCGCACCAGACGCGTATGCCGCCGCGGAGTTCGTTGCCCTCGCCGATCACCGCGCCGTCGCCGATGACCGCGCCGTCGAGCACCGTGTGGGCGCCGATGCGGGCGCCCGCGCCGATCAGCGAGTCGCGGATACGGGCGCCGGGCGCGATGACGGCGCCGTCCAGCAGCGCGCTGCCGTCGATACGGGCGCCGGAGCCGACCGCGGCGCGCGCGCCCGCGACCGAGCCGCCCGTCAGCTTGGCGTCGTCGGCGACCTCGGCCGACTCCAGGATCAGCCGCTCCCCGCATCTGCCGGGCACGGCGGGCGAGGGGGCGCGGCCCAGGACGAGGTCGGCGGAGCCGCGGACGAAGGACTGCGGGGTGCCGAGGTCGAGCCAGTACGTGGAGTCGACCATGCCGTGCAGATGGGCCCCGGCGGCGAGCAGCCCGGGGAACGTCTCGCGCTCGACGGAGACGGGGCGGCCCGCGGGGATCGTGTCGATCACGGAGCGGTTGAAGACGTACGCGCCCGCGTTGATCTGGTCGGTGACGATCTCCTCGGGCGTCTGCGGCTTCTCCAGGAACGCCGTGACCCGGCCCGCGCCGTCCGTGGGGACCAGCCCGAAGGCGCGCGGATCGGTGACCCGCGTCAGATGGAGGGAGACGTCCGCGCCCGCCGCCTCGTGCTCGGAGACGAGGGCCCGGATGTCGAGGCCCGAGAGGATGTCCCCGTTGAAGATCAGGACGGGCTCGTCGGGGCGCGAGTGGAGGCGGGAGGCGACGTTCCGGATGGCGCCGCCCGTGCCGAGGGGCTCCTCCTCCGTCACGTACTCCAGATGCAGGCCGAGCTGGGAGCCGTCGCCGAAGTAGGGCTCGAAGACCTCGGCGAGATACGAGGTCGCCATCACCACGTGGTCGACCCCGGCGGCACGGGCCCGTGCCAACTGGTGGGTGAGGAAGGGCACACCGGCCGCGGGGACCATGGGCTTGGGGGTGTTCACTGTCAGTGGACGGAGCCGGGTGCCCTTGCCCCCGACCAGAAGGATCGCTTCTGTCACCTGTCGTCTCTGCTTCCTGCCGGGGTCCACCAGCCAGCCCGTCGGGATGGCGGCGGCCAGTGTATGCAGACGTCCATCGCCGTCCACCCACGCCCCGATCGGCCTCGCCGACGGGCCCCGTACGGAGCCGGCAGGTCTCCGCGGGGCCCTTCCGCGCGGTGCGGGGCGGGCCCGCCCGGCACCGCGCGGGCGCGCTCAGCGCCCCTGCAACCGGGCCGCGGCCGAACGCACCGTACCGAGCTTGCGGTAGAGCTTGGCTCCGGGGCACGCGGTGTTGAAGCCGTCGCGGTGGCCGGAGATGGTGTGGAGCTTGACCCTCGTTCCCTTCTTGTAGGTGCCGCCGCCGGACTTCAGCGTGACCTTGCCGCGCGCGTTCACCCCGTACAGGCCGAGCTTCCAGGCGGAGAGCCGGGAGAGGGCGTTCACGACCGGGGCGGGCGGGCGGGTGCTGCCGAACGAACCGATGACGGCGATGCCCGTGCTGTTGCTGTTGAAACCGTAAGTGTGGGCTCCCATGACCGCCTTGGCCACACCTCCGGCGCGGCCTTCGTAGATCGTTCCGCACTTGTCGACGAGGAAGTTGTAGCCGATGTCCCGCCACTTGCTGCTCTTGACGTGGTAGCGGTAGATGCTCCGGATGATCGAGGGAGCCTGCGAGCAGCGGTACTTGTTGCTCATCGCCGTGTGGTGGACGAAGGCCGCCTTCACGGTGCGGGTGTAGGAGAAGCCGGACTCGCGCAGCCGCTCGTCGGCGCCCCATCCCTTGCGCGTGACGATCCGGGGACGCGCACTCGCGTGCGGACGCGCCCCGGCCACCTCGCGCTCCGAGGTCCGCGGGGGCGCCGAGGACGCGGGGGAGGCGGGGGACGCCGGGGAGGCGGCGGACGTGGGCGGGGCCGACCACGCCGGGGTCTCGGCCGGAGCGGGGGTCGCCGGGGTCGCGGGGGTCGCGGGCGGTGTGGAGGGTGCCGAGGGCAGCAGCAGCTCACCGGCCGACGCGCTGTACGGGCTCCCGGCCACGCTGGTGACGGGCGAGGCGGGGATGCCGGTGTCGGCGTCGGACCCGGCCCCCGTGCCCGGGGTGCCCGGAGTCGCCTGCGTGCCCGGACCGCCCGGACCACCGGGCGTGCCCGGAGTGCCCGGCATGCCCTGCTCGGACCCCGTGCCCGGGTCCGGGCCCGGGTCGACCAGCTCCAGGCGCATGCCCTCCGGCAGCTTCCCGTCCGTGCCCGGGACGACGCGGGCCTGTACGGCGTCGGAGTCGCCGACCCACAACGGGGCCGTCGCGCCGCGCTCCCGCTCCCCGTCCGGGCCGCCGTTCGGCTCCCCGGGTGCGTCGCCCGGGTGGGACTCCAGCTCGCGCCACCCGGTCCACTCGCCGCTCCGGGCATCGCGCGTACGCACCTGGACGCGCCCGTGCAGCTCGGCGTCCGCGCGTTCCCACACGACACCGAGCAGCGCGTACGGGCGTACCTCCCGCGCCGCCACCGCGAGGCCGCGTTCCGCCCGGCCGCCCGCGTGGCCGCGGGAGCCGGTCTCCGGCGCGAGGAAGGGCAGCGACTGGGTGCTGCCCGCGAGTTGGGTGTCACCGGCACCGGCACCGGCGGGGCGGGCCGAGGCGGCGGTGCCGCCGGGGGCCGACGACGCGCGCGCCGCGCCGCGCGCCGGCTCCGGGGGCGCGCCGTCGCCCGCCGGGCCTCCGGCGAGGCCGTCCACGTGAGGAACGAGGGGCAGCAGCAGGGCCGCCGCGCCTACGACTCCGAGCGAGGTTGCAAGGTGTGCACGCATGTCATGATCGTGCGCATATAGGACGATTCCTGTCTATTCAGGATTTTCCGGTACGGGGTCTCACGCCCCCTCAGCCCCCTCCCCCGCCCCGGCGCTGACGCCCCGCCACGCGGGGTGCGGCGTACGCTTGCGCGGATGAACGCCACCGACCGCACCCCCGCCGACCTGCTGCGTACGGCGCTGGCCGCCGACCCCGCGCGCCCGCTGGTGACCTATTACGACGACGCGACGGGAGAGCGCGTCGAACTCTCCGTCGCCACCTTCGCCAATTGGGTGGCGAAGACCGCGAATCTGCTCCAGGACGAGCTGTCCGCCGAGCCGGGCGACCGGCTCGTGCTGCTGCTCCCCGCGCACTGGCAGACGGCTGTCTGGCTGCTGGCCTGCGCGTCGACGGGGGTCGTCGCCGACGTCCAGGGCGATCCCGCGGGAGCCGACCTCGTCGTCAGCGGCCCGGACACCCTGGAGGCGGCCCGCGCCTGCCGGGGCGAGCGGATCGCGCTGAGCCTGCGGCCGATGGGGGCGCGCTTCCCGCAGCCGCCCGAGGGATTCATGGACTACGCGGTCGAGGTCCCCGGACAGGGCGACCAGTTCACGCCGTACGCGCCCGTGGACCCGGAGGCGCTCGCGCTCGCGGCGGACGGGCCGGCGGGCCCTCCCGGCGCCAACGGCCGTGAGGAGCTGACGGGATCGCAGGTCGTCGAGCGGGCGCGGGCCGAGGCCGGGGAGCTGGGGCTGACGCCGGGCTCGCGGGTGCTCTCGGCGCTGCCGTACGACACCTGGGAGGGGCTCGGCCCGGGTCTGCTGGCCCCGCTGGCGGCCGGTGCCTCGGTCGTCCTCGCGCCCCGGCTCGGGCAGCTCGACGCCGCGTCCCTCGACAAGCGCAAGGAGAGCGAGCGCATCACCCACACCGCCGACTGACGGTGGCCGGGCCCCGGGCCCGACCTCATGATCGGCAGTGCGTACAACCTTGCGCGCGATTCGGACGTCTGTCTACGTGACCGGCGCACCCGCACGCCTGTACGCCTAGCCGCCGTCGAGTTCGTGAGGGATGACGCAGCCGTGACCGACCCGGGCACCACCGACGATTCCGGTACCGACCCCTCAGCCGCCCCGCGCCGCCGCCGGCGCTGGCTGCGCTGGGCGGCGCTGGGGGTCTCGGTGCTGGTCCTGGCCGCCGCCGGGGTCGGGTGGTCGCTCTTCCAGAAGCTCGACGGCAACATCCGTACGGACGAGGACACGGCGGACGAGCTGGCCCGGTACGAGGACGAGCGCCCCGTCCCGATAGAGGGCACGGCCCAGAACATCCTGATCCTCGGCTCCGACAACCGGGGCGACGGCAACGGCAAGTACGGGCGCGACGAGGGCACCGAGCGCGCGGACACCGCGATCCTGCTGCACATCGCGGCCGACCGGCAGAGCGCGACCGGGGTCTCCCTGCCGCGCGACCTGATGGCGGACATCCCGCGCTGCACCACGAAGGACGGGAAGCGCACGCGCGAGCAGTTCGCGCAGTTCAACTGGGCGTACCAGTTCGGCGGCACCGCGTGCACGATCCGGACCGTCGAGAAGATGACCGACATCCGGATAGACCACCACCTCGTCGTGGACTTCCGCGGCTTCAAGAAGCTGGTGGACGCGGTCGACGGCGTCGAGGTGTGCCTGCCGGAGTCCGTGCGCGACCGCGACGCGAAGCTCGACCTCCCGGCAGGGCGGCAGACCCTGCACGGCGAGGACGCGCTCGGCTACGTCAGGGCACGGCACGGCATCGGCGACGGCAGCGACACCGACCGTATCGACCGGCAGCAGCAATTCATGGGTTCGCTCGTGAAGAAGGTGCGCGGGAACGGTGTACTGCTGAATCCGACCAAGGTCTATCCGGTCCTCGACGCGGCGACCTCGGCACTCACCGCCGATTCCGGGCTGGATTCCCTCAAGGAGCTTTACGAACTCGTGCGGGCCGTGCGCGATATCCCCGAAGAGAAGGTGCGCTTTCTTACGGTGCCCAGACAGTCGTACGAACTGGACAGAAACCGCGACCAGCTCGTGCAGCCGGAGGCGGACCAGTTGTTCACCCGGCTGCGGCACGACCGTCCGGTGCGCGTCGGGTCCGGTGACGACCGTGCCGCGGACGCGGAGTCGGCGCGGGACGACGCGAAGAAACCGGGGGACGGGGACGGCGGGAAGAGGGACTCGGGCCCCTCCTACCGGGGGACCACTGCGGCACGAGACATCTGCGCCGCGAACGAGGCTGAGAATGCGGCGAATTGACCGTTTCTGGCCGCGTGGAATTTGTCACCGACGTCGCTACTCGCCGAACCTGCCGGATAGTGTGAGCGCTCCGGTCGGCCCCGGGGCGGCGGCAGCGGGTTTCCGGGATTCCGCCTCGCGAGGCCGGGTCTGGCCTCCCTGGTCGGCCACGGGCCCCGGGAATGACGCAGCATGGGAGGACTTACGCAATCGTGGACGCGCAAGGCCGTGGGCACGCGGGAGATGTCGATCCCGCGGATCAGTGGGTGTTCGACCCGAACACCGGCAGCTACGAGCTGCGACTGAACCCCGTCGCCGACGACTCCCCGAAGTCGTACGGCACCCGCCGACCCGCAGCGCCGCGCCAGAGACGATCGCGTACGGAGGGCCGGGAGGACCACGGCTCCCGCGGCGAGAGCCGGGGCGAGGCCCGGCTCCCCTCGCAGCGCGGCTCCGGGGGCTCCGGAGGCCGCGGCCGCGGCCACGGGCACGGGCGGCGGAAGGCCAAGCCGCGGCTGTCCGGGAAGCAGAAGGCGCTGCGCTGGGGCGGCGGCACGGTGTGCGTGCTGCTGATCGCGGGCTGCGCGACCGGCTACTTCCTGTACCAGCACTTCAACGGGAACATCAACAAGGTCGACGTCGGCATGAACAACTCCGCCGTCACCGACGGGCCGGTGAACATCCTGGTGATCGGCACCGACGCCCGCGAGGGCAAGGGCAACACCGGCTACGGGGACAACGGCAGCGTCGGCCACGCGGACACGACGTTCCTCTTCCATGTCTCCGAGGACCGGACGAACGCGACGGCGCTCTCCATCCCGCGCGACATGATCACGGACATCCCGAACTGCCCGACCAAGCAGGAGGACGGTTCGACCAAGACGATCCGCGGCGAGACCAACGCGCGCTTCAACACCAGCCTCGGCCAGAACGAGCGCGACCCGGGGTGCACCTGGCGCACGGTCGAGAAGCTGATGGGCATCAAGATCAACCACTTCATGATGGCGGACTTCAACGCCGTCAAGGAGCTGTCCAGCGCGGTCGGCGGCGTCGAGGTCTGCACGGCCAAGGACATCAACGACCCCAAGTCGCACCTCAAGCTCAAGGCCGGGAAGCACACGATCGCGGGCGAGAAGGCCCTCGCGTTCGTCCGTACGCGGCACTCGGTGGGCTTCGGCAGCGACCTGAGCCGGATCAAGCTCCAGCAGCAGTTCCTCAGCTCCATGATCCGGAAGATGAAGTCCGGGGACACGCTCAGCAATCCGTCGAAGCTGTTCAAGCTCGGCAACGCGGCGACGAAGGCCCTCACCGTCGACACCGGCATCGGGAGCGTCAAGAAGCTCACCGACATGGCGCAGGACCTGAAGCGGGTGAACATCGAGAACATCACCTTCGCGACGGTGCCCGTGCTGGACAACCCGAACGATCCCGCGACGGTCGTCCTCGACAAGAGGAAGGCCGCTCCCCTCTTCAAGATGGTCAGGGACGACAAGTCGATGACCAAGGTGAAGCAGGAGCAGAAGAAGCGGAAGGTGGCCGCCAGCAAGGCCAAGAAGGCCCCGGCGTCCGAGGTCCGCGTCCAGGTCTGGAACGGCGGAGGCCTCGCGGGAGCGGCCCGCGAGACCGCCCTGTGGCTCCAGAACGACAAGGGCGTCGGCGAGGCGGCCATCAAGGGCAACGCCGCCCAACTCCCCAAGACCCGCCTGGAGTACGTGCCCTCGCAGGTCGGGCAGGCCGCGCGGCTGGCGGACATCATGGGGCTGCCGCCCTCGGCGCTGAAGAAGTCGGCGGACGGCTCGGGCGCGGGCACCGCCATGACGCTGACGCTGGGCAGGGACTACACCGGAGCGGGCGAGCCCGTCGGCGCACCGGACAAGGCTCCGGAAGGAGTGCAGAAAGTCAACGCGGACGACAAAAATGTGTGTGCAAAGTGACTCCGACCCCTCATGACCGTCCCGCCAGGCGATCATGGGGAAGCATCGCCTGATCAGAACGGGGAGGTCCCGTGCGGCAGAACAACACCCGTGGCCGACGGGCGCGCAGGGGCGCGCCCTCGGCCGCCGACCGCGGCTGGGACGACAGCCTGTACGAGGACCGGCCGACCCGTCAGCTCCGCCAGGCCCGTCCGGGCGCCGGCCCCGGCGGGCCCCGCGACCACGACGCGGTGGACGAGGAGGTACGCCCCCGGCGCAAGCGACGAGTCCTGCGCTGGTTCGCGATATTCCTCGCGGTGCTGATACTCGGCACCGCGGCGGCGGGCTACCTCTACTACCAGCACCTCAACGGGAACCTCGGCAAGGACGCGCTCAACCTCGGCGACAACAAGCTCGACAAGTCGGACCCCAACGCGGCCGGGCAGACGCCCCTCAACATCCTGCTGCTGGGCTCCGACTCCCGCGCGTCGAAGGAGAACGTCCGGCTCGGCGGCTCGAAGGGCGACGCGACCCGCAAGCCCCTCGCCGACGTCCAGATGCTGCTCCACGTCTCGGCCGACCGCAGCAACATGTCGGTCATCTCCGTGCCCCGGGACACCAAGACGACGATCCCCAAGTGCACGGACTCGGACGACGGCAAGGTCTACGCGAAGACCTCAGACAAGATCAACACCAGCCTCCAGCACGGCGGTCCCGGCTGCACCGTCGCGACGTGGGAGGAGATGACCGGCGTCCCGATCGACCACTTCATGATGATCGACTTCTCGGGCGTGGTCTCCATGGCCGACGCGGTCGGCGGCGTCCCGGTCTGCGTCAACCAGAACGTGAGCGACCCCAAATCGCACCTGAAGCTCAAGAAGGGCGAGTCGACCATCAAGGGCGAGATGGCCCTGAGCTGGCTGCGCACCCGGCACGGCTTCGGCGACGGTACGGACATCGGCCGCGCCAAGGCGCAGCACATGTACATGAACTCGATGGTGCGCCAGCTCAAGGCGGGCACGAAGCTGACCGACCCCGGCAAGATGAAGGACCTCGCCGAGGCCGCCACCGAGGCGCTCACGGTCGACGACGGCCTCGGCTCGGTCAAGAAGCTCTACGACCTGGGCAACGACCTCAAGCGCGTCCCCACCAAGCGCATCACCATGGCCACCATGCCCTGGGAGTACTCCGGCGACTACGTGGTGCCCAAGAAGGGCGACGCGGACAAGATCTTCTCGCTCGTACGGAACGACATCGCGCTGGACGGCAAGGACAAGAAGAAGGCCGAGGCCAGTAAGAAGGCCCAGCCGACCGAGCCCTCACAGCCCAAGGGCGAGATCCCCGTACGCGTGATGAACGGCACCGGCACCGCGCTCCAGCCGCCCGTCTCCGGCCGGGCCAGCGTCATCGCCAACGCGCTCGCGCAGAAGGGCTACGAGCAGGCGACGGCCGACCAGACGCCCAAGTCCCAGGCGGACACGACGATCAGCTACCCGAGCGAGAAGCAGCGCGGCGACGCGCTGGCCGTCGCCAAGGCGCTGGGCGTCCCCGAGCGGCTGGTCAAGCACTCCTCGGCGGCCCAGGAGGTCACCCTGGTGGTCGGCGCCGACTGGCGCGAGAGCGACGGCTACCCGAAGAACGCCGGAGGTCACGGCAAGGGCGGCAAGGACGACAACAAGGCACCGGACAGCGCGGACGCCCTCAACGGCGAGAACAAGAAGGCGTGCATGAAGGTGAACCCGAACTACACCTGGTGACCACGCCGCGCCGCCGATTCATGGTCACCCTCTGCTCAGGGCTGGGCAGAGGGTGCCCCCTCCTGCTCGTCGCAGGCTGCGGCGCACGGACAGGGGCAGCCCCTGTTCAGCCCGAGGTGAGGGCAACCGGGATGCGCCGGGAAGGGGCTAGCTCTGGTGGACGGGCTCCCGTCGGCTGGCGATGACCTTCTTCGCCAGCTTCCGGGGGCTCGTCAGGAAGCCCCAGCCCCACGTCATGTGCATGGTCGCCAGCGCGACCGGGATCTGGGCCCGCGCCTTGAGCGGCAGCCCCTTGCCCGCGGGCAGCGAGCCGGCGACGATCGCCGCCAGATAGCCGCCCGGCACGACGAAGCCCCAGGGCGTCACCGCGGCGCCGACCACCACGCCCGCGGCGATCGCGCAGACGGCGGTCGGGGGCGCGAGATAGCGCAGGTTGATCGAGCCGGAGTGGTAGCGCGCGACGACGTGCCGCCAGCGCCCGTAGTTCCGGTACTGCTTGGCGAGCGCGCGGACGCTGGGCCGCGGCCGGTACGAGACCCGCAGCTCGGGCGAGAACCAGACGAGGCCGCCCGCGCCGCGGATGCGGAAGTTCAGCTCCCAGTCCTGGGCGCGGATGAACTCCTCGTTGTACCCGCCCTGCTGCTCCAGGACGTCGCGGCGGAAGACCCCGAGGTAGACGGTCTCGGCCTCGCCGGCCTCGCCGCCGGTGTGGAAGGCCGCGTTGCCGACGCCGATCTTCGACGTCATGGCGGCGGCGACCGCGTCCTCCCAGGCGTTCTCCCCCTCGGCGAACATGAGGCCGCCCACGTTCGCCGCGCCCGTCTCCTCCAGCAGCCGGACGGCGGTCGCGATGTAGTCGGGCGAGAGCATGCCGTGGCCGTCGACGCGGACGACGACGGGGTGCCGGGACGCCTTGATCGCCGCGTTCAGCCCGGCGGGGGTGCGGCCCGTCGGGTTGGGCACGGTGTGCACCCTCGGGTCCTCCGCCACCAGCTCGGCCGCGATCTCGTCCGTACGGTCGTCGGAGGGGCCGAGGGCGATCACGACCTCCATCTCCCCGCCGTACTCCTGTTCCAGGATGTGCTGGACAGAGCTGCGCAAATGCCGCTCCTCGTTGAGGACAGGCATGATCACGGAAACGGCGGGAAGTGAGGCGTCCTGAGTCACGCGCTCACGTTACCGCGAACGGGGGAACGGCCCGCACCGGCCGAGTGCCCGCCGAACGCGCGGCGGCGTGGGGCCGCGATCCGGAGATCGTACGGACCTACCGTGCGAAGACCGTGCCCCCAGGTGGCCGGACGGAACGGTCCGCCACCCCTCTTCCGTGAAGGTGTCGTCCCTTGCCCGTCAGCGCACAGTCCCCCCGCCCCTCCGGAGCCGCGCCCCGCACCGGGCGCCGACGAGGCGGCGCGGGCAGCGGAAGACCGCCCGCGCGGCGGCCCCGCTGGGGGCTGCGGATCGCGACGGGCACCTCGGCGCTGCTGCTGACCGCGAGCGGCGTCGGGCACGCCATGGTCACCGGCCTGAACGCGGACGTGCGCCGCGTGGACCCCTTCCACGGGCTCACCGACCGGCCCGAGGGCGGGGACGGCGCGAACATCCTCGTCGTCGGCACCGACCGGCGCGACCAGCTCTCCGAGAAGATGAAGGACAAGTACAACCTGGGCGGCTCGGCCTGCGACTGCACGGACACGATGATGCTGGTGCACCTCTCGTCCGACCGGAAGCGCGCCAGCGTCGTGAGCCTGCCCCGCGACACGTACACGAAGCTGCCCGCGCACAAGGACCGGACCACCGGCAAGCGCCGCGGGCCGCGGGCCGCCAAGCTCAACTCGGCCTACACCCTGGGCGGCCCGGGACTGACCGTACGGGCCGTGGAGAAGCTGACACAGGTGCGGGTCGACCACTATCTGGAGGTCGACTTCACCAGCTTCATGAGCACCGTCGACGTGCTGGGCGGGGTCGAGGTGTGCACCCGCAAGCCGCTCAAGGACAGCTACTCGGGCCTCGACCTGCCCAAGGGCACCTCGCGGCTGAACGGCGGTGAGGCCCTCCAGTACGTGCGGGCCCGCCATCTCGACGGGGACTCGGACCTGGGCCGGATGAAGCGGCAGCAGCGCTTCCTGGCCTCCGTGATCTCCAGGGCGACGGACAGCGGGGTCCTGATGAACCCGGTGAAGTTCAACCGGGTCGCCTCGACCCTGCTGGGCTCCGTACGCGCCGACCACGGCTTCGGCAGCGATCAGATGATGGCGCTCGGCCAGGCGATGCGGGGCTTCACCCCGGCCTCCTCGGAGTTCGCCTCGGTCCCGGTCGGCGACCCGGGCCACCAGGTGCCGGGGCTGGGCTCGACGGTGAAGTGGGACCGCGAGAAGGCGGACAAGCTCTTCACGGCCCTGCGCGAGGACCGCCCCCTGGCCGTACGGAAGCCGAAGGGCAAGGGCCCGGCCCGGGTCGAGGTCGCCCCGCGCGACATCCGCGTCAAGATCGAGAACGGCACCGACGAGAAGGGGCTCGGCAGCCGCCTCGACAAGGAGCTGCACAAGACGGGCTTCGCCACGGACGGGGCCCCCGGCAACGCGGACAAGGCCCGCCCGGGCCGTACGACGATCACGTACGACCCGGAGTGGGACCGCTCGGCACGCTCCCTGGCCGCCGCGCTCCCCGGCGCGGACCTGGTGAAGGAGGAGGGCCAGGGCCCCCAGATGCACGTCACGGTCGCCGACCCGGACCAGCAGGTCCGCCCCGTGCGCGTGAACGCCCTCGCGGGCAAGGAGGGGTCCCCGGTGACGGGGGACAAGGTGGGCTGCGGCTGACAGGGCGCCGCCGGGGTCGCGCCCGAAGGAGCGCGGGCCTGTGCCTGTGATGCGGCTCCGTCGCGTGGGCACACCCGGCCACGGCACGGCTTCGGGCCGCGACGCACCGCGAGGGGCACCCGCTGCAGCGGCACGGATGCCGGGCACGGGACCGCGCCGGAAGGGCGAGGGGGCGGCGCCGGGAGGTCAGCGCTGGGCGCGGAGTTCCTTGATCGCGCGGCGGCGGGCCAGGCGGTGGGTGCGGCGGATCTGGGCCTCCTGGTAGCGGCGGCGGTCCTGCTCCGTCTCCGGGACGACCGGCGGGACGGTGCGGGGCTTGCCGTTCTCGTCGATCGCGGCGAAGACGAGATAGGCGGAGCCGACCTGGGTCGCGGGCGTCGACTCGTTCCACCGCTCGGCCATGACGCGGACGCCGACCTCCATGGAGGTGCGGCCCGTCCAGTTGACCTGCGCCTTCACATGGACGAGGTCGCCCACGCGGACCGGCTCCAGGAAGGCCATCTCGTCCATGGAGGCCGTCACGGCCGGGCCCTCGGAGTGGCGGCCCGCGACGGCGCCCGCGGCGTCGTCGGCCAGTTTCATGATCACGCCGCCGTGCACGGTGCCGAGCAGGTTGGTGTCGTTGACCGTCATGATGTGCGACAGGGTCGTGCGCGATGCGGCGGTCGGCTTGCCCGGAAGGGTGTCGTCCGCCGTAGTGGCCTGGTGCGTCATGTCCACCACCATATGCGGCGAGATCGTCCGACTCGGACCCGAGTATTTGCATCAGAACTGCTACAGCCTCTGCCCGAAGTGGTACCCGCCCTGTATGGGGGTGGCGCGGGAGAGGCAGACTTCCCCCATGAATCAGTGGCCCGACGGTTGGACCGACCACCCCCAGGGCCGGCAAGGACGCGGCAGCGGAGCGTCCAACCCGGACCCCACGCGTGTCATGCCCCATACACAAAATCCCGGAGTCCCCCAGCAGTCCAGAGGCCCCGGACAGCAGGGCTACGGCCAGGACGGCTACGGCCAGGGGTACAACGAGCAGGGCGGCTACGACTCGGGCTACAACACCGGCCAGGTCTACGGCGGCGGACGCGGCGGTGACGACGACGGGTACGACGGCTACGACGACCGCCCCCGCCCGAACTGGCGGCGCCGCATCAAGTGGGGCGTGATCACGCTCGTCGTGGTCGTGCTGGCCTGGTCGATCGGCACGTACTTCTGGGCCGACTCCAAGCTGCGCCGCGAGGTCGATCTCAGCATCGTCGAGAACCGCCCCGACGGCGGCGACGGCACGAACTACCTGATCGTCGGCTCCGACAGCCGCGAGGGCATGTCCAAGGAGGAGCGGAACAAGCTCCACACGGGCGGGCCCACCGACGAGGGCCGCACCGACTCGATCATGATCCTGCACGTGGGCGACAGCGGGAACACGATGGTCTCGCTGCCCCGGGACTCGGACGTGGTCCTGCCCTCCTTCACCGGCTCCGAGTCCGGCAAGAAGTACCCGGCGACCGGCAAGCACATCAAGATCAACGCCGCCTACTCGCAGGACGGCCCCGAGCTGCTCGTCCGTACCGTCGAGGCCAACACCGGGCTGCGCATCGACCACTACGCGGAGATCGGCTTCGGCGGCTTCGCGAAGATCGTCGACTCGGTCGGCGGCGTCGAGATGGACATCCCGCAGGACATCAAGGACGAGAAGTCCGGCGCGGACCTCAAGAAGGGCAAGCAGACCCTCGACGGCAAGGACGCGCTGGCGTTCGTACGGACGCGGTACGCGCTCAAGGGCAGCGACCTGGACCGGACGAAGAACCAGCAGAAGTTCCTCTCCGCGCTGGCCAACCAGGTGGCCACGCCCTGGACCGTCCTCAACCCCTTCCGGCTCTACCCGACGATGGGCGCGGGCCTGGACACGCTCAAGGTCGACAAGGACATGAGCCTCTGGAACGTCGCGCGGATGTTCTGGGCGATGAAGGGCGTCTCCGGCGGCGACGGCAAGTCCATGAACATGCCGATCGCGGGCCCGGCCCCGGGCGGCAACCTGGCCTGGGACAAGCCCAAGGTCAAGAAGCTCGTCGAGCAGATGAACAACGGCGAGAAGGTGACCGTCACCTCGGACCGCTGATTCCCGCCGAGGGCCACCGACCAGGGCCACCGACGAGGGCGCCCGCACACACCGTGTGCGGGCGCCCTCTCGCGTGCTCGGCTCACTTCGCGCAGAGGCAGAAGGGGTGGCCCGCCGGGTCGAGGTAGACGCGGAAGTCGCGCTTGCCCTCGTCGCTCTGGACGAGCCGCGCGCCCGCGTCCGTGACCTCGCGCTCGGCCTCGTCCCAGCGGTCCACGGGCACGTCGAAGTCGAGGTGGAGCTGCTGCGCGTGCTCCAGGCTCGGCCACTCCGGCGGGATGTAGCCGGGCGACTCCTGGAAGGCGAGGCGCCGGGCGCCCGTGGGGTCGCCGACCTCCACCCACGCGCTGTCCGAACGGTCGTCGAGGATCCGCCAGCCGAGCACGCCCGCGTAGAACTCGGCGAGCCGGCGGGGATCGGGGCAGTCCAGCACGGTGACGCCCATGGTGACGAGGGCCATGGTGCTCCTTCCGTCTGCGGCACGGGACAAGCGCGGGCCCCGGGTTGCCGGAGCCCGGCCCCTCAAACGCTACGCGGCCCCACGCCGTCGGCAGCTACGCCGTCGGGCGCCCCAGCGCGCGGAAGGTCCAGCCCGCCTTGCGCCAGACCTCGGGGTCCAGGGTGTTGCGCCCGTCCAGGACGTGGCGGCGGGTGACGGCCTCGCCGAGGGCCGCGGGGTCCAGCTCCTTGAACTCCCGCCACTCCGTCAGGTGCAGCACGATGTCGGCGCCCCGGACGGCCTCCAGCGCGCTGTCGGCGTATCCCAGGGTCGGGAAGATCGCGCGGGCGTTCGCCATGCCCTTCGGGTCGTAGACCGTGACCTGGGCGCCCTGGAGGTGGAGCTGGCCCGCGACGTTGAGCGCCGGGGAGTCGCGGACGTCGTCGGAGTCGGGCTTGAAGGTCGCGCCGAGGACCCCGACGCGCTTGCCCAGCAGGGTGCCGCCGACCGCGTCCCGGGTCAGCTCGACCATCTGGGCCCGGCGCCGCATGTTGATCGAGTCGACCTCGCGCAGGAACGTCAGCGCCTCGGAGGCGCCCAGCTCGCCCGCGCGGGCCATGAAGGCGCGGATGTCCTTGGGCAGGCAGCCGCCGCCGAAGCCGATGCCGGCGCGCAGGAACTTCTTGCCGATCCGGTCGTCGTACCCGATGGCCTCGGCGAGCTTCACGACGTCGCCGCCCGCGGCCTCGCAGACCTCGGCCATCGCGTTGATGAAGGAGATCTTGGTGGCGAGGAAGGAGTTCGCGGAGGTCTTGACCAGCTCGGACGTCGGGAAGTCGGTGACGACGAAGGGCGTGCCCTCCGCGAGCGGCCGGGCGTAGACCTCGCGCAGCAGCAGCTCGGCGCGCTCGCTGCGGACGCCCGCGACCAGCCGGTCGGGGTGCAGCGTGTCCTGGACGGCGAAGCCCTCGCGCAGGAACTCCGGGTTCCACGCCAGCTCGGCGTCCGCGCCCGCGGGCGCCAGCTCCGCGATACGGGCCGCGAGCCGCTCGGCGCTGCCGACCGGGACCGTGGACTTGCCGACGACGAGCGCGGGGCGCGTCAGGTGCGGGGCGAGGGAGTCCATGGCGGAGTCGACGTAGCTCATGTCGCAGGCGTACTCGCCGTGCTTCTGCGGGGTGTTCACGCAGACGAAGTGGACGTCGCCGAAGTCGCCGATCTCTGCCCAGGAGTCCGTGAAGCGGAGCCGTCCGCTGGAGCCCTCGACGCCCGCGACATGGGCGCCGAGCAGGTCGTCCAGGCCCGGTTCGTACATGGGCGCGCGGCCCTGCTCCAGCAGGCGGATCTTCTCCGGGACCACATCCAGGCCGAGCACCTCGAAGCCCAGCTCCGCCATCGCGGCGGCGTGCGTGGCGCCGAGGTATCCGAGGCCGATCACGGTGATCTTCGGCGAGGCCGAGCTGGCCATGCTGATGCTCCTTGCTCCAGGCAGAACGCTGCCCGCGAGCATAACGGGGCCTCCCCTGTCGTGAACCTCACGTATCCCGATGCGCTTCCGGCCCACTAAAATCGAGTTACTTAACGGTAATTAGCGAGCCCCCGCTCACAGAGGAGTGAGACACCTTGGCGTCTGATTTCGACCTCTACCGGCCGTCCGAGGAGCACGACATGCTCCGCGACTCGGTGCGTGCGCTCGCCGAGGCGAAGATCGCTCCGTACGCCGCCGAGGTGGACGAGGAGGGCCGCTTCCCGCAGGAGGCCCTCGACGCGCTCACCGCGAACGACCTGCACGCCGTGCACGTCCCCGAGGAGTACGGGGGCGCGGGCGCCGACGCGCTCGCCACCGTGATCGTCATCGAGGAGGTCGCCCGGGTCTGCGGCTCGTCCTCGCTGATCCCCGCGGTGAACAAGCTGGGCTCGCTCCCGGTGATCCTCTCGGCCTCCGACGACCTGAAGAAGAAGTACCTCACGCCGCTCGCCAAGGGCGACGGCATGTTCTCGTACTGCCTCAGCGAGCCCGACGCCGGTTCGGACGCGGGCGGCATGAAGACCAAGGCCGTACGGGAGGGCGACTCGTACGTCCTCAACGGCGTCAAGCGCTGGATCACCAACGCGGGCGTCTCGGACTACTACACGGTGATGGCCGTCACCGACCCCGAGAAGCGCACCAAGGGCATCTCCGCCTTCGTGGTCGAGAAGGGCGACGAGGGCGTCTCCTTCGGCGCCCCCGAGAAGAAGCTCGGCATCAAGGGCTCCCCCACCCGCGAGGTCTACCTCGACAACGTGCGGATCCCGGCCGAGCGCATGATCGGCGCCGAGGGCACCGGCTTCGCGACCGCGATGAAGACCCTGGACCACACCCGTATCACCATCGCCGCCCAGGCCCTCGGCATCGCCCAGGGCGCGCTGGACTACGCGAAGGGGTACGTCCAGGAGCGCAAACAGTTCGGCAAGCCCATCGGCGACTTCCAGGGCGTGCAGTTCATGCTGGCCGACATGGCGATGAAGGTCTCCGCGGCCCGCGCGCTGACCTACCAGGCCGCCGCCGCCTCCGAGCGTGTCGACGCCGACCTCACCTACCAGGGCGCCGCAGCGAAGTGCTTCGCCTCGGACATCGCGATGGAGGTCACCACGGACGCCGTCCAGCTCCTCGGCGGGTACGGCTACACGCGTGACTACCCGGTCGAGCGGATGATGCGTGACGCGAAGATCACCCAGATCTACGAGGGCACGAACCAGGTCCAGCGGATCGTCATGGCGAGGAACTTGCCGTAACGCGAGATTGCCGCTGGCCTCTGTCCGGGGCTGGGCTGCCCCTGCCCCTGCCCGTGCGTCGCCGACCGCGCGTGCGTCGTGGCCGGTCGCGCGGTTCCCCGCGCCCCTTCGGGGCGCACCCCGGCTCCGTACGAGGGGGCGGGTCACCGGAAAACCCGGTGACCCGCCCCCTTCTCGCTCCCTACACTCACCACGCGTCACACCGCGATCAGATCAAGGAGAGGAGGACGGCATGCGTGAGCACACCGCTGCCGTCCGCTCCCTGTCGCGGTTCGAGGTGATCCTCGTGTCTTCCCGCGCCCGGCTCCGGCTGCGCGCCCGGGGCTGGTCGTTCCCTGCGAGCTTCGCGATCCTCTGAGGCTCGCCAGGGCCATCGCGCTGCCCTGTTCAGCGAACACATGGATCACCGAAAGGTCCAGGCATGCGTGCCGTACGTACCAACGCCCTGTCCCTCGTCCGCAATCTCGGCATCCTCGCCCACGTCGACGCGGGCAAGACCACCGTCACCGAGCGGATCCTGCACCTGACCGGCGCCACCCACCGGCGCGGCGAGGTCCACGACGGCACGACCGTCACCGACTTCGACGCGCAGGAGCGCGAGCGCGGAATCACGATCTTCGCGGCGGCGGTGAGCTGCGCGTGGGACGGCCACTGGATCAACGTCATCGACACCCCCGGGCACGTCGACTTCGCCGACGAGGTCGAGCGTTCGCTGCGCGTCCTCGACGGGGCCGTCGCCGTGTTCGACGCCGTCGCCGGGGTGGAGCCGCAGAGCGAGTCGGTCTGGCGGCAGGCCGACCGGCACGGGGTGCCCCGGATCGCCTTCGTCAACAAGCTCGACCGGGCGGGGGCCGACCTCGACGCCGCCGTGGACTCGATCCGCGAACGGCTGGGCACCGTACCGCTGGTCGTCCAGATGCCGGTCGGGCGCGAGGACGGCTTCACCGGCGTCGTGGACCTGGTGCGGATGCGGGCGCTGCTGTGGCCCGCCGGAGACGGCGAGCTGACGGAGGGGCCCGTTCCTCAGGAGCTGCGCGACGAGGCGCTGCGGCGCCGCCGGGTGCTGGAGGAGACGGTGGCCGGGCTGCATCCGGCGGCGCTGGAGGAGTTCTGCGACGGGCCGGAGATCTCGGCGGCCACGCTGACGGCCGCGCTGCGCGACGTGACGCGCACCGGTGAGGGCGTCGTGGTGCTGTGCGGCTCCGCGTACCGCAACCGGGGCGTCGAACCGCTGCTCGACGCGGCGGTGGCGTATCTGCCCTCGCCGCTGGATGTGCCCGCCGTGCGCGGCGACGTGCCCGGCGGCGGTACGGCGGAGCGCGCGGCCGACCCCGAAGCGCCGTTCACCGCGCTGGTGTTCAAGGTGCACGCGGCGCCGACGGGCAGGCTGACGTTCCTGCGCGTGTACGCGGGCACGGTCGGCAAGGGCACGGCGGTGCTCGACGCGGGCAGCGGGCGTACGGAACGGATCGCGCGGATCCTGCGCGTCCAGGCCGACCGGCACCGGGAGGTCGAACGGGCCGTCGCCGGGGACATCGTCGCGGTCGTCGGGGTGAAGGCGGCGCGCGCCGGGGCCACGCTCTGCGCGCCCGGCGCGCCGCTCGTCCTCGAACCGGCCACGTCCGCGGCGCCGGTCGTCTCCGTCGCCGTGGAGGCCGTCCGGAGCACCGACACCGGCCGACTGGCCACAGCGCTGGCCCGGCTGGCCGAGGAGGACCCCTCGCTGACCGTCCGGACGGACGGCGAGACGGGCCAGACGGTGCTCTCCGGGATGGGCGAACTCCATCTGGAGGTCGCGGCGGAGCAGTTGCGGCGCGACCACGGGCTGGAGGTCTCGGTCGGCCGCCCGCGCGTGGCCTACCGCGAGACGGTCGTACGCGGCGTGACCGGGCATGTGCACCGGCACGTCAAACAGGACGGCGGCGCGGGGCAGTTCGCGCACGTCGTGCTCGATGTCGGGCCGCTGGGGGACGGCGCCGGGAAGGACGGCGGCGGCGAGGCCGGCGGCGGGGAGGAGGGCTTCGCGTTCACGTCCGCCGTCGTCGGCGGGCGCGTACCGGCCGAGTACGCGCGGGCCGTCGCCGCCGGGTGCCGGGACGCGCTGGCGGAGGGCCCGCTGGGCGGCCACCCCGTCACCGGCGTGCGCGTCACGCTGACCGACGGGGCGACCCACTCCAAGGACTCCTCGGAGATGGCCTTCCGCACGGCGGGCAGGAACGCGCTCCGCGAGGCGCTGCGGGCCTGCGCGATGACGGTGCTGGAGCCGGTGGCCGAGGTGACGGTCACGGTGCCGGAGGACGCCGTGGGCGCCGTCCTCGGCGACCTCGCGGCCCGGCGCGGCCGGGTCTCGGGCTCGTCCGTCCGGGGCGGCACGAGCGTGGTCACCGCGACCGTGCCGCTGGCCGAGCTGTTCGGCTACGCGTCCCGGCTGCGCGGCCGTACGCGCGGCCGGGGCACGTTCACCAGCCGCCCGGCCGGTTACGCGCCGGTCCCGGCGGGGGTCCCGGTCCGGTGACGCGCGGCCCCGCGCCCCGGGTCACCGCCCGCGCACGGCCACCCGGCCGTCGTGGGCGGTGGCGTGGACGCGGCGCGGGGCCTTCGCGTCGCGCGGCACGGTGACCTTCGCGGAGCCGTCGGCGGTCTTCGTCGTCACCCGGTACGCGCTCTTCTTCGGGACGGTCACCGTCGTACGGCCGTCCCGGACGTCCGTACGGACGGAGGAGGGGGCCTCGGCGAAGGAGAGGAGCTGGTAGCCGTCGCGGCCCGTGGCGGTGACCGAGGCCGAACGGAGGCGCTCGGCCCGTACGTTGCCGTCCCCCGTCCGCAGCGTGAGCGGGGCCGTCACATCACTGACGTTGACGTTCCCGTCGTGGGTGCGGATGGACAGCGGCGTGCGGAAGCCGCTCGCGACGACGTGGCCGTCCCCGCCCCGCACGGTGACGGCCACGTCTTCGGGGACCTCCACCTTGTGGCGGGTGCTGCAGTCGACGATGAAGCCGGTGCACTTGGTCGTGAGCCGGAGCGTGTTGCCGCCCTCCATCGACCACGAGGCCTTCGCCTCGCCCTTCACCTTCGACGCCTTGAACCAGCGCGTGACGTCGACGGACCGCCCCGTGCCGTCCGCCTTGACGGGCACGAGTTCGAGCTTGGAGTCGTCCGAGACGACGGTCAGGTTCTTGCCCTGGAGCGCGAACTCCCTGTGCTCCGCCTTCCCGTCGCTGACCTCCTCGGCGGAACACGCGGACAGGGCGACGACGCCGAACAGGGAAACGGCCAGTGCACTCGCTGCGACGGTCTTCTTCATGCCGCCCACGCTAGAAAGAGCCCCAGGTCACCCGATATCCGGCAACCTGGCGGACCGGAGGTGGGGTTAACCCGAGGGCGGGCCGTTCCCCTCACGCCAGCAGGACGCCGATCACCAAGCCCACGACGGTGGCCAGCACGAAACTCCCACCGACCACCGCGCCCGGTCCGAACGTCCGCCCGCCCACGGTGAAGCGGCGCGCCGACATCGGCGGCCCGGGGTCGCCGCCGTGCTTGAGGTACCGCTGATAGCGCCACTCCGGCACGACGAAGCCGAAGATCACGCTGTAGCTCAACAGGAGCCCCGAGAACCAGCGGCCCATCACGACCTGGGAGAGGGCCAGGAAGGCGATGACCGCGGACATCACCGGCATGCAGCCGCGCCAGTAGCGCGTCTCCCGCACATCGTCACGGGCCACCCCGGCCTGGCCGTCCCGCGACCCGCGGCCCAGCATGCGGTCCGGCACCAGCGCGCCCAGCGCGGCCCCGAGCCCGGCCCCCGCCCCGGCACCCACGAGGGTGGGCAGCAGGCCGGACTCCGCCAGGGCGCCGCCGCCCAGCCCCAGGATGCCGCCCGCGAGGAGCGCGGCCTTGACCCGCCGCAGCCAACCCGTCGCCCCGCGTCCGGCGTTCACGCCCCGCTCCCGTCGCGGGACGGACGGGGCAGGAGGAGGAACACGGCGGCGGCCACGACCATGAAGGCGCCGAGAATCCAGCGGCCGGTCTGTACGTTCCCCACCGCCAGGACCACGTACAGCACGACGAGCAGGGGCCGGAAGACGCGCCAGCGAAAGGTCTTCCGTACGTCCTCGCGCCGGGACCAGGCCCCGCCCAGCGCGAGGCGCGGGGCGAGGAGGCCGAACAGCACTCCCGCGCCCGCGCCCAGCGCGGTGCCCGAGGCGAGGGAGAGCCCAGGGTCGCTCTCGGCCATCGCCGCCCCGCCGAGCCCCATGAAGCCGCCCTGCACAAGGGCCGCCCGCACGCGCCGTGGCCCCGGCACCGTTCCTGAAGCGTTCGACACCTCATCCCTCCCCTACGTCCCGCACGTAACGACCTACGGGGCGCAGGGGAGGTTGTACGGGGAGTACGGCCGGGCTCAGGCGTCCAGTTGGGCGAGCGTCGCGATCGAGGGGCCGCGGTCCTTCTGGAGGCGGCGGGCGACGGACTCGGCGTCGCGGAGGACGCGGACCGCGTTGTGCCAGGTGAGCTTCGCGAGGTCGGACTCGGACCAATGGCGGTCGAGGAGTTCGGCGACCAGGTTGGGGTAGCCGGAGACGTCCGCCAGGTCGTCGGGGCCGAACGGCATGCCGTCGTAGTCGCCGCCGACGCCCAGGTGGTCGATGCCCGCGACCTCGCGCATGTGGTCGAGGTGGTCGGCGACGTCGGACGCGGTCACGCGGGGCGCGGGGTGCTCCTCCGTGTACGCCTCACGTACCCGCACCGCCTCCTCCGTGGAGTCGAACAGCTCGAAGCCGTGCTTCTCCATGTGCGCGGAGGCGCCCTCCCACCACTCGGCCGCCTCGATGCGGACGAACTTGGGGACGAAGGTCGCCATCGCCACGCCGCCGTTGCCCGGCAGGGCCGCCAGCACGTCGTCGGGGATGTTGCGCGGGTGGGCGCACACGGCGCGGGCCGAGGAGTGCGAGAAGAGGACGGGGGCCTCGGTGACGCGGAGCGCGTCCCGCATCGTCGTCGCGGCGACGTGCGAGAGGTCGACGAGCATGCCGAGCCGGTTCATCTCGCGGACGACCTCCTCGCCGAAGCGGGAGAGGCCGTCGGCGCGCGGGTCGTCGGTCGCGGAGTCGGCCCAGGCGAGCGAGTCGTTGTGGGTGAGCGTCATGTACCGCACGCCGAGCCGGTGCAGGGCGCGCAGCGTGGCCAGCGACTCGTCGATCGCGTGTCCGCCCTCGGCGCCCATGAGCGAGGCGATACGGCCCTGGGACCGCGCCTTCTCCATGTCGTCGGCGGTGAAGGCGAGCTGGATGTCGTCGGGGTAGCGGGCCGCCAGCGCGCGTACGGCGTCGATCTGTTCGAGGCAGGCGCTGACCGCCGAGTCCCCGGTGAGGCTGCACGGCACGTAGACGGACCAGAACTGGGCGCCCACGAGGCCCGCGCGCAGCCGGGGCAGGTCGGTGTGGAGGTGGGCCGCCTGGTCGTGCGCGATGTCCCGCCGGTCGAGGTCGTAGCGCACCTGCTCGCGCAGGGCCCAGGGGAGGTCGTTGTGCCCGTCGACGACGGGGTGCTCGGCGAGGAGCGCGCGGGCGCGGTCGAGGGAGCTGACGGGGGCGCTCATCACTTGCCCCCGAATCCGAAGGAGGCGTCGCCGGAGGTCTTCGCGCGCAGCCGCTTGCCCTTCTCGGCCGCCTGCTCGTTCAGCTCGTGCTGGAAGTCGCGCATGCGTCCGCGCAGCGCGTCGTCGTGCGCCGCGAGCATCCGGACGGCCAGCAGGCCCGCGTTGCGGGCGCCGCCGACGGAGACGGTCGCGACGGGGACGCCCGCGGGCATCTGCACGATCGACAGCAGGGAGTCCATGCCGTCCAGGTACTTGAGCGGCACGGGGACGCCGATGACGGGGAGCGTCGTGACGCTCGCGAGCATGCCGGGCAGGTGGGCTGCGCCGCCCGCGCCCGCGATGATCGCCTTGAGGCCGCGCTCCGCGGCCTCCTCGCCGTACGCGATCATCTCGCGGGGCATGCGGTGCGCGGAGACGACATCGACCTCGTAGGCCACCTCGAACTCGTCCAGGGCCTTGGCCGCGGCCTCCATGACGGGCCAGTCCGAGTCGGAGCCCATGACGATACCGACGGTGGGTGGTGCGGTGCTCATGTGTCCCCTTTGTCTCCGTGAGAGGTGTGGTGCGGTCACTCCGTGATCGTGCCGCGCAGGTACCCCGCCGCGTGTGCCGCGCGCTCCCGTACGTCCGCGAGGTCGTCCCCGTGGACGTTGACGTGGCCGACCTTGCGGCCCGGCTTCACGTCCTTGCCGTACATGTGGATCTTGAGCTGGGGGTCGCGGGCCATGCAGTGCAGATACGCCCCGTACATGTCGGGGTAGTCGCCGCCCAGCACGTTCGCCATCACCGTCCAGCGCGCGCGGGGGCGCGGGTCGCCGAGGGGGAGGTCGAGGACGGCCCGGACATGGTTGGCGAACTGGGAGGTGACCGCTCCGTCCTGCGTCCAGTGCCCGGAGTTGTGGGGGCGCATCGCCAGCTCGTTCACGAGGATCCGGCCGTCGCGGGTCTCGAACAGCTCGACCGCGAGGTGGCCGACGACGCCCAGCTCGCGGGCGATGGTGAGCGCCAGCTCCTGCGCGCGGACCGCCTCGTCCTCGGGCAGCTCGGGCGCGGGGGCGATCACGGTGTCGCAGACGCCGTCGACCTGGATGGACTCCACGACGGGGTAGGCGACGGCCTGGCCGTGCGGCGAGCGCACGACGTTCGCCGCCAGCTCGCGCGCGAAGTCGACCTTCTCCTCGGCCAGCACGGGCACGCCCGCGCGGAAGGGCTCGCTCGCGGCCTCGTCGCCCGGGCCGCGCACGACCCAGACGCCCTTGCCGTCGTACCCGCCGCGGACGGTCTTGAGGACGACGGGGAAACCGTCGCCCCCGTCGGCGCCCTCCGCCGCGAAGGCCGCCACGTCCGCCGCGTCCTTCACCAGGCGGTGGCGCGGCGAGGGGATGCCGAGGGCGTCGAGCCGGGCCCGCATCACCCCCTTGTCCTGCGCGTGCACGAGCGCGTCGGGCCCCGGGCGTACGGGAATGCCGTCCGCCTCCAGGACCTGGAGCAGCTCGGTCGGCACGTGCTCGTGATCGAAGGTGATCACGTCGCAGCCCTGCGCGAAGGCGCGCAGGGTGTGGATGTCGCGGTAGTCGCCGACCACCACGTCACCGACCACCTGCGCCGCCGAGTCCTGCGGGGTGTCCGAGAGGAGCTTGAACTTGATGCCGAGGGGGATGCCCGCCTCGTGGGTCATGCGCGCGAGCTGGCCGCCACCGACCATGCCGACTACCGGAAACGTCACGGCACCCAGGGTACGGGGCGCTGCGGAAGCGGTTCTCCCATGCCCCGGCGCGAGGTTTCCCGGCGTGGTTAGCATGGCTCAGGACCGAACACCGACCGAAACGGGGCTCAGCATCACTATGAGTGAAGGGCACTCACTGCGCGCGCGAGCCGAGCGGCTGGTGCGCGAAGTGGCGAAGTTCGGCGCCGTGGGGGCGGTCGGTTTCCTCGTCAATGTGGCGATATACAACCTCTGCACACTCTCCTTCGGACTGGCGCCGGTCAGGTCGGGCGTCATCTCGCAGACCGTTGCCATCGCCACCAACTATCTGGGCAATCGCTACTGGACCTACCGGCACATCGACAAGAGCCGCATCCAGCGCGAGACCACGCTCTTCTTCCTCTTCAGCGGCATCGCCCTGGTCCTGGAGAACGGCATCCTGGCCCTCTCCCACTACGGCTTCGGCTTCGAGTCCCACCTCGCCGACAACATCGCCAAGAACGTGGTCGGCCTCGGCATCGGCACCGTCTTCCGCTTCTGGTCGTACCGGACCTGGGTCTTCAAGGTCGCGGCCCACGAGGAGCACGAGGAGGAGCAGGACAGCTCAGGCTCAGGCGGACTGGACGTCGGCGGCCTCGCGGCTGAGGAACAGCGCGAAGACCGGCGGCAACTGCTGAAGTAGCTCAAGACGCCCGCCGTCCGCCTCGGCCCAGTCCCGGGCCACGGCGAGCCCGAGCCCCGTCGAGTTGTGGCCGCTGACCGTGCGCTCGAAGACGCGCGAGCCCAGCTCGGGATCGACGCCGGGACCCTCGTCCGTGACCTCCACGACCACCTGGTTGCCGGTGACCCTCGTACGGAGCGCGACCGTGCCGTCGCCGTGCATCAGCGCGTTCTCGATCAGCGTCGCGAGGACCTGGGCCACGGCGCCCGGGGTGCCCACCGCGCGCAGGCCCGTCTTGCCGGAGCGGACGAGGGCGCGGCCCGCGCTGCGGTAGGCGGGCTTCCACTCCTCGATCTGCTGCTTGACGACCTCGTCGAGGTCGAAGCTGACGGCGGAGCCCGAGCGCGGGTCCCGGGAGTTGGTCAGCAGCCGCTCGACGACGTCGGTGAGCCGCTCGACCTGGGCGAGCCCGATGGTCGCCTCCTCCTTGACCGTCGCGCGGTCCTGCGGGTCGTCGGTGTCGGCCGTCGCGATGATCTCCTCCAGCCGCATGGAGAGCGCGGTGAGCGGCGTGCGGAGCTGGTGGGAGGCGTCGGCGGCGAGCCGCCGTTCGGCGGTGAGCATCCGCCCGATCCGGTCGGCGCTGGCGTCCAGCACGTCCGCGACCCGGTCCAGCTCGGGCACCCCGTACCGCCGGTGCCGGGGGCGGGGGTCGCCGGAGCCGAGGCGCTCGGCGGTCTCGGCGAGGTCGGTGAGCGGGGCCGCGACGCGGTGCGCCTGGCGTACGGCCAGGATCGCGGCGGCGATGATCGCGAGCACCGCCACCGCGAGGATGATCAGCAGGTTGCGGCCGACCTCGGCGCGGACGGTCGAGCGGGCCTCCTGCACGATGACGCGCTCGCCCGTCGCCCCGGTCTGCCGGGCCTCGACGACATCGCCCTCCAGCCGGTCGCCGACCTCGATGGGCTTGCGGTCCGGCAGCTCGACACGGATGTAGCGGTGCGGCGTGGAGGCGATGCCGATGCTCTCGGGCGTCACCTTCTCCTTGGCGACCACCCGGCTCTCGACGGTGGAGACGAGGCGTGCGGCCTCGGACCGTACGTTCTCCTTGGTGCTGTTCTCGATGGTGCGGGACTCGACGATGACCAGGGAGATGCCGAAGACGGCGACCACGACGAGCACGACCGCGAGGGTGGAGAGGATGAGCCGACGGCGCACGCCCGGGGACCGGTCCTAACTCTTCTCGAAGCGGAAGCCGACCCCGCGCACCGTGGCGATGTAGCGCGGGTTCGCGGCGTCGTCGCCGAGCTTCTTGCGGAGCCAGGAGATGTGCATGTCCAGCGTCTTGGTCGAGGACCACCAGGTGGTGTCCCAGACCTCGCGCATGAGCTGGTCGCGGGTGACGACCCGGCCCGCGTCGCGCACCAGCACCCGCAGCAGGTCGAACTCCTTGGCGGTGAGCTGCAGCTCCTCGTCGCCCATCCAGGCGCGGTGCGACTCGACGTCGATACGGACGCCGTGCGTGGCCGGCGGATGGGCGGGCTCGGCGGCGGTGCCGCGCCGGAGCAGGGCCCGGACCCGGGCGAGCAGCTCGGCGAGTCTGAAGGGCTTGGTCACATAGTCGTCGGCGCCCGCGTCCAGGCCCACGACCGTGTCGACCTCGTCGGCCCGGGCGGTGAGGACGAGCACGGGGAAGGCGTGCCCCTCGTTCCGCAGCCGCCGGCAGACCTCCAGGCCGTCCATGCCGGGCAGCCCGAGGTCGAGCACGACCAGGTCGATTCCCTCCCGCAGTCCCGCGTCCAGCGCGGTGGGGCCGTCCTCGCGCACCTCGACCTCGTACCCCTCCCGGCGCAGGGCACGGGCCAGGGGTTCCGAGATCGATGCGTCATCCTCGGCGAGCAGTACTCGGGTCATGGACCGATGGTAGTCCGCGTGGCCGAGCGTAAGGGGGGTCCCCGGGGGCTCGCGATGATCTTCGGCGATTTGACGGTGAGATGGACACGTCACCATCGAATGCGCCGGAAAGTTTCCCGATCGACCTGTGATCTATGCCGCAAGCCCTTCCGTCGGACGCCGGAGAGTGACATATGGTGAGTGCACTTATGTAGTGAACGTCAAGGACTCTTGGCCCACAGCACCATGGCCCGGGGTCCTTTTTCGTGAAGGCCGTAGGGCCCGGGCCACCACTCTCCGCCCGGCCGATGGCCGCTCCCCCACACCGGGCACGCACTGCTTCCCCGTACACGGGCGTACGGGCAGGCGTGTCCCGACGCGCAAGGCAAGGAACACGCATATGGCGTCCAGCGTGACGAAGGACGCCCCCGGCACCACCGGCGGGCCCACCTTCTTCGGCCACCCCCGCGGCCTGGCCACCCTCTTCATGACCGAGATGTGGGAGCGCTTCAGCTTCTACGGTCTGCGCGCACTCCTCGTCGTCTACCTCGTCGCCGGCGGGCCGGACGCGGGCGAGGGCGGCGCGGGCCACCAGGGCGGCGGCCTGGCCATGAACCTGGCCACGGCGACCGCGATCTACTCGGTCTACAACGCCATGGTCTACCTGCTGACGATGCCGGGCGGCTGGCTGGCCGACCGCGTCTGGGGACCGCGCAAGACGGTCACCGTCGGCTCCGTGATCATCATGGTCGGGCACCTCACGCTCGCGCTGCCGGGCGAGCCGACGCTCTACGTCGGCCTGGCGTTCGTCGCCATCGGCTCCGGCCTGCTGAAGGCCAACATCTCCAAGATGGTCGGCGACCTCTACAACGGCCCGCAGGACCCGCGCCGCGACGGCGGCTTCACCATCTTCTACATCGGCATCAACACCGGCTCGTTCCTCGCGCCGCTGGTGATCGGCAGCATCGGCCAGACCGTCAACTGGCACCTGGGCTTCGGCCTCGCCGCGGTCGGCATGGCCCTCGGCCTGCTCCAGTTCCTGATCGGCTCCCGCCACCTGGACGCCGGCAGCAGCCACGTCCCCGCGCCGCTCAGCGCCGAGGAGCGCGCCTCCTGGCTGCGCAAGGGCCTGCTGTGGCTCCTGGCCGCCGTCGTCTTCTACGGCGTCGTCGTCGCCACCGGCACCTTCACCCTGAACTGGGCGATGGTCCCGCTGACCCTGCTCGGCCTGATCATCCCGATCGCCGTGCTGGTGCGCATCAAGCGCGACAGGGAGCTGACCCCGGCCGACCAGGGCCGGATGACCGGCTACATCTGGTTCTTCGTGGCCGCGGCCGTCTTCTGGATGATCTACGACCAGGGCGCGTCCACCGTGCAGGCGTTCGGCGACGCGAAGACCTCGACGTCGATCTTCGGCTGGCACTTCCCCTCGACCTGGTTCCAGTCGATCAACCCGCTCTTCATCATCCTGATCGCCCCGGTCTTCGCCTCCCTGTGGCTGGCGCTGAACCGGCGGAGCAAGGAGCCGACGACCACGGCGAAGTTCGCCTTCGGTCTGGTCATGACCGGGCTCTCGTTCTTCGTCTTCGTGATCCCGATGGGCATGGCGTCCGACGGCACCAAGGTCAGCCCGCTCTGGCTGGTGCTGATCTTCCTGATGCACACCATCGCCGAGCTGTGCATCTCGCCGGTCGGCCTCTCGGTGACGACGAAGCTGGCCCCCGCGAAGTACGCCAGCCAGCTCATGGGCGTCTGGTTCCTCGCCGTCACCGCGGGCGACAGCGTCACCGGCCTGCTCTCGATCGGCGGCGCCGACCTGAGCACCACGGGCATGGTCGCCCTGGAGGCCTCGCTCGCCGTCCTCGCGGGCTTCGCGGTCTACATGTACCGCAAGCAGATCACCTCCACGATGAGCGAGGTGCGGTGACCGCAGCCGTGCCCGCTTCCGCGTGACACACGCCTCATCGGACGTACCCCCGGCCTGAGCTGGGGGTACGTCCGTTTCGGGACTTTGGTCCCGGAACGGGCGAGTCCTCGGGCCCTGCCCGCTCCTCTCCTCGCTCCCGACCCTGGACAGGCACATTCCGCCCGCTCAGCAGCGAGGAACCCCCTTATGGCGTCCACCCTGACGTCCGCCCCGACCAAGGACGCGCCGGAACACGGCACCGGCAAGACCTTCTTCGGCCACCCCCGCGGCCTGGCCACCCTCTTCATGACGGAGATGTGGGAGCGCTTCAGCTTCTACGGCATGCGCGCGCTTCTCGTGCTCTACCTGACGGCCGCCGCCTCGCAGGGCGGCATGGGCATGGCCGCCGCCACGGCCGTCGCGCTCTACTCCGTCTACAACGCCACCGTCTACCTGATGTCGATGCCGGGCGGCTGGCTCGGCGACCGCGTCTGGGGCCCGCGCCGTACGGTCGCGATCTCGGCGTCCGTCATCATGGTCGGCCACCTCCTGCTGGCCACCGGCGTCTCCGCGCTGTTCTTCGCCGGGCTGGTCCTCATCGGCGTCGGCTCCGGCCTGCTCAAGGCCAACATCTCCACGATGGTCGGCCACCTCTACGACGGGCCCGACGACCCGCGCCGCGACGGCGGTTTCACCGTCTTCTACATGGGCATCAACATCGGCGGCTTCGCGGCGCCGCTGCTCATCGGCTGGGCGGGCCAGCAGATCAGTTGGCACCTGGGCTTCGGGCTCGCCGCCCTCGGCATGGCGCTCGGCCTGCTCCAGTTCCTGATCGGCACCCGGCATCTCGCGCCGCGCTCCGGCGTCGTCCCCAACCCCCTGACCCGCGCCGAACGCGCCCGCGCCCTGCGCGTGAGCCTCGGGGGCGCCGCCGTGCTGGGCGTCTTCTACGCCGCCGTCGTGCTCGCCGACGCCTTCACCATCGACTGGGTGCTGTGGCCGGTCAGCGTCGCGGGCCTGGTGCTGCCGACGTACTACTTCGCGCGGATGCGCCGCGACAAGGACGTCACGCCCGAGGAGAAGCGGAAGCTCGGCGGCTTCATCTGGTTCTTCGTCGCCGCCGCGATCTTCTTCATGATCTTCGACCAGGCGGGCTCCACGCTGAACCTCTTCGCCGAGAAGAGCACCTCCACCGACCTGCTCGGGACCACCTTCCCCACGAGCTGGTTCCAGTCCGTCAACCCGCTCTGGGTGATGCTGCTGGCGCCCGTCCTCGCGACGCTCTGGGTCGCGCTGGGGCGGCGGGGCCGCAACCCGTCGACGACCACCAAGTTCTCCATGGGCCTGATCGGCGTCGGCGTCTCCTTCGGCGTGATGGCCCTGGCCCTGGTCGCGGCCTCCGGCGGCGACAGGGTGAGCCCGCTGTGGCTGATCGTCATCTACCTGATCCAGACCCTCGCCGAGCTGTGCCTCTCCCCCGTCGGCCTCTCGGTGACGACGAAGCTGGCGCCCGCGAAGTACGCCAGCCAGCTCATGGGCGTCTGGTTCCTCGCCGTCACCGCGGGCGACTGCGTCTTCGCGCTGCTGCAGCTCGCCATCGGCGACGCGGCGAGCGGCACCGCGGGGTTTGCTCTGCAGGGCGGTGCCGCCGTACTGGCGGGCCTGGTCTTCCTGGGCGCCCGGCGCCGGGTGAACGCGCTGCTGGGCGCCGTGCGGTAGTTGGTGCTGAGCAGGGGGTGCCCCTTGCCGTCGCGTCGCAGGCCGCGCCCGCGTCGTGGCTTGGCGCGCAGTTCCCCGCGCCCCTGACGGGGCGCTCCGAGGAGCGCCCTCAAGGGGCGCGGGGAACTGCGCGGCCAGCCACCACGCACCCGCAGTCTGCGATGCGCAGGCGGGGCACCCCGGCCCCAGCCCCACCATTCGGCCCACCCCACAGTGCGGAGCCGTAAAGGCACGGCGACGATCAGGACGTGCGCCGAATAGTGACCGTCATGGCCGTCTGCACGGTGCTCCTGCTGTGCACGTCCTTCGACGGCGGAAGAGCCGAGGTCCGCGAGGACGAGGGCGCCGCCGCGTTCACCCCGTTCTCGTACGGCCCGCACCCGCGCCAGCGGCTCCTCGCGCTCTCGCCCGAGCGGGGCACCACCCCGCGCCCGGCGCTCGTCGTCCTGCACGGCGGCTACTGGACCGACGACCGCTCCCCGCACTGGAACACCTGGTCGGCGCGGTTCGCCGAGGCGGGGTACGAGGTCTTCGACATCGACTACCGCCGTAACGTCGACGCCCCCTGGCCGGCCCAGCGCGACGACGTGGTCGCCGCCCTGCGCTGGGTGCGGGGCCACTCCGCGCGGTTCGGCGTGGACCCCCGGCGGCTCTATCTGCTCGGCTCCTCGGCGGGCGGCCACCTCGCGCTCAACGCGGCCACGTACGAGGGCGCGCGGGCCACCGGGGTACGCGGCGTCGTCGGCCTCTCCCCCGTCACCGACCCGCTGCGCGCCTGGCGCGACGGGCGCGAGGGCAACGCCCGCGAGCGCCGCGTACGGACCAACGCCGAACTGCTCGCCGGCTGCGACCCCGAACGCGACGAGTCGGCCCGCTGCGCGCGGGTCTGGCGCGACATGAGCGTCGCCACCCATCTGACGCCCGACGACCCGGCGATGCTGCTGCTGCACTCGCGCTGGGACTTCGTCCCGGACGTCCACTCGCGGACGCTCGCGCGGATCGGCGGCAGCGCGGTCTCCGTCAACACGCTCCAGGGCAGCGCCCACGGCGGCCCGCTGATGGACCTCCCGGGCGTGATGGACATGATCCGCTCCTGGCTGAAGGCCCGCTGAGGCCCGGCCCTAGGGGCCCTCCTGTTTCGGCACCGGCGGGTGCGTGTCCGGGGTGAACCAGGGCAGGCCGTTGTCCCCGGCCGCCGGGGACGGCTCGGGCGCGGGACCGGGCGTACGGCCGGGTCTCGGCCTCACGTGTCTGCCCGCGCCGATCTGCCGGACCGAGGCGAGCGCGGCATGTGCCCGCGCCGGGGCCGGAGAAGGGGACCGGGACGAAGACGGGGGCGGGGACGGCGCCGCGCCCGTGCGCTGCCGGGGGCGTACGCGGTCGACGGCCACCATGCCCAGCCGGAAGACGGCCGCGGGCACGACGACGAACACCAGTACCCAGAAGAGCGTCACGCCCCAGGGGCGGCCGACGTCCCACGGCTGCTCGGTCAGCACCTTCGCGCCGTGCTTGGCCGCGACGGTGTACTCGCCGTGGGCGCCGGAAGACAGCTCCACCGGCAGCTCGATCCGCTCCTTCCTGCCCGGATCGACCGTGCCGCGCCACTGCTGCCGCTCCCACTTCGGCGCGAACACCCCGTGCGAGGTGCCGACCTCG
The DNA here is from genome assembly GCF_039530985.1 of Streptomyces albiaxialis. NCBI lineage: Bacteria > Bacillati > Actinomycetota > Actinomycetes > Kitasatosporales > Streptomycetaceae > Streptomyces > Streptomyces albiaxialis. The sequence continues at coordinate 56,415 of NZ_BAAAPE010000001.1, forward strand.
AAGACCGGGTCCTTGGCCCGCTCCGAGCCGAGGTTCCCCACGGTCAGCACGAGCTTGCGCTGCTCGGGGGCGCCGAACCAGTTGAGGATCCCGCTGTCGCCGTCGAGCCGCGCGGCCAGCACGGTGAGGCGCCCGCCCGTCTCGTCGCGCGGCAGCGGCTTCACCGGATGCCCGGCGACCTTGATCGCCGCGTCCGCCGAGGCGTGCGCGCCGGTGACGGTCGTCGCCCGCACGACACAGGGGCAGGGCTTCGGCGGCTCCGTCACCGGGATCCGCTTGCGGAACGTGCCGTCCTTGCCGGTCGTCACGGCGCGCCCCTCGTCGTTGGAGCAGGTGTTCGTGCCGCCGATCGCGTTCTGCCCGCAGACGAGGAGGGTCAGCAGCGTCTTCGGCCGCCAGCCCTTCCCCCGTACGGTGACGGACGCGCCCGCGCCCGCCTCCTGCCGGGAGAGCGAGACCTCGGGCTTGCCGGGTCTCTCCCGCTCCGCGTGCGCGGGGCCCGTGGCCGCCAGGGGGCCGAGGGCGAGGAGGAGGACGAGTACGAGGCGCGCCGTCGTCCGAGTCCGCGTGCTCACTTCACCGCTCCCGTCAACTCGCGGGGTTCACCGTGCCGTTCGCCTGCGCCGCCTTCTCCGGAGCCGGAGCCGGAACCGGATCCGGCCGATCCGTCCGGGACTCCGTCGCCGCCCCGCCGGTTCCGCCGTGTCCTGTGTACGTACCAGACGGCGCCCGCGACGCCCAGCGCCGGCAGCGCCCCGATTCCGGCGACGCCGCCCCACGGGACGGCCGTGTACGTGGCCGACGCCGTGTCCTCGGCGCCGCCCGCCGCCGTGACCCGCAGCCGGACCGTCGCCCGGTCGGCGCCCGGCGGGTCCGTCCAGCGCTCGTGGCGCGTGACGCGCTCGCCCGGCGGGACCTCGACGGGCAGCGTGCGGGCCGCGCGCAGCGGCAGCGCGCCGAACAGCCCCTCGGCGCGCACCGCGAGGCGCGGGCGCAGCGTGGTGTTGCCCCGGTTCACGAGGGTGTACGCGATCTCCGCGCCGCCGTCGCCCGCGTCCCGTACGGACACGTCCTCGACGCTCAGCGCGGCCAGCGTCGGCCCGCTCACGCGCAGGTGCAGCCGCACCGCGCGCTTGCCCCGCTCCCCGGACTCCCGCACCACGAGGGCGGACGGATGGTCGCCGGGCACGGCCACGGACGGGACGGTGACGCTGAACGGCACCTCCGCGCGCGTACGCGGCGGCACCGTGATCCGCTCGCGCGCGGGCACGATCCACGCCGCCTCGCCCTCGCCGCGCACGGTGAACGTACGGGGCCCGTCGCCCTCGTTCGTGAGCGCGAGGGTGTCCTTGAGGACGGTGCCCGGGGAACCCTCCAGGTAGAAGAACGAGCGGGCGCCCTCGGCCCCGGAGCCGCCCGACGGCGGTGCGGGCGCCGCCGACCACGCGCCGCCCCCGGCGTCCTCCCGGTCGGCGGAGGCGGCCGTCGCGCCGCCTCCGCCGAGGAGGACGAGCAGCAGGGACGAGAGGGCGACGACCAGGGAACGGCCGTTCACGGCCTACTGCCGGACGGCGGCCCTGCGCCGCGTCACCCACAGCGCTCCGGCCACCCCGGCGAGGAGAACGGTTCCGCCGAGCGTGCCGAGCGCGACGGCCGAGTCGGCGGGGCCGGTCTTGGGCAGTTCGCCGCCGCCCCCTCCGCCGCCGGTCGCGGCGGCGGCCGCGTCGCCGCTGCCGGTGCCGGTGTCCCCGGCGCCGGAGCCGGTGTCGCCGGAACCGGTGTCGCCGCCTCCGCCCCCTCCGCCGCCGGAAGCCTTCACATCGAGCGTGAGGGAGGGCTTGGGATTGTTCTTCGGGGTGCAGGTGGTGGTCGTCCCCATCGCCTTGATGGTGAGGACGCTCGCGGTGAACGTGACCTTGCCGCTCTTCTTCGGGGTGTACGTGCCCGACAAGTCAGGGATCTTGATGGGGGTGTTGGGCGGGATGGCCTTGTCGTTCGGCCCGCCGGTCACCTCGACGTTCCCGCTCTCCGCGCCGCCGAGCTTGATCTGGGCGCTGGGCTTCATCGCGCCCTTGCCCAGCTCGACGGGGCTGGACGAGACGCCCTTCTCGAACGACATCGTGAGCTTGTAGCCGCTCCCGCTCTTGGTGCCCTTGATGTCGATCGGGGAGACGGCTCCCTTGTTGCCGATGGGCGTCTTGCACTGGTAGTCGACGTCGACCGTGGCGGCGCCGGCCGCGGGTGCCGACAGCAGCACCGCGGATCCGGCGGCGACCGCCGTGGCCAACGCCATCGCGGCGCTTCGACTGTGGTGCGTCTTGCTGTGGGACACCGGGTTTCCCCCTTCATCCTTGCTCGCAAGTTACTGACGACCTATCAGATTGGTCGCAGACAGTACGCCGCGCTGCGTGACGATGGAAGACAACCAGCACCCCAACCGGAACCGAGCCCTTGAGAAGGGCTTGCCCCTTCAGGGGCGCGGGGAACTGCGCGACAAGCCACGGCGCAGCCGCAGCCTGCGAAGCACAGCACGGGGCACCCCGAACCCAGCCCTCATATTCGGGGCACCCGGCGCAGAGGGCTGCGCTTGCCAACCCTGCTCCCCCAAGCTCTTCGAGCAGGGGGTACCCCCAGTGGCAGACTTCCCAAGCACAGCGGGAGGGAGAAGCAGGGGCCTGCCCCGCAGGGGCGGGCGGGTCTCCCAAGCACGGTGGGCCGCAGGGAGAAGTGGGCTTCGGCTCTCAGTTGGGGGCGGCTAGTTCGGCCCAGACTGTTTTGCCGGTGCCCTCAGGATTCCGCACGACGCCCCAGTCCAAGCAGAGCCGCTGGACGATGAACATGCCGTGCCCACCGGGCCGCCCGGCCCGATGCGGCGTGCGCGGCGACGGCGCGCCGCTGCCGAGGTCGACGATCTCCAGGCGGAGGACCTTGGAGCCGGTGCCGATGCGCAGCTCCTCCGGCCCGTTCGCGTGCAGGCACGCGTTCGTCACCAGCTCGGACACGACCAGGAGGACGTCCTCCGCGGCGGCGCGCTGGTCGGCGGAGGCGGCGGGGAGCCAGCCCCAGTCCTGGAGCGCCTGCCGGGTGAAATCGCGGGCACGCGGCACCGCACCGCTGGCGCCGACGAGGCGCAGCCTGCGGACCTGGCGCATCGTGTGCCCCTGCTGCCGCGACGCACCCGCGGCAGCGACACCCTCGGCAGTGGTACCCACAGCGCCGCCTCCCCCTTCGGATCCGGAATCGGATTCGGGAGCGGAGGACGGGGAGGCCGCTCCGGCCTCGTCCACCTCCGCACCACCGGAACCACCCGCACCACCCGAGCCCGCCGCGACCCCGGCCTGCGGCGCGGCGGCAGTCGCCGCGGTGCCCTCGGGCTCCGGGCCGCAGTCGCCCGCCGGGTGCGGCCGGGTGGTGCTCATCAGTGGTTCACCTCACCGATCACCGATTTACCGATTCGTCCACGTCCAGCCTGGACCAGGCCCACTCCGGACGCACTCTTAACGATTGCCTGACAGATTCAGAGGTCTCCTGCCCTGCCGAACCGTGAGAACACCCACTGATTCGGCCGGACTCGTGTGATGCGCGTAACGCCCCGGTTACGCCCCCGAGGGGTGCCGCAGCGCGGCGTCGAGATCCTCGTGCACCGTGAAGACCGCTCCGGCGCCGGTGATCTCGAAGACTCGCGCCACCACGGGCAGCATCCCCGCGAGGTGCACCCCGCCCCCGGCGGCCTCGGCCTTGAGACGGGCGCCGAGCAGCACGTTCAGCCCCGTCGAGTCGCAGAACTCCAGCCGCGAGCAGTCCACGACCAGGCGGCTGTAGCCGTCCTCGACGTTCTGCTCCAGCGGCTCGCGCAACAGATCCGCGGTGTGGTGATCGAGCTCACCCTCGGGAGTCACCACGGCACTGATTCCCACGTGCCGCACGTCGACCGTCAGCCGGCCCCGGCTCGTACTGCCGGGCATCCCGCGGTCCATGCACACCCCTTCTGGTCGCGTGAGAGGTCCTCACTGCTTCCCCCGTCGAGCGCTCCGAACCCTACGCCCTTGACGCGTCTACCGGTAGCCGAACAACCAACAGAACGGGAGGAAATTGGACAAAAGGAACTTGCCCTGCCTGTGGAAAAGCAGGTAGGTCTAGAAGGGATACCGAACAACGTCGGCTTTGGAGGCGCCGCACCCCGTAGTGCACGTCACGGCTTCGGCAGCCATATGCCGAGAATGATGGAGGACAACCATGTCACCCCGGCTCGACCACGGGATACCGGACATCACCGATGCCACCTCCCCGCCCGTCCCGAGGCAGTATGCCCCGGAGCGGACGCCGGACCGACCGGACCCCGCCCACGCGAGCCCGGACCAGGCCGTGGAGGAGACGGCGGAAGCCGACCTCTTCGACCAGCTCCAGCTCCCCGAGATCCCCCCGTACGACGAGGTGGGGCCGCTGGACGCGCGTGCCCTCTCCAAGACCCTCTTCGAGAGGCTGGAGCACCTCGAAGAAGGTACGCACGAATTCGCGTACGTACGGAACACGCTTGTCGAACTCAACCTCGCCCTGGTGAAGTTCGCGGCCTCCCGGTTCCGCTCGCGCAGCGAGCCCATGGAGGACATCGTCCAGGTCGGCACCATCGGCCTGATCAAGGCGATCGACCGCTTCGAGCTCAGCCGCGGCGTCGAGTTCCCCACCTTCGCCATGCCGACCATCGTCGGCGAGATCAAGCGCTTCTTCCGCGACACCTCCTGGTCCGTGCGCGTACCCCGCCGCCTCCAGGAGCTGCGCCTCGACCTGGCCAAGGCGGGCGACGAACTCGCCCAGTCCCTGGACCGCGCCCCGACCGTGGAGGAGCTGGCCCAGCGGCTGAACATCTCCTCCGAGGAGGTCGTCGAGGGCATGGCCGCGAGCAACGCGTACACCGCGAGCTCGCTGGACGCGCAGCCGGAGGAGGACGACACCGAGGGCGCGCTGGCCGACCGCATCGGCTACGAGGACCACGGGCTCGAAGGCATCGAGTACGTCGAGTCCCTGAAGCCGCTCATCGCGGAACTCCCGGCCCGCGACCGGCGGATCCTCTCCCTGCGCTTCGTCGCCAACATGACGCAGTCCGAGATCGGTGAGGAGCTGGGCATCTCGCAGATGCACGTCTCCCGCCTCCTCTCCCGCACCCTGGGCAAGCTCCGCAAGGGGCTGATGCTCGACGAGTGACGGCAGGCGCGCGGCGTACGCCCGCGCCCGTGCCGTACGTTCGAGGGCCCGGCAGGACGGCAACGTCCTACCGGGCCCTCGACGTTGCGCCGTCAGTCCCGCGCCGTCGGTCCCGCGCCGTCAGTCCTGTGCCGTCCCGCCGGTGAGGCCCGACAGGATGCGGTCCAGCGCCGCGAGGTCCTCGGGCGCGAGTGCGCGCAGGGCCTCCGGCGGCGCGTCGGACAGCCGGACCATCTCGGCGACCGCCGCCGCGCCCTCCTCGGTGACCTGGACCAGCTTCGAACGGCGGTCGGCGGGGTTGGGCGTACGGGAGACGAGGCCGCGCTGGACGAGGTGTTCGACGGTGACCGTCGTGTACGGGGCGTCCGCGTACAGCCCGGCGGCCAGCTCCCGCAGGGTGAGGGGGCCCTCGTTGCCGATCATGCGCAGGGCCTTGGCCCGGAAGTAGCTCATGCCGAGCGCCTCCGTGACCTGCCTGCGCTTGTCGGCCGTCTCCAGGACGAAGGCGCGCATCGCGCGCCAGGCCCGGACCGCCTCCTCCTCGGTCTCCGAGGGCTCCTCGCTCACCCCTGTGCCACCTCGCTCCGCCGGGCGGGCGCCGTGGGTGCGGCGCCCGCCTCGTCCTCCAGATACCGTGCGGCGCGCTCGGCCGTCGCGCGGGCCCGGCGGCCCGTGCTGAGCGCGCCGAGGACGAGGACGGCGAAGCCGCACGCCCCGATGATCCACCATCCGGTGCGGTCGGCGGACTCCAGCCCGGCCCGCGCGGCGCCGCCGTCCGCCGTGGCCGCCGCCATCACCGCGCCGACCACGGCGACGCCGAGCGAGGTGCCGATCTGGCGGCTGGTGGAGGCGAGCCCGGCGGCGACCCCGGCCTGGGCGCGGGGCATGCCGGAGACGGCGGTGTTGGTGATCGGCGCGTTGACGAAGCCGAAGCCGATACCGAAGGCCACGTACCCGGCGAACAGCACCGGCAGCGGCAGGTCGGCGGAGGCCGTGAGCGCGAAGAGCACGCCGGTCGCCGTCAGCGCGACGCCCGCCGTCACGAGCGAGGGGCGGGGCCCGCGCGCCCCGACGAGCCGCCCCGACAGCGGCCCGCAGATCAGCGTCATCAGGGCCATGGGCAGCATGTGGAGGCCGGTGCTCAGGGCGCTCAGCCCGCGCTCCTCCTGGAGGTGGAGCGTGGTGAGGAAGAGGAAGCCGCCCAGCGAGGCGAAGGCGCAGACCGCGACCACGGTGGCGCCGGCGAACGGGACGCTGCGGAAGAACCGCAGGTCGATCAGGGGTTCCGCGCGCCTCGGCTCGTAGACCAGCAGGCCCGCCAGCGCGAGGACCGCGAGCGCGCCGCAGCCCACCACGAGCGGCGAGGCGTAGCCGTGGTGCGGGCCCTCGATGATCCCGTACGTCAGCGAGCCGAGCATCAGCATCATCAGCGCCTGGCCGACGGGGTCGGGGCGGCGGGCGTGCGCGGCGCGGGACTCCGGCACGAAGCGCCCGGTGAGCAGGAGGGCCGCGAGGCCGATCGGGACGTTCAGCCAGAAGATCGCCTGCCAGCCGCTGACGTCGACGAGCAGCCCGCCGAGCATCGGGCCCGCCGCCATGCTGAGGCCGACGACGCCGCCCCACACGCCTATCGCGCGGGCGCGCTCGCGGGGATCCGTGAAGGTGTTGGTGATGATCGACATCGCGACCGGGTTGAGCATCGAGCCGCCAACGGCCTGGAGCACGCGCGCCGCGACGAGCCAGCTCAGGCTGGGCGCGAGGCTGCACACGAGCGAGCCCAGCACGAAGAGCGCGAGCCCCGTGCGGAAGACCCGGCGGCGCCCGATCCGGTCGGCGGTGGAGCCTGCGAGCATCAGCAGCGAGGCGAGGACCAGCGTGTACGCGTCGAGCACCCACTGGAGGCCGGAGACGGAGGCGTCCAGGTCCTGGCGGATGGCGGGCAGCGCGACGTTGAGCGCGGTGACGTCGATGCTGACGATCAGCAGCGACATGCAGCAGATGGCGAGGACCAGCATCGGGCGGTCGGGGCGGTTTCCGGTGGCCAAGGGGGCACCCTCCGGAGAAGTAGGTGTGCGGGGAAGTAGTTGTACAGCTATAACTGTTTCGACTGTACAACTAACCCCGGCCGACAGCTAACCCCGGCCGTCGCGCTGCCTGGCCCTCTCGTCGATCCTCTGGAGCTTGCGCAGGACGGCGTGGAGCAGCCAGCCGCCCCAGACGGCGGCGGGGACGGCGGGCACGGTCCACGCGGGCACCGGGCCCGCGAGCAGGAACGGGACGGGCGCCAGGCTCACGACCAGCGGGCGGACCAGGGGCTTCGCGAAGACGGAGCGGCCGTATCGGGGGGTGGTCGTCAGGTGCGTCCACCACGACCACAGGAGCGCGAACCCGAGCGCGTAGCCGAGGAGGGTCAGGACCGTGTACGGCCAGACGGTGGAGGTCCCGTCGCTGTCGTAGCTCGGGTGCGCGAAGTAGTGCTCGACGGCGGTCGCGACACCGAGGGAGCCGAACCATGTCACAGCCCCGGCCGCCCCGAGGATCAGCAGGTCGCGGACGACCCTGGTGAGGAACATGACCGCGCCCGCGCACAGCTCCATCGCGGTACGCCCGCCGCGCAGGCGGCGCAGCCCCTCGCGGAGGCGCCGTGCGGCGCGGCCCGCGAGCGTCGGCCCCTGCCGCGGTTCCTCCCCCTCGGGCCCCCGTGATCCCCGGGATCCCCGGGATCCCCGGGAGGCTGCACCGTGGTGGGGGCCTCGCGTCTCATCTCGCGGAATCTGCGCGCCATGTCGGCCATCTGCCGGGCCGTGGTGCCGGGCGACGTGGGCCCGGCGCCGTTCCCGTTCCGTCCCGGGCGGGGCCCGAACGGGGAGCCGTTCGCGGCGGCGCGGAGTCCGGCCGCGCACTCGGCCGCCGTGGGCCGCCGGTCGGCCTCATGGCTGGTCATGGCGTCCAGCAGCCGCCGCAGCCGCCGGGGCACCCGGGCGCGGGCCTCGGCGCCGAGCTGGCGCGCCGGGGTGCACTGCCCGGTGAGCTTCTCGACCAGCACCAGGCCGAGCGCGTACACGTCCGAGGCGGGGGTCGCGGGCCTGCGGGCGAGCTGTTCCGGCGCCATGTAGGCGGGGGTGCCGAAGACCGCCCCGGTGGTCGTGGCCCGGCGCGTATGGGAGTCGTCGCGGGCGATGCCGAAGTCCATGAGCACGACGCGGCCGTCCGGGCAGATCATGATGTTCGCGGGCTTCACGTCGCGGTGCACGATCCTCGCCCCGTGGACGTGGTCGAGCGCCTCCGCGATCAGCGCCCCGGTCAGCGCGACGGGGGCGGCCCCGTCGGCCTCCCAGGTGGTGCCGGTCAGTCGCTCCATCACGAGGTACGGCAGCGCGACGCCCTCGTGGTCGAGGCTCCCCGCGTCCTGGACGCCGACGACGGCCGGATGCTGGAGCGTCGCCAGGGTCCTGGCCTCGCGGGCGTACCGGTCGGCGGCGTCGGGGTCTTCCGTGACGATCGTGAGGAACTTGATGGCGACGTCCCGGCGGAGGTTGCGGTCGACCGCCTCCCACACCTCTCCGAAGCCGCCGCGGCCGATGAGCCCTCCGACCTCGTACCGCTCCCCGACGACCATGCCCGCGCGCATCCGCACCTCCACAACTCGCCGTACTCGACGGCATTGTGATGCCCCGTCAGACGACTGAGGCCGAGTATGGAGAGGAACGTACGCGCTCGGCGGAGTCGTCGCCAAAGCCTTGACCGGTGACATGACCATGCCTAAATTCACGTTACCGCTGGTAATGGACCGGCGCGAACACGGAGGTATGCGCAATGCCCCGTCTCACCCCCCTCAAGACCCCCCTCAAGGCCACCGGCGTGCTCGTGGGCGCGCTGACGGTGGCGGCGCTGACGGCCGGGCCCGCGAGCGCGGCTCAGGGCAAGGTCGACGGCACCATCGCCGCCGGCGACAGATCCTGTAGCTGGACCGACGGCGTCACCAGCGACACCGCGCCCAACCCCCTCACGGTCGACCGCTCTTCCATCAACGGCAAGCTGAGCTGCTCCGGCCTCAGCGCGACGCTGAACAACGACCCGGCGGTGACCTTCGACGACGCGGCGGGCACCGCCAAGGCCGACGTCCTCGACGTCTCGGTCACCGTCATCGGCGTCACCTGCCGCTACAAGGCCGAGGCGCTGACGGCGCAGCGCGACGGCGACACGCGCAACTACTCGGCGACCGCCGAGGCGTCACTCGCGGAGGGCGGCGCCCTCTGCCCGGCCAGCCAGACGGTCACGGCCACGCTGAAGTTCCACTGATCCGCCGCGCACAGGCGTACGCCCGTCCCGTCACACCCCGCGCGGTGTGCGGGGCGGGTGCCCGGTGTCGCCGTTCCGGCCGTTCCGGCCGTTCTGCCCGGTGTCGCCGGTCCGGCCGGTGTCGCCGGTCCGGTCCGGGCGGCCGGTCACCCGCGCGGCCCACTCCGTCACGTACCGGGCGAGCGCGCCGCCGTGCCGGGTCCAGCGGAAGTGGTCCAGCCGCTCGGCGCCCGCCAGTTCCGCCGTATAGCGCCAGCGCTCCACCTCGGCCTCCGGCACCTTCGCGCACAGGTGGTCCAGGGCGCGGGGCGGCGCGAGGGAGTCCCCCTCGACGCCGACGCCGAGCACCGGCAGCCGCAGCGTCCGCAGCCGCTCGTCCACGCGCTCCCCGTGCGGGCGCAGCCGGTAGCGCCCCGTACGCGCCTGGTGCGCCCAGTCCCGGATGACGCCCGGCGGCTGCACCCCGCCGAACCCGAAGCCGGGCCACCGCCCGCGTACGGTCGCGAACGCGGCCATGAACTGCCCGAACGCCAGCAGCCCGGGCCCCCGCGCCCCGTACGCCCTGTGGTGCACCGACCCGGAGGCGACCAGCGCGACCGCGTCGGGCCCCGGCTCCCCCGCCGCCGCGGCCTCGGCGGCCTGGAGCAGCGCGAGCTGCCCGCCCAGGCTGTGCCCGAGCACGACGGCGGGCGCGCCGGGGAACTCCTCCCGTACGGCGGCGAGTGCGGCCCGCAGGTCCTCGACCAGCTCGGCGTAGCCGCAGGGCGCGGGGTCGCGCGGCCGGTCGCCCTGCCACCGGAAGTCGTAGACGGCGGCCGTCGCCCCGGCCCCGTGCAGTTCGCGTACGAGCCGCCGGTAGTAGCCGCCCGGTGTGCCCATCGCCGCGGCGACGAGCACGACGGGCCGCCGCCCGGGGCCCGCGTCCCGGCGCAGCCCGTACAGCGGGAACCGCGCCCCGTCCGGCGCCACCGCCTCGGCGAGCGGCTTGAGTTCGGCTTCCCTGGGTTCGTCGGTCACCACCGGAGCATCGCACAGGCGTGCACAGGCATGATGAGGAGCCGGAGCCGGAGCCGGATTCGGAGCCGGATTCGGAGTCAGAGGCAGAGTCAGAGGCAGTGAGGAGGCCGGGCGTGGACGTCGACGCCGTGGTGTTCGATGTGTTCGGGACGATGACCGACTGGCGCTCCAGCGTCGCCGCCGAACTGGCGGCCGTCGGGGAGCGGGCCGGGCTGCACGCCGACTGGGCGGCCGTGGCCGACGGCTGGCGGCGCCGCTACCGCCCGGTCCTGGGCCGGGTGCTGGCCGGGGAGCTGCCGTGGCAGCCGCTGGACGCGCTGCACCGGACGATGCTCGACGAGGCACTGCCCGAGCACGGCCTCGGGGCCCTCGGCGAGACCGAGCGGGGCGAACTCGTCCGCGCCTGGCACCGGTTGCGCGCCTGGGACGACGCGCCGCGCGGCCTGGAGCTGCTGCACGACAGCCGCCTGGTCACCGCGACCCTCTCCAACGGCGGCGTCGGCCTCCTCACCCGGCTCGCCAAGCGGTCCGGGCTCCGCTTCGACTGCGTCCTCTCCGCCGAACTCGTCCGCTCGTACAAGCCCGACCCGCGCGTCTATCTCATGGCCGCCGAGCTGCTCGAAGTCGAGCCCGGCCGCCTCCTGATGACGGCCTGCCACCCCGACGACCTCGAAGGCGCGGCCAAGGCGGGCCTCCGCACGGCCTTCGTCCCGCGCCCCCTGGAATGGGGCCCGGACTCCCCGCCGGCGGCCCCGCCCGCGAACGTCGACCTCGTCGCGGACGACCTCGTCGCGCTGGCGCGGACGCTGACGTCGTAGGGCGGCTGCTCACCTTCCCACTCGGCGTCAATTTGATCGCTGCTGCAAATTGTCCGCGAGGATTCGCGAACTCATCCTCAGATTTCTTTGACGAAAGCTGGACTCCACCCCCCACCCCTCGTGCCAAAATCGTCGCTCCCGCAAAATCTTCGAGGAGCAGGTGTCCGTGAGTTACCCCCCGCCCGGGTCCCCCCACCCCATGCAGCAGCAGGCCTACCCCCCTCAGCAGGGCGTGCCGCCGCAGGTGCAGGCACAGGTGCCGGAGCCGCCCAGGCGGCCGGCCTTCGTCGTCGTGACGTTTGTCGTCACCATGCTGTCGGCGGTCTTCGCCCTGATCGGCGCGATCATCGTCTACTCGGGCGGAAAGGACTTCGTCGACGAGCACCTGCGCAAGGTGATGGACGAGAACCCCGAGGCCGTCGGGCTGCCCGCCGGGATCGACGCCTCGGACGTGAAGTCGATGTCGGGGCCCATCTGGAACGACGCGGTGACCGACTACCAGGACACGCTCACCATACGGGCGGGCATGGCCGTCTTCTTCGCGGTGCTCCTGCTGCTGTTCGCCGTGTTCGTCCTGCGGACGGGCGCACGCTGGGCGCGCGTGCTGATCACCATCGTGGCGGCCGTCCAGTTCATCCTGCCGCACACGCTGATCCTGGGCGACGAGCCGCCGGACAGCCTGTTCCTGACCAGCTTCCCCGCCGTGCTCCTCGGACTCCTCGCGCTCATCTTCGTATGGCTGCCACCGGTCGGCCGCTACGGCAAGGGGTACAAGCTGGCCAACTCGCCGCAGGCACGGATGCAGAGGCAGATGCAGGGGCAGCAGCCGATGACGCAGGGGCAGCCCCAGACGCACGCGCCACGTCCTCAGGGGCACCGGCGGCGCCACTGACGGCGGTCTACCGGTTCGCGGCTTCGCGGGAGGCGACCCGGTTCGTGCGCCCGACCGCGCGGCCCACGGCGTTGCGCACCGCGAGGCCCGGCCGGGTGCGGGGCACCATGAGCCTGGAGAGCAGGGGGACGCGCCGCTGGCGCGGGCCTGTCTCACGGCGGAGCCGCGACTCGTAGGCGGCGAAGGCGCGGGCGTGATCACCGGTATGGGCGGCGAGCTCTTCCGCGAGGGCGTACGCGCCCGCCATCGCCATGCTGGACCCGTCACCCAGCAGTGCTGTCGCCGCCGCCGCGTCCCCGAGCAGGACGACCCGTCCGCGGGACCACGAGGGCATCCGGACGGTGGTCAGGGGGTCGAAGAACGGAGCCGGGTGGTCGAGGTACGCCGCGACGAGTTCCGGTGCCCGCCACCGCACGTCGGCGTAGGCGTCGGCCACGGTCTGCTTGTGCAGGGCGATGTTCTTGCGGTCGTGGGGCGCCGGCGGTGCGGCCCGGAAGGTGAAGATCGCGAGCGGAGTGGTCCGCGAGGGGTGGAGGACCAGCATCCGGTTCGGCGCGGTCAGCATCGTCATCTCGCTCGGGTCCTCGACGGCGTCGGGCTCCAGCGGGACGGTCGCGCCGTACAGGCCCAGGTCGCTCACGAACTGCCGCTCGGGGCCGAATACCAGGCGCCGTACGGTGGAGTGCATCCCGTCGGCGCCGACTATCAGGTCGAAGCGCCGTGGCGCGGAACGCCGGAAGGTGACGTCCACCCCGCCTTCGTCCTGGTCGAGAGCGGTGACCGTGTCGTCGAAGATGAACTCGGCCTCGGTCCGCGCCGACCGGTGGAGCACCTCGGACAGGTCGGCCCTGGTCACCTCGACCGTCGGGGCCCTGTCCGAGGTGAGCGGGAGTTGCAGGATCCGCCTGCCGCCGGGGTCGAGCAGGGTCAGTGACCGGTTGCGGGTGGCGAGGTCGCGGAGCAGCGGAAGGATGCCCATGCGGTCGGCGACCGGGATCGCGGGCCCCTTCACGACGATCGCGCTGCCACCGGAGCGCAACTGCCGGGCGTGTTCGACGACCGTCGGCCGGTATCCGTTCCGGGAGAGCCAGTAGGCGAGTGCGGGTCCTGCGATTCCGGCACCGACTATCAGTACCTCGGGCTTCTTCATGACGATGACCTCACGGGGTGTCGTTCTAGGTACGATCAATTTCGTACCTCAGTGGAGCACGCCCTTCAGGTACGATGCAAGTCATACCTGAAGGGAGTGTCACGTGGCCGGGAGGAACCTGGTCGGCCCCGAGGCCGACGCGCTCGATCTGGGTGCGGTATTGCGCGCCCTCGCCGACGAGCACCGTCGTGCGGTGATGACGGAGCTGGCCGCCGACCGCGGCGACAGCGAGCGCGGCTGCAACTCGTTCGATCTCCCGATCTCGAAGCAGACCCAGACCCACCACTTCCGGGTCCTGCGCGAGGCGGGTCTCATCGACGAGATCGACTACGGCAACCGCAAGGGCATCCGCCTGCGGCGCGCGGACATCGAGAAGAGATTCCCCGGGCTGCTCACGCTCCTGGGCGCAGAGTCCCCGGGCGGCCCCGCTCCTCGCTGAACGGCGGGCCGGAGCAGCCCGTCACCCGGTCTGGCGCCGCACCAGCTCGTGGAAGAGGCCCGTCGTGTCCGCCAGGAGCGCCGTGGGCGGGCCCTGTTGGACCACGCGGCCCTGGTCGAGGACGATCACGCGGTCCGCTTCGAGGATCGTGGAGAGGCGGTGGGCGATCACCACGCGGGTGGCGTTGAGGGAGCGGGTGCTCTCGGCGACCACGCGCTGGGCCTCGTTGTCGAGGGCGCTGGTGGCCTCGTCGAAGAAGAGGAGGCGGGGGCGGCGCACCAGGGCCTGGGCGATCATCAGCCGCTGGCGCTGGCCGCCCGAGACGGTGCCGCCGCCGTCCGAGAGCATGGTGTGCAGGCCCATGGGCATGGCCTCGATGTCCTCGGCCACTCCCGCCATGCGCGCCGCCGCCCAGACGTCCTCCTGAGGGAAGGTCTCGGCGCCGCAGATGCACTCCAGGATGGAGCCCGCGTGCGGGCGCGCGTGCTGGAGGACCACCCCGCACTGGCGGCGCACCGCCGCCTGGTCGAGCGCCGCCAGGTCCTGGCCGTCGTAGCGCACTTCGCCCGCGTCCGGCTGTTCGAAGCCGATGAGCAGCCGCAGCAGCGTGGACTTGCCGCAGCCGCTCGGGCCTACGATCGCCACGAACTCGCCCGGGTCGATGCTGAGGGATATCCCGTCCAGGACCGGCGGCCCTTCCTCCGCGTAGCGGAAGGTGAGCTCCCGTGCCTCCAGTGCGCCCGTCAGGGTGCCGGGGCGTGTGCTGCCGCCGCGTACCTCCGGCAGCTCCCGCAGCACCGGCTTGATCTGTTCGTACATCGGCAGCGCGGCGGCGCAGGAGATCAGCGCGTTGGTGAGCTGCGTGACCGAGGTCAGCAGCATCGTCATGGCCGTGGTGAAGGTGAGGAAGCCGCTGGGCGAGAGGCTGTCGCGGGCCGGTCCGGCGAGCAGGACGAACAGCAGCAGCATGGCCAGGGGGAGGTAGACGGCGCCCACGACCGCGTTCAGGTTCCGGATGCGGCCCACCCGCCGCTGGAGTTCGCGGCTGTGCGCGAACTCCTTGGCCCACGCGGCGTACGCGAACGGCTCGGCCGCCGCGACGCGCAGCTTCGGCAGTCCGCGCAGGGTCTGGAACGCCTGGTTGTTGAGCTTGTTCTGCAGCTCCACCAGCCTTCGCTGCCAGCGCAGTTGGCACAGCCCCGTGGCCGCGAACACCACCGCGACGACGGCCAGCACGCCCAGCGCGGCGAGCGCCAGCGGCACGCTGTGCAGCAGGAGGAGGACGAGGTTGACGGCCGCCACCGTGCCGGACTGGACGACCACGGGGCCGATGCCCGAGAGCACCCGCCGGATGGCGCTCACGCCCATGGCGGCGCTGGCCAGTTCTCCGGTGGAGCGGGCGGTGAAGAAGCGGGCAGGGAGGCGCAGCAGCCTGTCCCATACCGCCGGTTGCAGCGTGGCCTCCAGCCGTCCCTCCAGCCGCAGCAGCGCGGTGTTCTGGAGCAGCATGAAGCCCGCCGACACGACCGTGGCCGCCACGATCGCCGCAGCGGCCTGCACGATGAGCCCCCGCTCGGCGGCCGGTACGTACTCGCCGAGCACCTTCCCCGTCGCCACCGGCACGAGCGCGCCCAGCCCGACCGCCACCAGTCCGCTCAGCGCCAGGGTGAGCAGGTCGGCGCGGGCCCCGTGCAGCGCGAAGCGCAGCAACTTGCCCGGCGGCAGAGGGCGTTCCGGGAGCGGGCGGTAGAACATCACCGCGCGGGAGGCGAACGCGTCGGCGTTGTCCGGGCCGATCCGCCACCGGCTTCCGCTGCCCGGCTGGACGGCCTCGTACCGCCCTCGCCGCCACAGCAGCGCCACGGGCGCCCCGCTCGCGGCGCGGTGGCCCACCAGCGGGCCGCAGTTCTCCTTCCACCAGGCCCCTGACAGCTTGACCGGTCGGGTGCGCACCCGTGAGCTGACCGCCAGGCGCTCCACCGGGTCCAGCGTGTCGTCGTCCGGCAGCCCTTCAGGCGGTACGTGCAGGGTGACGCCCGACGCCTTCGCCACGGCGCGGCACACCGCCACGAGGCTGTCGGTGTCGCCGCCGCCCGCCGACCCGGTCCCGGCCCCGGTCCCGGTCCCGGCCCCGGAAGATCTGCCGATCGAGGCGAGCAGGGCCTCGTCCGCCTCCTCCCGTACGGCCTCCCCGGCCTCGATCCCGGCCGCCGTACGGTCCTCGTGCGCGCGCTCCAGGCGCTCGACCCAGCGGTCCAGGGTGTGGAGCAGCCGCGCGAGCTGGTCGGCCATGAACCGCCAGACCTCGCCGTCGATCAGCAGGGCGCCGCCGGTGTCGGCGTAGCACACGCTCCCCGCGGGAACCGGCATCCACAGGATGTCCTCGTCGCCCGCGGACGGTGCCCGCTGCTCGTGGTGCGCGACCGGACGGCCGTCCAGCGGGGCGTCGAACAGCACCCGCAGCCCCCGCCCGATGCCGCGCGCGACCGCGTCCTCCAGCAGTGCGTACGGGTCGTACGGGGGATACGGGCCGTACGCCCCCTGCTGCGGGAAGAGCTGCCACAGCGGGATCCGGTGCACCACGCTGCCCTGCGCCGGGCGGCCGACGAGCGTGTGCCGGGGGCCCTCGACCGGGCCGAGCAGCAGCGTTCCGGCCTCCAGCCTGCCGAGGTAGTGCCACTGCCCCTGTCCTTCGGCGCCCACCGCGAAGACGTCCATCGCGCCCTGCGCCACGAGCCACAGCACATGCGGCCCCTCCAGCGCCATGCCGCTGCCCGGCGCGTGGGTCACCGCCTGGCCCAGTCCGCCGAGACGGGCGACCACCGGATCACTCGCGCCCTGCGCGTACGTCGTCATCCGCGCACCCCGTGCGACCCGTGCTCCCCGACCAGCTCCGCGTACGGGCCCCCGGCCGCGATCAACCGGTGGTGGGTGCCCCGCTCGACGACGGTGCCGCTGTCCAGCACCACGATCTCGTCGCTGTCCCGCACGGTGCTGAGCCGGTGCGCGATCACCACGCAGGCGCAGCCGCGCCGCCGCAGGTTGTCGATGATGAGGGCCTCGGTCTCGGCGTCCAGGGCGCTGGTCACCTCGTCCAGCACCAGCACGCTGGGGCGGCGCACCAGGGCGCGGGCGATCTCCAGCCGCTGCCGCTGGCCGCCGGAGAAGTTGCGGCCGTCCTGCTCGACACGGGCGTGGAGGCCGCCGGGCCGCCGGACCACCTCCTCGTACAGCGCGGCGTCCCGCAGCGCGGCCGTCACCGCGTCGTCGGTCAGCGAGGGGTCCCACAGCGTCACGTTGTCGCGCACCGTGCCCTCGAAGAGGAAGACGTCCTGGTCCACGAAGGAGACCGAGGCGGCCAGCGCCCCGCGCGGGATGTCCTCCAGCCGGCGCCCGTCGATGCGGATGGCGCCCTCCCACGGCGTGTAGAGCCCGGCGAGCAGCCGGGAGACCGTGGACTTGCCGCTGCCCGAGCCGCCGACCAGCGCGATCTGCCGGCCGGGCCCCACGGTCAGGCTGAGGTCGGTGAGCAGCGGCTTGTCCAGCGGGTTGTAGCCGAACGTGAGGCGCTCCAGGGTCAGATGGCCGGTCAGCCTGCGGGTGCTCGCGGGCGGTTCGGGGCGGGTGTAGAGCGGGTCGGCGGGGAAGGCCTCGACGTCCTTGAGGCGGGCGACATCGGCGGCGAAGTCCTGGATGCGGCCCGCCACCGAGTTGAGCCGGGTGAGCGGCGCGGTGAAGCTGGTGACCAGGGCCTGGAAGGCGACCAGCAGCCCCACCGTGATGGCGCCCTCGACGGCGCGGTGCCCGCCGATCAGCAGGATCGCCGCGCTGTTCAGCGCGGCGAGCGCCGGGGCCACGACGGCGAGCGCGGCCGTGGGCACCCCGAGCCGCTGCTGCTCGTCCAGCGTGGCGGCGTGCTGCCCGGCCCAGCGGCGGAAGAAGCCCGACTCACCGCCGGTGGCCTTCATCGTCTCGATCAGTTGAAGGCCGCTGTAGGAGGTGTTGGTCAGCCGGGCCCGGTCGGCGCGCAGCTTCTGCGTGCCGGTGGCCCGCAGCCGCAGTACGGTCCGCATCGCGGCCACGTTGAGCAGCGCGAACCCGACGCCGATGAGGGTGAGTTGCGGGTCGTAGTGCCACAGCAGCACGGCGTAGGCCAGGACGACCACCGCGTCCACGCCCGCCGCCGCCAGGTCTCTGGCCAGGGTCTCGGCCACCGTGTCGTTGGACTGGAGGCGCTGGACGAGGTCGGCCGGGTTGCGCTGGGTGAAGAAGGTGACCGGCAGCCGCAGCAGGTGCCGGACGAAGCGCGCGCTGCCCAGCGTCGAGGAGATCAGCCGGGCGCGCAGCAGATTGCCCTGCTGGAGCGCCGTGAGCGCCCCGGTGAGCAGCACGGCGCCGCCCATCGCCGCGAACAGCACCGTCAGCAGCGACTCCTGCCCGCCGAAGACGAAGGTGTCGATGTACGTACGGGTCAGCGCCGGGACCGCCGCGCCGACCACCACGAGCAGGAAGCTGGCCACCAGCGCCGCCAGCATCGCGCCCGAGGTGCCGCGCAGCCGCGCGGGCAGCGCGCCGAGCACGCCGGGCTTCCGGCCGCCGCGCCGGAACCGCGCGCCGGGCTCGAAGGTCAGCACCACACCTGTGAAGGAAGTGTCGAACTCCTCCATGGGCACGAACCGCCGCCCGCGCGCCGGGTCGTTGATGCGCACGCCGCGCCGCCCGAGGCGGCGTCCCATGCCGTCGAGGACGACGTAGTGGTTGAACTCCCAGAAGAGCACGGCCGGAGCGCGGACCCCGGCCAGCGCCTCGGCCTCCATCTGCATGCCCTTGGCCGTCAGCCCGTAGCCGCGCGCCGCCTTCAGCAGGCTGCTCGCGCGGGAGCCGTCGCGGGAGACGCCGCAGGCGATGCGCAGCTCCTCCAGGGGGACGTGGCGGCCGTAGTACCCCAGGACCATCGCGAGCGCGGCGGCACCGCACTCGACGGCCTCCATCTGGAGCACGGTCGGCGTCCGGACGCCACGGGCACGGGGCGGCTGCTGCGCGGGGTTCTGCTTCCTGGCGGGCGCCGGGCGGCGCCGACTGCCGCGGTGGTCCGTCATGGCAGCAGCCAGTCGACGGGCCGCTGCGCGGCGAGGTGGACGGCGCCGCTCACCGGCGTCGCCGAGTCCGGCGTGAAGGGCGGTCCGTCGGCGCGGGACCAGGCGTATCCGGACGGGGCCGCCGCGGACCGCTCGAGCGTGACCCGTACGGCCAGCGGCTTGCCGGCGCGGGTGAACTGCCGGGCCAGTGAACGGTCGCCGAGGAACCCGGCGAGCTGCTCGGCGCTGCGCGGCGAGCGGCCCACGTCCTCGACCGTGCCGCGCAGCATTCCGTACCGGTCCGGGGGCGCCGAGTCCACCGTCAGATCGACGGCGGCGCCCGCCGTCAGCTCCGCGCCCTTGGCGGCGGGCACGTAGAGCATCGCCACGAGCGGGTCGCCGGGACCCTCGACCCGTTCGACGGTGGCGACATCGGCGCCCGGTGTGACGACCGAGCCGATCCGGGCCGCAAGGGAGGTGACGCGGCCGTCGGCGACCGCGCGTACGGCGTGCGTCCCCCGCTCGGTCCGTACGCTCACCACCGGTGCGCCCTTCTTGAGGGTGCGGCCCTCCTTGGCGTGCACCGCGGTGACCTGTCCGGCCACCGGGCTCTGGAGCAGGAAGCTGCCGCGGGCGTGGGTGAGGACGCCGGGCACGGACAGCTTCGTGGACACGGTGCCGGTGACCGCCCACACGCAGCACGCCGCCGTCACGACGACCGTGACGAGCAGGACGAGCGTCCCCTGCGGGCGGGCGAAGCGCACGGGGACGTCGAGTTCCTCGGGCGACTGCAGCTTCGCGAGCGCCTTCTTCCGGAACTCCATCTCACGCGTCCCTCATGTCCTTCACGCTCTTCACGCTCTCCGCGCCCTCGACTCATGGGCCCCGGAACGGCGTTCCGGGGCCCATGGTCAGTACGCGTTTCTGCCGAACCGCCGAACTCAGGCGGCGTTGACGCCGACGTTCAGGTTGGCGACGTCGTTCAGGGTGCCGTCGACGGCGCCGTGGGCCAGGCCGTCCACGGTGCCCGCGGCACCGGCGGCGGTGCCGAGGGTGTTGTTGAGGATGCCGCCGGAGACGGCGTCCAGCTCGGCGTCGGCAAGCTCAGCGGTCTCGATGTGGTCGCGCATGGATGCGTTCCTTCCAATGCATAGGGGGTTCACGGGGAAAGAGAAAATGCCGGCCGGAAATCGGGCACGTTCGGGCATCCGGGAACATCCGGAACCGGACGCCCCCGTTCCGGGCCTGGCTGTTCAAGAGAAGAACATGCTTCCGAGCCCCGCCGCTACTTCTCAGGCCCCTGACCTCGGTATCTCCACACACTCGGCGTGTTCATGAGGTTCGGGCACACGCTCTCGATGCCCTCCGCACGTCCGTTGAAGGTTCGGCGCAACTTCCGCGCAAGCGCGGACCGGTCACACCTCGCGCACACCCCCGCGCCACACCCCCGCGACCAGCGGCACCCCCGGCCGGTAGGCCAGGTGCACGTGCGAGGGCGCGTCGAGCAGCGTGATGTCCGCGCGCGCCCCCGGGGCCAGCCGGCCGACGTCGTCCCGCAGCAGGGCCCTGGCCCCGCCCGCCGTGGCGGACCAGAGGGCCTCGTCGGGGGTCATGTTCATCTCCCGTACGGCCACCGCGACGCAGAACGGCATCGACGAGGTGTACGACGAGCCGGGGTTGCAGTCCGTGGAGAGGGCGACCGTGACGCCCGCCTCCAGGAAGCGGCGGGCGTCCGGGTACGGGGAGCGGGTGGAGAACTCGCAGCCGGGCAGCAGCGTCGCCACCGTGCCGCTGTCCGCCAGCGCGGCGAGGTCCGCGTCGTCCGTGTGCGTGCAGTGGTCGGCGGAGGCCGCGCCCAGCTCGGCGGCGATCTGGATGCCGGGGCCGTGCGAGAGCTGGTTGGCGTGGACGCGGGGGATCAGGCCCTTCGCCTTGCCGGCCGTCAGGATCGCGCGCGTCTGGTCGCCGTCGAAGGCGCCCTTCTCGCAGAAGGCGTCCACGTAACGGGCGTACGGCGCGCACGCGTCGAGCATCTCGCCCGCCACCAGGGCCGTGTAGGCGTCCGCGTCGTCCTCGAACTCCGGGCCGACGATGTGCGCGCCCAGGAACGTCGTCTCCGGTGTGTGCTCGCGCGCGAGGCGCAGGGCGCGGGCCTCCTGGTCCGTCGTGAGGCCGTAGCCGGACTTCGTCTCCACCGTCGTGGTGCCCTGGCGGAGCATTTCGCGCAGGTGTGCCCCCAGGTTCGCCGACAGCTCCTCGTCCGCCGCCTCCCGCGTCGCGCGGACCGTCGTACGGATGCCGCCCGCCGTGTACGGGCGGCCGGACATGCGGGCGTTGAACTCGGCGGTCCTGTCGCCCGCGTAGACCAGGTGGCTGTGCGAGTCGACGAAGCCGGGGATCGCGGCCCTGCCACCCGCGTCGTGGACCTCGTCCGCCGCCGGGGCCTCGGACGCCCGGCCGATCCAGGCGACCGCCCCGTCCTCGATGACGAGCGCCGCGTCCTGGACGAGGCCGAGGGGCGATCCGTCTCCCCTCGCGGGGTCGTTGGTGACGAGGCTGCCGATGTGGGTGATGACCGTCGTGGGCATGTCGGGTCCTGTTCGTCGGGGGTGAGCGCCGTTGCGGGTGCGGGGCGGCTGTGTCCACCCTCCCCCAAGCTGCTCCGCAGCAGGGGGTGCCCCCAGCCCCGCGGAACGGGTGTCCACAACCTTCCGTCCCCTTATGGGCGCAGGGCGGCGCTGGCGTTCTTCAGGGCGCCCGGGACGTCCTCCACACTCGCGTGGGCGCCGTCCCGCACCACGTGGCGGCCGCCGACCACCGTGTGGCGGACGTCGGCCGCGGTCGCCGCGAAGACGGCCGTCTCGGCGGCCAGCCGCGGCAGCGGGCCCGCGGTGCGGACCGTGTCGAGGGCGACCGTCGTGAAGTCGGCGAGCGCGCCGCGCTCCAGGCGGCCCGCCTCGGTCCAGCCGAGGGCCGCGTGGCCGTCCTCGGTGGCGGCGCGCAGCAACTGGGCCGCCGTCCAGTGGCCCCGGGTGCGGCTGCGCAGCCGCTCGTCGAGTTCGAGGGCGCGGGCCTCCTCGAAGAGGTCGATCACCGCGTGGCTGTCGGAGCCGAGCGAGAGCGTGGCGCCCGCGCGCTGGAGGGCGGGCGCCGGGCCGATGCCGTCGGCGAGGTCGCGTTCGGTCGTGGGGCACATGCACACGCCCGTGTCGGTGCCGCCGACGCGCGCGATGTCGCCGTCCGTCAGGTGCGTGGCGTGGACGGCGGTCGTACGGGGGCCCAGGACGCCGTGCTCGTCCAGGAGCCCGGTGGGGGTGAGGCCGTGCCGGGCCTCGCACGCCTCGTTCTCCGCCGTCTGCTCGGAGAGGTGGACGTGCAGGGGCGCCTCGCGCTCCTCGGCCCACGCCGCGACCGTACGGAGTTCGCGCGCCGGGACGGCCCGTACGGAGTGGATCGCGGCGCCCGTACGGACGTGGTCGCCGGTCGGCTTGAAGGCCGAGGCGCGCTCGGCCCACTCCTGGGCCGTGCCGTCGGAGAAGCGGAGCTGCTGGCGGGTCGGCGGCTCGGGCGGCCTGCCCTTGGCACCGAGGCCGGAGGCGAGGTACGCCGTGTCGAGCAGGGTGATCCGGATGCCCGCCTCGGCCGCGGCGGCCACCAGGGCGTGGCTCATCGCGTTGGGGTCGTCGTAGCGCTCGCCGCCGGGCGCGTGATGGAGGTAGTGGAACTCGCCGACGCAGGTGATCCCGGCGAGCGCCATCTCCGCGTACACCGCGCGGGCCAGCGCGTAGTAGCTGTCCGGGGTGAGCCGCGCGGCGGTCTGGTACATGGTCTCGCGCCAGGTCCAGAAGGTGCCGGAGCCCACCTGGACGGTGCCGCGCAGGGCGCGGTGGAAGGCGTGCGAGTGCGCGTTCGCCAGGCCGGGGACCGTCAGCCCGCGCAGCACGACGGCGCCCTCCGGCGGCGCGGCCTCCCCGGTGCGGACGGCGCCGATCCTGCCGCCGTCCGTCACCTCCAGGGCGACACCGAACTCGACGGTGCCGTTGAGCCAGGCGCTCTCGCACCAGTACACGGGTGTCATGCGATGAGCCCTTCCAGAACGTCGGCGAGCGCGGTGACGCCCGCCACGCAGTCGTCCTCGGCCGCGGTCTCGGCGGGCGAGTGCGAGACGCCCGTCGGGTTCCGCACGAACAGCATGGCGGTGGGCACCGAAGCGGACAAAATACCCGCGTCGTGGCCCGCGCCCGTGGGAAGCACGGGCGCGCCGCCGAGCCGTGCCGCGAGCCGGTCGCGCAGCGCGTGGTCGAAGGCGACGACCGGCGTCGTGGACTCCGCCTCGACCCGGACCTCCACGCCGTCGCGCGCGCCGCGCTCGGCCGCTGCCCGCTCGATCTCCGCGACCACCGACTCCAGCGTCTCCTGGTCGGCGGCTCGGGAGTCGAGCCAGCCGCGGACGAGGGACGGCACGGCGTTGACCCCGTTCGGCTCGACGGCGACCTTGCCGAACGTCGCGAGGGCCCCCGCGAGGCGAGCCTTCTTGCGGGCGGCGAGGACCGTGTTCGCGTACGTGAGCATCGGGTCGCGGCGGTCCTCCAGGCGGGTCGTGCCCGCGTGGTTCGCCTCGCCGTGGAAGTCGAACCGCCAGCGGCCGTGCGGCCAGATCGCCGACGCGACGCCGACGGGCGTGTCCCGCTCCTCGAGCGCCAGCGCCCGGCCCTGCTCGATGTGCAGCTCGACGAACGCACCGATACGGGCGAGCCGTCCGGGATCCGGGCCGAGCGCCGAGGGGTCCTGGCCCGCGGCCTCCATCGCGTCCGGGAGCGAGATCCCGTCCGCGTCGCGCAGCGCGTACGCGCCCTCCGGGGTCAGCGTGCCCGCGGCCAGCCGCGAGCCGACGCAGGAGAGGCCGAAGCGCGCGCCCTCCTCGTCGGCGAAGTTGACCAGCGCGAGCGGCTTGCCGAACGCCGCTCCCCGGGCCCGGAGTTCGTCGTACGCCGCGAACGCGGAGATGACGCCCAGCGGCCCGTCGTACGCGCCGCCGTCCGGCACCGAGTCCAGGTGCGAGCCCGTGACGACGGCGCCCGGCGCCGCCGGGTCGCCGTACCAGGCCCACTGGTTCCCGTTCCGGTCGGTCTCGTGGGCCAGGCCGCGCGCGCGGGCCTGCTCCTCGAACCAGGCCCGGCACTCGGTGTCGGCGGGGGTCCAGGCGTACCGCCGGTATCCGCCCGTTTCCTTGTTCCTGCCCAGGGGGAGCAGGTCCTTCCACATGCCGTGGAACGAACTGGAGGAGGCCCCTTGGTACGGGCTCACGCGTCGCCCTCCCGCATCGGGACCCGGACCCCGCGCGCGGCGGCGGTCTCCTCCGCGATCCCGTACCCGGCGTCGACGTGGCGGATGACGCCCATGCCGGGGTCGTTGGTGAGCACCCGGCGCAGCTTCTCGCCCGACAGGGCCGTGCCGTCGGCGACCGTGACCTGGCCCGCGTGCAGGGATCGGCCCATGCCGACGCCGCCGCCGTGGTGGAGGGAGACCCAGGACGCGCCGGAGGCGACGTTCACCATCGCGTTGAGCATCGGCCAGTCGGCGATGGCGTCGGAGCCGTCGCGCATGCCCTCCGTCTCGCGGTACGGGGAGGCCACGGAGCCGGTGTCGAGGTGGTCGCGGCCGAGCACGAGCGGGGCGGCCACCTCGCCGGAGGCCACCATGTCGTTGAAGCGCTCGCCCGCCCTGGCGCGGTCGCCCTGGCCGAGCCAGCAGATGCGCGCCGGGAGGCCCTGGTAGTGGACGCGCTCGCCCGCGAGCTTGATCCAGCGGGCCAGGGACTCGTTCTCGGGGAAGAGGTCGAGGATCGCGCGGTCGGTGGCCGCGATGTCCTTCGGGTCGCCGGAGAGCGCCGCCCAGCGGAAGGGGCCCTTGCCCTCGCAGAAGAGGGGGCGGATGTAGGCGGGCACGAAGCCGGGGAAGGCGAACGCGCGCGCGTACCCGTGGAGCTGGGCCTCGCCGCGGATCGAGTTGCCGTAGTCGAAGACCTCGGCGCCCGCGTCCTGGAAGCCGACCATCGCCTCGACGTGCCGGGCCATCGACTCCCGGGCGCGGCTGGTGAAGTCGGCGGGCTTCTCGCGCGCGTACGCCGCCATGTCGTCGAAGTCGATGCCCACCGGGAGGTACGCGAGCGGGTCGTGCGCCGAGGTCTGGTCGGTGACGATGTCGATCGGGGCGCCGTCGGCGAGGAGCCGGGGCAGCACCTCCGCGGCGTTGCCGAGCAGGCCGATGGAGAGGGGGCGGCGGGCGTCCCTGGCCTCGACGGCGCGGCGCAGCGCGTCGGCGGTGTCGGTGGCCCGTACGTCGAGGTAGCCGTGCTCGATGCGGCGCTCGATGCGGGACGGGTCGCACTCGACGACGATCGCGACGCCGTCGTTCATGGTGACGGCCAGCGGCTGCGCGCCGCCCATGCCGCCGAGACCGGCGGTGAGGGTGATCGTCCCGGCGAGGGTGCCGCCGAACTTCTTGGCCGCGACGGCCGCGAACGTCTCGTAGGTGCCCTGGAGGATGCCCTGGGTGCCGATGTAGATCCACGAGCCGGCGGTCATCTGGCCGTACATGGTCAGTCCGAGGGCCTCCAGACGGCGGAACTCCTCCCAGTTCGCCCAGTCGCCCACCAGGTGGGAGTTGGCGATCAGGACGCGCGGCGCCCACTCGTGGGTCTGCATGACGCCGACGGGACGACCCGACTGGACGAGCATCGTCTCGTCGTCCTTGAGCGTGCGCAGGGTGCGGAGCATCGCCTCGAAGGAGCCCCAGTCGCGGGCGGCCTTGCCCGTGCCGCCGTAGACGACGAGCTTGTCGGGGTGCTCGGCGACCTCGGGGTCGAGGTTGTTCTGGAGCATGCGGAACGCCGCCTCCTGCGGCCAGCCCCGCGTGCTCAGCTCGGTGCCGCGCGGTGCCCGTACGGGCCGTGGACCTGCCATGAGCCTGTCTCCCTCGACTGTCTCGGCTGTTGCCTGGGCTGTGTTGCCTGGGCTGTCGACCAGTTATTCACTCAGCTTATTCGCTGAATACTTTCAGTCAACGGGCGGCCGGGAAAGTGGTGGGATCGCGCCACACCCCGTGTTTGGCTTGCCGCATGACCCACGCACCGCACGCATCCCTTCTCCGCCGCCGTGACCTCGCCGTACGCGCCGCCGTCGAACAGGGGCTCGTGACCGAGGACCGCTCCCCCGTCGCCGCGCTGCTGGACGTCGCGGCCGTACGGGAGCAGGCGCGGGCGCTCCACGCGGCCTTCCGCGCGGTGGCGGCGCCGGACCAGCCCGTGCTGCACACGTTCGCGGTCAAGGCGTCCTCGCTGGTCCCCGTGCTGCGGCTGCTCGCCGACGAGGGCATCGGCTGCGAGGTCGCCAGCCCCGGCGAGCTGGCCCTGGCCCGCGCGGCGGGCGTGGAGAGCGCGGCGACCGTGCTCGACTCGCCCGCGAAGACCGGCGCCGAGCTGCGCGAGGCGCTCGCGCTCGGCATCGCGCTCAACGCCGACAACCCGCAGGAGCTGGCCCGCCTCGACGCCCTCGCGCCCGGCCCGGGGGCCAGGCTGGGACTGCGGGTGAACCCGCAGGTGGGCGGGGGCGCGATCGGCGCGATGTCGACAGCGACGGCCACGTCCAAGTTCGGCTTCCCGCTGCGCGACGAGGGCGCGCGCGAGGGCCTGGTGCGGGCATATCTGGACCGGCCGTGGCTCACGCGGCTGCACGCGCACGTCGGCTCGCAGGGCATCCCGCTGGAGCTGATGGCCGAGGGCGTCCGCGCGGTGCACGAGCTGGCCGAGGAGATCAACGCGGAGACCGAACGCCGCGAAGGGCGCCGCCGGATCGACACCCTCGACCTCGGCGGCGGACTGCCGGTCAACTTCGCCTCGGACGCGGTCGATCCCACGTACACGCGCTACGCCCGGCTGCTCGCGGAGACCGTCCCCGGGCTCTTCGACGGCACGTACGGCCTCGTCACCGAGTTCGGCCGGTCCCTGCTCGCCAAGGCGGGCACGGTCCTGGCCCGCGTCGAGTACGCCAAGACGTCCGGCGGGCGGCGCATCGCCCTCACCCACGCGGGCGCGCAGCTCGCCGTGCGCACGGTCTTCGCGCCGGACGCCTGGCCGCTGCGCGTCGCCGCGTACGACCCGAAGGGGCGGCCGAAGACGGGCGAGCCCGTGGTCCAGGACGTGGCGGGCCCGTGCTGCTTCGCGGGCGACCTGGTGGCCCGCGAACGGCCCCTCCCGCTCCTGGAGGAGTCCGACCACGCAGCCCTCCTCGACACGGGCGCGTACTACTTCTCGACCCCGTTCGGCTACAACTCCCTGCCCCGGCCGGGCGTGTACGGCTACACGGTGGACGAGGACGAGAACGTCTCCTTCGCGACGGTCCGCGAGCCCCAGACGGTCCGCGAGATCATCGCCGAGTCGGGCGGCGCGCAACGGGACGCGCTGCGCGGCCTTATGGCCACCGGATAGGTCGTGTCCGGCGGTTCATGGTTGCCCCCTGCCTGGCTGCTGGTCAGGGGTTGCCCCGTGCCGAGCGCCGCGGGCTGCGGGCTGCGGGCTGCGGGCTGGGATGGCTTGTCGCGCAGTTCCCCGCGCCCCTGAAGCGGCCCCTCCGGGGCCTGCTTCAGAGCGCCGCGCACGGATGAGCCCCGAAGGGGCGCGGGGAACTGCGCGCCCGGCCACGACGCAGCGGCGGCGCGCAACGCACCGCACGGGGCAACCCCTGACCAGCCCTGAGACGAGGGCAACCATGAACCGCCGGGCGCCGCCTAGCCGATGTACCAGTCCAGCTCGCCGTCCTCCGTGACGAGCGGGTCGTAGTCCCCGACCGGTTCGCCGGTCTCCAGGGACGTGGCCGTCGCGTCGAAGAGGGCGGGGAGCGAGGCCCACATGGGGAAGCGGCCGAAGTGGCAGCCCTGTTCGTGATCGGCCTCGCCTATCCGGCCCGTACGGGAGCCGGGGCGCAGGTCGATCACCAGGTCGTCCCCGCAGCCGTCCGCCGCGAACGGGATCCAGGCGCGGTGCCACCACGGGCCGAAGTCGGACTCGGGATCGTCCTCCTCGTCCTCGTCCCCGTCCCCGTCCTCGCCGTGGATCTCGACCTTCCTCTTCCAGGTACGCGCGATCTCCCCGGCGCTCAGCAGGGACCAGAAGGGCGGCAGCACGTCGCTGTGATCCGAGCCGTTGTGCCGCAGCAGGCTCTCCTTGAGCGGCTCGGGGAAGGCGAGCCCTATGGCCTCCTCCGCGGCGGCGATCGCCCCCGGCGCCGCGGGCGGGGCCAGCGCGGCGAAGGTGACGGGCGCGTGCGCGGCGAGCCACGTCTCGATACGGGCCCAGGACTCGGTGACCGTCGGCGTCATACGGAAAAGCCTGGCATCCGCCTCTGACAGTCACCCCAACTCCCGTGAGAGATAGGACCTTTCTTCGCACCCCGAAGCAACTCACCCGTCTTTGCGCACTGTATTGACACACCTCACCCCTCCCCCGAAGCTTTCATCCGATGTCTGGGAGGGAGTTGGTCGGAGTGGTTCACATGAGGCGACTGCATGGGCTCGTGGGCCTGGGGGCCGCGGTGGTGCTCACCCT
The DNA here is from genome assembly GCF_039530985.1 of Streptomyces albiaxialis. Taxonomy (NCBI): domain Bacteria; kingdom Bacillati; phylum Actinomycetota; class Actinomycetes; order Kitasatosporales; family Streptomycetaceae; genus Streptomyces; species Streptomyces albiaxialis. The sequence goes on from NZ_BAAAPE010000001.1 coordinate 84,917, forward strand.
GAGCACCACCGCCACGGCGGTCGAGGCGCCGCCGGAGAAGCCGCGGCTGCGCGGCGTCCCCGGCGAGATCGAGCGGTCGTCCGACCCCCGGCTCGCGGCATGGCAGCGGCTCCAGTACGGCATGTTCATCCACTGGGGCCTCTACTCCGAGCTGGGCGGGGTCTGGAAGGGCAAGCCCGTCACGAAGGGGTACAGCGAGCAGATCCAGATGTGGGCGGACATCACGCACAGCGAGTACGCGGAGGTCGCCAAGCGCTTCTCGGCGGACAAGTTCGATCCCTCCGCGATCTGTTCGCTCGCCAAGGACGCCGGAATGAAATACGTCGTGATCACCAGCAAGCACCACGACGGCTTCTCGATGTTCGACACGAAGACGACGGACTACGACGTCGTGGACCGCACCCCCTACGGCAAGGACCCGCTCAAGGCCCTCTCCGAGGAGTGCCGTTCACAGGGGCTGAAGTTCGGGGTCTACTTCTCGCTCGTCGACTGGCACCAGGGGCACGACTTCGACCCGGACAACAACAACCCGATCCCCAAGTCGATGGAACCGCTCATCAAGCGGCAGCTCTCGGAACTGATGAGCAACTACGGGCCCATTTCCGAGGTCTGGTTCGACATGTCGTCGCCGACGGCCGCGCAGAGCCGGGCGTTCGCCGGGATCGTGCACGACAAGCAGCCCGGCGCGACGGTCAGCAGCCGCGTGTGGAACAACGCGGGCGACTTCCGCGTCATGGGCGACAACGAGGTCCCCGAGGCCCCCCTCGACGGCCCCTGGCAGACCCCCGCCTCGATCTACCACGAGACCTGGGGCTACCGGAGCTGGCAGAAGCGCGAGGACAAGCCCGGCAAGATCCGCGACCTGGTGACGGGCCTGATGAGCGTACGGGCGCGGGGCGGCAACTACCTCCTCAACATCGGGCCCCGCGGCGACGGTTCGGTCGTCGGCTTCGAGGCCGACGTGCTGCGCGGCGTCGGCGCCTGGCTCGACCGCCACCCGCGCGCCGTCCTCGGCGCCTCGGCGACGCGCTTCGGGGGCAGGCCGTGGGGCGAGGTCACGGTCAACGGGCGGGACCTGTTCCTGCACGTCACCAAGTGGCCGAAGAGCGGTGAGCTGCGGCTCCCCGGGCTGGCCACGGACGTACGGCGGGTGACCGCCGAGGGCGACCGCGCCCTCGACTGGCGGCGCGAGGGCGGCGACCTGGTCGTCGAGCTGCCCGCGAAGCCGACCGACGCGGTGCTGCCCGTGCTGCGGGCCGAGCTGAAGGGGCCGCTCCGGATCGTCCCGGACCGTACGGTCACCGCCGGGGACGGCCGCTGGTCCCTCTCCCCCTCGGACCTGCACACCGGGTACGGGTACGCGGACAAGGGCAGCTACTACTCGCAGAAGCGGACGCGTGTACGGGAGACGGCGTATCTCGCGACGCCGCGCACCGCCTCTCGGGTCGAGGTCCGCGTCACCGGCTCGGCCGAGCCGGGTGCCCGGTACCGGGTGAGGCTCGGGTCCCGCTCGTACGTCGTCTCCGGCAAGGACCTCATGTCCGGCCCAGTGGGCCCGTTCCACGTACCCCGCAACCAAGTCACCCCCCTCACCCTCACCCTCGCGAACCCTTCTCACCCGGGCCAGGACCTTGCCCTGAACCCCAACGCGATCAGCATCCGCCCAACCGAAAACTAACCCCGGGCCCCGGGAGGCCCGGATGCCCTCTCCATGGGGCGGCACCCGGGGCGCCCCGGGCCCCGCATTGCCGGGTGCGCCCGCCCTCGCGTGGGCGCGGGGTGCGCCTTGCTCCTCCGTTGGCGCTTGGGAGGTCTGCCACTGGGGGTACCCCCTGCTCGAAGAGCTCGGGGGAGCAGGGCTGGCAAGCGCAGCCCTCTGCGCCGGGCGCGCGGATATGAGGGCTGGGTTCGGGGTGCCCCGGGCTGTGCTTCGCAGGCTGCGGCTGCGCCGTGGCCGCTCGCGCAGTTCCCCGCGCCCCTGAAGGGGCAAGCCCCGGTGTGTTGTGACCGGTCGCGCCCACGCGGCGGAGCCGCACATCAAACACAGCCCCGCGCCCCTGAAGGGGCAAGCCCCGGTGTGTTGTGACCGGTCGCGCCCACGCGGCGGAGCCGCACATCAAACACAGCCCCGCGCCCCTGAAGGGGCAAGCCCCGGTGTGCCGTTCGGGGCCGAAGGGTTAGGGGAGGACCAGGGAGGCGGCGCCTAGGAGGCCGGCTTCGGGGCCCGTGGCCGCCGTGCGGAGAGGCGGCGGGGCGGGGCGCCCCGTCGCCGCGAGCCCCTTGGCGTACGCGGCGTCGAGGGCCGCGCGGACACGCCCCCCTTCCGCCGAGCCCAGACCGCCGCCCAACACGATCGCGGCGGGGTCGAGGAGGCGGACCGTCCAGACCAGTGCCGTACCCAGCGCACGCCCCGCGCTGTCGAGGACCCACGCGGCCTGCTCGTCACCGGCGGCGGCCCGCTCCGTCACCTCGCGGGCGCCCGGAGTGGCGGCTCCCGTCAGCGCCGCGCACCGTTCGCCGATGCCGCGCCCCGAGGCGTACCGCTCCAGGTTGCCCGGCCATTCGGCGTCCACCGAGGAGGGGACTCCCAGCTCGCCCAGGGCTATGGCCTCTCCGCGCGCGCCCGACAGCGGCGCACCGCCCGGCAGGATCAGCGTCGAGGAGAGGCCCGTGCCGAGCGAGACGTAGAGGAAGCCCTCCTCGGCGCCCCCGCCCCAGCGGGCCTCGCCGCGCGCCCCGCACCGTACGTCGGAGTCGACCGCGACGGGGACGCCCGGCAGGGTGCGGGACAGCAGCGCGTGCGGCTGCTCGTCCCAGTCGATGACCTCGCGCGCGGTCAGCCGCCCGGCGGGATCGACGTACTCGGGGAAGCCCGCGCCCAGGCCCGCGACCTCGTACCCCCGCTCGCGCGCGGCGTCCGCCAGTTCGACGGCCGCCTCGGCGGTCCCGGCCATCGGGGCGCGCGGGCTCGGACGCCGCGTGCGGTGCAGCAGCGTGCCGTCCTCCGCGACGAGCGCCCCGGCGATCTTCGTGCCGCCCACGTCCAGGGCGAGCGCGACGCGGCGCGCGGCGGCGCTCATCGCCGGCCCCGGTAGAGGACGCTCTCGAACCGGTAGGCGTCGCCCCGGTAGACGGACTGCCCCAGCAGCACGGGGGCGTTGTTCTGATCCACGGTGATCTCCTCACAGACCAGGACGGGTTCGCCCGGTCCGATCTCCAGCAGTTGAGCCTGCCGCTCGGTGGCCGGGCACGCCTGCGCGGCGTAGTGGCTGCGCACGACGCGCGTCCCGCTCATCTCCTCCAGCGCGGTGAAGAGCGAGCGGTCCGCCATGTCGGCCTCGGCGAGTCCGGGCACGCGGGCCCGCGGCAGTATCGACGTCTCCACGCAGACGGGGAGGCCGTCGAGGGCGCGCACCCGGACCAGTTGGACCACCTCGGCCGCGGGCGCGATCCGCAGCTTGGCCGCCTCGTCGAACCCGGCGCGGCGCACGCGCTGGTCGAGGACGGTGCCGGTGGCCCGCAGTCCGCGGGCGTGCGCGATGTCGGTGAAGCTCCGCAGCACACCGGGCGGTTCGCTGACGACGCCGGACCCGGTGGCCTGGCGTACGAACCAGCCGCGCTGCGCGGAGGAGTCCAGCCTGCCCTCGCTCTTGAGCAGGGCGAGCGCGTTCCGGAGCGAGCTGCGGCTCACCCCGGTCTCCCGCGCGAGCCGCCGCTCGCCGGGGAGCTGAGCGCCGGGCGGGAACTCACCCTGGTCAAGGCGGTCCAGCAGGCGCGCGCGGGCCAGGGAGACGGCGGGTCCCGCCGGTCCCTCCGCGGGCGCGGTGGGCTCTTGTGTGGTCACGCCGGGGAGCGTACCAGTGCCATACCAGTGACGGTCCACGGCCAGACCAGAAAAACCATGTAAATACATATGGACTAACCCTGGTCTCTGTGCAATCGTCAACGAGTCCGCCCGCAGAGCCGCGGGCGCTCGCTGAGTCCTGAGTGAGGCACCATGCCGGAAACCTCCCCCGTCCGGATCGCCGTCGTCGGCGCGGGCACCATCACGCAGTCCGTCCATCTCCCGGCGCTGCAGCGGCTCGGCCGCAGCCTGCGCCTGACGGCCGTCTGCGACCTCTCCCCGACCCGCGCGGCCCGTGTCGCCGCCGCGGCCGGCGAGGGCGTCCGGGCCTTTCACGAGCTGGACGCGCTGCTGGCCGACGGAGACGTCGACGCCGTCCTGCTCGCCACCCCGGGCACCCACGCCACCGCCGCGCGCGCCGCGCTGGAGGCGGGCAAGCACGTCCTCGCGGAGAAGCCGCTCTGCCTGACCGTCGCCGAGGCCGAGGAGCTGTCCGCGCTCGCCGCGGAGCGCGGCCTCGTCCTCCAGGTCGGGTACATGAAGCTGTACGACCCGGTGCTCCCCGCCGCCGCGCGCGAGCTGGCGGAGCTGGACACCCCGCGCACCGTGCGCGTGACCGTCCTGCACCCGGCCGACGAGCCGCAGGTCGAGCACCTGCGGATGGGCCCGCCCGACACCGACGTGGACACCTCGGTCATCGCGGAGGCGAACGCGTACGAGGCGGCCCGCACCGCCGAGGCCCTCGGCGACGTCCCCGAGGAGCTGGGCGCGTACTACCGCAACGTGCTCAACGGCTCCGTGATCCACGAGCTGTCCGTGCTGCGCGGCCTGGGCCTCGGCCTGCCGCGTACGTTCGACGCCGCGGCCCTGTGGCCCTGGCCCGTCTCCGGCGAGCCGCCGTGCCTGCTGGCCGACGGCGAACTCCCGGGCGGCGCGCGGCTCGTCCTGAACTGGAACTGGCTGCCCGACCACCCCGAGTACGGCGAGGAGATCACCGTCCTCGCCCGCGACGGCCGCCTCCACCTGGACATGGCCGCGCCGTACCTGATGGACGTGCGCTCCACGCTGCGCGTCGAGAAGGCCGCGAAGGACGGCAGCGGCCTGCGCTCCGACTCCCGGATCCTGCCCGGGTACGACACCGGGTTCGTGCGCCAGCTCGAAGCCTTCGCCGCGTCCGTCACCGACGGGGCCCCGGTGCTGTCGGGCGCCGAGGGCGCCGCCGAGGACGTACGGGCGCTCCAGGCCCTGCTCACCGCCGTGGCCCGCGCCCAGGGCGTCGAGGTCGGCGGCGAGGCCGCGGACCGTCAGAAGGAGGGGAACTGATGATCCGCATCGGCAACGCGCCCGTCAGCTACGGCGTGTTCGGGGAGGCCGCGGGTGGCGAGGGCACCTCGCCCGCGCAGCTCCTCGCGACCATGGCCGAGGCCGGTTACGAGGGCAGCGAGCTGGGCCCGCCCGGCTTCTTCGGCTCGCCGGAGGAGACCGCCGACGCCTTCGCGCGCCACGGCCTCTCCGCGATCGGCGCCTACGCGCCCGTGCACTTCGCGCTGGACGACGCGACGGTCGAGCACGACCTGTCCCGTATCGCGGTCACCTGCCGCGAACTGGCCGCGGTCGCCGAGCGGTCGGGCACGCCGGGCCTGGTGATCCTCGCCGACGAGGGCAGCGAGACCCTGCTGCACAACCCGGCCCGCGCGCACGACGACCGTACGCTCGCGCTGGACGACGCGGGCTGGGCCCGTCTCGCGCACTACGCGCAGACGGCGCTGCGGATGGCCGAGGACCACGGGCTGCGCACCTCGTGGCACCCGCACATCTCGACGTACGTCGAGTCGGCGTGGGAGGTCGAGCGGCTGCTGGAGTCCACGGACGTGGGCCTCACCCTCGACATCGCGCACCTCCAGCTCGCGGGCTCGGACCCCGTGGACTGCTGGCGGGCCTGGCGCGAGCGGATCAACCACATCCACGTCAAGGACGCCTCCATGGCCGTCCTCCAGGACGCCAAGGACCAGCGCCGCACCGACTTCGACGAGTGGTGGGCGAACGTCTGCGTGCCGTTCGGCAAGGGCGACGTCGACATCGACGCGTTCCTCGACGCGGTCGTCGCCGACGGCTACGACGAGTGGCTGGTGGTGGAACAGGACCGCGAGCCGACCCCGGCGGAGCAGTACCCCGAGGTCGCCCGCGAGCAGGCCCACAACTACCAGTGGCTGTCGGAGGCTGTCCGCACCAGGAGCCAGGCGTGAAGCGCCCCGACAGGGGCGCGGGGAACTGCGCGAGAAACCACGAAGCACCCGCAGCCTGCCACGAAACAGGCAGGGGCACCCCGAACCCAGCCCGCAACAAGAGGACCACGGCAGCGGTCGCGGCACTCGGACTCGCCGTCACACTCGCAGCGTGCAGCGTGCCCGGCGCCGGAGGCGGGACCTCCGACGAGCAGCTCGCAGGGGGCCGCATCACCAAGCCCGTCAGCCCCGACAAGGTCAAGAAGCTCGGCAAGACCGACCTGCGCATCATCGCCGACAGCGGCGAACAGGGCTTCCTGAAGAAGTTCGTGCCGCTCTACGAGAAGAAGTACCCGAACGTGGACGTCAAGGTCGAGACCAAGGCGTTCGCGGACTTCTCCAAGACCATCGTCAACACGATGTCCGGCGACAACCCGCCCGACCTCGTGCAGGGCAACCAGGGGTACGGCGTGGACGGCCTCCTCGTCCAGAGCGGCCTGCTGCGCCCGATAGACGACGTGGCCCACGCGTACGGCTGGGACCTCGACCTGCCCTCGGGCGCGACCAGCCAGCTCCGCTGGAGCAGCGACGGCCGCATCTTCGGCTCCGGGAACCTCTACGGGATCAGCCAGAGCAACGAGTACGTGGGCGTCTTCTCCAACAAGAAGAAGCTCAAGAAGCTCGGCATCGAGGAGCCGAAGACCTGGGCCGACTTCACCGAGGCCCTGAAGAAGGCCGAGAAGAACGGCGAGCAGCCGATCATGCTCGGCAACTCCGACCAGTACCCGGCGGAGCAGCTCCTCGGCACCATCCAGGCCCAGAAGCAGTCCGTCTCGGCCAGCCGTGCCTGGGTCAACGGCGTGCCCGGCACGACGTTCGCCACCGAGGCCAACCGCGAGTCGGCCGAGACGCTGCGCGACTGGGCGAAGAAGGGCTACCTCGGCTCCGGTTACAACGGCGTCAGCTCCGACGACGCGGTCACCAAGTTCACCGGCGGCAAGGGCGTCTTCCTCGTCGCGGGCGCCTGGAACGCCCCGGCGATCGGCAAGCAGCTCAAGGACGACGCGCTCTTCACCATCCCCGAGAAGCCGGACGGCACGGTCGCCGCCGCGGGCTCCTTCGGCCTGCCCTGGCACATCTCCGCGAAGACGGAGAAGACGGACGCGGCCATCGCCTGGCTCGGCATGATGCAGGGCGAGGAGGGCGCGCAGGCCATGGCCGACGCGGGCCGCCTCCCGGTGCGCACCAAGGGCGTCACGATGCCCGACAAGCTCGCCGAGCGGCAGGCCGCCGCCGGCAAGCGGCTGCTGGACGACGACGGGCAGACGTACTACTTCGACTGGGCCAGCAACTCGATGATGACGACCATCGGTTCGGCCACCCAGGACCTGCTCACCGGCCGCCTCGGCACCGACGCCTACCTCGGCAAGGTGCAGAAGGACTGGAAGGGCTTCCGCGCCGACCAGGAGAAGGCCGCGGAGAAGAAGAGCGGGGCGGACAAGTGACGTCCGTGAGTCCCGCCGTCAAGGAGTGGGCCCGCCGCCAGTACTGGCCCGCGTACCTGTACCTGCTGCCGGGCGCGGCCTTCTACATCCTCTTCGTGCTGCGCCCGCTGTTCACCACCGCGTGGATCTCCCTGTTCGACTGGGACGGGCTCACGCTCGGCTCGTGGGCGGGGCTGGACAACTACACGGCGCTGCTGAGCGATCCGGTGCTGCGTTCCTCGCTGCTCCACTCGCTCGTCTTCATCGTCTTCTACGCGCTGGTCCCGGTCGCCGTCGGGCTGATCCTGACGGGGCTGATGGTGCGCATCCGCATCCGCGGCCTCGCGGTCTTCCGCTCGCTGCTGTTCATCCCGCAGGTGCTCTCGACCGTCGTCATCGCCGTCTCCTGGCGGTGGATCTACGACACGGACGGGCCGGTCAACGGGCTGTTGCGCGCCGTCGGCCTGGACGGCGTCGCCCGCTCCTGGCTCGGCGACTACGGCACGGCGCTGCCCTCGGTCGGGCTCATCGGCTCCTGGATCATGTACGGCCTGTGCATGGTGCTGTTCCTGACGGGCGCGATGCGCATACCGCGCGAGCTGTTCGAGGCCGCGCGGCTCGACGGGGCCGGTCCCGTGCGGGAGTTCTTCACCGTGATCCTCCCGGCGCTGCGCGGCGAGATCAGCATCGCGCTGGTCCTCACCGTCACCCAGGCGCTGCGCAACTTCGACATCGTCTGGAACACCACGACCGGCGGCCCCGGCAACAGCACCACCGTGCCCAGTGTCTTCATCTACCAGGGCGCCTTCGTCACCCGTCAGGTCGGCAGCGCCGCGGCCGTGGGCATCGCGCTGACCGTGCTGACGCTGGTGGTGTGCGCCGTGATCATGCGCGTGCTGCGCGAGAGGAAGGGCTGAGAGCGATGGCCCAGACACAGTCACCGGCACGGGTGCGCCCGACCCCGTCGGCGCCCGTACGCCCCGAGCGCACGCCCCCGCCGCGCCGTTCGACGATGGACGGGAGCCGCAGGGAGTCGGTCGTCAGCCACGCGCTGCTGATCTTCGCCTCGCTGGTCGCGCTCTACCCGTTCGTCCAGATCCTGCTCGTCGCGCTGCACGAGCCCGGCGCCCGGGTGAGCGGCTTCTCGGTCCCCTCCTCGCTCCACTTCGACAACTTCGTGACCGCCTGGAACAAGGGTCTCTTCTCCAGCGCGCTGGTCTCCAGCCTGCTGGTCGCGGTCGCCGTGGTGGTGCTGACGATCCTCGTCTCGGTGCTCGCGGGGTACGCCTTCGCGTTCTTCACGTTCCCGCTCAAGGGCCCCCTGATGGGCATCCTGATGATCGGGCTCGTGCTGCCGTACGAGGCGACCGTGATCCCGCTCTACTACCAGATGAAGGAGTGGGGTCTCCTCAACACCTACTGGGCGCTGATCCTCCCCCAGGTCGGGCTCTCCCTGGCCCTGGGCACCTTCTGGATGCGCAACTTCTTCGCGGGCGTACCGACGTCGCTGCGCGAGGCCGCCGAGATCGACGGGGCCTCCCGCTTCCAGACGCTCCGCAAGATCATGCTCCCGCTCGCGGTCCCCGCGATCACCACGCTGGCGACCCTGCTCTTCCTCTACGCCTGGAACGAGTTCCTGCTCGCGCTCGTGCTCGTCCCCAACAACCCCGACGCCCAGACCGCGCCCCTGGCGCTGTCCTTCTTCACCAGCGACCGGCGCAACAGCGACCCCGGAGTGACCTCCGCCGCCGCCGTGCTCGTCGCCCTGCCCGTCCTCATCGGCTACGTCCTGCTCCAGCGGAAGTTCATCAGCGGGATGCTGGCCGGTGCCGTCAAGGAGTAAGAACGCGTGACCGCCCCGCTCACCACCTTCCCCACGGACGCCGCCCTCGGCGACCGCCTCGCCGCCGAGATCGCCGACGGCGTCGAGGCCGCCGCCCGGGAGAACCGCCGCTACGTCCTGGGCTGCCCGGGCGGACGCAGCCCCCGCACCACGTACCGGGCCCTCGCCCGGCTCGTACGGGAACGGGACCTGGACCTGTCCCACGTCGTGATCGCGATGATGGACGAGTACGTGCTCCCCGACGGCTCCGGCGCCTATGTGGACGTCGATCACGAGGCGCACAACTCCTGCCACCGCTTCGCGCGCGAGGAGATCGCGGGCCCGCTCGGCATCCCGGACGCGCGCGTCTGGTTCCCGGACCCGGCGGCACCGCACCTGTACGACAAGAGGCTGGAGGAGGCCGGCGGCGTGGACCTGTTCATCCTCGCCACCGGCGCCTCGGACGGCCACATCGCCTTCAACCCGCCCGGCTCGCCCCTGGACAGCGGCACCCGGATCGTCGAACTCCCCGACACCACGCGCCGCGACAACATGGGCACCTTCCCGGACTTCGCCTCCCTGGACGAGGTCCCCTCCCACGGCGTGACCGTCGGCGTCGGCACGATCCGCCGGGTCTCGCACCGCGTACGGATGGTGGTGACGGGCGCCCACAAGCGCGCCGCCGTCCGCCGCCTCCTCGTCGACGCCTACGACCCGCAGTGGCCCGCGAGCGTCGTCACCGCCTGCGAGGACGGGCGGATCTACGCGGACGAGGCGGCTGCCGGGAAGTAGCAGTTCCGCACCCCGACGCTCCTCCGTGGACCGGGCGTCCCGCGAAATCCCTCGCCGACGAGCGATGAGTTTCCGCGGGGCGCCCGGTCCACATTCGTGTCGGCAGCGGCCGCGCCGAAGCACCGAAGGAGCAGACAGCCATGGCAGAGCAGTCAGAACAGCCGCGGAAGAAGAACCCGCACGTCGGCGGGATCGTGCTGGGCAGCACGGACCCGGCCCGGCTGTGGGAGTGGTACCGGACGGCGTTCGCGCCGGAGGCCGAGAAGGAACGGCCCATGCTCAGCCTCTCCCTCGGCAGCACGAACCTGATCTTCGAGAGCAGGAACGACGTCGGCCGCAAGTCGGTCGAACCCGGCCGGATCCTCGTCAACTTCGAGGTGGACGACATCCGCGCCCTGGAGAAGCACCTGACGTCCGCGCTCAACGCCCGCTGGATCCGCCAGGTCGAGGAGCCCGCCGACGCGGAGGGCGAGGTCCTCCTCGGCACCCTGGAGGACCCGGACGGGAACTACGTACAGATCTTCGAGCTGACCGGCGACACGCCCGGCACATAAGTCCGACGGGGAGGACGCTCCATGTACCGCGGTGACGGATCCATGCGGCAGACCGGTTCACGCCGCGAAAGAGGAGCGACGGACGAGACGCCCCCGGCCGGAGAGCTGCTGCGACAGGCCGTCGGATACGCCCTGGGCTGCGCCCAGTTCGTGACCCCTGCCCTGCTGCACCGCCCCACCCCCTGCGCCGCCTGGGACCTGGGGACGCTGCTCGCCCACGCCGACGACTCGCTGGCGGCGCTGCACGAGGGGTTCGCCGGGGGCTCGGTCGCCGTGGCGCCGGGCCCGCGGCCCCGGCCCGCCGACCCGGCCGCCGCCTTCCGCGTCCGCGCCTCCCGGCTGCTGGGCTCCTGGACGGCGACGGGCGGCCCCCCGCACCGGGTGATCGCCATCGCCGACTCGCCGCTCACCGCGGAGGCCCTGGCCCTCACCGGCGCGCTGGACCTCACCGTGCACGGCTGGGACATCGCGCGGGCCGTGCGGCACACCGACCGCCCCGTCCCGCCCGGCCTCGCCGAGGCCCTGCTCCCCGTCTCCCGCCACCTCGTCCCGTACCCCGAGGTGCGCCCGCCGCTCTTCGCGCCGGAGATCCCGGCGCCGCCGGAGGCCGGGCCGGGCGACCGGCTGGTCGCCTTCCTGGGACGCGACCCGGACTGGTAGTGGACCGGTAGCACACGCGGACGGGGGCCGCGTCGGCGGACGCGGCCCCCGTGGCGCTCTCCGGACCTCGGCCCTCGGCCGTCAGCCGGGGATCTCGCCCGGAGGGTTCATCGGCCAGCCGATGTAGTTCCAGTGGATCCAGCCCTTCTTGCCCTTGTTGGCGCCCTTCAGGACCTTCCCGTAGACCCAGTTGCCGCGCTCGCAGGCCGCGTAGAACTTGTTGTCACCCTTGCCCACCAGGCCCCTGGAGGTGTAGCTCTTCCCGGGACCGGTGCGGAGGTTGACCGTCTCCGTGACGGCGACCTTGGTGTTCGGGAGGTTCTTGCTGCAGGCAGAGGAGCCGACGGCCGAGGCGCTCGGCGCGCCCGTCGTCAGAACCAGTCCCGTGCCCACCATGGCGCCGACGGCGACCGTGCCGACGATCCTGCCGAAAAACCTTGGCTTCTTCATGCGTCCCCGTTTCGGTTGACCTTGTTGAACGCCATCGGCCGTGGACGCTACAGCTCCGGAAGCCGGGATTCTGTCGGGGATTCGGGGCACTCGCCCGTGACGTCCCCGTCCGCTCCTCCTTCCTGTTCCTGCACTGCGTGAACAGGAAGGGGCACGCGCTCGACTATTCGGCGAAGAGGCCGCGCTCCCCCGCCCGTACGTCGAAGTCCTCCAGCCGGGCCTGCGCGTCCGGCAGCCCGTCGCACATCGCCTCCAGCAGCACCCGGCCCAGCAGCATCGGCGCGCACGCCGTGTCGAAGGCGAGCCCCGTGCCGACGGCGGCGGGCAGCAGCAGGTCGTCCGGGTGCGCGACGGGCGCGAAGGCGCTGTCCGCGACGGTCACGACCCGGAGCCCGGCCCCCCGCGCGTACTCCAGCCCCTCCAGCGTCTCCCGGGGGTGCCGCGGCAGCGCGAAGCACAGGAGCGCGCTCGCGCCCGCGCGCACGGCCGCGTCGATACGGTCGACGAGCATCGAGCCACCCTCGTCCAGCAGCCGCACGTCGGGGTGGACCTTGGCCGCGAAGTACGCGAACCCTCCCGCCTGGGCCGCCGCCGCGCGCAGCCCCAGCACGGGCAGCGGGCGGGAGGCCGCGAGCAGCGCCCCGGCGCGCTCGACGGGCGCGGGGTCGGCGAGCAGCGCGGCGAGATGGCGCAGGTTGTCGATCTCGGCGTGCACCGCCTGCTGGTACTCGTTGTACGCCTCGCCGTCCGCCCCTCCGGCGCCCTGGGCGCTCTGCGCGCCCTGCTCGCCCTCGCGCAACTGGCGCCGCAGCGCCGGGTACCCGTCGAAGCCGAGGGCCACGGCGAAGCGGGTGACGGACGGCTGGCTGACACCGGCCAGCTCGGCCAGCTCCACGCTCGACAGGAACGGCGCGTCCTCGGCCCGCCGCACCATGCAGTGCGCGATACGCCGCTGGGTCGGAGTCAGCCGGTGCCCCTCGAACAGCTTCAGCAACCGGGCGCTGGCACTTCCCACGGAGCTCTCCCCTATTCACACGGCGCTAGGTCTGCATGACGCCATACAGTACCCGGATCCCCTAGGGATGGGCCCCGGGTAATGCGGGGGCTAGCCCCACTGTCCCGCCCGGCGCCCCGTCGTAATCTGACCGCTATGAGCGCCTCCGACCCTGAGCTGAAGAAGGAACTCGACGCCACCCTGGCGACCCGCCGGGAGCTGGGCCCCGAGTACGAGGACGAGCTGATCGACTCCTTCCTGGACAAGGTCGAACAGCGTCTCGACGGCGTGGTCGACAAGCGCGTCCGCCGTCAGCTCGCCGAGCAGCAGATGGTGGTGGCGCGCGGCACCGCCCGGCCGCAACAGGGCAGCCACACCCAGTCGTACCCGGACGGGCTCGGCGCCCGGCTGGGCCTCGCGGTGGCCTCGCTGGTGCTGGCGATCCCGCTGTCCGCCATCGCCGCGGTGAACGCGGGGCTGTCCGGCCTGATCTCCTGCTGGGTCGGCATCGTCGCGGTCAACGCGCTCCAGGCGAGCCGCTCCTGGTTCCCCTGGGGCCGCGGTTCGGAGCGGCGCTCGTCGCAGACCAGCGAGTGGGAGTAGGGGCGGGGACCGCCGCACCCCGGCGCGCGAGCGCTCAGGGGCGGGACGACGGCGGTCCCCGCGGGGCGTCATCACCGGTCCGGGAGCCGCTCCGGGAAACCGTGACGCCGACAGCCTCCACTGTGCGGGACGGGTGTTAACCGCGCTTTGCGGCCGGGTGACACTTGACGCACCCCTGACGCGCGGACCGCGAAGGCGCCGTTCCCCCTACTTCACCACTTCACCCGCTTCCCCTACTTCACCCCGCTCGCGAGGAACGCCAGCAGGTCCTGCCTGCTGAGCACCCCGGACGGCTTGCCCTCGGCGAGGACGATCACCGCGGCGGAGCCCTCCAGCACGGCCATCAGATCGGCCACCGTCTCGCCCGAACCCACGTGCGGCAGGGGCGCGCTCATGTGCTTCTCCAGCCGGTCGCTCAGCGAGGCCCGCTGCGCGAACAGCGCGTCCAGCAGCTCGCTCTCCACCACCGAGCCGATGACCTCGGCCGCCATCACGTCCGGGTGCCCGGCTCCCCGCTTGACGACGGGCATCTGCGAGACGCCGTACTCGCGCAGCACCTCGACCGCCTCGCCGACCGTCTCCTCCGGATGCATGTGGACGAGGCTGGGGATCGGGCCGTCCTTGTGCCGCAGCACGTCCCCGACGCGGGCGACGGTGGGGCCGCCCTCCTCCAGGAAGCCGTAGTCGTTCATCCACTCGTCGTTGAAGATCTTGCTGAGGTAGCCGCGCCCGCTGTCCGGGAGCAGCACGACGACCACGTCGTCCGGGCCGAGCCGCCGCGCGACCTCCAGCGCGCCGACGACCGCCATCCCGCAGGAGCCGCCCACCAGCAGCCCCTCCTCCTTGGCGAGCCGCCGCGTCATCTGGAACGAGTCCTTGTCGGAGACGGCGACGATCTCGTCCGTGACCCCGCGGTCGTACGCCTCGGGCCAGAAGTCCTCGCCGACGCCCTCCACGAGGTACGGGCGCCCCGAGCCGCCCGAGTAGACCGAGCCCTCCGGGTCGGCGCCGACGATCTGCACGCAGCCGTCGCTGACCTCCTTCAGATAGCGCCCGGTACCGCTGATCGTGCCGCCCGTGCCGATGCCCGCCACGAAGTGCGTGATACGCCCGCCGGTCTGCTCCCACAGCTCGGGCCCGGTCGTCTCGTAGTGGGAGCGGGGGTTGTTCGCGTTGCTGTACTGGTCGGGCTTCCAGGCGTTCGGGGTCTCGCGCACGAGGCGGTCGGAGACGTTGTAGTAGGAGTCCGGGTGCTCCGGGTCGACGGCGGTCGGGCAGACCACGACCTCGGCACCGTACGCGCGCAGCACGTTGATCTTGTCCGTGGACACCTTGTCGGGGCAGACGAAGATGCAGCGGTAGCCCTTCTGCTGGGCCACGATCGCGAGCCCCACGCCCGTGTTGCCCGAGGTCGGCTCCACGATGACGCCCCCGGGGCGCAGCTCGCCCGACTCCTCGGCCGCCTCGATCATCCGCAGCGCGATCCGGTCCTTCACGGATCCGCCGGGATTGAAGTACTCGACCTTCGCCAGAACGGTGGCCTGGATTCCGGCCGTCACATTGTTCAGCTTGAGCAGCGGGGTGTTGCCGACAAGCTCGATCATCGACTCGTGATACTGCACCGTGGTCTCCGCGCGTCGTGAGAGGGCTGCGCTGTTGCGCACCCGTGGGCCCCCTGGCTCATACGAGCTGAAGGGGACCCCCACCATATTGGGCAACACGCGCACACCGGGGGCGCGTTGCGCGCCGGGCCGCGCGGGGCAACACAGTCTTAAGGGAGCAAGTCAGGCGCACCCCCCAGGAACATCATCGCGTCACACACGGACGCACCCGGACGCACAGGAGGCGGAATCACCACAATGCCGATGTCGAAGGCGTCGACCGCGCGGGTCGCGCGGCGTATCGCGACAGCCGCAGCTTACGGCGGCGGCGGAATCGGGCTGCTCGGCGGGGCGACGGTCGGCCTGCTCTTCGCCGAGGTCCAGCTCGCGAAGCGTAAGGTCGGCGGCTCGGCGGACCAGCCGCCCCTGGCCGACGGCCTCTACGGCTCCACCTTCGCCCGGCTGCACTCGGGGCGCCCGCTCCGGCTCGCACTGCTGGGCGATTCGACGGCCGCCGGACAGGGCGTGCACCGCCCCCGTCAGACGCCGGGCGCGCTGCTGGCCTCCGCGCTGGCCGCCGTCGCCGAGCGCCCGGTCGCCCTGCGGAACGTGGCCGTGCCGGGCGCCCAGTCCGACGACCTGGAACGCCAGGTGACGGTGCTGCTGAGCGAGGGCCCCGCGCCCGACGCGTGCACGATCATGATCGGTGCGAACGATGTCACCCACCGGATGCCGCCCGCGCGCTCCGTCCGCCACCTGTCGGACGCGGTGGCCCGGCTGCGGACGGCGGGCTGCGAGGTGGTCGTGTGCACCTGCCCCGACCTCGGCACAATCGAGCCCGTGGGGCAGCCGCTGCGCTGGATCGCGCGCCGGCTGAGCCGCCAGCTCGCGGCGGCGCAGACGATCGCGGTCGTCGAGGAGGGCGGCCGTACGGTCTCGCTGGGCGATCTGCTCGGCCCGGAGTTCGCGGCGAACCCTCGCGAGCTGTTCGGCCCCGACAACTACCACCCGTCGGCGGAGGGCTACGCGACGGCGGCGATGGCCGTCCTGCCCACGCTGTGCGCGGTGATGGGCATGTGGCCGACGGAGGACGAGCGCCCGGACACGGCGCGCCGCGAGGGCATCCTCCCGGTCGCCCGCGCGGCGGCGGAGGCGGCGGCCGAGGGCGGCACGGAGGTCACCGCGATCCGCGGCCCCTGGGCCCTCCTCAAGCACCGTCGGCGGCGCCGGCTGCCTCCCGCGGAGGAGGCCACCCCCTCCGAAAGACCCCCCCGACAAGAAGCCGACGCGGACACGCTGTAGAGCCCGCCACCACAAGAGGGTGCCCCCTCAGGGGCGCGCCCGGTCGCGTCACATCGGTGATTGCCCCTTCAGGGGCGCGGGGAACTGCGCGACAAGCCACGACGCGGGCGCGCCCCGCGAAGCACAGCCCGGGGCACCCCGAACCCGGCTCTTTCGCCGGGGCACCCGGCGAAGTGGGCTGCGCTTGCCAACCCTGCTCCCCCAAGCTCTTCGAGCAGGGGGCATCCCCAGTGGCAGACTTCCCAAGCACAGTGGGGTCGAGGGAGAAGCAGGGGTGCCCGGCACTCCGCTGGGAGGCAAGCGGGCGCTTAGAAAGAGGTCCGCGTCACAGGGGCGGAACCGTGACCTCCGCGCTACGTACGGGTAGCTTCCCGCACAGGAACCGCAACCCACGAGGAGCCGTGATGCCCGAAGCAGTGATCGTGTCCGCCGCCCGATCCCCCATCGGCCGGGCCTTCAAGGGCTCCCTCAAGGACGTGCGCCCTGACGACCTGACCGCCGGGATCATCAAGGCCGCCCTGGACAAGGTCCCCGCGCTGGACCCCACCGACATCGACGACCTGATGCTCGGCTGCGGCCTCCCCGGCGGCGAGCAGGGCCACAACCTGGGCCGCGTCGTCGCCGTGCAGATGGGCATGGACCATCTGCCGGGCTGCACGATCACCCGGTACTGCTCCTCGTCCCTCCAGACGACCCGTATGGCGATGCACGCGATCAAGGCGGGCGAGGGCGACGTCTTCATCTCGGCCGGTGTCGAGGCGGTCTCCCGTTCGGTGAAGGGCTCCTCGGACGGGATGCCCGAGACCCACAACCCGCTCTTCGCGGACGCCGAGGCCCGCACCGCGCACCGCGCCGAGCACGGCGGCGAGGGCTGGACCGACCCGCGCGAGGACGGCAAGGTGCCGGACGTCTACATCGCGATGGGCCAGACCGCGGAGAACCTCGCCCGCCACAAGGGCGTCACGCGCCGCGACATGGACGAGTTCGGCGTACGTTCGCAGAACCTCGCGGAGAAGGCCATCGCGGACGGCTTCTGGGAGCGCGAGATCACGCCCGTGACGACCCCCGACGGGACGGTCGTCGGCAAGGACGACGGCCCGCGCGCGGGCGTCACGCTGGAGGGCGTCGAGGGCCTGAAGCCCGTCTTCCGCCCCGACGGCCTGGTGACGGCGGGCAACTGCTGCCCGCTCAACGACGGCGCGGCGGCGCTCGTGATCATGTCCGACACCAAGGCGCGCGAGCTGGGCCTGACCCCGCTGGCCCGCATCGTCTCCACCGGCGTCTCCGCGCTCTCCCCCGAGATCATGGGCTACGGCCCGGTCGAGGCGAGCAACCAGGCGCTGGCCCGCGCCGGGATGACGATCGGCGACATCGACCTGGTGGAGATCAACGAGGCGTTCGCGGCGCAGGTCATCCCCTCCTACCGGGACCTGGGCATCGACCTGGACAAGCTCAACGTCAACGGCGGCGCCATCGCCGTAGGCCACCCCTTCGGCATGACGGGCGCCCGTATCACCACCACCCTGCTCAACTCGCTCCAGTGGCACGACAAGCAGTTCGCGCTGGAGACGATGTGCGTGGGCGGGGGCCAGGGCATGGCGATGGTCCTGGAACGCCTGAGCTGAGCCGAGCCGACCGGCTCCCGGCGGGCCGGAATCTGTGTCGCGGGTCACTTCGCGGTGCTCCCGCGACGGCGAGACGTCAATGAGACAAAAGCGCCCCCAGGATGTGATATACGCCCTGGGGGCGCGGCATTCTCGCAGGTCATAGAGGTCTACACCAGTGAGCACGTACTTTTCAACCGCCCCTTTGGGGACGTTTTGCACTACGGTCGAGAGGCGTTCGACGTAACGCTGTTGTAGGAATTCAGGGGGATCGAACCGGAATCGGGAGTACGTCAGTGAGCGCCATATCCCTCATCCTGCTGTGCGCCGCGGCCTTGGCCACGGCCCTCGGCGCCGCGGCGCTGTGCACCGCGCTCGGTCTGCGGCGCCAGTTGACCGAGCTGCGCGCGGAGGCCGCGCGGGTCGCCGGTGCGGTGCCCCAGGCGCGCAACGGCGCTTCCGCCGACGAGATCCGTTCCGCCGTCGCGGACGCCCTCGCCGAGGAGCGCGAGCGCGAACTCGCCGAGGCGCGGGCCTTCTGGGCCGCGCAGGAGGCGCGCGACGCGGCCCCGGAGAACGGCACGCTGCTGGCGGGCCACGGCACCGAGTACGAGATCGCGGACGGCGACCTCGCCGACCAGCTCGACGAGCTGCTGGAGGCGTACGAGGGCGAGCTGTTCATCCCCCGCCAGCCCCAGGAGGGCCCGGACGACGCGGACGTCGAGGCCTGGGGCGAGGTCTGGGACGAGGCCCGGGAGGGCGCGTGGGAGGCGCTCGCCGCGCCGGAGGCCGGGACCGCCGCCCCCGAGCCGGAGGCCCCCGAGCCCGGGACCGAGTCCCCGGGCCTGGCCGCCGCCCGCCGCCGCCACCCCTCGCACCCGGACTTCAACCTCAACGGCGAGCCCGTCGTCCCCGCACCCGCGCCGTCCTCGGCACCGACCGTCGCCGACCATGAGCGGACGGTGGAGCGCCTCGCCGCGCTCGCGGGCGCGCGTACGCCGCTGGCGGACGTCCGCCCCGGACCGCTGGGCACGCTGGACGTCTACGTCTTCGAGGACGGCACGACGGTCTGCCTCTCGCCCGGCCACCGCGCCACGAGCGAGGCGCTCTCCGACGCGCTCCGGCTCGGCGAACCGCCGGTCCTCATGGGCGGCTCGGGCATCGCGGGCTCCTACGCGCTCACCTTCGGCCTGCCGAACGGCGAGACGGCCTATCTGCTGGCCGACCGCGTCATCGCCTCGCTCTGACCCCGAGGCACCGGAACGGCACGCGGGGCGGCGCGCGTCAGCCGATGCGCTGAGCCGCCGCCCTCACCAGAGCGAGGGCCTCTTTCAGGTGATCCTCGCGCTCGGCGGGCGGGGCCAGGGCGAGCGCCTCCACGAAATCGTTCGCGGCGACAGCAAGTTGGTCACCGGTCGCGAAGAGGCCCGCGTCGGGCAGCACGCGGGGGACCTCGCCCGGGGCCTCCAGACGCTGGGCACGCAGCACCAACTCCCTGGCCAGAGCGAGCCCCTCGGCCGCCGCGCCCCGTCGCAGGGCGCTCTGCGGAAGCGCCCGCAGACGGTCGGCGAGCCGGTCGGCGGCGGTGATCAGCGGAGTCGTATCGGGCACCGGTCAAGCCTATGCGCCGCTCTCCGACTGTTGCCAACGCCCCAACGCTCAGGCAACGTGGCGTCAAGGACTCACTAAGAACGCGTCCGGAGGCGCCGATGTCCCAAATCTTCTCCGAAGAGACCCACCGGAACCTGCTCTCGCGGATCCCCCACTGCACCGGTCGTGAAGTCTCCGACTGGCTCCGCACAGTCGACGAAGGCCCCGCTCTCTTCCGCTTCGAGGAGAAGGTGAGCTGGCTCCGCGGCGAGCACAACCTCGCCTACGGCCACGCGAAAGCGATCATCCACGAGCACGACCTGAGGCGCGCCGCGCGCAATCTTTGAGCCACACCCCGACAGCAGACGCGAGAGGGCCCGGAGGCAACGCCTCCGGGCCCTTCGTCTCTTCTACGTCCGCTAGCGCTAGTTGTCGCCCTGGAGGATGGCGATCAGACGCAGGAACTCCAGATAGATCCACACGAGCGTCAGCGTCAGGCCGAAGGCGGCCATCCAGGCCTCCTCGCGCGGCGCCCCGTACGCGATGCCGTCCTCGACCTGCTTGAAGTCGAGCGCCAGGAACAGCGCGCCGAGCACGATGCCGACGACGCCGAAGAGGATGCCGAGACCACCGCTGCGGAAGCCCAGGCCGTCACCGCCACCGAAGGCGGCGAACAGCAGGTTCACCCCCATCAGCAGGATGAAGCCGATCGCGGCGGCCATCACGAAGCGGTAGAACCGCTGGGTGACGCGGATGATCCGCGTCTTGTACATCACCAGGACCGCGGCGAAGACGGCCATGGTGCCGAGCACCGCCTGCATCGCGGCGCCGTTCACATACCCGTTGACGTAGTTGCTGATCGCGCCGAGGAAGAGGCCCTCGAAGACCGCGTACGCCAGGATCAGCGCGGGGACCGGCTTGCGCTTGAAGGCCTGCACGAGCGACAGCACCATCGCGATGAGCGCGGCGCCGATGGCGGGCCCGAGCGACAGGTCCGTGATCCAGGCCGCCGCGGCGGCGACGATCACCAGGCCGACCGTCATCCCCGTGCGGGAGACGACGTCGTCCATCGTCATGCGCCCGGCCTGCGGCGGGGCGGGGGGCTGCGTCGGCTGGGTCTGGGTCTGCTGGGCGTACGGGTTCGTCGCGTACGGGTTCCCGGCCTGCGGCGGCTGCTGCTGGGTCTGGAAACCGGCATAGCCACCGTCGCGGCTGAACCCCCGACGCGAGAAGACCGGGTTGCTGCTCCTCATCTCACTCCTCCATGGCCACACTGCGCGGCCTCGCGTCCAGCGTAATGCGTAAGTAAAAACAGCACGCTAGTGCAGAGTCACAACGAGCGAAAGTGATGTCTTTGTTCCCCCGCGGTGTCTAGCCGAGCTGCACGGAGCGCTTGGCCAGGCCGTTCCAGAAACCGTCGATCACCGTGCGCTGCGCGGACAGGTCGTCCTCCCCGGCACCGAGCGTGACGAAGAGCGGGGCGAAGTGCTCCGTACGGGGATGGGCGATCCGTCCCGCGGGCGCCTTACGGGTGAAGTCGAGCAGCGCGTCGAGGTCCTGCCCGTCCAGCGCCTCCCGCCCCCACGCGTCGAACTCCCGCGACCAGGCGGGCGCCTCGTCGGCCCCGGCGCCCCAGGTGAGGCCCCGGAGGTTGTGGGTGAAGAAGCCGCTGCCGACGATCAGGTACCCCTCGTCGCGCAGCGGCGCCAGCGCCCGGCCGAGCGCCATCAGCCGCGCGGGGTCGAGCGTGGGCATCGAGAGCTGGAGGACGGGGACGTCGGCCTCCGGGTACATCTCGACGAGCGGGACGTACGCCCCGTGGTCCAGGCCGCGCTCCGGGGCGTCGTGGACGGGGAGCCCGGCGCCGCCGAGCAGCCCCCGGACGCGCGCGGCGAGCGCGGGGGCGCCCGGCGCGGCGTACGTCACCCGGTAGTAGCGCTCGGGGAAGCCCCCGAAGTCGTACACAAGAGGGACGGTGCGGGTCGCGGAGAGGGTGACCGGCGCGGACTCCCAGTGCGCGGAGACCATGAGGACCGCGCGGGGGCGCGGCAGGCCCGCGGACCACTCCGCGAGCTGCCGCGTCCACAGCGCGTCGTCGGCCAGCGGCGGCGCCCCGTGGCTGAGGTACAGCACGGGCATCCGCGCCGGCGCGGGGGCGCCGCCCTGGCCGGCCGTCACGAGCGGACGAGCAGGACGGCGCCCGCGACGGCCGCGCCGAGCACGACGGCGGCGGCGCCGTACGCGAGGCGGTGGTCGCGCAGGACGGGGAGCGCGCGGTCGGCGGCCCAGCGGCCAGGACCGGCGAGGGCGAGCGCGGCGGCACCGGCGGCCAGCACGAGCGGGTACTCGATGCCGCCGAAGAAGCCCTTCTCCCAGTCCACGGCGACCACGTTGAGCATCGTGCCGACGACCGCGGCACCGGCGAGCGGCGTCAGCAGCCCGAGCGCGAGCCCGAGGCCGCCCAGGGTCTCGGAGAGCCCGGCGACGACGGCCATGAGCTTGCCGGAGGGGTAGCCGACGGACTCGAAGAACTGCGCGGTCCCGTCCAGCCCTCCCCCGTCGAACCAGCCGAAGAGCTTCTGCGAGCCGTGCGCGGCGAGGGTCACCCCGAGCACGAGCCGCAGCACGAGCAGCCCGGTGTCGTACGGGAGCCGGGGGGCGGCGGCGGTGGCGGTGGCCGTGGGCGCCGATTCGGGGGTGGAGGTGAGGGTGGCGTGGGGGGACGACATGAGCGGAGCCTCCTACGTCGAGGTGTGGGACTGTTGCATGGGACACATAGTTCAAATTCGAACTACAGTGGACCGTACCCGCAGGTTCGAATTTGAACAACTTCGTAGGATGGATCCATGGCGCAGACCCCGGATTCCCCGGCCCCCCGGTGGCTCGACGAGCAGGAGATGGCGGCGTGGCACGGCTTCCTGGAGGCCACCAGCCGCGTCGCCCGGCATGTGGAGCAGCAGCTCAAGGACGAGGCGGGGCTCTCCCACGCCCAGTACGAGATCCTCGTCAGGCTCTCCGGGGCGCCGGACGGCGAGATCCGGATGACGGAGCTGGCGGAGGGCCTCTTCACCACCAAGAGCGGACTGACGTACCAGGTCGGCCAGTTGGAGAAGCGGGGCCTCGTCACCCGCCGTTCCTGTCCGACGGACGTACGCGGCGTCCTAGCCGTCCTCACCGCCGAGGGCCGCGCCGCGCTCCGTGACGCGGCGCCGGGCCACGTCACGGCGGTACGGGAAGCGTTGATCGACGTCCTGGACGCCGAGGAACTGGCCGTTCTGGCGAAGGGCCTCGGCCGCGTAGGAGCGAGGCTCCGCCCCTCGGGCTGACCGAGCCTCGGGACCACAGCCCCTCGCTGGCAAGCGCAGCCCCCCCCACGCCGGGTGCCCCGGCGAACGGGCCGGGTTCGGGGTGCCCCGGGCCGTGCTTCGCGGGCTGCCGCCGCGCCGTGGCTGGGCGCGCAGTTCCCCGCGCCCCTGACGGGGCAGGCCCCGACGTGTCGTGACCCGGCGCGCCCACGCGGCGGAGCCGCACATCGAACACAGCCCCGCGCCCCTTATGGGGCAAGCCCCGACGTCATGGCCGGGCGCACAGCCCCGCGCCCCGTCGGGTACGGCTCTTTCACACCGTGAAGCGGAGCATGTCGGCGAGGATCAGGCAGGCGGCGCCGCGCAGGGTGTCCGACTCGTCCCACGGGGCCAGCACGACCGAGGGCCGTATGCCCGGGTGCGGCAGGACGAGGGGGGTGAGGGCCTCCTCGACGGCCTCGCGGAGGGGACGGCCCGCCCCGACGGGGTCACCGTGCAGCAGCACCGCCTCCGGCGCGAGGAGCTGCCAGACGACGGCGAGCCCGAGGGCGAGGTTCTCCGCGTACTCGCGCAGCAGCCCCGCCGCGCGCCGGTCCCCCGCGTCCGCGCGCTCGGCGAGCGCCGCGCTCGTCAGCGTGGCGGCGTCCGGCAGGCCGAGCCCCTCCGCGCGGGCGCGCAGCCAGCGCACCGTCGCCAGGGTGTCCCAGCAGCCGCGCCGGCCGCAGCGGCACAGCGCGCCCCCGGCGTCGAGCACCGTGTGCCCGATCTCGCCCCCGGCGCCCCGCGAGCCCCGGTGCAGGGTGCCGTGGGTGACGAAGCCGACGCCGATCGCCTCGCGGACGTAGACCGAGGCGAACGAGGAGAGGCCGCGCCCCTCCCCGAACCACAGGTCGCCCAGCGCCTGCGCGCGCGGGTGGAGGTCGATCAGGACGGGCAGGCCCAGCCGCTCCTGGAGGCGGGGGCCGAGGGCCAGCCCGTCCCACTGCGGGGCGAGTTCGACATGGACGATGCCGCCCGTCTCCGTGTCCACCATCCCGCCGACGGCCACGCCCACGCCGCGCGGCGGAACCGCGCCGCCGCGCCCGCCGGGCAGCCGCGCCCGCGCGTCCCGCAGCGCGCCCTCGACCTCGTCCAGCACCACGCCGGGGCCCGTCCCCGGCGCCAGCACGCGGGACGCCGAGGCCCGTACGGCGCCTCCGGCGCCGATGACCGCCGCGCGCACCGAGCCCGGCATCAGGTGCACGGCCCCTATCGGCGCGCTGTCCTCCGCGAACCAGAGGGGGCGCCCGCCCCGGCCGCCGCCCGGCCCGCTGGGGCGCGGGGCACCCTCCGCGAGCAGCCCCTCCTCGATCAGGGGCTGCGCGACCGCGCCGACGACCGCGCGCTGCGCGCCCAGCAGCCGGGCCAGCTCGGAACGGGAGAGCGGCCCGTGCGCGTAGAGCAGGCGCAGCAGCCGCGCGCGGTTGATCCGGCCCGTCTCGGCGGGCGAGACGAACGAGAGCGACGGCCGCGAGGACGTGTCCGGCCCGGGCCCCATGGGCTACCCGACCCGTTCCCCCGTGGCCCAGGAGCGCGCCCCGAGCAGCTTCTCCCCGAACTCGCTGAGAACCGGCGGCGGATACTCCCGCTCCCTGCCGCGCGGGTCGCCGGGGAAGACCGGCTTGGGCGGCGTGCGGTCCCGCCAGACCGTGAGCCGGTGCTTGACCTGCTCCGCGTCCTGCTCCTCGGCGGGGAACATCGTCACGTACTGCGCCATCCGCACCCGGTCCTCGGTGGTGTTGGGGCGGACGCCGTGCGGCAGCAGACTGTTGAAGACCAGCAGGTCGCCCGCGTTCGTCGGCAGCAGCTCGGGCTCGCCCAGCCCCGTGGTGTCCGGCTTCCACGGGTCGCGGTCGGCGGGCTGGCGCGCGGCCCACGCGGAGAAGTCGCGGTAGAGCCTGGGGTACGCCTGGGTGCCGCCGATCTCCGGGCCCGTGTCGACGAGGGAGACGACGCCCTGCACCTCGAACGGCAGCGGGTCGAGGGAGGTGTCGATGTCCCAGTGGATGAAGCCGTCGAAGGCGCGGTCGCCCTTGTTGGGCGGATTCACGTTCGCCCGGTCCAGCGCGACCCACAGGTCCTCGCGGTCCCAGATGTCGACGAACGTGTCGTAGATCCGGGGCTCCTCGCGGATGTCCCACAGGTGCTGGTGCTGGTAGATCTCCACCATGCCGCTGTGGTTGACCTCCGGCAGCGGGTGGTCGTCGGGGCGGGTCCCGGACCAGGTCTCCCGGTCGTCGGGGTCCATCCCCGTGAACTCCCACAGCGTGCGCTTGAGCCGCTCGATCTTCTCCAGCGGCACGGCGTGCGGCACGCGCACATATCCCCATGTCTTCCAGTGCCGCCAGTCGTCGGCCGACAGCACCCGTAAGGGCAGTTGCTTCTCCATCGCGTACATCGGATCCCTGGGCATGCAAGGAACCGTTGCAAACACCCGGGGGGCCGTCAACGGCGCCTCCTCGGGTAGGGTGACCGTTTCCCGACGCCGATCGTGCACGCGCCAAGGAGGTGAGACCCATTACCGCCAGGTCAGGCAGGGTGCTCTCGCCTCATGGCCCCGGGGCCGACGCCGCCGCGTAGCGGCGCCTCCGGGGAGGGAGCGCCCCACGGCACTCCGAAAGGCTCCCCATGACGGTCACTTCCTCCCCCTCCGACCCGCCCGGCTCTCCCGAGGACCCCTCGGCCGTCGTCGGACGACTCCGCGCCGCGGGCTGCGTCTTCGCCGAGGACGAGGCCCGGCTGCTGTACGGGACGGCCCGTACGCCCGAGGAACTGGACGCGATGGTCGCGCGCCGCGCCTCGGGGCTCCCCCTCGAACACGTCCTCGGCTGGGCCGAGTTCTGCGGGCTGCGGATCGCCGTGGACCCGGGCGTCTTCGTGCCGCGCCGCCGCACGGAGTTCCTCGTCCGCCGGGCCCTGGAGCTGGCGCCGCCCGTTCCTCCGCTCGCCGTCGTCGACCTGTGCTGCGGCACGGGAGCGGTGGGCGCGGCGCTCGCCGCGGCGCTGGGCCCACGCGCCGAACTGCACGCCGCGGACGTCGATCCCGCGGCCGTGCGCTGCGCCCGCCGCAACCTCGCCGCCGCGGGCGGCCACGTCCACGAGGGCGATCTGTTCGACCCGCTCCCCCGCGCGCTGCGCGGCCGGGTGGGCGTCCTCGCCGCCAACGTGCCGTACGTGCCGAGCGGCGACGTGCCCCTGCTGCCGCCCGAGGCCCGCGAGTACGAGGCGCTCCTCGCCCTCGACGGCGGCACCGACGGCCTCGACGTGCTGCGCCGGGTGGCCGCCCGGGCTCCGGAGTGGCTGGCCCGGGGCGGCTGTCTGCTGGTCGAGACGAGCGGGCGCCAGGCGGACGCGGCGTCGGCCGTCCTCGCCTCCGCGGGCCTGACTCCCCGGGTCGCCACGGACGACGACTGGGGCGCCACGGTCCTCACGGGGGTGCGGCCTTAGGAGAAGGCCTTGGGGGGGTGCGGCCTCAAGGGGCTTGCCCTCGCCGTCAGCCCGGGGCCGCCTCGATGGTGGGGAACATGAGGGGCGGGGGGAGTTCGGCGTACGCGGGAGGGGCGAAGCCCGCCGTACGGACGCTCCCCCCGAGATGGTCCCAGGCGCGCAGCATCGTGGGGTCGCCGGACATCCGGACCAGCACGGCCACCGAGTCCGGGTGCTTTTCGCCGAGCAGCGCCCCGGTGTCCGTCGCCGCGAAGACGCCCGCGCGCCGCTCGCTCAGCGGGCCGAGCGCGGCCAGGGCGCGCACTGGACCAGCCGGGTCAAGGGCGGGCGGCCCGCGTTCCGGCCGAACCGGCCTGGCGGGCACGGTAGTTGGCGACATTGAGCCGGTTGCCGCACACCTCCGGCACGCAGTAGCGACGGCGCCCGGCCTTGCTCGTGTCGACGAACAGCCCCGCGCACTCCGGCGAGGCGCAGGCCCGGAAGCGGGCGTGGCCGAGCGTGCGCAGGGCGCCGAGCAGCCCGGTGCCGATCAGGACCCCCAGCTCCCCGGCGAGCGGGGCGCCGGGCTCCGTCGCCACGTACCACTGCCACTCCCCCGCCGCGTCGCGGTCCAGCACGGGGCCGCGGCCCGCGCGGGCGACGAGCGCCGAGGCGCCCTCGGCCACCCGCTCCTCGGACTCCGCGCGCAGCAGTTCGCCGACCTCCTCGCGCAGGGCGCGCACCGAGGCGAGGTCCCGCGCCGAGGGCGCCGCCCCGCCGGCGAGCGCGTCCGGGGCGAGGCGGTGCCGGGTGAGGAAGTCCGACAGCGCCGGCTCGTCCGCCAGCAGCTCGCTCGCACTGACGGGCGGGCCGGTGACGACGAGGTCCGTCCCCAGCGCGGCCCCTGCCTTGTAATCGGAAAAGAGAGTTTTCAAGCCTTACTCCTGCTACGGTCGTCGCGGAGGTAACCGGAGAAAGGAGAGTTTACCCATGAAGGTGCGCACGGAGAGCACGCGCGTACGCGTGTCCGGCGGCGAGGTCGCCGTCCAGGTGGCGGGCGAGGGCCCGACGGTGGTCCTGACGCACGGCACCCCGGCGTCCTCGTACCTGTGGCGCGAGGTCGTGCCCGTACTGGCCCGCGAACACACCGTCCACGTCTGGGACATGCTCGGCTACGGCGCCTCGCGCGCGGCACCCGGCACCGCCCCCTCGATCGCCCGCCAGGCCCGCACCCTGGCCGAACTCGTCGCGCACTGGGGACTGGAGGAGCCCGCGCTCGTCGGGCACGACATCGGCGGCGGCGTCGTGCTGCGCGCGCACCTCGTCGAAGGCGTACGGGCGCGGCGCCTCGCGCTCGTCGACGCGGCGGTGCTCGGGCCGTGGAACACCCCGTTCACCGAGCACCAGCAGCGCCACGCGGACGTCTACCGCACGATGCCGCCCGACGTCTTCGCCGACCTGATCGCGGCCCGCTTCCGTACGGCCACGCACCGGCCCCTGTCCGGGGAGGCGGCCGCCGCCTACCTCGCGCCGTGGCGCGGGGCGGAGGGGCAGGGGCGCTGGCTCGACCAGGTCGCGGCCGTCGGCTTCGAGGACACCCGCGAGGTGGTGGCGCGGCTCGGGGAGATCACCGCGCCCTCACTGGTCCTGTGGGGCGGCGAGGACACCTGGCTGCCGCCCGCCACCGGCGACCGGCTGGCCGCCGCGATCACCGGCGCCCGCCTGCGCGTGATCGCGGACGCGGGGCACTTCCTGCCGGAGGACGCGCCGGGGGCGGTGGCCGGGGCGCTGCGGGAGCACCTGTCCTGAGCCCGCCCGCCCCCGCGGAGGGGTCACGGGGTCACGCGGCCTCGGCCGCGGCCCCGGTCGCCGTGGCGGTCGCGTCCGCCGTGTCCGCCGCCTCCGTCACCCCCGTCACGTCCGTCGCCTCCGCGAGCCAGAGGTCGGGACCGAACACCTCGTACCGGACCTGCCGCGCGGGCACCCCCGCGCGCAGCACCTGCGCCCGTACGGCGCGCATGAACGGCAGCGGGCCGCACAGGTAGACGCTCGCGTCAGCCGGGATCTCCGGCGCCCCCGGCGCGGCCAGGTCCATCAGCCCGGTGAGCGCGTCCGGCTCCGCACCCGGCTCCACGTCGGGCTGCTCGTACCAGAACGCGGCCCGCGCGCCCGGGAGTTCGTCGAGCAGCCGGTGGGTGTCGGCGCGCAGCGCGTGGGTGAGCGGCGAGGCGTCGGCGTGCAGCACCGTGACGGGGCGCGCGGAGCCGAGCGCCGCGAGATGTTCGAGCATCCCGACCATGGGCGTGCAGCCGATACCGGCCGACACCAGCACCAGCGGCCGGTGGCTGTCGTCGAGGACGACGTCCCCGAACGGCGCGGAGAGCGTCAGCTCGTCCCCGGGCCGCACGGTGCGGTGCAGCAGGCCCGACACCTCGCCGTCGATCCGCTTGACGGTGATCCGGCGGGTCTCCGCGCCGGGCGCCGAGGAGAGGCTGTACTGCCGGAGTTGGTGGACGCCGTCCGGCATCCGCGTCCGTACGCTCACGTACTGGCCCGCGCGCGCCGGAGGCGCCGGTTCGCCGTCGGCCGGGCGCAGGACGAACGAGACGGTGTCGGCGGTCTCCTCGTGCCGCCCGGTGACCGTCCACTGCCGCCACGGGTGACCGGGGCGCACGTGCGCCTCCAGATAGAGCCGGGCCTCCCGCGCGATGAGGGCACCGGCCATCAGCCAGTACACCTCGTCCCAGGCGGCCGTCACCTCCGGCGTGACGGCGTCGCCGAGCACGTCGGCGATGGCCGCGAACAGGTACTTGTGGACGATCGTGTACTGGTCGTCGGTGACCCCGACGGCGGCGTGCTTGTGCGCGATCCGCGACAGCAGGCCCTCGGGGCGGGCCTCCGGGTCGGCGAGCAGCGCGCCCGCGAACGCGGCGAAAGCCCCCGCGAGCGCCTGCCGCTGCGCGCCGCTGGCCTGGTTGCCGCGGTTGAACATCCCGTCCAGCAACTCGGGGCGCTCCTCGAACATCGAGCCGTAGAAGCGCGCGGTGATCTCGTCCAGTGCCCCGGTGACGGCGGGCAGCGTCGCCCGTATCACCGCGGCCGATTCGTCGGAAAGCATGCGTCCTGTCTAGCAGCGCGGACCCGGACGAAAGGGGCTCCGGCGGCCGATCCGGGACCAAGGTCCCGGAAGTGGGGACCAAGCGCCCGGGCCCCCGCCCGGACACGGCCCCGGGTGGCCCCGCCGCCCCGCTCCCCCGCGCGGTACGTTCGCAGCATGAGCGGAGCGGGAGCGGGAGCGGGAGCGACAGAGCCGGTGCGGATCTTCCTCGTCGACGACCACGAGGTCGTCCGGCGCGGAGTGCGGGACCTGCTGGAGGCCGAACCCGGGCTGGAGGTCGTCGGCGAGGCGGGCAGCGCGGAGCAGGCCCTGGCCCGGCTCCCGGCACTCCGCCCGCGGGTCGCGGTCCTCGACGTCCGCCTCCCGGACGGCAACGGGGTCGCCGTCTGCCGTGAGCTGCGCTCGCGCATGCCGGAGCTGGCCTGCCTGATGCTCACCTCGTTCGACGACGAGGAGGCCCTGCTCGACGCGATCATGGCTGGCGCCTCCGGGTACGTGCTCAAGCAGATCAGCGGCACGGACCTCGTCACGGCCGTACGGACGGTGGCCGAGGGCAAGTCGATGCTGGACCCCGGCGCGACGGCCCGCATCATGGCCCGCCTGCGGCAGGCCGACGGGGCGCCCGGGGTCCAGCAGGCCAAGGAGCCGGGCGGGCTCTCCTCGCTGACCGAGCGCGAGCGGGACATCCTCACGCTGATCGGTGAGGGGCTCACCAACCGCGAAATAGGCGCCCGCCTCTACCTCGCGGAGAAGACCGTCAAGAACAACATCTCCCGCCTCCTCGCCAAGCTCGGCGTAGAACGCCGGGTCCAAGCGGCAGTAATAGCCACCCAGTCCACAACTCCAGGGCTCGCCCCATAAGGGGCGCGGGCCTGTATCTGAACTGCGGCTCCGCCGCGCGGGCGCGACCGGTCACCACACCACGGGGCGTGCCCCTCAGGGGCGCGGGGAACTGCGCGACAAGCCACGACGCGGCGGCAGCCTGCGATGCACGCAGCGGGGCAGCCCGAACCCAGCCCTCTGGCACCGGGCACCCGGCATGGGGGCTGCGCTTGCCAGCCCTGCTCCCCCAAGCTCTTCGAGCAGGGGGTACCCCCAGTGGCAGACCTCCCAAGCACAGCGGGGGGGAGAAGCAGGGGCGCAGGGCTTCCGAGCGCCGCAGGGAGAGGTGGGCTGCCCCGAGTTCCGGGGGCGGGGTTAGTCGACGGGGAGGCCGGTGGGTTCCTTGATGCGCTTCATGATGATCTGGGAGTTGACCTCTGTCACACCCGACAGGGCAGTCAGCTTCTCGATCCAGAGCCGCTCGTATGCCCGCAGGTCCTCGACCGCGATGCGCAGCAGACAGCCGGGGCTGCCGAAGAGCCGGTGGGCCTCGATCACGTCGGGGATGTCCTGGAGCGCGGCCTCGAACTCCTCCACGACCTCGCGGTCCCGCTTGACCTCCACGGAGACCAGCACCTCGAAGCTCCGGCCCACCGCCTCGGGGTCGATCACCGCGCGGTACCCCTGGATCACCCCGTCCGCTTCGAGCTGCCGCACGCGCCGCATGCACGGCGAGGGCGTCAGCCCGACCCGCTGGGCCAGCTCCTGGTTACTCAGCCGTCCGTCACGCTGTAGCTCGCGCAAGATATCCCGGTCGATCGCGTCCATGGCGCAATCATCCACCCTTACCAGGCGGTAGCGCTTCCTGAACTAGCGATCGAATTGCGGACGTTTCCGCCTATCCTTGCGGCCGGTCGATCCCTCACCCCCGGATCGGGACGAAGGAGTACGCGCAGTGGGACGAGTCATCGTCATCAGCACCGGCGGCACGATAGCCAGCCGATGGCAGGGCGCCGGGTTCGCCGCCGAGGCCCAGGGCCGCGAGGTCATGGAGTCCACCGTGGTGCCCGACGGCGTCACCGTGGAGGTCCGCGACCTCTTCAGTCTGAACAGCTCGCGCCTGACCACGGCCCACCAGCTCACCCTGCTGCGCACCGTCCAGGACGTCCTCGCCGACCCCGGCGTGGACGGCGTCGTCGTCACCCACGGCACCGACACCCTGGAGGAGTCGGCGTTCCTGCTCGACCTGCACCACGACGACCCGCGCCCGGTGGTGTTCACCGGCGCCCAGCGCGCGTTCGACGCGCCGGACGGCGACGGCCCCAGCAATCTCCGCGACGCCCTGCTGGTCGCCTCGACGGCGCGCGGCCTCGGCGTCCTGGTCGCCTTCGACGGCACCGTGCACGCCGCGCGCGGCACGGTGAAGACGCACACCCTCGCCCCCGACGCCTTCGGCGACCCCTCCGGCGTCCGGCTCGGCAAGATCGGCTTCGGCAAGGTCACCATGCTGCGCCACCCCCGGCGCCCCGAGCCCCTTCCGATGCCCGCCGACGACGTGACGCCGCCCCGCGTCGACGTGATCGCCCACCACGCCGACGGCGACGCGACGCTGCTGAACGCGGCCGTGGACGCCGGCGCGCGGGGCCTCGTCCTCGTCGGCACCGGCGCGGGCAACGCGACGCCCGAGATCGCCGAGGCCGTCGCCGCCGCCGTCGCGCGCGGCGTGCTCGTCGCGCTGACGACCCGGGTGGGGTCCGGGCCCGTCGCCCAGCTCTACACGCTCGGCGGCGCCGTCGATCTCGTCGCCGCCGGTGCCGTGCCGACCGGGACGCTGCGCGCGGGCCAGGCCCGTATCGCCGTCCTGGGCGCGCTGCTCGCCGCCGACGACGCGGCGGGGCGCGTACGGGCCCTGCGGCACGCGCTCGGCCTGGAGCTGGAGCACGGACAGCACGACCTCGGCCGGGAGACCGCCCTCGACCACGGGGCGGGGCACGAACGGACCGTCCCCCATGCGGCCCGTACGTGCCCCGCTCCGCGCACCCACGAGCCCCGCACGGCCCCCGTCTCCTGACTCCGCCGGACCGTGGTCGCCCTCTGCCGTGACCACTGGGCAGGGGCTGCCCCTTCCTGTCCATCGCAGACCGCGGGTCGTGGCTGGTTGCTCGCGCATTCCCCCGTGCCCCTTGAGGGCGCTCCCCCGAGCGCCCCGTACCTCTAGGGGCGCGGAGAACTGCGCGCCCAGCCACGACGACAGCCGCACCCGGCAATGCACAGCCCGGGGCAGCCTCTCTCCCGCCCCAAAACGCCCTAGCGCAAAGGTGCCGTCCACGTCAGGCACGTACCGCCCGTCGGGGGCACCGTCAGGCGGAGCGTGCCGCCGACGTCCTCGGCACGGTCGGCCGCGTTGCGGAGACCGCTGCGGCGCCCGCCGTCGGGCACGCCGACCCCGTCGTCGGTGACGGTGAGCGAAACGCGGCCGTCGCCCGCCCGCAGGGAGACCCGTACGCTGCCGGCCCCGGCGTGCCGGGCCGCGTTGCTCAGTGCCTCGGACAGGACCGCGACCACGTGGTCGGCCACGTGCGGCGGTACGTCCGTGTCGAGCAGGCCCTCCAGGGAGAGCTGGGCCGGGAAGCCGAGCGGGCGGCGGGCGTCCTCGACGGCGCGGGCGGCGCGGGCGCGCAGGCCGCCACCTGCCTCCTCCTCGCGCGAGCGCAGCCCGAAGATCGCCGAGCGGATGATCTTGATGGTCTCGTCGAGGTCGCCCATGACCTGAGTGACGCGCTCCCCCGCGCCCGTCCCCTCGACCTCCGGCAGCCGCGTGGTGCTGCGCAGCGTCATCCCGGCCGCGAACAGCCGCTGGATCGCCAGGTCGTGCAGGTCCCGCGCGATACGGTCGCGGTCCTCCAGCAGCGCGAGCTGCTCCGCGTCACGGCGGTGGTCGGCCAGTTGCAGCGCCAGCGCCGCCTGGTCGGCGAAGCCCAGCAGCGGGCCGATCTCGTCCGCGCTGAACAGCCGTTCGCCCGCGTGCCGCGCCAGCAGCAGCACGCCCTGCACCTCGCCCGTCGCCGCCGCGAGCGGCACCGCGACCGCCGGGCCCAGGTCCTGGAAGCGGCGCGGGCCCGCCGTCAGCCGCGGATCGCCGTCGATGTCGGCGCTCGTGACCGGCGATCCGGCCGCGACGGCGGCGCCGGAGAGCGTGCCCGCCGTCGGTACGGTCAGGCCCAGCCGCTCCGGCGCCCGCGCGCCCAGCGCCAGCTCGACGCGGAGCCGGTCGGCGTCCTCCAACGGCACCGAGACGTCCGCGAGTTCCGCGCCGGTGATGTCCCGCGCCCGCTGCGCGACCAGCTCCAGCACCTCGGCGCGGGGGCTGCCGGACAGCAGGCTCCGGGTGATCTCCGCGCTCGCCCGCAGCCACGCCTGCTGCTGCCGGGCCTCCTCGTACAGCCGCGCGTTGTCGATCGCCACGCCCGCCGCGACGGCGAGCGTCTGGAGGACGGCCTCGTCCTCGTCGTCGAAGTCCTCCCCGCCGCGCTTGTCGGTCAGATAGAGGTTGCCGAACACCTCGTCGCGCACGCGCAGCGGGACGCCGACGAAGGTGCGCATCGGCGGGTGGTCCGGCGGGAAACCGGAGGACGCCGGGTGCCGGGTCAGATCGCTGAGGCGCAACGGCTCGGGGTGCCGGATCAGTTCGCCGAGGATGCCCTCGCCCCGGGGGTAGGGGCCGATGGCCTCGATCTCCTCGGGCGTCAGCCCGACCGTCAGCATCTGGTCGAGGGTGCGCCCGTCGGGGCCGATCACGCCGAGCGCCGCGTACCGCGCGTCGACCAGCGTCGCCGCCGCCTCCACGATGCGCTGGAGGACATGGGTGACGTCCAGCTCCCGCCCCACGGACAGCACGGCCTCCAGCAGGCTGTGCAGCCGGTCGCGGGCGCCCCGCGCGTCGTCGATCCGCGACTGGAGCTCGTCCAGCAGCCGGTCGAGCCGGAGCCGGGGCATCCGGGAGCCCCGCTCGCCGTCCCCGTCCACCCGCGCTCCTCCCGTACTCGTCCACATTTCCGCTCCACGGTATCCACACCTCCGTCACCGCCGCCGTCCGCCTCCGGCCCTAGGGCGGGAGGCGGATCCGCCGCCGTCCCGCGCTCGGTAGCGTCGCCGGGCATGACGATCACGGAACCGGCGCGCGGCGCCGGAGAGCGGAAGCGGAACGTCCTCGACCGGCTGGAGCGGGAGGAGGACATCTGGGTCGCGTCGGCCGACGGCGACGGGGTGCCGTATCTCGTGCCGCTGTGGTTCCTCTGGGACGGCGAGGCCGTCTGGCTCGCGACCCGGCTCACCAATCCCACCGCCCGTAATCTGCGGGCCTCGCGCCGGGCGCGGCTGGCGTTCCCGTCCACGCGGGACGTGGTCCTCATCGACGGCGGCGTCGAGGTCTTCACGGCGCAGGACGTACCCGCGGCGGCGGCCGAGGCGTTCGCGGAGCGGTACGGCTGGGAGCCCCGCCGGGACCACGCCTCGTACGGCTATCTGCGGATCCTGCCGCGCACGGTGCAGGCGTGGCGCGGGGAGCACGAGATGCCCGGCAGACACGTGATGCGCGACGGCCGCTGGACCGACTGACCCCGTACGGGCGGGAGTCGGGCGCGGCAGGGGCTCAACGGTATGACGTGAGCGGGCCGGAGGCGGGGCGGCGGAGAGGACACGGGGGAGCGAACAGGGCGCGGCCCGGCCCTGCGGCACGGGCGCGCACCCTGGGCCGGTTGGTGCCCGGAGCCGGACTCGAACCGGCACGGCCCGAAGGCCAACGAGGTTTAAGCTCGTCGTGTCTGCATTCCACCACCCGGGCACCGGCTCCTGGACCGCTGTTCGCACGCTCCGGAGCGCACGCGGCCCTCCCCAGGGCACGGGGAGAGCCTATCCAGGGTCATCCCCCGAACAGCGGATCGACAGACCGATGTTGTCTTATTTTATTGGCAACTGACGGCGCATCAGTACACCGTGTTCCACTTCGGAGCGATGCGCTGTCCGTGCCCGGCTCGCGAGAAATGACGGAAAGTCGCCGCTCGGTCACGCGTTCTGGGGGACGAGCCCCTCAGGGTCGCCCTCATCCCAGAGGATGACCGGAGTCGCGGGGAGTACCTCCCAAGGCTCCCCCGGAAACCGGAGCGCGGGCTGATCCGCGACGGCGGATCGGACGGAACGATGGAGCCATACGGAAAGTTCCGCCCGTCCCCAGTACCCGTCCCGACAGGAGCACCGCGCCGTGACGACCAGCACCCGCCCCCAGCACCCCGCCGGGAGCCCGCAGCAGGGCTTCCCCGCAGCGCCGTACGGAGCCGGTGGTCCCGCGGCGGCGCGGGCCACGGACCTCTCGAAGGTCTACGGACAGGGAGAGACCCAGGTGGTCGCCCTCGACCGGATCTCGGTCGAGTTCCGTAAGGCCGAATTCACCGCGATCATGGGCCCCTCGGGCTCCGGCAAGTCCACCCTCATGCACTGCATGGCGGGGCTCGACACGGTCTCCAGCGGCAGCGCCATGATCGGCGACACCGAGCTGACCGGCCTCAAGGACAAGAAGCTCACGCAGCTCCGCCGGGACCGCATCGGCTTCATCTTCCAGGCGTTCAACCTGCTCCCGACGCTCAACGCGATCGAGAACATCACGCTGCCGATGGACATCGCCGGCCGCAAGCCCGACAAGCAGTGGCTCGACCGCGTCATCCAGACCGTCGGCCTCTCCGACCGGCTCAAGCACCGGCCCAACCAGCTCTCCGGCGGCCAGCAGCAGCGCGTCGCCGTCGCCCGCGCCCTCGCCGCGCAGCCCGAGATCATCTTCGGCGACGAGCCCACGGGCAACCTCGACTCCCGCGCGGGCGCCGAAGTCCTCGGCTTCCTGCGGAACTCGGTGCGCGAGCTGGGTCAGACCGTCGTGATGGTCACCCACGACCCGGTCGCCGCCTCGTACGCGGACAGGGTCGTCTTCCTGGCCGACGGCCGCATCGTCGACGACCTCGCGAACCCGACGGCGGACTCCGTCCTGGAGCGCATGAAGTCCTTCGACGCGAAGGCTCGTACGAGCTGAGGCACCGCCCGAGACCGCACTGACGACAGGACCTCCAGGACTTCCCCATGCTCCGTACCGCCTTGCGCAATGTCTTCGCGCACAAGGCCCGGCTGTTGATGACGATGCTCGCCGTGCTCCTCGGCGTCGCCTTCGTCTCCGGCACCCTGGTCTTCACCTCGACCATCTCCGACGCGTTCAAGAGCAGCTCCCAGAAGGGCTACAGCAGCGTCGACGTCTCCATCCAGCAGGACGGCGACAGCGACAGCGACCAGGGCCGCCCCGACTCGGACACGCCGCTGACCCAGCACACCCTCGACAAGGCCGCCGCGCTGCCCGGCGCCAAGTCCGCGACCGGTGACGTCTCCGGCTTCGCCGCGCTCTCCGACAAGAAGGGCAAGCTCGTCGGCGACGGCTTCGCGACGAACGGCGGGAACTACTACACGGGCCGGGACGGCTCCGGCGACGACCCGCGGTACGCGATGAAGAAGGGCCAGGCCCCCTCGGCGCGCGGCGAGATCGCCATCGACCAGAAGACCGCCGACCGCACCGGTTACAAGGTCGGCGACACCGCGCGGCTCTCCGTCAACGGCCCCGTGCGCGACGAGAAGATCAGCGGCATCTTCTCCACCGACGACGGCAACGTCGCCGCGGGCGGCACCCTCGTCCTCTTCGACAACGCCACGGCGCAGCGGCTCTTCGCCAAGCCCGGCGAGTACACGAAGATCAACGTGCAGGCGAAGAGCGGCGTCTCGCAGGCCGCGCTCCAGAAGCAGGCCGCGAAGGTCCTGCCGCACGGCACCGAGGCCGTCACCGGCAAGAAGCTCGCCGACGACGAGGCCAAGGCGATCGAGAGCGGCATGTCCGGCATGCAGACCTCGATGCTGGCCTTCGCCGGGATCGCGCTGTTCGTCGGCATCTTCATCATCGCCAACACCTTCACCATGCTGGTCGCCCAGCGCACCAAGGAGCTGGCGCTGCTCCGCGCCGTCGGCGCGAGCCGCCGCCAGGTGACCCGCTCGGTGCTGATCGAGGCGCTCGTCGTGGGCGCCGTCGCGGGCCTCGCCGGGATGGGCGCGGGCATCGGCATCGGCGCCGGACTCCGCGCGCTGATCGGCAGCATGGGCGAGTCGATGCCGGAGGGCCCGCTCGTCATCGAGCCCGCCACGGTCGTGATCTCCCTGATCGTCGGCGTCGTCGTCACGGTCCTCGCGGCCTGGCTGCCCGCCCGCCGCGCCGCCAAGATCCCGCCGGTGGCCGCCATGAGCAGCGTCCACGCCCCGGCCTCGACCCGCTCGCTGGTCGTGCGGAACAGCATCGGCGCCGTCTTCGCGGGCCTCGGCACCGCCCTGGTGCTCTACTCGACGTCGATGGACGACGGCAAGGCCCCCATGGGCTTCGGCGCCGCCCTGCTGCTGATCGGCGTCTTCGTGCTGACGCCGCTGCTGTCCCGTCCGCTGATCGCCGCCGCGGGCCCGGTGCTCCGGCTCTTCCACGTCAGCGGCAAGCTGGCCCGGCAGAACGCGGTGCGCAACCCGCGGCGTACGGCGGCGACCGCCTCCGCGCTGATGATCGGGCTCACCCTGATCACCGGCCTGACCGTCATCGCGGGCGGTGTCCAGAAGGGCATCGACAAGATGGCGAGCGACTCCCTCAAGGCCGACTACACGGTCTCGATGGCCAACTTCACCCCCCTCTCGCCGGACGTGGAGAAGAAGGTCACCGCCCAGCCCGAGGTCACCGCCAGCTCCGCGCTGCGCAACGCCCCGGCGGCCATCGGCTCCGGCGAGGAGAACCTGACGGGCGTCAACGGCCGTACGATCGGCCAGCTCACCTCCCTCGACTTCCGCGAGGGCTCCTTCGCCGGGCTCTCCGGCGGCGGGAAGGCCGTGGTCGACATGGACACGGCCAAGGAGAAGGGCTGGAAGATCGGCTCGCAGTTCTCCGCGACGTTCCAGGACGGCAAGAAGGAGAGCCTCACGGTCTCGGGCCTCTACAAGGGCAACGAGATGATCAAGGGCATCATGGTCGACAACGCCGTGGTGACCCCGCACATGGACAAGATCGTCGACATGCAGGTCATGGCGAAGACCAAGGGCGGGGCCTCGACCGAGACCAAGGACGCCCTGGAGAAGGCCCTCGGTGACAACCCGGCGGTCCAGGTCCAGGACAAGAAGGACATCTCCGAGGGCATCTCGCAGATGATAAACATCCTGCTGAACGTGCTCTACGGCCTGCTGGCCATGGCCGTCATCGTCGCCGTCCTCGGCGTCATCAACACCCTGGCGATGTCCGTCTTCGAGCGCAGCCAGGAGATCGGGATGCTGCGGGCCATCGGCCTCGACCGCCGCGGCATCAAGCGGATGGTCCGCCTGGAGTCCCTGGTCATCTCCCTCTTCGGCGGTGTCCTCGGCATCGGCCTCGGCGTCTTCTTCGGCTGGGCCGCGGGCGACCTGATCGCCGGCGCCGGGATGGACACCTACGAGCTGGTACTGCCCTGGGACCGGATGGGCATCTTCCTCGGACTGGCCGCCGTGGTCGGCGTCCTGGCCGCCCTCTGGCCCGCCCGCCGCGCCGCCCGGCTGAACATGCTGTCGGCGATCAAGAGCGAGTGAGCGAGCAGCGGCACGGACCGCACACGACGGAGGCCCGCCCCGGGAAGGGGCGGGCCTCCGCTCGTTCAGGCGTCGTTCCACTCCCGGGCGCGCAGGGGCAGTCCGGACGCCCCCGACTCCGGGGTCTTCACGGCCAGCACCTGGTTGACGCCGATCCGGTTGCGTTCGAAGGCGAGCGCGGAGGCGGCCATGTAGAGCCGCCAGATCCGCGCCCGCCCCGGCGAGGAGAGCCGGACGGCCCGCCCGAAGTCGGACTCCAGGTTCGCGACCCAGGCCCGCAGCGTCAGCGCGTAGTGCTCGCGCAGCGACTCCACGTCCCGCACCTCGAACCCGGCCTCCTCCAGGGCGCCCACCGTGCGGCCCACGGGCGCGAGTTCGCCGTCGGGGAAGACGTACGCGTCGATGAACTCGTCGACCTCGTACGCCTCCTCGTCCGCGAGCGGGCGGCGCGCGATCTGGTGGTTGAGGAGCCGCCCGCCGGGCCTGAGGAGTCTGTGGAGGTCCGCGGCGTACTCGGCGTACCGCGCCTTGCCGACGTGCTCGGCCATGCCGACCGAGGAGATCGCGTCGTACGGACCGTCGGCCACCTCGCGGTAGTCCTGCACCCGGATCTCCACGCGGTCCGTGAGGCCCTCCTCCGCGACCCGCTTACGGGCGTACGCGGCCTGCTCGCGCGAGAGCGTGACGGCGACGGCGCTCACCCCGTACTCGCGCGCCGCGTGCAGCACCAGCGAGCCCCAGCCGCCGCCGACGTCCAGCAGCCGCTGGCCCTCGCGCAGCGCGAGCTTGCGGCAGATGAGGTCGATCTTGTCGCGCTGGGCGTCCTCCAGCGAACCGCCGTCCTGCCAGTACGCGCAGGAGTAGACCATGGACGGGCCCAGCACCAGCTCGTAGAACTCGTTCCCCACGTCGTAGTGGTGGCTGATGGCCGCGCGGTCGCGGCGGAGGGTGTGCCGCAGTCCGGTGCGGCGGCGGTTCTCCTCGCGGGGCGGGGGCGGCGGCAGTCCGGGGCCCGCGAGCCGCGCCAGGGAACGCGCCGCGGCGCGGACCTCCGGGTCCCGGGCGAGCGCGAGCGCCCCGCGCCCGGACCTCTCCCCCTCGGCGGCCTCGGGCCGCTCCCAGATCAGTTCGGCCAGCAGATCGAGTGCCTCGTACAGATCGCCCTCGACGTCGAGCTCCCCCGCCACCCACGCGCGGGCCAGGCCCAGCTCGCCCGGGCGCCACAGGATGCGCCGCAGTGCCCGCCGGTGCCGGATGACGAGGACGGGTGCGCCCGGCGGACCCGCCTCGCTGCGGTCCCAGGCCCGGATCCGTACCGGGACGGGACCTCCCAGGAGCTTCTCCGCCAGCGCGAGGAGCTGCGGCGCGGCAGCCGACATACGAACACACCTCCGTGGAATGAAGGGGTGGATTCCCCATACACGTAACGCGTTCGGGAACCGTCGTATGCCCACTGTGCACAGAAATCCATGGACACGCGAAAGGGGCGCGAGCCCCACGGATGGCTCACGCCCCTCGGCGTACTGTCAGCGGACGGAAGCGCCCCCTGAAGAGGCCGGAAACGTCCGGCGAGGACGCGTCCGGGTCAGGACGCCTTCGCCGTGTCCTTGTTCTTCGACTCGTCCTTCGCCACGATGCCCTCGGCGGACTGCGCGGGCACCGGAGCGGCCCCGGCCTCCGCCTTCTTGGCGGCGGCAGCGGCGGTCACCGGGGCGGCCGCCTCGTAGAACTCGCCGCGCGGGTGCTCCATGGCGCCGAGCGAGACGACCTCGCGCTTGAGGAACATGCCGAGCGCCCAGTCGGCGAGGACCCGGATCTTGCGGTTGAAGGTCGGGACGGCCATGCCGTGGTAGCCACGGTGCATGTACCAGGCCAGCCGGCCCTTCAGCTTGATCTTGGTCTTGCCGAAGACGATCATCGCGACGCCCTTGTGCAGGCCGAGGCCCGCGACGGCGCCCTTGTTGGCGTGCTTGTACTTGCCCTGGGGGAAGCCGCGCATGCCGGAGATGACGTTGTCA
This sequence comes from Streptomyces albiaxialis, assembly GCF_039530985.1. NCBI lineage: Bacteria > Bacillati > Actinomycetota > Actinomycetes > Kitasatosporales > Streptomycetaceae > Streptomyces > Streptomyces albiaxialis. The sequence goes on from NZ_BAAAPE010000001.1 coordinate 125,843, forward strand.
CCGAGGGCCTTGGCCTGCCGCAGCGCGTGCTGCGCGTTCGGCGGGCAGAAGGCGTTCTCCTTGTCGGAGGCCAGATCCGGGACCTGGGCGTTGTCGCCCGCGGCCCAGATGTAGTCCGTCCCCTTGACCTGCATGGTCGCGTCGACGTCGACGTGGCCCTTGGGGCCCAGCGGCAGGCCGAAGCGGGCCAGCGCCGGGTTGGGCTTGACGCCCGCGGTCCACACGATGGTGGAGGAGTCGACCTCCAGGCCGTTCTTCAGCACCACGTGGCCGTCCACGCAGGAGTCCATGGAGGTCTGGAGGTAGACCTCGACACCGCGCTTCTTGAGGTGCTCCAGGCCCCACTCACCGAGCTTCGGGCCGACCTCGGGGAGGATGCCGGGCGCCGCGTCCACGAGGATGAAGCGCATGTCCTCGCGCTTCACGTTCGGGTAGTACTTGGCGGCGTCACGGGCCATGTCCTCGACCTCACCGATCGTCTCGGCACCGGCGAAGCCGCCGCCGATGAAGACGAACGTGAGCGCCTTGCGGCGGGCCTCCTCGTCCTGCGTGGAGTCGGCCTTGTCGAGCTGCTCGAGGACGTGGTTGCGCAGACCGATCGCCTCTTCGACGCCCTTCATCCCGATCCCGTTCTCGGCCAGCCCTGGCACGGGGAAGGTGCGCGAGACGGCACCCATCGCGATGACGAGGTAGTCGAACGGCAGCTCGTACGGGTCACCGACGAGCGGCGCCACCGACGCGACCTTGCGGTCCTGGTCGATGGAGGTGACGCGGCCGGTGAGGACCTCGGCCTTCGGGAGCACGCGTCGCAGAGGGACCACGACGTGGCGAGGAGAGATGCTGCCGGCGGCGGTTTCGGGAAGGAAGGGCTGGTACGTCATGTACGAGCGCGGGTCGACGACGGTGACCGTCGCCTCGCCGTAGCGCATCTTCTTGAGGATGCGCCGTGCCGCGTACAGACCGACGTACCCGCCACCCACTACGAGGATTCGGGGACGCTCCGTGGTGCTCATGAAATCGAGTATCCACCCAGGGGCCGGGGTGACTTCGTGAGGGTCTTCACAAGCATGAGGGGACCCTCTGCTACACTCCCCCGCCCCGCACAGGTCCGCTCCCCCGCGCCCGATCCCACCCCTCGCGAGCTGCACCGATTCCCGAGGGTCATCGAGCGCCCCGGAGCCCTTCCGCCGACACATCCGACTCGCGGATCGCTCAAGCCCTCGGAACGTCTCGTTCCGGCCCCCGTATGGCTCTCACCGGCGCCTTTTTCATGTGAAGAGTTTCACAAAACTCCCCGCGCAGGCTGCTCCGGCGGGCGCCGTGCCTCTCGCACATCCCTATCAGCGGAGTAGGAGGACGCTCAACTGAGACCTTTATGACCTCCTTGGCCCCCGCTCCTTGTCGCGGGGGCCAAGGAGGGACGGATCAGGTCCCCGGCTTCTTGACCCAGCCCTTGGCGACCAGGTTGTCGCACCGGGACACGGCGTCCTTCTTGCCCTGCCTCTTCGCTTCCTTGATGCAGTCCGAGTACGGGAAGGGGGGCCCGCCCGCCCGCGCCTGCGTCTGGTCGGCGGGGGCGGCCTGCACCGTGGCCCCCGAGAACATCACTCCGCTCACCGCAACAGCCGTAGCCAGGGCGAAGGTCATCCGTCGCATCGCTGTCCTCTCTGCCTGTGCCGGAGCCCGCTGCTCCGGACCCGTTCCAGCACAACGAGCCGACCGACCAGGAGAAACGTCCCCGGCCACCAGCCGAGTGCCTCAGGCGAGACTCCAGGCGATGCCGTCGAGGATGTCGTGCTCGCTGACCACCAGTTCCTCCGTGCCCGTGCGTTCCATGACCGTGAGGAGGACCAGGGCGCCCGCGTTGATGACGTCGACGCGGCCCGGGTGCATGACGGGGAGCGCGGCGCGTTCGTCGTGGGTGGCGGCGAGGAGGCGGGTCGTCTGGGCGCGGGCCTCTTCGTAGGTGAGGCGGGCGTGGTGGATGCGGCCCGGGTCGTAGGTGTCCAGGTCCAGGGCCAGGGCGCCCAGGGTCGTGACCGTGCCGGCCAGGCCCACCAGGGTGTGCGCGGACCGGAGGGGGACCGTCTTCTCCACCTCGTCCAGCGCCGACTCGACGTCCGCCCGGATCGCGGCGGTCTGTTCCCGCGACGGCGTCTCCGTGATCGTGCCGTCGGCGGACGTCAGGTGGCGCTCCGTCAGGCGGACGCAGCCCACGTCCACGCTGAGCGCCGCCTCCACCTCGCCGTCGCCGACGACGAACTCGGTCGAGCCGCCGCCGATGTCCACCACGAGGTACGGGGCCGGGTGGGCGGCGCGGTCGAGTTCGCGGGTGGCGCCCGTGTAGGAGAACTCGGCCTCCTGGTCGCCGGTGATGACCTCCGGCTCGACGCCGAGGATGTCCTTGACGCCGCGGACGAACTCCTCGCGGTTCTCGGCGTCCCGGGAGGCCGACGTCGCCACGAAACGGAGGCGGTCGGGGCCCACGCCGAACTCCTCCAGCGCCGAGGCGTAGGTGCGGCACGCCGCGAACGTACGTTCAAGGGCCTCCGGCGCCAGCCTGCCCGTACGGTCCACGCCCTGGCCCAGGCGGACGATCTCCATCCGCCGGTCCAGGTCGTGGAGTTCGCCCGTCGAGGGGTCCAGGTCGGCCACCAGGAGGCGGATGGAGTTGGTGCCGCAGTCGATCGCCGCCACTCGGGTCGTCACGGGGCCTCCCCCTCGTCCACCGTCTCGTCCAACGTCACGCACGGGCCCTTCTTCCACCACTCCGGCAGCATCGCCAGGGCCTCGTCGCCCAGCGGGTTCACGCCGGGCCCGGCGACCAGGGAGTGCGCCACCAGGACGTGCAGGCACTTCACGCGGTCGGGCATGCCGCCCGCGCTGGGGAAGCCGGTCAGCTCCTCGATCGCGTCGCGGCGCGCGAGGTAGTCCTCGTGCGCGGCGCGGTAGGCGTCGGCCAGTTCCGCGTCCTCGGCCAGGCGGGCCGTCATCTCCTTCATCACGCCGTTCGCCTCCAGCGTGCCGATGGCGGAGGCGGCGCGGGGGCACGTCAGGTAGTACGTCGTGGGGAACGGCGTGCCGTCCTCCAGGCGGGGCGCGGTCTCGACGACGTCCGGCAGTCCGCAGGGGCAGCGGTGCGCGATGGCGCGCAGGCCGCGCGGCGGGCGGCCGAGCTGCTCCTTGAAGGCCGCGATGTCCGCGTCCGTGGGCGTCGTCGGCTCGGTCTGAGGCGGTGGGGTGTCCATGCGTTCTTTCGTGAGGAGTCGCGGGGTCGCGGGATCGCGGGGCCGTCGCGGGGTGGTGTCAGTGGGCGCTCGCCTGATCGGCGTCCGCGGAGTCCACACCGTCCCAGAGGTTCTCGTACCAGGCCCGGTCGGCCGGGCGGCGGTCCACGGGGCGGTGCGGGTCGGCGGTGCCGTCCCGCATGATGAAGCCGGTCTCTCCCGGCCGTACGAAGTGCAGGTGCTCGCGGGCCTGTTGCTCGACGTACGCCGGGTCCTGCCAGCGGGCGCGCAGCTCCCGCAGCTCCCGGACCTCCTCGCGGGCGCGGTCGGCCTGGCGGCGCTGGTCCGCGATGTCCGAGCGCTGCGAGACGTACTGCCGCGTGGGGTACGCGAGCGCGACGACGAGCGAGCAGAGGACGAGCGCGAGCAGGGCGGCCCTGCCGGTCAGCCGCCCCTTGCGCGGGGCTCTGACGCGTTTGCTCTGCGCCCGGTAGACGCGCTCGGCGGCGCCTGCTCCCAGCGCGCGCAGCCGCGTGGCCGTCGAGAAGCGGTCCCGTGCCATTTTCCTCCCCCGGAGAGGGGCGATAGGTGCGAGGGGGTGCAACGAGGAGGCCGCCGGGGAGAAGGGGGCGGGCCCCCTTCTCCCCGGCGGCGCGGCGTCACCGCGTCAGCGCTTGTAGCGGGGGAACGCGGAACGGCCCGCGTAGACCGCGGCGTCGTCGAGGATCTCCTCGATGCGCAGGAGCTGGTTGTACTTCGCGACGCGCTCCGAGCGGGCGGGGGCGCCGGACTTGATCTGGCCGCAGTTCACGGCGACGGCCAGGTCGGCGATGGTGACGTCCTCGGTCTCGCCGGAGCGGTGGGACATCATGCACTTGAAGCCGTTGCGCTGGGCCAGCTCGACCGCGTCGAGGGTCTCGGTCAGCGAACCGATCTGGTTGACCTTGACGAGCAGCGCGTTGGCCGCGCCCTCCTCGATGCCGCGGGCGAGGCGCTCGGGGTTGGTGACGAACAGGTCGTCGCCGACGAGCTGCACCTTGTCGCCGATCTTCTGGGTGATGGTGACCCAGCCCGCCCAGTCGTCCTCGAACAGCGGGTCCTCGATGGAGACCAGCGGGTAGTCCTCGACGAGCCGCTCGTAGTACTCGGTCATCTCGGCGGCCGAGCGCTTCTGACCCTCGAACGCGTAGACCCCCTCCTCGTAGAACTCCGAGGCGGCGACGTCCAGGGCGAGGGCGATGTCCTGGCCCGCGGTGTACCCGGCCTTCTGGATGGCCTCGATGATCAGGTCGAGGGCCTCGCGGTTGGAGCCCAGGTTCGGGGCGAAGCCGCCCTCGTCGCCGAGGCCGGTGGCCAGGCCGCGCTCCTTGAGGACGCCCTTGAGCGCGTGGTAGACCTCCGCGCCCCAGCGCACGGCCTCCGAGAAGGACTCGGCGCCGATCGGGGCGATCATGAACTCCTGGATGTCCACGTTCGAGTCGGCGTGCGAGCCGCCGTTCAGGATGTTCATCATCGGCACCGGGAGCTGGTGCGCGTTCGGGCCGCCGAGGTAGCGGAAGAGGGGGAGGTCGGACGCCTCGGAGGCCGCGTGCGCGACGGCGAGCGAGACGCCGAGGATGGCGTTGGCGCCGAGCGAGGACTTGTCCGCGGTGGCGTCCAGGTCGAACATCGCCTGGTCGATCAGGCGCTGCTCGGTGGCGTCGTACCCCACCAGCTCGGGGCCGATCTGCTCGATGACGGCGAGGACGGCCTTCTCGACGCCCTTGCCGCCGTACCGGGCGGTGTCGCCGTCGCGGAGTTCAAGGGCCTCGAAAGCGCCGGTCGAGGCGCCGGACGGCACGGCAGCACGGCCCGTGCTGCCGTCGTCGAGGCCGACCTCGACCTCGACCGTGGGGTTGCCTCGCGAGTCGAGGATCTCGCGGGCTACGACGACGTCGATGGACGGCACGAGGATCTCCTTCGTATGTGTCTGGCTTTCTCGCACCCGAGCCTAACCGCCGGACAGAGCCGACACCCTCTTCCACCCCCTCCCACCCCGTCGCATTCCGGTCGCCCGCGAGTGAGGCACAAAGAAAGAGCACAGAGAAAGAGGGTGCCCCTTCTCCGCTCGGGAGAGGGGGCACCCTCGGTGTCAGTGCTGCCGGAGCAGGCTCAGGCGCGCGCTCAGGCGCAGGCCCAGGCGCTCATGCCCTGGATCGCGGCGAGGTTCTCGGCCACGTTGATCTGCTCGGCCTTGGTGGCGAGGTCCGCGCGCGGCGCGAACTTCGTGCCGCCGGCCGCCGCCCAGCTCGACTGGGAGAACTGCAGGCCGCCGTAGTAGCCGTTGCCCGTGTTGGTGGACCAGTTGCCACCGGACTCGCACTGGGCGATGGCCTCCCACTTGGCGGAGCTGCCGGACTGCGCCGGGGTGGACGCCTGCGCGCTGCCCGCCGCCATGAGCGGCGCGGCCACGGCGATTGCAGCGGCACCGGTGAGGGTCGCGATGCGGGTCGTGGTCTTGCGGGTGGTGAGCTGGCGAAGCATGGATCTTCTTTCTTACGGGGGTGGTGGCAGGTACCCGCTTCGATCAGCGAGTGGTCACGACCGTAAGAGCATCGCCGCAAAACGCTCAAGGGACGGAATACCGTCCCCAAAACGGACATCTTGACAGCTTCGGGGCATCGACCGCGCAGGTCATGGCGCCGCATCCGGACGGGCCGAAAGTCCCTTCAGGGGGTGGGCCGGATGAGGCTTGTCACAGCCACACCCCCCTGAACAGGGCTTTTTCGTGCCCCAGGTCACAGATCAACGGGCTCCTGCGGGCTCAGTAGCGCAGCCGCTGGCCCGGGAGGATGAGGTCCGGGTCGTCGCCCACGACCTCGCGATTGCGCTCGTACAGCTCGGTCCAGCCCCCGCGAATGTCCTGGTCAGCGGCGATCTGGGAGAGCGAGTCGCCGGCCTGGACGCGGTGCTTGCCGCTGCCGTGCCGGGGGCCGTCGCCGCGCGAGGGGTGCTCGCCGCGCTCCCCGTCCTGCCCGCGCTCGCCCTCGTCGGGCTCGCCCCGGTGCTTCCCGGTGCCGTCGCCCTTCTCCGGCTTCCCCGGCTCGGAGGGGTCCGAGGGGTCCGTGGGGTACGAGGAGTCCGGCGGGGTCGTCGGGGTGCCGGAGGGGTCGTCCGAGGGCTCGTCGGACGGGCGGTCCGACGGGTTGTCCGAGGGCGAGTCCGAGGGGCCCTCGGAGGGGCTGCCGGACGGCGACTCCGAGGGGCTGTCGGACGGGCTGTCGGACGGGCCGTCCGAAGGCGAGTCCGAGGGGCTGTCCGACGGGGAGCCGGAGGACGAGTCGGAGGGCTCGTCCGAGGGGGTGTCGGACGGCGTGTCCGAGGGCTCCTCGGAGGGCCCGGAGTCCGTGGGGTCGGAGGGCGAGGGGGCCGGCTCGTCGCCGAGGTCGCCGCCGCCGGGCGCCGGGTAGCCGCCCGGCTCGCCGCCGCTGGGATCCCCGGGGTCCGTGCCCGGGTCCACCTCGGGCGGCTCCGAACCGCTGTCACCCAGGCCCGCGATGTCCGCGCACTGCGGGAACGCCTCGGGGCCCTTGGCCGCGAGGATCTTCTCGCCGACGGATATCTGCTGGCTGCGGCTGGCGAGATCGGGGCGCTCCGCGTACGACGTGCCGCCGTACTGCTCCCACATCTCCAGCGTCAACTGGAGCCCGCCGTAGTACCCGCCGTTGTCGTTCGCGCTCCACAGGCCGCCGCTCTCGCACTCGGCGACCCTGTCCCAGGTGGCGGCGTCGGCGGCGTGCGCGCCGGTGGCGCCCAGCAGCGGAATGGCGATGCCGGCGCCCGTCACCCCGGCGGCGACGAAGAGTGCGGGGGCCTGGCGGGGGCGGCGATGCCGACCGTTCCCGGAGCGCATGGTGGACCTCTCGTAGGGACAGTTCACTTGACGCCGGGAAGGTAGCCGCGAACAGGGGTGCGTCACAAGCCAGTGTCGTGAATATCACGTACAGGTCACGCGGGTGACCTCCCGTCACTCCCGTACCGGCGTGAACTCCACGGGCAGCGTGCGCAGTCCGCGCATGATGAGCCCCCCGCGCCAGCGCAGCTCCTCCGGGTCGGCGGCCAGCCGGAGGTCCGGCAGACGGCGCAGCAGGGTCGCCAGGGCCGTCTGCCCCTCCAGCCGGGCGAGCGGGGCGCCGAGGCAGTAGTGGATCCCGTGACCGTAGCCCAGGTGCTGGTTGTCGCGCCGGGTGAGGTCCAGCCTGTCCGGGTCCGCGAACTTCGCCGGGTCCCGGTCGGCCGCCGCCAGGACGACCAGCACCGGGTCCCCGGCCGCTATCGGCTGCCCGCCGACCGTCAGCGGCTCGGTCGCGAACCGCCAGGTCGCCAGCTCGACGGGCCCGTCGTAGCGCAGCAGTTCCTCGACGGCTCCGGCCAGCAGCCGCTCGTCGCCCGCCGCCACGGCGTCCTGGAGCAGGCGCCGCTGCGCGGGGTGGCGCAGCAGCGCGTAGGTGCCGTTGCCGATCAGGTTCACGGTCGTCTCAAAACCGGCGAACAGGAGGATGAACGCCATCGCGGCGGCCTCGTCCTCGGTGAGGTGCTCGCCGTGGTCGGAGGCGCGGATGAGACCGGAGATCAGGTCGTCACCGAGGTCGGCGCGCTTGCGGTGGATCAGCTCGGCGAGATAGCCGCGCATCTTCTTCACCGCGCGCCCGACACCGCCGCGCGGCGAGCCCGGCTGATGGATCATCATGCCCGCCCAGGAACGGAAGTCGTCCTGGTCCTCCGACGGGACACCGAGGAGGTCGCAGATCGCGTAGATCGGCAGCGGGAACGCGTACTCGTGGATGAGGTCGGCCTCGCCGCGCCCCGCGAAGGAGTCGATCAGCGCGTCCGACAGCTCCTGGACGCGCGGCGCGAACGCGGCCACGCGGCGCGGGGTGAACGCCTTCGAGACCAGCCGCCGCAGCCGGGTGTGGTCCGGCGGGTCGATGTTGAGCAGGTGCGTCATCAGGTTCGCGCTGCGCTCGCCCGGGATGCCGACCTTGCCCTTGCCGTGGGAGCCGCGCTCGCTGTGGTGGTGCGGGTTCTTGCTGAGCCGCGCGTCCGCGAGGGCCTCGCGCGCGTCGGCGTACCGCGTCACGAGCCACGCCTCGACGCCGCTGGGCAGCTCCGTCCGCCGTACGGGCGCGTGCTCGCGCAGCCACGCGTAGGCGGGATACGGGTCGGAGGCGAAGCTCCAGTCGAAGAGCGGGGGCATGGGGGCGGTCTCGTCGTGCACCCCCCGACGTTACGCGGGCGCCGTGCGCTCCAGCCAACCGGTGGCGATCAGGTACTGGCCCGCGAGATAGCCCGCCATGACCAGCACCTCGTGCGTGGCCCTGGACGGCAGCTCGTGGCCCGCGGCCTGGAGCCCGATCAGCAGATCGGAGACGAGGAACGCGGCGGCCCCCGCGCCGACCTTCCCGCCGACGCCGAACGCCGCGGCGCCCATCGCGGTCAGCGCGAGGCTGTACCCGGCCACGGGCAGCCGCATGCGGCGGTCGAGGGCGGGCGCGAGCGCGGCGTTGGCCACGGCCCAGGCCGCGAGGCAGGCCGCCGCGCGGCGCGGGCGGCGGCGCACGCCGCGCACGGCGCCGAGCTGGGCGGCCATGCCCGCCGTGTAGCTGACCTGAGTGCCGAGGAAGGCGGCCATGCCGGTGAGGAAGGCGGTCTCGTGGTCGTCGAAGAGCAGCGCGGTGTCTCCGACGGTGGCGCAGCCGAGTCCGGCGAGCAGCGGCGCGTTGCGGCTGCCGCCGCCCTTCTTGGTGGCGTACGCGGTGAGGGCGGGCATCAGCAGGGGCTTGGCGGCTCTTGCGAGGCCGCGGGGGTGCTTGGCCGTCGCGAACAGGTCGACGGCCGCGAGCGCGCCGTACGTGGCGAGGGCGCCGCGCCCCTTGGAATGAGCCATCCGCGAAGTCTCCGCGCGCCCTTTCTCCAGGTCAACCCCCTGCCCCCAACAAACTACCGCCGGGTAGCGAATTGCCCCGTCCAAGGCACCGGGGCTTGCCCCTTCAGGGGCGCGGGCCTGTGTCCAATGTGCGGCTCCGCCGCGTGGGCGCGCCCGGTCACGACACATCGGGGCTTGCCCACTAAGGGGCGCGGGGAACTGCGCGACAAGCCACGACGCACTCGCAGCCCGCGAAGCACGGCCCGGGGCACCCCGAACCCCGCTCTTGCACGCGGGGCACCCGGCGAAGGGGGCTGCGCTTGCCAACCCTGCTCCCCCAAGCTCTTCGAGCAGGGGGTACCCCCAGTGGCAGACTTCCCAAGCACAGCAGGGGGGGGAGAAGCGGGGCGCGCCCCGCGACGCGCAGAGCAGCCCCTGCCCGGCTTGTCCGCGACGTACAGAGGGCACTCGGGGTCAGTGGGGGGACTCCGCTTCGCGGATCGTGTCGCGGTAGGCGCGGGCCGCCGCGCGGAGCGCCGCTTCGGGGTCGGTGCCCTCGCGAACCGCCCGTACCGCCAGAGCGAGCAGCTCGTACCCGACGCCCTCCCCGGAGGGCAGCGGCACGTCCAAGCCCGCGCCCCTGGCGCGGGCGTCGAGCTTGGCGGCGAGCGCCAGCGCCGGCTGGCCCATCGGGACGCCCTCTGTCGCGGACGTACGCTCGTGCTTCTCGACGGCCTTGCGGTTGACCCAGTGCGCCTTGACGTCCTCCGGCGTCTCGGCCGTCTCGTCGCCGAACACATGCGGGTGCCGGTGCACCAGCTTCTCCACGAGCCCGCCCGCGACGTCGTCGATCGCGAACGGGGACTCCGGGTCGTCCTGCGCGATGCGGGCGTGGAAGACGACCTGGAGCAGCACGTCGCCCAGTTCCTCGCACAGCTCGGCCTGGTCGCCCTCCTCGATGGCCTCGATCATCTCGAAGGTCTCCTCGACGCCGTACTTCAGCAGGTCGTCGTGGGTCCGCACGCTGCTCCACGGGCACTCGGCGCGGATGCGGTCCATGACCTGGACGACGTCGAGGAGCCGCGCGCCCGGCAGGTCGTACGAGCCGGGCAGCAGCTCCAGATCGGGCATCGCGGGCTCGCGGCCCGAGCCCGCGAGGCGGGCGAGGCCGTCGGTGAGCGCGGGCTCGCCCTCGGCCGTGGCGAGGACCACGACCGTACGGCCACCGTCCCCGCCGCGGCACAGGTCCACCAGCTTGCGCGCGTCCGGCGCCGCGCCGGTCTCGACCTCGACGCCCGCCTCCCGCACGTACGGGAGCTGGGGGTGCGCGGGGTCGGCGCACAGCACGCGGTCGGCGGCGCGCAGCGCCTGCCACGCGGGCCAGGACAGCAGGCCGGGGGCGACGCGGTGGGTGGTCGTGAGCAGGACGATACGGCCGGGAGCGGAGGAGTCATTCACCTCTCGAACGTAACCCAGCGCGCTCGGCAGTCCCTCCTGGTTTTCCGGAGGCCCGCGCCCGGGACCGCCCTCACGCGCGCCGCACGCGCTACATGCGCTGCTGCTGGCGGTCCTTCGCGTCGCCGGAGACATCGCGCAGCCAGGGCGTCTTCGCGTTGCCGAGCGTGGACTTGGCCGCGTTCCACTTCCCGTAGCGCGGGTTCACGTCGATCTTCATGTCCTTGGAGACCTGGGCGAGCTTCGCGTTGAGCTGCTCGTTGCCCTGCGGGGAGCGGGGGTCGATGCCGCCGGCCTGGGCGACCTTCTCGACGCGGACCTGCATCCGGATCCGGTCGTCGATCTCGCCGGGCGCGACGGCCTGCTGCTGGAGCAGCGCCTTCTCCAGGGCCTTGCGGCCGCCCGCCTGCTGCTCGATCTGGGCCCGCGCCTGCTGGACCTCCCGGCGCGAGACCTTCACCCCGGCGTCCTCGGCGGCGCGGGCGACGATCTTGTCGCGGATCATGCCGTCGAGCGTCGCGCGGGTGAGCTGGCCGCTCTGCTTGATCATCTGTGCGCCCTGCGGCGCCGCCCGCTGGGCGTCCCGGACCGTGCCGACCTTGGACTGGAGCTGAGCCATGCTGATCCGGTCACCCTCGACCACTGCCGCGGCGCCGGGATGCGCGTCCTTCCCGCACCCGGTCAGCAGCGGCGCCGCGACCACGAGCGCGGCGACGGACGAGAGGGTGAGCGCGGACCTACGGCGATGGCTTTCCATGGGGCCTCCTGGGCGGCAACGCATGCACGACCTAGCGATGATCGATGGTATGGAGTCGCGGGCGGCCTTGACCACCGCTTCGACGCCAAATCGACCAACGATTCGGGAGCAGTTGGGTGCCGCCCCGCTCTCCGGCCCCTCAGCGCTCAGCGGCACTGCGCGAGCATCGTGCTCTTGTCCGGCGCCGTCACCGGGAGGCCGTACTTCTTCGCGACCTGCGCGAAGCGGACCACGTACGCGCAGCGGACCGGCTTGTTCGGCGGCAGCCAGGAGGCGGGGCCCGAGTCGCCCTTGGAGGCGTTGGCGGGGCCGTCGGAGGGGAGCAGGTTCAGCGGGTCGTTCGCTATCTGCTTGCGCTTGTCCTCGGGCCAGCGGGCGGCGCCCATCTGCCAGTTGTACGAGAGCGGCACGACGTGGTCGATCTGTACGGCGATGGCGTGCCGCTTCGTCCAGGAGATGCGCTTGCCGGTGTAGGGGTCGTCGAGGGTCATCGACTCGACGACGCAGTCCGAGCCGGAGCGGTGCCGCACCTTCTCGCCGTCGCGCGCGAGCAGGTCGTTGCGGGTGTCGCAGCCGTTGCGGGCGAGGGGCACGCCGTCGGCGGTGTCCATCCAGGCGTAGCCGAACCTGCTCCGCTCGTACCCCGTCTTCGGTCCGCGGCCCTTGGTGGGCAGCTTGCCGATGAGGGCGCGCGCCTCGGCCCGGTCGCCGTCGGAAGTGAGGGGGGCGAGGCCCGGCTTGGTGCCGTCCGGGTTGTCGAGCGGGCTGACGGCCCGTCCGGAGCCGGAGCCCGGGCCGGAATCGGATCCGGAGCCGGAGCCGGATCCCTGGGACGGCTTCGCCGCGTCGTCCGTCAGTCCCTCGCAGCCGCTCAGGGCGAACGTCACGACGGAGACGGCGGCGAGTGCGGCGGCGCGTGTACGTATGTGCGACAAGTGAGGATCCGTTCCGGCTCGTTCGAGGTGTACCGGAAAAGGATCTCATCGGCCCACGGCACCGAGTGTTCACTCCCGACTCATCCCCTGTGTACCGGTGGGCGGTAGTCGTCTCGTTGGCGATACGGGGACGACCGGCACGACGGAACGACGGAACGACGGAACGACGGGACGACGGGACGACGGGACCATCGGGAGAGGGGGCGCCTTGGCGCCGGGGAGCGTACGCGAACCACGCTGGGACAACGTGCGGTTCTTCTCCGGGACGCTCGTCGTCATCGGGCACACCATCGAACCGCTGGGCCACATCGACGGGCTGCGCTGGCTCTATCTGACGAGCTGGGCGCTGCGCGTGCCCGTGTTCGTGCTGCTCGCCGGGTACTTCAGCAGCGCGGGCCCGCTCACCGCGCGGGAACTGCGGAGACTGAGCGAGTCGGTGCTGCTCCCCTATCTGGCGATCGGCCTGCTGCACACCGCGCAACTCCGGCTGATGTACGGCAAGTGGTCGGTCTTCGTCACCGAACCGGCCTGGGGCCTGTGGTTCCTCTTCGCGCTCTTCGTGTGGCGCATGCTGTTGCCGTACGTGGTGGTGCTGCGCTTCCCGCTGCTCATCGCAGGGCTGGCGGCGGTGGCCGTGGGCATGATGAGCAGCTTCGGCAACGCCTACTCGACCTCCCGCATCGTGTGCTTCCTCCCCTTCTTCCTGCTCGGCTGGAAGCTGCGGCAGGGCCTGGAGGAGACGCTGCTGGAGGCCCGCTGGTCCCGGTGGGCGGCGCTCGGCGTGCTCGCGGCGACGGCGGCGGTCGCCTGGGCGTTCCGGCACGACGTCAACCTCTCCTGGCTCGCGATGCGCACCCCGTACGCGGAGATGCACACTCCTGGCCCGCCCTGGGCGCCCCTCGTGGTGCGGGCTGTGGTGATCGCGGGCGGCGCCGTCGTCGCGCTGGCCTTCGTACGGCTCATGCCCCGGCGGCGGCTCCCCGTCCTCAGCTACCTGGGCGCGGGCGGCCTCTACATCTATCTGCTGCACCCGCTGATGCTCCGCCCGCTCACCGCCTACGGCGGCTTCCTCGGCAAGGTCGGCCCCTGGCACGAGCAGCTCGCGCTCCTCGCCGTCGTCACGGTCCTCTCGGCGGCGCTCGCCTCGCCGCCCGTACGGAAGCTGGCCCGGCCGCTGGTCCAGCCCCGGCTGCCGTGGCTGTACGCGGACGCGCGGCGGCACGGGCGGCACGGCGCGCCCCCGCCGGGCCTGCCCCGGGTCCCGTCGCCCTCCCCCTCGCCCTCGCCCTCGAACGAGGAGACGCTGGAACTGGCCCTCGTCTCCCCCGGCCCGGCCAAGGACACTTGACCTTGACGCTGGCGGGAGGGTCCGAAGGTGGGGCCATGAACACCGCACAGCGCACCCAGGGTCCCGTCGTCCTCGTCACCGGTGCCGGGACCGGCATCGGCAGGGCCACCGCACGGGCGTTCGCCGCCGACGGGGCGTACGTCCTCGCCGTGGGCCGCCGCGAGGAGCCGCTCGCCGGGACCGCGGCGGACTTCCCCGGCATCCGCCCGTACGCCGCCGACATCACCGCGGACGGGGCGCCCGAGCGGATCGTGAGCGCCGCGCTCGACGCGTACGGGCGGCTCGACGTGCTCGTCAACAACGCGGGGATCGTCGGCGACCAGGCCCTCGGCTCGCTCACCCCGGACGGCATCCGCCCCCAGTTCGACACCAACCTCTTCGCGCCCGCGCTGCTCACCCAGGCCGCGCTGCCCGCGCTGGAGGCGAGCGGGCGCGGCGCCATCGTCAACGTCAGCACGTCCGTCGGCCAGCGCGCCTGGCCCGGCAACTCGCTCTACGCCGCCACCAAGACCGCCCTCGAACTCCTCACCCGGAGCTGGGCGGTGGAGCTGGCGCCGCGCGGGATACGGGTCAACGCCGTCGCGCCCGGCGCCGTCGAGACCCCGATCGGCGCGCACCGGGGGCTCAGCGAGGAGGAGGAAGCGCGGGTACGGGAGTGGCAGATCGCGCACACCCCGCTGGGCCGGCGCGGCACCCCGGAGGAGGTCGCCTGGGCGATCCGGCAGCTCGCCGCGCCGGAGGCGTCGTTCGTCACCGGCGCCGTGCTGCCCGTGGACGGCGGTGCCGTGGCCGGGTGACGATGGGCCGGTGAGGATCGGCGAACTCGCCGCGGCCACCGGCACCACGCCGCGGGCCCTGCGGCACTACGAGCGCGAGGGCCTGATCGCCTCGGCCCGCGCGGCGAACGGTTACCGCGAGTACGACGAGGCGGCCGTGACCCGCGTACGCAACATCCGCCACCTGCTCGACGCCGGGCTCACGCTGGAGGACGCGCGGGCCTTCGACGGCTGTCTCGACGGCGACATGTCCACGGCCCCGCCCTCCCCCGAGGGCCTGCGGATCGCGCGCGAACGGCTCGCGGTGATCGACGCGCGCATCGCGGCGCAGGCCGCTGCGCGGGACCGTCTGGCCACCGCCCTCGCCAGAACGTCAGAGGGCACCCCACCGTAGGGCTGCACCCGGGCTGCCCCGTCCTGTGCGTCGCAGCCTGCGAGTACGTCGTGGCTGAGCGCGCAGTTCCCCGCGCCCCTGAAGCGCCTCTCCGGGGCTGCTTCAGAGCGCTGCCAGAAGTGCCCCGCCAGGGGCGCGGGGAACTGCGCGAGCAGCCGCAGCGGCGCGGCAGGCTGCGACGCGCGGGCAGGGGCACCCCGGACGCAGCGGCCCGGCGGAGAGTCAGAGGGCGTCCCTGGCTCGGCGTAGGGCGCCTCGCTCGGCGGTCGTTCCGGTGCGGGCGAGCGCCGTCTCGTAGGCCGTACGGGCCTCGTCCGTACGGCCAAGGCGGCGCAGCAGGTCGGCGCGGGCCGCGTGGAGGACGTGGTAGCCGTCGAGGGCGGGGGCGAGGGCCTCGACCAGGGGGAGGGCCGCCGCCGGGCCGTCCCGTTCGGCGAGGGCCACCGCGCGGTGCAGGGCGACGACGGGGCCCGGGTCGTGGGCCGTGAGCTGGTCGTAGAGGGCGACCACCTGGCCCCAGTCCGTAGCGGCCGCGGTCGGCGCGTCGCTGTGCACAGCGTTGATCGCGGCCTGGATCTGGTACGGCCCTGGGCGGTCGCGGCGCAGGCAGCGGCGGACCAGGTCCTGCCCCTCCTCGATCAGCGCGCGGTCCCAGCGGGACCGGTCCTGGTCGGCCAGCAGGATCAGCGTGCCCTCCGCGTCCGTACGGGCCGCGCGGCGGGACTCCGTCAGCAGCATCAGCGCGAGCAGCCCCGTCGCCTCGGGCTCGTCCGGCATCAGCGCGGCGAGCAGCCGGGCCAGCCGGACCGCCTCGGCGGCGGTCTCCACACGGCCGAGATGGCCCTGATTGAAGATCAGGTAGAGCACCGCGAGGACGCCTCGCAGCCGCTCCGGGAGGTCCGCCTCGTACGGCACCCGGTACGGGATCCCCGCGTCGCGGATCTTCCGCTTGGCCCGCACCAGACGCTGCGCCATCGTCGCCTCGGGCACCAGGAAGGAGTGGGCGATCTCGGCGATGTCCATGCCGCCCAGCAGCCGCAGGGTCAGCGCGACCCGCGCGGGCATGGCGAGCGCGGGGTGGCAGCAGGTGAAGATCAGCCGGAGCCGGTCGTCGCGCACGGCGCCCTCCTCGCGGGGCTCGTCGGCGGCGTGGAGCAGGGCGGCCTGGGCGTGCTTGTCCTCGCGCTTGGCCTCACGGCGCAGCCGGTCCAGCGCGGCGTTGCGGGCCGTGGTGAGGATCCAGCCCGCGGGGCTCGGCGGCGGCCCCTCGGCGGGCCAGCGCCGTACGGCCACCAGGAAGGCCTCCTGGACCGCCTCCTCGGCGACGTCGATGTCGCCGAAGCGGCGGACCAGGGACGCGACGGCTCGCCCGTGCTCCTCGCGGAAGACCCGGGCGACCGTCTCCTCCTCGTGCGGGACGCGCGGGGTCAGCAGCTCTCCCCGTCCTCCATGGGCCGCACCTCGACGGGCAGCGTCGTCGCCCGCGCGAGCTTGCGGCCCCACTCCAGCGCGGCGTCCAGGTCGGGCGCCCGTACGACCGTGAAGCCGCCGAGGTGCTCCTTGCCCTCGACGTAGGGCCCGTCGGTGACGAGCGGCGCCCCGTCCTCGTACCGCACCACGGTCGCGGTCGCCGTCGGGTGCAGGCCCGCGGCGAACACCCAGGCCCCGGCCTCCCGCATCTCCTTGTTGAGCGCGTCGAGGTTCTCGATGATCGGCGCGAGGAACTCCTCGGACGGCAGCTCGTCCTCGGTGGCCGTGACGGGCTGGTAGATGCTCAGCAGATACTGCTTCATGGCGTGCTCCCTGTGCGTACGGGTCTCTTCTCACCCTCTACACGAACGGGCCTCCGCCGAATCGACACCCCGCCAGGCGATTCTCAGGCCGTCACCGTCGTCAGGAACTCGCCCACCCAGGCCAGCAGCTCGCGGCCGACCAGGGGCTTGCCGCCGATGCCGTTCGGCTTCGGGCGGGGGACGAGGACCTGGTGGGTGGCCGTCTTGATGAGCGCGCCGGGGTAGAGCCGCTTGAGGCGCAGCTCCTGGGACTCGCGCAGCTCGACCGGGGAGAAGCGGATGTTGTTGCCCTGGAGGGTGATGTCCGTGACGCCGGCCGCGCGGGCGAGCATGCGCAGGCCCGCCACGAGCAGCAGGTTCTCCACGGGCTCGGGCAGCGGGCCGTAGCGGTCGGTCAGCTCCTCGCGGACGGAGGCGATGTCCTCCTCGGAGTTCGCCGAGGCGATCGCGCGGTACGCCTGGAGGCGGAGGCGCTCGCCCGGGGCGTAGTCGTGCGGGACGTGCGCGTCGACCGGCAGCTCGATCTTGACCTCCAGCGGGGCCTCCTCGACGGCCTCGCCGGATTCGAGGGCCGCGCGGTAGTCCGCGACGGCCTCGCCGACCATGCGGACGTAGAGGTCGAAGCCGACGCCCGCGATGTGACCGGACTGCTCGCCGCCGAGGAGATTGCCCGCGCCGCGGATCTCCAGGTCCTTCATCGCGACGTACATGCCCGCGCCCATCTCCGTGTGCTGCGCGATGGTCGCCAGGCGCTCGTGCGCGGTCTCCGTCAGCGGCTTCTCCGGGGGGTACAGGAAGTACGCGTAGCCCCGCTCGCGGCCTCGCCCGACCCGGCCGCGGAGCTGGTGGAGCTGGCTGAGTCCGAAGTTGTCGCCGCGCTCGACGATCAGGGTGTTGGCGTTGGAGATGTCGATGCCGGACTCGACGATCGTCGTGGAGACCAGCACGTCGGACTTCTTCTCCCAGAAGTCGACCACGACCTGTTCGAGCGCCTGCTCGGACATCTGGCCGTGCGCCGTGGAGATACGGGCCTCCGGCACGATCTGCCGCAGCCGCGCCGCCGCCCGGTCGATGGACTCGACCCGGTTGTGGATGTAGAAGACCTGGCCCTCGCGCAGCAGCTCGCGGCGGATCGCGGCGCCGATCTGCTTCTCCTCGTACGGCCCGACGAACGTCAGCACCGGGTGCCGCTCCTCCGGCGGGGTGGTGATCGTCGACATCTCGCGGATGCCGGTGACCGCCATCTCCAGGGTGCGCGGGATCGGCGTCGCGGACATGGTCAGCACGTCCACGTTGGCCCGCAGCTTCTTGAGCTGCTCCTTGTGCTCGACGCCGAAGCGCTGCTCCTCGTCGACGATGACCAGGCCCAGCTCCTTGAACTTGGTCTCGGAGGAGAAGAGGCGGTGCGTGCCGATCACGATGTCGACGGTGCCGTCGCGCAGGCCGTCGAGCGTGGCGCGGGCCTCGGTGTCGGACTGGAAGCGGGACAGAGCGCGCACGTTCACGGGGAACTGGCCGTACCGCTCGGTGAACGTGCCGAAGTGCTGCTGGACCAGGAGCGTCGTCGGGACGAGGACCGCGACCTGCTTGCCGTCCTGCACGGCCTTGAAGGCGGCCCGCACGGCGATCTCCGTCTTGCCGTAACCGACGTCGCCGCAGATCAGCCGGTCCATCGGGACCGACTTCTCCATGTCCTCCTTGACCTCGCCGATGGTGGTGAGCTGGTCGGGCGTCTCCACGTACGGGAACGCGTCCTCCAGCTCGCGCTGCCAGGGGGTGTCCGCGCCGAAGGCGTGGCCGGGGGCCGCCATCCGGGCGCTGTAGAGCTTGATCAGGTCGGCGGCGATCTCCTTGACGGCCTTCTTCGCGCGCGCCTTCGTCTTCGTCCAGTCCGCGCCGCCCAGGCGGTGCAGAGTGGGCTGCTCGCCGCCGACGTACTTGGTGATCTGTTCGAGCTGGTCGGTCGGCACGAAGAGGCGGTCGCCGGGCTGGCCGCGCTTGGCCGGCGCGTACTCCACCAGCAGATACTCGCGGGTCGCGCCCTGCACCGTGCGCTGCACCATCTCGATGTAACGGCCGACACCGTGCTGCTCGTGCACGATGAAGTCGCCGGGCTCCAGCGTCAGCGGGTCGATCGTCTTGCGGCGCCGCGCGGGCATCCGCGCCGCGTCCTTGCCCGCCGCCTTCTGCCCCGACAGGTCGGTCTCGGTCAGGACGGCGAGCTTCAGCTCGGGCGCGAGGAACCCGTTGTCGAGCGAGCCGCAGGCCACGTGCACCAGGCCGGGCTCCACGGGCCCCTCCAGCGCGCCCTGCTCCGCGAGCCGCGCCGCGACGCCCTCGCCGCCGAGCACCTCGACCGTACGGGCCGCGGGGCCGTGACCCTCCGTGACGTACACACAGCGCCAGCCGTCGGACAGCCAGCCCTTGGTGTCGGCGAGCGCACGGGCCGTGTCGCCCCGGTACGTCTCGGGGGCGTGCAGGCCGAGCTGCAGCGTGTCATCGCCGTCGTCCGTCTCCAGGTCCGCGTCGGACGCGAACTGGCTGACGGACCACCACATCATCCCCAGCTCGCGCGCGTGCTCCCGTACGTCCGCGATGCCGCGCAGCGAGGCCGCGCCCACGTCGATCGGGGCCTCGCCGCCGCCCGCCGTCGCCGCCCAGGAGGCCTGCAGGAACTCCTGGCTCGTCGCCACCAGGTCCGCGGCGCGCGTCCGCACCCGCTCCGGGTCGCAGACCACGGCCATGCTGCCTTGGGGCATCACATCGAGCAGCAGCTCCATGTCGTCCACGAGGACGGGCGCCAGCGACTCCATGCCCTCGACCGCGATGCCCTCCGCGATCTTGTCGAGCATCTCGGCCAGCTCGGGGTGCTCCCGCGCGAGGGCCGCGGCCCGCTCCCGTACGTCGTCCGTCAGCAGCAGCTCGCGGCACGGCGGCGCCCACAGCCCGTGCTCGGCGACCTCCAGCGAACGCTGGTCGGCGACCTTGAAATAGCGGATCTCCTCGACGTCGTCCCCCCAGAACTCCACCCGAAGGGGGTGCTCCTCGGTCGGCGGGAAGACGTCCAGAATGCCGCCGCGCACGGCGAAATCGCCCCGGTTCTCCACCAGCTCCACGCGCTGATACGCCGCTGCCGCGAGCGCGTCCACGACCTCGTCGAGATCGGCGCTCCCGCCCTGCCTCAGGGCGACCGGCTTGAGGTCGCCCAACCCCTTGACCTGCGGCTGGAGCACGGAACGGATCGGCGCGACGACGACCTGGACGGGCCCCGTCGCCGGGTCCGACGGGTCCGGGTGCGCGAGCCTGCGCAGCACGGCGAGCCGTCGCCCCACGGTGTCGCTGCGCGGGCTCAGCCGCTCGTGCGGCAGCGTCTCCCACGACGGGAACTCCGCGATGCCCTCGCCGGGCAGCAGCGAGCGCAGCGACGCGGCCAGGTCCTCGGCCTCGCGGCCCGTCGCGGTCACGGCCAGCACGGGCCGCCCCGCGTCGCGCGCGAGCGCGGCCACGGCGAAGGGGCGCGCGGCGGTGGGGCCGACCAGGTCGACATGGTGCCGCCTCCCGT
This sequence comes from Streptomyces albiaxialis, assembly GCF_039530985.1. Lineage (NCBI taxonomy): Bacteria > Bacillati > Actinomycetota > Actinomycetes > Kitasatosporales > Streptomycetaceae > Streptomyces > Streptomyces albiaxialis. The sequence continues at coordinate 145,995 of NZ_BAAAPE010000001.1, forward strand.
CGGCCGCCGCCTTGGCGGCTTCGCCGAGTGCGGGGTCCTTGACGACGGCGTCGAGCAGACCGTGCAGGCTCATGGGCTCCTGAGCTTCCATCTGAGGGCAACGCGAAGAACCCGGCACGCGTGCGGACCGGGGGTACCCAGACAGAGTACGACGCGCAAGTGACACCCGCCGTGCCCAGTCGCGCCCCTGGAGAGGCAAGCCCCACTTCTCCCTTCCGCGAAGCTTGGGAGGTCTGCCACTGGGGGTACCCCCTGCTCGAAGAGCTTGGGGGAGCAGGGCTGGCAAGCGCAGCCCCCCTACGCCGGGTGCCCGAGCACGGGGCTGGGTACGGGCTGCCCCGTGCCGTGCTTCGCAGGCTGCGAGTGCATCGTGGCTTGTCGCGCAGTTCCCCGCGCCCCCAGTGGGCACGCCCCGACGTGTCGTGACCCGGCGCGCCCCGCGCCCCTGGCACACCTCGCCCTCGTCACGCCGCCCGCCCCACTCCCGGCCCGGGACGACGGGGCGCCCGGCGGCGTCCGTCGTCTCCACGAAGAGGCTCTCGCGGCGCAGTGCGAAACCGGTCGCCACCATCAGCATCTCGGGGCGGTTGCCCAGCGTCGGCGGGATGGCGTCCACCGCCTCCTCGTACGCGGCCACCGTCGCGCCCCATTCGCGCTTGCTCGCGTGCAGCCCCGCGCGGCGCGCCAGCGCGTCGGCGAGGTTCAGGGGGTCACCGGTCTCGCGGTACGCCCTGGGCATTCTGCCCCGGGGCCGTCCGACTCACCAACGGGGCACGGGAGTTGGGCCGGGCCAGGGGGTGTCCGGGAGTGCAGGGGAACTGATCCGCGTACCAGCCCTGAACTCCTGTCACGCGCGCCGGAGCGCGTGCCAGACTCCGTCTCCCGCGCAGACACGTAGGGACACCAGTGCGTACAACGATCTTCATAGCGACCGCTTCCGCCGCCGCGCTGACGCTCTTGCTGAGCGGCTGCTCCAGCGACGGGGGCGGCGACGAGGCGAGGCCCGAGGCCGGGAAGAGCGCCCGCGAGAAGACCGGGCGGGAGCACACCCGGTCGCCGAGCCCCAGCCCGAGCCGGACGAGCGCCTCCCCGTCCGCGAAGCCGAGCGCGAGCCCCAGCCGGACGAGCGCCTCCCCCGGCCCCCGCCGGACCGCCCCGTCCCGGACGGCCACGCCCACCCGTACCGCTTCCCGGCCGCCCTCCGGCGCGTCCGCCGCCCAGGGCACCTGGTACTACGCGTCCCGGGACCCCCAGGGACGGCTTGTCACGCTCCGGGTCCGCGGAACGTCCTGGACCGTCTCCGCCGCGGGGGGCGACTCCTGTTCGGGCACCATCAGCGGCAGCATGGCCCTGATGTCGGGGAACTGCGACACCACGTCGAAGCCCGGCACGGCCGTGGTCAGCGAGGGCGGCCAGAAGCTCACGTTCAGGTGGAACACCGGCCAGGCCGACCAGATGCGGCGCACCCCGCCCTCCTGAACGGACAACAGAGTGCGGGGCGTGGAGCCCCCCGCGCCCCACGCCCCGCACCCTCGCGCCCCGTAGGCCCCGCGCTACTCCGTAGCGATCGCGTTCAGCACGTTCATCCGGCCCGCGCGGAACGCCGGGACCAGGGCCGCGATCAGGCCGACGAGCGCCGAGCCCGCGAAGACCCCGAGGATCGTGGACCACGGGACGGCCAGGACTCCCAGGCCCTCCAGGGCGAGGATCTGCTGGGCCGTGGCGCCCCAGCTCATGCCCAGTCCGAGGCCGAGGAGGGCGCCGAAGAGGGCGATGACGACCGACTCCAGGCGGATCATGCGCCGCATCTGGCGGCGGGAGAGGCCGATCGCGCGCATCATGCCGATCTCCCGGGTCCGCTCGACGACGGACAGGGCGAGGGTGTTCACGACGCCGAGGACGGCGACGACGATCGCGAGGGCCAGCAGCCCGTAGACCATGTTGAGCATCTGCCCGACCTGGTCCTTCAGCGTCTGCTTGAAGTCGGCCTGGTCGCGCACCTTGAACTGGGGGTACGGCTTCAGGTCGGCCTTCAGCGCCTCGTACGCGGCGTCGGCCCGCCCGTCCTTCGCGGTGCCGAACATGATCGAGTTGAGCGGCATCCGGTCGGCGGGCACATGGGCCTTGACGGTCGTGATGTTGACGTACATCGCGCCCTGGTCGACGGCCGTGTCGTCCTTCGTGATGGCGCCGACCCGCAGTTCCGCGGTCCGGCCGTGCTCGAAGGCGACGGTCAGCGGGTCGCCGACCTTGATCCTGTGGTCCTTGGCGAAGTCCTCGCCGACGGACATGGCGTTCTTCGCGTAGGCGTCGGCCAGGTCGCCGGAGGCCGTCTCGCGCCGCAGGTCCTTCATGTACGAGGGCTGGGTCGCGGACAGCTCGGTGTCGAGCTTCTTGCCGTCGGGCGCGGTGATGTCGGCCTTGACGTTCTTGTAGGCGGTGACGGTCTCCAGGTCGCCGGAGGCGCGGACCTTCTTCTCGACGGCCGGGGTGATCGGCTGGCCCATGTCGGACTGGATGATGAAGTCGGCGCCGACGGACTTGTCCAGCTCGTCCGTGGCCGAGGCCACCATCGAGGAGCCGACGACCGACAGCGAGGCGACCAGCGCGAGGCCGACCATGAGGGCGGCGCCCGTGGCGCCCGTACGGCGCGGGTTGCGCAGCGCGTTGCGCTCGGAGAGGCGGCCGACGCGGCCGAAGGGACGGGCCACGACGAGGGAGAGGGCGCGGACGAAGAAGCCCGCGACGACCGGGCCGATGACGACGAAGCCCACGAGGGTCAGCAGCACCCCGGCGCCCAGCAGCATCGAGCCGTCGCCCGCCTTCTCGGCCTGCGCCGCGCCGTAGAGCGCCGCGGCGCCGCCGCCGGTGAGCAGCACGCCGAGCACGGCCCGCACCAGGCCCGTACGGCCGTCGGCGGGGGTGCCCGCGTCGCGCAGCGCGGCCATCGGCGAGACCCTGCCCGCGCGGCGGGCCGGGAGCCAGGCGGCGAGGACGGTGACGACGATGCCGAGGGCGAGGCCGATGACCGGGGTGGTCCAGGCGACGGTGAGTTCGGAGGTGTCCAGCTCGATGCCCATGCCGCCCATGAGCTTCATCAGGCCGACGGCCAGCCCGACGCCCGCGCCGACGCCGAGGACGGAGCCGAGGACGCCCAGCATCAGGGCCTCGACCAGCACGGACCTGTTGACCTGCTTGCGGCTGGAGCCGATGGCCCGCATCAGGCCGATCTCGCGGGTGCGCTGGGCGACCAGCATCGAGAAGGTGTTGACGATGAGGAAGACGCCGACGAGGAGCGCGATCCCGGCGAAGCCGAGCATGGCGTACTTCATGACATCCAGGAAGCCGCTCATGTCCTCGCGGCTGGCGTCGGCGGTCTCCTTCTGCGTCTGGTACTTGAAGGCGCCCGCGCCCAGTTCGGAGGCGACGTTCTTCTTCAGCAGCTCGTGCGTGACGTTGGTGTCGGCGGAGACGGAGACCTGGGTGAAGCGGCCGGTGGCGCCGAGGAGCTTGCGCTGCGCGGTGGCGGTGTCGAAGTAGACGACGGCGGCGCCGGGGTTGGTGACGCGGAAGGTCGCGATGCCGGTGATCTTCGCCCTGATGTCGCCGGTGACGGCGACGGTGCGCAGCTCGTCGCCCAGCTTGAGGCCGTGCTTGTCGGCGGTGTCGGCGTCGACCATCATCTCGGTCGGCCCGCGCGGGGCGTGGCCGGAGGTGATGTCCATCGACTTGCGGTCGTTGGAGGTCCAGTTGCCCGCGATGGTGGGGGCTCCGGTGGTGGAGCCCATGTTCTCGTTGTCCTTGTCGACGACGGTGACGCTGGTGCTGACGACGTTGCCCTCGGCCCTCTTGACCCCGTCGGCCTTCTGGACGCGGGCGACGGTGGAGGCGGGCAGCGACTCGGGCTTGCCGGTCTCGGGCGTCTCGTCGCCGCCCTTCGTGTTCTTCGGGGAGACGGTGACGTCGGCGGACGTCGCGGCGAACAGCTTGTCGAAGGTGGCGCCCATGGTGTCGGTGAAGACGAGCGTCCCGCTGACGAACGCCACGGACAGCATGACGGCGACGGCGCTCAGCGCCATCCGCCCCTTGTGCGCGAAGAAGCTGCGCATCGAGGTCTTGAGGACGGTCACGACACCCTCCCGAAGGTGTCGAAGTCTCCGGGGGTGTGGGGGTCGTCCCCCACAAAATTCCGCATGCGGTCGAGGACGGCCTCGGCCGTCGGCCGGTGCATCTCGTCGACGAGGCGCCCGTCGGCGAGGTAGAGCACGCGGTCCGCGTACGAGGCGGCGACCGGGTCGTGGGTGACCATCACGATCGTCTGGCCCAGCTCGTCCACGGAGCGCCGCAGGAAGCCGAGGACCTCGGCGCCCGCGCGGGAGTCGAGGTTGCCCGTCGGCTCGTCGCCGAAGATGATCTCGGGCCGCGCGGCGAGGGCACGGGCGACGGCGACGCGCTGCTGCTGGCCGCCGGAGAGCTGGTTGGGCCGGTGCTTGAGCCGGTCGGAGAGGCCGACCGTCTGGATCACCCGGTCCGTCCACTCGCGGTCGGGCTTACGGCCCGCGATGTCCATCGGCAGCGTGATGTTCTCGTACGCGTCGAGCGTCGGGAGCAGGTTGAACGCCTGGAAGATGAAGCCGATACGGTCGCGCCGCAGCCTCGTCAGCTTCTTGTCCTTGAGCCCGGTGATCTCCTGGTCGCCGACCCAGATCCGCCCCTCGCTCACCGTGTCGAGCCCGGCGAGGCAGTGCATCAGCGTCGACTTGCCGGACCCGGACGGGCCCATGATCGCCGTGAAGGCGCCGCGGGCGATGTCCACGTCGACGCGGTCCAGCGCCACGACGCGGGTCTCGCCCGAGCCGTACGCCTTGACGACCTGGCGTGCGGCGGCGGCAACGGCCGTGACTGCCCCATTGCCCCCGGTCCTTGGGTTCGCTACAGCCGTTGACATGGCCTGACTCCTCGTCGGTCCTGTGGTCCAGTGGTGGAAGGCTTCGCTGACTTGAGCTTCCTGGAGTCGCGGGCCGCGGACGATGGTGCGTATCAGTGTCTTCGCGGTGGTGCTAACCCCACCCCGGTGCTGCGGGAGCCCGTATCCGTCCAGGTAGCAGCACGCTACGGAGCGCGAGCACGGGCGGCGTCGTACGCCGGAAGGAAGCGGTGCCCGGTGTTTGTCGGGGCCGACCCGTAGGGGTGGGGAGGGCCGCCGGGCCCGCCGTATGGGGGATCCGGACGGGCGGGCCACACCGTCCTGGGTCACCTTCGGTTCATGGGTGAGATGGGTGGGCCCGCGCCGAACGTGCCGTACGGCCAGTCCAGCAGCACGCTCTACCGCGCCCGGCGCCGCCCGCGCCGCCCCCGGCGCCGCGCGGGCCGTCCCCGGTGGAGCCGGCCGCGCCGTCTCGGGGTCGCGGTCCTGGTCCTGGCGGCCGTCCTCGTGATCACGGCCGTCGCCACGTACTTCTGGGCGTCCGCCCGCCTCCAGAAGACCGACGCGCTCGCCGACTACCCTGGCCGCCCCGGCGACTCGAAGGGCGTCAACTGGCTGATCGTCGGCTCCGACACCCGCGCCGACCTCACCCGCGAGCAGCGCCGCGACCTGCATGTGGGCGGCGGCGGGGAGCGCAACACGGACACCGTGATGGTGCTGCACCACGGCGACGCCGGCCCGTACCTGGTGAGCATCCCCCGCGACAGCTACGTCACGATCCCCGGCCACGGCCGCGGCAAGATCAACTCGGCGTACGCGCGGGGCGGCCCGGAGCTGCTGTCCCGCACCGTCGAGCAGGCGACGGACCTGCGCCTCGACCACTACGCGGAGGTCGACTTCCTCGGCTTCACCCGGATCGTGGACGCCCTCGACGGCGTCCACCTGTGCCTGAAGGCCCCGCTGCGCGACGAGAAGGCGGGTGCCGCCCTCGACGCCGGGTGCCAGACGCTGGACGGCAAGCAGGCCCTCGCCTACGTACGCGCCCGTTACAGCGACCCCGAGGGCGACCTCGGCCGGGTGAAACGGCAGCGCGCGCTGCTGAGTGCGCTCGTCCATGAGGGCACAGGCGCCTCCGTGATCCTCAACCCTTTCCGGCTCTATCCCTTCCTCGGCTCCGCCCTCGACGCCGTCACCGTCGACAAGGGCAGCGGCGTGCTGTCACTCACACGGATGGCCTGGAACGTCAGAGGGCTGACGGGCGGCGACGGCGGTACGACAACCGTCCCGGTGACGAATGCGGGGCTCAGCGTGCCGGGCGCCGGTGACGTCGTCCTGTGGGACCCGAACGGGTCACGTGAACTTTTTGATCAGTTGCGCCGGGATGTGCCGATTACGGCAACGAAGGTGAAGTAGCGCATCCTGGGGTACAGGCTCGGGCGGAGTGTGGCGGTATGGCCCCTTCGCTCGATGTGTCGCTGAGGTGTGTCACTGAGATTGGGGCTCATATGAGTGCGTCGTCGCCGCACGGCTTCGTCGTCGTCCGGGGCCGGGGCTACCGGCCCGAGCAGGTGGACGGCCGTGTGACCGACCTGAACGAGGAGCGGGACGCGGCGTGGGAGCGCGTCGCGAGGCTCACCGTGCTCAGCAAGGACATGGCGGGGGAGGCCGAGCGCCTCCAGGCCCTCGCGGCCTCGCTCCCCCCGCAGACCTACGAGACGCTCGGCGAGCGCGCCCAGTCGCTGCTCGCCACGGCGGAGGCGGAGGCCGCGGACGTACGGGCCGCCGCCGAGGCCGAGGCGCAGGAGCTGCGCGAACGGGCCGAGGCCGAGGCCCGCGCCCTCAAGGACGCGGCCCGCGAGAAGTCCACCCGGCTGCGGGCCACCGCCGAGGCCACCGCCGTCCACACCGTCGACACCGCCCAGGAGCGCGCCGACGAACTGCGCTCCGAGGCGCGCGCCCAGGCCGAGAAGATCAGCCGCGAGGCCGCCGAGGCCCTCAAGGAGATGTCCCGCCGCTGCGCCGCCCTGCTGGCCGAGCAGGAGAAGGAGCAGGCCGCCGAGTCCGAGGCCGCCGACCGCGAGCTGGCCGAGAAGGAGGCCGCCACCGACAGCCACGTCGCGGCCATGGAGGAACAGGGCGAACGCGCCCGCGCCGACGCCAAGCGCGCCTACGCCGAGGCCGAGGAGGCCTCCCGGCACCGCAAGGAGGACGCCGAGGCCCAGGCCGCCGAACTGCTCGCCCAGGCCCGCGTCCGCGAGGAGGGCATCCAGCGCGAGACCGAGCGCGTGCTGCGCGAGCACGAGGAGCGCCGCGAGGAGCTGCGCCAGCACATGGCCCACGTCCGCTCGTCCCTCGCCGCCCTCACGGGCCGCTCCCCCGAGGAGGACACGGCCCTCCCGACCCAGCAGACGGGCTGACCAGGGCTGACCAGGAAGCCGAGTGAGGGCGCTCCCCGGGGCGCCCTCAAGGAGCGCGGGGCGGCCCCTGCCCAGCAGCCACGGCAGAGGGCAACCACGAACCGCCGGGCACGGCCCGGTCCGCGCTAGGGGGTGTCCACGGGGAAGCGCCGGGGCGCCGCGCACAGCGCGAGCACGGCCAGGCCCGCCGCGAGCGCCCCCGCCAGATAGACGTGGCCCACGGCGGACCGCACCACGGCCCCGGACACCTCGGCCGCCTCCCGCCCGGCGAACGTCGCGTTCGCGATGGCGCCCAGCAGCGAGGCACCCACGCTCTGCCCCAACTGCCGGTTGAACAGCACCGAGGCCGTCGCCGTCCCCCGCTCCCGCCACGGCACGGACGACTGCACGCCGACGATCAGCGGAAGCTGGAAGAGGCCCAGCGCCGCGCCCAGCGCGAACGACAGCGCCCCCGCGTGCCACGGCGAGGACGGCGGCCACAGCGGGAACGCCAGCAGCACCAGCCCCGCCAGCCCCATCCCCAGCAGCGCCGACTGCCGGAACCCCACCCGCCGGTACACGTGCTGGCTCAGCGCCGCCGACACCGGCCAGCTCAGCGTCATCACCGACAGCACGAACCCCGCCGCGACCGGGCTCAGCCCCAGCGCGTACTGCGCGTACGTCGGCAGGAACACCGTCGGCGCCACCATCAGCAGCCCCAGCGCCGCCATCGCGACATTGACGGGCGCGATCGTCCGGCGCCGCCACACCCAGCCCGGAATGACGGGGTCCGCCGCCCGGCGCTCCAGCCCGAACGTCACCCCCGCGGCCACCGCCGCGCCCGCGAACAGCGCCAGCGACGGCACCGACAGCCACGGCCACGCCACCCCGCCCTGCACCAGCGCCGCCAGCAGCAGCCCGCAGGCCGTGAACACGCCCAGCGCGCCCGGCCAGTCCACCCGCACCCGGCCGCCCGTACCCGTAGTCGCACGACGTACCGGCTCGCGGAAGCGGCGCGCCAGCAGCCACATGCTCACCGCGCCCACCGGCAGGTTGATGAGGAAGATCCACCGCCAGTCCGCGTACGACACGAACAGCCCGCCCACCGCCGGGCCCGCCACCGCCGACACCGCCCACACCGTGGACAGCGCGGCCTGGATCCTCGGCCGCTCCTCCAGCGGGTACAGATCGGCGGCCACCGTCTGCACCGTGCCCTGTATCGCACCGCCGCCCAGCCCCTGCACGACGCGGAACGCGATCAGGCTCGCCATGTCCCACGCGCCCGCGCACAGCGCCGAGCCCAGCAGGAACAGCGCGATCCCCGTCAGCAGCACCGGCTTGCGGCCGAAGGTGTCCGACAGCTTCCCGTAGACGGGGATGGTCACCGTCAGCGCCAGGAAGTAGCCGGAGAAGAGCCACGAGAAGTACGAGAAGCCGCCGAGGTCGCCGACGATCTGCGGCACCGCCGTCGAGACGATCGTCCCGTCCAGCGCTTCCCCCAGCTACCGCTGGGAGGTGCCCCCAGCGCCATCGCCAGCATCAGCGCCGCGACGACCGGCCGCCGGCTCGGCGGCCGGGCCCCGGAAGGGGAGGGCGGGGCGGCGGACGGAGGCGCCGGGTCGTCCTTCCCCGTACGTTCGCGGCCGCCGCTCAACCGGACCCCCTCCGTCAGCTCAGAACAACCCGTCCCACATCTGCTCCAGCAGCACCGCCCACCAGTTCTCCGGCGACGAGAGCGCCGCCGGGTCCAGCGCCGCGAGCTGCGTCTGGAAGTCGACCGTCCAGCGGCCCGCCTGCTCCTGCGTCAGCCCGTACCGCAGCCGCCACATCCGGCCCAGCATCGCCATACAGCGCGTGAACTCCGGCAGCCCCGTGTTCACGAACTGCGGCTGCGCCGCGGGCTGCCCGGGCGCGGGCCCCTCCAGCGGCACGGCCACGATGTGCGCCGTCCCGTACTGCACGCAGAGCTGCTTGCCGAAGTCCGTGCCCATCACGAGGTACGAACCCGCGTCCGCGGCGGGCTGCACGCCCCGCTCCTGCGCCAGCTCCGCCAGCGTCGGCACCGGGCGGCCCGGCTGGGCCTGGCCCCAGAAGAACGGGCCCATGTCGATCGGCACGCCCGCCCACACCAGCGTCTGCGCCACGATGTCCGGCACTCCGGCCCGCGACACGGCCCGCTGGTCGAAGCGGAACACGCCCTGCGGCCCGAACGACTGCATCAGCTCCTGCCCGATCACATCCGGCGTCACCGGCGGAACGGGCTGGATCTGCTGCGGCGGCGGCAGCGGCACCCGGTTCGGCGCGGGCCGTGCCGGGCCGTCCGCGACCTGGTGCAGCTCGCCCTGGTGCTCGACCAGATGCCGCATGCCCTGCTGCCGCGAGGCGTGGTCCGTGCCGTACGCCGCGGTGTGGCTGACCCGCACCTGCGGCCAGGTCTCGCGGATCATGCGCGTGCAGTACCCGCCCGGCAGGTCGCAGGACTCCAGCTCCGTGTGCAGCTCCACCACCTGCTGCGGCGGGATGTTCATCCCCCGCAGCTCGTGCAGGAGCTGCCACTCGGGGTGCGGCGTGCCCGGCGCGGAACGCCGGATGAGCTGCTGCTCCGAGCCGTCGGGGGCGCGGTAGCGCAGCACCGCCATGTAGCCGGGGCCCACGGTCGGCTGGCCGGTGGGCTGCTGCGGATAGCCGTACGCGGGCGGGGGCGGGGTCCCCGGACCGCCGACCGGACCTCCCGGCCCGCCCGGCATGCCGGGGCCACCGGGTCCGCCGGGACCGGGTCCGCCCGGGCCGCCGACCGGGCCCGGCGGGGCCGGGGGCGGCGGAGCGCCGGGGCCGCCCAGCGAGGGCCCGCCGCCCTGCGAGGGGTCGGCCAGCATCGTCGCGGCCTGGTGCACGCTGTCGCCGCCGCCGGGGCCGCCGCCCGTGCCACCTTCGCCGGGCTTCCCCGGCTTGTCCATGACCGGCTGCTGCCCGCTCTCCTCGATCTGCTGCGCGAGGTCGTCGGCCGACACCATCTGCGTCGGCACATAACCGCCGCCGGGAGCTCCGGGCGCGCCCGGAGCGCCGGGCGCCGAGGGCGGCGGCGGAGTGCCGGGACCGCTCTGGCCACCCTGACTGCCCTGGCCGCCCTGGTTCGGGCGCGCGCCCGGAGCGCCGGGGGCGCCGGGCGGCGGCGGCACGGACGGGCCGCTGCCGCGCGAGGAGCGCGACGGCCGCGGGGGGACCGAGCCGCGCGGCGCACGGCTGGTCGCGGCGTCCGCGATGTCACCGGCGCCCTGGCCCGGCGGGGCCGGGGGCGGCGGAGTGCCGGGGCCGCCCTGCGAGGGGTCGGCCAGCATCGTCGCGGCATGGTGCACACCGCCGCCGTCGGACGGCGGATTCGGCCCGCCCTGCGGCGGCTGCGGCGGCTGAGGCGCCTGGGGCTGCTGCGGGGCCTGCGGAGTCTGGGGCGGTGGCGGAACGTTCTGGCCACGGCCGTCGGAGGGGTCGGCCAGCATCGTCGCGGCGTGATGCACACCGCCGCCCGAACTCCCGCCGTCCCCAGGCGCGTTGGGCCCACCGTGCTGCGGAGGCTGGGGCGCCTGCGGGGCCTGGGGGCCCGGAGGGGTCTGGGGGCCCGGCGGGGTCTGGGGGCCCGGCGGAGCCATCGGCGGCCCGGCCTGGGCGGGCTGACCCGGCTGACCCGGCTGGGCAGGCGGGCCCGGTTGACCCGGTTGGCCCGGCTGGGCCGGGTCCGGGATCTGCGGGGCCACGGCCGTCTTCGGAAGAGCGCTGCCCTCCGGCAACAGCTCGGTCGCCGCCTCCGAACGCGAACTCGGCGGCGGCGGGGTGTCGTCCTCGTCGCTCCCCGCCAGCGGCGGCGCGAAGACCGTCGCGGGCGGCCCCTGCTCCTCGCCCCCGCCGACGCCCGAGGTGTCGGCGGCGTCCCACGGGTTCGCCCCCGCGGGCGCGGACGGCGCCGGAGCGGGCGCCGGCGCGGCAGGCGCGGGAGCCGACGGGGCGGGCGCGGCGGGCGGGGGCGTGCCGGGCGCCGACGGCGGCGGCGCGTCCTGCCTGCGGTCCGGGATGCCCATCTGGTCCGCCGCCTGCTGGAGCCACTCCGGCGGCGACAACAGGAACGACGTCGCCTCCAGGTCGAGCCGCTGCTGCGGCGCCGGGCCCGCGTCCGCCGGGGCCGCGGCGACGGAGCCGTACTCCTCCTCGTAACGCCGGATGACCTCGCCCACCGGGAGCGCGGGCCACAGCGTCGTCTCGCCGCTGTCGCGGGCGATCACCAGGCGCGTGTTCCCCCCGTCGGGGACCGGCACGCCCTCCCTGCTCTCGGCCCAGGCCACGAAGCCCAGGTCGAACTCCCGCACCCGCACCTCGCGGTGCTGGTGCGCGGGCACATCGCCGTTGACCCAGCGCTCGGCGCGCTCCTGGGCCTGCGCGAAGGTCACCATCGCGCCCTCACCTCTCCACAGGGACGGCGCGCGCGAAGCCGCCGTCCACCATCAGGTTCGCCACCGTGTCCAGCTCCGGCGGGCTTCCGGCAAGACGCAGCAGGAACTCGTCGAAGTCCGCGCCGCACGGGCGCAGCAGCCGCTCCACGCGCTCCTGGACGGCCAGCCCGTCGGCGTCCCGCGCGTCGTCGTACGCGCAGAACCACACCGAGCCGATCCCCTCGCCCCGCACCTTCACCGCGATCAGACCGCCCTGGACGAAGGCCACGCCCAGGAAATCCTTGGTGAGGTGGTCGCGCAGACACTTGTTGATGTAGACGACATCGTTGATCGCCGCCTCGTCCCGCACCGTGAAGAACGGCTGGTCGACCAGGAGCCCCAGCTCCGCGTCGAGCGCGACACCGCGCGGCGCGCAGCCGCCCGCCGCCTTCAGGAACGTCCGGTAGGCGCCCGGCAGCCGATAGCCCAGCCGCTCCTCGATGTCCAGGACCTGCTGCTCGCCGACGGCGGGCTCGCTGCCCTTCGGCACCTCGAAGTGCACGGGCCGGGTCTCCTGGAGCGGACGCGTCCCCGTCTTCGCGTGGTCCACGGGCGCCGTCGCCAGCCCGCCGTGGTGCCGCAACAGCGCCTTCACCTCGACCGGCACCAGCTCCATGCGGCGGCTGCGCGCCACGTGGTGCCACGTCCAGCCGTGCGGCGTGGCCACGGCGGGCAGGTCGCGCCACAGCTCGTGACCCGACGCGTGCAGCGCCGCGTTCGCCGAGACGTAGTCCGTCAGCCGCAGCTCGTCGCCGCCGAAGCCCTCGGGGGGCTCGGCGATCTCCGCGGCGGCGCGCGCGTACGGCGAGAAGTCCGGGAAGCCGTCCTGGTCGATCCGCACCCCCCGGGGATGGCGGGCGGCCCGGACGGGGTCCGGGAAGTTCACGACCTGCCCGGCGTATCCCCGGTTCGGTGGCGCGGCGTGCTGCTGCCCGAGCCGACCTGTCGTCATGGCGGTAGCCCCCTGCTGGCATCTGGCTGGTACGCAACAGCCTATGCGGTACGGGGAGAGGCGGTCACTGCCCCTGGTGACCAGGGAAGATCACAAGGATCCGGAGGATCCCGGAAAGCCCCGGTCACGCCGCGGCCCCTCCGGCAGACAACCGCCGCCCCTCCAGCGGGCGGCTGTCAGCCCTCCGCCGCCGACTCCAGCTTCGCCAGTTGCCGGTCCACCACCGGCTTCGCCACCGGCACCGGCTTCCCCGACAGCGACACCGACATGAACGTCGCCGTGTTCGCCCCGGAACGCACCACCGTGAACACCGTGGGCGCGTCCTTCCCCTTCGCGTCCTTCATCGTGAACTGCACCGAATCGTCCCCCGCGTCGGCACTCCCGCCGCCCCCATCCGGCTCGACCCGCACCCGCGCCTGCTCCCCCGTACCGCTCTTACCGGTGAACTCGCGGCACCCGTCCCCCTCCAGCGCCCCCCTCAGCTCCCCCAGCCACTTCTCCGCGTCCCCCGGCGCGTACGCCGACAACAGCACCTGCTGCACCGACTGCCCCGTGCTGAAGTCCCCCTTCATCACCGTCCCGCTCGCATACGCCGTACGCGCCTGCTCCGGCTTCGAGTCCACCGCGTCCGTGACCGGCGCGCACTCCGCCTCGTCCGCCTCCAGCGTGTTCCGCGGCGGCAGCGCGTCCTTCTTGCTGGGCTGCACCCGATAGCCCTTCACCTCGCCGGTCCGCAGCAGCGCCCCGCGCAACGCCTTCTCGTCCAGCGGCGGCACCTGCTCCGACTCGTCGCCCCCGGAGGCCTGCTGCTCACCACCCCTGCCCTTCTTTCCGTCGCCGCCCCCGTCGTCGCTGCACGCCGCCACCGACAGCGCCAGCACAGGAACCGCCACGGCCGCCGCGACCGTACGGCGAAGGGTCGTACCGCGCATCACAAACTCCCGCCCCGGAAAGGCCCGTTCACTCCGACGTCACGCCGGCGCAGCGCCGACGCAGCCCGATGCTGGCCGCCCCCACCGGAACTCACCACCCCTGTTTCACGTCACCCCGAAAACCGTCACAAGGCCATGACATGACCGTCGGAATGATCGACTCATGGAGCACACTGCATACTTGGCGCTGATCCCCGGCACAGAGGGGGACGCACGGGGAGGAAGCTCCAAACATGCACACCGCACAACAAGCCCATACGCCACAAAGCCGCGGGCACCACGACCCGCGCATCGGCTGGACCACCGCCGACGACACCGCCACCACGGCCGCGCCCGCCCTCCGGCAGCGCCGCGACAGCATCCTCCCCGCCGTCGCCGCAGCCCTCTCCATCCGCGGCCAGACCCTCACCTGCACCGGCAGCAGAGGCGACCGCCCCCCGACCCTCCACCCCCTCGTGCAGGACTTCCTCGACACCCTCACCACCGACCGCCGCGTCCGCCAGACCGGCCGCTGCCCCGAAGCCGTGCTCCTCTCCCGCTACCTCACCGCCACCGAGACCGCCCGCTCCACCAAGCGCGCCGTCCGCAAACCCACCAGGTCCGGCAGCAAGCCCGGCAAGAACACCAAGCCCCCCAAGCCGCTCACCCTCAGCGAGGCCAAGCGCGCCCTCAAGCACGCCAAGCTCACCGCCCGCCGCATCCGCGAGGACGGCGACCCCCTCCACGGCACCTACGCCCCGCCGTGCCGCTCCTGCGCCGAGATGCTCGCCCACTTCGGCGTACGCGCCGTCGACCCGGCCGAGGAGCACGCCAAGTGACGACCCGCTTCCCCGTCGCCGTCGACGACCCCCTCCGCACCGCCGGCTGGCAGCCAGGACGCTGGGACATCCGGCAGGCCGAACAGTGGGCCGACACCCTGCGCGGCCACACCTCCCCCAGCGGCCACCGGCACGCCGTCTTCCCCGCCGCCGTCGAGGTCTGGGCCGAGTTCGGCACCCTCCACATCGCCCCCTCGGGCCCCGGCCGCCACATCGCCCCCACGTCCGTCCACGTGGATCCGCTCCACGGCCTGCACGCCGCCCGCACCCTCTCCGCGTTCGGCCGCGCCCTGGAGACCGAGGTCTGCCCGCTCGGCGCCGAGGGCGACGGCGAGTCCCTCCTCGTCATCGACGCCGACGGCCGCGTCTACAGCCTCGACCCCAGCGGCGACTGGTACCTCGGCCCCGACTTCGACACGGCCCTCTCGTCCCTGCTCATGGGCATCGCCCCGAGCCGTCTCGCGGCCCCGGCCACCGACCCGACGACGGCCGCGACGGCTGCGGGCACGAGTACGGGCACGGGTACGGCTACGGACGTACGTACGGAATGATCGCCGACACCCGGAACCCCCCGGCGTCCGTCGGCCCCGACACGAAGCCCCCGCCCAGCGCGGCCACCCGCTCCCGCATGCCCACCAGGCCATTGCCCCCGCTCGGCAGCCCCGCGTCGGCCGCCCCGTCCACCGGCGCGGCCTCGTTCTCCACCTGCAGCGCGACCTCCGCCTCGCGGTGCGCCACCCGCACCCGCGTACGCGCGCCCGCCGCGTGCTTGTGCACGTTCGTCAGAGCCTCCTGCACGACCCGGTAGGCGGTCTGCTCCACCGGCGGCGGACACTCCTCCCCCGGCTCCCCCTCGACGTTCAGCTCCACCGCCATGCCCGCGGCCCGCGACTGCCCCACCAGCGCGTCCAGCTCCGCCAGCGTCGGCGCCGACTCCTCCCGCGCCTGACGCGCCTTACGGGCCTCCCGCACCAGCGAGACCCGGCCACCACCCGGGGCCGAGCCCTCCCGCCCGGCCCCGGACCCGGACGCGGATCCGGACGCGGACTCCGGGGCCGCCTCCGCCCCCGGGCCGTCCGACGCCGCAGGCGCCGACGACGCCGAGGCCGCGGCCGCCACCGCGAACTCCGCCAGCCGCGAAGGCCCCTCCTCCGTCTCGGCCCCGACCTGCTGCTTCTTCTTCTCCGGCTCGCCGCCCTCGCCCGACCGCAGCACACCGAGCATCGTCCGCAGCTCGTTCAGGGCCTGCCGCCCCATGTCCCCCACGAGCGCCGCGTTCCGCGACGCCTTCTCCGGGTCCTTCAGCGCCACCGCCTGCAACGCCGCCGCGTGCACCACCATCAGGCTCACCCGGTGCGCGACCACGTCATGCATCTCGCGCGCGATCCGCGTGCGCTCCTCGTTGCGCGCCCACTCCGCGCGCTCCTCCGCCCGGTCGGCCAGCAGCGACAGCTCGCGCTCCAGCCCGTCCGCCCGCTCCGTCAACGACTCCACGAGCCGCCTCCGCGCCCCTATATAGAGGCCCAGCAGCACGGGCGGCGCCGTCATCCCGAGCGACATCAGGAACGCCACGAGCGGCACGAACCACGAGGAAGGATTGAAGTCCGGGTCCTGCCCGATGTCCTGCTGGAGCCGGATCGTGGTGATCACCATCATGCCCATGGCCGACATCCCGGCCAGCAGCGCGGTGATCCGCCGCGGCACCTCGGTCGCGGCGAGCGTATAGAGGCCGACGACACCGAGCGTGATCCCCATCTCGGCCGGCGACACCGCCACCGACACCAGCACGACGGCGATCGGCCAACGCCGCCGCAGCACCAGCATGGACCCCGCCACGACGCCGAGCACGATCGCGATCAGCGGCGGAATCCCCGCCTGACGCGCGAATCCGACCCCTTGCAGGGCGCACTCGGCCGCGGATATCGCCGCGAGGACGACATCCAGCACCGCGCTCCTGGGCCGCGACCACCACCACGGCCCTCCCCCGGCACGGTTTTCCCCCGTCTCGGTCATACCGCCCAGCGTACGACCGCCCGCCACCCCTTTTCCGCCCGAGCCCCGGAACGCCCGATTCCGCAGCTCTGTCACGGACAGTGAGAATTCGCAGGGGAACGGAGGTACTCCACTCGAACGATTGATGGGAACCCGTTTTCGCAGCGCACGGCCGCGAGAGCGACACAGGGTGACCCCATGAGCACCTACGAAGAACTCCGCGCCCAGGCGGTCGCCCTCCGCCGCGAGGGCCTCAGCCGCCGCCAGATCCGTGAGCGCCTAAACCTCTCCAGCAACCACCTGCTGAGTCGCCTCGTCGAGGGAGAGCCCCCGCCCGAGTGGACTCGGCGCCCTCGCGCGAAGGACGACCTTTGCGAACGGGCACGGGAACTGCGGAAGGAGGGGAAGACGTACCCCGAGATCGAGCGCGAACTGGGGGTCTCACGGAGTTCGGTCTCCGCATGGGTGCGCGATCTCCCCATGCCGCCCCGCCGGACCCGCGAGGAGGCCTCGGCCATCGCCCGTCGCGGCTGGGACATGAGACTCCGGCTCCGCGAGGAGGAGCGGCAGCGCACGACGGCCGCCGCGAAGGCGGAGATCGGCACGCTGTCGGACCGGGAGCTGTTCCTGATCGGGGTGGGGCTGTACTGGGCGGAGGGCGCGAAGAGCAAGCCGTACGAGCGCCGGGAAATCGTCACCTTCGTCAACAGCGACCCGGGCATGATCAAGCTCTACCTGGCCTGGCTCGACCTGCTCGGTGTGGAGCGGGAGCGATTGCGCTTCTGCGTAATGATCCACGAGTCCGCCGATGTCGCCGGGGCCGAACGCTATTGGGTCGACCTCGTGGGAGCGGGGCCGGACGCCTTCAACAAGACGACGCTGAAGAAGCACAACCCCAAGACCGTCCGCAAGAACGTCGGCGCCGATTACCACGGCTGCCTGGTCGTGCGCGTCCAGAAGGGAGCGGACCTGTACCGTCGCATCGAAGGCTGGTGGTACGGCATAGTGTTGGGGGCCAGTTCGGGGACCCGGCAGGGGTGTCCGAATTAGCCACCTTTGCTATCCCCCATGGTGTAATCGGCAACACACTCCGCTTTGGACGGAATATTGCAGGTTCGAGTCCTGCTGGGGGAGCCCAAACCGGAGACGCGGGTCCGGGACCCGCCCTCCCAACCGGACATAAACCCACCGGTATCCTGCGGAGTGTTCCCCGCCCCCCGAAGTCGAAGGGCACACCCGTGAGCGCCAATCGCCCGGCAGCCGTCGTCGTTCTCGCAGCGGGTGAGGGCACCCGCATGAAGTCGGCGACACCCAAGGTCCTGCACGAGATCTGCGGCCGTTCCCTCGTGGGACACGTCGTGAATGCCGCGCGTGTCCTCGATCCCCGGCATCTCGTCGTGATCGTCGGGCACGGGCGCGAGAAGGTGACCGCGCACCTCGCGGAGACGGACGCCGACGCGCGTACCGCCGTGCAGCACGAGCAGAACGGGACCGGGCACGCCGTCCGTATCGGTCTGGAGGAGCTGACGCAGAGCGGGGTCGCGCTCGACGGGACCGTGATCGTGACGTGCGGCGACACCCCGCTGCTGACGGGTGCCACGCTGCAGAAGCTGTCCGACGCGCACGCGCAGGACGGCAACGCCGTGACCGTGCTGACCGCCGAGGTTCCGGACTCGACCGGTTACGGCCGTATCGTGCGCGATCCCGCTGGGGGCACCTCCCAGGCCCCAGGGCCTGGGGGAGGCAGCGTGACCGCGATCGTCGAGCACAAGGACGCGACCGAGGCGCAGCGGGCGATCCGGGAGATCAACTCGGGGGTGTTCGCGTTCGACGGGCGGCTTCTGGTGGAGGCGTTGGGGAAGGTCCGTACGGACAACAGCCAGGGCGAGGAGTATCTGACCGACGTGCTCGGGATCCTGCGGGAGGCGGGGCACCGGGTGGGTGCGGCCGTGGCGGGTGATCACCGGGAGATCGTGGGGATCAACAACCGGGTGCAGCTCGCGGAGGCGCGGCGGATGCTGAACCAGCGGGTGCTGGAGGACGCGATGCTGGCGGGTGTGACGGTCGTGGATCCGGCGTCGACGTGGATGGACGTGTCGGTGACGTACGAGCCGGACGCGGTGGTGCACCCGGGTTCGCAGCTTCTGGGCGCGACGCATCTGGGTTCGTACAGCGAGGTGGGTCCGGGGGCGCGGCTGACGGACACGCGGGTCGGTGAGGGTGCCGTCGTGCTCCATACGGTCGCGGTGGGCGCGGAGATCGGTGCGCGGGCGAACGTCGGGCCGTACACGTATCTGCGGCCGGGGACGCGGCTGGGTACGAAGGTGAAGGCCGGCAGCTTCGTGGAGATGAAGAACTCGGAGATCGGCGAGGGCACGAAGGTGCCGCATCTGTCGTACGTGGGGGATGCGGAGATCGGTGAGTACAGCAACATCGGTGCCGCGAGTGTGTTCGTCAACTACGACGGCATGAACAAGCACCGCACGACCGTGGGCTCTCATTGCCGTACGGGTGCGGACAACATGTTTGTGGCTCCTGTCACCGTCGGGGACGGTGCCTACACCGCCGCGGGGTCGGTGATCACGAAGGACGTGCCCGCGGGTTCGCTGGCGGTGGCGCGTGGCCAGCAGCGCAACATCGCAGGCTGGGTGGCCAGGAAGCGTCCGGGGAGTCCGGCGGCGCAGGCGGCCGAGGCGGCGGGGACGCAGGACGACAAGACGGACGAGAGCGCCTGACCGGGTACACGTCCGTATGAGGCGGGGCGTACGGTTGAGGTGACCGGACCGGCCACACGGCCGAAACCCGTTGTTCATCCTGTCCCCCTCTCCCTCCCCACCCCCCTATGCCGCGCGTCGGCGCAGCGAACAAGGAGACACAGCAGTGACCGGGATCAAGACGACCGGCGAGAAGAAACTCATGCTCTTCTCCGGCCGCGCACACCCCGAGCTCGCGGAGGAGGTCGCGAAGCAGCTCGGTATCGGCGTGGTCCCGACCAAGGCCTTCGACTTCGCGAACGGCGAGATCTATGTCCGCTTCCAGGAGTCCGCGCGCGGCGCGGACTGCTTTTTGATGCAGAGCCACACGGCTCCCATCAACAAGTGGGTCATGGAGCAGCTCATCATGATCGATGCCCTGAAGCGGGCTTCGGCACGGAGCATCACCGTCATCGTCCCCTTCTACGGATACGCGCGGCAGGACAAGAAGCACCGGGGCCGTGAGCCCATCTCGGCGCGGCTGATGGCCGATCTCTTCAAGACGGCGGGTGCGGACCGGATCCTCACGGTGGACCTGCACACCGACCAGATCCAGGGTTTCTTCGACGGCCCGGTGGATCACCTGTTCGCGCTGCCGCTGCTGGCGGACTACGTGGGCGCGAAGGTGGACCGGGACAAGCTGACCGTCGTCTCGCCGGACGCGGGCCGGGTGCGGGTCGCGGACCGCTGGGCGGACCGGCTGGGCGCCCCGCTGGCGATCGTCCACAAGCGGCGTGACCCGGACGTGGCGAACCAGGTGACGGTGCACGAGGTCGTGGGTCATGTCGAGGGCCGGGTGTGTGTGCTGGTCGACGACATGATCGACACGGGTGGCACGATCTGCGCCGCGGCGGACGCGCTGTTCGCGAACGGTGCGGAGGATGTGATCGTGACGGCGACGCACGGTGTGCTGTCGGGTCCGGCGGCGGACCGGCTGAAGAATTCGAAGGTGAGCGAGTTCGTGTTCACGAACACGCTGCCGACGCCGGGTGAGCTGGAGCTGGACAAGATCACGGTGCTGTCGATGGCGCCGACGATCGCGCGGGCCGTCCGCGAGGTCTTCGAGGACGGTTCGGTGACGAGCCTCTTCGACGAGCAGGCGTGATCCGGTCCGAAGCCGAACGGGCGTGATCCGGGCCGAGCAGGCGTGATCCGCGCCGCTTCTGCTTGATCGATTTCTGAGGGGCCTCCCTCGCCGCGTAGACTCGTGGAGTCGCTCGGCGAGGGAGGCCCCTCACGTCTGTGGACGTCGGGATCTCCGTTATCGACGCGCGCTCTCCGTAGCAGGTCCGTCGGGACCGAGTGGCACCGCAGTTTTCCGTACGTACCACTTCGTCTACGAGGAGCGCAGTCATGGCTGAAGTCAATGTCGCCGCCACCGTCCGCACCGAGTTCGGCAAGGGCGCGTCGCGCCGTCTGCGTCAGGTCGAGAAGGTTCCGGCCGTGATCTACGGTCACGGTGCCGAGCCGGTCCACGTCGTGCTGCCGAGCTACGACATGATGATGGCGCTCAAGAACTCGAACGTCCTGATCAACCTGGACATCGAGGGCAAGAAGGAACTGGTCATCCCGAAGGCCGTGCAGCGTGAGGCCATCCGTGGCTTCCTGGTCCACATCGACCTGCTGACGGTGAAGAAGGGCGAGAAGGTCCAGGTCGAGATCCCGCTGCACACCGAGGGCGACCTGGGTCCGGGCCAGAACCTGGTCGAGCACGTCTACAACGCGCTGCCGGTCGAGGCCGAGGCCACGCACATCCCGGAGTCGGTGTCCGTCTCGATCGAGGGCCTGGTCGCGGGCGACCAGATCCTGGCCAAGGACATCGCCCTGCCGAAGGGCACCTCGCTGGCCATCGAGGGTGACGAGACCGTCATCCAGGTCCTCGCGGCGCAGGCCGAGGAGCCGTCCGCCGAGGGCGAGGGCGAGGAGTCCGAGGGCGAGGGCTCCGCGGAGTAATTCCGCCCGCTGTCTTTGACGTCCCGTACGCCGGACGGGCCGGGGAGGCCCGTCCGGCGTTCTTCTTTCTTCTCCACGAGGAGTATCGATGTCGGCGGAGAACACGCCCTGGCTGGTGGCGGGCCTGGGCAACCCTGGCCCCGGCTATGCCGGCAACCGGCACAACGTCGGGTTCATGGTGGCCGACCTGCTCGCGTCGCGCGTGGGCGGGAAGTTCACGTCGCACAAGGCGGGCCGCGCGCACGTTCTGGAGGGGCGGTTCGGGACGCCGGGGGTCTCGTCGCAGCGGGTGATCCTGGCGAAGCCGATGTCGTACATGAATCTGTCGGGCGGCCCGGTCAAGGCGCTGCTGGATTTCTACGGGCTTCCGCTGGAGCGGCTGGTCGCCGTCCATGACGAGCTGGACATCGACTACGGCGCGCTCCGCCTCAAGCTGGGCGGCGGCGACAACGGGCACAACGGCCTGAAGTCGATCACGAAGGCCCTGGGCCGTGACTACCACCGCGTCCGCTTCGGCGTGGGGCGTCCCCCGGGCCGCATGCCGGTCGCGGATTTCGTCCTGAAGGACTTCTCCAGCACGGAGCGCAAGGAGCTGGACTATTTCGTCGACCGCGCGGCGGATGCGACGGAGGCCCTGATCGTCGACGGCCTGGAGCGGGCGCAGAGCACGTACAACTCCTAGCCGGTCCTGGCCCGGACAGACTGCCGCGAGTGTAGGGGACCTGTCGTCCTCGCGTGCGGGAAATGGGGAACCCAGGGTGATCGTGGAGAACTCGCGGTAAGGAGGTGGTCCCGCGAGTTGACGCTGTGGCGTCCCTTCACCAAGGATCACGGCCATGTCCACTGACAACCCCGTCAAGCGCAGCCGCACTCGCCGGATGGGTGAGAGCGCGTACGGGCTGCTGCTGCTCGCCAGGACCGGACTGATGGGTCTGATCGCACTGCTGCTCGTGCTGGCCGGGGTGTGGACGTCGTGGGGGACGGCGAAACCCGCGATGACGGGGAAGGAGACCGGGACGGTCACCGTGCGGACGTGCGGGGACGACGAGTGCACGGGGCTGTTCGCCCGCGAAGGGGCCGCGGGGAAGCCGGAGAAGGTGACCGTGGCGCGCTCGGTGTCCGGGGAGACCGGCGAGACGCTGGACGTGGCGGTGAAGCCGGGCACGGACCATGTCGTACGGACGGGGCCCGCGGGGATCCTCTACGCGTGGGTGCCGCTGGGCGGTTCGCTGCTGCTGGCCTCGCTCGTGGTGGCGGGCGGGCTGCGGCTGAAGAAGACGGCGCTGGGGATGGGGCTGTTCGGGGCCCTGGTGATGGGCGGGGCCTGGGCCCTGCTCAACTTCTGAGCAGGGCCCGGGGGCCCGCGGCCCCGCGACGTGGCGTCAGCCGGTGTTGCGGAGGCCCGCCGCCACGCCGTTGACGGTGAGGAGGAGGGCCCGGCCCAGGGCCTCGTCCGGCTCCTCGCCCGCCTCGGCGGCCTGGCGCTGGCGGTGCAGCAGGGAGACCTGGAGGTAGGAGATCGGGTCGAGGTAGGCGTCGCGGATCCTGAGGGTCTGCTTGAGGACCGGGTTGGCCTCCAGGAGTTCGCTCTCTCCGGTGACGCGGAGGACCTCGCGGACCGTCAGTTCGTGTTCGGCCTTGATGACGTCGAAGACGTGCTTCAGCTCGTCCGGCACGAGGGTGTCGACGTAGTGCTGGGCGATGCGCAGGTCGGTCTTGGCGAGCGTCATCTCCACGTTGGAGAGGAAGTTCTGGAAGAAGTGCCAGTGCTCGTAGGCCTCTTCCAGGACGCTGTCGAGGCCCGCCTCGCGCGCCGCGCGCAGGCCCGTGCCGACGCCGAACCAGCCGGGGACGATCTGCCGGGACTGGGTCCAGCCGAACACCCACGGGATGGCGCGGAGCCCGTCGAGCCCGGCGCCGGTGTCGGGGCGGCGGGAGGGGCGGGAGCCCAGGTGCAGCTCGGCGAGCTGGTCGACGGGGGTGGAGGCGAAGAAGTACGCCGGGAGGTCCGGGTCCTCCACCAGGCGCCGGTAGGCGCTGTGCGCGGCGTCGGAGACCGTGTCCATGGCCGCGTCCCAGCGGGCGAGGGCCTCGTCGGACTGGCGGGGCGCGGTGTGCAGGGCGGAGGCCTGGAGCGTCGCGGCGACCGTCAGTTCGAGGTTCTCGCGGGCGAGGGACGGGACGAGGTACTTGTCGGAGATGACCTCGCCCTGCTCGGTCACCTTGATCTCGCCCTCCAGGGTGCCCCAGGGCTGGGCGAGGATCGCGTCGTGGGTGGGGCCGCCGCCGCGGCCGACGGTGCCGCCGCGGCCGTGGAAGAGCCGGAGCCGGACGCCGTGCCGGTGGGCGACGTCGCGCAGGCGGCGCTGGGCGCGGTGGATCTCCCACTGCGAGGTGGTGATGCCGCCGAACTTGGAGGAGTCGGAGTATCCGAGCATGACCTCCTGGAGGTCGCCGCGCAGGGAGACGAGGCGGCGGTAGGAGGGGTCGGAGAGCATCGCGTCGAGCAGCTCGTCGGCGATCTTCAGCTCGTCCGTGGTCTCCAGCAGCGGGACGATGCCGATCTTGGCCCAGCCGCCGTGCAGGTCGATGAGCCCGGCCTCGCGGGCGAGGACGGCGGCGGCGAAGACGTCGTCGGCGCCCTGGCACATGGAGATGATGTACGACTCGATGACCTCGGGCCCGAAGGTCGCCAGGGCCGTGCGGACGGTCTCGAAGACGCCGAGGGTCTTGGCCCCGGCGGCGTCCAGCGGCGCGGGCGCCGGGGAGAGCGGGCGGCGGGAGCGCAGCTCCTTGGCGAGCAGCCGCTGCCGGTACTCGCGGGGCATGTCCGCGTACCGCCAGGACTCCTCACCCAGGCGGTCGAAGAGCTGGCCGAGGGCGTGGTGGTGGGCCTCGGCGTGCTCCCGTACGTCCATGGTGGCGAGCTGGAGGCCGAAGGCGGCCAGGGTGCGCAGGGCGCGCTCCAGGCGGCCGTCGGCGACGAGGCCGCCGCGGTGCTCGCGCAGGGAGTGCTGGATGAGGGCGAGGTCGGCCAGCAGCTCGCCGGTGCCCAGGTAGTCCCATCCCTCGGTGTGGGGGAGCTTCTCGGCGAGGCGGGTGCGGGTGTTGAGGAGCTTCTGGCGGATGCAGGTGGCCTTGAGGCGGTACGGCTCCTCGGCGTTCAGCCGCTTGTAGCGGGGGCTGATCTCGGGGAGGCGGGCGAGGTCCTGCTCCAGGGAGTCCAGCAGCTCCTGGGTGGCGCCGCAGTTGCGGATGGAGTTGGAGAGGGCGCCGCGCAGCTCGTCGACATGGGTGAGGGCGTCGGTGATGCCGTGCTCGTGCTGGAGGATCAGCACGTCCCAGGTGACCTGCGGGGTGACGTTGGGGTTGCCGTCGCGGTCGCCGCCGATCCAGGTGCCGAAGGTGACGGGGCGCGTGCCCTCGGGGAGGGGCGCTCCGGCGCGCTCCAGCTCGGCGGCGAGGTCTTCGAGGACGTCGCCGACGGCGCCGCGGTGCAGCTCGTCGAGGTAGTAGATCGCGTTGCGGGCCTCGTCGGCGGGCTCGGGGCGGGCGACGCGGAGCTCGTCGGTCTGCCAGATGAGGTCGACGTTCTCGGCGAGGCGCAGGTCGGTGCGGCGGCGCTCGCTGGGGTCGGTCTCCTCCAGCAGCTCGGCGATGCGGCGGAGCTTGGTGAGGACGGAGCGCCGGGCGGCCTCGGTGGGGTGCGCGGTGAAGACGGGGCGCACGGACAGGTTGCGGGCGGTCTCGGCGAGGTGGGCCGGGTCGGCGTCCTTGAGCATGTCGGCGGTGCGCGCGAGGTTGCCGCCCTCGGCGGCGCGGCGGGTGCGCAGCTCGCGGCCGCGGTGCACCTGCTCGGTGACGTTGGCGAGGTGGAAGTAGGTGGAGAAGGCGCGCACGAGCTTGGTGGCGGTCTCCAGGTCGGTCTTGCCGAGCAGGGCCGCCGCGGCTTCGCCGTCGCTGCGGGTCAGCGCGCGGACGCGTTCCACGAGGTCGAGGAGTTCGGCACCCTCTTGGCGTACGAGGGTCTCGCCGAGCAGGTCCCCGAGACGGCGGATGTCGGCGCGGAGCGCCGAGGGCGCGGAGGACGGCGCGTCGGGGGCCTCGGGCTGGCGCGTGGTGCTGTCGGCACTGCTCACAGGTGCGGCTCCTTGCGGCTTCGCTTCGTGCAGCTTGGCTTGGTGCAGCTTCGCTTCTGGCAGGTGGCGGACCGCGCTGTCCGACGAATCAAGGATAGGTCGCGTGTCGCGTGGTACCCGAACCCTGTCCGAGTGGTGGTCCGGAGCGGGGCGCGCGGGTGCGCCCTCTGGTGGATGTACCCCTCTTGTTCCGTGACAAAGGGCTGCCATACTTACGTTGCCGTAGGTTACGGAACCGTAGCCAATCCCCCGGTCCGATGAGGGACATCTATGACGACTAGCCCCGACGTGCTCGACAGTTCGCCGCAGGCTGCACAGTCTCCAAGCACCGACCCCGCCGCCACAGCCACAGCCACCGCTGATCCCGCCCTGCCGTCCGCGACGCTGGGGGGTGAGCAGCGGCGCTCCGTGGAGCAGATCTCGCTGCTGCTGTTCATCACCGTCCCGTTCGTAGCGCTGGTCGCGGCCGTGCCGCTGGCGTGGGGCTGGGGCGTGAGCTGGCTCGACCTGGGCCTGATGGTCGCGATGTACTACATCGGCTGTCACGGCATCACGATCGGTTTCCACCGCTACTTCACACATGGCTCCTTCAAGGCGAAGCGGCCGCTGAAGATCGTGCTGGCGATCATGGGTTCGATGGCCGTCGAGGGCCCGCTGGTGCGCTGGGTGGCGGACCATCGCAAGCACCACAAGTTCTCCGACGCCGAGGGCGACCCGCACTCCCCCTGGCGGTACGGCGAGACGGTTCCGGCCCTGATGAAGGGCCTGTGGTGGGCGCACATGGGGTGGATGTTCAACGAGGAGCAGACGCCACAGCACAAGTACGCGCCGGATCTGATCAAGGACCCGGACCTGCGCCGCGTGTCGCGCCAGTTCGTGCTGTGGACGGTCGTCTCGCTGCTGGTGCCGCCGCTGATCGGCGGCCTGGCGACCTGGTCGTGGCAGGGCGCGCTGACCGCGTTCTTCTGGGGCTCCCTGGTCCGCGTGGCGCTGCTGCACCACGTGACCTGGTCGATCAACTCGATCTGCCACGCGGTGGGCAAGCGCCCCTTCAAGTCGCGCGACAAGTCCGGAAATGTCTGGTGGCTGGCGATCCTGTCCTGCGGTGAGTCGTGGCACAACCTGCACCACGCCGACCCGACCTGCGCCCGGCACGGCGTGGAGCGCGGCCAGATCGACTCCAGCGCCCGCCTGATCCGCTGGTTCGAGAAGGCCGGCTGGGCCTACGACGTGCGCTGGCCGAAGCAGTCGCGTGTGGACTCCCGCCGCAAGGAGCGCGCCGCCGACGCGGCATGATGGCCCCCGTGCCGACCGACGAGAGTACGTCCGGACGTTCCGGAGAGACGACCAGCAGCCCGAAGAGACGTGCCCGCCGACGGATGACCGGCAAGGAGCGCCGCGAGCAGCTCCTCGACATCGGGCGCACACTCTTCGCCGAGCGCGGCTTCGAGGGCACGTCGGTGGAGGAGATCGCGCACAAGGCGGGCGTCTCCAAGCCGGTCGTCTACGAGCACTTCGGCGGCAAGGAAGGCCTCTACGCGGTGGTGGTCGACCGTGAGATGCGGCGCCTCCTCGACATGGTCACCGGCGCCCTCACGGGCGGCCACCCCCGCGAGCTGCTGGAACAGGCGGCGTTCGCCCTGCTCGACTACATCGAGCAGTACACGGACGGCTTCCGCATCCTGGTCCGCGACTCCCCCGTCGCCCAGTCGACGGGCACCTTCGCCTCGCTGATCTCGGACATCGCGACGCAGGTCGAGGACATCCTCGGCCGCGAGTTCAAGTCACGGGGCTTCGACCCCAAGCTCTCCCCTCTCTACGCGCAGGCCCTGGTCGGCATGGTCGCGCTCACCGGCCAGTGGTGGCTGAACGCGCGCAGGCCGAAGAAGGCCGAGGTCGCCGCCCACCTGGTCAATCTGGCCTGGCACGGCCTCGACGGCATGGAGGCGAAGCCGCGGCTGATAGGCCACCGGCGGTCCTGACACGCGAAGGACCCGCGCGGAGCGCATGCGCGGCGGGCACGCGCGAAGGACCCGCGGGGCGGGCACGCGCGGGCGGCCTCCACGGAAAACCCACCGGCGTGGGCGCCCTGTGCGCCCCCGGTGACGGTCCGGGCACGATCTAGGCGCGTAGTGTTCCCCAACTCTCCCTGACGTCACGCGAATTCATGCCAGCGTGGCCCCGGCACACTAGACTCACCGCTGACTGTCCGCAGTCCTGCCGCTCCTCTCCGGAGCGGAACGGGGCGGAGCGGCCAT
This sequence comes from Streptomyces albiaxialis, assembly GCF_039530985.1. NCBI lineage: Bacteria > Bacillati > Actinomycetota > Actinomycetes > Kitasatosporales > Streptomycetaceae > Streptomyces > Streptomyces albiaxialis. The sequence continues at coordinate 173,596 of NZ_BAAAPE010000001.1, forward strand.
GCGCACCACCGCACGAGCGACGCGCGGGCCGTCCGCGCGCCGGTGACCGAGGGCGAGGACAGGAGAGAGAACACGTATGCGCATCAAGGCTTGCTTACCCGGCCTCGCCCTCGCGTTGTCCCTCACGCTGACCGGCTGCGGCATCGTCGGCGGGGACGAGGACGGCGGGGACGGGACGCAGAAGACGTCGAGCAGTTCCTCGCCCTCCCGGAAGCCCGTACCGACGCCGCCGGGCGCGGCGAAGGAGCCGGGCTTCGACCTCCCGGACGACGTGTACGTGGTCATCGCCAATGAGCTGACGGGCAACAAGGAGAAGGACGCCGTCCTGCGCGACCACAGCCGCGCGACGATGGCCAGGGTCCTCGCCTACGCGAAGGCCACCACGAAGCACTCCAAGATCACTGAGTACCGCCAGGACGACGCCCTGGAGACCCTGCGCGAGGACGTGCGGACGTACCGGCGCGAGGTTTTGGTCGCCAGGGGCGTCTACCGCTACTACAAGCGCGAACTCACCATGAAGGGCCCGGCGGACGCCACCGTCCGCTTCTGCGAGAGCCGCAGGGAGGCCTTCGACAAGAGCCTGGCCACGGGCAAGTCGCTGCGCACCCGGCCGAGCCTGAAGGACTTCACCAGGATCGAGGACGTCCTGCACAAGCGGGACGGCACCTGGCGCGTGATCTCGACCCGTACGGAAGAGGGCGTCAAGGACTGCCGTCGGTGAGGAACGGCCCCCGGGCCCGGGCCCGTCACCCCCGGCCCGGGCCCGTCACCGCGGCTTCCGCACCCGGTGGACGGCCATACGGTCGGCGCCGTCCTGTCCGTCCGTGAGCAGCACCGCGTGGTCGTCCGTCATGTCGAGCACGCGGCCCGGCGGGCGGCCGGGCAGCTCCCCGCCGAGCCGGTCGACGACGGTCCGCCGCGGGTACGTACCCCAGGAGCCGACGTACACCCGGCCGTCCCGTACGGCTTCGACGCTGCGGCCCTCGTACGACCTGCCCTCTTCCAGCGCCTCGCTCCTCGCGCGGAACGGGGCGTCGTGGCGGCCCGCGCGGAGCGTCACCAGGCGGGGGCCGTCGCTCTCGACGCAGGCGAGGAGGGGGTCGCGGGGATCGGCGGCGCAGCGCAGGGAGGCGCGCCCCAGGTCGTCGGTCTTGCGGCCCGTCGCGGTGTCGAGGACGAGGCCGGCGGGGTGCTCGGGATCGCCGAACTCCCGCCCGCCGAGCGTGTTGACCACCGCGCGCCCCGGGACGGCGGCCTGGAGCCGCGACTCGTAGTAGCTCCCTGCCAGGTCCCACAGCTTCTTCCCCGTGCGCGCGTCGCGCGCGAGGACGGCGGCGCCCTCGACGATCCCAAGGCCCCGGCGGCGCTCGCCGAGCACCACGTCGCCCGCGAAGCCGAGCATCACGTCGTGGCCCGTGCGCTTCCACACCGTGCGGCCCTCGCGGGCCGCGTCGAGGACGTACGAGGTCGACTCGTCCGCGAGGCCCTTCCCTTCGCCGACGACGAGGATGCGGCCGTCCCGCGCGTCCATCAGGCGCACGTCGCGGGCGCCGGGGAGCGTGCGCTTCCAGAGCGGGCGTCCGTCCTTCCCGGACAGCGCGGCGACGCCGTACTCGGGGGCCGTCCCCTTCCGCCCCTTCTCGTAGGCGACGATCACGCCCCAGTCGTCGCCGTCACCGACGAGGAGGGGCCGGTCGTCGGCCCCCGAGCCGGGCGCCTCCGAGGCGGCGGAGGCCACCCGCGCCGCCCCGCGCCCGCCGTCCTCGCCGAGCGGCTCCTCCCCGAGCGGCTCCTCGTCGCGCAGCGACCAGCGCTGCTCGCCGGTCTCCAGGTCCCGGACGCCGACCCGCGTGCCTCCGCGCTGCCCTCGGTCACCGAGGACGACGACGGACCTGCCGCGTACGACGGCTCCCTCGGCCTTCTCCATGGACCACAGCGCCTCGCGCCCCAACGACACCGCCCCCGCGGGCCGTTCACCCCCGGCGAGCGAGGGTTCCCGCGCGTTGTCGGCCAGTGCCACGGCCACGGCCGCGGCTGCCAGTACGCCCACCGCCGCCGCACCGGCCCGCTGTCTCCCCCGTAAGACGTTCATGTCCTCCAGCATGCCGGTCCGCGGTCCGGCCATGAGTTCTTACTCGGGGGTAGGCAAGCGCCGGAGGCTTGTTTTACATTCCGTCTAACAAGAGGGGTGAGCCCACCGGAGCCCGAGCGAGGAGCCGCAGCAATGGGAAGCAGCATCCAGGAGCAGTCCGGCGACGATGTCGCGCAGCGGCTGCTGGACTCGGCCGCCACGCTGGCGTACGACCCGGCCACCGAGGTGGACTGGGACACGCCGCTCGACAAGGACTTCCACGGTGCGAGCCCGGAGTGGAGCACTCTCTACGGCACCGCCTACTGGCGGGAGATGAGCGAGGCGCAGCGGCGCGAGCTGACGCGGCAGGAGGCCGCCTCGGTGGCCAGTACGGGCATCTGGTTCGAGATGATCCTGCAGCAGATGGTGCTGCGGGACATCTACGCGAAGGACCCGACCGGCGCGGAGTTCCAGTGGGCGCTGACGGAGGTCGCGGAGGAGTGCCGGCACTCGATCATGTTCGCGCGCGGCGCGAAGAAGCTCGGGGCCCCGGCGTACCGGCCGCACCGGGTCGCGGTGGAGCTGGGGCGGGCGTTCAAGACGGTCGCGTTCGGTGAGGCGGCGTACGCGGCGATCCTCGTCGCGGAAGAGGTTCTCGACGTCATGCAGCGGGACTGGATGCGGGACGAGCGCGTCGTGCCGTTCGTCCGCACCATCAACAACATCCATGTCGTCGAGGAGTCCCGGCACATGAAGTTCGCCCGGGACCAGACGCGCAAGCGCCTCGCGGGCGCGGGCGAGGCGCGCCGCCAGATCAACGCGCTGGTCATCGCGATCGCCTCGTACGTGATCGTGACCAGCATGGTGAACAAGCGGGTCTACGCGGAGGCCGGGCTCGACGTGGAGCGCGCGGTCACCGAGGCGAAGGCCAACGAGCACCACAAGTCGATGATGCGGTCGAGCTGTTCGGGCCTGATGGAGTTCCTGGCCTCGGCCCGGCTGCTGACGAAACCGGCGCTGGTCTTCTACAAGCGCGCGCACCTCATCTGAGCCGGACCGGGAACGCCATGACCGAGACGCCGTACGCCATCACCCAGACCTGCTGCAGCGACGCGACGTGTGTCGCCGTGTGCCCGGTGAACTGCATCCATCCGACGCCGGAGGAACGGGCGTTCGGCAGCACGGAGATGCTGCACATCGACCCGGACGCCTGCATCGGCTGCGGCGCCTGCGCCGACGCCTGCCCGGTCGACGCGATCTTCCCGGTCGACTCCCTCACCGGCCCGCTGCGCGAGTACGCGGCCGTCAACGCGGCGTATTACGAGGACGAGGCCGGGGCCGGGGCCGAGGCCGGGGCCGGGGACGGGGCCGGGGCCGGGGAGCAGCCGGGGGCGGCGGCCGAGGGCAGTCCCAACTTCCACGCCTGGGAGGAGCCGTCGTTCCCGCGCGTCCTGCCGTCCGACTTCCCGCGGCTGCGCGTCGCGGTCGTCGGCACGGGGCCCGCCGGGATGTACGCGGCGCGGGACCTGCTGCTGCACACCAGCGCCGAGGTGACGCTGCTCGACCGGCTGCCGGTCGCGGGCGGCCTGATCCGCTACGGGGTGGCGCCGGACCACCCCTCGACCAAGAAGGCGGGCGAGACCTTCGCCCGCTTCTACGACCACCCGCGCGTGCGCCTGCGGCTGGGCGTGGGGGTCGGCCGCGAGATCACCGCGCGCGAACTGGCCGCGCACCACGACGCGGTGATCTACGCCGTCGGGGCCTCCAGTGGGCGGCGGCTGGGCATTCCGGGCGAGGAGCTGCCGGGCAGCGTCCCGGCGACCACGTTCGTCGCCTGGTACAACGCGCATCCGGAGGTCGCGCCGGACGCCGTGGACCTCTCGGCGGAGCGCGTGGTCGTCGTCGGCAACGGCAATGTCGCCGTCGACGCCGCGCGGATCCTCCTCGCCGACCCGGAGGAGCTGGCCCGTACGGACATCGCGGACCACGCGCTGGCGGCACTGCGCGACGGGAACGTGCGCGAGGTCGTGCTCGTCGGGCGCCGCGGGCCGCAGGACGCCGCGTACACGGGCTCGGAGCTGCGGGCGCTCCGGCATCTGCCGGGCGTCGAACTGCTCGTCGACGACCACGATCCCCGTACCGGCGCGGCGATCGACGCGGCGGGCCCGAGGGACAAGGCCGCGCTGCTGCGGGGCGTGGCGCGCGGCGGCGTGGACTGGGACAGCGCGCCGGAGCCGGGACGGCGGCGCCTCGTGCTCCGCTTCCACAGCGCGCCGGTGGAGGCGAAGGGCGATACGGGCGGGCCGGGCGGCGTCGGCGCGGTGCGCGTCACCGGCGCCTCGGGCGAACGGGACATCCGGGCGGGCCTGCTGCTCAGGGCGGTCGGCTACCGGGGCGTCCCCGTCGACGGGCTGCCGTTCGACGAGACCAGCGGGACGGTGCCGCACGAGCGCGGCCGGGTGACGGGAAGCCCCGGGACGTACGTCGTGGGCTGGATCAAACGCGGCCCCTCCGGCGGCATCGGCGCCAACCGCACCTGCGCGGCCGAGACGGTGAGCACGCTGCTGGCGGACGCGGTCGCGGGCGAACTCCCCGCCCCGGCCGGGAGCCCGAAGGACTTCGCGAAGCTCCTCCGCCGCCGCGCTCCCCACGCCGTCGACGCGAAGGGCCTGGCCGCGATAGACCGCGCCGAACGCGCCCGAGGCCACCAGGAAGCCCGCCCCCGCACCAAGCTCGCCACCCTCCCCTCCCTGACAGCGGCAGCGAGCCCGAACCCCCTACGCAGGGTCCGCTGACGCGCGCCGGTCATCGGCCGCTCGCGGCCCGGAGCATGCGGACGTGGCCCAGTTCGGTGGCGTTCTTCATGAGTTCGGCGTTGGCCCAGGCCAGGGTGTGGGCGAGGGTGTGGTCGGGGTCGTTGTGCCAGGGGAAGGGGGCCGGGGCGTCGAGGGCGGGGTCGGGGAGGGTGTCCAGGGCCGCGAGCCATTCCTCGCGCAGGCCGCGGAGCCAGGCGAGGGCCGACGCGCCGTCGCCCGGCCAGGTCACCTCGGTGCGCTCCGGAGGCGTGCGCCCGCGCAGGTGGGCGAGGGCCGTGCTCCACCACCAGCCCATGTGCCAGGTCACCCACGCGATCGTGGGGACCGGCACCGGCTCGGGCTCGACCTCGGCGAAGTCGGGCCGCCACAGCCCGTCGGCGCCCTTCCGTACGGTCCAGCACACCTCGGCCGGCTCCCACAGGTGGTCGGCCTCCTCCAGCCGTTCGGCGTGGTACTCGAAGAGGGACCAGGTCATGTCGAACTGCCAGCGGAGCAGGGCCGTACGGGATACGTCGTTCATGGGGCGACCCTCGCAGAGCGGCGCCGGGGGCGACAGCGGTTATCGGGCGGCCGTCAGCGGCTCCAGGAACTCCAGCCTGTTGCCGACGGGATCCTGCGCGTAGAAGCGGCGGTGGCCCGGGAGGTCCTCGTCCCATACGGGCCGGGTCCCGGCCGCCTCCAGGCGGGCCGCGAGGGCGTCCAGGTCCGTGACGCGCAGCCCCGGGTGGGCCTTGCGGGGCGGGGTGAAGGGGTCCTCGATGCCGAGGTGGAGGACCGCGGTGCCGGACGTGAACCAGCAGCCGCCCCGCGCGGCGAGCGCCTCCGGCTTGGGGAGTTCGGTCATGCCGAGCACCTCGGCGTAGAAGCGGCGCAGCGCGGGTTCGCTGCCGGGCGGGGCGGCCAGGAGGACGTGGTCGACGGACGTGATCAGGCCGCTCATCGCTTCACCGCCACCACGAAGACCCGGCGGAACGGGAACGCCGTACGGCCGTCGGGGCCCGGCGGGTACGCGGCGCGGAGCGCGGCGGCGTAGTCGGCGGTGAAGGCGTCGCGGGCCTCGGGGTCGTCGGCGAGGAGGGTGAGGACGGGGCGCAGGGCCGTGCCCTTGGTCCAGTCGAGGACGGGGTCCTCGCCGGTCAGGAGGTGGAGGTACGTCGTCTCCCAGGCGTCCACCTCGCAGCCGAGGGCGAGGAGGCGTTCGGCGTATCCGGCGGGGGTGAGGACGGCGTCCGTGCGGTCCGGGGCGCCGAGGCGTCCCCGCCAGCGCGGGGAGTCGCGCAGCTCGGCGAGGAGCGTGTGGCTGGGCGAGGAGAAGTTGCCGGGCACCTGGAAGGCGAGGGCGCCGCCGGACGGCAGCGCGTCCACCCAGGCGGGGAACGAGGCCGCGTGGCCCGGGACCCACTGGAGCGCGGCGTTGGAGAAGAGCAGGCCGAAGCGGTCGCCGGGAGCGGGGCGCCAGGTCGCGAGGTCGGCCTCGGCGAAGTCGAGCCGCCCGTCGCGCGCGTGGGCGCGGGCCTCGTCGAGCATGGCGGGCGAGTTGTCGTACCCGGTGACGCGCGCGTGCGGGTAGCGCTCGGCGAGGACCGTGCTGGGGCCGCCGGGCCCGCAGCCGAGGTCGGCGATACGGGGCGCGTCGCCGCCGGGCAGCTCGGCGGGGACGCGGGCGAGCAGGTCGAGGAGCGGCCGCAGGCGGTGGCCGGAGTGGCGCAGGTACTGCTGCGGGTCCCATTCGGGGGCCGGGCCGGGGGCCGCGGCGTGCGGTGTCGTCGGCATGCCCGCAGGGTGCACCCCCGGTTCTCTTGACGTCAAGAGACTTCACATCGACACAACTACTACACTGATCCTCATGGAGGACGAGGTCGACCGTTTGGTGACAGCATGGCGCCGCGAGCGCCCTGACCTCGACGTGGAACCGCTTGAGGTTCTGAGCCGGGTCAGCAGGCTGGCCCGCCATCTCGACCGCGCGCGACGGATCGCCTTCTCCGAGCACGGCCTCGAACCGTGGGAGTTCGACGTCCTGACGGCGCTGCGGCGAGCGGGCACGCCGTACCAGCTCTCTCCGGGCCAGCTTCTCACGCAGACCCTCGTGACGTCCGGGACGATGACGAACCGCATCGACCGGCTCGCCAAGAAGGGCCTCGTGGAGCGGCTGCCGGACCCCAGCGACCGGCGCGGGGTGCTGGTGCGGCTGACGGACGAGGGGCGCGACCGGGGCGACAGCGCCCTCGCCGGACTGCTGGAGCAGGAGCGGGCGATCCTCGCCGAGCTGTCCCCGCTCCAGCGCGGCGAACTGGCGGGTCTGCTGCGCCAGTTGACGGCACCCTTCGACAACATCCCCACGTAGGACCAGGGCTGGGCAGGGGCTGCCCCGCCCGGTGCGGTGCAGACCGCGGCTGTGTCGTGGCTGATCGCGCAGTTCCCCGCGCCCCTTGAGGTGGAGGGCGCTCCTCGGAGCGCCCCGTCAGGGGCGCGGGACTGAGTCGATGTGCGGCTCCGCCGCGTGGGCGCGACCGCGCGCAGGAGCGCCCCGTCAGGGGCGCGGGACCGAGTCGATGTGCGGCTCCGCCGCGTGGGCGCGACCGCGCGCAGGAGCGCCCCGTCAGGGGCGCGGGGAACTGCGCGCGCAACCAGCCACAACCCGCAGCCTTGGGGGCACCTCCCTGCTCGAAGAGCTTGGGGGAGCACGGAACGAGGGAGCCCCTGCTCAGTAGCCACGGCGCCGGAGCAGGCGTTCGAAGCGAGCCAGGTCGCGGGGCCCGCGCGCGAAGGTCTGGATCGCGAGCGGCGGGGCGAAGCGGCGCCGGGTGACGGCCTGCGGCGCCGCGAACTCCCGCAGCCCGTCGGCCCCGTGGATACGCCCGAAGCCCGAGCGGCCCCGGCCCCCGAACGGCAGCGCGCCCACCGCCGTGAAGGCCAGCGCGTCGTTCACGCTCACCATGCCGGTGCGCATCTCCCGCGCCAGCCGGACGCCGCCGCGCCGCGCGAACACCGCCCCGCCGAGCCCGTACGCGCTCGCGTTGGCCCGCGCCACGCCCTCCTCGGCGTCCCGCACGCGGTTCACGACGAGCACGGGCCCGAACGTCTCCTCGCGCACCGCGTCCGCGTCCTCGGGGACGTCGGCGAGGACGACGGGCCCGGTGACGTACGGCGGCACCACCGAGCCGGGCCCGCCCACGACGGCGCGCGCGCCGCGCGCGAGCGCGTCGTCGATATGGCGGCGCACCACGTCGAGCTGGGCCGGAACCGTCATCCGCCCGTAGTCGCCGCCGGGCCCGCCCGTGATCTCCGGGGCCCGCAGGGTGATCCGGTCGAGGAAGCGCTCGTACACGCCCTCGGCCACGTACACCCGCTCGATGCCCGCGCACGACTGGCCCGCGTTGGCGCAGCCGCCCCACAGCGCCGCCTCCACCGCCGCCTCGACGTCCGCGTCGCCGGCGACCACCAGGGCGTCCTTGCCGCCGAGTTCGAGGAGTACGGGCGTGAGCGAGGGCGCGCAGGCGGCGAGCACGCGCGCCCCGGTGCCGGGCGAGCCGGTGAACGCGACCTTGTCGACCCCGGCGCCGCACAGCGCCGCGCCCGTGCCGCCGTCGCCCGTGACCACGCCGAGCACGGGCATGTCCGGGACGGCCTCGGCGAAGGTCTCCGCGAGCCAGCGCCCCGTCCCCGGGGTGTGCTCGCTGGGCTTGAGGACGACGGCGTTGCCCGCCGCGAGCGCGTAGGAGACCGAGCCGAGCGGGGTGTGCACGGGGTAGTTCCAGGGTCCGATGACGCCGACGACCCCGTAGGGCCGGTACTCCACGGTGGACCGCTGGTGGAACATCAGCGGCCCCGAGCGCACCGTACGGCGGCGCAGCACGGGCCCCGCGTGGCGCGCGGCCCAGCCCAGGTGCTCGAAGGCGGCGGCGAGTTCGACGAGCGCGTCGGCACGGACCTTGCCGGCCTCGCTCTCCAGGAGCGCGACGATCTCGTCCATGCGGCGCGCCATCACGCGCCGCCAGCGCAGCAGCCGCGCGCCGCGCTCGCGGTGGCCGAGCGCGTCCCAGGCGGGGGCGGCGTCACGGGCACGGCCGACGGCCGCCCGCACGGCCTCCGGCCCCTCATTCGCGCGCGACTGCTCCTGGTTCACCGTGCTGGGGGCGTACGGCATGACGCGACCCACCTCTCAGTAAGAACGATACGGACCGTTCCGACCTTAGCCCGCGCCGCCCCTCTGGTCGAGAGGTCAAGACGGCCCGTATCGTATTGACCGCAGGAACGAAGACGGGAGCAGCACCATGGGCAGGACGCGCACCCTCCACGCCGTGGACGACGACGCCGATGCCGGGTCCACGCGGGGCCGCCGCGACCTGGAGGCGCGCGAGCGCATCATGGCCTCCACCCTCAAGCTGCTCCAGGAGCGCGGTTACGCGCGGCTCACGATCGAGGGCGTGGCCACGGACGCGGCCGTGGGCAAGGCCACCGTCTACCGCTCCTGGCCGAACAAGGCGGCCCTGGTCCTGGCGGCCGTCCAGGACCGCCTGGCCGACGTCCCGACCGCGCCCACCGGCGACACCCGTGCCGAACTGCTCGCCGTGGCCGAGCAGGCGATGGCCCGCTTCTACGGCTCCGGCGAGGTCCGCCTCGTCCTCCCCGCCCTGCTCGGCGAGGCCGCACGCGAGCCCGCGCTGCTGGAACGGCTCCGCACCGAGGTACTCGAACCCCGCAACGCCCGGGCCCGCGCCGTCGTGGAACGCGCCGTCGCCCGCGGCGACCTGCCCGCGGACACCGACGTCCCCATGGTCCTGGAGCAGTGGGCCGGTTACATGCTCTTCCGGGGGCTGTGGCACGACGACCCGCTGCCCGAGGGCACCGTCGAACGGCTCGTCGACGCGACCCTGGCCTCCCCGCCGCGCCGGGCGGTCTGGCAGGGCAAGTGATCCGCCCCGTAGCATCACCGCACATGAGCGGCGCACTCCGATTCGCGGGACGCACCATCATCGTGACCGGCGGCGGGGCGGGCATCGGCGCCGCGACCGCGCACCGGCTCACTGACGAGGGCGCGGCCGTGGTGATCCTCGACAACGAGGAAGAGGGCGGGCGGCGTACGGCCCGCGAGATCACCTCCTCCGGCGGCCGGGCCGCCTTCGTCCTGGGCGACGTGACCGACGAACCGGCCTGGGCGCGGGCCGTGGACACCGCGCGCCGGGGCTTCGGGCCCGTCGACGGGCTCGTCAGCAACGCGGCGCTGGTACGCCCGGGACCGGCCGACGCGATCTCCCTGCACGACTGGGAGGGCCAGCTCGGCGTGGGCCTCACGGGCTCGTTCCTCGGGGTACGGGCCTGCATCGACGACCTGCGGGAGCGGCGCGGCGCGGTGGTGCTGACGTCGTCGGTGCAGGCGCTGGTGGGACTGCCGGGGCGTCCGGCGTACGCGGCGGCGAAGGCGGGGCTCACCGGGCTGGGCCGTCAGCTCGCCGTGGACTTCGGCCCGGACGTCCGGGTCAACTCCGTACTGCCGGGCCCCATCCTGACCCGCGCCTGGAACGGCGTCGCGGAGGAGGAGCGGTGCCGCGCGGCGAGCGAGACCGTGGCGGGCCGGCACGGGCGCCCCGAGGAGGTGGCGTCCGTCGTCGCGTTCCTGCTCTCCGCGGACGCGTCGTACGTCACCGGCACGAGCATGGTCGTCGACGGCGGCTGGAGCGTCTTCAAAAACTCCCCGTAACCAAGCCCCCCGGAACTCCTCCGGGCTCCTCACTCCGGGGCCGAGCACGGGGTGCCCCGTCCTGTGCTTCGCGGGGCGCGCGTGCGTCGTGGCTGAGCGCGCAGTTCCCCGCGCCCCTGGAGGGGCAAGCCCCGAAGCCTTGATCGGCGCCCCTGACGGGGCCCTAGCGGGCCGGGGCCGGTTCCAGTTCGGCGGGGCCTACTCCCGCGCGGCGGGCGAGGGCGACGGCGGCAAGCGTGGAGTGGACGCCCAGCTTCCCCAGCACGTTCTGCATATGCGTCCGGACAGTGTGCGGCGAGAGATACAGGCGCTCGGCGACCGCCTTGCGCCCCAGCCCCGCCACCATGCACCGCAGAACTTCACGCTCCCGGGGCGTGAGCGACTCGACGAGCCGCTCGCTCTCGGTGCGGTGCTTGCGCGTCGCCGTCAACTCCTTGAGCACGCCGGTCAGCAGCGCGGGCGGCAGATGCGTCTCGTCCTTCAGCACGCCGCGGATCACCTGGAGCAGCCGGGAGAGCGAGCAGTCCTTGGCCACCCAGCCCCCGGCGCCCGCCTGGAGCGCGGCCGCCGCGTGCCGCGGGTCGTCGCGCTCGGCGAGGACCACCGTCCTCAACTGCGGATAGTCCGCGCGCACGCGCGCCACCAGCGGGAGACCGCCCGAGGGGTCGGGGGTGCGGGGCCCCTCCTCAAGGGTGCTGAGCGCCCGGCCCGGCACCTCACCGTTCGCACTGCCGCTCACCACGCCGATCGGGCCCATCGCAGGGCCGCCGGGCCCGCCGGGGCCGCCCGCGCCGGGCGGCGGGCCTCCGTGGCCCGGACCCGGTCCCGGTCCCGGCCCGGGGTGCAGCGGCGCTCCCAGGTCCGCGTCCACGAGCAGCACGTCGAAGCGGCGGCCCTCGGCGGAGGCACGCTCCAAGTGGCGCAGCGCGGCGGCTCCACTGCCCGCCGCGGCGACCTCGACGTCCTGCTCGGCCGCGAGCGCGGCGGCCAAGGACTCGGCGAAGATCCGGTGATCGTCGACCACTAGCACACGAATACGTTGCATGGCACCCCCTGGCAGTGCGGGCACGGCGCCCGGTGCGGGAACGCGGAACCGCACGACCGCCGCCGTGGTTCGCTGCTACCCCGCCTCCGGGCGTCGTACCCGGCTGTCTCGCCCCCTGATCAGCACACGCACCGGCCCCCACCGGCTGTGTGCGTCAGAATCAGAGTACGGCTGGGGTCTGACAACGGAAGCCAAACGGCAAAACTGTTTGGGCACGACGTCAGAAGTGAGACAACCTGACGCCTCAGGGGCGGAAGTTGACCCTTCGTCCGCCCGCGCGCCCGTCACACGCGGCGCGCGCCGGCGCTCGGCACCGCCTCGAACACCCTCGGCGCGCGGAAACCCGCCGTGCGGAACGCCTCCAGCACCGCCTCGGTGACGCGCTCCGCCGCGTCCTCGTCGACCAGCACGAGCGCCGAGCCGCCGAAGCCGCCGCCCGTCATCCGCGCGCCGATCGCGCCCGCCGCGTTCGCGGACTCGACCACGGCGTCCAACTCCGCGCAGGAGACCTGGAAGTCGTCGCGCAGCGAGGCGTGTCCGGCATTCAGCACGGGCCCGATCGCGCGCGTCTCGCCGCGCTCCAGCAGGGCGATGGTCTCCTCGACGCGCCGGTTCTCGGTGACGATGTGCCGCACGCAGCGGCGCACATCGGGGTCGTCGATACGGCCGAGGGCCTGCTCCAGCTCCTCGTACGGCACGTCGCGCAGCGCGGGCACCCCGAGGATCTCGGCGCCCTTCTCGCACCAGCGGCGCTGGGCCGCGTAGGCGCCGTCGCTCAGGGTGTGCTTGACGCGGGTGTCCACGACGAGCAGCCGCAGCCCCTGGGACGCGAGGTCGAACGGGACCTGGCGCTGGGCGAGGTCGCGGGTGTCGAGGTGGAGGACGTGGCCCTCGGTGCAGCAGGCCGAGGCCATCTGGTCCATGATCCCGCAGGGCATGCCCACGAAGTCGTTCTCCGCGCGCTGGCACAGCCGGGCCAGGCGCTCACGGGAGAGGCCGAGCCCGTACAGCTCGTCGAGGGCCAGGCCCGTGGAGACCTCCAGCGCGGCGGACGAGGAGAGCCCGGCGCCGGTCGGCACGGTGCTGGTGAAGTGCAGGTCGGCGCCGCCGACCGGCAGGCCGTCCTCGCGCAGGGCCCACACGACGCCCGCGGGGTACGCGGCCCAGCCGCCGTCGGCCCCAGGCGTGAGGGAGTCGACCGTCAGTTCGTAGACCCCGCCGGGCACGTCGGCCGAGTGCAGCCGCAGCACCCCGTCGTCGCGGCGCGCGGCCTCGACGCGGCAGGTGTGCGGGAGCGCGAGCGGCATCACGAAGCCGTCGTTGTAGTCGGTGTGCTCACCGATGAGATTGACCCGCCCGGGGGCCTCCCACGCGCCGTCCGGGGCGCTGCCGTAGATCTCGCGGAAGCTCATCGTCCGCCCCTCCCGGGCTCGCTCGACGCCGACGCCACGCGCCCGGCCGGGGGTCCGGGGGTTGTCCCCCGGGAAAGCACAGCGCGGAAGCTCGTGGGGCTCATGAGGCCAGCACCTTCTGTGTGAAGTTCCAGGCGTCCTCGACGATTCCGGCCAGTTCGGGGCGCTTGGGCTGCCAGCCCAGGGCCTGGCGGGCGCGGTCGGCGGAGGCGACGAGGACGGCGGGGTCGCCGCCGCGGCGGGGGGCGACGGTCTCGGGGACGGGGTGGCCGGTGACCTCGCGGACGGTCTCGATGACCTCGCGGACGGAGAAGCCGTTCCCGTTGCCGAGGTTGCAGATCAGGTGTTCGCCCTCGCGGGCCGCGCCGAGGGCGAGGAGGTGGGCCTCGGCGAGGTCGGCGACGTGGATGTAGTCGCGCACGCAGGTGCCGTCCGGCGTCGGGTAGTCGTCGCCGAAGACGGAGATCGCCTCGCGGCGGCCCGCGGCGACCTGGAGGACGAGCGGGATCAGGTGCGACTCGGGGTCGTGCCGCTCGCCGAAGTCGCCGCCCGCCCCGGCGTACGCGCCCGCGACGTTGAAGTAGCGCAGCGAGGCGGCGGACATCCCGTAGGCGTGGCAGTAGCCCGTGATGAGCTGGTCCATGGCGAGCTTGGAGGCGCCGTAGGGGCTGGTGGGCGCGGTCGGCATGTCCTCGGTGATGGGGCTGCGCTCGGGCTCCCCGTAGACGGCGGCCGTGGAGGAGAAGACGAGCTTGCGCACGCCCTTCTCCCGCATGGCGCCCAGGAGTTCGACCGTACCGCCGACGTTGTTGCGCCAGTACTTCTCGGGCTCGGTCACGGACTCGCCGACCTGCGAGGAGGCGGCGAAGTGCAGCACGCCCTCGTACGAGGCGTCGAGCCACTCGGCCGCGCCCTGGATGCGGGCCTCGACGAACTCCGCGCCGTCCGGGACCCCGGCGCGGAAGCCGGTGGAGAGGTCGTCGACGACGGTGACGGCGTGCCCGGCCTCCAGCAGGTGGGCGGCCACCACGCTGCCGACGTATCCGGCTCCCCCGGTTACCAGGAACTTGCTCATGTGCTCGCTACCTCTCTCAGCCGCTGGGCCGCCGCCTCCGGCGGGACGTCGTTGATGAACACATTCATGCCGGACTCGGAACCCGCGAGGAACTTCAGCTTGCCGGGAGCCCGGCGGATGGTGAAGAGCTCCAGATGCAGGGCGAATTCCTCACGCGCCGCGAGGCGCTCCGCACGGCTCCGGGCGCCCTTGGGGAAGGGTGCCTGATGCCAGGCCGCGATGTACGGCGTACGGGGCTGGTCCTCGCCGAAGATCCGGTCGAACCTGCGCAGCAGCTCCAGGTAGATCCGCGGGAACTCCGCGCGGGCCTCCTCGCCGAGCGCGAGCAGGTCCGGCACCCGGGGCTTGGGGTAGAGGTGCACCTCGTACGGCCAGTGCGCGGCGTAGGGCACGAAGGCCGTCCAGTGTTCGCCGTCCAGCACGACACGGTCGCCGACGGCCAGCTCGGCGGCGACGAGGTCGTCGAAGAGGTTGTCCCCGCCGGGCCGTTCGCCGTGCGCCGCGACGGAGCGCAGCATCCGCTCGGTGCGCGGGGTGGTGAACGGATAGGCGTAGATCTGCCCGTGCGGGTGGGAGAGGGTCACGCCGATCTCCTCGCCGCGGTTCTCGAAGCAGAAGACCTGTTCGACGCCGGGGAGCTGGGACAGCTCGGCCGTGCGGTCGGTCCAGGCGTCGAGGACGAGGCGGGCCTGCTCCTCGGTGAGGTCGGCGAAGGAGGCGTCGTGGTCGGAGGTGAAGCTGACGACCTCGCAGCGCCCGGCGCCGGGGCGGCGGGCGAACAGGGGGCTGCCGTCGTGGAGCTCCTCGCCGGGGGCGCCGCGGAAGGAGGGGAAGCGGTTCTCGAAGACCGCGACGTCGTAGTCGGCCTCGGGGATCTCACTCATCCGCCCCTCGCGGGAGGGGCACAGCGGGCATTCGTCGGCCGGCGGGTGGTACGTACGGGCGTTGCGGTGTGCGGTGACGCCGACCCAGTCGTCGAGCAGCGGGTCGTGGCGGATCTCGGACGCCGTCCCGATGGGCGGCAGGGGGCGCTTGTCGGCGGCGGTGCGGACGGCTGTTTCGGCGGTGGCACTCAGGTCGTAATAGATGATCTCGCGACCGTCGGCAAGGCGGTTTGAGGTCTTCTTCACCGTGCGGGCTCCTCGTTGCTGGACCTCAACATAATCACACACAACGAACCACGAGCCAACAGAGGAGATAACCCAGCGCGGCCCGTGGATCACAAGCTACAAAAAAGACATTCTGGACGCCACGTCACCGACACCCGCCGATATTCATCACAATCAAACAAACCTCAGCAACAACTCCTTTCAGAAGGTGAAGCGAGGGGGGTACCTTCTCGTCCGTTCCCGTCACGCAATGAAGCGAGTGACCCATGTTGTACCTGGCCGAACGGCTACGGCTCCCCACCAACGGACTCGATTACACACTTCTCGGCATCTACTTCGCCGTCGTGCTCGGGATCGGCTTCGCCGCCCGGCGCAGTGTGAAGACCAGCCTCGACTTCTTCCTCTCGGGCCGCTCCCTGCCCGCCTGGATCACCGGACTCGCGTTCGTCGCCGCCAACCTCGGCGCGACCGAGATCCTCGGCATGGCCGCCAACGGCGCGCAGTACGGCGTCTACACGGTGCACTGGTACTGGATCGGCGCCATCCCCGCCATGGTCTTCCTCGGCCTGGTGATGATGCCCTTCTACTACGGCTCGAAGGTGCGCTCCGTCCCGGAGTTCCTGCTCCACCGCTTCGGGCCCGCCTCCCACCTGCTCAGTTCCGTGATCTTCGCGGTCTCCGCCGTGCTCATCGCGGGCGTGAACCTCTACGCGCTCGCGATCGTGCTGGAGGCCCTGCTGGGCTGGGAGCAGTGGATCGCGATCGTCGTCGCGGGCTTCTTCGTCCTGGCGTACATCACGCTCGGCGGCCTCTCCTCGGCGATCTACACCGAGGTGCTCCAGTTCTTCGTCATCCTCGCCGCGCTGATCCCGCTGACGATCGTCGGCCTCAAGCGCGTCGGCGGCTGGGACGGCATCTCCGACACGCTCAGCGGCAAGAACGGCGAGGCGTTCATGACCGCGTGGGACGGCACGGGCATCGGCTCGGGCAACCCGCTGGGCGCCAACTGGCTGACGATCGTGCTCGGCCTGGGCTTCGTGATGAGCTTCGGCTACTGGACGACGAACTTCGCCGAGGTCCAGCGCGCCCTGTCCGCGAAGAACCTCTCCGCGGCCCAGCGCACCCCGCTCATCGCCGCGTTCCCCAAGATCCTGATCCCCGCCGTCGTGGTCATCCCCGGCCTGATCGCCCTGGTCATGGAGCCCACGCTGGGCAAGCCGGGCAGCGGCCTGGAATACAACGACGCGATCCCCGTACTGATGCGGGACCTGCTGCCCAACGGCGTGCTCGGCATCGCGGTCACCGGTCTGCTCGCCGCGTTCATGGCGGGCATGGCGGCGAACATCTCCTCCTTCAACACCGTCTTCACGAACGACATCTGGGCGGCGTACCTGAAGAAGGGCAAGCCGGACTCGTACTACGTCGCCACGGCCCGCTGGGTCACCGTGATCGGCGTGCTGATCGGCATGGGCACCGCGTTCATCGCGTCCTCGTTCAGCAACATCATGAACTACCTCCAGACCCTCTTCTCCTTCTTCAACGTGCCGCTGTTCGTGGTCTTCATCATCGGCATGTTCTGGAAGAAGACGACCCCGGCCGCCGGGTTCTGGGGCCTGCTGAGCGGCACCGTGGCCGCGATGGTCAACTACTTCTGGTTCTACAAGCAGGGCGTCATCGACATCCCCAGCGACCAGGGCGCGAACTTCGTCTCCTCGATCGTCGCCTTCGTCGTCGGCGCCGTGGTGATGTTCGTGGTCACGATGGTCACCAAGCCCAAGCCCGTCGAACAGCTCGCCGGGCTCGTCTACGGGACGGTCTCGCCAGGGCTCGAAGAGCCGCCGGAGAAGGGCGACGACGCGTGGTACCGCAAGCCCGCGCTGCTCGGCTGGGGCGCGGTCATCCTTGCCGCCCTCTGCTACATCCCCTTCTCCTTCTGACCCGCGAGGAGCGCTGACGCACCATGACGACAGACGACGGCAACACATCCGGCAACACCCCGCCCCGGAGCGACTCCGAGGCCGCGCAGATCGCCCGCGAGGTCGAGGAACTGGAGCGGAAGTCCGAGACCGCCGCCCGCCTCTTCGACGTACGCCGCATCATCGGCGGGCTCTTCGTGGTCTACGGCGTGATCGTCACGATCGCCGGGATCACCGCATCCGACGCGGACATCGACAAGGCCGAGGGCATCAACATCAACCTGTGGACCGGCATCGGCATGCTGCTCCTGGGCCTGTTCTTCCTGCTGTGGCTGAAGCTCAGCCCGACCATCCCGCCGCCGCCCCCGACGGAGGCGGAGGCCGCGGAGGCCCTGGAGAAGTGACCCCGGAGGGGGGAGTGGGGGGGG
>NZ_BAAAPE010000001.1:191174-555748 GCF_039530985.1 Streptomyces albiaxialis
CGCGGGCCGCGCCCGCTCACTCCCCCCTCCCGGCGGCCGCCGTGCCGGAGGCCCGGTCCAGCAGGCCCGTACGCGCGGCGAGGGCCGCGGCCTCCAGGCGCGAGCCCACGCCCAGCTTCATCAGCACCCGCTGCACATGCGTACGGGCGGTGCTCGGGGCGATGCCCATGCCAGCCGCGATCAGCCGGGTGTCCTCGCCCTCCGCGACCCGCACCAGGACCTCGACCTCGCGCGGCGTCAGCATCTGGAGCAGCCGCGCGCCCTCGTCGTCCGGCTCCGTCGCCGGATTGAGCAGCTCGGTGAAGGACTGCTGGAGGAGCTGCGGCGCCACGGCCGCCTCCCCCGCACGGGCCTTCACCATCGCCCGTTCGACACCCTCGATCCGCTCGTCGTGCCGTACATAGCCGGACGCCCCCGCCGCGAAGGCGGAGGCGATGCCGCGCGGGCTGGGCACCGGGCCGAGCACCACCACCGCGATCTGCGGTTTCTCTCTCTTGATCCTGACCACCGGGTCGAAGACGCCCGGCTCGGCCGGCGTCGCCGTGCCCAGCAGGCACACCTCCGGGGCCCGGTTGATCACCAGCTCGGCCGCGCCGCCACTCGGCGCCGCCGCGGCGAGCACGCGGTGGCCGCGGAGTTTCAGGGCCGAGGCCAGGGCCTCGGCGAGCAGGCGGTGGTCGTCGACCACCATGAGCCGCACGCTCATAGAGCTACCCCCCACAGTCCCGAAGGGTCGGCACCCCCCAGTCCCAACCCCTCTCCTGTTCCTGGAAGCTACACGGTCACCGACAGTTCCGCGCCCCTTACGAGGGGAAATCCCCTCGGGTCGGCGTGAACTCCCCGCCCCCGGAACGCGCGTGGGCCCGTCATGGCAACCATGACGGGCCCACGCGGAGTCCACAAGCGGAACGTCACCTACTGGCGCGCCCTCGCCCGCTTCCCTGTCTCACTCGGCGCCGAATCCGACGGCCAGCTTCGGCACGTCGTCGCCCACCGACGAACTCCGCTCCGAGATCAGCTTGTCGGAGAGGAACATCCGCTGACCGTCCCAGACGATCGGCTGGTCGACCGAGTACGAGCTGACGTTGATCGCCTGTTCGCCCTCGCCGACGTCGGAGACCGGCATCTTCAGGAGCCGCGTCTGCTTGCCCTTCTTCGGCTCGATCCGGACGATCTCGCCGCCCGAGTCGTACGACGGGAGCTTGTACGCGAGGACGTTCGGCCCCTGTGTCTTGAACGGGATGATCGCCCGCTTCTCACCGGCCGGGGACTTCCACTTGGCGCGGCCCGTGTTGAAGTCGAAGGCCATGACCTCGTTGGTCCTGCCGTAGTCGGACTGGCCGGAGTGCTCGGCGGTCGAGAGGTAGACCGTGTCCTGGTCGACGGCCATGCCGTAGCAGCCGTTGACCTCCAGCTCGCAGGGCTTGTTGTAGCGCTTGCCCATGGAGATCTTGGCCTTGAGCTTCTTGTCCTCGCCGACCGTGAAGATGTCACTGGTCAGCTCGTCGCCCGCGCCGGCGACCAGCACGACGGGGTCGGTCGAGGCGACCCGGACGTTCTTGGCGCCCTTGGGCATCTTGTACTTCCAGGTGGCCTTGCCCGTGTCCGGGTCGAGCTTCTGGACGGAGACCTGGGGGTTGTCCAGGTCGTTTCCGCACTCGACGACGGCGACCAGGGACTTGCCGCCCGCGTAGCCCACGTCACGGCAGGTGCTGGGCGTGGCGCTCCAGATCTTCTTGCCGGTCGAGATCTTGTACCCGGCGGAGCCGCCGATCCAGGCGGAGGCGACGGTGTCGCCGCTGATCGCGACGTTCTCGATGCTGCGGGTGTCCGAGTTGGGCATCGTCTTGTCCTGGACGATCTTGCCCTTGTTGACGTCGACGATGACCATGCGGGTGCAGTCGGCGCCGCTGGAGATCGTCTCCTGGACGACCATCGCGGCCATGCCGTCCTTGGTCGTCTCGTTCGACGCGGCGCAGACGCCGCCCTTGAGCGGCAGCTTGTACTTCTGCTTGTTGGTCGACAGGTCGATGCCGATCAGCGCGTTGACCGTGGACTTCGCGAAGACCTTGCCGGTGGACCAGGCGCCGACGACGCTGGTCACGTCCTTGACCTTGGGCGCGTCGATGTCGACGATCTGCTTGCCCTTGGTGCTCTTCGGCTTCGCGTTCGGGTCCGAGCCGCCGACGCCCTGCGAGGTGCCGCCCTTCTTGCCCTTGGACTCGTCCTTCTTGTCGCCGTCGTCGTCCTTCGTGAGGAAGAACACCGAGCCGCCCGCCACGAGCAGCACCGCGACGACGGCCGCGACGATCGCGATGATCTTGTTGTTGTTCCGCCCGGGCCCGCCGGGGCCCTGGCCCATCGGCTGCGTCGGGTACATCCCGGGCTGCTGGCCCATCGGCTGCCCGTACGGAGCGGGCTGGCCGGGCTGGCCCATGGGCGGCGTGGGCGCGCCGAAGCCGCCGGGCGGCGGGGTCTGCGGCGGCTGGCCGGGCGGGCCGGGCTGCTGCGGGTAGCCGTAACCACCGGGCGGTGCCTGCGGCGGCCCCTGGGGCGGCTGCGGCGGCTGGCCGGGCTGCTGCGGGTAGCCGTACGACGGCTGGCCCGGGCCCGGGGGCGGGCCCTGCGGGGGCTCCTGCGGCGCGCCGAAGCCGCCCGACGGCGGCTGATTCGGGGGCGGAGGCGGCTGCGACATGACAATCCCTCGTTACGGGCAGACCGAGCGCCCGGCACCTCAAACCCCCGTAGGGCCGAGCGAATCGGACATCATGGCCCACCATCGGCAGACTCTGAGCGGAAGTTCTTTCTACCATCGGACACCTCGGACCCAGGTCCCGGTTCCGTTACGTAGCGGTCACCCCGCCGGGCCCCGGCGCGTGCGGGGCGGCGGCGTGCCCGTATCCTCCGGCCCTCGGTGCCCGTCTCCTCCGGCCCTCAGGCCCCCTCGGAGTCCGCCAGCTCCAGCCAGCGCATCTCCAGCGACTCGCGCTGCTCGGCCAGCTCGCGCAGCGTCCCGTCGAGGCCCGCGACGCGCTCGAAGTCCGTCGCGTGCTCCGCCATCTCGGCGTGCAGCTTCGCCTCCTGCTGCTCGACCTTCTCCAACTGCCGTTCGATGCGCTGCATCTCCTTCTGCGCGGCGCGCGAGAGACCGGCGGGCTTGGCGGTCTTGGCGGACCCGGGCTCGGCGGCCTCCTTGGCCTTCGCCCTGGCCGCGGGAGACGGCGCCGCCACCTCGGCGGCCCGCGCCCGCTCGCGCCGCTCCAGGTACTCGTCGATGCCGCGCGGCAGCATCCGCAGCGTCTTGTCGCCGAGCAGCGCCAGCACCCGGTCCGTGGTCCGCTCGATGAAGAACCGGTCGTGCGAGATCACCACGAGCGAGCCCGCCCAGCCGTCGAGCAGGTCTTCGAGCTGGGTCAGCGTCTCGATGTCGAGATCGTTGGTGGGCTCGTCCAGGAAGAGGACGTTGGGCTCGTCCATCAGCAGCCGCAGGATCTGGAGCCGGCGCCGCTCACCGCCCGACAGGTCGCCCACCGGCGTCCACTGCTTCTCCTTGGCGAAGCCGAACCTCTCGCAGAGCTGCGAGGCCGTCATCTCGCGCCCCTTACCGAGATCGACGCGCTGCCGTACGGCCTCCACGGCCTCCAGCACCCGCAGCGCCGGGGCGAGTTCGGCGACCTCCTGCGAGAGATACGCGAGCTTGACCGTCTTGCCGACCTTCACGTGCCCGGCGGCGGGCTGCTTCTCGCCCTGCGAGTACGCGGCGTCGGCGAGCGCCCGCAGCAGCGAGGTCTTGCCCGCGCCGTTCACCCCGACCAGGCCGACGCGGTCGCCGGGCCCGAGCTGCCAGGTCAGATGCTTGAGCAGCACCTTGGGGCCCGCCTGGACGGTGACGTCCTCCAGGTCCAGCACGGTCTTGCCGAGCCGGGAGTTCGCGAAGCGCATCAGCTCCTGGCTGTCGCGCGGCGGCGGCTCGCCCTCGATCAGCGCGTTCGCGGCCTCGATACGGAAGCGGGGCTTGCTCGTACGCGCCGGGGCGCCGCGCCGCAGCCAGGCCAGCTCCTTGCGCATCAGGTTCTGCCGCTTGGTCTCCTCCTGCTGCGCGATGCGCTCGCGCTCGGCGCGCGAGAAGACGTAGTCCGAGTACCCGCCCTCGTACTCGTGGACGGCGCCGCGCTGCACGTCCCACATCCGCGTCGCGACCTGGTCCAGGAACCAGCGGTCGTGGGTCACGCAGACGAGCGCGGAGCGGCGGGTGCGCAGGTGGCCCGCGAGCCAGGCGATGCCCTCGACGTCGAGGTGGTTCGTCGGCTCGTCGAGGACGATCAGGTCCTGCTCGGAGATCAGCAGCTTGGCGAGCGCGATGCGCCGACGCTCGCCGCCGGAGAGGGGCCCGATGACGGTGTCCAGCCCCTGGTCGAAGCCGGGGAGGTCGAGCGAGCCGAACAGTCCGGTGAGGACGTCCCGGATGCGGGCGTTCCCGGCCCACTCGTGGTCGGCCATGTCGCCGACGACCTCGTGCCGCACGGTCGCGGCAGGGTCGAGCGAGTCGTGCTGGGTGAGCACGCCGAGGCGGAGACCGCCCTGGTGCGTGACGCGGCCCGTGTCCGGGGTCTCCAGCTTGGCCAGCAGCCGGATCAGGGTGGTCTTGCCGTCTCCGTTCCGGCCGACGACGCCGATACGGTCGCCCTCGCTCACCCCGAGCGACACACCGTCGAGCAGGGCACGAGTGCCGTACACCTTGTCGACGGCTTCCACATTGACGAGGTTGACTGCCATTTCTCTCCTGTACGGGGGGCCGGCGTCCAAGGGTAGGCCCGCCCACCCCATGCCGCGTCCCCGGCATGGTGCCCCACGAGGGCGCGGGGAACTGCGCGCCCGGCCACGACGCGGGCGCAGTCTGCGATGCGCGGTACGGGGCAGCCCGTACCCAGCCCTGATGTCCGGATGCCCGGCATGGGGGCCGCGCTTGCCAACCCTGCACCTTGCGCAGACCTGCCAAGCACAGTGGGGTGGAGCGGCTAGCTTCCGTGGAGCATCAGCGCGATCCCCCCGACCATGAGCGCGGAAGCGCCGATGCGGGGCCAGCCGAAACGCTCCTTGAAGAAGAGCGCCCCTATCGCGGCGCCCGCGATGATCGAGGACTCCCGCAGCGCGGCGACGGGCGCGAGCGGGGCCCGCGTCTGGGCCCAGAGGACGAGCCCGTACGCGACGACCGACAGCGCACCGCCCAGCAGGCCCCGCAGGGCAATCGGCCGCAGCTCCGCCACGAGCGCGCCACGGCGCGTGAACGCCGCGTACGCGGGGATCGCGAGCCCCTCCAGGATCATCAGCCACGCGATGTACCCGAGGGAGGTGCCGGAGGCCCGTACGCCGACGCCGTCGACGACCGTGTACGAGGCGATGGCCAGGCCCGTGCCGACGGCGGCGAGCAGCGCGGGCCAGTCGGGCGCCGAGCCCTTGCCGCGCAGGCCCCACAGGGCGACTCCCACCAGCCCCGTCGAGGCGAGCAGGACGCCCGCGAGCTGCCACGCGTCCGGCATCTCGTGGACGAAGACGGCCGCGAGCACGGTCACGACGAGCGGCGCGGTGCCCCGCGCGATCGGGTACATCTGCCCGAACTCGCCGAGGTGGAACGAGCGCATCAGCAGCATCTGGTAGACCACGTGCAGCACGGCGGAGGCCAGCAGCGCGGGCCAGGCCTCCGCGTCCGGCAGCGGCACGAAGCAGGCGAGCAGCGCGCCGCAGACCGCGCCGCCGGAGCCGACGAGGGTGAAGGCCAGCAACTGGTCCTTGATGCCGTGCGCGACCGCGTTCCAGCTCGCGTGCGTGAGCGCGGCGACGAGGACCGCGGCGACGACGAGCGGGGTCACGTGGCGGGCGTCGCGGCTTCGCGGACGTCCACGAGCGTGCCGCCCGCGTGCTCCACCAGCTCCTTCGGCGGCAGGGGGAAGACGGTGTGCGGGGTGCCCGCCGCCGCCCAGACGGTCTCGTGCGCGAGCAGCCCGCGGTCGGCGAGCACGCGCATCTCGGTGACGTGGCCGAAGGGGGGCACGCCGCCGATCGCGTACCCGGTCGCGGCCCGTACGGTCGCGGCGTTCGCGCGCTTCACGGTGGCGCCGAGGGCCTCGGAGACGCGGGCGACGTCGACGCGGGAGGAGCCGTCCATCAGCACGAGGACCGGCTCGCCGTCGGCCTCGAAGATCAGCGACTTCACGATCTGGCTCAGCTCGCAGCCGATCGCGTCGGCGGCCTCCTTGGCCGTACGGGTGGCGTCCGGGAAGCTCCTGACCTCGACGTCGGAGAGGCCGAGGGAGGCGAGGGCCTGGGCGAAGCGGGGGTGGGCGGCGGGGACTTGCGGGGCTTGCTCGGTCATGGCCGCGACGTTACCGCTAGGTGTACTAGCCACGCGACGCCGTTTCGGTTACCGGAACGCCGCCGGGGACACCGCCGGGAACGCGGAAGGGCGGACCGGCGTGACGCCGGTCCGCCCTTCCGGAGGAGCGAGGTGTCAGCCCGCCGCTTCGAGGACCTTGCGGACGACGGGGCCCGCGTTGTCGCCGCCGTGGCCGGAGGCCGGGACGACGGCGGCGGAGGCCACGTCGCCCCGGAACGCGGTGAACCACGCGTTCGGCTTCTTCTGCCCGTCGACCTCGGCGGAGCCCGTCTTGCCGCCGACGTCACCGCTGAGCCCGTTCAGCGCCTTGGCCGCCGTGCCGCTCTTCGCGGTGAGCTTCATCAGGGACTTGAGGTCCTTGGCGACGCCCGGCTTCATCGAGCGCGCGGCCTTGGCCAGCGAGCGCTTGTCGAGCGAGGCGGGGACGATCACCGGCTGCTTGAAGCTGCCGTTCTGCACCGTGGCGGCGACCGAGGCCATGGTGAGCGGGTTCATCCGCACGCCGCCCTGGCCGATGAGCGAGGACGCCATCTGGGCGTCGGACTGGACGGGGACGGAGCCGTCGAAGGTGCCGGTGCCCGTCTTCCAGTCGAGGCCGATGCCGAAGACGTCGCGGGCCTCCTTGGTGAGGTCGTCGTCCTTCAGCTTCTTGGCCTGGCTGATGAAGGCGGTGTTGCAGGAGCGGGCGAAGCTCTGCGCGAACGTGCCGTTCTTGATCTCGAACTTGTCGAGGTTCTGGAACTTCCAGCCGCCGTACGTCTCGTACTTGGGGCACGGGTGCGCCTTGCCCGGCGAGGCGAGGCCCTTGTCCAGCAGCATCGCGCTGGTGACGACCTTCATGGTGGAGCCGGGCGCCAGCGAGCCGCGCAGGGCGCTGTTGAAGCCCGTGGCCGGGGAGTTGGCGACGGCGAGGATCTCGCCGGTGCTGGGCTTGACGGCGACGACGGACGCCTTGGACTTGCCCTTGACCGCGTTCTCCGCGGCGGTCTGCGCCTTCTTGTCGAGCGTGGTCTTCAGCTCGCCCGGGGTGGGCTTGGAGAGCTGGCGCAGCGTGCCCTGGTTCTTGCCCTTGGCGTCGACGATCCGGGTCTGGACGCCGGAGGAGCCGTCGGTCTTGTCCCCGTAGCGCCTTCCCAGGTCGTCCAGGACGGCGCCGAGGGTGGGGTGGTCGGCCTTGGAGAGCGCGGCCCCGCTGCGGTCCACCGCCTTGATGGGCGGGGTGCCGGACTCGTCGGTCTTCACCGACTGGCCGTCCTTGAGCTTGGGGTGCAGCACCGAGGGCTTCCAGTCGACGACGGCCCTGCCGGTCTTCTTGTCGCGCACGACCTCCAGCGAGGAGCCGTAGTCGAGCTTGGCCTTCTTGCCCTTGTAGGAGATCTGCGCGGTGACCGCGTAGGGCACCTTGGGGCCCTGGGCGGAGCGCGGCGAGGTGAGGACCTTGGCGAAGCGGCCCTGCGTGCGGAGGCCCTTCAGCTCCTTGGCGGCCTGCGCCCTGTCGTCGGTGAGGCGGGCGGCCTTCTTGATGTCGCCGGAGGCCCAGGCGGCGAGGAAGTCCTTGGCGGTGGTGCGGATCTCCGCCGAGCTGGGCGGGCCCTTCTTGATCTCGCCGTCGGGCCCCTTGCCGTCGTCGGGCGCGGCGACGCTCCCCTTCGTCTTCTCCTCGCCCTCACCGCCGTCGCTCCCGACCAGGGCGTAGACGCCGACGCCGGTGAGCCCGACGACGGCGGCGGCCACCCCGCCGATCACGGCCATCTTCTGACTGTCACGCATTCGAGTCTCTGCCCCTCCGCCCCGCCCCGGCCGACATGGCCGAGGACCTGTGCGAGGCACCCTAGAGCACACCCGTCACGGCTCGTGTCCCGGTATGCCCGTTCAGCCCCGCTTCCTGGGGAAGTGCGTTCCGGGATTCACCGGTTCCGGGGGTTTGCGGCCCGAAGTGGAACCGGTACGGGAGTGCCCCGAGTTACCTCGGCCTTCTCACGAGACGAATGAAACGGCGCAGATGGTTCCGGATTTCGGGAGGAACTCTCAGATCCCGGTGCCGGGTCCGGCCCTCAGATCCAGGTGTCGAACCACATGCGCCGGCGCCACTCGTCCATCGGGATCGTCTGCCCGGTGTAGATGGGCCAGAAGTAGACGAAGTTCCACACGATGAGCAGCCCCAGGACGCCCACGGCGACCACGCCCGTCGTGCGGCGTCTGTCGCCCACGCCCGGCGGTCCGGCCAGCGCCCCCGCCGCCATCGCCAGGGCCAGGCAGAGGAACGGCAGGAACACCACCGCGTAGAAGAGGAAGATCGTGCGCTCCTGGTACATGAACCAGGGCAGGTAGCCCGCCGCGATGCCGCACAGGATCGCGCCCGCGCGCCAGTCGCGCCGGAAGAGCCAGCGGTAGACCACGTACAGCAGCGCCACGCACGCCGCCCACCACAGCACCGGTGTGCCCAGCGCGAGGACCTCGCGGGCGCAGCCCTCGCGGTCCGCGCAGCCGTCGCTGCCCGCCTTCGGCGACTCGTAGAAGTAGGAGACGGGGCGGCCCAGGACGAGCCAGCTCCACGGGTTGGACTGGTACGTGTGGTGCGAGGTGAGGCCGACGTGGAAGTCGTAGACCTCGCTCTCGTAGTGCCACAGGCTGCGGAGCGGGCCCGGCAGCCAGCCCCAGGGGCCCGCGGCGCCCTCCTTGGCCGCCCAGTCGCGGAAGTAGCCACCGGAGGTGGCGAACCAGC
The DNA here is from genome assembly GCF_039530985.1 of Streptomyces albiaxialis. NCBI lineage: Bacteria > Bacillati > Actinomycetota > Actinomycetes > Kitasatosporales > Streptomycetaceae > Streptomyces > Streptomyces albiaxialis. The sequence continues at coordinate 200,294 of NZ_BAAAPE010000001.1, forward strand.
CCGACCACGAGGCGACGTACGTCACGAGCGCGACGACCGGCAGCGAGACGAAGGCGGGCAGCGCGTCCTTGCGGAGCATCGCGCGGAACGGGCGCGCGGCACCGGCCGTACGGCGCGCACCCATGTCCCACAGGACGGTGAGGACGCCGAACGCGGCGAGCACGTACAGCCCGTTCCACTTCGTCGCGAAGCCCAGGCCCAGGCAGAGGCCCGCCGCGATCCGCCAGGGGCGCCAGCCGAGCCCCAGCCGGGCGCCGGTCCACGCGTCGGGGCGCAGCTCGCCCGTACGCCCGTCCTCGTCGAGGGGCGGCAGCGAACGGGCCAGTCTCTCCCGGGTCTTGTCGCGGTCCACGAGGAGGCAGCCGAACGCGGCGAGCACCCAGAACATCAGCACCAGGTCGAGCAGCGCCGTGCGGCTCATCACGAAGTGCAGGCCGTCCACGGCCATCAGGCCGCCCGCCAGGCAGCCGAGCGCCGTCGAGCGGAACAGGCGCCGCCCGATCCGGCAGAGCATCAGCACCGACAGCGTGCCGAGCACCGCCGTCATGAACCGCCAGCCGAAGGGGTCGAGGCCGAACAGCCACTCCCCCGCACCGATGATCCACTTCCCGACGGGCGGATGGACGACGTACGAGCCCTCCGGGGAGAGGGGGATGTGCTGGGGGTCGGCGAGGATCTTCTCGTTCGCCTTCTCCGGCCAGGTGCCCTCGTAGCCGTACTGCCACAGGGACCAGGCGTCCTTGGCGTAGTACGTCTCGTCGAATATCACCGCGTGCGGCGAGCCGAGCTGCCAGAAGCGCAGCACCCCGGCGACGAGCGCGATCAGCAGCGGGCCGCCCCACGCCGACCACCGCAGCAGCTTCGCGGCGGTCCCGGGCGCGAGGCCGAACACCGCGGGCAGCCGTGGATCCGGCTTCGGGAACGGGGGTTCCAGCCGGTCACGGACCCCTGGCCGGGGCCGCGCCGCGTAGCCGAAGCGGCGCAGTCTCGTCTGCCAGGGGGGCAGCCCTTCCTGGTCTCCGCCGCTCTGCCGGCGGTCGGGGTCCGCCACGGTGTCACTCGTCGTCACGCGGGCCATCGTAGGGACCGCCGCCCGCGCGCGCTGGGCGGCGTACGGCGGCGGGGCCGCGCGCCGGGCCGGTGCTGGGACGATGGGGAGGTGACTGGAACCCTCGTGCTCGCCGGAACACCCATCGGCGACCCCTCGGACGCCCCGCCCCGCCTGGCCACCGAACTCGGCGCCGCCGACATCGTCGCCGCCGAGGACACCCGCCGCCTGCGGCGCCTCGCGCAGGCGCTGGGCGCCGAGCCGAAGGGGCGGATCGTCTCCTACTTCGAGGGCAACGAGGCGGCGCGCACGCCGGAGCTGGCGGAGGCGCTGGAAAACGGTGCCAGGGTCGTACTGGTGACGGACGCCGGGATGCCCTCGGTGTCGGATCCCGGCTACCGCCTCGTCGCCGCCGCCGTGGAGCGCGGCGTGCGGGTCACCGCCGTCCCGGGCCCCTCGGCGGTGCTGACGGCGCTGGCGCTGTCGGGGCTGCCGGTGGACCGGTTCTGCTTCGAGGGCTTCGCGCCGCGCAAGCAGGGCGAGCGGCTCACCAGGCTGCGCGAGGTCGCGGACGAGCGGCGCACCCTCGTCTGGTTCGAGTCGCCGCACCGGCTGGAGGCCACGCTCGCCGCGATGGCCGAGGTCTTCGGCGCCGGGCGCCCCGCGGCCGTGTGCCGGGAGCTGACCAAGACGTACGAGGAGGTCAAGCGCGGCCCCCTCGGGGAGCTGGCGGAGTGGGCCGCGAGGGACGTCCGGGGCGAGATCACGATCGTGGTGCGGGGCGCCGAGCCGCCCGAGCCCGGCGCGCTGGACGCGGCCGAGCTGGCCCGGAGGGTCGCGGTGCGCGAGGAGGCGGGCGAGCGGCGCAAGGAGGCCATCGCCGAGGTCGCGCGGGAGGCGGGGGTACCCAAGCGGGAGGTCTTCGACGCGGTGGTGGCCGCGAAAAATACGCGCTCCTGACAGCCGCCCCTATGCCGACCTGCGGGTAAAGGACTAACGTAAAAAAGCAAAGCCGAGGCCTACATCCTCCGCTTCTTGGATACGCAGGAACAAAATCTGGCCCAATAAAGGGAAAGGGACCTGCGTTCCCGCCGGAGAAGGAGTCCACTGAGAAGTGGGCGTACCGCCCGGAGAGAGGAGCTGCCATGAAGCACGCCAGCAGCGGCACGGTTCACGAAGCGTACTCGTTCGCCTGCATGAAGTGCGGTTTCGGCTGGGAGCAGGACTACGAGATACGGCACCTGGAATACGCGGACGGGCGCCCGTTGATCGTGTATTACGCGGACGGAGAGCGCGTTCCCTCTCCGCTCACGCATCCCACGTGCCGCAATTGCGAGGGGCACGTCGTGAGGATCATGCGCTCCGGTCGTGTTTCGCTGGCAGAGGCGGCACTTCCGCACCACTGACCGCACTTCGCATGTGACGGCGGGGGCGCCTTATCATCGCGGGTATGCCGTCGGACAGTTCAGCGCCCCCGCTTCCCGAGCCGCTCCGCGTTCCCGTCGCGGACTCGCACACGCACCTCGACATGCAGGACCCCTCCGTGGAGGAGGCCCTGGCCGCCGCCGCGTCGGTGGGAGTGACGACGGTGGTGCAGGTCGGCTGCGATCTGGAGCGCTCGCGCTGGGCGGCGGAGACGGCCGCCGCGCACGAGGCCGTGCACGCGGCCGTCGCGCTCCACCCCAACGAGGCGCCGCGCCTGCCCGGCCCGGAACTGGACGAGGCCCTCGCCGGGATCGAGAAGCTGGCCGCGCTGCCGCAGGTGCTGGCCGTCGGCGAGACGGGCCTCGACTACTTCCGCACCGGCGAGGACGGCGTCGCCGCGCAGCAGCGCTCGTTCCGCGAGCACATCGCCATCGCCAAGCGGCAGGACAAGGCCCTCGTCATCCACGACCGGGACGCGCACGCGGACGTGCTGCGGATCCTCGACGAGGAGGGCGCGCCCGAGCGCACCGTCTTCCACTGCTACTCCGGCGACGCGGAGATGGCCGAACTGTGCGCGGCGAAGGGCTATTTCATGTCCTTCGCCGGGAACGTCACGTTCAAGAACGCCCAGCCGCTGCGCGAGGCGCTCGCGGTCGCGCCGCCCGAGCTGGTGCTGGTCGAGACGGACGCCCCGTTCCTGACGCCGATGCCGTACCGCGGTCGGCCTAACGCGCCGTATCTCGTTCCGGTCACGCTCCGGGCCATGGCCGCCACGAAGGGGATGACGGAAGACGCGCTGGCCGGGCACGTCGCGGCCAACACGGCGCGCGCCTTCGGCTACCGGGCCCCCTAGGGCCCCTCTAGCGCTCGCGACACAGAGTGGTCAAGCCGCTTTGGAGCGTGACCGCTCGCTCCGCTACAGTCCCCGCCCGCCGGGCCTGTCCGACAGGCTCTCAACGGCCGGAGCGCTTGGAGTGACGTCGTGAGCCAGTCGCAGGAGAGCGTGGGGACGGCACTGCAGCCGCCGCCCCACGAGGACTACGAGGAACACGTCCCCTACGACTACGGCTACGACTACGACCGCGATCCGTACGCGTCCCCGCACCCGGCCCCGTACGGCTCCCCCGGGGCCGAGGAGACCCCGGAGCCCCTCGTCCCCCGGCAGGCCGCCGCCGCCCGGCCGTTCCTCGCCACGGCGGACGGCGGCCGGGCGGCGGCGCGCCGGGCCGCGCGCTCCCGGCGCACCTCGGAGCGCCCGGAGATGCTGCGCCGCCTGCTGCCGCAGGCGCTGGTCGTCGCGTTCCTGGCGGGCGGCACCTCGGCGTTCGTGGCCTACGACAAGTCCGTCACGCTCGACGTCGAGGGCGATCCCCGGACCCTGCACACCTTCGCGGGCGATGTCGAGGAGCTGCTGGAGGACGAGGGCGTCGAGCTGGGCCGGCACGACGTGGTCTCCCCCGGCCGCACCGCCGACCTCGCGGACGGCGACGAGATCGACATCCGCTACGGGCGCCCCGTCCGCCTCACCCTCGACGGCCACCGGCACACGGTGTGGACGACGGCCCGCACGGTGGACGGCGCGCTGCGCGAGCTGGGGGTGCGCGCCGAGGGCGCGCGGCTCTCGGCTCCCCGCTCCGCGCCGATCGGCCGGACCGGCACCGACCTGGAGGTGTGGACCGAGCGCGGCGTCACGTTCCTCGCCGACAGCCGCGAGCACCGGGTGCGCACCAACGCCCCCACGGTCGAGCAGGCGCTGCGCGAGGCCGGGCTCGAACTCCGCAACGACGACACCACGTCCGTCCCCCTCGACTCCTTCCCGCGCGACGGCCAGACCGTGACCGTCATGCGGATCACCGGCTCCGAGCAGGTCCGCGAACAGCGCATCCCGTACGAGACGGAGCGCCGCGACGACCCCGGTCTCCAGGAGGGCACCGAGGTCGTCGCGCGGCACGGCAAGCCGGGCCTGCGGCAGATCACCTACCGGGTCCGCACCGTCAACGGCGTCAGGCAGAAGCCGCGCCGCCTGGGCTCCGAGGTCGTCCGCGCGCCCCAGACCGAGGTCATCAAGGTCGGCACCAAGAAGCTCCCCGACACCGTCGAGGGTGCCGAGGGCCTCGACTGGGGCGCCCTCGCCCAGTGCGAGTCCGGCGGCGACCCGCGCTCCGTGGACGCCTCGGGCACATACGGCGGGCTCTACCAGTTCGACAGCCAGACCTGGCAGAGCCTCGGCGGCTCGGGCCGCCCGCAGGACGCGCCCGCGGCGGAGCAGACGATGCGCGCGAAGAAGCTCTACGTCTCCCGGGGCGCGAGTCCGTGGCCGGTGTGCGGCCGTAAACTGCAGCGGTGAACTCAGCCCCCTCCCCCGACCCCGCCGGCACGGGCGCGCTGCTCGGGCCCGCCGACGTGCGTGAGCTGGCCGGCGCGCTCGGCGTGCGGCCCACCAAGCAGCGCGGGCAGAACTTCGTGATCGACGCGAACACCGTGCGGCGGATCGTGCGCACCGCGGGCGTGCGGCCCGACGACGTCGTGCTGGAGGTCGGTCCCGGGCTCGGCTCGCTGACGCTGGCGCTGCTGGAGAGCGCGGAGCGGGTGACGGCCATCGAGATCGACGACGTGCTCGCCGAGGCGCTGCCCGCGACCGTGCGGGCGCGGCTGCCCGAGCGCGCCGACCGCTTCGCGCTCGTGCACGCCGACGCGCTGCGGGTGACCGAGCTGCCGGGCCCGGAGCCCACCGCGCTCGTGGCCAACCTGCCGTACAACGTGGCCGTTCCGGTGCTGCTGCACCTGCTCGCCGGCTTCCCCTCCCTCGAGCGGACGCTGGTGATGGTGCAGTCGGAGGTCGCCGACCGGCTCGCCGCCGCGCCCGGCTCGAAGGTGTACGGGGTGCCGTCGGTCAAGGCCGCCTGGTACTGCGAGGTGAAGCGGGCGGGCGCGATCGGGCGGAACGTCTTCTGGCCCGCGCCGAACGTGGACTCCGGCCTGGTCTCGCTCGTACGGCGCGAGCGGCCGGTCGCGACGAGCGCGAGCAGGGACGAGGTCTTCGCCGTCGTGGACGCGGCGTTCGCGCAGCGCCGCAAGACGCTGCGCGCGGCGCTCGCCGGATGGGCGGGCTCGGCGGCCGGGGCCGAGGAGGCGCTGACGGGCGCCGGGATCGACCCCAGGGCGCGCGGCGAGGCGCTGACCGTCGAGGAGTTCGCGGCCGTCGCGGAACACAGGCCGAAGAGGGAAGGGGACGGCGCGTGAGCACCGGCGTCACCGTACGGGTACCGGCGAAGGTCAACGTCCAGTTGGCGGTGGGCGGCCGCCGCCCCGACGGCTTCCACGACCTGGCCAACGTCTTCCTCGCCGTCGGCCTCTACGACGAGGTGACCGCGACCCCCGACGACACGCTCGGCCTGACCGCCGAGGGGCCGGGAACGGACCTGATCCCGCTCGACGGGAGCAACCTCGCGGCGCGTGCCGCCCGGCTGCTCGCCGGGCGGCACGGGATCGAGCCGCGCGTCCGGCTGCACATCGCCAAGGACATCCCCGTCGCGGGCGGCATGGCCGGCGGCAGCGCCGACGCGGCGGGCGCGCTGCTGGCCTGCGACGCGCTCTGGGGCACCCGCACCCCGTACGAGGAACTCCTCGCGCTCTGCGCCGAGCTGGGCTCCGACGTGCCCTTCAGCCTCGCGGGCGGCGCCGCGCTCGGCCGGGGGCGGGGCGAGCTGCTGACGCCGCTGGAGACGGGCGGGGAGTTCCACTGGGTCTTCGCCGTCGCGGACGGCGGGCTGTCCACCCCGGACGTCTACCGCGAGTGCGACCGGCTGCGCGAGGCCGCGGGCCTGGGCGCCACGGTGGACGACGTGCCCGACCCGGAGCCCTCCCCCGCGCTGCTCGACGCGCTGCGCACGGGCGACGCCCCGGCCCTCGCCGCCGCGCTCACCAACGACCTGCAGCCCGCCGCCGTCTCGCTGCGCCCCTCGCTGGCGCGGACGCTGCAGGCGGGCCTCGCCGCGGGCGCCCTGGCCTCGCTGGTCTCGGGCTCGGGCCCGACCTGCGCGTTCCTGGTCAAGGACGCGGAGTCCGGCGCGAGGACGGCCGAGGCGCTACGGGCCTCCGGCACCTGCCGTGCGGCCCGTAGCGCCGTCGCCCCCGCGCCGGGGGCCTCTCTCGTCTGACCCTCACCCGGTCCGGCTTCGCGGAGGGGGCCGTTCCGGCCGGCCGGGTGAGGGGGCTCGGGATTCCTCGGGCCTGCGCTCTCAGTGGGTGAGGGCGGCCTGGAGGTCGGACTGCCAGTAGGTGACGAAGGCCTTCTCGCCGAGCTTCGTGCCCTGCGGCAGGGAGATGTCCACGGGGGTGCCGACGGAGCCCTTGGGCGACTTGCCGGCGAAGTGGACCTCGACGTTGCTGACGTCCCGCAGCCCGTCGCTCTCGTCGGCGCCCGACAGGCCGATCGCCGCGTAGGCCGACTCGCCGGGCTCGACGCCGACGACGGACTGCGGCTGGGACTCCTCCAGGATCCGGGTCGGCGCCTGCGCCTCGTCGAAGCGGAGCAGGGGCGCTGAGAAGGCGTCGCAGCGCTCGCTGCTGTTGTTGGTGATCTTGAGGACGAGGTGGTTCACCGGGCGGCTGACCTTCTGGATCGTGGCCTTGGAGTTGTCGCCGGAGCAGGGGTCGCCCTTCGTCGCGCCGTCGCCGCCCGCGAGGGTCCCCTGCGCGTCGCCGCTCTTGCCGTCCTCCCCGTCACCGCCCGCGAGGGTGCCCGGCTGGTCGCCGCTCTTACCGTCCTCGCCGTCGCCGCCCGCGTTGGTGCCCGCGTTGGAGGACTGGTCGTGGGAGCCGCCGGACCCCCCGGAGGAGCCCGAGGACCCGTCCGAGGCGGGTGCGGAGGAGGAGGGCTTGTCGCCGGAGCTGCCACCGCCCGCGGTGTCGTCGTCCTGGCACGCCGTCAGCGAGAGCGCCGCGGCGAGCGCGGTGACGGCGAACAGGGTGTGCTTACGGTGTGATCGGACGGCGCGCATGTCGAAGGGCCCCCTGGGGTTGCGTGGTGAGGTGTGGAACGCCCGGCGCGTCAGGAGCGGAGCGCTCGGCGCCGCGGCGTGATCACCACGTTCGCCGGGCGGCGCCCCAAGACGCAACGCCCGACGGCCCTTTGGGGACACTGGAACGGGTAAACCCCCTGTGACCTGCGGAAACACGGCCGCCTGGAATGCACTTCTGGGACGCGTGGGATGCTGGGGGCATGACACCGGACCAGGAGGGGGACTCCCTGGCGGCGCTGCTGCGGGAGTTGAAGGAGCGGTCGGGCCAGAGCTACGGCGCGCTGGCGAAGCGGCTCCACATGAGTACGTCCACGCTGCACCGCTACTGCAACGGCGACGCCGTACCGACGGAGTTCGCGCCCGTCGACCGCCTCGGGCGGCTGTGCGGCGCGAAGCAGGACGAGCTGGTCGAGCTGCACCGCCGCTGGATCCTGGCGGACGCGTCGCGGTCGGCCAGGAAGAAGGAGGGCGGCGCCGCTTCGGCCCCGCCTGCGGGGTCCGGGTCCTCTGAGGCAGCCGGGACGCCCGAGGAGCCCAAGGCGTCCGAGGCGCCCAAGAAACCCGAGGCGCCCGGGGCGCCCAAGGCGGCCGAGGCCACCACGGCCCTTCCGGTGGTGCCCCCGGAGGCCGCGCGCAGCACACCGCCCCCGAAACCCGCCGCCCCCTCACCGGACCCGGCCGGACGGCCCTCGGACGACGCCCGCCAGCTCCCCCTCACCAGCACCAAGCCCCCCGCCGCCGGGGCCGGGAGGAAGAGCCGCAGACGTCCGGCCCTCATCGGCGCGGCGACCGCGCTCGTCGTCGTGCTCGCCGTGAGCGTGACGAACGGCCTCATCGGCGGCGACGGCGACTCCTCGGGGGACCGGGCCGCCGCCCGGGACGGCGGGGGCGGCTCCTCGGCCGGACCGTCGGACTCCGGTTCCGACAAGGGGAAGGGCAAGGAGAAGGGGAAGGACGGCAAGGACGGCGACAAGTCGCCCGGCGCGGGCGGCGGCGACGGGAAGCAGGGCGCGCCCGGCAAGGGCGGCGGGACCGGCGGTTCGGACGAGGCCCCGCTGTCGGTGAGCCTCAGCGACAGCGTCTGGAACGAGAAGAACTGCCTCCAGTCCTTCCTCATCGACCGGGAGCCGGAGCAGGTGGGCGAGTTCACCGGTGACTCCACGACCGCCTGGGCCCGGGGCTTCGGGGGCGTGGACGCGAAGAACTCCAACATCGGCGCCATCGTCCAGGGCAAGAGCGACCAGAAGGTGGTCCTGAAGGCCCTGCGCGCGAAGGTCGTCAGCCGCGGCCCGGCCCTCAAGTGGAACCACTACGACTCCGCCAGCGGCTGCGGCAGCGGCGCCCTGGTCCCGGCCTCGTACGACATCGCGCTCGACAACGCCGCCCCTCAGGTCAGGCCGGTGCCGGGCGAGCAGCAGGGGAAGCCCACGCCGGCGAAGCCGTTCCCGCGCACGATCACGGCGAACGACCCGGAGGCGCTGGCGGTCCAGGCAGAGACCGCGAACTGCGACTGCCGCTGGTACATGGAGCTGGACTGGAGCAGCGGCGACCGGAGCGGAACGATCCGCATCGACGACGGCGGGCGCCCGTTCCGCACGAGCGCCGTGGCCACCAAGAACCGCTACACCTTCAGCAACAAGCCGCCGTACTGGGTGCTCACCAAGCCGGACGGGTCGGTCGCGGAGCAGCCGGGCCGGCCTGAGCAGCCGGACCAGCCGTCCGAAGAGCCCTCAGAAGAGCCTGCGGCCGGGGGTCGTTAGTCACCGACTTGTGCATCGTGCCGGTGACGTAGGCGAAGGAGATGCCCGACTCGGGGTCGGCGAAGCCCAGCGAGCCGCCCCGGCCCGGGTGTCCGAAGGAGCCGGGTCCGAGCATGGGCGCGGCCGGGCCGTGCAGCATGAAGCCCAGCCCGAAGCGGGTGTTGACGACGAGGACGCGGTCGGGCCCGGCCGACTCCTCCGAGCGGGCCTGCGTGAGGGTGGCCGGGGTGAAGAGCCTGGGTCCGCCGTCCGGCAGGGGCCCGGTCAGCGCCGCGTAGAAGCGGGAGAGCGCGCGGGCCGTGCCGATGCCGGCGGAGCCGGGGAGCCCGGCGGCGCGGTAGGCGGGCGCGTTCTCGTCGGCCGCGGGGTCGATCGCGCCGAAGGCCCGGCGGGTGAGCGAGGCCGGGTCGGCGTAGGCGTCGACGACCGACTGCCGGGGCCGCAGGCGCAGTCCGCCGCGCTCGGGCTCGGGCGTGGGCACGTACGCGATACGGGCCACGCGCGGAGCCTGGGACTCCGGCAGGCCCAGCCACAGGTCGAGGCCGAGGGGCCGGGCTATCTCGTCGGCGAACCAGCGGCCGAGGGTGCGGCTGCCGCCGGTCACGCGCCGCACGAGTTCCGCCAGGAGCCAGCTATAGGTGTGCGGGTGGTAGCCGTGGCCGGTGCCGGGCGTCCACTCGGGCGCCTGGGCCTCCAGGGCCCGCGCCCCGCTGGAGCCGTCCACAGCCTGCACCGGGGTGAGCGGGGTGTCGAGCACCGGCAGCCCGCCGCGGTGCGAGAGCAGGTGCCGCACGAGCAGCCGGTCCTTGCCGTGGGCCTTGAACTCCGGCCAGTACGTGCCGACGGGCGCGTCCAGGTCGAGCTGGCCGCGCTGGTGCAGCAGATGCAGCACGGCGGCGGCCGGGCCCTTGGTCGCGGAGTGCAGCACGACGGCGGTGTCCTCGCGCCAGGGCGGTGACGCCGGGTTCTCGGGGTCGGTGACGCCGCCCCACAGATCGACGACCTTCCGCCCGTGTCGGTGCACGGCCACGGCTGCGCCGGTCTCGCCCCGTTCCCCGAAGTTCCGCACGAAGGCGTCCCGTACCGGCTCGTAGCCCTCCGCCACCGTGCCGTGGACGCTCACCGTGCCGTGGACGGTCCCGGTCTCGACCTCTGCCACGCTTCCTTCGCTCCTGTCCGACTTCGCGCGTCTTCTGACCGCGTGTGCTGTCCATGGTCCTATGCGCTCGGTGCGGGCACGGAGCGGGGGTCGAAGCCGAAGGGGAGTTCCAGACGGTGGGCGGCCATCAGCGCGGTGTCGCAGAGCAGCTTCCGCGTCGGGCCGTCGGCGGCGATCACGCCGCCGCCGAGGATGACGGAGCGGGGGCACAGCTCCAGCGCGTACGGCAGGTCGTGGGTGACCATCAGCACCGTCACGTCGAGGGAGCGGACGAGGTCGGCGAGTTCGCGGCGGGCGGCCGGGTCGAGGTTCGAGGAGGGCTCGTCCAGGACGAGGATCTCCGGGTGCGAGGCGAGGACGGTGGCGACGGCGACGCGGCGGCGCTGGCCGAACGAGAGATGGTGCGGCGGCCGGTCCGCGTACGCCTCCATCCCGACCCTCTCCAGCGCCTCGCGCACCCGCGCCGCCAGGTCCTCGCCGCGCAGCCCGGAGGCGGCGGGGCCGAAGGCGACGTCCTCGCGGACGGTGGGCATGAAGAGCTGGTCGTCGGGGTCCTGGAAGACGATGCCGACCCGGCGCCGCACCTCGGCCAGGTGCCGCCCGGTGACCGGGAGCCCGGCGACGGTGACCGAGCCCGCGCCGGGCGTGAGGATCCCGTTGAGGTGGAGGACGAGGGTGGTCTTCCCCGCGCCGTTCGGGCCGAGGAGGGCGAGGCGCTCGCCGCGCGGAACGGTCAGATCGACCCCGAACAGGGCCTGGTGGCCGTCCGGGTACGCGTAGGCGAGACCGGAGACCTGGAGCGAGGGGGGCGGCGGGGGCGTTTCGGGTGTCACAGGGTCCATCCCAGGAGGCAGATCGCGAGGGCGGTGAGCGGGAGCGCGGCGGAGCGGACCCACTCGGCGCGGGTGGCGCCCGCGCCGCCGGTGAGCGGCAGCGTCGGCATCGTTCCGTCGTATCCCCGGCTGAGCATGGCGAGATGGACGCGCTCCCCGCGCTCGTACGCGCGGATGAAGAGCGCCCCGGCCGACTTGGCCAGCACGCTCCACTGGCGCGGGCCGCGGGCCTCGAAGCCGCGCGAGAGGCGGGCGATCCGCATCCGGCGCAGCTCGTCCGCGAGGACGTCGCCGTAGCGGACCATGAACGAGGCGATCTGGCACAACTGCGCGGGCAGCCGCAGCCGCTGGAGCCCGGTCAGCAGCGCGTCGAGCGGCGTGGTGGCGGCGAGCAGCACGGAGGCGGCGACGCCGAGGGTGCCCTTGGCCAGCACGTTCCAGGCGCCCCAGAGGCCGGACTCGGAGAGGGAGAGGCCGAGCACGGTGACCCGTTCGCCCTCGGCGACGAACGGGAGCAGCACGGCGAACGCCACGAAGGGGACCTCGATCAGCATCCGCCGCAGCGCGTACCCGGCGGGCACCCGGGCCAGCGCGCCGACGGCGACGAGCACGGCGGCGTACGCGGCGAAGGCCCACAGCGCCTCGCGGGGCGTGGAGACGACGATCAGCACGAAGGCGAACGCCGCGGCGAGCTTGCAGTGCGCGGGCAGCGCGTGCACGGCGGAGTCCCCGTGCCGGTAGAGCTTGTGCGCGTGCCCGGCGGTCATCCCGGCCTCAGCGCTCGGAGCTCTGCGGGGCCCCGGACTCCGCCGGACGGTCCTGGCCCCGCTCCGTACGGCGGCGGCGGAGGACGACGAAGACACCCGAGCCGACGGCCAGGGTCGCGCCGACGCCGATGACGCCCGCGAGGCCGCCGGAGAGGCGGGCGTTCGCGATGTCCTCCACCCCGTAGTCGGCGAGGGGCGAGTCCTTCGCGGAGTGCTCCTTCTCCTTCTCGTCGATCCCGTTGTCCGCGGCGACCTTCTCCAGGCCGTCGGGGTCGGCCGAGGCGTAGAAGCTGAGGCCGCCCGCGCAGACGAGGGCGACGGCGAGGCCCGCGAGCCACAGCCGCCGCGTCCGTACGCCCGTACGCGCGGGGGCCGGGGCCTCCTCCGGTACGGGCTGCTCGCGGGTGGGCTCGCCCGTGACCGGGGACGGCCGCAGCACCAGGGGGGCGGCGAGGCGGTCGCGCGCGGCGTGCACGAGATCGGGGCGGACGGCGATCACGGCACCCACCGTCAGGGCCGTGATCGCCGCTTCTCCGAGGCCGATCAGCACATGCACGCCGACCATCGCCGCGAAGACCTTGCCGAGCGGGACGTCGGCGGTGCCGCCCACCGCGTAGAGCCCCCAGAAGGCGACGGCGGCGGCGGGCACGGAGACGAGCGCGGCGACGAACGCCGAGGCGGTGACGGCGCCCCGGCCGCGCGGCAGGAGGCGCACGAGCAGCCGGAAGAGGCCGTAGGCGACGAGGACGGTCACCACGCCCATGTCGAGGATGTTCACGCCCAGGGCCGTCAGGCCGCCGTCGGCGAAGAGCACCGCCTGGAGGAGCAGGACGACGGAGACGCAGAGCACGCCCGTGTACGGCCCGACGAGGACCGCGGCGAGGGCTCCGCCGAGGAGATGGCCGCTGGTCCCGGCGGCGACGGGGAAATTGAGCATCTGGACCGCGAAGATGAAGGCGGCGACGAGCCCGGCGAGGGGGGCCGTGCGCTCGGCGCCGCCCAGCTCGCGGCGGGAACCTCTGAGCGAGGCGGCGACAGCTCCCGCGGCGACGACTCCGGTGGCGACAGAGGTCGGCGCGTCGATGAATCCGTCGGGAACATGCATGACGGCACTCCGCTCGGTCGGCAGGCGGCCTGTGGAAAATATGGGCTACCTGCAAACCGTTTGCAAGAGTGCGTCAGCGGTAGGAAAGGCGCTCGAACCGGAGCGGGCCGACGACGATCGCGCCCCTCCGCCTCCCACGTTCCCCGGGCCCCTTGTGCGCGTCCCGGGCGTCGCTCTCCGTACGCAGGTCACGCGGGTCACGCGGGTCACGCGGGTCACGCGGGTCACGCGGGTCACGCGGGTCACGCGCGTGACGCCCGTCGCCCCTGTCGCCGTGCCCGTCGGCGTCCCGTACGGGCGGTACGTGCGGTACGTGCGGCTCGTCGGCCGCGGCCTTCGGTTCGGACTCGGTAGTCATCTGAGGCTCCCGTGACAGTCGTAAGACAGCTTAGGCGGGTAACGCCCGATTTGTGAGTGGCAGGAGTCACAGTTTCCGATGCTGTGGTACAGCTCACCCGGCCCAGTGGGTGACTGACCAGCCGCGCTGCGCGTCTGACTAGACGAAGGGGCAACCCGGAACCAAGCGGCCCAGGTGTCCCCGACTCAGAGGGAGCAGACGTGTCACAGGTCATCGAGCACACCGTGCAGGCCCAACTCATCACCAGGCCGCCAGCGACCCGGTCTCTCGCAGCGACTCTCCGCTACGACGGGGCCGATCCGCTCGCCGTGCACATCGTGTTCCCGTCCGACATCTCCCTCGACGGCGACGAGGTCGCCTGGACCTTCTCGCGCGACCTCCTCGACGCGGGCCTGCGGGGCCCGGCGGGCGAGGGCGACGTCCATGTGTGGCCCTGCGGCCTGGAGCGCACGGTGATCGAGCTGCACGCCGGGGAGGGCGTGGCCGTCCTGGAGTTCCGCTGCGCGGACCTGTGGGGCTTCCTGCGCTGCGCGTACGACGCGGTCCCGGCCGGAAGCGAGCGCACCCACCTGGACCTGGACGAGACCCTGGAAGCGCTCCTCCGGAACGTGTAGCACCCCAAAGGGGCGCGGGGAACTGCGCGAGCGACCACGACGGCACCTGCATCCTGCGACGCACGGCAAGGGGCACCCCGTACCCAGCCCCACGGACGGCACGAGGCCGCCGACCACCCGAAGGTGATCGGCGGCCTCACTACGATCCCCGCCGGACCCGGAGTCCGACGCCCGTCAGACTCCGGTGCGCTCAGGACTCCGCTGGGCCGGTATCGGCGCGGTCTGCCCCGCACCGGCGCCGTCCTCCAGGTGGTGCCGCAGCTTCTCGCCCTCGACGTCGACGTTGGGCAGGATCCGGTCCAGCCACTTCGGCAGCCACCAGGCACGGCGGCCCAGCAGCGCGAGCACGGCCGGCACGATCGCCATCCGTACGACGATCGCGTCGAAGAGGACCGCGATGGCGAGCCCGAAGCCCATCATCTTGATCATCGCGGCCGAGGCCCCGATGAAGCCCGCGAAGACGCTGATCATGATGACGGCCGCGGCGGACACGACCCGGGCGCTCAGCCGGAAGCCGGAGATGATCGCCTCGCCGGGGCCCTCGCCGTGGACGTAGGCCTCGCGCATCCGCGTCACGAGGAAGACCTCGTAGTCCATCGCCAGGCCGAAGATCACGCCGATCATGAAGATCGGCATCATGCTCATGATCGGGCCGGTCTGTTCCACCCCGATGAGGCTGGCGGCCCAGCCCCACTGGAAGACCGCGACGACGGCGCCGAGCGCGGCCAGCACGGAGAGCAGGAAGCCCAGCGCGGCCTTCAGCGGCACCAGGATCGAGCGGAAGACGAGCATCAGCAGCAGGAACGCCAGGCCGACCACCAGCGCCAGATACGGCACCAGCGCGTCGTTCATCACCTGCGAGAAGTCGATCGTCACCGCGGTCGAGCCGGTGACGAGCAGCGAGGCGCCCGTCGCCTTGTCGATCGCGCCCTGCTGGTCGCGGATCGAGCGGACGACGTCCTCGGTCTTCGAGTCGCTCGGGCCGGTCTTCGGGACAGCCGTGAGCATCACGGTGTCCTTGCTCTTGTTGAAGGACTGCGGCGTGACGGGCGTGACCGCGACGACGCCGTCGACCTTGGCGACGCGCTTGCGGATGTCCTCCGCGGCCTTCTGCGGGTTGTCGCTGTCGCGCAGGTCGCCGACGAGCATCAGCGGGCCGTTGAACCCGGCGCCGAAGCCGTCCGACAGCAGGTCGTACGCCTTGCGCTGGGTGGTGTCCGTCGGCTCGTTGCCCTCGTCGGGGAAGCCGAGCTGCATACTGCCGACCGGAATGGCCAGCACGCCGAGCCCCAGCACCGCCGTGACCAGGACCATCACCGGGCGGCGCAGCACGAAGGCCGCCCAGCGGGCGCCCGCCTTGGGCTTCTGGCCCTCGGCCGTCGCGGCCGGCGGGACACCGGTCTCGGGGTAGGCCTTGCGCACCTTGCGGCCGAAGATCCGCTTGCCGACCATGCCGAGCGCGGCCGGGACCAGCGTGAGTGCGACGAGGACGGCGATGACGACCGTTCCGGCGGCTGCCATGCCCATCCTGGTCAGGACCGGGATGTTGACCACCGCCAGGCCGACCAGCGCGATCACGACCGTCAGGCCGGCGAAGACCACCGCCGATCCGGCCGTACCGACGGCCCGTCCCACGGCCTCCTCGCGGCTGCGGCCCTCGGTCAGCTCGGCGCGGTAGCGGGAAGCGATGAACAGCGCGTAGTCGATGCCGACCGCGAGGCCGATCATCATCGCGAGGGTGGTGGTGTCGGCGGAGAGGTTGAGGGGAGCGGCCAGCGCGGTGATCGACGAGATGCCGATTCCGACGCCTATCAACGCCGTGATCAGCGGAAGTCCCGCCGCGACGAGCGAGCCGAACGTCAATATCAGCACGATCGCGGCGATGGCGATGCCGATGATCTCGCCGTTGCCCATGTCGGGCATGGTCATCAGCGCGTCGCCGCCGGTCTCGGCGGTCAGCCCGGCCTTACGGGCCGACTCCGCCGCGGCCTCGATCTTGTCCCGGGTCGCGTCGGTGATGTCGGTGGACGGGACCTTGTAGACCGCCGAGGCGTAGGCGATGCTCCCGTCCTTGCTGATGGCCCCGCTGTCCTTGGCGAACGGGTCCGAGACGTTGGCGGCCTGTCCGCCCTTCAGGGCGTTGACGGCCTCCTCGACGGCCTCCCTGTTGTCGGTGGCCGTGATCTTCTCGCCGGTGGGCGCGCGGAAGACCATGCGGGCCTGTGCGCCCTCGGCGTTCGAGTCGGGGAAGCGGTCCTCCAGCACGTCGAACGCCTTCTGCGCCTCGGTGCCGGGAAGAGCGAAGTCGTCTTCTGGCGGGGTCGATGCGGTGGACGCGCCCACTCCGGCGGCGACGAGCAACGCCACCCACACCAGGGCGACGAAGCGGCGGCGCCGGAAGGCGAACCTGCCGAGTTTGTACAGGAAGGTGGCCACGAGAGAGGTTCTCCGGGTCTCGATGCGGACGGGGACTGCGGGATCGGGGATTCCCCCGGTACACGCGCAGACGCGGGTACCGCTGGAATGACAGCTCATGTCAAACGACGCCCACTCGCAGGCAAAGGATGAGCCATCCCGCGGATTGAGGGGTACGTCACAACTTGCCGCGCCTCAATTCCCCCCGAACCATGGGATAGGTGACCGACGAAGGCGCCTATCTCCGATACCCCCATCTCCACGGCGATCTCATCTGCTTCGCCGCCGAGGACGACCTGTGGATCGCACCGCTGCGACCCGGGCGTGCCTGGCGGCTGACGGTGGACCGGACCCGGATCAGCCATCCCCGTTTCTCCCCGGACGGCCGGCGGATCGCCTTCGCGAACTGGCGCAGCCTGGATCCCGAGATCTATCTGGCCCCCGTCGAGGGCGGCCCCGCCGAGCGGATCACCCACTGGGGCGCGGCCGACACCCGCGTCTGCGGCTGGACACCGGAGGGCGACGTGCTCGCCGTGGCCTCGCACGGCCAGCCCTTCTCGTACTACTCGTGGGCCTACCGCGTCCCCGTCGACGCCGCCACCGGCACCGGCGGTCCGGGCAGCAAGCTGCCCTGGGGGCCCGTCTCCGACATCGCCGTCGCCGAACAGGACGGCGAGCGGCGCACGTTGCTGCTCACCGGCACGCCGCCGCACGAGCCCGCGTCCTGGAAGCGGTACCGGGGCGGCGCGATGGGCCGCCTGTGGCTGCACGGCGAGCGGCTGCTGCCGGATCTCGAAGGGCACCTGGACTGCGCGATGTTCGTGGGCGGCCGCATCGCGTTCCTCTCCGACCACGAGGGCGTGGGCAATCTGTACTCCTGCCTGCCCGACGGCTCCGACCTGCGCCGCCACACCGACCACGACGCGTTCTACGCCCGCCACGCGTCCACCGACGGGCGGCGGGTGATCTACCAGTGCGCGGGCGAGCTGTGGCTCGTGGACGACTTCTCGCACCGCGCGAAGCCCCGGCGGATCGACGTCCGGCTCGGCGGCCCCCGCGCCGGGCGCCGCCCGTACCAGGTCCCGGCCGCCGACCATCTCGACTCGCTCGCCGTGGACCCCACGGGCCGCGCGAGCGCCGTGTGCGTGCGCGGCAGCCTGTACTGGCTCACGCACCGTGACGGCCCGGCGCGCGCCATCGCCGACGAGCCGGGCGTACGGGTGCGGCTCCCGGAGATGCTGGGCGATACGGGCCGTATCGCGTACGTCACGGACGCGGACGGCGAGGACGCGATCGAGATCGCCGATCTCCCCCGCGCCTCCGCGCCGCGCCCCCCGCTCCGGCTGGCCTCCGGGCGCCTGGGCCGCGCCCTGGAGCTGGTGTCCTCCCCCGACGGCGGCACGCTGGCGGTGGCCTCGCACGACGGCCGCCTGCTGCTGGTCCGCGTCCCGGACCCGGAGGCCTCCCCCGGCACGCCGGACGCGCCGGACCCGGACGTCACCGAGCTGATCCGCTCCCTCAACGGTCCCGTGCACGACCTCGCGTTCTCGCCCGACTCCCGGTGGCTGGCGTGGGCGCACCCCGGGGTCGGCCGCTCGCTCTCCCAGATCAAGATCGCCAAGGTGGCGGAGGCGGCCACGATCCTCGATGTGACGGACGGCCGCTTCGAGGACGAGCAGCCGGTCTTCACCCGCGACGGCCGCTTCCTCGCGTTCCTCTCCTGGCGCGGCTTCGACCCGGTGTACGACGTGCACACCGGCGACCTCTCGTTCCCGCTCGGCTGCCGCCCGTACCTCGTGCCGCTCTCCTCCGCGACGCTCTCCCCGTTCGCGCTCACCCCCGAGGGCCGCCCCGCCGCGGGCGGTCTCGACCCGCAGCCCGATCCGCCGGACGGCGAGGGCGAGGGCGAGGACGAGGGGACGGTGCTGGTGGAGGCGGAGGGGCTGGCGAGCCGGGTGACGCCGTTCCCGGTGACGGCCTCGAAGTACAGCGCGCTGTACCCGGTGAGCGGCGGCGGGCTGATCTGGCTGCGCTTCCCGATCTCCGGCGCGCTCGGCGAGACCTTCGTGAACCCGGCCGACACCTCCGGGCGCCCCACCCTGGAGCACTTCGACCTCGTCAAGGCCCGGCGGACCGAACTGACCAGCGACATCGACTGGTTCGCGCTCAGCGGCGACGGCTCGCGGATCGTCGTCAACGACGAGGGCGAGCTGCGCGTGATCCCCGCGAACGAGACGCCGGACGCCGACTCGACCACGTACATCGACCTGCGCCGCGTCCTGCACGACGTGGACCCGGCCGCCGAGTGGCGGCAGGCGTACGACGAGGCGGGGCGGCTGATCCGGGCGTACTTCTGGGACCCGGGCATGAGCGGCATCGACTGGGACGCGGTCCTCGACCAGTACCGGCCGCTGGTCGAACGGGTCGCCTCCCCCGACGAGTTCGCCGACCTGCTGCGCGAGGTGCTGGGCGAGCTGGGCACCTCGCACGCCTACGTCAGCCCCGCGCGGCGCGACGAGGGCCCGCCGCACTACCAGCGCCCGATCGGCCTGCTGGGCGCCAACCTCGTACGGACCCCGCAGGGCGAGTGGCGCATCGCCCGCATCCTGCCGGGCAACTCCTCCGACTCCCGCGCCCGTTCGCCGCTCGCGGGCGCGCCCGTGCGCGAGGGGGCGGTGCTCACGCACATCGACGCCCGGCCCGTCGACCCGGTCCAGGGCCCCGCGCCGCTGCTCTCGGCGGCGGGCGGCACGACGGTCGAGCTGTCGCTGCGCCAGGCGGGCCCGCGCCGCGTCGCGGTCGTCCCGCTGATCGACGAGCGTCCCCTGCGCTACCAGGACTGGGTGGCCCGGCGCCGCGAGGTGGTCCGCGAGCTGAGCGGCGGCAAGTGCGGCTATCTGCACATCCCCGACATGGGCGGCTCGGGCTGGGCCCAGTTCAACCGCGACCTGCGGATGGAGGTCTCACGCCCGGCCCTGATCGTGGACGTACGGGGCAACGCGGGCGGCCACATCAGCGAGCTGGTCCTGGAGAAGCTGACCCGCACCATCCTGGGCTGGGACCTGACGCGCAACGCGCAGCCCGTCTCGTACACGAGCAACGCGCCGCGCGGCCCGGTCGTGGCGGTGGCGGACGAGATGACGTCCTCGGACGGCGACATGATCACCGCCGCCTTCCGCCTGCTGGGCAGGGGCCCGGTGGTGGGGACCCGCACCTGGGGCGGCGTCGTCGGCATGACGGGACGGCACCGGCTGGGCGACGGCACGGTGATCACGGTGCCGATGAACGCGGCGTGGTTCGGCGGCGGCCTGGGCTGGTCGGTCGAGAACCACGGCGTCGAGCCCGACATCGAGGCCCTGCGCACGCCGCTGGACTGGGCCGAGGGGCGGCACGCGGTCCTCGACACGGCGGTCACGGTCGCCCTCGACCTGCTGGAACGCCATCCGGCGAGCGCCCCGCCCGACTACAGCCGCGTCCCCGACCGCAGCAGACCGCCGCTGCCGCCCCGCTCGGGGGCATAAAATGCGACCTTTGTCCAATTATGCGACGCTGGTGAGCGCCCCCAGTACACAACGCGAGGAGTGACGATGGGCATCGGCGACCAGTTCAAGGACAAGGCCAAGGACCTCCAGAACAAGGCCAAGGAGAAGATGGGCGACTCCAAGGGCGGCGGCGACGAGAAGTCCCGCGACCAGGGCGAGGGCGGCGACATGAAGGACAAGGCCCAGGACGCGACGGACACCGCGAAGGACAAGTGGGAGAACCGCTGACCCTCCCCGCTCTCCTCACGCACGCCGCCCAGGCGCCACCCATGCGCCACCCACGAAGAGGGACCCGCCCACCACGGGCCGGGTCCCTCTTCTCTCTGCCTCTCTCTGCCTTCCCTCTGCGTACGCGCTCCGTACGCGCGGCTCAGTGGTTCGCGCGCTCCTTCTCGTCCGCCGCGCCTCCGGCGCCCATCAGGCCGTTCGGGACGCCGCCCGCCTCCTCGATGAGGGTGCCCGCGCGCTTCATCTCGCGCTGGGCGAAGGGGCCTCCGAGGATCATCGGCAGATAGCCGCGTACGCCCTGCATGCCGCGCAGCCACCACTGCGCGTACACGTGCGCCGCGCGCCGTTCGACGCCGTCCACGATCCGGTCGACGGCCGGACCCAGCGGGTACGTCTTGTTCGTCGGCCACGGCAGCCGGCTGCGCACGTCCCGCATCAGGTCGTCCGCGTCCGCGCCGCGCACCATGTCGGTGTCGGTCCAGCTCAGATAGCCGACGCCGACCCGCACGCCCTTGTACGCGACCTCGGCGCGCAGGCTGTGCGCGAACGCCTCGACGCCGGACTTCGACGCGCAGTACGCGGACATCATCGGCGCGGGCGTGATCGCCGCGAGCGAGGCGATCTGGAGGAAGTAGCCGCGCGACTCGGCCAGTACGGGCAGGAAGGCGCGGCCCGTGACCGCGCCCCCGATCAGGTTCACCTCGATCACGCGGCGCCAGGAGACGGGGTCGGAGTCCATGAACGGGCCGCCCGCCGCGACGCCCGCGTTGGCCACGACGATGTCGACCTTCCCGAACCGCTCCTTGACCTCGCGCGCCACCCGTCCCATCGCCACATGGTCGGTGACGTCCGCGTGCCAGTGGGCGGAGTCGGTGTCGAGCCGCTCGCCGACCCGCCGGAGCGCCTCGGGCTCCAGCCCCACGAGCGCGATCCTCGCGCCCCGCGCGGCCATCTTGCGGGCCAGCAGCTCCCCGACGCCGCGCGCGGCGCCCGTGATGACCGCGACCTGTCCCTCCAGGCTCACCCTGCTCATGCGATCTCCTCCGCCTTCTCGGACCGGGCCGCGTTCTTCTGGACGGGCGCGAGGTGGTCGCGTACCAGTTCGGCGAGTACCGCGCTGACCGCGCCCGGTTCCTCCAGCGGCGTCATGTGGCCGCGCCCCGGCAGCTCGTGCAGACCGGTGCAGTGCGGCAGCATCGCCGCGAGCTGCCGGGCGTGGCCGACGGGCGTGAGCCGGTCGTGCGTGCCGATGATCACGGCGGTAGGCGCGTCCAGCCGCGGCACCTTGACCGCGACGTCCAGCTCGGCGAGCACCCCGCCCCATGCCGCGCGGACGGCGGTGGGGCAGGCCTGCACGATCCGCGCCGTCGCCTCGGCCGTCTCCTTGCGGGGACGGCGCCCGAGCGTGCCGTACGCGAGGGCCTTGCGGCTGAGCGGCGTGACCGGGCCCAGCGGGGCCTTGGCGCCGAGCAGCAGCCGGTGCGCGGCCGTACGCAGCCGCGCGGAGCGCAGCGGGATCACCCGGGCCTCGGCCGTCAGGTGCTGTGCCCCGGTGCTGCACAGCAGCAACGCGGCGGCGCGCTCGCGCAGTTGCGGCCGGTCCGCCGCGGCCATGATCGTCATGCCGCCCATGGAGTGGCCGCCGATCACCGCCCGTTCGCCCGGCTCCAGCGCCGCGTCGAGCACGGCGCACAGGTCGTCGGCGAGCATGGCGGTGCTGTACGCCTTGGGGGTACGGGCCGCCGGGCTGCGGCCGTGGCCGCGCTGGTCGTACGCGACGACGCGGTATCCGCTCGCGGTCAGGTCGCGGATGACGGGCGCCCAGAAGTGCGTGTTGCAGGTCCAGCCGTGCGTGAGCACGACGGCAGGCGCGTCGTCGCGGCCGTAGACCTCGACGGGGAAGCGGATGCCGTCGCCGGAGCGGGCGACGAGTTCGCGGTCGGGCGCGGGCGGGGCGTACGCCCCGGTGAGGCCGGCGCGGCGCGCGGGTCCTGTCGTCCTGGCGCTCATCGGTCGTTCCCCTCCGGTGCGTCGGCGGCCTGGACGGCGCTCGTACTGGTGCTGGTGCTGGTGCTGGTGGTGGCCGTGGAGGCGGCGGTAGCGGTGGCGGTGGCGCGGCTGGTGCTCCCCGCGAGCAGGGGCGCCTTGCGGCGCCGGCCGGACGGCCCCTGACCGTTCCGGGGCGCGGCCCGCAGCACCTCGTACTCCTCCAGCCAGACCTCGCGGGTGATCTTCCGGAACTCGCCCGTCGTCCCGGGCCAGACCGCGACGGGGCGGCCCTCGGCGTCGAGGTACCAGCTCGTGCAGCCGGTCTGCCAGACGCTGCCCTTGATACGTTCGCGCAGCCGGGTGTTGTAGCGGTGCTGCGCGATCGGCCGGACGTCGAGCGCGACCTTGTCGCCGGGGGCTCCGCCGCCGAGGGTGTCGAGCTTGCGGACGTAGTCGACGATGTAGTTGAGCTGGGCCTCGATGATCAGGATCATCGAGCTGCTGCCGAGCCCCGTGTTGGGGCCTATGACGAACAGGAAGTTGGGGAACCCGGTGGTGGCCGTGCCGCGCAGCGCGTTCATCCCGTCCTCGGCCCAGGACTCCGCGAGCGTCTCCCCGTCCGTGCCCTTCACGTACTCGGCGACGGGCATGTCGGAGACGTAGAAGCCGCTGCAGAAGACGATCGCGTCGACCTCGACCTCGCGCCCGTCGGCGGCGACGAGGGTGTTGCCGCGGATCTCCTTGAGGCCCGAGTCGACGAGGTCGGTGTTGGGCTGTGCGAGCGCCGGATAGTAGTCGTCGGACACCAGCGTGCGCTTGCAGCCGATCCGGTAGTCGGGGGTGAGCTTGCGGCGCAGCTCGGGGTCCTTGACGGCGCGCTTCATGTGCGCGGTGGCCAGCTTCTCCAGCCCGGCGAGCAGTTTGGGGTGGTTCGCGTAGACCTGCGTTCCCATCTCCAGCGCGCCCCACAGTGCGAACCGGCGCAGCTTCTGGGTGCTCGGCAGCTTGCTGTGCAGCCGGCGCTCGAAGCCGGTGATGCGCCGGTCACCCCGCGGGATCACCCAGGCCGGGGTGCGCTGGAAGACGGTGAGGCGGTCCACGACGGGCTGGATCGCGGGAACGATCTGGATCGCCGAGGCACCCGTGCCGATCACGGCGACGCGCTTGCCCCGCAGGTCGTAGTCGTGGTCCCAGGTCGCCGAGTGCACGACCTTGCCCTCGAAGGTGTCGAGCCCGGGGATGTCCGGCGTCTTCGGCGCCGACAGCGGCCCGGTCGCCGAGACGACGACGTCGGCGGTGAGGCTGCCGCGCGAGGTCTCGACCCGCCAGTGCAGCTCCTCGGCGTCCCACATCATCTGCTGGACCTCGGTACGGAGGTGCAGATGCTGGCGCAGCCCGAAGGTGTCGGTCACGCCCTCCAGGTACTCCCGGATCTCGTTCTGCGGCGCGTACGACCTCGGCCAGTGCGGATTGGGCGCGAACGAGAACGAGTAGAGGTGCGACGGGATGTCGCAGGCACACCCGGGATAGGTGTTGTCGTGCCAGGTCCCGCCGATGGCCTCCCGCCGCTCCAGGATCACGAAGTCGCTCACACCCGCGCGCCGCAGCCGTACGGCCGCGCCGAGCCCGCCGAACCCGGAGCCGACCACCGCCACCCGTACGTGCGAGGGCAGCGCGCGTCCGTTCCGCTCCTCGCTCTCCTTGACCACACTCCCGGCCGCCATACGCCGCCTCCCGCGAGATTCCGAACCCGTCCGAACCGTGCCAGTAATCACTGGCACTATCGGGAGAGTAGGGCAGCGGCATACTGATGGGTAGGGGTCGCGCCGAGGAAAGTTACCGCCGGTCGCACCCCCGGGGCCCGTGCGCCGGGAGACATAGGCTGAGCACGTGGCGAGCGCGAACGAGCAACCCAGCACAGAGAGCGCGGACGGAACGGACGCGGCGGGGGTCAGGGCCGGAGCCGGGACGGGAACGGGGACCGGGACGGCGCCCGAATCCGGGACGGGATCGGGCGTCGAGCCTGGGGCCGACGCCGGGAACGGAGCCGGCACCGGGACCGCGGCGGTCGGCGGCACCGGGACCGCGGCGGTCGGCGGCACCGGGACCGCGGCGGTCGGCGGCACCGGGACCGCGGCGGTCGGCGGCACCGGGACCGCGGCGGTCGGCGGCCCGCGCGAGTACCGGGCGTCCGAACTCGCGGAGGCCGCGGGCATCACCCCCCGCACCCTGCGCTTCTACCGCGAGCGCAAACTCCTCCCACCGCCCCGCCGCGAGGGCCGTATCGCCTGGTACGACGACCACCACCTCGCCCGCCTGCGCACCATCACGGCCCTCCTCGCACGGGGCCACACGCTGGGCGGCATCGCCGACCTGATGACGGCGTTCGAGAAGGGCCGCGACGACCGCGCCGCCGCCGAACTCCTGGGCCTCGACTCGTCCTTCACCACCCCGTTCTCGGAGGAGACCCCGGTCCGCCTCACCCCCGAGGAACTGGCCGCCTACTTCGGCGACGAGGAGATCACCGCGGAGAACCTCGCCGCGTCCCTCGACATCGGCTACGTCGCCGTCGAGGGCGACGGCTTCGTCCACGCCAGCCGCCGCCTCCTCGAAGCCTCCGCCCAACTGGTCGACAAGGGCATCCCGCTGGCCGACGTCCTCGCCGCGGGCCGTGAGCTGCGTTCCCAGACCGACACCATCGCCGCCACCTTCGCCCGCCTCTTCCGCTCCCACCTCCTCCCCCGCGTCGACACGACGGACCCCGCCGCCGTGACCGACCTCCTGGAACGCGTCGGCCCCCTCTCCAAGGCCGTGGTCGAAGCCGAACTGGGCCTGGCCCTGGACCGCCGCGTACGCGCGGAACTGGAGGAGTGGCTGCGGGGAGAGGGCGGGGAGGGGACGCCCTAGCGGGCCTTCCCCGATCGGTACATGGCGAGGAGCAGCAGCCGGATGCTCCGCTGGTCGAGCGGGGCGAGGGAGTCGGAAGGGCGCCGGGCGGCCAGCTCGTGAAGCTCGCCGAGGACGGCGGCATGGCGGCCCATCTCCATCTCCAGGAAGAGCCGCTCCCGCTGGGCCCGCCGCCGCTCCTCCCGCAGCCGGGCACGCAGCGCCCTCGCCCAGTCGCAGGTGAACTCCGTCAGCGGTTCGCCCGACCACTCGTTCTCGGCGGTGTGCAGCTTGCCGACGGCCAGTTGGCGGTCGCCCCGTTCCGCGGCGGCCGCCGCCTCCCGGCGCAGCCGCTGGAAGCGCAGAAGATCGACGTCCTCGGGGTCGAACCGGAGCCGGTAGCAGCCATGGGACGGCCGGTCGATGCCGAGACGGCCGCCTCCCGCCTCGTACAGGACGGAGCGCAGCCGGGCGACGTAGCCCTGGAGGGGCGCCTCGGGGTCCACGGGGCGCCGGGGCGTGCTCCAGACACGGGCCACGAGGGTCTCGACGGGGACCGGTTCGCCCCGCGCGTGGAGCAGGGCGGCGAGGACACGGCGCTGCTTCACGGGGCCGAGGTCGAACTGCCGCCCCTGGTCCCAGAGTTCCAGCGGGCCGAGCGCGAGAAGGTCCATCGTCGCCCCCTACAGGGTTGCGATTCTCCCTGCCGCACCCACAGATCCCGCACATCTGTGCGGCGTACCTCTCACTTTGGCGCCGCACCGAGGGGGAGCGAGAAGAGGCGCACCGTTGCGCGCGGGAGGCGCATGGCGGGCCGGAACGGACGCCGGTGCCGACGTCGGCGTCGGTGTCGGCGTCGGTGTCGCGTCACCTCTCCGCTGCGCCCTCCGCCCCCTCGGCCAGGCGCAGGGGCAGCCTCTTCACCCCGTGGATGAAGTTCGAGACCAGCCGCCGGACCTCGCCCTCCGGGCCCGGGACGCGGGCGTACGGCGGGAGGGTCCGGGCCGCTTCCTCGTGGAGGACGCGGAGCTGGAGGCGGGCGAAGTGGGCGCCCAGGCAGACGTGGGGGCCCTCGCCGAAGGCCAGGTGGGGATTGGGGTCGCGGGCGAGGTTTATCCGGTGCGGTTCATGAAAGACGCGTTCGTCGAAGTCGGCCGAGGCGTGGAAGACGACGACCTTCTCGCCCGCGCGGACGCGCTGTCCGGCCAGTTCGGTGTCCCTTACGGCCGTACGGCGGAAGGTGAGTACTGGAGTGTGCCAGCGCAGCAGTTCCTCGACCGCGCGCCGGACGGCCGGGGTGTCGCCCGCCCCCACGCGTCCGCGCAGCTCGCGCTGGGCGGACGGATGGTCGGCCAGGGCGAGGAGACCGCCGGGGGCGGCGCTGCGTACGGTGTCGTTTCCCGCGACGGTCAGCAGGAAGAAGAACATCTCCAGTTCGGCACCGGTCAGTTCCGTCGCCAGGGCCGTCATCACGTCGTCCGCCGGATGGTCGCGCTTATGGGCGGCCAGGGCGCGTGCATAGGCGAACATCTCGCCCAGCATGGCCGGGGAACGCGGATTGGCGGGGCGGCCGTCCGGGCCGAGAACGGTGACGGCCTGCTCGGGGTCCTGGTAACCGATGATCCGCTCGGTCCATTTGAGCAGCAGCCCCCGGTCGCCGGGCGGCACGCCCAGCAGGTCGGACAGGTTGAGCAGCGCGTAGTCGTCGGTGACGGCGCCCACGACGTCGCAGCTCCCCCGCTCGCGGGCCTCGTCCCGGGCCGTCGCCAGCAGCCGCCGCGCCCGCGCCCGTACGTCCGCCTCGAACCGTTCCACGCGGCGCGGGGTGAACGCGCGGCTGACCAGTGTGCGCAGCCTGTTGTGGGCGGGCGGGTCCTGGTTGAGCATCATCCGCCGGATGAACGGCAGGTCCTCCGGGTCGGGGTCACGGATCTGCGTGGCACCCTCGTGAGAGGAGAACTCGTCCGGGGAGCGCAGCACCCGCAGCACGTCCGCGTGCCGGGTCACCGCCCAGAAGCCGGGCCCCTCGGGCCAGCCGAGTACCGCGTGCTCCTCCTGCCAGGCCACGGGGTGCTCGTCGCGCAGGAGGCGGAAATCGCCGTGCGGGATCCCCGCCGCGTACCGGCGCGGGTCGAACACGTCGGGAACGGCCGCGCGCACCGGGGTCCCTCAGCCGTCCGCGCGCAGGAAGTCCTCGACCGCGCGGACGAGTTCGAGCGGGGTCTCGTCCGCCGGGTAGTGGCCCGCGCCCGGCAGCTCGACCATGTCCGCGTTCGGGTACCAGGCGAGCCAGGTGGCGCGCATCGCGTCGGCGTTCAGCTCCGGGTCGTGCGCGCCGACCACCACCCGTACGGGCAGCTCCGCGCCCTCGATCTGCTCACGGAAGTCCTCGTCCGCCCAGGAGGAGAACCAGGCACGGAACGCCTTCTGGTCGCTGACCTCCTGGGACGTACGCACCATCGCGTCGAGCCAGGCGTCGGGATGGCGGCCGCCGGTGGTGAAGTCGATGATGGCCCTGCGGTTCCCCGGGCGCTCGTCGGCGTGCGCGAACAGGTCGCGCGCCTCCTCGCTGAACTGGAGCGCCCCGGCGGGCACCGGTGAGACCCCGACGATCCTGCGCACCCTTCCGGGCGCGAGGGCCAGCACGCGCTGGGCGACCTTGCCGCCCATGGAGTGCCCGACCAGGGAGAAACGGTCCCACTGGAGCGCGTCGGCCAGGGCGAGCAGGTCGGCCGCCGCCTCGGCGGTGGTGAACTCGCCCTCGGCGTCCCGCACCTCGCCGTAGCCGCGCAGATCCGGGATCGCGTAGCTGAACGACTCGCGGTCCACGGCGCGCAGTATTCCCTCGTAGGCACCGCGGTCCGCGAACCAGCCGTGCACGGCGATCACATGGTGCGGTCCCTCGCCGACGCGGCTGTGCGGCAGTACGAGCGGAGCCATGGGCCACCTCCCCAGCGTGCGGGGCTCCCTTGCCCCGCGCGAGCCCCACAGTGGCGCCGCCACCCCAGGCCCCGCAAGACCCCATGCCCGCAGGCCCCGGAAGAGCCGGCGAAGGCCTCAGTGGATCCTCAGTGGGTCCCTGTATCCCTGGGGATCCCCCAGCGGGTCCCCGTGGGTCCCTCAGTGGTCGAAGACCGCCGTGACGGGCGCGTGGTCGCTCCAGCGCTCGTCGTGGCTCGCGGCGCGCTCCACACGCGCCTCGACGGCCTTCGCGGCGAGCCCCGGGGTGGCGACGCAGTAGTCGATCCTCCAGCCCGAATCGTTGTCGAAGGCGCGGCCCCTGTACGACCACCACGAGTACGGCCCGGCCACATCGGGGTGCAGGGCCCGCACGACGTCCGTGTAGCCGCCGTCGGCCGGGTCGAAGACCTGGGAGAGCCAGGCGCGCTCCTCGGGCAGGAAACCGGCGTTCTTGCGGTTCGCGCGCCAGTTCTTCAGGTCGGCCTCCTGGTGCGCGATGTTCCAGTCGCCGCAGACGACGACCTCGCGCCCGTCGGCCGCCGCCTTCTCGCGCAGCTCCCGCAGATACGGCAGGAAAGCGGCCATGAACCGCTCCTTCTCGTCCTGCCGCTCCGTGCCGACCTCGCCGGAGGGGAGGTAGAGGCTGGCGACGGTCACACCCGGCAGCTCGGCCTCCACGTACCGCCCGGACTCCTCGAACTCGGCCGTGCCGAAGCCCACCCGGACCCGCGTGGGCTCGCTCCGTGTGAGCAGTGCCACACCCGCGCGCCCCTTGGCCGCTGCGGGCGCCCAGACGGCGTGCCAGCCCTCCGGCTCACGGATGGCGTCGGGGAGCTGGTGCGGCTCGGCGCGTACCTCCTGGAGGCACACCACGTCCGCGTCGGTGGCCGCCAGCCACTCCGCATAGCCCTTCTTGGCGGCTGCCCGCAGCCCGTTGACGTTGACCGTCGTCACCTTGATCACAGTTTGCTCCGCTTGCTCCGGGTCGCGCTCGGTCCAGCAGCTTACGCGGAGGAACGGTGCGCGCCGGGAGGGCCCGTGGTGTGCCGGACCTCACACGCACGGCCGCCGCAACGCCTCAGGAGCCACTTACGATTCCAGGCATGCGGATCGTTCCCGTCCCTTTCGACCACCCCGACGCGATGAAGCTCAACGACATCGTGCTCCAGGAGTACGCCGCCCGGTACGGCGATCCGGAGGGCGACGCCACTCCGCTCGATCCGTCGATGTTCGCGCCGCCGCGCGGCCTGTACCTCCTCGCCTATGACGACGCCAGCAGGCCGCTGGCGACGGGCGGCTGGCGCGCGATGGACGCGGACGAGGAGAACTACGCGGACGGCGACGCCGAACTGAAGCGGATGTTCGTCGTACGCGAGGCCCGCGGCCTCGGGCTGGCCCGCCGGATACTGGCCGCCCTGGAGGAGGACGCGCGGCAGGCCGGGCGCTCCCGGATGGTGCTGGAGACCGGCATCGAGCAGCCCGAGGCGATCGCCCTCTACGGGTCCTCCGGGTACATACCGGCAGAAGAGAAGTTCGGCCACTACCGCTTCCACGACGAGAGCCGCTGCTTCGTCAAGCCACTGCGCAAGAGCTGAACCACGCCAAGCGGGAAGGTGCGGCCTCTTAAAGAGGCCGCACCTTCCCGGTTGAGGGCCGCACCTTCCTGGGCCGCCGGTTTCCGGCGCTTCAGTTCTTCCGGAGGAGCTGTGCGATCTCCCCGTAGCCGCGCCGTTCCGCGTGCTGCAGGGGCGTCACGCCGTCCTTGTCCGCCAGATCGCGGTCGGCCCCGGCGTCGAGCAGCAGGGCGACGACCTTCTGGTGGTCGGTCCCGCCGTCACCGAGGATCACCGCCTCCAACAGGGCGGTCCAGCCGAGCCTGTTGACGTGGTTCACCTTGATGTCGGTACTGCGCAGCACCTCCCGGACGTACGCGACATGGCCCCGCTCGCCGGCCGGGATGAGCGAGGTGCCGCCGTACCGGTTGGTGACGCCGTAGTCCGGGCCCCCGGGGATCAGGACGCGCGCCATGGCGGCGCTGCCCGTGACCCCCGTGACGAGCCACGCGCTGTCGCGGCGCTCGTCCTGCGCGTCGGGGTCGGCGCCCTCCCGTACGAGCACGCGCGCGGCCTCGACATGATCGCCGAGGGAGGCCAGCAGCAGGGGCGTACGGCCCTTGTCGTCGCGGGTCTCCAGGTCGGCGCCCGCCTTGACGGCCTTCCGTACGCCCTCGGCGTCGCCGTCCTCGGCCGCCCTCAGGAGGGCGTCGTCGGCGCCCGGGGACGGGGACGCCGACGACGCCGACGGTGTCCCGGTGGACGCGGAGCGCTTCGGCTTCCCGGAGCCGCTCCCGCCCTGAGTCGTGCAGGCCGCGAGCGCCGCCGCGCACAGGGTCCCGGCCAGCATCAGCCCCAGGGCCCTTCTCACGGGTGCCATGATCCGCCAGGATCTCACCGCCCTCACCTGCCCTTCCTTCCTCGGTTCCTTGCCGTTCCTTGCCGCGCCTGGCCGTTCCTTGCCGTTGCTGCCGGTCCTTGGCGTACCTGCCGTGCCAGCCGTACCTGTCGGCCCTTGGCGCGCGGCTTCCGCGTCAGCGGTCGAGCGCGGCGACTCCCGCCTGCGCGAACTTCTCGTCCAGGTCGCCGCTGGGGGCGCCCGCGACGCCGATGCCCGCTATGGGCGCGCCCTTGGCCTGGACAGGAGCGCCGCCCGCCAGGAAGAGGGTGCCGGGGATGTCCTTCAGGGTCGGGGCCTTGTCGAGCCGCTTGACCAGCTCGGAGGTGGGCGCGTTCCAGGAGACGGCGGTGTAGCCCTTCTTCTCCGCGGACTCGTAGGACTGCGGGCCCGCGCCGTCGCCGCGCAGGGTGACGATCGTGTTGCCGTTGCGGTCGACGACCGCGACGGAGACCTTCTGGCCGTCCTTCTCGGCGGCGTCCAGGGTGGCCTCGGCCGCCTTGGTGGCCGCGTCGACGGACAGGTGGGTGGAGGTCGTCACGTCCTTGCCGCCGACGTTGCCCTTGGCCTGGGCGGCGGCCGGGGCGGCCTGCGAGGACGAGGGCGAGGCGGTCGCCGAGACGGCGCCGAAGGTGCCCAGCCCCGCGAGGGCGACGGCGCCGACGGCGATACCGGCGATCTTGTGGGTGTTCCGCATGGGGTGCTCCTTGGGAGTGTGGGTCGTGCCCATTGGGCGTGGGCCCTTCGGGGTGCGGGTCGTGCTTTCCGATCCGTGACTCCATCGTCGGGAGGGAAAAGGCCCAGGAGGGTCGGCGTACCGGCTGCCGTCGGGTCGCGGAACGGCTGACTGGCGGGTCAACCGATCGGCTGATGCGCGGGCCGCTCCGCCCGGGCTAGGACTGCTGTGTGCACAGCGAAAACGGCGAGACGACGACCGGCGAGCCTTCCGGCGACCCCGACGCGCGCTGGCTCGCCCCCGTCATCCACGCGGCGTTCTTCCTGCTGCTCGGCGCCTCGCTCTTCCGGTACCTGCTCAACCATCCGGGGCAGCCCCGCACGCCCTGGGTCATCGCGCTGAGCGTCGCCCTCGCCCTGTTCTACGTGCTGGGCCCGGCCCTCGGCCCAGGGAGCCCCGGCAGCACCCGCAGCCCCCGCGGGGGCGCGGAGGCCCCTCGGAGGGCGTCCGTGCGGCACCGGTGCCGGCTCGGGGGCGTCGTGGCGACCTGGGTCGTGCTGGTGCTTCTGGCGCCCAGCTTCGCCTGGTGCGCCGTTCCGCTGATCTACACGGGTCTGCGCACCCTTCCGGCCCGTGCGGCCGTTCCGCTCGTGGCGCTGCTGACGGCCCTGGTGGTCGTGGCGCAGCTCCAGCTCGCCGAGAAGTTCGACCCGAACCTGGTGCTGGCCCCGCCCGCCGTCGCGGCGCTGGCCACCGCGATCTTCGTCTATATGGAGCGCCAGACAGCTCGGCAGCGCGCCCTCATCGACGACCTGCTGCGCACCCGTCGCGAACTGGCCGCCACGGAACGGCGCGAAGGCACCCTGGCCGAGCGGCAGCGGCTCGCGATGGAGATCCACGACACCCTCGCGCAGGGCCTGTCCAGTCAGCAGATGCTGCTCCAGGCGGCCGACCGCACCTGGGACACCGACCCCGGCTCGGCGCGCGCCCACGTCCGTACGGCCGAGGAGACGGCGGCGCGGAACCTCGCCGAGGCCCGCCGCTTCGTCCACGACCTCGCGCCCGCCGAGCTGGCGGGCGGCACCCCGCTGGACGCCGCCCTGAGGGAGCTGGCGGCCCGCGAGCGGGCCCAGGGAGGCCCGGAGGTCCGGTTCCACCTGGAGGGCGCCCCCGTGCCGCTCCCGGACGGCGTGCGGGCGGCGCTGCTGCGTGTCGCCCAGGGGGCGCTGGCGAACGTGCGGGAGCACGCGGGCGCCACGGCTGCCGGGCTGACCCTCAGCTTCCTGGGCGACCAGGTCGTGCTGGACGTGGCCGACGACGGCGCGGGCTTCGACCCTTCGGCGGCACCCTCCGGAGCGTCCCGCGGCCACGGGCTGCCCGCCATGCGTGCGCGTGTCCGGCAGTTCGGGGGCACGCTGACGGTGGAGTCCGCGCCCGGCGAGGGCACCGTCCTGTCCGCCGCGATCCCCTGGGAGCCCGCGTCATGACCGATCAGCGTCCCGTACGGCTGCTGCTGTGCGACGACCACGCCGTCGTACGGGCCGGGCTGCGCGCCCTGCTCGGCAGCGCCCCCGGCGTCGAGGTCGCCGGGGAGGCGGGAAGCGGCGAGGAGGCCGTCGCCATGGCGGCGAGCCTGCGCCCCGACGTGGTCCTGATGGACCTCCAGCTCGGCGCCGGGATCGACGGCGTGGAGGCCACCCGGCGCATCCTCGGACAGGCGGAGGAGGGCACCGGCGGCGAGGGCGCCGTACCGCGCGTCCTGGTGCTGACCACGTACGACACGGACGCCGACATCACCCGTGCCATCGAGGCGGGCGCGATCGGCTATCTGCTGAAGGCCGAGCGCCCCGACGAGCTGTTCTCGGCGATCCACGCGGCGGCGGAGGGCCGTACGGCACTGTCGCCGCCCGTGGCGCACCGGGTGATGGCCCGGATGCGCGACCCGCGGCCCGCGCTGACGGGCCGCGAGCTGGACATCCTGGGCCAGCTCGCGCGCGGGCTGGGCAACCGGGAGATCGCCCGTGCCCTGTTCATCAGCGAGGCCACGGTCAAGACGCACCTGGGCCGGATCTACGACAAGCTCGGCGTCGACACCCGGGCCGGCGCGGTCGCCGTCGCCAAGGAGCAGCGCCTGCTGTCCTAGAAGGGTCCCGGCGGGGCTCCCCGGCAGCGGGGCTCCCCGGCGGCGCCCTGGCTGCGCCCTCTGGCCGCGCCCTGGCGGGCCGGGCCCCTACGCCCCGTTCCGCTGACGCCGGAGGCCGACGTACTCCAGCTCGGCGAAGACCGTGACCGCGACGGCACCCATGACGAGGAAGACGGTCCCCAGCCCGTTCACCGGCAGGACGCCCGTGAAGACGAGGACGACCATGGCCACGGCGGACACAGCGTTCAGTACGACGACCGCACGGGCGAGACGGTCGGGGACGACGGGGTAACCGGCGATCAGGGCGAGCGCCGCGGCGCCGCCCAGCATGGCGACACCGAACGGTACCGACCAGTGCGGGGGCAGCCCGAGCGGCCCCTCCAGCCAGGCCGCGCCCGCCAGCAGGAAGACGCCGAAGAACGCCGTGCTCCAACTGTCGATCCGCAGGCTCGTGCGCAGCAGGTCCTTCCGGGCGCTTCCGGCCGCCGTACGGGGTGCCGTGGTGGTCGGGACGGACATGGGGGCCTCCTTCGTCTGCGGGCGGCGGCCCTGTCGGGGCGCCGCTGACGGGACGGTCGCACCGCGCGGTGCGCGATCTCAATGACCTCCCAGGTCATGGCCGCTCTGACCACCCCCTGGTTAGGCTCCGTCCATGGACGCACAGCGCCGTGGGGCGCCCCCGGAGCGACGGTCACGTGTGGGCGCCCTGCTGCGCGGCTGGCGGCAGCGGCGCAGGCTGAGCCAGCTCGAACTCGCCCTCCAGGCGGACACGTCCGCGCGGCACCTGTCGTGCGTCGAGACGGGACGCGCGCGCCCCAGCCGCGACATGGTGCTCAGGCTGGCGGCGGCACTGGACGTCCCGCTGCGCGAGCGCAACACCCTGTTGCTGGCCGCCGACTACGCGCCCGCGTACCAGGAGAGCAGCCTGGACGACGAGGAGATGGCGTCCGTCCGTTCCGCGCTCGACATGATGCTGGAGGGGCACGAGCCGTATCCGGCGGTCGTGGTGGACCGCTGCTGGAACGTGCTGGCGGGGAACCGTGCCATGCCCGTCCTCACACAGGGCGTGCCCCAGCACCTGCTGGAGCCGGAGCCGAACGTCTTCCGGCTCGCCCTGCACCCCGAGGGCCTCGCCTCCAGCCTGGTGAACCTGGACGAGGTGCGCGCCCTCTTCCTCGAACGGCTGCTGCGCCAGGTCGACGCCACGGGCGACGCGGAACTGCGCGCCCTGTACGAGGAGGTGCGCGCGTATCCCGACCCCGAGGGATACGAGGAGGAACGGGACGGCGGTACGGCCCTGGGAGCGGGGCCCTTCCAGGTGCCGCTGCGGGTGCGCACGCCCCTGGGCGAGCTGACGATGTTCAGCACGATGGCGACGTTCGGCTCACCCGCGGACGTCACTCTCTCGGAGCTGGCGATCGAACTCTTCTACCCCCTGGACGAGTTCACCAAGAAGACGCTCCAGTCGCTCGCCCCGTAGGGCCGACCACGCCACGCCGCCCCGTCCCGTCCCGCAGGAGATGGGTCACGCCTCGGGCCATACCTCGGGCCACGCCTCGCCGGTCTCGCCCCGCGCGTACTCGGCGGCCTCCGCGATGCCCCGTTCCTCGACCGATACGGCACGCGGCGCGTCGTCCTGTTCCGTCAGCCGTCCGGTGAGCACCCGTCCGGGCGGCATCTCCACGAACGTCTCCGCCCCTTCCGTACGGAGCGCGGACACCATCTCGTCCCACAGGACCGGCAGGGCGACAGAACGTGCCAGGTCGTCGAAGACGGCATTGGTCTCGCCGCGCAGACAGCGGCCCTCCGTACCGGTGACATAGGGCAGCGCCTGCGGGAGGCGCTTGATGGTGGCCAGGTGCTGGGCCAGCCGGATGCCGATGTCGTGCTCGGACTCCTCCCCGCGCTCCAGCAGCTCGCCCCGGAGCCGTACGGCCCGCAGGGCCTGCTCGAAGGTGAGCACGTCGGCGACGACGGCCGCCGCGTAGCCCCCCAGGCCGTGCCCGGCGACGTACGACGGCTGCACCTCCTCGTCCTCGATCAGCGCCCGCGCCCCCGCCACGCCCGCGATCAACAGCGAGACGTGCCGCGCGACCTCCGACTCCTCCAGCGACTCGGCGGTGTCCAGCTCCGCGATCCCTCCCGGGTGCCCCCATTCGGCCTCGGCCAGCACGGTCGCGGAGGCGGCGGTGTCGGGTAGCCGGTGCAGCATGCCGGGACGCTGCGAGCCCAGCCCGGGGAAGAGGAACGCGATGCTCATGGCATCACCCTCACCTGACCGAGGCCACGGGCGCCAGTACGGAGTCCCCGTACGCCGGAGCGTGTACGCCGGGCGGAGATGCCGTACGCGCCGTGAGCGCACATGGTGGGCGTATGACGGAAAACATCCTCTTCTCCGACTTCACCGACCGGGGCACGGACGCGGCCACGGCCGCCCTCGACGACCTCGTCGCCGCCCACGACGCGGGCGAGCTGAAGCTGCGCGAGGCCCGCGTCATCGCCCGGGACGCCGACGGAAACCTCGATGTCCCCGGCGACGTCGACCACACCAGCTCGGCCTCCGGCTTCGCGGTGGGCGGGCTCGTCGGGGCGCTGGTCGGACTGCTCGGCGGGCCCGTCGGCGTCATGATCGGATTCGGCGCCGGCGGCCTGATCGGCGGGAGCCAGGACGCCCGCCGCGCCGCCGAGACCAACGCGGCGCTGGAGGAGCTGGCGGACGAGGTGCCCCCGGGCAGCACGGTCCTGGTCGCCGAGGTCGAGGAGAAGTCCCACGAGACGGCCGACAGGGTCCTCGGCCCCGGCGTCCGGCGCTACGACGCCTCGCGGCTCCGCGAGGAGCTGGAGGAGGCCCTCAAGGCCGCGGACGAGGCCCCTGAGAACGAGACCTCTGAGGGGGACGCGGCGGAGCCTACGGACGGGGAGGGCGGTCGGGGCGGTACGCCCTGAACCTCATGCCGCCCGTCTCCGGGTGCAGGTCCACGCCGACGTTCTCGAACCCCGCCGCCTCCAGCCGCGCGGGCAGCCCGCCCGGCCGGACGACGTTCATGGTGTCGCCGATGTGCAGCAGCCGGAACCGGAAGTTCATCTGGCTGTCGCTGCCCGCGAACACTCCCCCGGGCCGCAGCACCCGGTACGCCTCGGCGAAGATCCGGTCCTGCTGCTCCCTGGTCGGCACGTGGTGCAGCATCGTGAAGCAGACGACGGAGGAGAACGACGCGTCCGGCAACGGCATGTCAGCGCCGTCGGCGTGCAGGATCCGCGCCCGTTCTCCCCAGTCGCTCTCCAGTTGCCGCGCGGTGCGTTCGTCGATCTCGACGGCGGTCAGACGGGGGACGCGCTCCACGAGGACGCGCAGGTTGGCCGCGTAGCCGGGGCCGATCTCCACGACGTCGTCGCCCAGTTCGATCCCGTCGAGCGACCACGGGAGGATCCGGTCCCGTACGGCGGTGGCCCACTCCTCGGAGCTGCACAGTTTGCGATGTGCCCTGTTCATCGGCATACGGCGACGCTAGGCGTCCGCCTGAGGCGTCCACCATGGCCGTAAGGGCCGACTGATGTAGCGAGACGGCCATCAGGACCGTGCTCACGACCGTCCGTCCGGGGTGGGCGGACGACCGGGTCCGGCGAGGCGGGCGGGCCCACCACGGGCGACCACGCGCGGATCCGGACGACCTCCACCCCGGGGGTGCGGTAGTACGGGTCGTCGTCCATCAGGCGGTCCAGTTCCGCGCGGTCGACGGTGAACACCAGGAGCGCACCCGAATCGTCTTCCCAGGGGCCCGCTGCCAGGAGACGCCCCTCGGCACGCAGGCGTGCCAGTACGTCACGGTGCGCGGGGCGGGCGGCGAGGCGCTCCGGGGCCGCGGTGAAGGCCAGTTCGAGAATCAGCATGGGGGCGACGCTAGGCTCGCCGGATGGCCGGGTCTGTATCAGCCGATACGGGCACCTCTTGGCGTGAGCTACGACGGGTGCCCCTGCCACCGACGACCTACGGGCCGTACGGCGGCACGTTCTGCGTACGCTCGCCTCCCAGGTACGCGCGGGGCAGACGGAATTCGCGTCCCTGGCCACACTTCCCAGCGAGGCCCGGCTCGCCCTGTGGCTCCTTGAAGCCGCGCCCGGGAACGGGGAAGCCGCGCTCCCCACCCATCAGGCGCTCGCCGAGCTGCTGGGCGTCACCCGGGTCACGGTCAGCCGCGCCCTGGGACGGCTGCGCGCACAGGGACTGATCTCCACGGGACGGCACCGGGCGAAGCTGCTGGCTCCGGAACTGCTCGCCCTGCGCGCCTCGGGCGCATCCCCTGGTACGGCCGTTGGCGTGGCTCCTGGAGCGGCCCCCGGTACGGCCCCTGGTGCGGCTCCGCCCCCGCTGTGATCACCTGGAGCGGAGATCACTGCTGAGGACGGAGGGGAGTGCCGTATGGCCCTCGCGTGGGGTGTGCTGATCGTGTCGGGGTGTCTGGAGACGCTGTGGGCGACCGCCCTGGAGGCGTCCCGGAACTTCCACCGGCTGGGCCCGTCCGTGCTCTTCCTGGTCGCGCTCGCGGGCAGCATGGCGGGACTCGCGTACGCGGTGACGCACATCCCTCTGGGCACGGCCTACGCGGTGTGGGTCGGCATCGGCGCCGTCGGCACGGCGATCTACGGGATGGCCGTCCTCGGCGATCCGGTGACGGCGGCGCGTCTGCTGTGCCTGCTGCTGATCGTGGGCGGAGTGGTGGGCCTCAAGCTCCTCCACTGACGGAGGGTACGCTGCGCCGCCATGGCCACAGGCGCGTGCACCGACGGGACGGCCGACAGTACGGCCGACGGCACCAGCGGCCGTGAGCGGCTCCCCGCGATCGTCATCGGCACGTTCTCGCTGCCCAAGGGCACGTGGTTCGAGGAACACCGCCATAAGGCACACCAGTTGGCGTGGTCGTACAGCGGGCTGCTGCACGTCAGGACGGCACGCGGCGCCTGGCTGCTGCCGCCCTCACTGGCGCTGTGGATCCCGGCGGGCGTCCCGCACGCGACGGGCGCCGCGGGCACCGCGGTGATGCGCAGCCCGTACGTGAAACCGGAGCGCTGCCCCGTGACATGGACGGAACCGACCGTCGTCGAGGTGACACCGCTGCTGCGGGCGCTGATCGAGCACCTTCACGACGACGGTCTCGACGAGTGGGCGCGGGGCCGGGCGGAGGCGGTGCTCTTCGACGCGCTCACCCCCGCGCCGGTGGCGAGCGTCTCCGTGACCCGCCCCAGGGACGCCCGTACGCGCGCGGTCGCGGACGCGCTGACGGCCGACCCCTCGGACAACAGGACGCTTGCGGAGTGGGGTTCGGAGGTGGGCGCCGGAGCCCGGACCCTGGCGCGGCTCTTCGTCGAGGAGACGGGGGTGAGCTTCGGGCGGTGGCGGGAGCGGCTGCGGATGCAGCTCGCGGTGCCGCTCCTCGCGGAGGGGCTGACGGTCGAGTCGGTGGCACACCGCGTCGGTTACGGCTCGGCGAGCGCTTTCGTCGCCGCCTTCCGGCGCGCGACGGGCGTGACGCCGAGCCGCTGGTTCGGCTGACGACGGCGGCGGCTGCGCCCGCTCTCACCGACACCGCGCGGAGGGGAGCGCGGAGGGGAGCGCGCAGGGGAGCGCGCAGGGGAGCGGCTGGCGGAACCGCTCACGGTGTGTGCAGGTGAACCCCCGGAGTCAACCGTTCGGTTGACGCGAAGTTCAACCGAGAGAGCGTGTCGGCGGAGGGGGCCCGACGGCCACGCTCGATGCATGAGAAATCTTCCCGTCCGCGCCGCCCGCTGGAGCGCGCTGCATCCGTGGCGCGCCATCGGCGCCTGGTTCCTGTTCGTCGCGCTCTGCCTCGGCGCGGGCAGCGCGGTCGGCACCCACAGCGCCACCACCGAGGACTTCCGGATAGGCGAGGCGGGCCGCGCCGAGGCCATGGCCGCCGAAGGGGGCATCCAGCGCGAGCCCGTGGAGCAGGTGCTGGTCTCCGCGCGGTCGGGCGCGCCCGCGGGCGAGGAGGCGCGTGCCGCCGCCCGCGAGGCCGCGGACCGGATGCGCGCGCTGCCCGAGGTCGCCCGCGTGGGCGCCCCGGCCCGCTCAGCCGACGGCAAGGTGATCCGGGTCCCCGTCACGATGGAGGCCGCCGAGCTGGAGGCCTCCGACCATGTCGGACCCCTGCTGGACGCGACGGCCGCCGTCGGGAAGAGGCACCCCGGCCTCCGAGTGGAGGAGACAGGCTCCGCGTCGATCGGCGAGGGCGTGGACGGGCAGCGTGACGAGGACCTCGCGCTGACCGAGCGCGTCGCCCTGCCGGTCACCCTGATCACGCTGATGCTCGTCTTCGGCTCGGTGATGATGGCGCTGGTGCCGCTGGTGCTGGCCCTGACCTCCATCGCCGCCGCCGTGGGCCTGTCGATGGTGGCCTCCCACTTCTCCCCGGACGCGGGCGTGGGCACGAACGTCATCCTGCTGATCGGCATGGCCGTCGGCGTGGACTACACGCTCTTCTTCCTCAAACGCGAGCGGGAGGAGCGCGCCCGGGCGAACGGAAGACTCAGCACCGAGGCCCTGGTGGAGATGGCCGCCGCGACCTCGGGCCGCGCCGTCGTCGTCTCGGGCCTCGCCGTGGTGGCCTCCACCGCGACGCTCTATCTGGTCTCGGACGTCATCTTCTCGTCCCTGGCCACCGGCACGATCGTGGTCGTCCTCGTGGCGGTGGCCAGTTCGCTGACGGTGCTGCCCGCGCTGCTGACCAAGGCGGGCAAGCGGGCGGAGCGCAAGGCGGCGCGAAAGGCGGCACGGGCAGGGGCCCCCGGCGCGACACCGGACATCGCGCCGGGCGCGACCACGCCCGGGACGGCGGCCGTCCCGACGCGGCGCGGGCGCGGCGGAGGCCGCGTGTGGCAGACGCTGATGCGGCCCGCGAGCAGGCGCCCCGGGCTCACCCTCGGTGTCTCGGTGCTGCTGATGCTCGGCCTGGCGGCACCGGCACTGGGGATGAACCTGAGCGTGATGGACCGCGACACCCACTCCCGCGAGCTGCCGGCGATGCGTGCGTACGACCGGATGAACGCGAGCTTTCCCGAGCTGCGGATCGTGCACCAGGTCGTGGTGAAGTCCGCGCCGGGCGGCGAGCACAAGGTCAGGAGCGCCCTGGGCGAGCTGGAGCGACGGACCCGGGCCGAGCGGCACTTCACGGGCGAGCCCCGCATCCGGCTCGCGGACGACGGCCGGATCAGCATGCTGGAGCTGCCGTCCTCGGCGAAGCCCGGCTCCCCGGCCTCGCTCGACGAGCTGGACCGGCTGCGGCACCGCCACATCCCCGCCACGCTCGGCCGGGTCCCCGGCGCGGAGACCGCCGTCACGGGCGAGGGCGACGTCGCGCGGAATGCCGACTATCTGGCCCATCAGAACGCGAAGTTGCCCCTCGTCGTCGGTGCCCTGCTGCTGGTGACGTTCCTGATGACGGTGTGGGCGTTCCGCTCGGTGGTGATCGGCCTGGTCGGCGTCGTGCTCAACCTGCTGTCGGCGGCGGCAGCGCTCGGCCTCCTGGTCGTGGTCTTCCAGGGCGAGTGGGCCGAAGGGCTCCTCGGCTTCACCTCCACCGGCTCGATCGGCTCCCGCGTCCCGCTGTTCCTCTTCGTGATCCTCTTCGGGCTCTCGATGGACTATCAGGTGTTCGTGGTCAGCCGCATACGCGAAGCCGCGTTGCGCGGAGTCCCCACCCGTAAGGCCGTGCTGGACGGCATCACCAGCTCGGCGGGGGTCGTGACGAGCGCGGCGGTGGTGATGGTCACGGTCTTCGCCAGCTTCGTCTGCCTGCACCTGATCGAGATGAAGCAGATCGGCTTCAGCCTGGCCGCCGCGGTGCTGCTGGACGCCTTCGTCATCCGCGTGATGATCCTGCCGTCGGCCATGGTGCTGCTGGGCGAGGCCAGTTGGTGGCCCTCCCGGCGAATACGCCGTGCCGGGCACGCGGCCCCGGGGCCACAGCGGGACGAACGGCCGTACGCGCCAGTATGTTGACGCACATGATCGCGTGGTCGACCACCGGGCTGCCCGGGGGCGGCATGCCCACCGCCCCCTTCTGGGCCAGGACTCTGCACCGATGGAACGCGGTGTCGTGGGCGCTGTTCGGCGTGCTCTCCCTGGTGAGCACGGTGGCCGACCGTACGGACGGGGCGGGCCAGGGGTGGTGGCTGGGCGTGCTCGCGGTCATCGCCGTGTGCTACGCGACGCTGACCCGCTTCCCCGACAACCCCGTGCTGCGCCCGCACACCTATCTCCTGGTGCTCGCGCTGGCCCTGGGTGCGCTGTCGTACCTGCGGGAGGGCTATGTGGCGCTGTTCATCGTCACGGTGCCGCACTTCTGGATGTACGGCAGGAGGCCGCGGGACTCGGCCGCGTTCAGCGGGCTCGCGTCCGTGCTGACGCTCGTGGGCAGCACCTGCCGGGAGGGCTGGGACCTCGCGTTCTTCAGCACCTCGTTCGCGTCGACCGCGATCGTCTTCCTGGCCAGCGCGCTGATCGGGCTGTGGGTGCTCGCCGTGATCGCCCAGAGCGAGGAGCGGGCCCGGCTCATCGTCGAGCTGGAGCAGGCCCAGGCCGAGCTGGCGGCGGCGCACCAGCGGCAGGGCGCCGCGGACGAGCGGGAGCGGCTGGCCCGCGACATCCACGACACCCTGGCGCAGGGGTTCGCCTCGATAGTCGTCCTCGCGGAGGCGGCCCGTTCGGGCCTCGACGCGGAACCGGCACGCAGCGCCCAGCAGTTGCACAGCATCGAGCAGACCGCGCGGGAGAACCTCGCGGAGGCCCGCGAGCTGGTCGCCTCGGGCCACGCCGCGGCCCCGTCGAGAGGCTCGGCGGCGGAGCCGCTGCGCCGCACGCTGGACCGGTTCGCGGAGGACACGGGGCTGGAGGTGACCGCCGAGCTGGCCGACGTGGTGTGCGACCAGCCGACCCGTATCGCGCTGCTGCGCTGCGCGCAGGAATCGCTGGCCAACGTCCGCAAGCACGCCGGGGCCTCGGCCGTCGGCGTGGTGCTGAGCGAGCAAGGGGCGGTGGTCGAGCTGGAGATCACGGACGACGGGACGGGTTTCGCGGTGGCGGATGCGGAGGAGCGGGGCTTCGGCCTGCGAGGCATGCGCAGACGACTGACGGAGCTGGGCGGGGACTTGAAGATCACCAGTTCGCTGGGCAACGGCACGCGTGTGCTCGCGATGGTCCCCTCCCCCGGCGGAAGCGAGGAGACGCCGTGCCCCGGCGGAAGCGAGGAGACACCGTGACCGATCGAACCACCGGGACGGCAGGGGCGGGCAGCGGCACCCTGCGGGTCGTGGTCGTCGACGACCATACGGTGATGCGTGCCGGGGTGCTGGCGCTGCTCGCCGCCGAGCCCTCCATCGAGATCACCGGCGAGGCGAGCGACGGGCGCGAGGCCCTGGCCCTCATCGCGGAGCAGCATCCCGACGTGGCGCTGATCGACCTGCGGATGCCCGTGCTGGACGGGGTGGAGACGACGGAGGAGATCGTCGCCCGCTTCCCCGGGACGCGCGTGCTGATCCTGACGACGTACGACACGGACGCGGACATCGAGCGCTGCGTCGAGGCGGGCGCGATCGGCTATCTGCTGAAGGACACCACGCGCGAGCAGTTGGTCGAGGCCATACGGTCCGCCGCGCGGGGCGAGACCGTGCTGGCGCCGAGGGTCGCGGAGAAGCTCGTCGCGCGGATGCGCCGCCCCGCGCCGGTCGTCCTCACCGCCCGCGAGACGGACGTGCTGAACGCGGTCGCGGACGGGCTGACCAATACGGAGGTGGGCAAGCGGCTGGTGATCTCCGAGGCCACCGTGAAGACCCATCTGCTGCGGATCTTCGCGAAGCTCGACGTCAGCGACCGGACGCACGCGGTGGTCGTGGCCCTGGAGCGCGGACTGCTGGTCCGCTCGCCGTAGGACCCGTGGTTTAGGTTAGCCTCACCTAAATCAACGTACCGAGGTCCCGGCGTCTCCCGCCCCAGGCCCCGAGGAGAGGAGCCAGGTTGCCCACCTCGCCCCCGTCCCCGTCCCCGTTCCCGTCCCCCACGCCCTCCTCCCATCCGTCCCCGCCGCCCCCTCCGTCCCGCCTCTCCCGGCGCCGCCTGCTCGCCACCGGCGGGGCGCTCGGCCTGGGCGCCCTCCTCGCCGCGTGCGGCGACGGCTCCTCGAACGAGGACAGCGGCGCAGGCGGGAAGGGAGACGGAGGCGCCTGGACATTCGAGGACGACCGCGGCAAGACCGCCGAGGTCGAGGGCGGCAGGCCGAAGAGGATCGTGGCGTACATCAGCGCCGCCGCCGCGCTGCACGACTACGGGATCGAGTGCGTCGGCGTCTTCGGCCCCAGCAAGCCCGTGCGCGGCAAGCCCAACCCCCAGGTCGGCGGCGTCGATCTGGACAAGGTGACCAGCCTGGGCAGCGCGTTCGGCGAGTTCAGCCTGGAGCGGTACGCGAAACTCCGGCCCGAGCTGCTGATCAGCAACATGTTCCCGCCGCCGAACCTCT
Organism: Streptomyces albiaxialis; assembly: GCF_039530985.1. Lineage (NCBI taxonomy): Bacteria > Bacillati > Actinomycetota > Actinomycetes > Kitasatosporales > Streptomycetaceae > Streptomyces > Streptomyces albiaxialis. The sequence goes on from NZ_BAAAPE010000001.1 coordinate 244,207, forward strand.
GGTTCGTCCCCGACGAGTCCAAGAAGAAGATCTACGAGCTCGCCCCCAGCATCGGCATCAAGGGCTCCAACACCTCCCTCCTCGACCCCCTGCGGCGCTACGAGCAGCTCGCGAAGGCCCTCGGCGGCGACCTCTCCTCCGACAAGGTCACCGCCGCCAAGAAGCGCTTCGAGAAGGCCGAAAAGCGGCTGCGCGAGGTCGCGAAGAAGCGCCGCGGGATCAAGGTCCTGGCCATGACCGGCGACGGCGACAACATGTACGTGGCCGTCCCGGACTCCTACTGCGACCTGAACTACTTCAAGGACCTCGGCGTCGAGTTCGTCGAGGGCAAGAAGTCCGACAAGTGGGGCTTCTGGGAGTTCCTGAGCTGGGAGAAGGCCGACAAGTACCCGGCCGACCTCATCATGATCGACAACCGGGAGCAGGCCCTCACCCCCGCCGAGCTGGCCAAGAAGCCGACCTGGCGCCGTCTGCCCGCCGTCAAGGCCGGGCAGACGCTCACCTGGTCCATGGAGGAGCGCTACAGCTACGCGGGCTACGCCCCGCGCCTCGAAGCCCTCGCCACGGCGCTGGAGAAGGCCGACAAGCTCCGCTGACCCCCGCCTCCCGCCGAGCCGGTCAGCCCCGGGCCTCGCCCGCCGTCCCCCGCTCGTGCTGGTACGCCCACAGGTCGCGGAAGAGGCCGGGCTCGTCGACCAGTTCGTCGAACGTGCCCTGCTGGACGACACGGCCCTGGTCGAGGACGAGGATGCGGTCGGCGGTCGCGACGTTCGTCAGCCGGTGCGTGATCAGCACGACCGCGCGGGTCGCCGCGAGCTGCCGCAGCCCCGCGAAGATGCGGTATTCGCCCAACGGGTCGAGCGCCGCCGTCGGCTCGTCCAGGACGAGCAGCCCCGCCTCCCGGTGGAACGCGCGGGCGAGCGCGATCCGCTGCCACTGTCCGCCCGACAGCTCCTGTCCGCCCAGCCAGTCGCGGGCGAGCAGCGTGTCGAGCCCGGAGCGCAGCTTGGCCAGCACGTCGTCGGCGCCGCTGGCCGCGCAGGCTTCCCGTACGGCGGCGTCACCGGCCTCGCCCTCGCCCGGGGGCAGGCCTCCCGCGCCCTCACTCCCGCCCCGAGGCCGGCCGCCCCGGGGCTGGCCCAGGGTGATGTTCTCCCGTGCCGTGAGGGGCCAGCGGGCGTAGTCCTGCGGCACCATCGCCACCTGTGCCCACAGGGCGTCCGGATCCATCTCCCCCGTGGCCACGCCGTCCCAGCACAGGCTGCCACCGGTCGGCAGGTAGAGCCCGGTGAGGAGCTTGCCCAGCGTCGTCTTGCCGGAGCCGTTGTAGCCGACCAGGGCGAGCACTTCTCCCCGACGCAGGGTGAGGGTGACCCCGTGGACCGCGTCCGCGTCGGCCTCCTCGTAGCGGTAACTGACGTCCCGCAGCTCGATGGTGCGCGGCGGCGCGGGCGTGAGGGTGCCCCGCCGCAGCGTCGAGCGGAAGCCCCCGGCGCGCTGGAGGAAGTCCTGCCAGTCGTCCCAGTACAGCCCGGTGCGCATGATGCGCGCCCCGCCCGTCACCAGTCCGCGCAGGGACTGGCCGACCGTCTGGAGCGCGAAGACGGCGGCCCCCGCGTGGGCGAGCGACAGCCGTCCGTTCGCGCTGAGCACGACCAGCGCGGCCCAGACGCCCGTCGCGGCCATCCCGCCGCAAACGGCACCGACTAGTGCCATCCGCGCGCCCTTGTCCACCGCTCGCCGCTCGACACGGTTGATCCGTTCCGTGATGGAGCGGTACTTGGCGAGCAGGAAGGGACGCATCGTCCCCGTGCGGATCTGGTCGGCCGCGTACCGGTCGGACACGTGCCAGCGCAGGATGGACAGCAGCCGGGCGTTCCCCGACATCTCCAACTGCGACAGGTAGTGCACCCGTGCCGCACTGATCTGCGCCAGCGCCTGCGGCAGGCTGGCCGCCATCAGCAGCGGCAGCAGCAGGGGATGCAGTACGGCCAGTACGCCGGCGGACGCGATCAGCGAGGCCGAGGCGGCGATCAGGTCCTGCCCCTGGGTGACGAGGTCCTGCGCGGTCTGCGCTCCCCTGTCGGCGGCCTCCCTGCGCTCGTTGAAGCCGGGGCTGTCGTAGGCGGCCAGCTCGGTCGCCGTCGCCGACTCCAGCAGCATCAGCTCCGCCTCGCGGGACATGAACGGTCCCAGGCGCGAGGACAGCCAGTTGACCACGATGCCGAGCACGGCCCGCGCGGCGGCGGCAGCACCGATCGTCGCCAGCGAGGGCCATGCCGCCAGCAGCCGGTCGTAGGTGTCCCCCTCACCCAGGACGGCACCGATCGTTCCCGAGACGGCGAACAGCCCGAGCGCCTGGATCGCGCCCGAGGCCGCCTGGCAGACCAGCAGCCCTACGGCCGCCCTTTTGTCGACCCTCCAGGCCAGTCCGAGCGAGCGCCGTACGAGCGCGGGCAGCCGTCGCGCCATATCGACCGTACGGATGGACCGTCCGGCCCGTTCCCGCGAGCCCGTCGGGTCGACGAACCGCAGGTCCTCGTCCCCCTCGGGCTTTCTGGGCTTCTGCTCGGGAACGACGGTCACCGTGCCCACCGCCCCTCACGCCCACGGGAGCCGTCGTAGCCGTCGTAGCCGTCGACGGACAGCAGCCCTCCCGTCGCGAACTGCCCCAGCAGCGCGCGGGCATAGGGCACGCAGTCGGCAGGCGGGCGGGCGGGGTCGGCCCACACCAGTTGGGAGTGCTTGTGCGGCTCCTTGTTGTACGGCTCGCCCTGCCAGCGTTCAGCGCGGAAGGCCACCCCGAGCCGCTGCTGTCCCTCGGGGCTGCGGTGGTCGATCACGTGGCAGAACTCCAAGTGGCGCTCCTGCACGGCGACTCCGACCTCCTCGTACGTCTCGCGCAGCGCCCCTTCGACCACGGTCTCCCCCGCCTCCAGGTGCCCCGAGGGCGGCGCGAGCAGCCCGCTCGCGTACACGCCGCCGCACCGGCGCAGCAGCAATACCCTCCCGTCGTCCCTGTGCAGCAGCACGAAGAGATCGACGACCCTGCTGTGCCGCTTCCTCTCCCCCGCGCTCATGCCGCCCGCCCCACGCTCGTGTACGGCCAGCCCTGCGTGATGGCCTCCAGCGCGGTACGGGCGTATCCGGCGAGCGGCTCGGGGAGCGCCGTACGGCTCCACCACGACCATCCGGCGCACAAATGGGGTCCCCTCAGGGCCGGTTCGCCCGTCCAGTGGTGCACACGGAAGAAGAGCTGGATGTGGGAGACGGCGTCGACGGTGTGCACGAGCTGCAGATCGGCCTCGCGCAGGGTGACGCCGAGTTCCTCGTACGCCTCCCTTACGGCACAGGCACGCACGGACTCGTCCTCCACCTGACCCGCCGGCAGATGCCAGGTGTCGGGCGCGAAGGAGACGCCGGGGCCGCGCTTGCCGAGGAGGAGATGGCCGTCGCGTTCGAATACGAGATGGGCGCCGAGGGCGGTCAGGCGTGAGGGCACAACTCCTCCAGTGTTGACGCGAGTTCGGACGGATGCTCGGTTCAACGCCCCTCGTGCGGGGGAGGTGACGGCCCGCGCGGAGCGATTTCTCGCGCACATGTACGGCAACGCGGCGCCCGCCCCGTGACGCCCGGCATCGCGGCGCGTGCCGCGCTGTGCGATTCACACCCCCGTGGTGCGTCACCCTTGCCGGGGATTGCGCGGTGCTCCGCGCGCGTTACGCGCCGCCCCGCGGGCGTGCGACAGCAGGCCGTCCACGAACGCCCTCAGCCCCTCGGGGTAGGTCTCCCGGGTGACGAGCCGGGGCCAGCGGTCGGCGAGCCCGGACAGGTGCGGCAGCCCCGACCCGGCGAGCCTGCGCCGCACGCTCTCGTCGTACGCCGAGAAGCCGGACGAGGCGGCATCGCCCTCGTTCCCCTCCCGGCCCTCGTTCCCCTCCCGGCCCTCGCGCTCTTCCCGTTCGGCCCGACGGCGCGCGGTCCCGGCCCGTACGAGGATCTCGCCCGCCGTGTAGTACCAGAGGCTCCGGTAGAGGTCGACGGCCTGCTCGGGCGTGCAGCCGCAGTCCACGGCGCCCTGCACGATCGACTCGACCATCCACAGCGCGGAGTCGCCCATGAAGTCGCCCGCCGTGAGCACCTCGACGATCCAGGGCCAGGCGGCCAGGGAGTCGTGCATGGCGGTCGCCGCGGCGACGATGCGCTCCTGGGGGTCCTCGGGCAGCTCGGGGCGCGGCACGCGGGCCGCGTAGTCGTCCAGGAGCTGCGTGAGGAGGTCGTCCCTGTCGCGCACGTGGTGGTAGAGGGTCGTCGGCGCGGCGCCCGCCTCCGCGGCGAGCCTGCGCATCGTCAGCTTCTGCCAGCCGTCGCGGTCGATCAGCCGCCAGGCCGCCTCCAGGATCTGCGCACGCGAGGTGCGCGGCGGTCGGCCCGTCCGGCCGCGGGAGGGAGTGGGTCCTGGCATCGCCCCATCATGACGCGGCCGTCCCGCCCGGGCGACTCCCGGCCCCCGCCCCCGGCCCCGCTCGACATCCCGAGCGCTGCGGTGTTACTTTTCGAACGCGTTCGGAAAGTCTCCGGACGCCGTCTCACCTCTGTGGGAGGCCACTCATGACCACGCGTTCCCCCTCCCCCGTCGAAGCCCTCGACCTCTTCGGCTCACTGCTCCAGCTCCAGGAGGGCGGCGCGGTCGACGTGACCGCGCGCCCGGGGCCGCGCGACCCCGGCCTGTGGACGGTGGGGGCGTTCCACGCCGACAGCGACCGCGCGGTGCACGCGGACGTGTGGGAGCGCCATCCGGAGGCGGACGAGGTCCTGTGCCTCCTGTCCGGGCGCATGCGCGTCTATCTGCGGGACAGCGAACGGCCGGAAGAACCCGTCGCCGTCCTGACCCCCGGCACCTGCCTGGTCGTCCCCGCGGGCCACTGGCACCGGCTCTCCGTCGAGGAACCGGGCGACCTGCTGACCATCAGCCCCCGTGCGGGCTCGGAGCACACCCGCGCAACCCTCGCCCCGGCGAGAGGGGAAGAGCCGGGGCGAGGGGATCTCTCACGTGCGGAGGTGGAGTGAACGCCGCACCGTCGCACCGCGCGGGGCGTTGAGCGAGCGCTCAAATGACCGTGGCGAACGTGCGGCCTGTCAGCCGATGTTGACGTCGATGCAGGCGTAGAACGCGTTCGCCGTGTCGGCGATGTTCCAGACGGCGAGGACCTTGTGCTTGCCGGTGAAACTGCCGAAATTGACGTTGTGCGAGAGGGTCTCGGGGGGCCGCTGGCCGTGGTCGTTGAACTCGGCGACCTTCTGGCCGTCCACGAAGTACTGCCAGGTGGTCGTCGCGTGCCTCGCGGTGATCCTCCAGTTGAACGTGGTCGTACGGCCGACGTTCGAGACCTTCCAGCCCTTGCTGTCGTCGTTCAGGTCGGAGAACCGCGCGTTCCCGCCGGCGCAGTCCTTCAGCCCCTTGGGACCCTCGACACTCTGGGGCTCCCACTTGATCTCGCCGCACTTGACGACGCCCCTCGCGCACTGCTCCTGGCGGCTCGCGGGGTTGGTGACCCAGCCGTGCGCGCTTGCCGGGGACGGGGCCAGGCCGATGACGAGGACGGGCGCGAGCCCGGCTCCGAGCAGCGCGGCCAGCTTCCTTCTCTTGTGCATGTCAGCTCCTTCAGGGGGGAGGCCGATCACACCTTGAAATTGGTCTAGACTTTAATGGCTGAATGCGCGCGGTCAAGAGGTGCGGCGGCCATCGATCCGCCGCACCCCGGATTCCGCAACGGGCCCCGGAAGCCCCACAGGCGCCCGCGAGAAGCCGTGCGGACGCCGCTCAGACCCATTCCTGATGCCGCGCGTGCCAGCCCAGTTGGATGCGGGTCGTCACTCCGGCCTGCCGCATCAGCGCCTGGATACGGCGCTGCACGGTGCGCGCCGAGAGGTCCAGCTTCCCCGCGACGGCGGCGTCGGTGTGCCCCGCGAGCAGCAGCCGCAGGATGCGCGCGTCGAGCGCGCCGATCTCGAAGTGCGGCTCCACGTAAGGACGTGCGCGTTCCCAGGTCGCCTCGAACAGCGCCCGCGCCACGTTCACCAGGCCCCCGCGCAGCACCACACAGGGGTCCACCTCGTCGCCCACGCCGCCGAGCGGCAGCATCGCCCGCTCGTCGTCGCAGATCATGAGCCGCAGCGGGATCTCCTCGACGAAGCGCACCTCGCCCCCGCCCCCGCCCTCGCCGCCCAGCGACTCCGCCAGCCTCTCCGGCGCCCCGGGTTCGTTCAGGAAGCCCCGGTCGACGACGCCCCGGGTGTGCACGCCCCGCACGGCCACGGTCCGCTCCCGTGCCTCCTCGCCGACGCCGGTGCCCCGCGGGCCACCGGTGACCAGAAGGTCGATGCTCTTCTCCGCGGCGAGCCGGACCTGGAGGAAGCGCCGCCGTATCAGCTCGCGTCCCTCCAGGACCTCCACCAGCTCGCGCTGCGCCCTCGCCAGCCCGCCTGTGCGGTACGCGTCGGCCAGTTCGGCGACGGCCGCCTCGGCGCGCCCGAGACGGGCGCGGTGCGCGGCCAGTTCGGCGCCGAGCGCGAGGGCGGGCGGCGCCGGCGCGTACCGCTCGCCGCCGTCCGTCTCCCTGCTGGCGAGCCCGCGTTCGACCAGCGCCTCCAGCACGGCCCGCGTCCCGGCGCCGCCCAGCTCCTCCGCCGTGACGAACGGCCGTGCCACCAACGCCCGGTAGACGGCCTCCTCCTGGGCGTCCAGCCCCAGCTCCTCCAGCCCCACGCGCGGACCCCTCCCCTCCGTTCCGAGCGAGGGATTGTCGCAGCCCGCCTCCCGAACCGGTAACGCCCCAGGCCAGGCTCCGGCGACACCTCGCACGTACGTACGCGCACGCGTCGGGCCGGGCCGGGCCGGGCCGCGCCGCACACATCGCGATCACCCGAGTGCCCCGTCCGCAATGACGCTCCGTCACATCCCCGGCCGCGAACATGACATCGACTCCCCCGCCACCCCGTCACCCACCCCCCGGAGGGCCACATGCCCCAGCGAAGCCGCCGCCACGGCCGTATCCGTACGACCGCGATCACCTCCGCCACTCTCGCCGCACTCGCCGCGACCACCGCCCTGACCGCGCCCACGAGCCAGGCGGCCGCGTCGGCCCCGGAGGCCCCGTCGGCCCCGGAGGCCCGCACCGTGCCCTCCGCGCCCCCGGAGGGCAAGGACTGGGTCGTCTCCCTGGGCGACTCCTTCATCTCCGGCGAGGCGGGCCGCTGGGCCGGCAACACGGACGCCAACCCCGCCAACTTCCCCCGCGTCGACGCCCTCGGCCCCAGCGCCTATCACGACGCTCCGGGACGCGGCGGCGAGCGCGTCGAGGGCTGTCACCGCGCCCGTTCCGCCGAGATCCACCTGGGTCTCGACGGCGTGGGCAGCGAGAACCTGGCCTGCTCCGGCGCCCGTACGTACTCGTTCAAGAACGGCAAGGGCCGCTCGAAACCGGGTCTGGACTTCTCCGACGCGGCCGGCACGCCCGGACAGGCCCGCCAGTTGGCCGACTTCGCCCGGAAGCACAAGGTCCGCATGGTCACCGTCTCGATCGGGGGCAACGACTTCGGCTTCGCCCCCGTGATCAAGTCCTGCGTCCTCGCCTACCTCAGCCCCCTCCCCAAGTCGTGCAGCAGGGAGCCCGCGAACATCGCCCGCTTCTCCGCGGAGAGCACCCGCGCCCGCGCCGCCGACATCGCGGGCGGCCTGCGGAACATCCGGAAGGCCATGCGCCAGGCCGGATACGAGGACGGCCAGTACGAGGTGGTCGTCCAGAACTACCCCTCGCCCATCCCGCCCGCCTCCGGGTTCCGCTATCCGTCACCCATGGGCGCACGCCAGGCCCTGGGCGGATGCGCGTTCACCGACAGGGACGCCGACTGGGCGGTGAACACCGTGATGCCCACCGTCAGCAGGGCCGTACGCAAGGGCCTCGCGGACAGCGGCCTGCCCAACGCCCACTTCCTCGACCTCAGCGGCGCCCTCGACGGGCACCGCCTGTGCGAGAAGGGCGTGGGCCTGGTCGAGCCCCTGCGCGGCACCGTCGGCACCTGGAAGGCACCGGACGCGGCCGACCGGACGGAGTGGGTCAACTGGGTACGGACGATCACCGCCGTCCTGCCCCCGTTCCAGGCCCAGGAAGGGTTGCACCCCAACTACTGGGGCCAGCTCGCCATGCGCAACTGCCTGCGGCAGACCTTCGCGGCCCTGGACGCCGCTCGCCCGGCGCCCGACAGCCTGACGTGCGTCGGCGGCGGCAAGGGCCTCACCGAGCGGGGCGAGCCCCGTATGCGCCTGACCTGACCGGGGCGGCGGTGGGACGGTACGGCCAGGGGAGGTACTCTTTATGGAAACGGTTCCCATTTCCATGACGTGAGAGGTCCTCCCTTGTCCGCCCACTGCCAGCTCACCGGACGACAGCCGGCCTTCGGCAACAACATCTCGCACTCCCACCGCCGCACCCGCCGCCGCTTCGACCCCAACATCCAGACGAAGCGCTACTGGCTGCCCAGCGAGGGCCGCCACGTGAAGCTCACCCTCAGCACCAAGGGCATCCGTACGGTCGACACGATCGGCATCGAGCAGGCCGTCGCCCGTATCCGCGCACGAGGAGGTCGCGTCTGATGGCTGTCCCGAAGCGGAAGAAGTCCCGCAGCAACACCCGCCACCGCCGCGCCCAGTGGAAGGCGGCCCCGACGCCCCTGGTGACCGTCACGATCGACGGCCGTCCGTACCGCGTCCCCCAGAACCTGGCCCCGGCCTACCGTCGCGGTCTCCTCACCCCGGAGGAGTAGGCCGTGTCCGTACCGGGCGTTCCTCAGACCTGAACGTGCTCCTGTACGGCCAGGAACTCGGCCCAGGTCCGCGTCCCGCGCGTCACCCCGTCCACCGAAAGGTTCTCCCCCGCGCGGTACGACCGTCCGGCCCTTCCCGGTATCCGTACGGGCATCAACGGCCGCCGCTTGCCGTGCGCCCTCAGGTATGTACGGAGGACATCGGCCAGTCCGTACTCCTCCGGGCCGACCAGTTCCGGCACCAGCCCGGAGGGTTCGCCGCGCGTGAGTCCGACCAGACGGGCCGCCACTTCGCCCGGATCGACCGACTGGAGCCGTAGCCCGCCCGGGACGGGGACCACGGGCAGCTTCGTCATCTTCTCCACCATGGTCAGCACCAGCGTGTGGAACTGCGCCGCACGCAACGTCGTCCAGGGCACGCCCGAGTCGGCCACGGCCCGCTCCGCGTCCCTCTGGGCCCGCAGATAGGCCAGCGGAACCCGGTCGGCGCCGACGACCGAGATATGGACGAAGTGGCGGGTCCCGGCACGTGCGGCGGCCCGCGCCAGGTTCCGCGTCGCCACGTCGTCCCCCTTGGCACCGCCCGCGAGGTGCAGCACGGTCGCCGCCCCGTCGACCGCGGCCTCCGTCCCCTCGTCCTTGAGCAGGTCACCGGTCACGTATTCGACGCCGTCCGCCCGCGCGTGCGCCTTCCTGCTGAGCACCCGCACCGTGAACCCCTCGTCCAGCAGCAGGGGCAGCACGCGCCGCCCCAACGTGCCCGTACCGCCCGTGAGCAGGATGGATGACGTCATGGCTTCTCCCAACTCGAAGGGCCGCGGCCCCGGGTGCCGTCCGTCCGTCACATCGACGGCTTCCGGCGGGTCTACCGGGGTGACACCCGATGACGGGAAGATGTGACACACGCGGACGAAGGAACGGGGCAGATGGACGACGAGCGCGCGGAACTGGTGGAGCGCTTCGAGCGGGACCGTCCCCGGCTGCGCGCGGTGGCCTACCGGATGCTCGGTTCCCTCAGCGAGGCCGAGGACGCCGTCCAGGAGACCTGGCTGCGCCTCAGCCGTACGGACGCCGACGCGATCGAGAACCTGAGCGGCTGGCTGACCACGGTCGTCGCCCGTGTGTGCCTCAACATGCTGCGCTCGCGCGACGCCCGCCGCGAAGAACCGCTCGACACCGGCGCCCCCGACCCACATCTCGCCCCCGACGAAGGGATCGACCCCGAGGAAGAGGCCGTCATGGCCGACTCCGTCGGCCTGGCGCTCCTGGTCGTCCTCGACACCCTCGCCCCGGCCGAACGGCTCGCCTTCGTCCTGCACGACATGTTCGCCGTCCCGTTCGACGACATCGCCGCGATGCTCGACCGTACGTCCGCCGCCGCGCGGCAGCTCGCGAGCCGCGCCCGCCGCCGCGTCCGGGGCGGCTCCCCGCTCCCGGCGTCCGACCTGGCCCGTCAACGCGAGGTCGTGGACGCCTTCCTGGCCGCCGCGCGCGGCGGGGACTTCGACGCGCTGGTCGCCCTCCTCGACCCCGACGTGGCGCTGCACGCCGACCGCGCCGCGGGCCCGACACCGCGGCCTCTCGCCCTGCGCGGCCGCGACGTGGTCACCAAGGGCGCCTTCGCCGCCGCGGCCCGCACCCGCGTCTCCCGCCCGGCCCTGGTCAACGGCTCCGTCGGCCTCGTCATGGCCCCTCGCGGCCGCCTCACGATCGCCCTGGCCTTCACCTTCGCCCACGGCCGCATCGCCACCATCGACGTCATCGCCGACAGGCCCCGCCTCGACACCCTCGACATCGCGGTCCTGGACGCCTGAGCCACCGACACACGCGAAGAGCCCCTGCCGGATGACTCCGACAGGGGCTCTGACGTCTGTGGACCTGAGGGGATTTGAACCCCTGACCCTCTCGTTGCGAACGAGATGCGCTACCGGACTGCGCCACAGGCCCTTGCGACGTGTGAAACCTTAGCATCACCCCGGCCCCGTGAGGAAATCCGTTCCTGTGCTGGTCACAGCAGCCGCGCGGCGGCGGCCGACGGGGCCGCCCCGGTCACTCGTTGGCGGCGCGGGGGCGGTCCTCGTCCTCGAACTGGTCGAAGAGCGGCGTCCGGTTCCGGTCCCGCGGGCGGCGGGGGCGGGAGGACGTCTCCTGGGGCGCCGGAGCGGCGTCCTGCGGGGGCGGCTCCGCCGCGCTGGAGCGGGCCGAGCTCCACGCGTCCGGCGCCTCCAGGTCCACGTCGCGGGTCCGGCGCGGCGCGACCGGCGCGCTCACGTACGTCGGGAGCGGCACGGGCACGGGCTCCCAGCCCTCGCCCTCGGGGTGCTCGCGGTCGCGGGCACGCTGCTGGTCGACCCACTCGGCGTGGTCGGTCTGCTCGACGAGCGCCCGGCGGTCGGCTGCCACCTCGGGGTCCGCGTCGCTTTCGGGTGCCGCCGGCCGGGGGCGGCGGCCGCGGCCGCCCCGCTCCGGAGCGGGCGCGCGGCGCTCACGCTCGCCCTCGCCTGCCGCCCCGCGCCGCTCGCCGCTCTCGGAGGCGGCATGCCGCTGCCCCTGCGCCCGCGCCTGAGCCTGCGCGCGAGGCTGGGCGTGGGACCGGGCCGGGGCCTGCTCGTGGCCGTGGCCGTGGCCGTGGTCCTGGGCCGGGGACCGGTGGCGCGTCCCCGTGCCGGACGGCGCCGCGGAGGCGCGCGGACGGCGCTCGTGGAGGCTGCGGGCCGCGGCCTCGGCGCGGCGGCGGTCCATGGTGAACGCGAAGCGGCGGCGCTCCTGGGAGCGCAGATGGACGATGTACGCGCTCAGCAGCACGCCCGGGACCGCGGGGACCCAGAGGAAGGCCAGGCCGAGGACAGCCGCGACGATCGCGCCGAAGGTGAAGGCGAGGAAGAGCAGCATGGTGGTGCGCCGACGGCGGGCCAGCAGCTTGGCTCTCTTGGCGCGCTTCGCGTCCCGGCTGGCCTTGCTCGCGGACGGGGACAGCGAAGGAGCCGGGGGAGGCGACGGGGACGGCGCCGGACGGTTGTCCTGTATTTCGGTGACAGCCTCCGGGCTGTGCCCGCTGACCATGGTCTTGGGGTCGGCGAAGGCCCGGACGTCGACCGCTTCCTCCGCGGTGCCGTCGTCCGGGTCGGTCCCGTACGCGTCATCGGCGTAGTCATCGTCGAAGTCGCCGTGGTCGCTCTCCGGCTCGGCCGTCGCCAGGGCGGCGTCCGTCTCCGGCGCCTCGCGCGCTTCGCGCCGTTCCGCGTCCTTCGCGTAGCGGCGCTCCATCGCGGCCTTGCCGGACAGCAGCCGGATCGCGGTGCTGAAGCGTTCCGTCGGACGGGCTTCGTTCAGCTCGTCCTGCCTACGGAGCCACATCGGCACCAGATAGGCGGCCCAGGCCCCGACGATGACTGCGTAGATGAGGCCACTGCTGCTCACCCTCACACGGTAGAGGGCATTGCATGAGCCCATCTGCCAAATACGACGGTGTGTCGCACGATCTGGCTGATCTCTCGAACTTTTTTTGTGATTGCCGCGCCGCGCAACACCAAATGTGGCCGATTAATGGCCGGACTGCGGCTGCTCCGTGCTCGATATCGAACGTTTATTTTATTTCCGTGGAGTGACCAGGGCTTGCCCTGTGCCAGCGGGTCAGCAGCCCCTCCGGCACTTCCTCCGTCGTCAGCGCGAACACCAGATGGTCGCGCCACGCGCCGTCGATATGGAGATAGCGGGGACGGGTGCCCTCCTCGCGGAATCCCAGTTTCTCCACCACGCGACGGCTGGGGGCGTTCTCCGGCCGGATGCACACCTCGATACGGTGCAGCCCGACCGTACGGAAACAGTGGTCCACGGCGAGCGCGACGGCCGTGGGCATCACGCCGCGGCCCGCGACGGCACGGTCGATCCAGTATCCGATATGGCCGGAACACATCGACCCCCAGGTGATGCCCGCCACGGTGAGCTGTCCGACCAGACGGCCCTCGTACTCGATGACAAAGGGCAGCATGCGGCCCGCGTGTGCCTCCCCGCGCAAATGGCGGACCATTTGGCGATAGGTGGGACGGCGGGGAGGGAGGTGTCCCGGCGGGGCCGGAGGGATGGTCGCTTCCCAGGGACGCAGCCAGTCCCTGTTGCGCTGATTGACCTCGCGCCAGGCTCGCTGGTCGCGCAGCCTTATGGGACGGAGGGCGGTGGCGCCGTCCGCCAGCTCAGCGGGCCACGGTGCGTTCAGCGGGGGTCTTCCCCTCTGGACTCGGGACGAGGGTCTGCGGCGGGGTGGTCCCCGCCGTGGATCTGGTCGACGGCATGGGGGAGCAGTCGGGCGAGGACGGCCAGGCCGTCCTTGACCCCTCCGGAGGATCCCGGAAGGTTCACGACCAGGGTGCGCCCGGCGACGCCCGCCGTGCCACGGGAGAGCGCCGCCGTGGGGACCTTCGCCAGCCCTTCCGCGCGGATGGCCTCGGGGATGCCGGGGATCTCGTAGTCCAGGACGCGGCGCGTCATCTCGGGCGTCCGGTCGGTCGGGGAAATACCGGTGCCCCCTGTGGTGAGGACGACGTCGTAGCCGTCGGCGACCGCGTCGCGCAGGGCCTTCTCCACGGGCTCGCCGTCCGGCACGACCGTCGGGCCGTCCGCGGCGAAACCCATGTCCGTCAGGCCCGCGACGAGAAGGGGGCCGCCCTTGTCCTCGTAGACACCGGCGGAGGCGCGGTTGGAGGCCGTGACGGCGAGTGCGCGGTGACGCCCTGGCTGCTGGCTCATGCGTTCCCCTCGTTCCCCTGGCGCTCGCGTGTCCAGTCGCCGGATTTCCCGCCCGACTTCTCCTCCACACGGACGTCCGAGATGGCCGCCGACTTGTCCACGGCCTTCACCATGTCGATGACCGTCAGAGCGGCGACCGTAACCGCCGTGAGCGCCTCCATTTCGACGCCCGTACGGTCCGTCGTCTTCACCCGGGCCGCGATGTCCACCGCGTCGTCCGCCACGGACAGATCGACGGTGACGCCCGAGACGGCCAGGGGGTGGCACAGAGGAATGAGTTCCGGCGTCTTCTTGGCGCCCATGATCCCGGCGATACGGGCGACGGAAAGGGCGTCCCCCTTGGGAACGCCCTCTCCCCGCAGCAGTTCGACAACCCGGGGCGAGACGAGCACGCGTCCGGTGGCACGCGCGGTCCGCGCGGTGACGTCCTTGGCGGAGACGTCGACCATACGGGCGGCACCCGACGCGTCGACATGGGTGAGGTGCTGCTGCTCGGCGCTGCTCATCGTTCTCCCGGTCGTCTGCTGTGCCCAGATACGGTACCGGCAGTCATGAGGGCACGGCCGTGCGGCCGTACGTCAGTCCATCGGTCAGTCAAGCGGGATGACGGTGACGTCCTCGCCCGGGGAGGCCTCGGTCGTCTTCTCGGGGATCTCGATCAGCGCGTTGGCCTGCGCGAGCGAGGCGACCAGATGGGAGCCGGGACCGCCGACAGGGGTGACCGTCCCCAGTGCCTCCTGGCCGGTCTTCTCCGGGGGCGTGTAGTCGCCGCGCAGGAACTGCCGCTTGCCGTCCGGGGAGGAGAGCGGCGCCTCGGCCTCCAGCCGCGCCCGTACGGCCCGGCGGCGCACCGGCTCCAGGCCCATCAGGGTGCGCAGGGCGGGACGGACGAACAGCTCGAAGGACACGTAGGCGCTGACCGGGTTGCCGGGGAGGGTGAGGATCGGCGTGCGGTCCGGGCCGATCAGGCCGAAGCCCTGCGGCTTGCCGGGCTGCATGGCCAGACGGCGGAACTCGACGGTGCCCTCGTCCAGGTCCCCCTGGGAGAGCGCCTCCTTCACCACGTCGTACGCCCCCACGCTGACGCCTCCGCTGGTGACAACCAGGTCGGCGCGGATGAGCTGGTCCTCGATCGTGGAGCGCAGCGTCTCGGGGTCGTCGGTGACGGATCCCACCCGGTACGGGATGGCGCCGGCCTCGCGGGCGGCGGCGGTCAGCACGTAACTGTTCGAGTCGTGGATCTGGCCGGGGCCCAACGGTTCGTCCGGCGGGACCAGTTCGCTGCCGGTGGAGAGCACCACGACGCGGGGGCGCGGGCGCACGGTGACCGTGCCGCGGCCGATGGCGGCCAGCAGGCCGATCTGGGCCGGGCCCAGGACCATCCCCGAGGTCAGGGCGACGCTGCCCGCCTTCACGTCGCTCCCCTTGGCGCGGACGTGCTCCCTGGGCGCGGCGGAACGGTGCACGCGCACCTCGCCCGAGGCGGCCTGCGGGGCCGCGCCGCGGGCCTGCATCGACTCGGCGGGCCCCCCGCCCGTGCCGCCGTCGGTCCACTCGACAGGGACGACGGCCTCGGCTCCGGGCGGGAGCGGGGCGCCGGTCATGATGCGTGCCGCCTGGCCGGAGGCGACGGTGGGAAGGTCACCGCTGCCCGCGGCGACGTCCCCGATGACGTCGAGCACCGCGGGGAACTCCTCGCTGGCACCCTCGACATCGGCGACCCGGACGGCATAGCCGTCCATGGAGCTGTTGTCGAAGGGCGGGAGTGCCGCGGGCACGGTGACGTCCTCGACGAGCACACAGCCCTGTGCCTCCAGGAGCCTCAGCTCGATGGGCTCCAGGGGACGGATGGCGCGGAGGATGTCCTCCAGGTGCTCGTCGACCGACCAGGTCTCGCTCAAGACTTACATCTCCTCGCTGACGTAACTGCGCAGCCAGGTCCGGAAGTCCGGGCCCAGGTCATCACGTTCGCACGCGAGCCTGACGATGGCACGCAGATAGTCGGCGCGGTCGCCGGTGTCATAACGACGGCCCCGGAAGACGACGCCGTGGACCGGGCCGCCGAGGGACGGGTCGGCCGCGAGCGCCTGGAGGGCGTCGGTGAGCTGGATCTCGCCGCCGCGGCCGGGCTCGGTCTTGCGCAGCACCTCGAAGACGCCCGGGTCGAGCACGTAACGGCCGATGATCGCCAGGTTGCTGGGGGCATCGGCGGCGGCGGGCTTCTCGACCAGATCGGCGACGCGGACCACGTCGTCCTCGCCGGTGGGCTGGGCGGCCGCGGCACCGTAGAGGTGGATGCTGGAGGGCTCGACCTCCATCAGCGCGATCACGCTGCCGCCGTGCTCCTGCTGGACCTCGATCATGCGGGCGAGCAGCGGGTCGCGGGGGTCGATCAGGTCGTCACCGAGGAGCACCGCGAAGGGCTGGTCGCCGACGTGCGGCTCGGCGCACAGGACGGCGTGACCGAGGCCCTTGGGGTCGCCCTGGCGGACGTAGTGCATGGTGGCGAGGGCGCTGGACTCCTCGACCTTGGCGAGCTTGGCCTCGTCCCCCTTGTCGCGGAGGACCTGCTCCAGCTCGTAGTTACGGTCGAAGTGGTCCTCCAGGGGGCGCTTGTTGCGGCCCGTGACCATCAGGACATCCGGGAGACCGGCCGTCACGGCCTCCTCGACCACATACTGGATCGCGGGCTTGTCGACGACGGGGAGCATCTCCTTGGGCGTCGCCTTGGTGGCGGGCAGGAAGCGGGTGCCCAGGCCCGCTGCGGGGATGACAGCCTTGCTGATCCGAGTAGGGGTGTTAGTCATGTCCTGAACGATAACCGTTCTCTTGATAGGGAAGATAAGCGTCCGCTGACTTTGTTGCGGTATGGGGACATTGAAAGGGTTTATGGGCAACGATGAGTGAACTTGCCGCGAAACGCGCGCTTCGGCGGGATGTCCTCGCGGCGCGCGCCCGCCTCACCACGGAGGACGTGGCGAAGGCCGCCGACGCTCTCGGCGAACACGCCCTGGAGCTGCCCGAGCTGGCGGAGGCCGCCTCGGTCGCCGCCTACGTCTCCATCGGCGCCGAGCCCGGCACGGGTCCCCTGCTGCGCGCCCTGAGCGCCCGCGGCACGCGCGTGCTGCTCCCGGTCCTGCTGCCCGACAACGACCTCGACTGGTGCGCGTACGAGGGCCACGACGCGCTCGTACGGGCGGGACGCGGCCTGTGGGAGCCGTCCGGGACCAGGGAGGGCCGGGACGCGGTGACGCGGGTGGACGCTGTTCTCCTTCCGGGGCTGGCCGTGGACGGGCGGGGGCTGCGGCTGGGGCGCGGCGGCGGTTCGTACGACCGTGCGCTGGCCCGGATAGCGCTGTCCGGGGCGAGTCCCGCTCGTGTCGTCCTGTTGTATGACGGCGAAATCGTGCCGAGGGTTCCGGACGAGGAGCACGACTGGGCGGTGGACGCCGCGATCACGCCGCACGGAGTGCGGCGGTTCGGGGGCTGACCCCCGAACCGCCGCGTCGGTCTCCTCCTGCGCTCATGCCCTAAGGCGTGCCCTAGGGCGTGAGCGCCATCTGGTCGTCGGTCGCCTTGGAGACGGCCTTCTCGTTGTACGCCCAGGGCAGCAGCTCGCCCTTGGCCCACTTGTCCGTCTGGTCGGTGTAGTTCTTGTGGTACGCGTGGCCGGACGCGCCGGTGAGGTTGATCCACCGGGACTTGTCGAAGTCCTCCAGGTTCACGACCATCCGCATCGACGGCACCCAGGTCACGTCATAGCCGCCGGCCGCGTTCCATCCGGTCGCGTTGACGGCCGCCTCGCCGCCGCCGATGTCCCAGGGGCCGCGGTTGAGCGCCCACTGGATGAAGCCGGGGCCCTCGGTACCAAGGGTCTGGTTCTTCAGCATGAGGCGGTGCAGCCGGCCCCAGCTCCAGGTGTTGATGTCCTTGCCGAGCTTGGACGTCAGCTCCCAGCGGGCGTCCCTCATGGCGTGCCGCAGCAGCTCGTCACGGTTCCTGTCGCCCTTGCGGTACGACGTGCCCTGGGTCTTCCACCACTCGCTCTTCGGCTCCTTGAGCAGGCGGCGGACGACCTCGAACCAGCGGTCCCCTCCGTCCGGCTGCGCCGAGTCGGGCGACCTCTTGCCGCACTCGCGCACCGTACGGTCGTTGCCGTCCAGGTCGTCGATCGGGCCGGACTCGTCCACCGGGCGGACGGTCAGACACTCGCCCTCGACCCGCAGCTCCTTGGGGAGCTTGTTGCCGAAGGCGAGCTTCAGCAGGTTGCGCCAGACGGCGTTGAAGTAGGCGGCGGGGGCGGAGTCGGAGTCCTGGGTGTAGTCCCAGCCCTCCAGCAGCTCCTGTGCCTCCCGTACGTACGGGTCGTCGATGTCGATCTTCAGCAGGTAGGGCACCAGCAGCTTGGCGATCTCGCTGCTGTTGTCCATCTGCATGGTCTCCATGTCGCCCATGGAGATCTTCCCGCCGTCCTCGATCTTCGACTGGATGAGGTCGTTGATGCGCTGGCTGCGCGCGCCGTAGCCCCAGTCGTCGGTCAGCATGTACGGGTACTTGTCCTTGTCGACGACCGCCTGGTTGGCGGTGACGATGTAGCCGCGCGAGGGGTTGTACTCCCAGGGGAGCGCGCGCTGCGGGATGTATCCCTTCCAGCGGTAGCGCGGGTCCCAGCCGGGCGCCGGGTAGCGTCCGTCGCCCTCGCCCCGTACGGGGATGCGGCCGGGCGCCTGGTAGCCGATGTTGCCCTCGGTGTCGGCGTAGATCAGGTTCTGCGAGGGGACGGCGAAGTCGCGGGCCGCCTTGCGGAACTCCTTGAAGTCCGAGGCCTTGTTCAGCTCGAAGACCGCGTCCATCGTGCGCGAGGGTTCGAGGGCGGTCCAGCGGAGCGACACCGCGTAGCCGTCGCCGCGGTCTGGGGCGGCGTTGCCCACGGGGGACTCGTCGCCGACCTTGCGCAGCTCCTTGTCCCGGTCGGAGATGATCGGGCCGTTGTTGGTCTCGCGCACCGTGATCTTGCGGCTCTTGCCGCCCGCGACCTTGATGGTCTCCGGCCGGGTCCGGTACGCGACCTCCTTGCCGTCGTAGAGGTACTTCCCGTCCCGGACCTTCTGGAGGTACAGGTCGGTGACATCGGCGCCCAGGTTGGTCATGCCCCAGGAGATGTCCTGGTTGTGGCCGATGACGACGCCCGGCATGCCGGAGAAGGTGAAGCCGGACACGTCGAAGGGGCAGGACTTGTCGACGCTGCGGCAGTGGAGGCCCATCTGGTACCAGACGGACGGCAATTGCGGGGCGAGGTGCGGGTCATTGGCGAGCAGGGGCTTGCCGGTCGTCGTGTACTTGCCGGAGACCACCCACGAGTTGGAGCCGATGCCGCTGCCGTTGGGGCCGAGGAGGCCGGGGACCTTCTCCAGCTTCTTGGCGACCTTGCCGAGCTGCGTGCTGGCTCCCTGAGCGGCCTCTCCGGGGCTGTTGGACGCCGAGCCGCCCCCGGTGCCCGTTCCGGCCTCTGAGCCCGCTTCCTGGCCCGTCCCGGCGCCTGTGCCCGTGCCCGCGCCGGTCCCGGTGCCCGTTCCCGTGCCTGCCCCGGTCCCGGTCCCGGTCCCGACGCCCGTGGCGGGCGCGTTGGCGCTGCCGCCGGAAGAGCCCTGCTTGAACTCCTTGGTGACCGGGTTGACCAACCCGCCCTCGACGATGGGCTTGTTCCGGGAGTACGGGTACTTCGGGTACAGGTCCTCGATCTCGTCCTTGGTCAGGCGGCTCGACATGAGCGCCCTGTCGATCTCGTCGGACATGTTGCCGCGCAGATCCCAGGCCATCGCCTTCAGCCAGGCGACCGAGTCGACCGGCGACCAGGGCTCCGGGGAGTAGTCCTTGCCCGCGAGGTCGAGGGCCGCGTACTCCACGGAGGCCGAGGAGCCCTTGTGCTCCTTCAGATACGCGTTGACCCCGGCCGAGTAGGACTTGAGGTACTCCTTGGTGCGCGGGGAGAGCTTGGCGTACTCCTTCTTGGCCACCTCGCGCCAGCCGAGAGTCCTCAGGAACGCGTCGGTCTCGACCTGCCCGTCGCCGAACATCTCGGACAGCCGCCCGGAGGTCATGTGGCGGCGGACGTCCATCTCCCAGAAGCGGTCCTGCGCCTGGACGTATCCCTGCGCAAGGAAGAGATCCTGGGCATTGTCGGCGTAAAGCTGCGGAATGCCACTTCCATCCCTTTTGACCGTTACGGGATCTCCCAGCCCCTTGACCTTGAGGGAGCCCGTGGTCTGCGGGAACGACTCGCGGACGGTGCTGATGCCCCAGTACGAGCCGCCGCCGATCCCGGCCAGGAGCAGCAGCACGACTGCGATCACGATCAGACGGGCGCGTCGCGAGGTCTTCTTGGCGGGCATCGCTGTCCTTCGAGGGGCAGGGTGAACCTTGAGCTTCCGTGGCCGGACAGCACCGACGGGGCCGATCCGTGCTGGAGCAACCATAGGCGGAGCCCCGGCGCGCCCGGACAGCGAGTCACCGACTCCACCCCTCCCCCAGGGATTCCGGCGGGTTTCTCCAGCGATCCACGGGACTCCTGAGGCGCCAAATTCAAGCGATGGTAAATTATTAGCTATCCAAACGAATTAGCGAACCGATGGCACCCGGCCAGAGGTTGGGCAGAGTCGGCCCCAGGGCGTTAAGAAACCGTTAGGAAGACATCAGGAGGCCGTCAGGAGAGTGCAGGACCGAAGGCATCGCAGGCCGACCCAAGGAGAGAAGCCCCCGGGAGAGAGGACCGTCCCCTGACCGTCGACAGCCTCAACCAACTACTGCTATTCAGCGCGCTCGTCCTGCTCGTCGCCGTCGCCGCCGTCCGGCTGTCCTCGCGCACCGGCCTGCCCAGCCTTCTCGTCTATCTGGGTATAGGCATCGCCATAGGGCAGGACGGCATCGGGTTCGGCTTCAGCGACGCGGAGCTGACCCAAGTTCTCGGATACGCCGCGCTCGTGGTCATCCTCGCCGAGGGTGGCCTGGGTACGAAGTGGCGTGACATCCGCCCGTCCGTCCCCGCGGCGGCCGTCCTGTCGACCTTCGGTGTCGGCGTGAGCGTCGCGGTCACGGCACTGGCCGCGCATTTCCTCGTAGGGCTCGACTGGCAGGCCGCGCTGCTGATGGGCGCCGTGGTCTCCTCGACGGACGCGGCGGCCGTCTTCTCCGTCCTGCGCAAGGTGCCCCTGCCCAGGCGCCTGTCCGGCGTCCTGGAGGCCGAGTCGGGGTTCAACGACGCCCCGGTCGTCCTCCTGGTCGTCACGTTCTCCGAGATGGGAAACGGCGGCCACGGGCCCTGGTACCTGCTGCTCGGAAAGATCGTGCTGGAGCTGGCCATCGGCCTGCTGGCCGGACTGGCCGTCGGCAAGCTCGGCGAGCTGGGCCTGCGGCACGTGGCGCTGCCCGCCTCCGGGCTGTACCCCATCGCCGTACTGGCACTGTGCGTCCTGGCGTACGCCGGAGGCGCACTGGCGCACGGCTCCGGATTCCTCGCCGTCTATGTCGCCGCGCTGATCCTGGGCAACGGGAAACTGCCCCACCGCCCCGCGGTCCGCGGTTTCGCGGACGGGATGGCGTGGATCGCCCAGATCGGCCTGTTCGTCCTCCTCGGCCTGTTGGTCACCCCGCACGAGCTGTGGAACGACGTCTGGCCCGGCATCGTGATCGGCCTGGCCCTCACCCTGCTGGCACGTCCCCTGTCCGTACTGCTGTGCCTTCAGCCGTTCAAGCTCCGCTGGCAGGAAAAGACGCTCCTGTCGTGGGCGGGGCTGCGCGGAGCGGTGCCCATCGTGCTGGCCACCATCCCGATGGTGGCCGACGTCGAGGGCAGCCAGCGGATCTTCAACATCGTCTTCGTCCTGGTCGTCATCTTCACCGTCGTCCAGGGACCGACCCTTCCCTGGCTGGCCCGCACCCTGCGGCTGGCCGACCCGGACGAGGCGGAGGACCTCGACATCGAATCGGCACCCCTGGAGCGGCTGCGCGGACATCTGCTGTCCGTCTCCATCCCGGGGTCCTCGAAGATGCACGGGGTCGAGGTGACCGAGCTGCGGCTGCCCACGGGCGCCGCGGTCACCCTCGTCGTACGGGGCGGCTCCAGCTTCGTCCCACTGCCCTCGACCGTGCTGCGCCGCGGGGACGAGCTGCTGGTCGTGGCGACCGACGAGGTACGGGACGCCGCCGAGCGGCGCCTGCTGGCCGTCGGAAGGGGCGGCAAGCTCGCCGGCTGGCTGGGCACCGGGGGCAGCACGGCGGTGTGGCACTGAGGGACGGGAAACGGAAGAGGAACGCGGCGACAAGGGAGGGAGAAAAGGGGAAGGAGGGGACGAGAGGGCTGGACGGCCGGTATCCTCGATGCGGAATACATCGCATCACCCCCAACTCTGCCTGAAGCAGAGCTGGCGCGACCGCACGGCGGCCACGGTCCGGCCCTCATCTCCTTTCCGGACCGGGTATCTACCCCGGTCCTGCGCGAGAGGACAGCTCTCGGCGCGCGCGTACCTCTCCCGTACGCCGACGCGTCACCAGGCGGCAGAAAGGCCCGCGGCCGTGACATCCCCGGCCACCTCGGCACCCCAGCGTGCCGGTTACGGACAACTGCTGCGCACGGAAGGCGCCTGGTCCTTCCTGCTGCCCGGTTTCCTGGCGCGACAGCCCTACGCGATGCTCACCATCAGCATCGTGCTGCTCGTCGAGCACACCACCGGCTCCTTCGGACTGGCGGGCGCGGTCTCCGCGACGGCCGGCGTCTCCATGGCCCTCCTGTCCCCGCAGGGCGGCAAGCTCGCCGACCGGTTCGGCCAGGCCGCCGTCCTGGTGCCCGGGGTCTTCCTGCACGCGGTGACCGTGGGCGCACTGATCGCCGTCGCGCTGCTGGACGCGCCCCTGTGGGCCCTCTTCGCCGCCGCCGTGCCCGCCGGTGCCACGGCGCCGCAGATCAGCCCCATGGTGCGGGCGCGATGGGCGGCGCGGCTGGAGCAGTCGCCGCTGATGACGACCGCCGCCGCGTTCGAGTCGGTCACGGACGAGTTCACGTTCGTCGTCGGCCCCGTACTGGCCACCGCGCTGTGCACCGGCGTGCACCCGGCCGCCGGGCTGATCGCCGAGGCGTCGGTCTTCCTGCTCGGCGGGCTCGCCTTCGCCGCCCAGCGCCGTACGCAGCCCGTGCCGAACGGCAAGCCGTCGAAGTCCGGCGGAGCCGACGGGCCGCGGACCTCGGCGCTGGCCGTCCCGGGCGTACGGGTGCTGATCGCGGCGATGCTCGGCATCGGCATGGTCTTCGGCGGCCTGCAGATCTCGCTGACCGCGTTCACCGAGTCGATCGGGCACCCGGGCCTCAACGGCCTGATGTACGGCGCGTTCGCCGGGGGCAACATGATCGCCGCCGTGATCGTGGGCGCCGTCCAGTGGAAGCGCGGACCGCAGAGCCGCCTGCTGACCAGCTACCCCGTGCTCGTCCTGGCCGCCGCCTCGCTCGCCGTGGCCGCGCAACTGGGACCGTGGGCGATACTCCTGGGCGCGCTCGGCACGCTGACCGGGCTGTGCGTCGCGCCCTGCATGATCACCTGCTTCACCCTGGTCGAGACGCTGGTCCCCGCGGGCGCCCGTACGGAGGCCTTCACCTGGCTGACCGGGGCTATCGCCCTGGGCCAGGCGGCGGGCTCGACGGTGGCCGGACAGCTCGCCGACCAGGTGGGCGCGGAGTCGGGATTCCTGGCGCCGGCGCTCGGCACGGGCCTCGCCCTGGCCGTCCTGCTGACCTTCAGAAGGGCGCTCTCGCGCCCGGCCGGGGGCCGGGTCGCGGCGCGTGGGGTCGGTCACCGGACGGCCGTCACGGTGGACTGAGGCGCGGGAATACTGCACTATGGAGCGTCGTTAGCACTCATCGAGTGAGAGTGCCAGGAGGAAGAACGTGCCGACGTATCAGTACCAGTGCACCGAGTGCGGCGAGGGCCTCGAAGTGGTGCAGAAGTTCACGGACGACTCTCTGACCGTGTGCCCGAACTGCGAGGGCCGTCTGAAGAAGGTCTTCTCCGCCGTCGGCATCGTCTTCAAGGGCTCCGGCTTCTACCGCAACGACAGCCGCAGCTCCTCGTCGAGCAGCACCCCGGCGGCGAAGAACGGGAGCGGTGACGGTTCGTCGTCCTCCTCGTCTTCCTCGTCCTCGGACTCCTCCTCGTCGTCCGGCTCCTCCTCGGACTCCAAGTCGTCCTCCTCGGACACGAAGTCCTCCGGCTCGTCCGGCAAGAGCGAGAAGAGCAAGTCCCCCTCGAAGGCGAGCACTTCCGCCGCCTGACGACGGCCGCCGTGTACCCCTGCGGCGCTCGCGCCGTAGGGTGACCGCATGAGCGAACAGGTCGCACAGGCAGAGATCGGCGTCATCGGCGGATCCGGCTTCTACTCCTTCCTGGACGATGTGGCCGAGGTCACCGTGGAAACGCCTTACGGGCAACCGAGCGACTCGCTCTTCCTCGGTGAGATCGCCGGCCGGCGGATCGCCTTCCTGCCCCGTCACGGCCGCCGCCACCACCTGTCGCCGCACCGCATCAACTACCGCGCCAACCTGTGGGCGCTGCGCTCCGTCGGGGTCCGGCAGGTCATCGCGCCCTGCGCCGTCGGCGGCCTCCAGCCGAAGTACGGCCCCGGGACGCTGCTCGTGCCGGACCAGCTCGTGGACCGCACCAAGTCGCGGCAGCAGACGTACTTCGACGGCGAGCCCCGTCCCGACGGAGCCGTGCCGAACATCGTCCACGTGACCTTCGCCGACCCGTACTGCGAGACGGGACGGCAGGCCTCGCTCAAGGCCGCGCGGGAGTACGGCTGGGAGCCCGTGGACGGCGGCACGATGTGCGTCGTCGAAGGGCCGCGCTTCTCCACCCGCGCCGAGTCCCGCTGGCACGCGGCGCAGGGCTGGGCCGTCGTCGGCATGACGGGCCACCCCGAGGCGATTCTCGCCCGCGAGCTTGAGCTGTGCTATTCGTCACTCGCGCTCGTGACGGACCTGGACGCGGGCGCCGAGACCGGCGAGGGCGTCTCCCACGAGGAGGTGCTGCGGGTCTTCGGCGAGAACGTGGGACGGCTGCGCGAGGTCCTCTTCGACGCGGTCACCAAGCTGCCGTCGAACGACGAGCGGCACTGTGCGTGTCCTGACGCGCTGGGCGGCCAGGAGCCAGGGCTCACGCTGCCGTAACGGCTCGCCCCCTCACCCTCCTCTCGCTCCCTCGCCCTCCTCTCGCTCCCTCCCTCTTCCCTTTTCCTCCCTTCCGCTCCTCGCGTCGCCCACACGGGTGACGGAGTTATCCACAACCACCGGGTAGTCCACCGTTTTCCGGCGAGATCAGCGGGATGTGGCGGCAGCGCGCACATTTGCCATGGCAGGCCGCGGTGAGCGGCAGTTGTGCGTGTGCTGAGGGCTGGTGGTGAGCGTCATGTCCCGAACTTCCCCGCGTTTCCGCGCGTCCGGGCCCGTTCCGGACTTCGTTCCGGTGCGTGCCGGGCGCGGAGGGATCCGGCTGCGGCGGCTGATGCGCAGACGGCGCCGGCTGGTCGCGCTGGGTCTGGCAGTCGCCGCAGCGGCCATGGCCGCCTCTCCCCCGACGCGTGGCGCGCCGCGGAGCGACGAGCAGGAGCCGCCGGAGCGAGCCCGGGGCCCACGCGTGACAAAGGTCACCGCGCCCGTGCGTATCGCGGACGCGGAGACAGTCCGCCTGCTGCGCCCCGGAGACCGTATTGATGTGCTGGCGAGCGGATCGGCGAGCGGCCCTGCACGTGTTGTGGCCAGAAGTGTCCGAGTGGCCGATGTGCCGAAGTCCGGCGACACTGTCTCGGGCGACGGAGCCGAGGGAGCGCTGATCGTGGTCACTGTGCCACGGCGCACGGCGTCGGCCCTCGCGGGCGCTGCCGCGGCATCCAGGCTGGCGGTGACGCTGTGCTGAGCCTTCGCGATCCCCTCATCCCTCGCCTCCTCCGGCGCGACCGGAGCGTCAGCAGAGTCAAGTGGTCCTGGAAGAGGCAATTCGGTGAGCAACCAGACAAGTGCCGAGAGCGAGCAGAAGGGCGTTCTGGCAGGGTTCAGAGAGTTCCTGATGCGGGGCAACGTGGTCGAACTGGCCGTTGCCGTCGTTGTCGGAACGGCGTTCAGCAAGATCGTCGACGCGATCGTCAAGGGATTCATCAACCCGCTCGTGGGCGCGATCGGCACCCAGGACCTGGACCAGTACCGTTCGTGCCTCAAGGGGCCCTGCGAGATCGATGCCGACGGCGAGGTGGCGAAGGGCGTCGCCCTCAACTGGGGCCCGGTGCTCAGCGCCACCCTGACGTTCGTGATCACGGCGGCGGTCGTCTACTTCCTCATGATCCTGCCGATGAACAAGTACAAGGAGCGGCAGGCCGCGAAGGCCGGCCCCGCGGAGGTCCCGAAGACCGAGGTCGAGCTGCTCGGCGAGATCCGCGACGCGCTCGTCGCGCAGCGCACGGACTCGGACGGCGCCGCCGAGGTGGTGGGTGCCGACGCCTCCGTGACGGCGCAGCGCAACGGTGGAGTGAGCACCGAGAAGTAGCGCGAGCGAGGCGGGGGAGGCGGGCACGGTGCGGGCGGGCACGTTACGGGCGGGCTGGAGGTCCGTGGTGGCCCCGGGGCTGCCCGTCGTGGCTCCGAGTCGGCCCGTCGTGGGCGCGGGTGTGCGGCCGGGCGTGGGCTCAGATGTGGTGTGGCGGCTTCTCGTCGAGGAAGCGGGCGAGATCCGCCGCCCCGCCCTCCCCGGCACGGCTGCCGGACGCGCCCTCGCCCCAGCCTTGGTCCGAGTCGTCCTCGGACCGTCGGCTCAGCGGATCGTCGAAGACGAGGCCCGTCGCGGGGACGCGCGGCGAGTCTCCCGTGGGGCCGCTGGGCTGCGAGTTGGCGCTCATGTGTCAAGGGTACGACCGCGGCGGTGACCCCCTGGTATCCATGCCCCATGGATACTCACGACGGTTGCGGCGTTCACGACGCCCTCACGGATGTACGCGGCTTGCGTGTGGGCCACGCGCAGCGGACCGACGACGGCTGGCTGACGGGGACGACGGTCGTGCTCGCCCCGGACGCCGGGGTCGTGGCCGGAGTGGACTCCCGGGGCGGCGCCCCGGGGACGCGGGAGACGGACGCCCTCGACCCGAAGAACGTCGTGGAGCGGATCCACGCGGTCGTCCTCACCGGCGGCAGCGCGTTCGGCCTGGACTCGGCGTCGGGCGTGATGGCCTGGCTGGAGGAGCAGGGGCGGGGCGTTCCGGTGGGCGCGGACCCGTCTCAGGTGGTGCCGGTGGTCCCGGCCGCGGTGATCTTCGACCTGGGGCGGGGTGGGCGCTGGCAGGCCCGGCCGGACGCGGCGCTGGGCAGGAAGGCCGTGGAGGACGCGGCGGGTACGGAACCGGGCGCACCTGTGGCGGAGGGCTGTGTGGGCGCGGGGACGGGTGCTGTCGTCGGCGGGCTCAAGGGCGGGATCGGCACGGCGAGCACCCGGCTGGCCTCGGGCGCGGTCGTGGCGGCGCTGGTGGCGGTGAACGCGGCGGGTTCGGCCACGGACCCGGAGACCGGGGTGCTCTACGGAGAGCTGACGGGCGGACGCCCGCACTACCCCTCGGAGGACGAGCACACCGAAGCGCGGATGCTGCTCTCGGAGGCCAAGGAGGAGACCGCCAGGCGCAGGGCTGGCACGCTGCGGCCCACGCTGAACACGACTCTCGCGGTGCTCGCGACCGACGCCGAGCTGACCCGCCCCCAGGCGCAGCGCCTGGCGGGGAGCGGGCACGACGGGCTGGCGCGGGCGATCCGACCCATCCATCTGATGCACGACGGGGACACGATCTTCGCGTTGTCGACGGCGGAACGGCCGCTGGAGGGCGCGGAGTTCAACGACCTGCTGGCGGCGGGGGCGGACGTGCTGACCCGGTCCGTGGTGAAGGCCGTGCGGGCGGCGGAGGGCGTGGACGGGCCGGGCGGGGTCTTCCCGGCGTACCGGGATCTGTACGACAGCCCGTCGCCTCAGGACTGACGGTCTGCCCGGGACTGACGGTCCGCCCAGGGCTAACGGTCCGCCCAGGGCTGACTTTCCGTACGGGAGCCGTGCGGCAGCCTGGCCTCTCGCGGCTGGGAGCTCGCTCACAGATGGCCCCTGGGAGGTCGCGGGACCGGTCTCCCGTGTCACGGGCCACACCTCGTGGCGGATGTCTGTTTGTGCCCATCTCGGCGCCCGAACATGTTTACATACCCGGTTTCGAGTCGTAGCCTGCCGGAGGAACCACAGGATCGGGCATAGAACGGACCTGAAACCACATGTACGCACCGGAGCGTCAGCAAGCGATCCTCCGCCTCGCACGCGCGGAGGGCCGGGTGGACGTGCTCTCCCTGGCGGGAGAGTTCGACGTCACGGCCGAGACCGTGCGGCGTGACCTCAAGGCCCTCGACCGGGCGGGGCTCGTGCGCCGGGTGCACGGCGGGGCCATCCCGGCCGGGAAGCTCGACTTCGAGCCCGACCTGAGCGCGCGGGAGGCCGCCGCCAGCGACGAGAAGGACCGCATCGCCCGCGCCGCCATCGACGAGGTGCCGGCAGAGGGCAGCGTCCTGCTGGACGCGGGCTCCACCACCTCGCGGCTCGCCGCGGACCTGCCGGTGGACGCCACGCTGACGGTCGTCACGCACGCGCTGCCCACGGCCGCGCGGCTGGCCGACCATCCGGGGATCGAGCTGCACATCGTGGGCGGCCGGGTCCGGCACCGGACGAGGGCGGCCGTGGACGCGTGGGCGCTGCGGGCGTACGGGGAGGTCAACGCGGATGTCGTGTTCCTGGCCACCAACGGCTTCTCACTGGAGGGCGGGCTCACCACGCCCGACCTGGCGGAGGCCGCCGTCAAGCGCGCGCAGGTCGCCGCGGCACGCAGGGTCGTGCTGCTGGCGGACTCGACGAAGTTCGGGCAGGAGCACTTCGCGCGGTTCGGCGATCTGACGCACGTCGATCTGCTCATCACCGACACCGGGCTCGACGCGGAGGACGCGCGGGCCATCGAAGCCCTGGGGACCGAGGTCAAGCGCGTCTGACCGCCGCCGCATGTCCGATGCGCGCGGCTCGGTCCAGCCCGCTCCCCTCCCCTCCCCGCTCCCTCTCCCCCGTCCCTCCGTCCCTTGCTCCCGCTCCCCTGCTTCCCCCGTCCCCTCCCACGTTTCCGCTCCCGTTCCCCCTCCCCCGCACGTCTGGAACAGCACGCCGTATGACAGTCCTCACGCTCACTCCCAACCCCAGCCTCGACCGTACGTACGAGATTCCAGGGCTCGGCCGGGGCGCGGTGCTTCGGGCCGCCGGTGACCGGGTCGATCCCGGCGGCAAGGGCGTCAACGTCTCGCGGGCGGTGGCGGCCGCCGGGCACCGGACCGTGGCCGTGCTGCCGCTCGGCGGGCCGGAGGGCGCGTCGCTCTCCCGCCTGCTCGGCGAACTGGGAATCGCCGTGGCCGGTGTGCCGGTGCGGGGCTCGACGCGGGTCAATGTCGCCCTCGCGGAGCCCGACGGCACACTCACCAAGGTCAACGCGGCGGGCCCCGAGGTGAGCGAGCACGAGTCGCGGGCGCTGCTGGAGACCGTCGCCGTCGAGGCCGCCAGGGCGCGGTCCGGGGAGCGGGGAGCGACCTGGCTCGCCTGCTGCGGGAGCCTGCCGCGCGGTCTGGCCGACGAGTGGTACGCGGCGCTGGTGGCGCGGGCGCGGGAGGCCGGGGTGCGGGTGGCGCTCGACAGTTCGGGGCCCGCGCTGGCCGCGGCGCTGGCCGAACGGCCCGACGTGGTGAAGCCGAACGCGGAGGAGCTGGCGGAGGTCGTCGGCCGTCCGCTGGACACCGTGGGCGACGCGGTCAAGGCCGCGGAGGAGGTGCGCGCGGCGGGTGCGGGCGCGGTGCTGGCCAGCCTCGGTGCGACGGGACAGTTGCTGGTGAACGCCGACGGGGCGCGGTTCGCCAGCGCCCCCGTCGAGGTCGTGCGCAGCGATGTCGGCGCGGGCGATGCCTCGCTCGCGGGCTTTCTCACGGTGCTGGCCTCGGGCGGGACCGGTTCCGAGGCGTTGGCGTCGGCCGTCGCGCACGGGGCCGCCGCCGTGCAGCTCCCTGGCAGTCAGATGCCGGTGCCCGGGGATCTGCGGCCCGAGGCGGTGACCGTGACCACGGACGTTCCCGTCGATCTTCCGCTCGCGCTTCCTCCGGCACCTGCCTCGGCCCCCGTCCCCTCCGGGCCGACCCCCGCTCTCCCCCACCCCCTGTCCCACAACGCCAACGGAGTCGTGTGATGAGCCAGTTGATCACGGCGGACCTGGTCGATCTCGGCCTGAGAGCCGCTACGAAGGACGAGGCGGCGCGTTCGCTCGCCGAGCGGATGGTCGCGTCGGGCCGGGTCACCGACCTGGAGGGGTTCCTCTCCGACGTGGCCGCGCGCGAGGCGCAGATGCCGACTGGGCTGGAGGGCGGGATCGGCATTCCGCACTGCCGCAGCGCCCATGTCACGGAGCCGACGCTGGCGTTCGGGCGCGCGGCCGAGCCGGTGGACTTCGGCGCCCCCGACGGTCCGGCCGACCTCGTCTTCCTGATCGCCGCGCCGGACGGCGCCGACAGCGACCATCTGACCATCCTGTCCTCGCTGGCACGGCACCTGATGGACGAGACGTTCACGGGAGAGCTGCGCGCGGCCGGGGACGCGGAGCACGTCGCGGCCCTGCTGCGGGGCGATGTCCGGGCCGGGGACCGGCCGGGCGACGCCACTCCGGATTCCGGCCCCGATTCCGGATCCGGATCCAACTCTGGCTCCGGACCCGTCTCCGACTCCGGCCCCGGCCCCGATTCCGAATCCGGATCCGATTCCGAGGGGGACGGTGGGGAGGGCGCGCGGGCCTTTCGGATTGTCGCCGTCACCTCCTGTCCGACCGGGATCGCGCACACCTATATGGCGGCTGAGTCCCTGGAGCGCGCGGCAGGGGAGGAAGAGCTGTCCGTGGAGATCGCGGTGGAGACGCAGGGCTCCGCCGGGTTCACCCGGATCGACCCCGCCGTGATCGCGGCGGCCGACGCCGTGGTGCTCGCCCATGACGTGGAGGTCAGGGAGAAGGAGCGGTTCGCGGGCAAGCCCACCGTCGACGTCGGCGTGAAGGCGGCGATCAACCGGCCGGCGGAACTGATCGCCGAGGCGCGGGACAAGGCCGAGCGCGGCGAGGTCTCCGACCCCGCGGGGGCGTCCGGCGCGTCAGGCGGTTCCGGTGGGTCCGGCGGGTCCCGTGGGTCCTCCCCCATGAGCAGGGCGGGTGAGGCCGGTGACGGGTTCGGGACGCGGCTGCGCACGTGGCTGATGACCGGCGTGAGCTACATGGTCCCGTTCGTCGCCGCGGGCGGTCTGCTCATCGCGCTCTCCTTCGCGCTCGGGGGCTACGAGATCGCCGACGCGAAGCCCGTAGCCGACCACTTCGTGTGGGGCGAGCTGGAGAGCTGGGCCGCGTTGCTGAACCAGATCGGGGGGCTCGCGTTCAGCTTCCTCGTCCCCGTTCTCGCCGGGTACATCGCCTACGGCATGGCCGACCGCCCCGGCCTCGTGCCCGGGTTCGTGGGCGGGGCCATCGCCGTGAAGATCGAGGCGGGCTTCCTCGGCGGCCTCGCCGCGGGACTTCTCGCGGGTGCGGTCGTGATGGCGATTCAGCGGGTGCGGATACCGCCGGTGCTGCGCGGCATCATGCCGGTGGTCGTCATTCCGTTGATCTCTTCGGCGGTGGTCGGCGCGCTGATGTTCGTCGTGATCGGCAAGCCGATCGCCACCGCGCAGAAGGCCATGACCGACTGGCTCGGCGGTCTGTCGGGGACCAACGCCGTGCTGCTGGGCCTGCTCATCGGCCTGATGATGTGCTTCGACCTCGGCGGCCCGGTCAACAAGGTGGCGTACGCCTTCGCCACCGGCGGCATCGCCAGTGCCGACCCCGGCAACGGGAGCCTGATGGTGATGGCCGCCGCGATGGGCGCGGGCATGGTCCCGCCGCTCGGCATGGCGCTGGCCACGACCGTGCGCGGCAGGCTCTTCGACAGGACGGAGCGGGAGAACGGAAAGGCGGCCTGGGTGCTGGGCGCCTCGTTCATCACGGAGGGCGCGATCCCCTTCGCCGCCGCCGACCCGCTGCGCGTCATACCCGCCTCGATGGCGGGCGGCGCCGTCACCGGTTCCCTGACGATGGCCTTCGGCAGCACGCTGCGGGCCCCGCACGGCGGCGTCTTCGTGGTGCCGCTGATCGGTTCGCCGCTGCTGTACCTGGTCGCCGTCGCGGCCGGGACGGTGGTCACGGCCGCCCTCACGGTGCTGCTGAAGAGTGCGCGGAAGGCGCCCGGGCGGCCGGGATCGGGCCCCGGGCCGGGCTCCGGGTCGGAGTCCGGAGCCGAGCCCGGGGCGGATTCGGCCGCCGGTGCGGTCGAGGGCTCGGGCGGCGGCCGTTCCGCCAAGGGCGCCGGGGCGGCACCGGGCGACGGCTCCCGGGTTCCGGCCGCGACGTAGGCGGCGCCCGCTCCCGCCCCTCCCCCGCCGCTCCCGCGGCACGACCACCGCGTCGACGCCCGTACGGGACGCGTACGGGCGCCGACGCATGGGCCCGCACCGCATGTCTCCGTACGCACACGCCCGTACGCCACAGGCCCGTAGACACACATCCGTACGCACACGCCCGTACACACACATCCGTACGCACACGCCCGTACGCACACGCCCGTACGTGCGCTCGCGGACGGAAAGAGCCCCGGTGCTCGGGGGAGGGCACCGGGGCTCGTCTGTGGGGGCGGGTGGGGTCCCGCCCGGGGAAGGGCGGTTACGCCGCCTCGTCGAAGCCCGTGTCGTGGGCCATCTTCTTCAGCTCCAGCAGGGCGTGCTTCTCGATCTGGCGGATCCGCTCGCGGGTGAGGCCGTGCTGCTTGCCGACCTCGGTGAGGGTGCGCTCGCGGCCGTCCACCATCCCGTACCGCGCCTTGATGATGGAGGCGGTGCGGGGGTCCAGCCTGCCGATGAGGTCGTCCAGCTCCTCGCGGCGCAGCACGGTGAGCACCGACTGCTCCGGCGAGGCGGCCGAGGTGTCCTCCAGCAGGTCGCCGAACTGGGTCTCACCCTCGTCGTCCACCGACATGTTCAGGCTGACCGGGTCGCGGGCCCAGTCCAGGACGTCGGTGACGCGCTCCGGCGTGGAGCTCAGCTCGGCGGCGATCTCCTCGGGCTCGGGCTCGCGCCCGTTCTCCCGGTTGAACTCGCGCTGGACGCGGCGGATGCGGCCCAGCTCCTCCACGAGGTGGACGGGGAGCCGGATCGTGCGCGACTGGTCCGCGATGGAGCGGGTGATGGCCTGACGGATCCACCACGTCGCGTACGTGGAGAACTTGAAGCCCTTGGTGTAGTCGAACTTCTCCACCGCGCGGACCAGGCCCGCGTTGCCCTCCTGGATCAGGTCGAGCAGCGGCAGGCCGCTTCGGGGATAGCGCCTGGCGACGGCGACCACGAGACGCAGGTTGGACCTGATGAAGACGTCCTTGGCGCGCTCGCCCTCGGCGACGACCGCCTCCAGCTCCTCGCGGCTGGCGGTGGCGCTGGGCGAGTCCTCCGCCACGGGCTCCTCCAGCCCGTCGAGTATCCGCCGGGCGTAGACGCCTGCCTCTATCGCGAGCGAGAGCTCGACTTCCTTCGCCGCGTCGAGCAGCGGGGTGCGGGCGATCTCATCGAGATACATGCCGACCAGGTCGCGGTCCGCGACTTCGCTGCCTGCGGCGCGAACACTGCTTGCCGTGTCAGAGACACCGGTCGTGGTCTCATGACGACGGGCGACGGCACGGGTTGCCATGCGTGCTCCCTTGCGAGTGGTCTACAAAACTGGCCTGGTGGCTAGCCGGACACTCCCCGAGTGCCCTTCTTGCATAGATGTCAACGGCCGGAATCCGGACAGAATTCCCAACTCGTTCATCATTTTTCGGATCATGCAGTACCCTGTGCGACCACCCGAGTGGGAAGACGGTGACAGACCGCGCTAAGACGCTGGTCGGAGCGGCATCAAGCCCGTCATGGGCGCCTCACAGCCGTCGGCTGCCCCCCTTGGCCGCCTTTCACCTTTGTAGACGGTTCATGCCCCGCGTTGGTTGCGCGAGCAAGAGAACGACCCCTGCCGGGGCAGGGGTCGTTCTCTTGTGCGTTACCGCGCCATCACCGTGAGTGGATCACCGCGAGTGGAACCCGGCGGAGATCACGGCGGGTGGATCAGTACGGATCAGTGCATCGCCACCAGCACCGGCTCGGCGTCCTCGACGCCGTCGCCCTCTTCGCCGTCGGCGCGGGCCGGGGCCTCGCCGCCCTGCGCCTTCGCGCTGATGAAGACGCCCGCGATCGCCGCGGAGACCAGCAGGATGCCGACCGCCCACCAGATCGCGGAGGTGTAGCCGTGCACCATCGCCTCCAGCTTCAGGAGCTGGCCGGCGGGCTTCGAGGTGACCTCGGCGATGTGGTCCTTCGCGTACGCCGTGGTGGCGCTCGCCGCGATGGTGTTCAGCAGCGCGGTGCCGATGGCGCCGCCGACCTGCTGCGAGGTGTTGACCATCGCGGAGGCCACGCCCGCGTCGCTGGGCCGCACGCCGTGCGTGGCCAGGGACATCGCGGGCATGAACGCCGTGCCCATACCCAGGCCGAGCAGCAGCAGCGCGGGCAGGATCAGCGCCGGGTAGGAGCTGTCGATCTCCAGCCGGGTGAGCAGCAGCATGCCCGCCGCGGCGACCACGAAGCCGGGCACCATCAGCATCCGCGGCGGCACGCGGGTCATCAGCCGGGCGCCGATCTGGGTCGAGCCGGTGATCATGCCCGCGATCATCGGAAGGAAGGCGAGACCGGTCTTGACCGGCGAGAAGTCCTTCACGATCTGGAGGTAGTACGTCAGGAAGAGGAACAGCCCGAACATCGCGATGACCGCGAGGCCCAGCGAGAGGTAGGCACCGCCCCTGTTCCGGTCGGTGACGACGCGCAGCGGCAGCAGCGGGGCCTTCACCTTGGCCTCGGTGAGCGCGAACGCGGCGAGCAGCACGACGGCCGCGACGAACATCGCGATGGTGCCGCCCTCGGACCAGCCCTCGCTCTCCGCGCGGGTGAAGCCGTAGACGAGCGCGACCAGGCCCAGGGTCGAGAGGACGACGCCGGGGATGTCGAGCGAGGAACGGTTCTTCGTGGCGGCGGGCTCGCGGATGACGAGGACGGCGCCGATCGCCGCGACCACGGCGAAGGGGATGTTCACGAAGAAGGTCCAGCGCCAGTCCATGTACTCGGTGAGCACGCCGCCGAGGATCAGGCCGACGGCGCCGCCGCCGCCCGCGATGGCGCCGTAGATACCGAAGGCCTTGGCGCGCTCCTTGCCGTCGGTGAACATCACCGCCAGCAGCGAGAGGGCCGCCGGGGCGAGCAGCGCGCCGAACGCGCCCTGGAGGGCACGGGCGCCGAGCAGCATCGCCTCGTTGGCCGCGGCGCCACCGAGCGCGGAGGCCGCGGCGAAGCCGACGAGTCCCGTGGTGAACGCGCGCTTGCGTCCCCACAGGTCGGATATGCGTCCGCCGAAGAGCAGCAGACCACCGAAGGCCAGGGCGTAAGCGGTGATCACCCACTGCCTGTTGGCGTCG
This sequence comes from Streptomyces albiaxialis, assembly GCF_039530985.1. Classification (NCBI taxonomy): domain Bacteria; kingdom Bacillati; phylum Actinomycetota; class Actinomycetes; order Kitasatosporales; family Streptomycetaceae; genus Streptomyces; species Streptomyces albiaxialis. The sequence goes on from NZ_BAAAPE010000001.1 coordinate 279,470, forward strand.
GAGATGCCCAGGTCGGACTGGGCCGAGGGCAGCGCGATGTTCACGATGGTCGCGTCGAGCACGACCATGAGCTGGGCGATCGCGATGAAGGCGAGCGCCTTCCATCGTCTGGGGTCGAGTCCGGAGGCCGTACCGGCGGCCGCCGTGGCGGTGGATTCAGGCATGGGTGGGTCTACCTCACGGTGCGGTTCGGTAAAAAGTTGGTTATGTCCGCGCAAGAGGGGCGTCGTTGCCCCGGCGGTGGTCGGTAGGGATCAATGGGAGGTCTCGCGAGCCCGGTCGGCCTCGGCAGCAACACCAGAAACACCGGAAGCCGAGGTCGGCGCAACTGATATTCGAGGGGCATCACAGGCGCCGTCGGCGTCGGACGCCCCGGAGGTCATGGGGCTCGGAAGTGAAGACTCGGCGAAGAGCCGGGATTCATCGGTCGGCGCCGCCCGATCGGCGCCGGGCCCGCCATCTCACGTCACGTCGCATCACGTCACTGGGTCACGATCGGCAGTGCTGCTGCCGCAGATCCTCCAAGGTCGCGGGCTGACCGGGCAGTTCGGACTTCGCCGGGGCGCGCAGCCCGTCCAGATAGAGCCGCACATGGCGCTCGGCGAAGGGGGCGAGCCCCTGGGTGGCCACTCCCGGCAGCGGCCTGGTGAGCTGGCTGAGCGCGACGGTCACGTCGCCGACGCCGATGTCGGTACGGACCTCGCCCGCCTCCTGCGCCCGCTCCAGCAGCAGCCGCGTAAGGTCCTCGACGCGGGTGGCTGCCGCGTCGAGCGCCGGGTCGGCGCGGTCGAAGCGCTCGGAGATCATCGGGCAGAGCGCCCCGATGCGCTCCTCCGCTGCCCCGCGCACGTATCGACGGAGCGCCTCGAAGGGCGACTCCTCCTCTTCCATCGCCTCCCGGGCCCGCTCGGCGATCCGCTCGGTCACGGAGAGCACGACTCCGTGGACCAGGGCGTCGCGGTCGGGAAAGTGCCGGTAGACGGTCGCGTTCCCCACGCCGGCCGAGCGGGCTATCTCGTCCAGCGGGGCCTCGGGGCCGTGGACGACGAACGCCTCGCGCGCCGCGGCGAGGATCCGCTCGCGGTTACGGGCGGCATCGGCGCGCGACCTGGGCACGCTCGCGCCCGTCGCGTTCGCCGTACGTGTCGCGCTGCCCATGTCCCGCTCCTCAGGTCGCCTTCGTGGGTCTCGCTGCCAATCGGGGAATCACTCCCCGCTTCGTGGAGACGCCTTCGTAAACGGGGACGCGCTCCCCGGTTATTTCCCCTGAGCGATGTGACTCGCCTCACAGGCGCCTCACAGACGCCCACAGGCGCCTCACGGGCACGAACCGGTGCCCGCGCGCGTCCGGACCGCCACTGGACCAGACCGATGAAGGCCCGCGTGGCATCTGGCCCGGCACGGACCTCGCTGCGAGCATGTGCTGTCTTCCTACTGTCTTCTCCTACGCTTCGCCCACCCGTTGAGCCCTGTGAGACCAGCGAGCCCTGTGAGGAGCGCGTTCTGATGCAGCAGCACACCTCTCGTAGACGTGTCATCGCCACCGTGGCGGGAGCCGCGGCCGCGATGGGCGTCCCGGCCGCCGCCTCGGCCGGGACGCCGGGGTCCGGAAGCCCCGCGTCCGGCGACCGCGCGAGCCGGGCCTCCTACCGCCGCGCGACGAAGCTGGCCCGCTCCATGTCGCTGGAGGAAAAGGTCGGCCAGCTCTTCGTCGTCGAGATCTACGGGCAGGCCGCCGACACCGAGCACGCGAAGAACCGCGAGCTGTACGGGGTCGGCACGCCGGCCGAGATCGTCGCCAAGTACCGTCCGGGCGGCGTCATCTACTTCGACGCGCGCCGCGGCCCCGACAACGTGCGCGAGCCCCGGCAGATCGCCCGCCTCTCCAACGGCCTTCAGCGCGCCGCCCTGCACCCGCGCGGCGGCGGGGCCCGTATCCCGCTCCTGGTCTCCATCGACCAGGAGGGCGGCAGCGTCGTCTACCGGATGCTGGAGCCCGCCACCCAGCTCCCCGGCAACATGGCGCTCGCGGCCTCCCGTTCCGCGCACGACGTGCGCCGCTCCGCCGAGATCATCGGCACGGAGCTGGACGCCGTCGGCATCAACCAGAACTACGCGCCGTGCGCCGACGTGAACATCAACCCGGGCAACCCCGTCATCGGCGTGCGCTCCTTCGGCTCGGACACCCAGCTCTGCTCCGAACTGGTGTCCACGGCCGTACGCGGCTACCACCGGGGCGACGTCGCGAGCGCGGCCAAGCACTTCCCGGGCCACGGCGACACGGACGTCGACAGCCACACCGGGCTCCCCGAGATCACGCACACGCGGGAGGAGCTGGACCGCATCGACCTGCCGCCGTTCCGGGCGGCGATCAAGAACGGCGTCGACACGATCATGACCGCGCACATCGTGGTCCCCGCGCTCGACGCGACCAAGGTCCCGGCGACCATGTCGCGCCCGATCGTCACCGGACTGCTGCGCGAGGAGCTGGGCTTCGACGGGGTCATCGCGACGGACGCGCTGGACATGGGCGGCGCGACGGGCGACTTCCCGCCGGACGTCGCGCCCGTACGCGCGCTGCAGGCGGGCTGCGACCAGCTCGTCCTCGCGCCGAAGCTGGACACGGCGTTCGCAGCGGTGCTGAAGGCCGTCCGTTCGGGCGCGATCTCCGAGGACCGGCTGAACGCCTCCGTCGTCCGCGTCCTCGAACACAAGCTGCGCCGCGGCATCTTCACCTCCCCGTACGTGAACGAGGAGCGCGCCGTCCGCACGGTCGGCAACCGGCGCCATCTCGCGGACGCCCGGGCGATCACCGAGCGTACGGTCACCCTGATCCGGAACGAGGGCGGCGTCCTCCCGCTCGCCGACGGCGCGCACAAGGTGCTGGTCACCGGCTGGGGCCCGGCCCCCGTCGCCGCGCTCGCGAAGGCCGTGGCCGAACGTCCGGGCCAGCAGAGCACCGCGCTCGAAACGGGCGCCGTGCCGACCGCCGCCAAGATCGAGGCGGCCGCGGCGGCGGCCCGCGAGCACGACGTCGTCCTCGTCCTCGCCAACGCCGCCGCGGCGGCCAAGGAGGACGGCGCCGCGCAGGCCAAGCTCGTCGAGGCGCTGCGGGCCACCGGCACGAAGGTCGTCGCCGTCGCGGTCCGCAACCCGTACGACATCCGGCGCTTCCCCGGGATCCCGGCGTATCTGACGACGTACTCCTACGGCGCCCCGTCCATGGCCGCCGTCGCCCGCGCCGTCTACGGCGACGTCAACCCGTCCGGCAAGCTCCCCGTCGCCATCCCCAACCTGGAGGACCCGAACCGCGCGCTCTACCCGTACGGGCACGGGCTGCGCTACTGAGGACCGGGGCGGCCGCCGCGCTCAGTTCGCCGCCGCGCGGATCCTGCGCGGGGCGTCCAGGGCGCGGCTCGTCCATTCGACGAGGGCCGGGGGCTGGCCCGCGTCGTGGGGCGTGAGCCGGAGGGCGTAGTACACCTGCTCGACCGAGGGCGGGCCGACCGCGAGCATCCGCAGCGCCGCCTGCCGCCCGTCGGTCTGCCCGGTGCGGACGAGATACGCGGCGGCCATCGAGCCCGTACGCCCGACGCCCGCGCCGCAGTGCACGAACACCGGCCCGTCCGACTCCAGGACAACTCTCAGGAACGCGTTCGACTGGTCCGCCGTCGGCGTCTGGCCGTCCCGGACAGGGATACGGACCGTGCGCAGCCCCGCCTCCTCGGGCCCGGCGAGCTGGCGGGGCGTCAGGTCCTCGGCGCGCAGGTCGACCACGGTGACGACGCCGCGCGCGGCGAGTTCGCGGTATCCGGAGGGGCCGGGCGCCGAGCCGCGCCACAGGCCGTCGTCGACGCGCTGGAAGTGCCGGATCCCGGCGACCGTCTCGCCGTCCGTACGGCCGTCGTGCCGGGCCCAGAGGGAGAGCCCGAGCATCCCGAGCGCACCGGCGCCCCACAGCAGGGCGTAGCCGAGCACGCAGAAGCCGAGCACCTTGAGGGGCCTGCGGACGCGCGGCGGGAGGGGAGGGAGGCGGGGGAAGTGAGGGAAGCGGGATAAGGAGCGATGCGCTGGGGGCATGTCGCGGCGCCTCAGGAGAGGGAGCGGATACTGCCAGGGTAGGCGGACGGGCGCGCCGCGTCCCGGGTACGCCCGCGAATCCGCTCCCCCGTACGGGAGTTCGCGGCGTCAGCGGACCGCCTGGCCCTCCCCCAGCACGCGGGCCGTCGCCCGGTCCTGGCGTACGTCCGTCAGACAGCCGCGCAGCCGCATCAGATTGTGCGGGGAGAGTCCGGGGCGTACGACGCCGGCGTAGACGTTCCGTTCGAGACGGCTCAGCGGCGCGTGCTCCAGGCGGGCCGAGGTGGAGCCGCGGCACTGCTCCCACAGTCCCTGCGCGGCAAGGCGGACGGCGCTTGCGGCACCTCCACCTCCACCTCCACCTCCACCACCGCCTCCGCCTCCTCCGGCTTCCCCGGGGCGTGAGTCGTCTCCGCGCCGTACGTCGACGCGGAAGACCACCGTCGTGGCGGCCGTGCGCGCCGGGCGGTCCTCGTCGCGGGTCTGGGTGGCGTCCGCGAGCCGGTCGTACCCGAACGGCAGCAGCACGGCCGCGAGCGCGACCGCGAGCACGCCGCCCACGAACCGCCGGGGGTTCCGCGGGGCGACGGCGGGACGGTCCTCCAGCCGTACGGCCTGCGCGTCGGCGGGCAGCGGCGGCGCCGTCAGGCCCACCAGCCGCCCGGCGAGGCGGCGGTCGGCGCCGCGTCCCGTCGCGTGGGCGATCTTCTGGACGACCCAGGCGATGCCGGACAGCGCCGCCCCCGCGACGACGAGCACGGGCACGAACACGTACGTACGCTCCCCCGTACGCTCCCCCTTGCCGCCTCCGTCCTCCGGCCCGGCGAGCGCGTTCAGCCAGGCGAAGGGGCCCGTGGGGCGGCCGTCGGGCACGCCGGACTCCGATTCCCTGGCGCCGTCGAGGCGGTGCCGGACGTCGGCGTACGGGTCGTGACCGGCCCGGCCCTCCCTCAGCTCCGCGACGTGCCGCTCCAGCCGGTCGAGGCGCAGCAGCAGGACCGTGCAGACGAGCACGCCCTCGATGGCGAGCAGCAGCGTCCCGGAGAGCAGGGCGCGCTGCCACTCCCAGCGATAGAGGTAGACGACGAGATAGACGGCCGCGCCCGCGGCGGCGGCGAAGCCGAGGAGGAGGCTGAGGTACTTCACGGCACGCCCACCGTCTCGGCCGGGGGCGGGTTCTGGGCCGGTGGCGGGGTCTCCTTCGTGGCCCCGGGGGCGGGGGGCGTCGGGGCCACGACAGCGGGCTCCGCGACCGTGTTCGTGTCCGTGTCCGTGTTCGTGTCCGCCCTCGGGGCAAGGATCTCGACCGTGCCCGCGCTCCCGTCCACGGATACCCGTGTGCCGGGCAGGAACCGTTCCCTCGCGCCGGGCACGCCGACGACGGTCGGTACGCCGTGCTCCCGGGCGAGCACCGCGAGATGCGAGAGCGGGCTGCCCGTCTCGGCGACCAGCCCGGCGAGCCGGGGCAGCACGGCGGCGAGCGCGGGGTCGAGCGTTCGTACGACGAGCACGGCACGCTCCGGCGGTTCCCCTCCCGCTCCGTCCCATACGGCTCCCGCTCCGTCCCATACGGTCCCGACGCCGGTGCCCCCGCCCGCTCCCTCGCCCGCGCTCTCGGCGCCGCCCACGCCGTCGCCCCCGGCCGTACGGACGCGCTCCGCGACCGGCCGCCCCTCCGCCAGCCGGAACGCGGCGGGCAGCGGCGGCGTCCACGGGCGCGGCGCGCGGGCCTCGAAACCGTCGGGGAGTGTGCCCGTACGGGCACACTCCAGCAGTTCGTCCCAGCGCAGCAGCGCGAGCCGCGCGGGGTCGTCGAGCACGCCGTCCGCGTACAGCCGCGCGGCCAGCTCCCGTGCCATGACGGCCTGCATCTCCTGCACCCACCGCACGCGCAGCCGCAGCGCCTCCCGCGCGGGCAGCGCGCCGACCCCGCGCGGCACGCCGGTCCACCGGGACGGCCCGCCGGTCCCGAGGGGAAGTCCGGCCGCCACCGCCCCGTCGTCCCCCAGCGACGGCGGTACGAGCGAGAGGAGCACCGGGTTCCGTACGAGCAGCGTGCGGTCGTCGAGGCCGCGCCGCCGTCCCTCCGCGAGCACGGCGAGGGCCTCGGAGGCGCCGGTCACGCCGTTGCCGGGGCCGAGCAGGGCGCCCGCGAGGGACTCCTGCGCGTGCAGCGCGGACAGCGCGGACCGGCCCCAGGCGAGCGCCGTCAGGAGCAGGCCGCCGGGCATCCGCGCGGGCGGCGCGAACGCGGCGAGCTGCCGGTCGGTGTCGGCGGTCAGGTCCGTCGCGAGCCCGGGCAGCGCGGCGCGCAGCCGTCCGACCCGCCAGGCGGCGCGGGCACGGCGGAAGCCGGGCGCGGGGTTCACGAGGTCGAGGACGGGGTGCGGGTGCGGCGCGACGCCGAGCAGCCGCAGGTCGGCGGCGGCCCGCCCGTCGACGGTCGTGACCGGCGGCACCGTGCGCAGCGTACGGCGGGGCGCGGCACCGGCGATGTCGAGCGCGAGCGTGAGCCCGTGCGCCATGGGCGCGACCCACAGGTCCTCCTCCAGCGGCTGGAGGGGCTGCGGGAACGTCTCCGCGACGGGCCCCGGCCCCCGCAGCCGCGCGCCGCGCGGCACCGGGGGTGCCGCGGCGGTGACGGGCCGGGACTGGAGGAGCCACAGCGTGCCGTCCCGGCCGAACCCGAATTCCATGTCCTGCGGCCCGTCGAACAGCTCCCGGGTGCGCCGCGCGAGCCGCGCCAGCCGCCAGAGCTGGGCTCGCCGCAGGGGGCCAGGCTCGTCCTTCGGGCACGCGACGACGCGTCCGCGCGGGGTGAGTTTGTAGAGCGCCCCGCGTACGCTCCCGGCGACGAGCCGGTCGGGGCCGCCCCGTACGGCGCTCACCAGCACCCGGTCGGTCCGGCCGCCGACGGGGTCCACGCCGAACACGACGCCGCCCGCCGCCGCGCGCAGCATGGGCTGCACGAGCACGGCGCCCTCGCGCCCCTCCCCGGAGGCGAAGACGGTCCCGACGGCGCGGAGGAACTCCTCCCACCCCCGCACGTCCAGCACGGTCTCGAACTGCCCCGCCATCGACGAGGCGGCCGTGTCCTCCCCCGCGAACGACGACCGTACGACCACGGGCCGCGTCCCGCCCCGGCTCACCTCGCGCCAGGCCGCGCGCAGCACGCCCCCGCCCTCAGCGCGGGGCAGCCGCCGCGGCAGCACGGCGAACCCCGGCAGCACGGGCAGCCCGGCCGCGGCCGAGCGCGCGAGCGCGGCGGCCTTCGCCCCGGTCAGCCCCGGATCCACCGCGCGCCGGTCCCTGAGCGACACGACGGACAACAGGTCAGGTTCCACGCCGGCCCCCTTCCGCCCGTACGGCGGCACAGGGGACACATCACCCCCTACGCGGCCCTACCCGGACGTCTCCAGCATCGAGGACGCTCCGCGTACCCTCCGGGTTGACCGCCGGGCTACCCTCCGGGGCGACGGCCGGGCACCCTCCGGGGCGGCCGCCGCGCGTATCGGAGCGACCACCCCGCGCATTCCCTCGCTCATACGCAACCTGTGACCCTGTCGGCGGCGTCACGAAGTGACAAGTGCGACAGCAACCCAGCGCAGCACGCGCAGCCAGCAAGGGATTGATCCGACGTGGTGAACCAGATGGAAAGCGACAGTGACGAGCGAGCCCCCAAGCCTCCGGAGCCCATAGAGCCCAAGGAGCTGTCGGAGGGCGCCAAGCCCGCCGACCCCGAGGACCAGGGGGAGGACGAGAAGCCGCTGGGGTCGAAGGCGCCGGAGTTCATCAAGCGCTCCCGGACGCTGCACCTCGGCTGGCAGGCCGGGGTCTTCCTGGTCGGCCTCGCCATCGTCGTCGCCGGGATCATCATGCTGCCGCTGCCGGGGCCCGGCTGGCTGGTGATCTTCGCGGGCATGGCGGTCTGGGCCACCGAGTTCATCTGGGCCCAGCTCGTCCTGCGCTGGACGAAGCGCAAGGTCACCGAGGCCGCCCAGCGCGCCCTGGACCCGCGCGTACGCCGCCGGAACATCGCTCTGACCACGGTCGGCCTCGTGATCTGCGGCGCACTGCTGTCGGCGTACCTGTGGAAGTACGGCCTCGTCATGCCCTGGGGCATCGACCGCTGAGCCGCCGCGTCCACGGGGACTCCCCCAACTCCCCCAGATCCCCCTTAAGCACCGCAACCGGCCGCCACCACACCGCACTTGAGAGCCGCGACGGGCACCCACCGCCCGTCGCGGCACTTTTGTGCCCAATTCGGGCCGCGAGCACAGGAGTTGTGATCCACCTCACACGATCCGGGGTAGCCGAGCTTCGTCACTAAATGACACGCTGTCATTTAGTGACGCATCGACATCAGTGTCGGCACCACCGCACGGCAATCCCGAAGGAGCTGATCACCATGAACTCCACGCACCCCCAGCAGACGGCGGACGACGGGCAGCAGGCCCCGGCGGCAGGCGGGCGCCCGAAGCGGCCGACGACCCTCGAACAGATCGGCGGCACCAAGGGGCTCGTCTACTCCGCGATCCCCGTCGTCGCGTTCGTCCTCGTCAACAACGCCCGCGGGCTGAGGTCCGCGGTCATCGCCGCCTTCGCCGTCGCGCTGGGCATCGGCGTGGAGCGGCTGTGGCGCAAGGAGTCGCTCCAGCCCGCGCTCGGCGGCGTGTTCGGCGTCGCGGTCGCCGCCGGCGTCTCCTGGTACACGGGTTCCGCCAAGGACTACTTCCTCATCGGCATCTGGGCGAGCCTGGGCGGCGCCGTCCTCTTCCTCCTCTCCGTGGCCGCCCGTTGGCCCCTCGCGGGGGTGATCTGGAACTCGGCCACGGGCAAGGGCACCCTCTGGCGCGCGGACAAGCGCTCGCGCTTCTACTACGACGTCGCCACCCTGACCCTGGCCGCGGTCTTCGGCGCCCGCTTCGTCGTCCAGTACGCGCTCTACGAGTCCGACGACGTCAACTCGCTCGGCATGGCCAAGATCCTGATGGGCTACCCGCTGCTGGGCCTCGCGCTCCTGGTCGTCGCCTGGGCCGCCCGCTGCTCGAACAGGCGCCTGAAGGCCGTAGGCCTGCTGCCCACCGGCCCCGCCACCGGGACCGCCACCGGGACCGGCGCCGGTCCCGCTGCCCGCTCCTGACGGGCCGGACGTCATGACCGAGGGAACGATGTCCCGCCGCCAGGTGCTCCAGACGGTCTCCGGACTGGTGCTCGGCCTCTTCGTCGCCGTCCTCGCCGGAACGGTCGTCTCCAACGCACTCCCCCGCATCACCGCCGACCTCGGCGCCGGTCAGTCCGCCTACACCTGGGTCATCACCGCGGAACTGCTGGCCATGACCGCGACGGTGCCGCTGTGGGGCAAGCTCGCCGACCTCTTCGACAAGAAGCCGCTCGTCCAGCTCTCCCTCGTCCTGTACGTCGTCGGCTCGCTCCTGGCCGGTTTCTCGCAGAACGTGGAGACGCTGATCTCCAGTCGCGTCGTACAGGGCGTGGGGGCGGGCGGGCTGACGGCGCTGGCCCAGGTCGTGATGGCGGCCGTCATCCCGCCGCGCGAACTGGGCCGGTACAACGGCGTCTTCGGTGCCGTCTTCACCAGCGCCACCGTCGCCGGGCCGCTGATCGGCGGCGTCCTGGTGGACACCCCGTGGCTCGGCTGGCGCTGGTGCTTCTTCCTCGGCGTCCCGTTCGCCCTGCTGGCCATCGCGCTGCTCCAGCGCACCCTCGACCTGCCGCACGTACGGCGCCGCGACGTGCGGATCGACTACCTCGGCGCGTTCCTGATCGTGGGCGGCGTGAGCGCGCTGCTCATCTGGGTCTCGCTGGCGGGCAAGCACTTCCCCTGGGCGTCCTGGCAGACCGCCGCCCTCACCGGCTCCGGCACGCTGCTGCTGGCGGCGGCCCTCCGCGTCGAGGCCAGGGTGCCGGAGCCGGTCGTACCGCTGGACGTCTTCCGTCACCGCACCGTGGCACTCACGACCGTCGCCTCGCTGCTCGTGGGCGTGGCCCTCTTCGGCGGCACCGTCTTCCTCTCCCAGTTCTTCCAGGTGGCCCTGGGCAAGTCCCCCACCGTCGCGGGCCTGATGAGCCTGCCCCTGGTCCTGGGCTCGCTCCTCGCCTCCACCGTCACGGGGCGGCTCGTCAGCGCGACGGGCCGGTGGAAGCGGTACCTCGTCGCGGGCGCCGCGCTCATGACCACCGGTCTCGCCCTGCTGGCCACCATCGACGCCGACACGTCCGTCGTCCCGCTGAGCCTCTTCATGGCGGTCCTCGGCACGGGCGTCGGCATGCTCGCCCAGAACCTGGTCCTCGCCGCCCAGAACGACGTACGCGCCGCCGACCTCGGCAGCGCGACCTCCGTCCTCTCCTTCTCCCGCAGCATGGGCGGCACGATCGGCACGAGCGTCCTCGGCGCGCTCCTGGCCCACCGCGTCACCGCCGAGCCGGCGGCACCCGGCGGCGGCGACACGGCTCAGGCGTACGGAACGGCAACCGCCGACCTCTTCCTCTGGGCCACGCCCTTCGCGCTGCTGGCGCTGCTCGCGGTGCTGTTCCTCCGGGAGACGCCGCTCAAGACGACGACGAGCACGGAACGGCTGGCGGCGGAGGAGGGGGAGAAGGGGGCGGAGGCCGACCAAGGGGCCCGAGATGACTCGGCGCGTCACTTACTGCCACTATGACACTTGATGTGCTGACCTGACACGAGCGGGGAGTGGAGATGGCGGGCGCGGCCTCGACCAAGCGCAGCGGAATGAGCGACGAACGCCGCCGCCGCCTGCGGCTGGAGATCTCACGGGAAGCCGCCCGCCTGTTCTGGCAGCAGGGCGTGGACGGCACCAGCGGCGACCAGATCGCCGAGGCGGTCGGCCTGTCCACCCGCACCATCTGGCGCCACTTCCGCAGCAAGGAGAGCTGCGCCGAGCCCATCGTGACCAAGGGCGTGGAGTGGGAGATGTCCATGCTCCGCAACTGGCCCCCGGAGCTCTCCCTCGAAGATCACCTCATCGAGGAGACGCGGCGGTACGCCCGCGAGGCCACCGACGCCGACCGGGCCGACGACGGCCTCGCCATAAAGATGATCAACCTCGCCGACCGCGAACCGGCCATCCGCACCGCCTGGCTCATGGCCTGCGACCAGGTAGAACGCGAACTGGCCGGATACCTCTCCGCCCGCCTCAAGCTCCCCGCCGACGACCTCCAGGTCCGCCTCCACGCCGCGGCCGCCTCGGCCGCGCTGCGGGTCATCAACGAGGACATCGGCACCGCCCTCCTGAACGGCACCGACCCCCGCGAATTCGCCGACGCCCCCCACCGCGTGGCCCAGGCCATCCGCAACGCCACCGGCAACACCATCGGAGACCCCATCACCCCCTGACCGGCACCGTCCCCCTCCCCCATCCGCTAACCTGTCCTGAGTCACCCTTCGGGGCCGACCCCCGCCTCCGTAGCTCAGGGGATAGAGCACCGCTCTCCTAAAGCGGGTGTCGCAGGTTCGAATCCTGCCGGGGGCACGTACGGCATCTGTACGTCGGTAAGGGCCCGCGGCCATTCTGGCCGCGGGCCCTTCCGCATGTTCGGCATGCCTGCGCCGCGTCGGCGATCTCGGACAAGATGACCGGGTCAACGGTGCGGTCGCAGTACAAGCTGCCGTGGAGTCCGACGCACTGCCGCCCGCCGACGTCATGCCGGTGGCGCCCATGCGCTCACACCTAGCGCTTGGGGCCATGGGCACCGCACTGACATCGTGTACCCGCCGGAGAGCGACGGCGGGGCCTGCGCGTGGGGGCGCGGCTCCGGGAACGGAGCCTGACCGCCGAGCTGCGAGTCGGGGCGGCAGGTGCCGCACCCCCAGGGTGGCCCCGAGCACCCTTGTGGTTGCGTTCGTGGTGGTCGGCGTCCACGACGGGCTTGGCCATGGAACGGCCCCCTTCGGGCATGAGGAGCCCTCGTTCGGTGGCAGACTGCCTTCGGGGGTACGGGACTTGGGGGTGATTCGTGTCGCGCACGGTGCGCGGATGGGCGTGGATCGGCGGAGTGTGGCTGGCGATGTGCGTCGCGGGTGGGGGTGCCACGCTCGCGCTTCAGCCCGATGATCCCTCGTCCGGCGAATCCCGCGACGGGGCGCCCTCGCGGCCCCCGGCACCGCGGCTTGCCGAAGAAGACGACGAGTGCGCCGATGAAGAGGCCGCCGCCCGGCGTGAGGCGCAGCGGAAGGGCCATGAGAAGTACGCGGTGCTCTGCGTCATGGGCCCGGAGGGCAGCTTGCGCCCGATGCCCCCCAGGGCCAGCGACGGTGCCCGGGTGGGGTGATCGGGTGGCGGCTCGATGAGGGTGCCCCGCGCGGAGAGAAGGGAACGCGGTGCCAGCGGTTGGCGCTCATCGGTGCCTCCCGCTGCGACATCAGCTCTGAGCGCCGTTCCGGGTGTCACATATCGCCGGGCTGTCTCGTCACGCAGGAGTACGGGAGCCGAGCCGTCCGCTGCGGATCCGTGGTGCGGCCCCGGCTCTCCTTCATCGGACTGAGAGCGAGGAAGCGAAGCTATGGGACGTCAACTCGGAATGGCCGTCCTGGTCGTCGCGGCGTCGGGGCTTCTCGCCGCCCCCGGCGCGGCGTCGGCGCAAGCGGAGCCGGTGCGGGTGACGGATCCCGTGTCGGAGGGGGCGCTTGCGGCTCCCTCCTGCACCTCCAACATCTGTACGTGGACGGGGTACAACTACACGGGGAGGAAGCTCACGTCGGGGCTCAACCCGGGGGTCTGTTACCACTCGCTCACCGTGAAGTCGGTGGTCAACAGGCACCGCGTCCCTGTCCGGTACTACTCCGACAGCAGGTGCCGTTCGACCGGCAGGTTCACCTTCAAGTCCCGCAAGACGCTGAGCAACATTCCGATCCTGACCGGCTTCATACCGCACAGCTACAAGAGGGCATAGCGTGCCGGGCCCCGGCATCGGTTCCTGTGGCCCCCGTTAGCCTGAGCCCCGTGGAGTTCGGGCATCAGGTGGACGGGGGCGTGGCGGAGGGGCGGACTGTCCGGTATGGGGTTCGGGCGGGGGTGGGGTACGGGAGTATCGAGGTGACCTCGCTGGGGAGCGGGTTCGAGGTCGTGCGGTACGACGTCGAGTTCCGGGCCGGGAGCGAAGTCGAATTCGCCCTCCCCGCCGGTCATTTCGAGCTGGAGTGCTGTCTCGACGGGCGGTTGCGGGTCCGTGAGGCCGACGGGGGCGAGGGCGAGCTGCGGGCCGGGGACGTGGCGTTGAGCCCGCGCGGGGCCGTGCGGGGCGTCGTCTCGTACGGGGAACGCGAGCGGTATCGGGCCGTCTCCGTCACCGGGACCTGGGCGGGGGTCGAGGCCCATCTCGCCGGGTTCGGCGTGGGGGCCTGGCGGGACACCCGGCCGGAGTGCCTCGCCCGGGCCCAGTACGCGGGGCGGGCCTCCGGGGTGCGTAACGCCGCGGGACCGCTCGAAGAGATCTTCCTTCACCGGCGGTCCTCCACCGGGCGGCCCCTCTTCCTGGAGTCCCGCGTCCTCGCCGCACTGGGTGCCGTCGTCGACGCGATGGACGCGCCCGTGAGAGCTGTGGATTCCGGGATCCGCCTCGCGCCGTACGAGATCGACGTCCTGCGGCGCGTGCCCGACGTGCTCTGGGCCGCGCGGCACGCGCCGCCGACGCTCGCCGCGCTCGCCCGCGCGTCCTCGATGTCGGTGCGCCGGCTCACCACCGGCTTCCGGGCGCTCCACGGCACGTCCGTCATGGAGCACCACCGGCGGCGCTGTCTCGAACGGGCCGCCGTGCTGCTCGTCGAGACCGAATGGACCGTGGAACGGATCGCGCACGAGGTCGGGTACGCCTCGGCCAGCAACTTCGGGTACGCCTTCCGGCGCGAGCGGGGCGTCTCCCCCGCGCGCTTCCGGCGGGAACGGGAACGCGAGCGGGAGCGGGAGCGGAGGCAGGGGCGTTCCCCTCGGGGGCGCTGAGATCCGGCCTCCACAGCTCTCGGAGTCCCGCTCCACAGCCGCGCGCCCGGCCCGCTCCGAGGATGCCGGGATGAATTCCCGTTCCCTCGTTCTCGTTCTCGCCGGGCTCTCGGCCGTATCGCCGTTCGCCACCGACATGTACGCCCCCGGATTCCCGCGCATCGCCGACTCGTTCGGGGTCTCGGGGGCGGCCGTCCAGTTCTCGCTGACTGCCTGTCTCGTCGGGCTCGCGGCCGGGCAGGTGGTGCTCGGGCCCGTGAGCGATGTGCGGGGGCGGCGGGGGCTGCTGCTGGGCGGGTCCGGGGCGTTCGCCGTGCTGTCGCTGGTGTGCGCGTGCGCGCCGTCGGTCGCCGTGTTCGACGTGGCCCGGCTGTTGCAGGGGGTGGCGGGCGGGGCGGGCATCGTGGTCGGGCGGGCCGTCATCAGCGATCTGTTCAGCGGCGTGCACGCCGCGCGGCGGCTCGCGACGCTCAGCGTGATCGGGTCGGTCGCGCCGGTGGTGGCGCCGGTCTCCGGGGGGCTCGTGCTCGGGCTCGGCTCGTGGCGGCTGGTGTTCGTGGCGCTGGCCGCCGCGGGGCTGGCGCTGCTGGGGGCGGTGTGGCGGTGGGTGCCCGAGTCGCTGCCCGCCGGGCGGCGCGGGGCCGGTGGGCCACGGGCCGCGCTCCGCGCGACGGCGGGGCTGCTGCGGCGCCGCGCGCTGGTCGGGTATCTGCTGGTCATGGGCTGCGGACTGGGCGCCCTGTTCGCGTACATCAGCGGGTCGCCGTTCGTCTTCCAGGAGGGGTACGGGCTGTCGCCCGCCGCGTTCGGACTCGTGTTCGCCGTCAACGCCCTCGGGACCGTCGCCGCCGGGGCGGCGTTCGGGCGGCTGGCCGGGCGCGTACGCCTGCACGTCCTGCTCGGCGTGGGCGTCGCCGTCACCGCGGGGTCCATGGGGACGCTCGTGGCGCTCCTCGCTGCCGGGGTGGACACGCTGCTCCTCACATGGGCCTGCCTTTTCGGGCTGACCTCCGGGTTCGGGGTCCTGCTGCCCGCCGCGACCGCGCTGGCCCTCGCGGCCGGTGACGACGCCCCGGGAGCCGCCTCCGGGCTGCTCGGCGGCGCCCAGTTCGCGCTCGGGGCCGCGGCGGCGCCGCTTCCGGGGATGCTGGGCGGCGGCCCCGCGCTGTCCACGGCCGTGGTGGTGCTGGGCTTCACGCTGCTGTCGGCCGCCGCGTTCGCCGGTCTCGTACGGTCCTGGCCCTACGGTTGAGGCCGGTGCGGGGAAGGGCCGTCCGGTGTCGTGCGGTCGTCGCACACGAGCAGCAGGAGCGCCGCCCGTTCCTCGCTCACGGAGCGGACCTTGTGCGGGGTGGTGGCCCGGAAGTACGCGGAGTCGCCGGGGCCCAGTTCGATGGTGCGGGAGGGGATGAGCAGCTCGGCCCGGCCGCTGTGGACGAAGACGAACTCCTCGCCGGGGTGGTCGCGGAAGGGGACGGGGCCCGCGTCGTGCGGGGGGTAGAGCATGAAGGGCGTCATCCGCTTGGTGCCCGCCTCCAGGGCGATGCCCTCGTAACGGGACCCGGGCTCGCCGTCGTCGGTGAGCGGCCGGCGGGCGTCGGCGCGGGTGACGGTGACCTCGGTCAGCTCCTCGGCGTCGGCGAACAGATTGTCCAGCGGGACGTCCAGGGCCTTGGCGAGGGAGGCGCTGACGGCGATCGACGGGACGCTCTGGCCGCGTTCGACCTTGGAGAGATAGCTCTTCGTGACGCCCGCGCGACCGGCCAGCGCCTCCAGGGTCATCAGCCGCTCCTTGCGGAGCTGCCGTACGCGATTGATCACCCGTGTCTTCCCTTCGCCGTCCCGGGAGCCAGGGACAGTATCGGCCAGTTTTCGCCCCTTGCCGCATGACACAAGGTTTCCTATCGTGAAACTCGTTTCCTGAAACCCCGTCCGGAAACGGAGCGCGGATGGCCACGACCCTGCACGACACGAAGGACACCCTCGTCAGCCGCGCCGAGCGGCAGATGGACACCCACTTCGCCGACCCGAAGCTGACCACACGTCAGAAGATCGCGCTGACCTGCCGTATCGCCTACGACGGCGGGCACGACTCGGGGCTCGCGGGGCAGATCAGCGCCCGCGGCGAGGAGCCCGGGACGTACTGGACCCAGCGGCTCGGGCTCGGCTTCGACGAGATCACCGAGGACAACCTCCTGCTCGTGGACGAGGACCTCCAGGTCCTCGAAGGGGAGGGCATGCCCAACCCCGCGAACCGGTTCCACTCCTGGATCTACCGGGAACGCGAGGACGTCAACTGCATCATCCACACCCACCCGCTCCACGCGGCGGCGCTCGCGATGCTCGAAGTGCCGCTCGTCGTCTCCCACATGGACACCACGCCGCTGTACGAGGACTGCGCGTTCCTCCGCGACTGGCCGGGCGTGCCGGTCGGCAACGAGGAGGGCGAGATCATCTCCGCGGCCCTCGGCGACAAGCGCGCGATCCTGCTGGCGCACCACGGCCAGCTCGTCACCGGCGCCACGGTGGAGGAGGCGTGCGCCCTCGCGGTGCTCATCGAGCGGGCAGCGCGCCTCCAGCTCCTGGCCATGGCGGCGGGGACGATCCAGCCCCTGGACCCGGCGCTCGCCCGCGAGGCCCACGACTGGACCTCCACCGACCGCCGCAACAAGGCGAGCTTCGCGTACTACGCGCGCCGCGCGCTGCGGAACCATCCCGACTGCGTCACGGGCGAGGTGGAGCTGTGAGGAGCGACGTACCGCCGATCCACGGCATCATCTCCTACCCCGTCACCCCCTTCGCGCCCGGCACCGGAGCACCCGGCACCGGAGCGCCCGACCTGGCCGCGCTGCGTACGCTCACCGGGGACCTGGTGGAGGCCGGGAGCCACGCCGTGGCGCCGTTGGGGAGCACCGGGGAGAGCGCGTACTTATCGGACGCGGAGTGGGACGCCGTCTGCGAGACGTCCCTGGACGCCGTCGCGGGGCGCGTCCCCACCGTCGTCGGGATCGGGCACTGGAGCACGGAGGGCACGGTGCGCCGCGCGCGGGTGGCCGCCCGGCACGGGGCCACGGCGGTCATGGTGCTCCCGCTCGTGTACTGGAAGCTGACCGAGGCCGAGCTGGCCCGGCACTTCGCGACGGTCGCGGACGCCGCGGGCCTGCCCGTGATGCTCTACAACAACCCGGCCACCAGCGGCGTCGATCTCCTCCCCGAGACCGTGGCCGGACTCGCGCGGGACATACCGAACCTCACGATGGTCAAGGAGAGTTCGGGCGACGTCGCCCGCTTCCGGGCCCTGCGCGAGCTGTCCGACGGGGCGCTGTCCGTCTACAACGGGAGCAATCCCGTCGCCCTGGACGCCTTCCGCTCGGGCGCCGCGGGCTGGTGCACCGCGGCGCCCTGCCTGGTCCCCCGCCCGTGCCTGGCGCTCTACGAGGCGGCCATGCGGAAGGACGCGGAAGCCGACGCGATCCTCGCCGAACTGCTCCCCTTCCTGAGGTTCATCGTCCAGCAGGGGCTGCCGAGGGCCGTCAAGGCGGGCCTCGAACTCCAGGGGCGGGGCGTCGGACACCCGCGCCCGCCCCTGCTGCCGCTGCCGGAGAAGGAGACGGAGCAGCTCCGGGGGATGCTGCGGCGCCTCTCCGCCTGAGGGGGCGGCGCTTCCGGCGGATCGCGGAGGCCGTCGAACTGCCGCTGCTCGCCTACGACGTGCCGATGCGCGCCCACACCGGCGCCGAGACCGCCCGCGTCCGTGCGCTCCTGGAGGAGGCGGGCCTGCCCTGACTCCCGCCGGGCGCCGCGGGCCCCTACCCCGCGCGGCCCAGGGCCGGGCCGAACTGGTCGTAGTAGGCCGTCTTCAGGGCGAGGGCCCGCTCCTCGGACTCCTTGAAGGCGGCCACGGCGGCGGCGTCGGTGAGCATCTCGCTCAGGCGCGTCGCCAGCCGGTCGGCGTGGGTACCGGAGAGGAGGGAGACCGTCGCGAGCGGGTGGGACTTGGCGTCGTGGACGAGGTGCGGGTGGTAGAAGCGGGAGACGTTGCGGCCGTTCTCCGTGAAGCGCTCCTCCAGGCGCTGCCAGAGCCGCTCGTACTCGACGGAGACGAGGATCTCGCCCCAGAAGCGGAGGATCGTCAGCAGCCGCAGGTCCGCGTCCTCGTGGGCGCCCGCCTCGGCGATCAGCTCGAACGTCCCCTGGATCGCGCGGCTCGTGGCGGGCGTCGGGCGCGAGGCGACCAGCTCCGCGCGGGAGATCCCGAGCCGGTAGAGGTCCTCCTTCACGTCCTCCCGGTGCGAGGGGGTCTGCCCGTGGGCGTCCGGGTACTCCTCGCGCAGGATGACCCGCGCGATGCGCAGTCCCTCCTCGTCGCGGAGCAGGTCGATCGCCAGGTCGTAGGCGGGGGTGAAGGCGAGGGAGAGGAAGCGCCGCTGGAGCATCACCTCCGCGAAGTCGGGCTCGGTGAGCCGGGTGATCCGCGCGAGGACCGGATGGCCGTGATAGCGCTCGATCAACGCGTCCTCGAACTGGTCCAGTTCGTGCAGGTGCTGGTGCTGCATGGTCCTCACAGCCTCTTCCGGTTCACAGGTGCGGCGAGTCGCGCCAGTCGGGCAGTTGTACGGGCAGGCCGATGTCCCACAGGGTGTTCAGCTCCTCCTGCACCTGGCGGCCCATCGCGGTGTCGCGGCCCTCGATCTCGGTCTGGCTGGAGTGGATGGCGAGCCGCCCGTGCAGGAAGGAGCTGACCAGATAGCGTTCATCGGCCTTGTAGACGGCCAGGGACGGCAGGGAGTTGTAGACCCGCACCTCGACGCGGGGGCAGCAGCTCTCGGGCAGCCGCCTCACCAGCGCGGCGAAGGTCGCGAGGCAGTGCTCGACGTTGGCCCGTACGTCCTCGCTCAGGGCCGGGTCGCGGGCGAGCGCCCGGTAGCGCAGGTCGGCCACCGGGGACGAGGGCTTGAGGAGCAGCACGCGCAGCCGCACCTCGCGCTGGACGAGGGCCTGCGCGAGCTTCTCCTGGAACAGGTCGAGGTTGGGGATCCAGGTCTGGAGGATCGTCACCTCCTCGCGCGCCGCGTCCAGGAACTCGGCGAACCGGTCGTCGGGGAAGCGCGGATACGCCCGCACCACGCCGCCGAAATGCTCCTCCCGCAGCTCGCGTGCGAGGGCGTCCATGTCCAGCTTGGACAGTTGCTGATTGACGCTGGCGTCGAGCCGGGTCACCTGGTCCTTGACGTCGTCCAGCGCCTTGAGCCCGTGGATCTCGACGACGAGGAAGAGGGTGACGCCGCCGAGGATCAGCAGGGTCACCTTCGACAGGGTGCGGGTGTCCATGCCGTCGACCAGGCCCAGGATGTCGGCCACGGACACGCAGATCCCGGCCCCGGCGAGGGAGCACAGGACCCCCTGCTCGATCCGGTGCCGCACACTTCCGGCGCTGCTGCCCGAGCGGCTCACACCCTCAACTCCCCCGCGCGTAGGCCTCGTTGCCGGATCACAGCTTGCCCGATCCGGCCGGATCGGGCAGGGGCATTGACCGCTTCAGGGGCGCGCGCTTGTATCTGGGACGTCCTTTGCGCGAGATACGAGGGGGCTTGTCATGAGACGTAGGAGAACGCGGGGCTTACGGGCCTGCGCGGGCATGGTCCTGGCGGCGGCGTTCGCGGCACCGGCGCTTCCGGCCACCGCGGCGCCGGGCGGGGAGCCGGGTGGGGCGCCGGGCGAGGTGCCGCGGACCGAGTGGGTGAGCGTGAGCCCCGAGGGGGCCGGGGGGAACGGGCACTCGACGGACCCGGCGATCAGCGACGACGGACGTGTCCTGGCCTTCGAGTCGCAGGCCACCAACCTGCTGCCCGGCGGCGCCCCTCCGGGCAACGTGCACTACCGCACCTCCCCCGACGGCCCCCTGCGCCGCGTGACGGTGCCCGGCGAGACGACCTCCTCACCCGCCCTCTCCGGGAACGGGCGCCACCTCAGCTTCGGCTCGTACTCGACGGAGACCGCGCGCAGTTCCCTCCACCTCATGGACCTGCGCACCGGCCGTACGGAGCGGCTCGACCCGGACCTGCCCGGCACCTGGACCGCCTCGTACGGCACGGCGCCGCTCAGCGCGGACGGGCGGTACCTCGCCTTCGCCGCCCGGCCCGCAGCGCAGCCCCAGGGCACCTGCCGGATCTACGTCCTGGACCGGCGCACCGGGCGGTCCCAGCGGGTGAGCCGTCCCGAGGGCGAGGCGCGGAACACGCTGCGGTGCGAGCAGATGTCCATGAGCGCGGACGGGCGGAAGATCGCCTACCAGGAGGGGTACACGGGCCCCGCCGACGACGACCGGAGCGACATCCTCGTCCACGACCGCACGACGGGGCGGACCGTCCAGGCCGACGTCACCCGCGACGGCTCACCGGTCGCCGACAGGTCGGCCGTAGGGCCCGCGATCAGCGACGACGGCTCGGCCGTACTCTTCAACTCCATGGCGGAGAACCTCGTCGACGAGGAGGACACGAACGGCTGGTGGAACGTCTTCGTCCGCGACCTGTCCTCGGGCGAGACGCGGCGGCTGGACGGGCACGAGCCCACCGACACCGTCGTGTCCGACGACCTCACCGCGGACGGCTCGAAGGTCCTGCTCAACATGGCGACCACCCCGGGCCTGTCGCCCAAGGGCCTCTACCTGCACGACGTGCGCACCGGCGAGGAGACCCTGCTGTCGCCCGGCGCCGACGGCAAGGGGGTCGGCGTCGGCACGGCGCTGATCAGCGGGGACGGCGCGACGGTGGCGTTCTCCTCCTACTACCCGGGGCTGGTGCCGGAGGACACCAACCTCATCGGCGACGTCTTCGTCCGCCCCGTGGCGTGAGCCCGGTCAGGCGCCCTCCGGCTTGAGGCCCGCGTCGCGGGCGAGCAGGGCGGCCTGGACGCGGTTGTCGCAGTTCAGCTTGGTCAGGACACGGCTCACGTAGTTCTTGACCGTGCCCTCGCTCATGTGGAGGCGCTGGGCCGTGTCCGCGTTGGAGAGGCCCTCGCCGAGGAGGGCGAGGATCTCTCGCTCGCGGCCGGAGAGGGTGGCCAGGAGGCGCCGGGCCTCCTCCGTGCGGTGCGCGAGGGTGCCGCCGGTGGTCAGTGAGTCGACGACATGGCGGGTGGCGCCCGGGGAGAGATAGGCGTCACCGGCCGCCGCCGCACGCACCGCGCGGATCAGCTCGGCGGGCGCCGAGTCCTTGAGGAGGAAGCCCACGCTGCCGCCGGAGAGCGCGCGCAGCACGTTCTCCTGCTCCCCGAACGTCGTCAGGATCAGCACCCGCGTGCCGGGCGCCGCGCGGCGCAGCTCCGGGAGGGCGGCCAGGCCGTCCATCACCGGCATCTGGATGTCGAGGAGGACGACGTCCGCGCGGTGCGCGCGGACGGCCTCCACCGCCTCACGGCCGTTCGCCGCCTCCGCGACGACGTCGATGTCGTCGGCGGAGGTGAGGATGACCTTGATGCCCGCCCGGATGAGCGGCTCGTCGTCCGCGATGAGGACCCTGATCACGTCTCTCCGTTCCCACACGCGCTCCACGGGTTCCGCGCGCTACTGCGCGACCCTGTACGTCTTCTTCTCGATCAACTTGCCGTCCTTGAAGCAGAAGCGGAATACGGTCTCCGAATCCATCTCCGTATTGTCCAGGTCCACCAGAGTCAGGCACTCGGCGCCCTCCGGCTCGGGCGGTGCGCCCTTGTCCATGTCCTGGGTGAAGATCGAGTCGCCGTCCGGCAGCTTCCCCCGCACGTACTTCTCGGACTGGCCCACCTTGACCG
Organism: Streptomyces albiaxialis; assembly: GCF_039530985.1. Lineage (NCBI taxonomy): Bacteria > Bacillati > Actinomycetota > Actinomycetes > Kitasatosporales > Streptomycetaceae > Streptomyces > Streptomyces albiaxialis. The sequence continues at coordinate 301,318 of NZ_BAAAPE010000001.1, forward strand.
CGTCGTACTGGCCGCGCTCGATCGAGCCGCTGCTGACGCTCTCGAGGAGGAAGTACCCGCCGACGCCGAGCCCCACGAGGACCACCAGGGCCACGATCCCGCAGCCCAGCTTCAGTCCCCCGCGTCCCGTGCTCTTCCTGCTCATGGCCTTCACCAGTTCCTTCGGCAATCCGGTCCCGTCGTTGACCGGAACACCGTCGCCGGGCCGGGCGCCCGGTGGCGGCTGCCGAAGGTCGTCGCCCGGGGCCACGAAGGTCACGGATCCGGCCGCCCGGTCCGGCGCGCTCCCCGCCTCGCTCCCGACCTCGTACGGCAGGACGCCCGCCAGCCGGAAGCCGCCGTCGGCCGTGGGGCCCGCGTGCACCATGCCGCCGACGAGGCGCGTCCGCTCGCCGAGCCCCGTCAGGCCCTGGCCGCCGCTGACGACCTCGCGCGGGGGTTCCCCGGGTGCGGGCGCGGGCGGCGGGCCGTTGACGATCTCGACGGTGAGCGCGTCGTCCTCGTAGCTGAGGGTGACGGTGAGGGGGGCGCCGGGGGCGTGCTTGTGCGCGTTGGTGAGGCCCTCCTGCGCGATGCGGTACGCCGCGTGGTCGGCGGCCGGGGCCAGCGGCCGGGGCTCGCCCGTACGCCGCAGCTCCACGGCCGCGCCCGCGTTCCTGGACGTCTCCGCCAGCCCCTCGATGCCGTCGGCCACGCGCGAGGCGGGACGGGCCTCGGGGGCGTCCCGGCCGTCGTCGGGGACGCCAGGAGCGCTGGGGACGTCCCGGGGGTCGCCGGGTTCGCGCAGCAGGCCGACGACCTCGCGCAGCTCGCGCATCGCGGCGACCGACGCCTCGCGCAGCACGGAGACGGCCTCGCGCTGCCGCCCGGTCAGCTCGCGGTCGACCTCCAGCGCGCCGGTGTGCACCGAGATCAGCGCGAGCTGGTGGCCGAGGCTGTCGTGCATGTCCTGCGCGATGCGCTGCCGCTCGCGCAGCCGCGCCTGCCCCGCGATCATGTGCCGCTCGCGCAGCGACTGGGCGTGGTACTCGCGCAGGATGTCGGCCAGCGTGCGGCGCTGCGAGCGGTACCGGCCGACGAGGGCGGGCACCGCCATGAGGACCAGCATCAGCAGCCCCCCGAAGACGAAGGCCGAGGGCGCGAACCTGGGCAGCTCGGTGACGACGGTGAGCCCGAGACCGGCCGCGTATGCGACGGCGAAGACGGTCACCGCGCGGGAGGGCGGCTCGATGCGGCGCCCGGCGGACCAGGCCGCCACGACGACCGCAGGGAAGAGACCCCCGAGCCAGACCATGCCGACGGAGATCGCCAGCAGCACGGTCCCGGGCAGTGTGCGGCGCAGCGCGGTGAACGGCCCGACGAGCACGGCGACGGCGACGATCCGCACGGTGCCCGCGCTGTCGAGGGCCTCCAGGCCGGCGGCGCACAGGCCCAGCACCACGGAGAGCAGCACCTCGCGGGCGATGCGCCGGGCGGGCCACATGCCGGGCGCGAAGAGGTCCCGGACGGGGGCCGCCAGCCGGGCGGCGACGGTGGCCGGACGCGCGTTCGTACGTTGCAGGGGGTTCACGCCGCCACGTTAGACACGCTGCGTCACCCGTGCACCTGACCTTCGTCGCGACCGGCAGCGACGAAAGTGATCACCGCCCGCTCATACGTCCGTGCCGGGCAGCGGCTCCTGCTCGATCTCGACGTCCGGGGGCCTGGGGGCCAGCCGGAGCCGGAGCCGGTCGCGGCAGGCGGGCCCGAGGCCCCAGACGCGCGAGACGCGGTCGTGGAGGAGATGGCCGCAGAGGCGGCAGTGGGCGGGTCCGGGGTGGACGGGCTCGCTGTCGGGGAGGGTGGGCTCTTCGGTCACGGATTCCGGCACGGCTCCGGTCTACCATTCCGCGCGTGCGACGAGCACGGACAGCACGGCGCCGCCGCCCCGGCGGCACGGCGGCACGGCGGCACGGCGGTACGCGGCGCGACACAGACCGGCCCCGGGCCGGACCTCCCCGCGCCGAGCCGGCGCCGGGCCGGCCGGTGACCCGTCAGCGGGGGCTCTCGCGTGGTTCCACCGTGCCCGTGTCCGGAGCCCCCGGCGCATCCCGTGCGGCCAGTTCGGCGCGGAGCCACTCGGGCGCGTACCACTTCTCGGCGTACGAGCGCGCGCAGGGCGGGCAGGCGTACACGATCGCGCCGGGCCCCGAACCCGCCTCCACCGCGCCGATCATCACCGGCTCGTCCGTCGCCCCTCCGCACCGCGCACACCGCTTCCCGCCCGTCATGACGGCTCGCCCCCTCCCCGTGGTTCACGTCTTCACCCCAGCGAACAGGGCGGCGCCCGCCAGGACCATGGCGGATCTGCCCGGGTTCTGTCCCAACCTCGCAGCGAAGCCCAGGGGGCAGTTGTGCTCTTCTCCTGCGTCCCGTTCCGCGTCCCTCACCGCGACACCCGGCCGTCGCCCGCCGTTCGCCTGTCCTGCTTACGGTCGTCGCCGCCCCGTAGTCGTGGGGGAAGCGCGGGAGGTGCGGTGTCGTTCGAGGAGGAGTGGGCGGAGCTGAAGGCCGTCCACGCGCCGTCGGGGTCCGTGGGGATGCAGATCGACGGCGCCGGGAAGGGCCCCGGCGGAGGGCGGGACAAGCCGCTCGTCGTGACGCCGTCCGTGCTGCGTACGCGCGCGGGGCGGGCGGAGACCGTGCGCGGCCAGTTCCTGAAGGCCGACGACGAGGTGATGCGCGAGACCGGGCAGGTCGACGGGACGCTGAAGGGGTTCGCGACGCAGGCCGCGCTCAAGACGTTCCAGGAGCGCTGGCGCGGCCAGATGGCGTACGTGAAGGGCCAGTTCGGGAGCACGGCGGGAGCCCTGCGGTACGCGGCCGACCACTTCCGGAGCACGGACGTCGAGCGCGGAATGGCGACGCGCGACGCCGCCGGGGACACGTCCTCATGAGCGGCTCCATCAGCTACGCGGACCTGCGCGACGCCGACTTCGGCCCGCTCGGCGAGGCCGTCGCCGAGTGGGGCAAGGCACCCGGCAAGTTCGACCAGATCGGGGTCAACTTCGGCACCGAGGTCACCAAGGGGCTCGCGCACTCCAACTGGGAGGGCGAGGCCGCCGACGCCGCCTGGCGGGGACTGCGGCGCGTACGGGCGCAGATCCAGGCCGCCGAGGAGGAGGCCCGGCGTGTGCACCGGGTCATGTCGCAGGCCCTGGAGAAGTTCAAGGCGGCCAGGAAGGTGCTGGAGGACATCGAGACGGAGCTGGCCGGACACGAGTTCCTCCGGCTCGACAAGCGCGACGGCTCGGTCTCCCTCCATCTCGACGCCGAGGAGGAGAAGAAGCGGGCGGAGCTGGAGGACTGGTACCGGGAGACGATCGCGGCGTACGCCGAGCGCACCCGCAGGGCCCTCACCTCCGCCACCGAGGCCGACAGCGACCTGGCCCAGGCGCTCACCACCGACGTCAACGGGACGTCGCGCGGCTTCAACGACCGGGCGTACGACACCCTGGTGGGGGCCCGCGAGGCCTCGGAGAAGGACCTCCAGGACGCGCTGCGGATCGCCCGTACGGAGAACGGCAAGCTGCCGTCCGACGACTTCGCGCGGCTCACCCGCATCGTCGCGCGGCACTCCCAGGACGCCGAGTTCGCCGAGCGGTTCGCGCTGCGGATGGGCCCCGAGGGGACGCTCAAGCTCTTCTACAACGCCACCCACCCCCGCAACCTCGACTTCCCCGGCACGGAGATCGACGAGAAGGAGTGGCAGCGCTCCGCGAAGGTCTTCCAGAAGTCCCTGGGCACGACCCTGGCCACCGCCTCGCACGCGGACAGCCCCGCCATGCGCGAGTGGCAGACGAAGATGATCGCGATGGGCGACGACCGGCTGGAGAGCAGCGGCGGCCGCACGCACCCCTTCGGCTTCCAGCTCATGAGCAACCTGATGCGGCACGGCACGTACGACGGCGGATTCCTCAACCGGTACGGGGACAAGCTGCTGGCCTGGGACAAGAAGGAGAACACCCGCGGCCCCTTCCCGTACTGGGCCAACCAGGCCGACACGGACTCCCTCAATCCGCTCGGCGGCGGCCGGGACACGGGGCACGACGCGGTGGTCGGCTTCCTGGAGGGGCTCGGCCACAACCCCGAGGCGGCCACCCGCTTCTTCGAGCAGCCCGGCGGCGTCAGCGGCGCCGTCGACCGGGGGTCCGAGCTGAACGACCGCCTCAAGTACCTCACCCAGGACCGCAACTGGGACTTCGACGGGATGAAGAGCAACGGCCCCGGCGAGCTGCCCGGCCACGACGCGCTCGGCCACGCCCTGACGGCGGCCACGACGGGGTACGCGTACGACGCCGACGAGCTGACCGGCAGGAACCCGGAGATCTTCCAGCACGGCGGCGACCGCCGCACGGCCGCGACGGCGGGCGTGATGGAGCAGGTCGTGCACGTGTACGGCGGCGAGGACGGGCCGAAGCTGCTGCACGAGCAGCCCGCGATGGCCGCGAGCCTCGGCGCGATGGGCGGCGCCTACGTGGACGACCTCAACCGGAACATCTCCGGGGTCGGCGAGTCCCTGGAGAACGACGCGGCGTTCCCCGCCGCGTACAAGGGCCACGCCGACTTCGGGCGCGGGCAGGCCCTGGACTTCCTCAGCGTCCTCGGCCAGGACAAGACCTCGCACGCGCTGATGAACCAGGCCGAACACCTCTACACCCTCGACCGGTTCGCGCAGCACCCGCCGTCGGGGAGCGACGCGGACTGGGCCGCGGGCCGCCGGGTGCTGCTGACGGAGGCCGAGGCGCGCGGCACCCTCGACCACGCGCGCGTCCAGCAGATCGAGGCTCAGTACAACGCCGAGTCGGCGAAGGCGCAGGACGCGTTCCGAGAGTCGGCGAACTGGACGCGCGTCGGCATGACCGGCGCCGCGCCCGGCGTCACGGCCGGGATCCTCAGCGTCGCCGGGAAGTCGGGCCCCTGGGGCGTGGCGATCCCGATCGTCACGGGCGCGACGACCGAGTTCTCCAAGCTCTTCCACGACGACGTGGTCTTCGGCGGCCCCGACATGCCGGAACCGCCGAAGGACAAGGACCAGTTCTTCGCCCGCGGCGAGAACGAGCTGGGCGCCGCCGCCGACAGACATCTGAAGGGGCGTGCCCCCGGGTTGGACCCGACCGGTGATCTCGCCGACGCGATCAAGAGCAAGTATCTGGCGATCGGGCCTCAGGGGAACGCCTTCGAGGGGCGCGAGCCCTATGTGGGGTAGACCGGTGCGTTCGGGCTCGCGCTCTTTCCGGGTGCGGCTGCTGCGACGGGGCTGCCCCTTGCCGCCGCACGCGGTCCGCGGTCGCGTCGTGGCCGGTCGCGCAGTTCCCCGCGCCCCTTACGGGGCACGCCCTCTCGCGATCGTCGGGCTCGTTCTCGTGCTCGCCGGATGCACCTCCGGTGGGGGTGAGGACGAGGGCGTCGAGGCGCGGGAGTTGTGCCACGGAGTCCTGTCCCCCGGCGCCGTACGGGCCGTACGGGTGCTGGGCGCGGAGGACGGGCGGTACCGCGAGTCGCGGGACGTGCCGCTCGCGCAGGCCGCCCGTACGCTGCGCGGGAACGCGGACGCCGCCACGTCCCGCACCGTCGTCTGCCGGGTGAGCGCGGCGGAGGACGGCAAGGGCGACGACCCGCTCCTCCAGGTCGAGTTCACGCACCTGGGCGCGGGCGACGAGCCGCGCCGCGCGCGGGAGCCGGGACAGGTGCGGTACGGGGTGGGCGAGGTGGCCTGGGCGCGGGACAGCGGGGCCTTCCTCGCGTTCCGCTGCGCGGGCGGACTGCGGCGCGGGGACCCGCCGATGGTGGCGGGCAGCGTGCACGTCCCGTTCACGGACAGGCACGCGAAGCTCTCCGGCGCGGCACGGGCCCGCGCCGCCATGACCGTGCTGCACTCGGTGAGCAGGGCCATGGCCGCGCGGCTGGACTGCCGGAAGGAGTCGCGGATCCCCGCGAAGCCGCCGCGCCCGCTCACCACGTCGGATGCGCGCTGACCCCTCCGTCGACCGTGAGGTCCGTGCCGCTGATCCAGGAGGCGGCCGGGGACGCGAGGAAGACGCAGGCGTTGCCGATGTCCTCGGGGCGGCCGAGCCGGGTGAGCGGGGCCGCCTCGGTCCAGCGGGCCACGCCCTCGGGCCAGTTCTCGGCGAGGCCCGGCTGGTCGATGAGGCCGGGCGAGACGGTGTTGACGCGGATGCCGCGCGGGCCCAGCTCCAGCGCGGCGGCGCGCGCGTGCATGATCACCGCGGCCTTGGAGGCGTTGTAGTGCGCGTGATGGAACGCGGGCTGGCTGCCCTCGATCGAGGCGATGTGGGTGACCGAGCCGCCGCCCTCCTGGACGCCCATCACCTCGGCGGCGGCGTGGGTGCAGGCGAACGCGCTGGTGACATTGGCCTCGTAGAGGCGCCGCCAGTCGTCCGCCGTCTGCTCGGCGAAGGGCTGCACGGGCTGGATCCCGGCGTTGTTGACGAGCGCGTCCAGCCGCCCGCCGCGCCAGGCCGCGGCCTCCTCGACCAGGCGCCGGCACTCCCGCTCGTCGGTCAGGTCCGCGGCGAGGGCCGTGGCCTCGGCGCCCAGTTCGCCGGTGAGGCGCTCGACGAGGGCGCGGGCCGCCTTCTCGCCGTGGTGGTAGTGCGCGACGACGGCCGCGCCCGCGCGGGCGAACCGCTCGGCGATCCCGGCGCCGATGACGCCGCTGGCGCCGGTGACCAGGGCCACCTTTCCGGTGAGCGCGGGCAGTCGGGGGTCAGTCATCCTCGTCCTCTCACTGCGGGTCTTCGAGCGTGTCGGGCATCTGCGACGGCGCGTCCGCACGGCACAGGGCGCGGATGAGGCCGGCGCGCTCCGGGTGGCGGGCGCACAGCGCGTCGGCGTCGGCGCCCTCGTAGTCGGAGGGCAGGAAGCCGGGGGCCATCGTCGTGCCGAAGAGCGACCACCGGCCGCCCGGCGCGACGCGGGCGCCCATCCAGGTGCCCGCGGGGACGACCGTCTGCACGTACGGCTCCCGGCCCAGCGGCACGACCTCGTCCCGCCCGTCGGGGTGGAGGAGGAGCAGCTCCAGCGGGTCGCCCCGGTAGAAGTGCCAGACCTCGTCCGTGGGCAGCCGGTGCAGCGCGGAGAAGTCGTCCGCGTCGTCGGTGAGGAGCATCATGATCGCCGTCCCGGCGGGCCTGCCGTCCGCGTCGGGCGGCCCGGCCCAGGTCTCCCGGAAGAGCCCGCCCTCGACGGGCAGGGGGGCGAGTCCGTACTGCTTCGCGAGTTGTTCCGCTGTCGGGTCCACGCAGGTGACTGTAGGGGGCGGGTCAGCGCTCCGCGAGACCGCCGGGCCCGTACTCGCCCAGCGCGACGGGCAGTTCCGCGAGCGAGTGCGAGCGGAACGAGGTCTCCCGGCGCGGCTCCCCCGTCACGCGCAGCCCGGGGAAGCGGGCGAGCAGCGTCTCCAGCGCGACGGACAGCTCCAGGCGCGCGAGGGGCGCGCCGAGGCAGTAGTGCACGCCCTGCCCGAGCGCGAGGTGCTGGGCGGCGTCGGTGCGGCGGATGTCGAAGCGGTCCGGGTCCGCGTACCGCTCCGGGTCGCGGTTGGCCCCCGCGAGGCAGAGCAGCACGGTGTCCCCGGCGGGCAGCGTCGTGCCGCCGTACGTGACGGGCACGGTCGGGAAGCGCCGGATCGCGGTGAGGTTGGGGTGGCAGTGGCGCAGCGCCTCCTCGACGGCGCCGGGGAGCAGCCCGGCGGGGTCGGCGGCGAGCGCGGCCCACTGGTCCGGGTGGCGCAGCAGGGAGAGCACGCCCGCGCTGAGGGTGTGCTGGACGTTGTCGATGCCCGCGCCCAGGATGAGGAACGCGAGCGAGCACAACTCGTCCTCGGACAGCCGGTCGTCCTCGTCGCGGGCCCTGACCAGCGCGGACAGCAGATCGTCGGCGGGCGCGGCACGGCGGGCGGCGACCAGGCGGCGCAAGTAGTCGTGCATCGCGCCGACGGCGGCGACGACGTCGCGCGGGTCCCGCGGCGCGAGCATCGTCCGCACCCACCCGGCGAACGGGCCCCGGTCCTCCTCCGCCACGCCGAGCAGGTCCCCGACGACCGCGAGCGGCAGGGGCAGCGCGAAGTCCCGCACGAGGTCCGGGCGTTCGGCGGCGGCGAGCCGGTCGGCGCAGCGCGCGGCGACGGCGCGGACGCCCTCGCCCATGCCGCGCACGCGGCGCGCGGTGAAGCCGTGCGACACGAGGCGGCGCAGCCGCAGGTGGTCCTCGCCGTCGAGGTTGAGGAGGTTCGCGTCGAGCGCGGGCGGCAGCGAGAAGCCGGTGTAGCCGTCGCCCGCGTGGGACTTGTCGACGGTGAGGCGGGGGTCGGCGAGCGCGGCGCGTACGTCCGCATCCCGGGTCACCAGCCACACCGCCGTCCCGTCGGGCAGCGCGACCCGGTGCACCGGCCCCTCGGCGCGCAGCCTCGCGTGGACGGCGTACGGATCGGCCCGGAACTCCTCGTCGAAGGGGCGGGGAAGGGGCTGATGCGGGGTCATGGGTTCCCTCGTCGCTGCTGGTGCGGCCGCGTGTGTCAGGGGCACGGTAACGAGCGGAAATCCGGAGGCGCACCGGGCCCCTGCCCTGCGAGCATGAGGCGGTTCTTGTCGTCCTGGAGCACTCCGAGGGGAAACTCGTGGCTGGTGCCGTCCGTCTCATCCGTTCCGGTTCGCTGTCCGACGTCGCCGAGTACGCGTACGCGGCGACGGCGCCCGCCGACGCGCGGTTCATCCATCTCGCCGGGTCCTGCCCGCTGGAGGCCGACGGATCGACGGCCGCCGTCGGCGACTTCGCGGGGCAGGCCGCCAAGTGCGTGGAGAACCTGCGCGTGGCGCTCAAGGACGCCGGTGCCGCGCTGGAGGACGTGCTGAGCACCCGCGTCCTCGTCGCCTCGTCCCGCCAGGAGGACCTGGTGACGGCGTGGCAGGTCGTCCGGGACGCGTTCGGCGCCCACGACGTGCCGAGCACCCTGATGGGCGTGACGGTGCTGGGGTACGCGGACCAGTTGGTGGAGCTGGAGGCCGTCGCGGCGGTGACGGACTGAGCCCGCCGCGCCCTGCGGGGGCGGTACCGGCGCGGTGAAGCCGCCTTGACATCCTCGCCGCCCTGAAGGACGGCGATTCCCGCCTACCGCGCCGTTGAAGGCTGCGGTGTCGGGTGGGTTCCCGCTTCGCCGCGCGGTGCCGGGACGAGTCCCGGTCTTACCTGCGCTCCACAGGCTGACACGGCCAGTCCGGCCGCCTTGGCGACGTTGACCGCCGCGTTGATGTCCCGGTCCAGGACCGACCCGCACGTCCCGCACGTCCACACACGGACGTGCAGGGGCTTGGGGCCGTCCTTGACGCCGCACTGCGAGCACACCTGCGAGGTCGGCTCGAACCGGCCGATCTTCACGAAGGTGCGCCCGTACCGGGCGGCCTTGTACTCCAGAATCGACACGAACTGGGCCCATCCGGCGTCGTGGACGGACTTGGCCAGGCGCGTGCGGGCGAGTCCCTTCACCGCCAGGTCCTCCACCGCGATCGCTTGGTTCTCGCGGATCAGCTTCGTGGAGAGCTGGTGGTGGAACTCGCGGCGCGCGTCCGCGACACGGGCGTGAGCCCGTGCGACACGTGTCCTGGCCTTGTCCCGGTTCTTGCTGCCCTTCTCCTTGCGGGACAACTCCCGCTGCGCCTTTTTCAGGCGCTTCTCGGCCCGGCGCAGGAAGCGCGGGCTGTCGGCCTTCGTCCCGTCCGAGAGAACCGCGAAGTGACCGAGACCGAGATCGATGCCCAGCTCGGGCGCGACCTCGGGAAGGACTACCTCCGGGCCGGTCTCGACGACGAAGCTCGCGAAGTACCTGCCCGCGCTGTCCTTGACCACCGTCACCGTGGACGGCACAGAGGGCAGCGTGCGCGACCACTTCACCTTGAGATCGCCGATCTTCGGCAGGCGCAGCTTCCCGCCGGTCGTGATCGACCAGCGGGCGTTCGCGGTGAAACGGACGGATTGCCGGGTGTCCTTGCGGGACTTGTACCGGGGCGCGCCCATGCGGGGACGCTTGCCCTGCAGGCCGTCGAAGAAGTTCCGGTATGCGGCGTCCAGGTCCCGCAGGGACTGCTGGAGGACGACCGCCGACACCTCGGCGAGCCAGGCCCGTTCCGGGGTGCTCTTCGCCTCGGTGATGAGCTGCTTCGACAGGTCGCCGGTCTTCGGGAACGGCATGCCTTCGCTGCGGGCGGTCTCCCGAGCCCTGAGGGCGTCGTTGTAGACCACCCGCGCGCACCCGAACGCCATCGCCAACGCCGCGCGCTGACCGGTGCCCGGGTACAGGCGGAAGCTGTACCGAAGCTGCACGCGAATCACGATACACAATTGGTTTATGGGTATTGATGAGAACGTTCGTACAGGTCGTCATTGCGTATTCCGGATGCATGTCCACTTGGTTTTCGTGACGAAGTACCGGCACTCCGTCTTCGCCGACCGGCACCTGACGCGGTGCGAGGAGATCATGCGAGCCGTGTGCGAGGACTTCGAAGCCGAGCTGGTGGAGTTCAACGGCGAGGCCAACCACGTCCACCTGCTGGTGAACTTCCCGCCGAAAGTCGCCGTGTCCAGGCTGGTGAACTCCCTCAAGGGCGTGTCCTCGCGCAGACTCCGCCAGGAGTTCCCCGATCTCGTCCGCCACTACTGGCGAGCACAGCGCCTGTGGTCCGGCTCGTACTTCGCCGGGTCGGTCGGCGGTGCGCCGCTCAGCATCGTGAAGCAGTACATCGAGCAGCAGAACCGGCCGCTCTGACCTGAGCTGAGATGAACAGTGCGGATCCGTGCACACATCTGAGGTCAGAGCAGTTCTCAGATTCGCCTCACCACCGGGCTGAAGCCCGGTGCACTGCGACTAGACCCGGTAGCGCACCTACCCCGCGCTACCCACACGTCAGGAGTGCACCCCTCAGACTGCGCCCGTGTCGCGCCGCCACAACCGGAGGCCGGAGAGGCCGAGTCCGGGCAGCACCTGGTCGAGGTGGCGCACTCCGGGGCGCGCGGCGCCGTCGAGGACGGCGCGGGTCGCGTGCGCGGCGACCCGCGCGGTGACCCGCGACTGGTCCCGCCCGGTGAGCGCGTACGCCAGCCGCCGTTCCCCGCGCACGGCCTCCGCGCGCAGTGCGAACGCGTCGCTGCCGAGGGCGCGGAGGGGCCCCTTCGGCACCCGCGCGAGCAGCGGCGCCAGCGCGTGGGCCGGGCGGCGCAGCGCGAACAGGGCGGTGGTGGCCGCCCGGGAGTCCAGGCACAGCCGCGTGGTGACCTCGGGCACGCCGAGCGTCGCCCGCAGCGCGTACTGGTCGGAGAACGGGAACGGGCGGGCGCGCCGCCGCCCGTGCAGCGGGAACCCCTCGACACGCGCGCCCTCCGGCCCCGCGCCCGCCGCCGTGTCCGGTCCCGTGCCCGGCCCCGTGCCCAGGGACTCCAGCGTCCAGCGGAGCGCGTCGGCGCCGTGGTCCTCGCCGGTGCCGAGCAGCACGGCGAGGTCGAGCCGTTCGGCGCCGCCGATCTCCCGGTGGGCGCGGCGGGCGAGGAGGTTGGTGAGGCCGGGCGCGACGCCGACGCTCACCAGCGCGGTCGCCCCGCCCGCGACGGCCGTGCCGTGCAGCGCCTCGGTCGCGGCGAGCAGCCGCGGCGTCGCGTTGAGGTCCACGACGTGCACCCCGCGTTCCAGGCAGAGCCGGGTGATCCCGGCGTCCGGCGGTTCCACGCACAGCACGACGACGCCGACCCGGTGCCGTTCGAGCAGTCCGGCGAACGACTCCGGGTCCCGTACGTCCGCGCGTACGGCCTCCGGGTCGCCCGAGGCGGCGGGGCGGCGGCCCGCGGGCAGCACGCGGCCGGGCAGCACGGCACGCAGGAGCCGGGTGAGCGGGGCGCCGACCGCCCCGTACCCGCCGAGGACCAGGACCGTGTCACGCATGCGCTTTCCTTCCGCAGGCCATTTTCGCTAGAGTTCCACTCTAGTGAATACGGGCGGGCCCGGCCTCGTCCCTTCGGCCGAGGACCGGGCGGCGGAACCGGCCTGGTGGCCGAGGGCGTGGGGCGGGGCGGGCGCGGAGGATCGGATCAGCGGCGCAGCCCGCGCCGTGCCCGTACGAGAGCCGAACCGGAGCCCTTCATGAAGCGCATCGTCATCGCCCTGTCCGTGGCCGCCGTCCTGGCGGGGGCCGCGATCGTGGGATGGAGGGTGCTGGACAACACCTCGACGGCCACGGCCCGGGGCGAGGACCGCACGGTGCCGCGCGCCGAGGTCGAGCGGAAGGCCAAGGACAACTTCGCGCGGCCGCTCATCGAGGAGGCCCCGGACAAGGTGAGCTGCCCGCGCGGACTGCGCGCGAAGCAGTACGACCACGTGCGCTGCGACGCGACCTTCGACGGGGAGCGCAAGACGCTCATCATCTCCGTGACCGGCGTCGACGGCGACCGCGTCACCTTCGACTACGGCGTGGAGGAGAAGGAAAGCGAGTAACGGCAAGGGGCCCGGAGACCCCGGGGCCAAAGCGACCCCGAGAGACCCCGTGGGGGAGGCTCAGCCCTCCCCCACCAGCCCGTTGCGCCAGGCCCAGGCCGCGATCTCCACGCGGTTGCGGACCTCCAGCTTGCCCTGGACGCTCGCCAGATGGGACTTGACCGTGGAGAGCGAGACGAACAGCTCGTCGCAGATCTCCTGGTTGGTCCGCCCCACCGCGACCAGCCGCGCCACCTCCAGCTCCCGCTCCGTCAGCGGATGCCGGGCCGCCCCCGAGGCACCCGCCGTCTGCTCCCCCGGCTGCTCGCCGAGCCGCTCCAGCAGCCGTACGGTCACGGCCGGGGACACCAGCGCGTCGCCGCGCGCCGCCGCCCGCACCGCCTCCACCAGCAGCCCCGGGCCCGCGTCCTTGAGCAGGAAGCCGCAAGCGCCGTTGCGCAGCGCCCCGTAGACGTAGTCGTCCTGGTCGAAGGTGGTCACCACCACGACCCGCAGCGGCTCCACCGCGCCGGGCCCGGCGAGGTGCCGGGTCACCTCCAGCCCGTCGAGCCTGGGCATCCGGATGTCCACGAGGCACACGTCGGGCCGCAGCCGCCGGGCCAGCTCCACGCACTCGGCCCCGTCCGCCGCCTCCCCGACGACCTCGATGCCGGGCTGTGCCTGGAGGATCAGCCGGAAGCCCGTACGGACCATCTCCTGGTCGTCCGCGATCAGCACGCGGGTCGCTGCGCTCATGCCGCAGATCCTGACACGGCGGCGCGGACCGGGAACGACGCGGTCAGGCGCCAGCCACCGTCCTCGGCCGGGCCCGCGGCGAGCGTCCCGCCGACGGCCTCCGTGCGCTCCGACAGCCCGACGAGCCCGAGGCCGCCCCGCCCGCCGAGCGGTTCGGCCGGGGTGTGCCGGGGTGGCGGCGCGTTGTGGACGGTGACCAGCAGCCCGTCCTCCAGGGAGACCCGCACGGTGACCGAGGGGGCGCCGGGGGCGTGGCGGCGCACGTTCGTGAGCGCCTCCTGCACCACGTGCCGCACCGATGTGCCGACCTCCGGGTCGACGGGCGCGCGCCGCGCGTCCTCCGCGAACTGGAGCGTGGCGGGCGCGTCCCGCTCGGAGAACGCGGCGACCAGCTCGGCCAGTTCGGCGAACAGCTCGCCCGGCCGCACCGGGCGCCCGCCCTCCGTGGGGTCCTCCCGCAGCACCCGTACGAGCCTGCGCATCGACTCCAGCGTCTCGGCCCCCGCCCGTTCGATGCCGCTGAGCAGCGGATCGACCTGCTCGGGCGCCGTCTCGCGGATCGTCCGCGCCGCCTGCGCCTGCACGACGATGCCGGTGACGTGGTGCGCGACGAAGTCGTGCAGCTCGCGGGCGAGCGCGAGCCGCTCGCTCTGGCGTACGTCCGCGACCGCGCGCCGCCTGCGCGCGTCCAGCCCCCGCACGTAGCAGCCGAGCCCGATGGCGCCGCCCGCCGCGCAGGTCAGCACGAAGCCGAAGAAGCCGTCCGAGGGGCCCGTCATCCGCAGCGGCGTCGCGATCACCGCGGTCGCCAGCGCGGCGCAGAGCGCGGCGGCGAGCCACGGCGGGGAGACCTCCCGCGCCGAACGGGCCAGCAGGAGCAGCAGGCACAGATTCTCCAGCAGCCCCCAGGACGACTGGAGTTCCGTCAGCGCCGTCAGATACAGCACGGTCGTCGTCCCGGAGGCCAGCGCGGCGGCGCCCGCGCGCCAGCGCAGCGCGAGCATCCCGTCCGGCATCAGCACGGCGACGCCCGCCACCACGCCCGGCGCGAGCACCCACCAGTCCGTCGGGGAGCCGCTGAGGGCGGACGTCGATTCCAGGCTGAACACGTCGAACAGCCACAGCAGCGCCATGCCGGTCCACAGCGTGCCGAGGGCCGCGCGGCGCGTCAGTCGGGGAAAGGGATTGGGATCGTCCACGCTCCGCAGCGTACGGAAGGCGGGGGCGCGCGGAGACCGGCCGAAAGGACGACACGGCGGGCCCCGAACCGGCCGGTCAGCCGAGGCCGGGGCGCGGCGCGGGGCAGCACGGTGGTGCCATGACTCACGCTCCCGCCCCGCCTCCCCCGGTTCCGTCCGGCGCCCCCGTCCTCCAGGGCACGGGCCTCGCCCGCTCCTTCGGCGAGACCCGCGCGCTCGACGGCGTGGACATCGCCGTGCGCGCCGGTGAATCGCTCGCCGTGATGGGCCCCTCGGGCTCCGGCAAGTCCACGCTGCTGCACTGCCTCGCCGGGATCGAACGCCCGGACGCCGGGCAGGTCCTGCTGGACGGCACGCGCGTCGACGAGCTGCGCGAGCCGCACCGCAGCGAACTGCGCCGCACCCGCTACGGCTTCGTCTTCCAGTTCGGCCAGCTCCTGCCCGAGCTGCCCGCCGCCGAGAACGTCGCGCTGCCGCTGATGCTCGGCGGCACCGCGCGCCGCGAGGCCGAGCGCCGGGCCCGCGAGTGGTTCGCGCCGCTGGGCCTCGCGGGCAAGGAGGACAGCCGCCCCGGCGAGCTGTCCGGCGGCCAGGCCCAGCGCGTCGCCCTCGCCCGCGCCCTGGTCGCCGGTGCCCAGGTCGTCTTCGCCGACGAACCGACCGGCGCCCTCGACCAGGCCACGGGCCAGGACGTCATCGCCCTCCTCACCCGCATAACCCGCGAGCAGAACGCCGCCCTCGTCGTCGTCACCCACGACCCCTCGGTGGCCCGCTGGTGCGACCGTACGGCCCATATGCGCGACGGCCGCATCGTCCGCGAGGAGACGAGCACGAGCACGAACGCGAGCACGCACACGGGCGCGGGGGCCGCCGCCGCGGCCGAGGGCGGTCACGAGACGGCGGAGGCGCTGTCGTGACCGCCCTCGACCGGACCACCTGGACGCTGACCTGGCGGCTGCTGCGCGGGGGCGGGCGGCACGCGCGCCTCGGGGCGGCGCTCTCGGTCGCCGCCGCGGCCGTCTCCACCACGCTGCTGCTCCTGTGCGTCGCGGCGAACCTCGGCTTCGACTCCCGCGCCGCGCACGCGGACTGGCGTACGCCCGCGAAGGCGCCCGCGTCCCGCGCGGTGGCCGTGCAGGCGACCGGCACCACGTTCAGCGGCGGAGAGCCGGTGACGGTCGTCGACGTCGCGGCGCTGCCGGGCGGCAAGGACGAGGTGCCCGCGCCGCCCGGCATGACGCGGTTCCCGAAGCCCGGCGAGGTGTGGACGTCGCCCGCGCTCGACGGCGAACTCCCCGGCGTCGGGAAGGCGTCGGGCACCCTCGGCCGCGAGGCCCTCACCCGGCCCGGCGAGAAGGTCGCCGTGGTCGGGCACCGGGCCGGCGACCCCGCCGTCACCGACTCGCGCGCCACCGACCCGCGCCGCGACGGCGACCTCGCGCCGCCGACGCCCGTCGCGGACTTCGCGGGCGAGCGCGCCCCCGGCGGGCTCGGGGAGCGCTATCTGGGGCTGATGAAGTTCGCGACGGTGCTCGTCGTCGTCCCGCTGCTGGTGCTCGGCACGTCCTCCGCGCGGCTGTCGGTCGCGCGGCGCGACGCGCGACTGGCAGCGCTGCGGCTGGTCGGCGCGACGCCGGGCCGGATCGCCGGGATGACGGCCGCCGAGGCCGCGCTGACCGGCGCCGCGGGCGCCCTCGCGGGCGTGCTCGGCTACGCGGCGCTGCTGCCGCTCGCCGCGCGCGTCCCGGTCGGCGGCGGCGGTTGGTTCACCGGTGACCTGTGGACCGGCCTCCCCGTGCTGTTCGGCGTGGTCGCCGGGGTGGTGCTGATGATCGTCGTCAGCGCGCTGGCCGGGCTGCGGCAGGTGGTCGTGGGCCCACTGGGCGTCGCGCGCCGCTCGCGCCCGCCGCGGATGAAGGCCGCACGGGCCCTCGTGTTCGTGGGGATCCTGCTCGTCTACTGGCAGGTCTCGGACGACAGGGACGTCGAGATCAACACGATCGTCTACCTCTTCGCGACCGTCTTCCTCGCCCTGTCCGTCGTCGGCCCCTGGGTCGTGGGCATGCTGGGCCGCCTCGTCGCCGCCCTCGCGCGCCGCCCCGCGACGCTGCTGGCCGGGCGGCGGCTGACCGACGACCCCAAGTCGGCCTGGCGCGCGGTCTCCGGCCTGACCCTCGCGGGCTTCGTCGCCGGGTTCTTCGCGCTCTTCTCCTTCTCCGGCTCTGCCCCCTGGGGCAGCCCGGACACCCTCGCACTCGCCGTGCCGAAGGACCGCGTCGCGGCCGTCCAGCACGAGGCGCGCGAACGGCTGGAACGCGCGGGCGTACGCGCCACGGTCGGCGTCGACGACGACTGGGTCGCGACCGGCACCGACGGCCCCGGCGCACGGACCGAACGCCAGGTCACCGCCGAGGTCGCGGACCCCGCCCGGCTGGACACGGCACGCACCGCGCTGACCGGGCTCGTCCCCGGCCAGTACCCGGTGACGGGCACGGACGTGGACTGGCAGAGCCGCGTGTTCGGCGGGGACTTCAAGCCCGCCACCCTCGGGGTGCTCGGCGCGAGCTTCGCGGTGGCCATCGCCTCCGCGGGCATCACGGCCGCCTCCGCGATCCTCGACCGGCGCCGGACGTACGGGCTGCTGCACCTCGCGGGCACGCCGCTCACCGTCCTCAACCGCGCGCGGCGTACGGAGACGCTGCTGCCCGTCGCGGTCCTCGCGGGCGGCGCGGTCCTCACGGGCCTGTTCTGCGCGGCCCCGCTGACGTTCGCGGGCGGCACGCCCGACTTCGACGGGACGAGCGTGGCGCTGCTCGCCGGGTGCCTGGCCCTGGGCGCCGCGGGCATCGCGGGCGCGAGCGCCGCCACCCGCCCCCTGCTCCGCGGGGTGACCACGGGCACGGGCCCGAGGCCGGACTAGGGCGTTCGCGTGAGAGCATGCGACGGTTCGGGTGACCCACCAGGATCGCGGATGACAGGTACCTCTGGATGTGCGCAGCGCAGCGGGCGGAGGCCCGCGTCGAGGACGCGGGCAATGTCCTGGTCGCGCCTTCGGCCCGGCGGGACGACGAGTCGGTCAGGGACTTCTTCGGGGCCGTGATCACGCCGGAGGAGCTGTCCTCCGGCGCGCCGCCCGGCCTCGCGCGCAAGACCGTCTATCTGTACGGCGACATGCCCGGGATCAGCCACCGCCGACTGGCGGCGGCGGACCGGGTGTTCGCCGTCCGGGAGCCGTCGCCCGGTGACGACGGGGGCGCCGGCGCGCCCTGGCCCCTCGTCGGCCCCGGCCGCATTCCCCTCCGCGTGCACGGCGCCGGGGTGTACTACCGCCGTTTCTTCGACCCCGGCGAGGACCATTTCGGGCGGATACGCGCGGAGCACGAGTTCCAGTCCCTGACGGAGTCCACCAAGCCCGGAACGGCCCGCCGCAGCGGAATCTATCTGACGCCCGTCACGCGCGACGGCGAAGAACTCCGTTTCCGCCTGCTGCGGTGCTCCACGAATCTCTCGGGCCCGACCGAGAACTTCGGCCCGACCGACACCCGTATCGTCGAGGCCCTGAATCGCGAGGCCGACGCCGTCTTCCGGGACCACGCGCCCCTCAATCACGTCCTCGCGCAGATCTACCACAACTCCCTCGCGACGGCGGAGCGCAAGCAGTCCAAGGCCAGGATCTCGTCCCACGCCGACAAGACCAAGGACATGCCCGCCAACGGCATCATGGCCTTCTGCACCTTCTACGACGGGCTCGACAAGCTGAGCCCCCTCGCCGAAGACGCCTACGACCGGGGCGTGAAGGGCACCAGCGGGCTGACCAGGCTCCGCTTCCGCCTCAAGGAACCGGCCGCCGCGCGACGCGAAGGGGCCGCGCTCCCCGAGCGGTTCACGCTGACCCTCCACCCCGGCTCCGTGTTCTTCATGCCGCTTTCCACCAACCGCCTCTACACGCACGAGATCCGCCCCTCCGCATTGGACGCCGCCTCGCTCCCGACCCGCCTGGGATACGTGGTGCGCTGTTCCGGCACCGAAGCCGTCCACAGGAACGGCCGGACGTTTCTCCGCGCGGGCGGAGAACTGGTGGAGCTGGAATCGCCGACGGAGTCGGGAATGGACGAGCTGCGCAGGCTGTACGCCGAGGAGAACAGGACCTCGTCCTTCATCGATTACGGCGACGCATTCCTCTTCAGCATGAACACGGGAGATTACCTTGCCCCCCGGCTCTAGGATCCAGGACGAGATCGTCTCGTGCGCTCTTCCGGCCGAGGGGAATCTCTTCACGGAGCTGTCCGCGTCGGTCCGTTGGGAAGACGTGGGAAAGGGACGCCGGGGAGCCGTGCTCACCCGGCCCGACGAGACGGGCGGCGTGCCGCTCGTCCGTACGACCACGCGGTACGGGAGCCCGGCGCGGCGCTTCCGGGCGGCGCACGAGAGGCTGGCGCGCGAGGTCCGGGAACGGGCGGGGCTCGCGGCCGACTTCAACAACGCGCTCGTCGAGACCTACACGAACGCCTACCGGACCATGGGCGCCCACTCCGACCAGGCCCTCGACCTGGCCGACGACTCGTACATCGCCGTCTTCTCCTGCTACCGGTACCCCGAAGCGGGCCCGCTGCGAAGGCTGATCTTCGAAACGAAGGAGCCCGGCGGAGAGAGGTTCGAGATCCCCCTCGCCCACCACGGCGTCGTCGCGTTCTCCGTCGCCACGAACCGGCGCCTCCGGCACAAGATCGTGGCGGACACGCCCGTCCCGGCGGCGGACAACGAGTGGCTGGGCGTGACGTTCCGGACGTCGAAGACCCTCGTCCGGTACCGGGACGGCCACGCGTACCTCCCGGGGGGCGCGCGCCTGGTGCTGGCCGACGAGGCCGAGAGCCGCGAGCTCTACGCCCTCCGCCGCCAGGAAAACCAGACCCCCACCTTCCCGTACCCCCCACTCCCCCACACCCTCAGCAAAAGCGACCTGCTCCCACCCGTCTGACCTGGATGCTGCGCATCAGGAGCCGAAGAGAATCTGCCCCTTCCCGCCCCCGGCGGGCTGCGGCAACACCGTGGTCACCCGCGCAGTGCCCCGCGCCCCTTCGGGGCGCCCCGAAGCGTCGGGAGTGCCCCATCCAGGGGCGCGGGGAACTGCGCGACCGGCCACGATGCAGCGACAGCCGCGCGACAGCGCGAGGGGCTGCCCGGTAGGCGCCACACGCGCTGTCAGGCGGCGCTCGGCTACTCGGACCGGCGGCGGGCGTCGCGGAACCAGGTCAGCAGGACGAGCCCGGCGGCCACGTACATGACGCCCGCGGCGTTCGTCACGGACGAGACGTACGACTCGTAGCCGTCCGCGCGCAGTTCGCCCGCGAACACGCCCAACACGGTCCCGAGCGCCGCCAAGGCACCCGCCAGGGCGCCGAACTGAGGCTTTCCCATTCCCTCTCCTCCAGACAAGCGAGCCGAAACGATCACCGCCGAGTCTACGGAACGGCCGGTCGGCGAGGATGAACGGCCATGGAGACGACCATGGAAGAGAACCCGGCGGACCGCCCCTCCTGGACGGTGACCCTCGTGTGCGGCGCCTCGGGGGCGGGCAAGTCGCGCGTCGCCGTGCCGCTGGCCGCGCGGTACGGCGTCCCGCTCGCCGAGGCGGACGACATCGTCACGGCCGTCCAGGCGCTGACGACCCCGCGGCAGGCCCCGCTGCTGCACTTCTGGGACACGCACCCCGAGGCGGCGTCGTGGGCGCCGGAGAAGGTCGCCGAGCAGCACTTCGCGGTGGCCGCCGCGCTGCGCCCCGCGTTCGAGGCGGTGATCGCGGACCATCTCGCGTTCGACGCGCCGGTCGTCCTCGAAGGCGACTATCTGGTCCCCGAGTCGGCGTCCGGGCACGGCGGCCGGGTCCGTGCCGTCGTCGTCGCCGAGGACGACACCGCGCGGCTCACGGCGAATTTCCTGGAGCGCGAGCCCCACGCGGGCGACCAGCGCCACCGCGCCGAGGTCAGCGCCCTCGTCGGCGCGCGCCTCGCGGAACGCGCCGCGGAGGCGGGCGTCCCGGTGGTCCCGGCCCGCCCCTGGCCGGACGTCCGGCACCGGGTGCACGAGGCACTCCGCGCCACGCCCCGACCGCACCGCCCCTGACCTCGCACTCTGGCCGGACGGGCCCGTCTGACCTACGCTGGGCACACGTCTTGGTCGGTCGCCCAAGGCGAACGCCCAACGGACGATCGGAGTCAGCGATGACAGGGGCCGCGGCAACCTCTGCCGAGCGGGGCCGGGAGGTGCGCCAGGCACTGCTGTCCGCCGCCACCGGGCTCATCGCGGAGCGCGGCTGGTCCGCGGTCAGCACGCGGATGCTCGCGGAGCGGGCCGGAGTCGGCGCGGGGCTGGTGCATTACCACTTCTCCTCGCTCCGGGCCCTGCTCACCGAGGCCGCGCTCGACGCGATGCGGGGGCTCGCGGACGGCCTCACCGAGCTGCTGGACCGGGCGCGTACGCCGGAGGAGGCGCTGGACGCGATGCTCGGCGCGCTCGACGCGTACGACGGTCAGGACCCGACCTCGATGCTCTTCACCGAGGCATATCTCGCCGCCGCCCGCGACGAGGGGCTGCGGGACGGCATCGACGCGTTGATGCGCGGGGTCCGCGAGGAGTTCGCGGCCTGGCTGGACCGGCACGGGGTGGCCGGGCCGGAGGAGACCGCCGCCGTGCTCGCGGCGGCGGTCGACGGGGTGATGCTGCACCGCACCTTCACCCCGGGTCTCGCCTCGGCCGCCGTCGGGCCCGTACTCCGCAGGCTGCTCGTCCGGGACGGGGCACGCGAGGAAGAGGAGGAAGCGCAATGAGAGCAGTGATCGTCGGAGCGGGGATCGCCGGACTGGCGCTCGCCCAGCGGCTCGGCACCCTCGGCGGCTGGGAGGTCGAGGTGCTGGAGAAGGCTCCGGGCCCCCGCCCCCAGGGATACATGATCGACTTCTTCGCCCCCGGCCACGACGCCGCCGAGGCCATGGGCGTCCTCCCCCGGCTGCGCGAGCTGGGATACCGGGTGGACGAGGCCGCGTTCGTCGACGGGCACGGACGCCGCCGCGCCGCGATCCCCTACGCCCGGCTCGAAAGGGTGGTCGGCGGCAAGCTGCTCAGCATCATGCGCCCGGACCTGGAGCGCGGGCTGCGCGAGCACCTGCCCCCGGAGGTCGCGCTGCGGTACGGGACGAGCGTCACCGCCGTCGAGGACCGCCCCGGCGGCGGCGTCCGCCTCACGCTCACCGACGGCACGACCCGCGAGGCCGATCTCCTCGTGGGCGCCGACGGGATCCACTCGGCCGTGCGCTCCCTGGTGTTCGGCGAGGAGTCCCGCTTCGTGCGCCCCCTCGGCTTCCACACGGCCGCGTTCGTCTTCGAGTCGCCGGAGGTCTTCGAGGCGGTCGGCGGCCGCTTCTGCATGACGGACTCGGCGGGCTGCGAGATGGGGTTCTACACGCTGCGGGACGGCCGCGTCGCCGCGTTCGCCGTGCACCGTACGGCGGAGACGGCGCTCCCCGAGGACCCGCGCGCCGAGGTCCGGCGGGCGTACGCCGGGCTCGGCTGGGTCGCGCCGCACGCCCTGGAGGCCTGCCCGCCGCCCGAGGAGGTCTACTACGACCTGGTCGCGCAGACCACGGTCCCCGCCTGGAGCCGGGGCAGGACGGTGCTGCTCGGCGACGCGGCCTACGCCGTCTCGCTGCTCGCCGGGCAGGGCGCTTCGCTCGGCGTCGCGGGCGCGTACGTACTGGCGGAGGAGCTGGCCGGTGGAGACGTCGACGGGGCCCTGGCACGCTACGAGCGCCGGTGGCGGCCCGTCACCGACGGGAAGCAGGAGGTGGCGCGGAAGGGCGCGCGCTGGTTCCTGCCCGCGACCCCGGGCCGGCTGCGCGCCCGCCGCGCCGCGCTCCGTCTCGCGCGCGTACTGCCGGGCGCCGACCGGATGATGGCCGCGGCCGTCGTCGGCAAGCCCGCCACGCTTCATCAGAACGGCCACGCACGCGCACACGAATCCCGTACGGGAATCCGTACCGCGCGCCGATGAGTTCCCCGGGCCGCCCCGGTCTATCTTTCGACGGCACCGAAAGCCGCACAGACCGACAGGAAAGAGGCCCGCCATGGCTCGCATGATCTTCGTCAACCTGCCGGTGAAGGACCTGGACCGTGCCAAGGACTTCTTCACCAAGCTCGGTTACGAGTTCAATCCCCAGTTCACCGACGACAACGCCGGCTGTCTCGTCCTCGGCGAGAACATCTACGCGATGCTCCTCACCGAGCCCTTCTTCCAGGGCTTCTCCAAGCGGGACCTGCCGGACAACTCCAGGACGACCGGCGCGATCGTCGCGCTGAGCGCGGAGAGCCGCGAGGAGGTCGACGAGTACGTCGACCGCGCCCTGGCCAACGGCGCCACGGAGGCGGGCTCCGGCATCGACGAGGGGTCCATGTACGGCCGCAGCTTCCACGACCCGGACGGCCACCTGTGGGAGTACATGTGGATGGACCCGTCCGCCGTCGAGGGCTGAGCCCTCCGCGGCACGCGCCCTCGGCTCAGCGGAAGTCCGCGGCGTGGTCGCGGGCCCACCGGGCGTACGTACGGGCCGGGCGGCCCGTGATCCGTTCGATGTCCGGCGAGACCTCGGGGGCGTGGTCCACGCAGCGCGCGGCCAGCGCCAGCAGCGTGTCCGCGACCTCCCCCGGCACCCCGCCGGAGGTCATCCCGGCGCGCGCCTCCGCCGCCGGGATCTCCACGAACCGCACGGGCCGCCCGAGCGCCTCGCCGATCAGCCGGACCTGCTCGGCCTTCGTCAGCGCCTCGGGCCCCGTCAGCACCGGCGCCTGCCCGGCGAGTCCGCCGGTGAGCAGCGCCCGCGCCGCGACGGCGGCGACGTCGTCCTCGTGCACGGGGACGGAGCGCGACCAGCCGTAGGCGTCCCGCACGACGCCGTCCTCGCGGATCTGCGGCGCCCAGCCCCGCGTGTTGACGGCGAACGCGTCGGCCCGCAGATGCGTCCACTCCATCCCCGACGCCTCGACCTCGGCCTCCAGTTCGTGGTGGTGGCGTGAGATCGGGTTGTCAGCGGGCAGGTCCAGCGTGCCCGTCACGGAGGACGAGGAGAGCGCGACGACCCTCCGTACGCCGCTCTCGCGCGCCTGCCGCAGCAGCGGGCCCGCGCCGCCGTCCCAGACGACGGCGGCGTTCAGGAAGAGGGCCTCGACCCCGTCCGTCGCCGCCGGATCGCCCGTGCGCGCGCCCTCGACGCCCTCGGGGAACCGGGCCGCCGCCGGATCGCGGGTCAGCGCGCGGACCTTCGCGCCCGCCGCCGCCAGCTCGGCCACCAGGGGGCGCCCGACGTTGCCCGTCGCGCCAGTCACCAGGAACACAGCTCTCTCCTCCGTACCGCTCGGATGCGTCCGTACCGCTCGGACGCGTTCCCCCGCACTTTCATCCATCGGGTTGAAGTTGTCAAACGAATGGATGAAGTCGCGGGGGCACGGCTACCCTGGCCCGGTGACGACGGAGCGAGGGCGAGAGCGAGCCCGGAACCGAAGCCGCCGCGCGCCCGCGCCCGGCGAGCGCCGGCAGGACGCCGAGCGCTCGCGGCGGCTGCTGCTGGACGCGGCGAAGGAGGAGTTCGCGGCGAAGGGTTTCGCGGGCGCCCGGGTCCAGGACATCGCCGACCGCGCGGGGCTCAACAAGCAGCTCATCTCGTACCACTTCGGCGGCAAGGAAGGGCTCTGGAACGCGCTCACGCAGCAGTGGCTGGAGAGCGAGCAGGCGCTCGACGAGCCGGAGGTGCCGCTCGACGAGGTGGTGGAGCGGTATCTGCGCGCCATGTTCGCCGATCCGCGCGGCCCCCGCCTCAGCGCCTGGGCCGGGCTCACCGGAGGGGCCCCGCCCGACCCGGACGAGGACCTGACCGGCCTGGAGCGGCGCCAGGCGGCCGGGGAGATCGGTGCCGACCTCGACCCGGCCGCCGTGCTGCTCATGATCACCGGCGCGACCGCGATCCCGCTCGTGATGCCGCAGGTCGCACGCGCCATCTGCGGGCTCGACCCGGAATCCCCCGAGTTCCAGGACCACTACGCCGAGCAGCTACGCCGCGTCGTACGCCGCCTCTCCTGAAGAGTCCGCCCCCTCGCCCGTCGTCCCGGACCGCTCCCCCGTGACCGTCCGGCCGCCGGGGCGGGCGTCCTTCGCGACTCGGCGGGCCAGGACGTACGACGACGCCAGCAGTACGGTCGCCGCCGCCGGGACCCAGGCCACGTCCCCGTCGCCCGCCTTGAGGATCAGGCCGCCGAGGGCGCCGCCGACGCCCGTGCCCAGGTACATCGCGGAGATGTTGAGGGCCAGAGCCGTCGTGGCGGCGTGCGGCGCGATCGACATGAGGACGCCCTGGGCGGGCGGGTTGAAGGACCAGCCGACGACCGACCAGGCCGCGATCACCAGCGCGAGGGGGACCAGGGCGGCCCAGCCGCCCCCGTCGGCCAGGAACGCCAGGACCGTCGCCGCCGCCATCGCGAGCACATGGCCCCCGACGGAGCGCCGCAGCGTACGGTGCGGGCCCCACGCGTCCACGGCCCGCCCGCCCAGCAGTGCGCCCGCGACGCCCGTGACGCCGACGAGGAAGAGCGCGCCGACGACCAGGGGCCCGGCCTCGTCCGACGTCCGGCCCGAGACGTCGGCCACGTAGGGCGCGAGGTAGCTGTAGAACATCAGCCCTCCGCCCGCCCCGACGAACGTCACGCCCAGCAGCCGGACGACCGGCACGCTGCGCAGCGGGGCCAGCCGTTCGCGCAGCGGCGCGGTCGCGCCGCCCGGCAGGTCGGGGGCGGTCAGCCGGACCGCGCCCGCGGCGACCGCGCCCACCGCGGCGATCAGCCAGAACGTGCTGCGCCAGCCGTAGGCCCCCGCCAGCCAGGCCCCCACCGGCACCCCGGTGAAGAGCGCGACCGTGATCCCCGCGACGACCACCGACAGATAGCGCCCCTGCCTGCCCTCCGGCGCCCCCTCGGCCGCCACGGCGAACGCCGCCGAGGTCACCACGGCCGCGCCCACCGCCGACAGCACCCGCGCCGCCACCAGCACCCCGTATCCGGGCGCGAGCGCGGCCAGCGCGTTGGCCACGGTGAAGAGCAGCAGTCCGCCCACCATCACCGTGCGGCGCGGCAGCCGGTCGGTCACCAGCGAGAGCAGCGGCGCGCCCAGCCCGTAGACGACGGCGAACGCCGTGACGAGCTGGCCCGCGGCGCCGGCGGACACCCCCAGGTCGCGCCCGATCTCCGGCAGGACGCCCGCGATCACGAACTCGTCGGTGCCCGCGGCGAGCAGCACGAGGAACAGCACGTACAGCCAGCCCGGCAGCCCCCTCATCGCGCGCCCCGCCCCTCGGCGTGGGCGCGCTCCGCGATCGTCCGCAGCCGCTCCAGGCGGTCGGCGATCTCGCCCCGGTACCGCTCCAGTTCGGCGGCGCGCTCGTCCAGGACGGCCAGCCGCTTCTCGTACATCCCGATGGCGTGCGCGACATCCTCGCAGGCGAGGAAGTCCGCGTGCTCCTGCTCCAGGCACGGGGCCACGTCCTGGATGTCCTCCAGGGTGAGCCCGGCCGCGAGGAGTTCCCGCACGTTGCGGACGCGGTCGACCGCGTCCTCGTCGTATTCGCGCCAGCCCTTCGGGGACCGACGCGGGTGCAGCAGCCCGTGCTGCTCGTAATAGCGAAGGGACCGGCGGCTCGCTCCTGTGCGTTCCGCGAGCTCACCGATCTGCACAGCGACTCCGTTCATGGCCGTGACCGTAGGTACTGACATCCGTGTCAAGGTCAACCCCGAGGGATCGCCGAGGCTTCCGACGGCCCCCGGTCGTAGGACCGGCCTACGCCGAAGGACCGAGCCGGAGGGTGAAATTCCACGCCGGGGCCGGGAGTTGAGCAAGAGTGAACGCGACAGTACCGAGCGTCACCAAGGAGGGAGCCACCATGGCCATCGAGCTCAACCACACCATCGTGCACGTCAGGGACAAGAAGGCGTCGGCGGAGTTCCTCGCGGGGCTGCTGGGCCTGGAGGTGGAGCCGGAGTTCGGCCCGTTCCGGCCCGTGCTCACCAGCAACGGCGTCGGGCTCGACTTCATGGACGTCGAGGGCGAGATCGTCCCGCAGCACTACGCGTTCCTGGTCTCCGAGGACGAGTTCGACCAGGTCTTCGGCCGCATCAAGGACGCGGGGCTCACGTACTACGCGGATCCGTACCGCTCGAAGCCCGGCGAGATCAACCACAACGACGGCGGCCGGGGTGTCTACTGGCTCGACCCCGACGGCCACGTCCTGGAGATCATCACCAGGCCGTACGGCAGCGGCGGACGTACCGGCTAGCCGTCACCCTCGCCCGCCGTGCCCTGATCCCTCTGCTCATCCTCCCCGTCAGGGCACGGCGTTCCGCGCGGCAGCTTGTACGGGGCGGCGATGCGGTACGTGCCGGGGCGCGGGGCCTCCAGCATCGTCCAGGTGTCGAGCACCGGGTCGTCCTTGCCCTCGGG
Organism: Streptomyces albiaxialis; assembly: GCF_039530985.1. Lineage (NCBI taxonomy): Bacteria > Bacillati > Actinomycetota > Actinomycetes > Kitasatosporales > Streptomycetaceae > Streptomyces > Streptomyces albiaxialis. Next base: position 328,322 of record NZ_BAAAPE010000001.1, read on the forward strand.
CGGACGGCCGCCGAACGTCGGCTCGGCCTTGCGCAGGCACCCGTGCTCGTTCGCCGAGGGCCAGTCCGGCGGCTCGATGCGCTCGCCGTCCCTGTCGACCAGACCGAGCCACGGCGAGTACGGCACACGGACGAGCACGGGCCCCTTCTCCCGTACGCGCACGGTCACGCCCTCCGCGTCGGCGCGCTTGACCGTGGCGGGCGGGGCGGCGAGCGGCGTCGGGTCGGAGACCTCGTAGAGCCGCCAATTGGCGTCCGACCAGATCTCCTTCAGGAACGGCTGGCCCTTCCTGACGAGCCTGGCCTCCTCGATGCCGCCCGAGATGTCCGGGTCGTCCGAGGGCAGCACCACATAGTGCACGGCCCAGCGACGCAGCCACTCGTGGTACTCGTCGGGGCTGAGGTCCTTCTCGTAGAAGAGCGGATTGCGGTCGAGGTCGGCCTGCCGGTTCCAGCCGCGCGCGAGGTTCACGTACGGCGCGAGGGCCGAGGCCTCGCGGTGGCTGTTGACCGGCACGACCTCGACCCGGGCCTTGGCGGCGTCGCGCTCCTTGAGCTGGTGCACGAGCGGCGCCAGTTCGCGGGCCCAGGAGGCGTCCGGGGTCGTGTGCACCACGTCCCAGGTCGGCTTGGCGATCTGCCAGCCCGCCGTGACGATCAGCGCGGTCGCCATCGCCACGCCCTTCCACGACAGCCACGACCGCCAGCCCGGCTCCATCACGAGCGGGATCGCGGCCAGCAGCGCCACCGTCGCGAAGAGCAGCCCCAGCCGCTCCACGTTGGAGCCGACCTGCGAGGGGATCAGCCAGGTCAGCACGATCCCGACCGCGTAGACGGCGCCCCCGATCCGGACCGCCATCCACCGCTTCGGCATCAGCAGCACGGTGACGACCGCGCCCAGCACCGGGAAGATCAGCGAGACGAAGGGCATCGGCATGTTGCCCTGGAACGGGAAGAGCAGCGCCGAGACGGCGACCACGGCGGGCATCGGCACCGCGAGCGCGAACGCGGCGGCCCGGCGGCGCTGGAGCAGCAGCGCCCCCGCCACGACCTCCAGGAAGAGCCCCGCGACGGGACTCGCGGCGGTCGCGAGCGCCCCGCACAGGATGGCGACGGCGGCCCGTACGTACCGCTGCGACTTGCTCCCGGGGCGCAGCCAGCTCTGCGGCCAGGCCCAGACGGCGACCACGGCACCGAGCCCGAAGAAGACCCCGAGCGCGAAGGTCACCCGCCCCGAGGCCGCGTTGCACGCGAAGGCGAACGCGCCCCACAGCGCGGGCGGCAGCGGCTTCTTGACGCTGGGCACGCGCGTGAGCAGCCACGCGAGCAGCCCGGCGGAGAGCACCCCGGAGGCGATCAGCGTCGCGCGGACGCCGATCACCGCCATCAGATACGGCGAGATGACGCTGTACGAGACGGGGTGCAGGCCCCCGTACCAGGCCAGGTTGTACGCCGAGCCCGGGTGACGGCCCGCGAACTCCGCCCACGCGTCCTGCGCGGCGAGATCGCCGCCGCTGCTGGCGAAGAACCAGAACCAGACGAAGTGCAGCAGGGTCGCGCAGGCCATGGCGGCCAGCGCCACGTTCAGGGAGCGGGGCAGCCGCCGCCAGGGCCCGCGCCGGGCACCGCGCGCGGGTAGCCGCGAGGACAGCCCGGCGTCTGCTCCTGGGCTGTCTATGTCACCGGCGGCTTCGTCCTCGTCGTCCTCGGACGTCCAGGGCCGCTGCACAGTGGTCACTGCGCTTCTTCTCCCCGTGCGGCTGCTACGAACTGCCGACGTTACCGGACACCCGCGGGTACGCGGCCCGCGGGTGTCCGGCGGATCACAGGATTCTGGTCAGCTTGGAGCCGAAGCCCGGTTCGGTCATGGGCTCCTGGAGCGCCACCGGGACCTTGACCTGGCCCGGCCCCGCGCCCACGGTCAGCGTGCCGACCTTGTCGCCCTTGTCCCCGGTGTGCGGGACGGACTTGCCGCTGTCGGTGAGCCCGAGCTTCACCTTCAGCCCGGACCAGCCCACGGCCGTCACGTCCCTGGTCGCCACGACGGGCGTCCTGCCGCCGAGCTGGTCGTCCACGTACCCGACGACGTCGCCCTTCTTCACGACCTTCCGGGCCTGGAGCGCGTCCTGCCCGGCGTCTATCAGCTTCTTGCTCTCCCCCAGCACCGTGTCCAGGATCGAGGGCTTGTACTGCCCGAGCACCGCGCCCACGATGAGCTGCCTGGTGCCGCCGATCTCCTTCTCGGCCGCGAACAGCAGATTGCCGCCCGCCTTGGTGGTGGTGCCGGTCTTGATGCCGACGACGCCGTCGAGCGGGACCAGCTTGTTCCAGTTCGGCTGGGTCTTGCCGTTCAGGTCCTCGTACTGCGGCTGCTTCACGATCTCCCGGAAGAGCGGGATCTCCATGACCTTCTTGCCGAGCTTGACCTGGTCGGCCGCGGTGCTCTTGGTCTCGGCCTTCAGACCGCTGGGGTCGGTGTAGGTCGAGTTCTTCATGCCGAGTTCCTTGGCGGCGTCGTTCATCTTCTTGACGAACGCCTTCTCCGAACCCGCGTCCCAGCGGGCCAGCAGCCGCGCCACGTTGTTCGCGGACGCGATCATGATGGCGTTGATCGCTTCCTTCTCGGTGAGCGTCTGGCCCTTCTTGACCTCGACCGTCGACTCGTTCTGCGCGCTGAGTCCCGCGTCGTCCTCGGCCTTCTGGTCGACCGGGATCTTCGCCCCGGTCGTGCCCTTCTTCACCGGGTGGTCGCGCAGGATGACGTAGGCCGTCATGACCTTCGCGACGCTCGCGATCGGCACGGGCTTCTGCTCGCCGTACGAGCCGAGCGAGCCCAGTCCGTCGACGTGCACCACGGCCTGCCCCTCGGACGGCCACGGCATGGAGGGCTTCCCGCCCGCGAAGCCGTACGTCTTGGAGGCGGTCATCTCCAGCTCGGCCGCGGGCAGCGGGCGTACCGCCTGGGCGACCAGGAAGAGCACCACGAGCAGCAGCGCCAGCGGCGTCCAGATCTTGACCCGGCGCGTGAGCGTCCGCAGCGCCGTCTCGGGCGGCGGCGGGGTGTTCGTGAGCTGCGCGAGCAGGTCGAGCGGCTGCGGCTGCCCGCCCGTGGCGGGCTGACCGCCGTCCGGCAGCGGCTGCTGCCGGGTCCGCTCGACCTCGTCCGGCTGGGCCTGCGGCTGAGGCTGGGGCTGGGGCTGGGCCTGGGACCGAGGTTGGGGCTGCGGCTGCGCCGCCGGCTTGGCCGCCGGCTTCGCCGGGGGCTGCTGCGGCGGCGCGGGCGCCTTCCTGGGCTCGGCCCTGGCGCCCTGCTTGGGCTCCAGCTTCGGCTGCGCGGGGGTGCGCGGCGCGTCGGTGGACTTCAGCGGGACGAACTGGCTGGTCCGCTCGGCGTCCGACTCCTCCCCGCGCCGGTACGGGGCACGGGGATCGGCCTTGGCACCGGACCTGGCACCGGACTTGGGCCCGCCCGCGGGCTTGTCCCGGGGCTCGCCCTGGGGCTCGTCCGTGTCCTTGGGCCCGGTCTTGGGCCTGTCCGTGGCGGGGAGCTTGAGGACGGTGGTGTTCTCGTTGACCGAGCGCTGCTCGGCGGACTCCCCTTCGGGCCGCCCCTTCTTGTCCTCCTTGGGCTCTTCCTTCGGCTTCGTCCGGAAGGTCGCCGTGGGCTGGTCCACGGACTTGTTGCCGCGCGCCGCCTCGTCGCCCTCGGCCGGCTTCTTCCCGGCCTTCTCCTCCGGCGCGGAGGCTTTGGCCGCGCTCTTCGGCGCACCGAAGAACGCGGTGGTCAGACGCTCGGCGCGCTCGGCGGCGTCCTCGTTGTCGCCGTCGTCGCGGCGCACGACCCCGAACATGGCCGTGGGCGGATCGCCGTTGTCCCCCTTGCCCCTCTTGTCCCCCTTAGCCCCCTTGTCCGGCTTGCCGCTCTTCGAGTCGCGGACGGGAAGATCGCGGGGCGAAGGGCCGGAATCCGACCCCTCCGCCTCGTCGGCGGGCGACTCGGCGGTGCCACCTGTGGCACCCTCGTCGCCCTTGCCCACCTTGCCGCCATCATCACTTTTGCCGGATTCGCCACTCCGGCCGGATGTGCGGCCCTCATCCTTCTTGTCGCCTTCGCGCGCGACCCAGGCGGCCACGGCGGACTTGAGCCGCTCGTCGCCCTCGTCGCCACTGACGCCGCCCTCGCGGCCGTCTTCCGCTTCCGGGCCGGATTTCCCGGACTCCGCACCCCCGTCGCCCTCAGCGGGCGCCGAGGCGTCCTCCGGGGCATCCTCAGGGCCTACGTCCGCCCCCTCGGCGCTCACCGCGCTCCCCCCGGCGGCCTCGTCGCCGGACGCGTCACCGGACGTGTCGCCGGGTTCACCGGCGGACTCCGCTTCGGACTCCTCGGGGGTCGCGCCGGCCTTCGCGTCACGTTCCTTTTCGGCCGTGTTCTCGGGACGCGCAACCACGTCACCGCTCTCCGTCGTCTCCCCCGACGACCTCTCCCGCTCCACCTTGTCGGGGGACTCGCCCGCCACCGATGCCTCCTGCTGATGCTCGCCCGTCGCCATACCAGTTAACAGTGTCCTGTGCACCGCGGCCGCCACCCGGTGTGGCGACGCTCCTCAGAGTCGACCTCTGGCCTCCCCTACCGGCAGACGAGAACGACATACCTACTGGTTCCCGTCCATAACACCCGCGCACTCTCGACAGACCATTGTGAGAGGGGTCACCCTGTCATTCATCCACGCGGGGAGGCATGGATGGGCAGGAGCCGCAGAACAATTCCGGAGGAGCTTCTGTTGCTCGCCTTGGACCCGGCCACGGGCACCACGGCGCAGCCTCAGTCGCTCGACCTCGGCCTGGCCGGGGCCCAGCTAGTGGAGCTGGCTCTGGCAGGACGGATAGCCCCTGATGGGGATCGTATCGCCGTGGTGCTGCCACGGCCGACCGGAGATCCGACGCTGGACTCCGCACTGGAACTGCTGCGCAGGCGCGGCAGCCCGGTGCGCGCTGTCCACTGGATCGGCGGGCCCCGGCTGGGGCTGCGCCAAACCTATCTCACGCATCTGGAGCGCTGCGGCATGGTGCATGCCGTTTCCGGCCAGATGTGCGGGGTGTTGCCGACGACTCGCTACCAGGCGACGGAGACGGCCATCAGCCGGGAGATCAGGACCCGACTGGATTCCGCGATCCGCACCGGCGTACCGCCGGACCCGCGGACGGCGGCGCTCGCGGCGCTGGCACACGCGGTCGGCCTCGGCAAGCACCTCTATCCCGGGAACGAGGGGCGGTCGTGCCGCTCCCGGCTCCGGGATCTGATCAGGCACGACCCGATGGGCGGCCTCGTCGCGCACGCCGTGATGGACGTGCAGAACGGTGCCGCGGCGCAGCCCCGGCGGGCACAGGGCGGCGGCGGAGCACCGGGACGTCCCGCACCGGCACGTGCGGCGGCGCCACCCGCGCCGGCCCGTCACGTTCCGGATCAGGCACGGCACGCGACGGCGGGCGGCATGGCCCGCGCCGGAGTGCGCTGAGCCGAAATCGCCGGGTCCGCCGAGTACGCCGGGTCCGCCGCGTACGCGGTGCACACCGGATACGCGGTGCACACCGAGTACGCGGAACGCGCCAACAGTTCGGAACGCACCAACACGGAAAGCACGCGACGCACCACGGATTCCAGCACCACCAGCACGCGATTCCCTTGTCCGCAGGACCATTTCGGGAGCCGCTGAGACGTGCGGGGTGGCGGTCCGACCGCCGAGGACGACGGCCGGATTGCCACCCCGCGCGTGTGCTTTCTGAGTCGACTGCTGTACTCGGCTCCGCACTCTCTGTTGCCATTTGCCAGCGGTGGTGCACATGTTGGTGGCAACCTGCTGGAAGTAGTCGTACTTACGCGGAGGTGCGGTCCCGTGGCGTCGAACGTCAATCCCACAGTCCGGCGTCGCCGGCTGGGCCAGGAGTTGCGCCGCCTGCGCGAGCAGAGGGGCATGACGGCCGAGGAGGTCGCGGACCGGCTGCTGGTCTCCCAGTCGAAGATCAGCAGGCTGGAGAACGGGCGCCGCAGCATCAGCCAGCGCGACGTACGCGATCTGTGCGGGGTGTACGAGGTCGAGGACCGCCGGATAGTCGACTCCCTGATGCAAATGGCGAAGGAGTCGCGCCAGCAGGGCTGGTGGCACGCGTTCGGAGACATCCCGTACAGCGTCTACATCGGCCTGGAGACCGACGCCGCCTCGCTCCGCGTGTACGAACCGCAGGTCGTGCCCGGCCTTTTGCAGACGCCCGCGTACGCGGAGGCCGTCGTCGCCGGTGCGCTGCCCGAGGCGAGCGGCGCGGACATCGAGCGGCGTGTGCAGGTGCGCATGCGGCGCCAGGAGCGCATCCAGGAGGGGCGGCACCCGCTGCGGCTGTGGGCCGTGCTCGACGAGTCGGTGCTGCGGCGCGAGGTCGGCGGCAAGGCGACCATGGCCGAGCAGCTCGAACACCTCAACACGCTCTCGCGGCTGCCGCACATCACGCTCCAGGTCATGCCGTTCTCGATGGGGGCGCACCCCGGGGTGAACGGGCAGTACGCGATCCTGGAATTCCCCGACGCATCGGATTCGACCGTCATCTATCTGGAGGGCGTGACGAGCGACCTCTACCTGGAGAAGGCGAACGATGTGCAGAGCTACAGCGTGATGTACGAGCACTTGCGCGCACAGGCGCTGAACCCGGACCAGACCCGGGAGTTCATCGAGAAAGTGGCGAAGGAATACGCCAGAGGCTGAGTCACCCCGCACACACCGCCCCTCGCACGCCCGCTCCTTGGCGGGATCGGGAGGTTACACCCCGTCAGAGTCCGGTGTGAAGAGCTGCCTGGAATATGCCATCCGGTCGAGTGAACGACCGCTTCGTGACCCGAAATTGCCGCGTAACGTCGCTCACACGTCACGAACAACCGGAACACCGGAGCAGACATGTCGATTCAGCAGGGAACGACCCACAAGTGGACCAAGTCGAGCTACTCCACGGGTAATGGGGCATGCGTGGAGGTCAGGTCTCCCGAGACGCGCGTGGTCGCCGTGCGCGATTCCAAGGACACCGGCCTTCCGGCGCTGAGCTTCAGCCCGGACGCGTGGAGCGGCTTCGTCGCACGGGTGAGTCGCAGGTGAGCGACGACGCCTGAGTGCGTCGTCCGTAGTCACACAGAAGAGCCCTCTCGACTGGTCGCCGTCCCGGCCGAGGGGGCTCGGCCCTTCCCCCGTCCCGCTCTTCCGCGGGCCTCCCCGCTCGGCGCGTCCCGTCAGCGCAGCTCGTCCACGTACGTGTCCGTGCCCGGGATCGTCGGGACGAACGGGGCCACCAGCTCCACCCTTCCCCGCCCCGACCCCGCGACCTCCTCGCCCAGCCCCGCGAAGGTCTCCTCCCAGCACTCCCGGGGGTCCGCCTCCAGGAACCACAGCAGCGTCAGCCGGGTGTCCACGCCCTCGACCTGCTTCACGTACGTCATCCGGTCCCCCGGCAGCGGCGTCGGCCGGAAGACCGTCACCATCGCCGCGGCCGAGCCCTTCAGCCGCGCCGGGAGGTGGTCGTCCCGCAGCCACTCCAGCAGCTCCGCCCGTCGGCCCGCGTCCGCCGCGTCGATCACCTCGACGACCAGGCCCTTGTACGGGTGGTCGAGCGCGTGGAAGTCCCTCGGACCTCTGTCGCCGTCGCGGTAGAGCGTCGCCTCGTGGTCCTGGAAGCTCGTGAAGACGTGGGTGCGGTCCTGGTGGACGCGGTCGTCGCGGTTGAGGCGCTTGTTGATGGCGACGGTCCACCTCATGTGCTCGTCGTAGCGGCCCTCCGTGATCCAGTACGTGGAGATGTAGCACCCGGCGGTGACCGGCCGGGCCACGGCGGAGCCGGCCGGGTAGCGCAGGAGCTGAAGGTCGCGCGTGGCCACCCAGCGGCGTCCGGCGTAGATCCAGGGCATCGCCATGGCGCCCGCGATGTAGTGGTCGTCCTCGTACCAGCGGTTGTAGGCGCGCTCGTGGCCCGGGTGGGGCTCGACCATGGTGATCAGGGCGTGCCCCGGGCGTACGCCGTAGGGCCCGACCGCGGCGAGTTCGGCGTACGTCCCGCTCCGGGTGTCGCTCCCGTTCCGTGTCTGCTCGGACATTCCCTCTCCTCCCGTCTCCCCCTACGGTGTATCTGACTTGCCGTCAGATAGCGAGAGGCGGGACGCCATGCTGCTGGGTGACAGGACCGTGGTGGTGTCCGGGGTCGGGGCGGGCCTCGGGCACCGGGTCGCCGCCGCCTGCGTGCGCGAGGGCGCGCGGGTCGTGCTCGGGGCGCGCACGGAGGAGAACCTCGCGCGGTGCGCCGCCGAGATCGACCCCGGCGGCGGCCGTACGGCGTACCGGGCCGTGGACATCGCCGAAGAGAAGCAGTGCGAGGCCCTCGCCGCCCTGGCCGTCGAGCGGTTCGGCGGCATCGACGCGGTCGTCCATGTCGCGGCGCTGGACACGGTGATGGGCGGCCTGGAGGACGCGGACTTCGAGGAGTGGCGCCGGGTGCTCGACGTCAATCTCCTCGGCACCCTGCGGATGACGCGGGCGTGCCTGCCCGCGCTGAAGGACGCGGAGTCCGGCTCGGTCGTCATGATCGGCACGCAGTCGTCGGTGGCCGCGCCCACACAGGTGCGGCAGGCCGCCTACGCCGCGTCCAAGGGCGGCCTGGTCTCCGCGATGTACTCCCTCGCCCGCGAACTGGGCCCGTACGGCATCCGCGTCAACACCGTTCAGCCCGGCTGGATGTGGGGCCCGCCGGTACAGGGCTTCGTCGCCGCCAGTGACGACGGCGAAGCCCTGCTGGCACGGCTGAACCGCCGGATGGCTCTCCCGGAGATGGCGACGGACGGCGACGTCGCCGAGACCGCCGCCTTTTTCGCCTCGCCGCGCGCCAGGGGGGTCACGGGCCAGTGCCTGCTCGTGAACGCGGGCGAGGTCATGCGCTAGGCCACGTCCCCAGTGCCCTCGCCTCTGAGCTGGGCAGGGGCTGCCCCGTGCCGTGAATGCAGACTGCGGCTGCCGTCGTGGCTTGTCGCGCAGTTCCCCGCGCCCCTTGAGGGCACTCCTCGGAGCGCCCCGTCAGGGAGCGCCCCGTCAGGGGCGCGGGGAACTGCGCGAGCAACCGCCCACGGCCCGCAGCCTGCGGTGAACAGGCGGGGCAGCCCCTGCGCAGCGGGGGGGCGCTACGCCGGGTTCGGGGACTCCCAGGCCCGTACGAAGAGTTCCGGCACCGGGCACGAGGGGACCGCCGCCATGTGCGCCGTCGCGCGGTGCTCGGCGGTCAGCGGGAGCAGGGCCCGCCTGCCCGACTCGACGGGGAGGCGCGGCGGCTTGGTCTCCTGCCAGGGGCCGCGCAGGAAGAGCGTGCGGCCCGCGCGCGGACGTACGGTGCGGACGACGAGGCCCGTGCCGTCGAGCGCGTCGCACGCCGCCTTGAAGCGGGCGGGCTTCCAGCCCGTCCACTGCTTCACGTTCCGGTCCGTCGGATCGGGGAGCGCCAGCAGCATCAGATAGAGCGCCGCCGCGTCCTCGTCCAGGCCGTGGCGCGCGGCGCACTCCGCGACGAGGTGCGGGACCGAGCGCGTCGGGTCCTGCTCCCAGCCTCCGGGGGCCGCCGATGGGTCCGCGCGCAGATGTTCCCCGAGCACCGCGAAGCCGTCGTCCAGCAGCAGCCGCAGGTCAGCGAGCGCGGGCAGCCCGGCGGGCGTCGGCAGCCACTGGGACGGCAGGACGGAGTCGAGGTACGCGTCGAGGGCGTCCAGCAGTGGGTCGTCGGCGCCCTTCAACAGGGCCGGGTCGACGCGGAGACGGCGTATGTCGTACGTCTCGTCCTCGGTCACCGTGACCGCCTCGTGGGCCGTGAGCGCGTCGGTGGAGGGCGGGGCGCCCATCAGATAGTTGCTCTGCAGCGAGAAGAGGTGCTGCGGGCCGGGCCCTGCCGCCAGCTCCTCGCGCAGGCGGCCGATCGCGGCGCCGACGGCGGGGCGCAGCGGGTCGCCGGCCGGGGTGCGGTACGCCAGCCAGGCCGCGACGCGGGGCAGGGAGAGCAGCTCCGGCTCGCCCGCGAGGCCCGACGCGTCGGGGTCCAGACAGGCCGCGCCCGAGGCGACCCGGCCCAGCAGTCCGGTCAGCCGCAGCACGGGCCAGCCGTCCTCGCCGTGGACGTCGAAGTGCCCGCGCTCGCGGCGCAGCGGGTTCTCTCCCTCCGGGGCCCTCGTCTCCTTGGTGGCGAGGGGCACCAGCGCGTGCGGCACGGGAGGCCGGGCGCCGATCTCCTGCTGCCACCAGGCCACGGCGCGGGCGACGTCGGGCCCCGAGGTCCACAGCGTCTCCGGGTCGTCCGGCAGCAGCCGCTCCACCAGTGCGGCAGCGCGGTCCGGGGCGAGGAACTCGCGAAGGGTGTCGTACGCCCACGCCGCGTCCTTCTCGCGGATGCCCCACCCGCTCAGATCGGCGCCGCGGTGACCGGCGTTCAGCCCCGCCGTCTCGTCCTGGTGCGGGGCCGCGACGGCCCTCCCGGCGAGGACATGGGCCGCCTCGGCCGCCGAGAGGCCCGTCCCCTCGGCCAGCGCGAGCGCGTACTCGGGGCGCGCGGACGGCCTGCCGCGCTCCTCGTACAGCTCGGCGAAGCGCCGGAACCAGGCGCCGGGGCGCTGGGGCTCCAGCACGTACGCGGAGACGAGCGTGGCCCCGGCGGCGGCGAGCGGGCCGCCCTCGCAGAAGGCGCCGTCGGGCGCGTGCTCCAGAAGGATCCGCCGCCGGTCCCTTCCCGCCATCACGACGACGGCGGCCGAGGTCGCCGTGCGGAACGCGTCGCCGGAGCGGGCGGGGACCGGGGAGGAGAGCAGCTTCTTCCCGGCCCCGGGGGTCTCGGGCAGGTCGCACCGCACGACGCGCCAGCGCCCCGGGTCCCCGGCGACGAACGGATAGGTGGCGTAGGCGCGCAGCGCGTCGCTCGCGGGCCTGTGGTCGCGTGAGCCCTGGAGCACGGTGCGCAGGACGAGGGAGGCGGCGTGCGCGTGCGTCGCGCGGAAGTCGCGCGCGGGCTCGATCCGCGACGTGGGCACGGCCGGGTCGCCCTCCCAGACCGGCTCCCCGGACCCGGCCAGCTCGCGCAGCGCCTCGCACATCCGGAGAACCGGATCCCCCGGCGCGGCGGGCGCGGCCTTCTCGTCCACGGGCGTGAGGCGGTCGGCCAGGGAGGCGAGGCCCGCGCGGCAGTTGGCGGCCCTCACCAGCGCCAGGTACGCCTCCTCGGTGGCGCCCTCGTCCGGGACCAGCTCCGGCAGCTCCGCGCCGAGGACGGCGCGGTTGGTCCGCACGCGCTCGGTCACCCACTCCGGCTCCAGCTTGCCGACCACGGCCTCCACGCGCTCGCGCGGCAGCCCGGCGGGGGCACCGGGCAGCGCCGCCAGCTCGTCCATCAGCGGCGGCAGGACGTCCATGGCGGCGAAGTCGGCCGCCGCATCCGCGTCCCTGAGCACCTGGGACACCACGACGCCGACGTGCACGAAACGGCCGAGGAGCAGCACCAGTTCCCGCAGGTCCGGCCCCGCGCGGAGCCGCTCGCGCTCCCGCGCGCACCAGGCGCGCATCTCCTCGTGCCCGGCGGGGTTGTCGAACAGCTTCGGGACGGACCGCCAGCCCTTGCTCTCGTGCGGCTGATACCAGGCGTTGTCGCCGTTCCGGTGGTCGAACGTCATCTCCAGGGTGCTGCGCACCCGGGCACGCAGCTCGCGTCCGTACCGCTCGTCGGCGCGGAGGTGGGCCAGTTCGGGGCGGGCCGACGTCACATGGTTCAGATACGCCGGGCCCAGGGCCTCGGGCGGGTCGCAGACGGGCGCGCCGTGCTCCAGGAGGACGTCGACGAGGTCGAGCGCCATGGCGTCCCTCCTGTACTGGCCCTTCGCCGGGAAATCGAACTCGACCGGCACCCCGTCGGCCTTGAGGCGCGGGGCGACCAGCTCTGCCAGCTCGTACAGCTCGGCGGGCGGGCCCTTGTGCGGGTCGTGGTGGCGGGCGCAGGCCGCCAGCCAGCGCGCCGCCTCGCCGTCGGGCAGGCCCGGCTCCTCGCCGGTGAGCAGCGCGAGCGCGCCCGTACGGTCGAGCAGCTCGCGCCAGAACCCGCCGGTCGTGCCCCAGCCGTGCGGGCGGAGGCGGAGCGCGGCGCGGGCGGCCTCCGGGCCCCGTGCGCGCAGCAGCTCCATGGCGCGGCCCTTGAAGACGGACTGCCACAGCTTGTCGTCGTCGAGGGAGATGCCGTGCGCCGTGACGATCTCGTGGAGCACCCCCGCCAGCGTCTCCTCGGGGTCGAGCCGGGCGGCCTTGGCGATCTTCCGTACGTCGGTGGGGAGCTGCGGATGCACCTCGCCCGTCGCGCCCAACCGGGCGAGGACGAGCGCGCGGAACCGGTCCACGTCGTCCGGAGTCGCGGCCCCCGGCTTCCCCGTGCCGATCAGCTCGCGGACCCGCTCGCGCAGGGTGGTGGCGGAGAGGGCCTGGCCCTCGGCGTAGGTGAGATAGCGCGCGTCGAGCCAGGCCTGGTCGACCTCGCGGGCCTGGAACCGTTCGAGCTTGCGCGCCCGGCCGAACCAGGCCGCCGCGACCGCCTCGTCCTCCTTCGCGAGCGCAAGGTCCGCCATCCCGTCGAGGAGGGTGATCAGCAGCGCGGGCGCGGTCTGGTCGAGGTCCGCGAGGACCCTGTCGACGTCCTTCTTGAAGGGGAACGACAGGTCGAGGGTCTCCGCGCGCAGCTCGCGGATCTTCTCCAGGACCAGCGCCTCCAGGCCCGGGTGCGCGGCGAGCGCCCGCTCGGGGAAGGGCAGTTCGCCCGCGGCCGGATCCGGGATGCCGGTCGCGAAGAGCCCGTCGGGCTCCCAGCCGTCCTCACGCAGGAGCGTGTCGCGGTACGAGATCAGGTCCTCGGCGAGCAGTTGCGTACGGACGACGCCCAGCGGCCCGGTGTACGTACGGGCGAAGAGCGCGCCGTCCATCTCCTCGTCGGGGCGCTCGTCCGCGAGGGGCACGCCCTCGTCGTCCAGCGCGCGCCGCCACGCGGGGTCGGCCTCGGCGAGGGCGCGGGGCGCGTGCCGCCCGGCTGCCGCCCACTGCCGGGCGAGGGCGCGGCACTGGTCCTCGTGGGCCTTCAGCTCCCGGCGCACGGCGAAGAGCGCGAACCTCTCCGGGGCGCTCTTCAGCTCGCGGGGCTCCTTCTTGAGCTCGCGGCCCGAGGTGCCGTAGAAGACGATCTCCAGGTCGTCCGTCAACTCGGCGCTGTAGCCGTCCTTCTCGATACGCGTGCGCATACGGCGCCGCCCTCCCCCGTGTGGATGATCAACCGTTGCGCACAGCGTAGAGGTGCCCGCTGACAACGGAACGGCGCCCTCCGGGGGCGGGCCTCCTCAGGCCCGGGGGTAGCGCGAGAGCCAGGCCGGGGACGCCACGCCCGGGCCGTGCAGCGCGGGGCCCTGGGTCATCTCCATGGCGAAGTCGTCGGCGAGTTCGAGGATCGTCGCGCGGCCCTCCAGCTCGGCGACCCAGCCGGGCGGCAGGGCCGTCTCGCCGTGGATGGTGCCCAGGAGATTGCCGCAGATCGAGCCCGTGGAGTCGCTGTCGCCCCCGTGGTTCACGGCGAGCAGCAGCCCGTGCCGGACGTCCTCGGCGACCAGCGCGCAGTACACCCCGATGGCCAGCGACTCCTCCGCCGTCCAGCCCTCCCCGAGCGCCGCCACCCTTTCCGGCGACGGCATCCCCTGGCGGACCGCGCCGAGCGCCTGCTTGAGCGCCTCGGTCGTCTCCTCGTGCCCGGGGCGTGCGGCGAGCTGCGCGAGCGCGCGCTGTACGGCGCCGTCGAGGCCCTCGCCGCGCGCGAGGGAGTGGATGATCGAGGCGAACGCGCCCGCCGCGAGGCAGCCCGTGGGGTGCCCGTGCGTCTGCGCCGCGCACTCGACGGCGAGCTGGAAGACGAGCTGCGGCTCCCACCCCACCAGCAGCCCGAACGGCGCCGAACGCATCACCGTCCCGCACCCCTTCGACTGCGGGTTCTTCGGCTTGTCGAGCGTGCCCATACGGTCGTCGGCGAGCCCCGACAGGCAGGCGTTGCCGGGCGCTCGGCGGGCGTACAGCCATTCCTCGCGCGCGAGCCAGCCGTCCTCGTCCCGCCGCTCGTCGGGCCCCCAGTCCCGCTGGGTGGCCGCCCAGCGCAGATACGCGGCGTGCAGATCGGTCGGCGGGTGCCAGGCGCCGGTGTCCCGCCGCACGTGGGCCCGTATCAGGCCGTCGACCGTGAAGAGCGTCATCTGCGTGTCGTCGGTCACGGCTCCCCGCCGCCCGTACGCCGGAACGTAGTCCGTCACGCCCTGGTCGCCGCACTTCGCGCGGATCTGCTCCAGCGAGTCGAACTCGACGCCCGCGCCGAGCGCGTCACCGACCGCCCCGCCCAGCAGGCAGCCCCGCACCCGGCTCCGGAAATCCTGCTGCTCGGCCCGGCCCCAGATGGCGGCCGGGCCCACACCGCTCCCGGCCCCCGCACCGCTCCCGTTCCCCGCGCTCTCCGACTCGGTCACGCTCCGCCCCTCCCTCGACACGCCCCCCTTGTCCGGGCGGCACTCTAACCGAGACCGCCTCCGCCGGACAGGCGGGCCCGGCCACCGGAATCCGCCCGTCGGATCAAGAAAGAGCAGGTCAGCGAGGTGCCACCGGCAACTGCTCCCGGTAACTCCCACCCGCGGGCCTCTGCTCCAGCACCGGCGGCTACTCCAGCACAGGCAGCAGTTCCGGCAGGTGGCCGTCCGAGTCCCGTGCCGCGCGCCGTCGTTCCTCCGGGACCGGGCCGTAGGAGGTCGTGCGGGGGCGGGAGGGGCGGCCGGCGGTGTCCGCGATGGCTTCCAGGTCGCGGATCGAGCGGTACGAGCCGTAGGACGAGCCCGCCATGCGGGAGATGGTCTCCTCCATGAGCGTGCCGCCGAGGTCGTTCGCGCCGGAGCGGAGCATTTCGGCGGCGCCCTCGGTGCCGAGTTTGACCCAGCTCGTCTGGATGTTGGGGATCCAGGGGTGGAGGAGGAGCCGGGCCATGGCCGTGACCGCGCGGTTGTCGCGGGTCGTCGGGCCGGGGCGGGCGATTCCGGCGAGGTAGACCGGGGCGTTCGTGTGGATGAACGGCAGCGTGACGAACTCCGTGAAGCCGCCCGTCTCGCGCTGGATCTCCGCGAGCAGCCGCAGGTGGCCGAGCCAGTGCCGGGGCTGGTCGACGTGGCCGTACATCATCGTCGAGGACGACCGCAGGCCCACCTCGTGCGCCGTTTTGACGACCTCGACCCAGGTCGCGGTCGGCAGCTTGCCCTTCGTGAGGATCCAGCGGACCTCGTCGTCGAGGATCTCCGCGGCCGTGCCCGGGATCGAGTCGAGCCCGGACGCCTTCGCCTCGGTCAGCCACTCGCGGATCGACATGCCCGTACGGGCGGTCCCGTTGACGACCTCCATGGGCGAGAAGGCGTGGACGTGCATGCCCGGGACGCGTTCCTTCACGGCGCGCGCGATGTCGAAGTACGCCGTGCCCGGCAGGTCCGGGTGGATGCCGCCCTGCATGCACACCTCGACGGCCCCGACGTCCCACGCCTGCGCCGCGCGGTCGGCGACCTGGTCGAGCGAGAGGGTGTACGCGTCGGCGTCCGTACGGCGCTGCGCGAAGGCGCAGAAGCGGCAGCCGGTGTAGCAGACGTTGGTGAAGTTGATGTTGCGGGTGACGATGTACGTGACGTCGTCGCCGACCGCGTCGTGCCGTACGGCGTCCGCGACGCGGCACAGCGCGTCCAGCGCCGGGCCGTCCGCGTGGAGCAGGGCGAGCGCCTGGTCGTCGGTGAGCTTCGTGGGGTCGTCGGCGGCGACGGACAGGGCCTCGCGCACGTCCGCGTCGGCCCGCTCGGGGGCCATGCCGGGCGCGGCCTGCGCTGCCAGTTCGCCCCAGTCCCCGTACACCTCGTCGAAGTCCTCGCGCCGGTCGCCCGTACGGCCCTCGGTGTCGATGGTGCGGTGCAGGTCCGTGCGCCCGACCGGGACGAAGGCCTCCTCCGGCTCCTGCCAGGGCCTTCCGGTGACGGCCGCGTCCTCGCGCGCGAGGCCGGTCTCCGGGTCGGCGAGCGCGGCGACGTGCGGGCGGATCCGGGGGTCGAGCCAGGGCTCGCCGCGCCGGACGAACTCCGGGTAGACCGCGAGCCGCTCGCGCAGCGCGAAGCCAGCGGCGGCGGACCGCTCGGTCAGCTCCTCGATCTGCGGCCAGGGCCGCTCCGGGTTGACGTGGTCGATCGTCACCGGGGACACCCCGCCCCAGTCGTCGATCCCGGCGCCGATCAGCCGCCCGTACTCCCCCGCGACGAGGTTCGGCGGCGCCTGGAGGCACGCGGACGGCCCGAGGATGTGCCGCGCGACGGCGACGGTGGCGACCAGCTCGTCCAGCTCGGCGTCCGGCATCCCGCGCATCGCCGTGTCCGGCTTGGCGCGGAAGTTCTGCATGATCAGTTCCTGGATGCCGTGGTACGTACGGGAGATCCGGCGCAGCGCGAACAGCGACTCCGCGCGCTCCTCGTACGTCTCGCCGATCCCGATCAGCAGCCCGCTCGTGAACGGTACGGACGAACGCCCCGCGTCCTCCAGCGTCCGCAGCCGTACGGCAGGCTCCTTGTCCGGCGAACCGTGGTGCGGCCCGCCCGGCTCGCTCCACAGGCGCTCGGCGGTCGTCTCCAGCATCATCCCCATCGACGGCGCGACGGGCTTGAGCCGCTGGATGTCCGTCCAGGACATGGCCCCGGGGTTGAGGTGCGGCAGCAGCCCCGTCTCCTCCAGGATCCGGATGGAGATCGCCCGTACGTACGCGATCGTGTCCTCGTACCCCTCGGCCTCCAGCCACTCCCGCGCCTCGGGCCACCGCTCCTCGGGCTTGTCCCCGAGCGTGATCAGCGCCTCCTTGCAGCCCAGCGCCGCGCCCTTCCTGGCGACGTCCAGGACCTCGTCCGGCGACATGAACATCCCGTGCCCGGCACGGCGCAGCTTCCCCGGCACGGTCACGAAGGTGCAGTAGTGGCACTTGTCCCGGCAGAGCCGGGTGAGCGGGATGAACACGCTCTTCGAGTACGTGATGACGCCGGCCCGCCCCGCCGCCTCCAGCCCCGCGTCCCGCACCCGCGCGGCCGACGCGGTCAGGTCCTCCAGGTCCGCGCCCCGCGCCTGGAGCAGCACGGCCGCCTCCGCGACATCGAGCGCCACACCGTCCCGCGCCCTCTTGAGCGCCCGCCGCATCGCGTTGGCGGTCGGCCCACCGGGCCCCTGTCCCTGCTCGTTCGACGTCATCCAACGAGCGTAACGATCCCTCTCCGGGAAGCACCTACGCAGGTCAGCGAGTATGGGAATCGGGCATTCCCGCCGCGCTTCCAAGACAGCGCGCCCCCGCCGCACACCGGGCTCGACGGGTCGTCCAGCCAGACCGTGTGCGTGCCGTCCGGTGCGACGTCGAGGCCGAAGCGGGTGAAGGCCGGGCGGCCCCGGGCGTCCCACCCTCGTCCCGGGCGCAGAGCGCGGTCGGGACGGTGCCCTGTCTCGGCGGCCTCTCGCCCGCGGCGCCGTCACAGGTAGCGGGCGTAGTCGTCCAGGGCGCGCAGGACAGTCGCCTCGTCGCCGTCCGGGAGCTGGAGGATCACTTCTTCCGCGCCGAGGTCGCGGTAGTGGGCCAGCTTGCCCGGGGAGGGGACGACGAAGGCGGGGACCAGGTCGGGGGTGCCCTTGCGGCCCGCCTCCTGCCAGGCGGCCCGCAGACGGGGGGCCGTGTCCGTGAGGCCTCCGCCGCCGACGGGCATCCAGCCGTCCGCGTACGCCGCGATGTCGGCGAAGAGGCGGGGGCCCGCGCCGCCGCCGACGAGGACGCGGGGTCCTCCCGGGCGTACGGGCTTGGGGTGGGCGTGGCTCGGGCTGACGGACGCGAACCGGCCCTCGTGGCCTGTCGGTCCCTCCGACCACAGGGCGCGCATCACCGCCATCCGGTCCTTCACCAGGGCCCTGCGCGTGCGCCATTCCACGCCGTGGTCGGCGGCTTCCTCGACGTTCCAGCCGAAGCCGACGCCGAGGGTCACGCGGCCTTCGGAGAGGAGGTCGAGCGTGGCCAGCTCCTTGGCCAGGACGATGGGGTCGCGCTGGGCGACGAGGGTGACACTGGTGCCGAGGGCCAGCCGCTCGGTGACCGTGGCGGCCACGGCGAGGCCGACCAGGGGGTCGAGCGTACGGGTGTACGAGCGGGGGAGTTCGCCGCCCATGGGGGGCGGGGTCTCGCGGGAGACGGGGATGTGGGTGTGCTCGGGGAGGTAGAGGCCGCCGAACCCGCGCTGCTCCAGTTCGCGCGCGAGACGTGCCGGACGGATCGACTCATCGGTCAGCAAAATCGTCGTGGAGATGCGCATCCGGACACTGTGCCCCCGCCTGCCCGTGAACTCCATGTCTTTCGCGGGGCTTTCGCGCGTCACCCGGCGCACGTAGAACCACCGTCATGGACACAGGCATCGACGCAGGCATTGACGCACGCATCGACAGACGTGACGTGCTCAGGTTCTCCGCGGTGGCGGGGGCCGCCACCGCGCTTACGCTTCCTGCCATGAGCTTCGCCCACGCCGAGGAGGGCCCCGGCCCCGAGGGCTCTTCGCGGACGGTCCGCGGGCATCTGCCCACCGGGGCTCCCGACTTCGTGTACCTCCCCGTCGAGGTCCCCTCCGGCATCCGCGAGATCGCCGTCTCGTACCGGTACGACAAGCCGCAGGTCCCCTCCGGCACCCCCGGCAACGCGCTCGACATCGGTGTGTTCGACGAGCGCGGCACCGGGCTCGGCGGGCGCGGGTTCCGGGGGTGGTCGGGCGGGTTCCGGGACTCGTTCGCGATCAGCGCGGAGAAGGCCACGCCGGGGTATCTGGCCGGTCCCGTACGGGCGGGGACGTGGCATGTCGTCCTCGGGCCCTACACGGTCGCGCCGCAGGGCATGGACTACGAGGTGACCGTCACGCTGAGGGAGGGGGATTCCGGGGAGACGCCGCGCCCCGTGTATCCGCCCGAGCGCGCGAAGGGACGCGGAAGAGCCTGGTACCGAGGTGACTGCCATCTCCACACGGTCCACTCGGACGGCGCCCGTACGCCCGGGGAGGTCGCCGCGGCCGCGCGGAAGGCCGGGCTCGACTTCGTCACGACCACCGAGCACAACACGACCTCCGGGCATGCCGCCTGGGAGGGGCTGTGGGGCGATGACCTGCTGATTCTCTGCGGCGAGGAGATCACGACGCGCAACGGGCACTGGCTGGCGCTCGGCACGGATCCGGGCACGTTCCTGGACTGGCGTTACCGGGCGCGCGACGACGCGTATCCGCGCTTCGCGCGCGCCGTGCACCGCGCCGGCGGACTCGTCGTCCCCGCGCATCCGAACTGCCCGTTCGTGGGATGCCAGTGGAAGTTCGGGTACGAGCACGCCGACGCCGTCGAGGTGTGGAACGGCCCCTGGACCGCCGACGACGAACTCGCCCTCGCCGCCTGGGACAACCTCCTCGTCGCCCAGGACGACTGGCTGCCCGCGATGGGCAACAGCGACGCGCACCGCGAGCCGCAGGTCGTCGGCCTGCCGCAGACGGTCGTGCACGCGGACGGCCTCAACCGCCGCGACCTGCTGCGCGGCATCCGCGCGGGGCGCTCGTACCTCGCCGAGTCCTCGGCGCTCTCCCTCGGCCTCACCGCGACGGGCCCGCGCGGCGCCCACGCCACGATCGGCGGCACGCTCCGTACGGACGACGAGGCCGAGGTCACCGTCACGCTGACCGTGAAGGGCGCGCCCGAGGGCGCCACCCTCCATCTGGTCACCGACGAGGGCACGATGCGCACCGCCCCGGCCGCCTCCGGGCCCCTGGCCTGGAAGACGACCGCGTCCCTCGCGACCTACGTGCGCGCAGAGGTCCGCCGCCCCGCGAAGGAGGGCTCGGGGCTGCCGGGCGCGATGGCGGCCATGAGCAATCCGGTGTGGCTGGAGAGCCGTTAGGGCCGGTAGGGCCGACGGGCCGGTGAGGCGCTATCGCTCGCCGTTCCGGCGCTCCTCGCCGACGAGGCGTACGCACACGGCGAGGCCCTCGACCGCCTGCTCCAGCTCCTCCAGGGAGGGGTAGCTGGGCGCGAGCCGGATGGTGGCGTCGCGGGGGTCGTTCCCGTACGGGTGGGTCGCGCCGGCCGGGGTCAGGACGATCCCGGCCTCGGCGGCCCGCCGTACGACCTCCTTGGCGCAGCCCTCCGGCACGTCGAGGGTGACGAAGTAGCCGCCCTTGGGCGAGGTCCACGCCGCCAGGCCGGTGCCGCCCAGCTCGGCCTCCAGGATGCGGGCCACGGCGTCGAACTTGGGCTGGAGGAGGGCGCGCTGGCGCTCCATGTGCGCCCGTACGCCCTCCTCGTCGCGGAGGAACATCGCGTGCCGCAACTGGTTGACCTTGTCGGGGCCGATCGACCGCTTGGCGTTCTTCGCGAGCAGCCAGTCGAGGTTGGCCTCGGAGGCGCCGAAGAAGGCGACGCCGGAGCCGGCCGTGGTGATCTTCGAGGTGGAGCCGAAGACGAGGGCCCGGTCCGGGTTCCCGGCCGCCGCGCAGGCGGCGAGCAGGTCGGCGATCTCGACGGGCTCGTCGGTGAGGTGGTGCACGGCGTACGCGTTGTCCCAGAAGATCCGGAAGTCGGGTGCCGCCGTGGGCATGGCCGCGAGCCGCGCGGTCGTCTCGTCGCTGAAGCAGACGCCGCTGGGGTTGCTGTACTTCGGGACGCACCAGATGCCCTTGACGGCCGGGTCGGCGGCGGCGAGCCGCTCGACCTCGTCCATGTCGGGCCCGTCGTCCGTCATCGGCACGGGGATCATCTCGATCCCGAACCGCTCGCAGAGGAAGAAGTGCCGGTCGTATCCGGGCACCGGGCAGAGGAAGGCGATCCGTTCCTGGTCGGCCCACCGGGACTCCGCGCCGGGCACCACGCCGAGCAGCGCGTGCACCAGGCAGTCGTGCATCAGCTCCAGGCTGGAGTTGCCCGCCGCGAGGAGCTGGTCCGCCGGGACCTGGAGCGGCCCCGCGAAGATCTCCCGCAGCTCGCGCAGCCCGCGCAGATTGCCGTAGTTGCGCACGTCGGAGCCGTCGGCCGCCCGGTAGCGCCCGGTGCCGGGGAGCGCGAGCAGCGCGTCGGAGAGGCCGAGCTGCTCGGGCGCGGGCTTGCCCCGGGTGAGGTCGAGGGAGAGGCCCCGCGCCACCAGTTCCCCGTACGCCTTCCGGGCCCGCTCAAGGGCCCCGGTGCTCGCCTCGATGGTCATGTGCATCCCCTCACGGCCGCTGCTGGTGCCCGCCGAGGTTACAAAGCAGGGCAGGAGCGACGCTCAGGCTTCAGCCGCCGCCAGTCGGCGCAGGGCCGTCTCCGTCGGGGAGCCGGGGTCGGCGGTGTACGTGCAGAGGGTCTGGGTGTCGTCCGTGGCGAGGCGGAAGGTCTCGTACGCGACGTCCAGGTCACCGGCCTCCGGGTGGCGGATGAGCTTGCGGCCCGACATCGTCTCGCGCACCTCCTGGTCCTCCCACAGGGCACGGAACTCGGCGCTCTCCGCGAGGAGTTCGGCCACGACGCCCTTGACGCGGGGGTGACAGGGGTGCCGTCCGGCCTCGGAGCGGAGGGCGGCGGCGGTCTCGGCGGCAACGCGGTCCCAGTCGGGGTGCAGGGCGCGGCTGCCGGGGTGGAGGAAGACGAGCAGCGCGGCGTTGCGCCGCTCCGGGGGCAGCGCGGCCACGTCGAAGGCGAGACGGGCGCCGAGCGGGTTCCAGGCGAGGTAGTCGAGGCCGGGACCGACGACGAAGGCGGGCACGGCCTCGCCCATCGCGTCGAGCAACCGCTGGATCTCGGGGCGTACGACGGGCGCCGTGCCCGGCTGCGTTCCCGGCGGGGCGGCCATGTTGCGCAGATACGCGCGCTCGTCGTCGTTCAGCCGCAGCGCACGGGCCACGGCGTCGAGCACGGAACCGGAGATGCCCTGGGCACGGCCCTGCTCGATACGGATGTAGTAGTCGACGCTGATCCCGGCGAGCTGCGCGACCTCCTCGCGGCGCAGCCCCGGGACGCGCCGGGGGTTGGGGGCCGGGGGCAGGCCCACGGCCCCGGGGTCGAGCGCGGCGCGGCGGGACCGGAGGAACGCGGCGATCCCCATCGTCTCCTGGACGCGTGCGCGCTCGCTGTGCCGCGTCCTGTCCTGCGTCGTCATACGGCCCAGTATCCGTCGGACGGCAGGCCGGTACCGAGGTGTGCCCCGGGGCGTATCCCGGGTGGTACTGGCGGACCCAGGTTGAGCCTGATCTGGTCCGGCGCCGGGAGGGGGCGCAGGGTTCCCGTACGACACCTCGGAACGTGAGCAGAAGGAACCCCATGCGCCACACCACCCTCGGCGGCACCGGCATCTCCGTCAGCGACCACGGCCTCGGCGCGATGATGTTCGGCACCGGCAACACCGACCACGACGACTGCGTACGGATCATCCACCGCGCCCTCGACGCGGGGATCAACCTCGTGGACACGGCCGACGTCTACGAGCAGGGCGTCAGCGAGGAGATCGTCGGCAAGGCACTGCGCGGCGCCCGCCGCGATGACGTCGTCCTCGCGACCAAGGGCCATATGCAGATGGGCGAGGACCACACCCACCAGGGCAACTCCCGCCGCTGGCTGACCCGCGCGCTGGACGACAGCCTGCGCCGCCTCGGCACCGACCACGTCGACCTCTACCAGCTCCACCGGCCCGACCCGCACACGGACATCGACGAGACGCTGGCGGCGCTCACCGACTTCGTGCGGGCCGGGAAGATCCGCGCGTTCGGCACCTCGACGTTCCCCGCCGAGCAGCTCGTCGAGGCCCAGTGGGCGGCGGACCGGCGCGGCCATCTGCGCCCGCGCAGCGAGCAGGCGCCGTACTCGATGCTCGCGCGGGGCGTGGAGGGGGCGGTGCTGCCGACGGCGCGGAAGTACGACGTGGGCGTGCTCGTGTGGGGTCCGCTCTCGGCGGGCTGGCTGTCGGGGCGTATCCGTTCGGCGGCGGACATCGATCTGTCCCAGGGGCGGACGGCGATCGAGGCCCACAAGTTCGACCCGGCCCGTCCGGGGAACGCGCGCAAGCTCGACGCCGTCCGGGAGCTGGCGAAGCTCGCGGAGGAGGCGGGACTGCCGCTGCCGCACCTGGCAACGGCCTTCGTCCGCGCACACCCCGCCGTCTCGTCGGTACTGATCGGCCCGCGCACCATGGAGCATCTGGAGTCCCTGCTGACGGGCGCGGACGTCACGCTCCCGGCCGACGTGCTCGACCGGATCGACGAGATCGTTCCGCCGGGCACCGACCTGAACAGCGACGACTTCTACTACACGCCGCCCGCCCTGGAGGACCCCGCCCTGCGGCGCCGCTGAGGGTCGGGCGGCCCGGACAGGCGGCACAGGTCACACAGGCCGTACGGGACCCGGTGCCGTACGGCCCGTACGGGACGCGTACGGCACTTCCTTCCGGCCCGGCGCCGACCGGACCGGCGGGCTCACCAGGCCAGTGGCCTCGACGTCCTGCCGGACTCGGCGTCGATCTCGTCGTGCGCCTTGGTGAGCAGCCGCATCGCCATCTCGTTCAGCGCGCGGGCGGCCGCCACCTCCTCACCGACCCTCGGCTGGTTGGGGTCGACGGGGTGCCGCTTGGCGAATCCATGGGTACGGACCTCGCTGCCATCCGGCAGCCGGACAAGTGCGACGGCACGCGTGCGCTGGGAGTCCTCCTCGAACTCCATCTCGACATGCCATCCGACGACGGTCTCCATCATCGCTATCACCTCTCCCTCCAGGGTGCTCCTGTCGCGCCGGGTACGCACACACGCCCACACACGCCGGGGGCCACTGTCAGTGGCCGCGTCTAGCGTGGCGTCATGACTGGGACCGCGGGTGAGCTGAGGATCGTCGAGCTGCGGCAGTACACGCTGCGGCCGGGCCGGAGGGACGAGCTGATCGGGCTGTTCGAGCGCGAGTTCGTGGAGTCGCAGGAGGAGGCCGGGATTCGGCTGCTGGGCCTGTTCAGGGACCTGGAGCGGCCCGACAGGTTCGTCTGGCTGCGCGGCTTCCCGGACATGGAGGCCCGCGCGGAGTCCCTGGCGGCGTTCTACGAGCGCCATGAGGCCTGGAAGCGCCACGGTCCCGCAGCCAACGCGACCATGATTGATTCGGACGACGTCCTCCTGCTGCGCCCAGTGACGGGCGATCTCGCCCGCGAAGGGGCCCGCCCCTCCGGGGACGGGGAAGGGGACGGGGACGGCGTCATAGGCCTGACGGTGAACGGTTTCCGGGACGCGGAGGAACTCGACACCCACGTCCGCGCGTTCACCCCGCGCACCGGCGCCCCGCGCACCGGCACCCCGCCGCTGGCGACCCTCCGCACCGAGCCCGCGGCGAACTCGTATCCGCGCCTCCCCGTCCGCGAGGGCGAGCACGTCTTCGTCCGCCTGGCCCGGTATCCCGACGAGGCCGCCTGCCGGGCCCACGGCCCGACGCTCGTCCTGGCTCCCACGGCGCGCTCGGCGCTGCGCTGAGGACGGCCCAACTCCCCGTGTCCCACTGATCGTTGGTGCACCTCGAATGATCTTCCGGAGGGTTCCGGGAATCGCTGGAGGGCCTCGCTCTACGCGTGTCACGATCACCGCCATGCGTACTCAGAAGGCCGCGGCGGCGGCATGCCTGGTCGCCGCCGCGGCGCTGCTCGTGGCAGGGTGCTCCGGCGGCGGCGGCAAGAAGAAGTCCTCCGGCGCCGGGGACACGACGGTCGGGAACGGAGCCGACCAGACCGCCACCGTCGAGGTCCGGATCACCGGCGACTCCCCCGCCAGCGTCTACATCCCCGGTGTCCTGGGCGAGCGCGGGGCGAGCAGCAAGGATCTCGACCTGGAGCACCTCAAGACGCCCTGGTCGAAGAAGTTCGAGGCCGTGAAGGGCGACATGGTCAACATGCAGGCGGCCTCGGAGGACCCGAAGGCACGCATCTCCTGCCAGGTCCTCGTCGACGGCAAGGTGAAGAAGCAGAAGACGGAGAGGGAGAAGGAAGGCAGCACCCTCGTCTCGCACTGCTACACCACGGTCTGACGGAAGGACGCCCCGACGGGCGGTCCTTCGAACGGCCGGGCGGACAGCCGGGCGGACGGCGCGGCAGCGCCGCGGGACGCCGCCGCCGGGAGCACGCCGTGGAGGCGGCCTCCCGGCCCGGCGCGGGCGAGCCAGTCCCTGCTCAGTGGGGGGCTCGGACTGGCATCCGCTCGCCCTTCCGGCCCCCGCCCCCAGCCGTCACCGCGTACTGACCGTCTCCGTGTCCCGGCCCGAGCGCAGCACCGTGCCCGGCACGGCACCGGTGACCACGTCGTCACGGAGCGTCTCGACGCCGTTGACCCAGACGGCCACCACGCCGATCGCCTTGGAGTCCAGCCGGGGGCTGTCCCCGGGCAGGTCGTGGACGAGCGTGGCCTGGCCCGCGTCGATCCGTTCGGGGTCGAAGAGGACCAGGTCGGCGTGGAAGCCCTCCTGGAGGCGGCCGCGCCCGCGCAGCCCGAAGAGCCGGGCCGGGTCTTCGGTGAGCATCTTCACGGCCCGTTCGAGCCCCATGAGCTTGCGCCCGCGCAGGCAGTCGCCGAGGAACCGCGTGGTGTACGGGGCCCCGCACATCCGGTCCAGGTGCGCGCCCGCGTCGGAGCCGCCGAGCATGACGTCCTCGTGCTCCCACGTCTCGCGGCGCAGGTCCCAGCTCGCCGGGTCGTTGTCGGTCGGCATGGGCCACAGGACCGTGCGCAGTTCGTCGTTGGCGCAGATCTCCACCAGGCACGCGAAGGGGTCCTGGCCGCGTTCGGCCGCGATGTCCCGTACGACGCGTCCCGTGAGGCCCTTGTTGGCCTCGGAGTAGGTGTCGCCGATGACGTACCGGTCGAACTTCGCCAGCCGCCGGAAGACCCCGGCCTCCTTGCTGTCGGCGCGGCGCAGCATCTCGGCGCGGACGTCCGGGTCCCGGAGCCGGGCGATCCGTTCGGGTACGGGCAGGGCGAGGATCTCGCCCCAGCCGGGGATGAGGTTGAGCGCGCAGAACGTGCCCAGGGACATGTTCATCGGGGTGAGGATCGGCATGGTCAGGGCGACGATCCGGCCGCCCTCCTTGCGGGCGCGCTCGCTCGGCACGAGCTGGCGCGGCACGCGTTCGGGCACGGCGGCGTCGATGGTCAGCACGTTCCAGTTGAGCGGGCGTCCCGCGGCGGCGGACATCTGGACGAAGAGGTCGATCTCCTCGTCGGTGAACTGGTCGAGGCATCCGGCGACGATCGCTTCGAGCTGGGTGCCCTCGTGTTCGGCCACGGCCCGGGAGAGGGCCAGCAGTTCCGCGGGGCGGGCGTGGCGCGAGGCGACGGGCTTGCCGTCGCCGTCGGAGTGCGTGGAGGACTGGGTGGTGGACAGCCCCCACGCGCCCGCGTCCATGGCCTCGTGGAAGAGCCGCAGCATCTCCTCCATCTGCGCCTCGTCGGGCTGTCCGCCGACCGCGTCGGGCCCCATGACGTGGCGCCGCAGGGCGCAGTGGCCGACCATGAATCCCGCGTTGACGGCGGTGCGGCCCTCCAGCGCGTCGAGGTAGTCGCCGAAGGAGTGCCAGTTCCAGGGCGCGCCCTCTTCGAGCGCGACGAGGGACATGCCCTCGACCTTGGACATCATCCGCCGCGTGTAGTCGGCGTCCTCGGGCCTGTCCGGGTGCAGTGGCGCGAGAGTGAAGCCGCAGTTGCCGCCGGCGACGGTGGTGACGCCGTGGTTCATCGACGGGGTGGCGTACGGGTCCCAGAAGAGCTGTGCGTCGTAGTGCGTGTGGGGATCGACGAAGCCCGGTGCGAGCACGAGGCCGGTCGCGTCCTCGCGGTGCCGCGCCTCCTCCCGGATCTCCCCGGGTCCGGCGATGAGCGCGATCCGCCCGTCGCGGATCCCGACGTCGGCGACGTACGAGGGCTCTCCGGTGCCGTCCACGACCGTCGCGTTCTGGATGAGGTGGTCGAGCATGACTTCCTGCAACTCCCTTCTCGGCCTTCCCGGCTCCCTTCCCGGCCGGTCCGCTCAGCTCCGGGCGGCGTCCCGGAACCGGGTGGTGCGGTGCACCGGGTCCGTGTCGATCTGGGGGATGACGTGTTCGCCGATCAGCTTGATCGTGTTCATCGTGTCCTCGTACGGGACCCCGACGGGCAGGCCGAAGGAGAGCTGGTCGGCGCCGGCCTGCTCCCAGCGCTTGCACTGCTGGAGGACCTCTTCGGGGTTGCCGCAGATCATCAGCTCCTCGGCGATCAGCAGGTCGACGACCTCCTCGGTGTAGTCCGGGATCAGCTCGGGCCACTCGGGGATGCCCTCGGGCCGGGGGAAGGTGTCGTGGTAGCGGAAGAGCAGCGACTGGAGGTAGTTCAGCCCGGCGTTCACGGCGATCCGGCGGGCCTTCTCGGTGGTCTCGGCGCATATCGCGGTCGAGGTCACCATGACGTTGTCGTTGACGTAGTCGCCGATGGGCTCGGCGTCCTTGACCGCGCCCTTGTAGGACTCGACGACCCACTCCATGTCGGAGACCTTCTGCACGCTGAAGCCGAGGACCCCGAGCCCCTTCTTCGCCGCCATCGCGTACGAGGAGGGCGAGCCCGCCGCGTACCACATCGCCGGGTGCGAACCCCCGTACGGCTTGGGGAGGATCTTGCGTGGGGGCAACGACCAGTGCTTGCCCTGAAACCCCTGGTACTCCTCCTGGAGCCACATCTTGGGGAACTCGGCGATGGTCTCTTCCCAGATCTCCTTGGTGTGGTTCATGTCGGTGATGCCCGGCAGGAACCCGAGGATCTCGTGCGAGCCCGCGCCGCGCCCGCTGCCGAACTCGAAGCGGCCGCCGGACAGGTGGTCCAGCATGGCGACCTTCTCGGCGACCTTCACCGGGTGGTTCACGGTGGGCAGCGGGTTGAAGATCCCGGAGCCGAGGTGGATGCGCTCCGTGGCGTGCGCGAGGTAGCCGAGGAAGACGTCGTTCGCGGACAGGTGCGAGTACTCCTCCAGGAAGTGGTGCTCGGAGGCCCAGGCGTACTTGAAGCCGGACTTGTCCGCCTGGATGACGTACTCGGTCTCCTCGACCAGTGCGTGGTGCTCGGCCTGCGGGTCGGCCTGCGCCCGCGAGGCGGGCACGTATCCCTGAACAAAGAGCCCGAATTCCACGGCGGTTCACTCCTCCGGCGAGCCTGCGGTTGGTGATCTGTTCATTTTCTGACGCCCCGTCAGATGCGATGGCACCACGACTCTGGCACCGAGGGGTGGGAGCGTCAATAGCTGACGAGCCGTCAGACCGACCGGCTGGCGTCCGTCAGAACACGGACACCCCGGCCAGCCACCCGCCGTCGATGACCACGGGCTGCCCGGTGATGTACGAGGAGTCCTCGCCGGTCAGGAACAGCGCGAGCCGCGCCACCTCCTCCGGCCGCCCGATCCGGGCCTGCGGCACGACCTTGGCGTAGAGCGCGTCCAGCGCGTCGTCCGTGCCGTCGCCGACGCCGAAGGAGCCCGGGGGTCTGGCCATGGGGGTGTCGATGGCGCCGGGGCACACCACGTTGACCCGTATCCCCTTGCCCGCCAGCTCCAGGGCCGCGACCCGGGTCATGCCGAGTATCGCGGCCTTCGTCGCCGCGTACGAGGTCAGGAAGGCCATGCCGGAGAGCGCCGCGTACGAGGCGACGTTCACGATCGTGCCGCCCCCGGCCGCCTCCATCTCCGCGACGACCGCCTTCATGCCCAGGAAGCAGCCGACCTGGTTGACCTCCACCACCTCCCGGTACTCCTCCACGGACGTGTCCGCCAGCTCCCGGAAGCGCAGGATCCCCGCGTTGTTCACGAGCCCGTCCAGGCGCCCGAACCGCTCTCTGGCCAGGGCCACGGCCGCGGCCCAGTCCTCTTCCCGGCGCACATCGAGCGGTACGTACGCGGCGCGTTCCCCGATCTCCCCGGCCACGGCCTCGCCCCGCTCGTCCAGCACGTCGCCGAGCACGACACTGGCGCCCTCCTCCGCGAAGAGCCGGGCCTCCTGCTCGCCCTGGCCCCGCGCGGCCCCGCTGATGATCACGACCCGGCCGTCGAGCTTGCCCATGCCTGTTCCCTTCTTCTAGAGGAGGGGGGCGACCTCGTCCCCGAACGCGGCCATCTGGTCCGTCAGTTCGCTCACGGAACGGCTCCGGAAGCGCACCTGGATCTGCTGGACGCCCATGGCCGCGTACGCCCTGAGCGACTCGGCGATCCGTTCCGGTTTCCCGGAGAGGGTGCGGCGGCCCACGTGCCAGCCGGGCTCGCCGACGTACAGCGGCTCGGCGATGGCGCCGATCACGGGCGGCTCCTCCACCCCGGCCTGGGCGCGCAGCGCCCGCAGCCGCGCGATCTGGGCCGGGAGCGCCTCGCGCGGGTCCCCCTGCGGCAGCCACCCGTCGCCCCGTACGGCCGCCCGCCGCACGGCCGCGCGGGACGAGCCGCCGACCCAGACCGGCACGCGCGGCGTCTGGGCGGGGCGGGGTCGCTGGCCGAGGTCGCGGAAGGAGAACCGTTCCCCCTCCCAGACCGGGAACTCCTCCTCGCCGAGCGCCGCCTTCAGCGCGTCGATCGTCTCGTCGAGGACGCCGCCGCGCCCGTCGAAGTCCGCGCCCAGCGCCGCGAACTCCTCCTCCACGTGCCCGGCGCCGACGCCCAGGATGAGCCGCCCGCCGGAGAGGTGGTCGAGCGTGGCGTACTGCTTGGCGGTCGCGAGCGGGTGCCGCAGCCCCACCACGGCGACATGGGAGAGCAGGCACACCCGTTCGGTCGCCGCCGCGAGGTAGGCGAGCGTCGCGACGGGGTCGTACCAGACCGTCGACATCGCGCTCGCCAGGCGCCGCGGGATGGCGACGTGCTCGCAGCAGGCGACGTACGCGAAGCCGTGCCGCTCGGCCGCGCGGGCGACCGCCAGCAGCTCGGCCGGGCCCGCCCCGGCCTCCCACGGTTCGGCGTAGAGAGCGCTCTGCGATTGAACGGGCAACTGGATGCCGTATACAAGTCGGCCAGATTCCACGGTGAACGGGGCAGCGAACGGAGCCACGGCCGTCCCCTCCCCCTCAGCTCGTCGCGCCGCTCGGCGGGCCGCTCCCCGGGCCGCCCGGCGCGTCCGCCCACAGGCCTTCCGGGGTCAGCCCGAGCAGGTCGATCGCGTTGCCGCGCACGATCCGTTCGACCACGTCCGGGTCCAGGTGCCCCATCTGCGCCTCGCCGACCTCCTTGGACTTGGGCCAGGTCGAGTCCGAGTGCGGGTAGTCCGTCTCGTAGAGCACGTTGGGCACGCCGATCGCGTCGACGTTGCGCAGCCCGAAGGCGTCGTCGAAGAAGCATCCGTAGACGTGCCGGGCGAACAGCTCGGACGGCGGCTTGAGCACCTTGTCGGCGATGCCGCCCCAGCCCCTGTTCTCCTCCCACACCACGTCGGCGCGCTCCAGAATGTACGGGATCCACCCGATCTGCCCCTCCGCGTACATGATCCGCAGGCCGGGGAAGCGGTCGAACTTGCCGCTCATCAGCCAGTCGACCATCGAGAAGCAGCAGTTCGCGAAGGTCAGCGTCGACCCCACGGCCGGCGGCGCGTCGGCCGAGGTGGAGGGCATCTTGCTGGAGGAGCCGATGTGCATGGCGATGACCGTGCCGGTCTCGTCGCAGGCGCGCAGGAAGGGGTCCCAGTCGTCCCCGTGGACCGAGGGCAGCCCGAGCCGGGGCGGTATCTCGGAGAAGCAGACGGCCCGCACGCCGCGCGCGGCGTTCCTGCGCACTTCCTCGGCCGCGAGTTCCGCGTCCCACAGCGGCACGATGGCAAGCGGAATCAGCCGCCCGTGCGCGTCCGGGCCGCACCACTCCTCGACCATCCAGTCGTTGTACGCGCGCACGCACAGCAGGCCCAGTTCGCGGTCCTTGGCCTCGGTGAAGGTCTGTCCGCAGAAGCGCGGGAATGTCGGGAAGCACAGAGCCGACTGGACGTGATTGACGTCCATGTCCGAGAGGCGCTCCCGCACATCGTACGAGCCCGGACGCATCCGCTCGTAGGTGATGGCCTCCAGCTTCACCTCGTCCCTGTCGTAGCCAACAGCCGTATCGAGCCTGGTCAGGGGCCGGTGCAGATCCTCGTACACCCACCAGTCGGCAATCGGGCCCTCGTCCCCCGCGGCGCCCATCTTCGGCGCGAACTTCCCGCCCACGAAGGTCATCTCCTTCAGCGGGGCACGCACGATACGGGGGCCTATGTCCTGGTATTTCGACGGGAGCCGGTCCCGCCAGACGTGGGGCGGCTCCACCGTGTGGTCGTCCACCGAAATGATCTTGGGGAAGGTCTCCATGCCGACCACCGTAGCGCCGATCTGACGATCCGTCAGCTAGCGTGCGATGGGCGATAGGAGCAAAGAGCAGGGGTTTGCGAAGGCTTGGCAAGGGTTGGCAGAGAGGCTGGTACCCGAGCTGACGTAATTGCCAGGGACAAGGCAGACTGGCCCCTGCGGCAATGGAG
Source organism: Streptomyces albiaxialis (assembly GCF_039530985.1). Classification (NCBI taxonomy): domain Bacteria; kingdom Bacillati; phylum Actinomycetota; class Actinomycetes; order Kitasatosporales; family Streptomycetaceae; genus Streptomyces; species Streptomyces albiaxialis. The sequence goes on from NZ_BAAAPE010000001.1 coordinate 359,977, forward strand.
CGCGGATTCGCAGGGGGCACCATGGGCGCCGAGGACCTCAGAGGACCCGAACCGGAGCAGCGGGACACCCAGCTCCGCTTTGCGGTGCTCGGTCCCGTACGCGCATGGCGCGGGGACCGGGCCCTCAGCATGGGATCACCGCAGCAGCGCGCGCTGCTCGCGGCCCTGCTGCTGCGCGCCGGGCGCACCGCGACGGCCGAGGAGCTGATCGACGCGATCTGGGGCGAGGAGCCCCCCGAGCAGGCCAAGGCCGCCCTGCGTACGTACGCCTCCCGCATCCGCAAGTCCCTCGGCGCCGACGCCGACCTCCTCGTCAGCGAGTCCGGCGGATACGCGATACGGACGGGCGGCGAAGCCGTCCTCGACATGGACACCGCCCAGGACCTGGCGACCCACGCCGAGAAGGCCGCGAGCTGCGGCGACCACCTGCGCGCCCGCGACCTCTACAACAACGCCCTCGCGGAATGGGACGGCGAGCCCCTCGCCCACGTCCCCGGGCCCTACGCGGACACGCACCGCACGCGCCTGGAGGAATGGCGCCTCGGCCTCCTCGAACACCGCCTCGACCTCGACCTCCAGGTCGGCTGCCACGCGGAGGCCGTCAGCGAGCTGACGGCCCTCACGGCGGCCCATCCCCTCCGCGAACGCCTCCGCGAACTCCTGATGCTGGCCCTCTACCGCAGCGGCCGCCAGGCGGAAGCGCTTGCCGTCTACGCCGACACGCGAAGGTTGCTCGCCGACGAACTCGGCGTCGACCCCCGCACGGAGCTGTCCGAGCTCCAGCAGCGCATCCTGGAGGCGGACGAGGAGCTGACGTACCAGACGGACGCCGCCTCCGACACCTCCACGGTCACCGTCACCCGCCCCGCCCAGCTCCCCGCCACGGTCGCCGACTTCACTGGCCGCGCGTCCTTCGTCAGCGAACTCAGCGACCAGCTCGCGGAGGCCGACGGCACGGTCATGGCGGTCTCCGCTGTCGCGGGGATCGGGGGTGTGGGCAAGACGACCCTCGCCATCCACGTCGCCCACGGCGCGGCGGACCGCTTCCCGGACGGCCAGCTCTACGTGGACCTCCAGGGAGCGGGGTCCTCCCCCGCCGACCCCGAGGCCGTCCTCGGCTCGTTCCTGCGCGCCCTGGGCGCCCCGGACTCCACGATTCCGGACGGCGTCGAGGACCGCGCGGCCCTCTTCCGTTCCCTCCTGGCGGGCCGCCGCATCCTGGCCCTCCTCGACAACGCCCGCGACGCGGCCCAGGTCCGCCCCCTCCTGCCCGGCACGGCGGGCTGCGCGGCCCTCGTGACGAGCCGCGTCCGCATGGTGGATCTCGCGGGCGCCCACCTCGTCGACCTGGACGTCATGAGCCCCGACGAGGCGATGGCCCTCTTCACCCGCATCGTCGGCGAGGAGCGGGTGGGCGCCGAACGCGAGGCCGCGATGGACGTCGTCGCCGCCTGCGGCTTCCTTCCCCTCGCCATCCGCATCGCCGCCGCCCGCCTGGCGTCCCGCCGCACCTGGACCGTCTCGGTCCTCGCCTCCAAACTCGCCGACGAACGCCGCCGCCTCGACGAACTCCAGGCCGGCGACCAGGCCGTCAAGGCCACCTTCGAACTCGGCTACGGCCAACTCGACCCGGAGCAGGCACGGGCGTTCCGCCTGCTGGGGCTGATCGAGGGGCCTGACGTCTCTCTCCATGCCGCGGCAGCCGTTCTCGATCGCGCTCCGGACGACGCCGAGGAAATCCTGGAGTCCCTTGTGGACACGTCTCTCCTGGAATCGGCCGCACCAGGGCGCTATCGATTCCACGACCTGGTCCGCCTCTTTGCACGCGTGTGTGCGGAGCGCGATGAACAGCCGCCAAGCGTCCGGGAGGCAGCGCTGTCGCGTCTGCTGGACTTCTACCTGGCGACGGCACGGAATGTGCGTGCTTTGGAGCGTTCCGGCGAACGTCTGGCGGACCACCTGGAATCAACGGACACCGAGGGAATGCATTTCTCGGACCAGGGTGCCGCCCTCGACTGGCTCTTCGCCGAGTCCGCCTGCTTCCTCGCCTGCGCCAGGCAACTGGCCTCGGGAAGTACACTGCGCAGGGCGGTCGATCTTCTGCTGGCGACGAACGGACTCGCTGAATCCGGAGTCAACAGCCGTCAGTACGAGCTGATAGCCGAGACCATGAAGGAAGCTTCGCAAGCGGCAGAAAACCCCTATGCCGAAGCGCGCGCCCGGACCATGCTCACCAGCCTCCACCTCGCCGTCGGCCGATTCGACGAGGCGAACGAAGAAGCTCGCCTGGCCGGCATACTCGGAAGCTCGCTCAACGATCCCATCTCATCGTCGTACGCCCTGAACGACCAAGGGATCGTCGCGAATTATCAAGGGCGGCACGCAGAGGCTGAGAGGTTCCTCAGCCGGGCACTCGAAGCCTTCCGCTCCTATGACAACGAGATTGCCGAAACCAGCGCGCTCTGCAACCTCTCTCGTTCCAACACGGAGCTGGGACGTCTGGACACCGCGATCTCACTCGCCGAGCAGGCGCTGACCATCCACGACCGTCTGGACGTCTCCTTCCGCCGCGCCAACGTGCTCTACGCGCTGGGGATCGCACTCGTGCAGGCCTCACGCCTCGCTGAAGCCGAGGGGCACTTCCGCAATGCCCTCGACATCTTCAAGTTGAGTCGCCAGCGCATGTGGGAAGGCATGGCGCACTTCCGTCTCGCCGAAGTGAGCCTCGCCGCTGGCCGTCCTGCCGAGGCGGCCGCGCTCGCTGAGCAGTCCTTGGCCATCCTCCGCACCATCGGAGGGCCCTGGCGCCGGGCCAACGCCCTGACGCTCCTGGGCCGGGCCCTCGAGGCCATCGGACAGCACCGCCGGGCACAAGCGTGCTGGCGGGAGGCCCTCGCACGGTACGAGGAAATCGGAGCCGGCGAGGCTCACGAGGTGCGCGAGCTGCTCACACCGACCACGGCGTAACAAGTCCGTACGCTCCGGAACCGTCTCGCATGATTCGTTCATCGTTCGTTTATCGAGAGCCGCCATGCTCGTTGATGTCGATCCGGCGCGTCGGGGGGCAGGCGGATCGACTGGGGGAACAGGCCGCTGCCCCGTCATGGTGAGCGGCCCTGACAAGCCCGTCCGGCGGCCCACGGGGGAGCCGCTGGGCGGGCACCGACCAACCGCACGGCCCGAGTACAGGAGAAGCCACCATGAGCACTCATGAGGAAAAGCCCGTTCGCAAGAAGGGCAAGATCACTACTGAGGACAACCACCAGACGATCAATCCGGTCAAGACCGAGAACGAGGAAGCTCCGCAGCCTGGTACTGATGACAACCACCAGACCACCAGCCCCGCGAACTAGGTCCTGATTGCCACGGGGGAACAGCCGGGCCGCTGTCGACGACACAGAGGGGGAGTCGTCGACGGCGGCCCGACATCTGCGCCCTCTGCCACCAGCAAGTGCTCTGTTCCGCTGGTCCGGACATCACGACGGAACAACCCTTCTTACTCTGCTCCAGCCGCCGGGCGCTGCCTTCCCACACCTGACATGACGACTTACCGTAGCTATCAACTCACGAATAGCAGTCCCCAGAGAAGGAGTTGCTGTGTCCGGCCTGAAGAGAATCGCCGCGATCTGTGCCCTCGCCTTCGGCCTGAGCATCATGAGCGGCGTCGCCAGCCCCGCTATCGCTGACAACGTACAAACGCTCGCGCCATCCCAGCAGGCGCACGATGCTGCACACATGGACAAGCCAGCGCGCTGATCCTTCTCCGAGCCCCCGGTCGGGAGCTCCGACCGGGGCGAACGGCCAGCAATGCCTGGCCTTGCCTTCTCAGCTTGCTCCACCGTCACCGCTGGGCCAATAGCGCCGCCACTTCGGCGGCTTCCCTCGCTTCTTCCTTTTCGAAGATCTCCAGTGCCTCGCGCCACCGCGCGACCGCCTCGTCCCTCCGGCCGAGCGCGTCGTACGCGCGCCCCAGGACGACCAGGACGGTGCCCCGGCGCCATTCGCCGCCGATGGCGCGGAGTTCGAGCGCCAGCTCGGCATGCTCGGCGGCCTCCTCCGGGCGGCCCGCGAGCAGATGGGCCTCGGCCATACGAAATGAGGTCACCCCCTCCCACAAGGGCTGCCGGCTCTCCCGGAAGGAGGCCTGTGCCCGCCCCAGTTCGGCGAGCCCCTCACTCGTACGGCCGGACTGAGCGAGGGCGTGTCCCAGCGTGTAACGGGCGTTGCCCATACGGAACGTGCTGCCCATGTCACGGTAGATCGCGAGGCCCTGTTCGGCGAGGGACACCGCGCTGTCGTAGTGCCCCAGCGCGACACGGGTGCGCGAGAGATTGCACAGGGCGCTCGCCTCGGAGGGGCGGTTGCCGTCTCTCCGGAAGGCGTCGATGGCCTGCCCCAGGTGGGCCTCGGACTCCTCGTACCGCTCGCTGTAGTACGTGAGGATCCCCAGGTCGTTCTCCGCGGACGCCCGCGCGAGCGCGTCATCGGCGGCCTCCCCGAGCCGAGCGGCCTCCCTAGCCTCCTCCTCGGCCCGGGAGAAACTCCCCGTGACGCTGAAGAAGTGCGTCAGCATCATGCGGGCACGGGCCTCGGCCCGCGCGTCCCCGGCACGTTGCGCCGCCTCGCGCACGGACAGCGCGCACCGCTCGAAGCGGGCCGCGCAGTCGCCCCTGTCGGCGAGCTGCTTCACCACGATCAGCAGGTCGGCCGCGAGCCCCGGCCGTTCCGAGGCGGCGAGCTGGGCCGCACATGCCAGCAGACAGCCGGACTCGGCGACGAACCAGTCGATCGCCGACTCCCTGTCACCGAACTCCAGGCCGTCCTGCCCCGCCGGTTCCAGATGGTCGACCGTACGGTCGCCGGGGTGTTCCCTCACGAAGGCCCGCACCCCCGTCGCCAGATAGAACCGGGCCAGCCGTAGCAGCGCCCCCTCCTCGCGCCCCGCCTTCCCCCGCGCGAACAACCGCACCAGGTCGTGGAACCGATAGCGCCCCGGCGCCACCGACTCCACCATCGACGTATCGACCAGGGACTCCAGCACATCCTCCGCGTCGAACGGCGAACGGCCCAGCAAGGCCGCGGCCGCCGCCAGCGAGATGTCCGGCCCGTCCACCACCCCCAGCAACCGGAACGCCCGCGCCTGCTCCGCCTCCAACTGGCCGTAGCCCAGCTCGAAGGTGGCCACCACGCCCTGGTCGCCCACCCGCAGTTCGTCCAGGCGGCGCCGTTCGTCCGCGAGCTTTGAGGCCAGCAAGGCGACGGTCCAGCTCCGGCGGGCCGCCAGCCGCGAGGCCGCGATGCGGATCGCCAGCGGCAGGAACCCGCAGGCGGCGGCCACCTCCCGCGCAGCCGTACGCTCCGGCCCGAGGCGCCCCTCCCCCACCACCCCGGCGAAAAGGGCCAGCGCTTCCTCCTCCCCCATCACCTCCAGGTCGACCAGATGGGCCCCGGCGAGGTCGGTCAGGCGTGCGCGGCTGGTGAGGAGCGCCGTGCATCCCTCCGCGCCGGGAAGGAGGGGCCGTATCTGCGCCGCGTCCCGCGCGTTGTCCAGCACCACCAGGACGCGCCGGTCGGAGAGGAGCGAACGGTACAGGGCCGCACGTTCCTCCGTACCGTCCGGAATGGCGGGTTCGGGCACGCCGAGTGCCCGTATGAACGACGCCAGGACGCCCTCCGGGTCCGCCGCGGACGGGGCCGCGCCGTGCAGGTCGGCGTAGAGCTGACCGTCCGGGAACTCACCGCGCACCGCGTGCGCGACATGCAGGGCCAGCGTGGTCTTGCCGACCCCGCCGATGCCCGCCACGGCGACGACCGACGACGCCCCCGTCACGACCCGTTCGCGCAGCTCCGCGGCGAGGGACGCGCGCCCGGTGAAGTCACCCACGCCGCTGGGGAGCTGGGCGGGCCGTACATCCGCCACGGGCAGCGGATACGGCACGGCCGTCCCCTGGCCTCCACTCCCACCCCCGAACTGGACGGTCCCGACATGGACCGTGCCCACGTTCACCGTCTCCGCCGAGACCGTCCCCACGTGAGCGGTCTCCGTGTTCACCGTCCCGGCACGCGCCTGCTCCTGCCTCCGCTGCCCGTCCTCCGACCGCAGGACGCGCCGTTGCAGATCGGCCAGCTCGGGCGACGGGTCCACGCCCAGCTCCTCGACGAGGGCACGGCGTACATCCGCGTAGTACGCGAGCGCGTCCGCGCGCCGCCCGCTGCGGTACAGCGCGAGGATGTACTGCCCCGCCACCCGTTCGTCCAGAGGATGTGCCGCGGCCCGCGCCGCCAGCTCCGTCAGCAGCTCCGCGTGCCGGCCCAGGCGCAGCTTGCGGTCGGTGAGGTCCAGCTCCGCGGCGCGACGGGCGTTCGCGAGGGTCGTCCGCAGATCGTTCAGCCAGGGGCCGTCCTCTCCCGCGAACGCCTCGCCCCGCCACAGCGCGAGCGCGTCCTCCAGCAGGCCGACGGCCGTACGGTCGTCCTCGCCCCGCGCACGCCCGGACAGTTCGGAGAACCGGTGCAGGTCCACGGCCGCCGGGTCGGCGGTCAGCACATAGCCGCCCGCGCGGCGCGCCAGGCCCGCGTCCCCGGCGGCGGGGACCAGCGCGTGCCGCAGCCGCGACAGATACGAGTGCAGGGTCCCGCGCGCCCGCTGCGGCGCGACCCCGCCCCAGACCCGCTCCACGAGCTGGTCGACGGTCACGACCCGGTTCACGTCCACGAGCAACGCCACCAGCACGAGACGCTGCCGCGCGTGCCCGATGTCCAAGCGGCTTCCTTCCGCGCGTACCTCGATGTTCCCGAGGAGCCGGAACTCGACCCCGCGCGTCCCTTTCCGCTGGTCCGCCTCCGGCCGTCCCGTCACGGGCTCTCACGCCCGTCCAGGAGGGCCGAGACCTCGGCCGTTTCCTTCGCCCCCCGCTCCTCGAAGATCCGGAGCGCGTCCCGCCAGCAGTCGCGGGCCCGTTCCGGCTCTCCCAGGACGTGCAGGCCGCGCCCGAGCGCTGTGAGGGTCCTGGCGCGCATCCACTCGCCGCCGACGGCACGCAGAGTCAGTGCCTGTTCCGCGTGGTGGACGGCGTCCAGCGGACGGTCGGCCGCGAGCAGCGTCTCCGCCATGCGGGCGTGCGTCGTTCCTTCCCAGAGCTGCTGCTGCGTCTCACGGAAGAGGTCGAGGGAGACCGCGAACTCCTCCAGCGCCTCGTCGAACCGTCCGGCCTGCGTCAGCGCTCGTGCCAGGACGTTGCGCGCGTTGGCCACGCGCATCCGGTGCCCCAGGTCCAAGTAGATGCGGAGCCCGCGTCGCGCGAGGTCGATCGCGCTCTCGGTGCGGCCCTGGGCGACATGGACGTGGGCCAGGTTGCAGTACGCGCTCGCCTCGCTCGGCCGGTTCCCGTCCGCGCGGAACGCCTCGACGGCCAGGAGGTGGTACTCCTCGGCGAGGTCGAACCGCCCCTGCACATTGCCGACCAGGGACCGGGTGTGCAGGGCGTAGCTTCTCGCGAGCGTGTCATCGCACTCCTCGGCCAGCGGAAGCGCCTCCCGTGCGCTCCGGTCCGACTGGTCGAACCTGCCGGACAGGAACTGGACATGCGACAGCATGATCAGAGCCCGCGCCTCCGCCGAAGCGTCCCCGCTGTCGCGTGCCGCATCCCGTACGGCGTGGGCCGCCCTCTCGAACTGTGCCGAGTGGGCCCCGGAGTCCCCCAGGTCCTTCGCCGCGAACAAGAGGTCGGCGGCAAGACGGAACCGATCGGTACCGGCCGCCTGGAGGACGGCTGCCAGCACGCAGTCGGCCTCTTCGAAGAGCCACGCCAGCGCGCTGTCCCGGCCCTGGAACGTGAGGCCTTCGCACGGCGCCCTCATCAAGTGGTCGACGGTCCGCTCCCCGGGCCTCTCGATGGCGAACACCGTAGAGACCGTCGCCAGATAGAAGTCCAGGAGCCTTTCAACGGCCGCGTCCCGCTCCGTCCGCGACTGTTCGTCGCGCTCGGCCCGGCTCCGGGCGAAGAGCCTCACGAGGTCGTGGAAGCGGTAGCGGCCGGGCGTCATGGATTCCAGCAGGGAGACGTCGACGAGCGACTCGATGACGTCCTCGGTCGCGTACGGGTCACGGCCCAGCAAGGCCGCGGCCGCCGCCAGCGAGATGTCCGGCCCGTCCACCACCCCCAGCAACCGGAACGCCCGCGCCTGCTCCGCCTCCAACTGGCCGTAGCCCAGCTCGAAGGTGGCCGTCACCTGCAGGTCGCCCACCCGCAGTTCGTCCAGGCGGCGGCGTTCGTCCGCGAGGCGGGCCGCCAGGCCGGAGACCGTCCAGTTCTTCCGTACGGCCATACGGGAGGCGGCGATACGGATCGCCAGAGGGAGGTATCCGCACGCGGCCACCACCTCCTCCGCGCGGGCAGGCTCCCCGGCCACCCGGGGCTCCCCTACGACCCGGGTGAAGAGGGCGAGAGCCTCCTGTGGGCCCATGACGTCCAGGTCGACGTGGTGGGCCGCCGTGAGGTCTCCCATCTGGGCCCGGCTGGTCACGAGGGCCGTGCCTCCCGCTCCCGGCAGCAGGGGACGCACTTGGGCCGCGTCCCGCGCGTTGTCCAGGAGGACGAGGAGAGGCCGTCCCGCCGACAGGGAGCGGTAGAGCGCGGCCCGTTCCTCCACGCCGTCGGGGACGGCTGATTCCGTCACGCCCAGGGAGCGGAGGAACGTGCCGAGTACGGCCTCGGGGGCGGCGGGTGCGGCGGAGCCGCCGTGCAGGTCGACGTAGAGCTGTCCGTCGGGAAAGGCCTCGCCCGCCGCGTGGGCGACATGCAGGGCCAGCGTCGTCTTGCCGACCCCGCCGATCCCGGCCACGGCGATCACCGGGACGCCCGACGTCAGGCGGTCGGTCAGGTCCTCCGCCAGGGCCGCCCGGCCGGTGAAGTCCGGGACGGTGGCCGGAAGTTGCGCCGGGCGGATCGCGGGCGCGGCGGGCTCCGATACGGACAGGTGCGCCACATGCACCGTGTCCACGCGCAAGGTGGACACCCGCACGTCCCCCGAGGCCGATTCGAGGCCGCTCGTCGGCGCCTCGTCGGCACGCAGGATCCGCTGCTGCAACGCGGCCAGTTCCGGGCTGGGGTCCACGCCCAGCTCCTCCGCGAGCGTCCGCCGGACCCTCTGCAGATGGGCGAGGGCGTCCGCCCTGCGGCCGCTGCGGAAGAGGGCCAGTACGTACTGTCCGGCCAGCCGTTCGTCCAGTGGATGCGCGGTCGTACGTAACGCGAGGTCCGTCAGGAGGGCGGCATGGTGGCCGAGCCGGAGACGGGCGTCGGTGAGGTCGAGTTCAGCCGTACGGCGCTCGTGGGTGAGGCTGTCGCGGAGGGTGGCCAGCCAGGGCGTGTCCAGGCCCGCGAAGGGCTCCTCGCCCCGCCACAGGCCCAGCGCCTCCTCCAGGAGCGAGGCCGCACGGGTGTCGTCCGTCCCTCTCTCCCTCGCACACGCCAGGAGATGGCGGAAACGGTGCAGGTCCACGGTGAGCGGATCGACGTCCAGGACGTAGCCGCCCGAACGGCGCGTGAGCGGGGAGGCCCCGGTGCCGACGGGGGCCAGCGCGTTCCTGAGCCGGGAGAGGTACGAATGCAGGGTCCCCCTGGCACGCTGCGGCGCGTCCTCTCCCCAGACGCGCGAGACCAACTGGTCGACCGTCACGACGCGTCCGGCGTCGGCCAGCAAGGCCACGAGCACGACACGCTGCCGCGCATGCCCGATCTCGACGGCACGGCCTTCGGTACGGCCCTCGATACGGTCCCCCGCGCGTACTTCCACGTCGCCGAGAAGCCGGAACTCCGCTCTCATTTCCCCCCAGAAAATCCGCGGTCCCCCCACCCTCTCTCCCCACCCCCTGTCTAACCCGCCCCAGCAGCGGATTCAAGACACCCACAAGAGTCCTCCACGGGCGACGGGGCAACGTGTTCCCCGTCGCCTCGCACAGTGTCCGGACAGACGGTGCGGGGCGACGCCACGAGCCACGTACGGCGCACGGGGGGGCGGAGGCGGAGACGGAGGCGGAGGCGTTCCGATGGGGAGGATGACCCTCGCGGTCTACCGGATCGACCCCGCCACCGGCGAGAGACGCATGCTGCGGTTCTGGGCGTGCGACGACTCGTACCGGCCGAAGCTCTCCGCCTGGGCGAGCAGATGGCCACCGTGCAAGTGCGCTCGTTGCCGGCTGGAGGCGGCACAGCGCGATGCCGGACGGGACAGGACGTCCGGCGGAGCGCCGGGCGAGGGCACCCCTTAGGCACAGGGGCCTCTCTCCTTCCATGCGCCGCTGTCCGGCCGACGGGCGTGGGGCGGGCCCGCGGCGGCGGGTCGGCCCCACGCGGCCCTGGCTTCACGGCTCCGGCCCCGGCCGCGTGACCGTGACGCCAGGGCCCGGCTCGGACACCGCCCCCGGCCCGTCCGAGCCGGCCAGGGGGTGCCCCTGGGCCGGTCCGGGAGCCGCACCCGGACCGGCCCGGGCAGGCACGGAAGAGTGAACGGAACGGCCCGTCCTTCGGAGCTGGTGCCTCAGAGGGCGCCCAGGTCTGCCGCGTTCCACCGTTCCGGCCGCATACGGAAGGTCACCAGCGCCTCCAGCTCGGACGCCGCGACGTACGCGTCGACCTTGTCGTCCGGCATGTAGCGCGCGGACATCTCGCGCAGCTCCGCCTCCGTGGTCGCGGTGGCGGCGGTGACGGGGCCCTCCACGGACACGTAACGGATCGTGGGATCCACCCGCTCGGCCAGGAGCGAGAAGCGGTCCGCGCGCTCGATGAGCGTGGCCTTGCGGGAGTCGCGCCCGGTGAGCACCCACAGGTCATCACCGGGCTCGTACTGGTACCAGATCGGCACGGCGAGGGGGCCGCGCCCCTCCCCCGCGTCCACGGCGAGGGCGCCGATGTGCGGCTCGGCGAGGAACTTCTCGCGCTCTTCACGGCTCAATGGCATGCGGACTCCTCATCCTCCGTGCGGGCCTACGTGCGGCCCTCCGTACGGCCCTACGTGCGACCCTCCGTACGGGCCTCCGTACGGACCCCGCGGCAAGGGCGCCGCACATGACGCGCGCGTACGAGTGGACCTGTCGTCTCCCGCAACCTCCCCGGCGTGTGTCGAATTCCGGGCCGCCGCTCCGACGTCACCGTGACAGCGGAGGGACATACGGATGCAGCGGAACGAAAGGTGTGTGACGGACATGTTGCTGCGGGACAAGGTAGCGGTGGTGTACGGGGCGAGCGGGCCCGTCGGAGGCGCGGCGGCGCGCGCGTTCGCCCGGGAGGGTGCGCGGGTCTTCCTGGCCGGGCGCGAGAAGGCCCGGCTCGACAAGGACGCGGGGCTGGCCGCGACCGGCGAGACCGCGTCGGTCGACGCGCACGACGAGGAGGCCGTGAACGCCTACGTGGACGGCATCGTCGCCCGTACGGGCCGGCTGGACATCTCCTTCAACGCGACGGGCTACGGCGACGTCCAGCAGCCCCTGACGGAGATCGCGCTGGAGGACTTCCTCCAGCCCATCGCCAACGCCATGCGGACGCAGTTCCTGACGACCAGGGCGGCCGCCCGCCACATGGCGGAACGGCGCTCCGGCGTGGTCCTCGCGTTCGGCGGCGGAGGCACTCAGACCCTCCCCGGGCTCGGCGGGTTCAAGATCGCCCTGGACGCCCTGGAGGGCCTGCGCCGCCAGTGGGCCTGCGAACTGGGCGCCCAGGGCATCCGCGTCGTCACCCTCAAGTCGGGAGGCGTGCCCGAGGGGATTCCGGCGGACTTCCCCGGGCGCGCGGAGATCGAGGCGGAGCTGGTCGGAACGACGCTCCTGGGCCGCCCCGCGACCCTGGAGGACGTCGGCGACGTCGCGGCCTTCGTCGCCTCGGACCACGCCCGCACTCTCACGTCGACGGACGTGAACATCTCCTGCGGGGCCATCGTGGACTGACCCCGCACTCATTCACCATCCCTCACCGTCCCTCCCCTCCGATCACCGGCGCGAGGGAACGGGCGAAGGACGAGCCGGGCGTCATCCTGAGCCCCGTGTTCCGCAGCGCGGTCAGGACGGGCGAGGACCAGTGGGCGACCCCTCCGAGACGGCGGGAGCGCCGCACGACCATCTGGGTACGGGGCCTGCGGACCCGGTCGTAGGCATCGAGTCCGGCGGCCGTGTCCCCGCCCGCCCCGTCCAGCGCCGCGGCCAGTTCGACGGCGTCCTCGATCGCCTGGCAGGCCCCCTGACCGAGGTTGGGCGTCATCGCGTGGGCCGCGTCCCCGAGGAGTGCCGTCCGGTGCCGGTGCGACACGAACGTCGGCAGGTCCGGCAGCTCGTATGTGTCGTGGCGCAGCACCGCGCTCCCCTCGGTGGCGGCCAGCAGGGACGGGATCGGCTCGTGCCACCGGGCGAACCGGCGGCGGAGGTGGGCCAGCTCGTCCTCGGGCGAGCCCTTGCTCTCGCCCTGGGGCGCGTTGGCCATCACGTAGCAGTAGACGCGCCCGTCGGGCAGGGGCGCGTAGCCGAACCGTTCGCCCCGGCCCCACGTCTCCACGCTGCCCTCGGCCGCCACGCCCGGCCGGGCCGTGGTGATGAACCGCCAGGTGCTGTATCCGGCGTAACGGGGCGGCGGGGCCTCCGGGAGGACCGCTCGCCGGGTGACGCTGCGGATGCCGTCCGCGCCGACGACGAGATCCCCAACGCCGGTCCCTTTGCCGACCCCGGCGCCGGGCCCGTCGCGGTACCGAACGGTGCCGTCCGGCAGTACGCCCGTGACCGTGGAGCCCGCTCTCAGCGCGCTTTCGGGGACTTGAGCGCGCAAGAGGGCGACGAGTTCGGCGCGGGGCAGCATCACCCACTGGCCGAAGCGGCGTCTCAGTCCGTCCGTGTCGTTGCGAAGGAGCCAGCCGCCTCCTGCGTGCCGTATCCCGAGCGGCGGGTCGGTCGTCGCCCTCGCCCGTACGGTCGTACCGAGGCCGAGCGCGTCCAGGGCACGAAGGGCGTTCGGCTGCACGGCCAGGCCCGCTCCGATGTCGGTGAATTCCCGCGCCCGTTCCCGCACTTCGACGTCCCAGCCGCGCGCGTGCAGCGCCACCGCCGCGGCCAGTCCGCCGATGCCGCCGCCGACGACAACGGCCTTCACCGCGCCCCCTTCCCGGCGCCCCGCCGGGTGTGCGCGGCGCGCGAGGCGCCCCACCACACGGCCGTCACCAGCAGCAGTACGGACAGCCCCAGGACCGTCCACCAGCCAGGTGTCATCGAAGGCATGTGCCCGCCTCTCCTCGGAAGTTTTCACTTAGACTCTCTAGGTGACTTACGACCTCTAAGGAAATATAGATACCCTAAACTGTCAAGCGGCGGACGAGAAGCACGGGCAGAAGGAGAGCGACAGCCCATGGCGCAGGGCACGGAGAAGGCAGAGGGACGGCCCGGCCGGGCGCCGAGCCGCAGGGACCGGCAGCGGCAGGCCACGCTCGCCGAGATCCACGCGACCACCCGCAAGCTGCTCGTCGAGCGCGGCTCCCCGGCCGTCACGATCAACGCCGTGGCGCGCGAGATGGGTATCAGCGGCCCGGCCCTGTATCACTACTACGCCGGCCATGACGCCCTCGTCGGCGCCGTGACGGCGGGCTTCTTCCAGGAGCTGACGGCGGCCATGGAGCAGGCGCGGGACGCGGCTCCCGAACGGCCGCGCGGGAGCCGCCTGCTGGCCACGTGCCGCGCCATGAGGGCATGGGCGACGGCCCATCCCGCCGAGTTCGGCTGGATCTTCGCCGCTCCCGTCGCCCCTCCGGGGCGCGAGCCGGACTCCGAGCGCCAGTTGGCGGGACACCGCTTCGAGCGCGTCCTGCTGGACCAGGTCGTGGAGCTGTGGAACGAGCGGCCCTTCCCCGCACCCGAGCCGGACGGCCTGGAGCCCTCCCTGCGCGCGCAGTTGGAGGCCCACTCGGAGTCGATCGACGGCCGCCTGCCCCCGGGCGCCCTCCACGTCTACCTGGGGTGCTGGATCCGGCTGTACGGCCTTCTGTGCATGGAGGTCCTGCACCAGTTGGACTTCGCCTTCACCGATCTGGACCCCGTCTTCGAGGAGGCCCTGCGCGACCTGGGCGCCGCCCTCGCACTGGAGACATGAGCGCCCTCAGGGCACACGGCCGCGCGGTCGGCACCGTCCCTACGGCACGAGGGCTGCGAGGCGGTCGGCCTGTGCGGGGTCGGCCGCCCAGCAGTAGAAGACCAGTTCGTCCGCGCCGATGTCCCCGTACGCGGTGACCGCTTCACGGATGCTCTCCGGCGTGCTGAGCAGGCCCTCGACCATGTACTCCGCGTGCCCGGTGAACGCGTAGTAGGCGCCGATCTCCTTGCGGGCCTCCTCGACGAGAGCCTCGGACCCCAGGGCCGCGTTGACCTGGGCGACGAGGCGTGGGCGGCCCTCGCGCCCGTGGCGCTGCCAGCCCCGCTCGACCTCGCGGAACTTCCGGTCCATGTACGGCGCGGGGAGCCCGGCGCCGAGGAAGCCGTCGCCCCAGCGCCCGACGCGCTCCAGGGCCGCGGGGGCGAAGCCGCCGAACAGCACCTCCGGGCCGCCCGGAGTGGCCGGTGCGGGGCCCACGGGCCCGGCGCCGTCCCCGTACGGCTCACCGGCCCACGTACGCCGCAGCAGGGCCATCTGCGCGTCCAGGCGGCGCCCGCGGCGGCGCGGGTCGATGCCCGCGGCCGCGGCGTCGTCCTCGCGCCCGCCGATGCCGATGCCGAGCGTGAACCGGCCGCCGGAGAGGCGGTCGAGGGTGGCGGTCTGCTTGGCGAGGACGGCGGTGTTGTAGTGCGGGGCGAGCAGCACCTCCGTCTGGACGCGGACGCGCGAGGTGGCTCCGGCGACGGTGGCGAGGGTGATCAGCGGATCGGGGTTCCCGTAGACGAGACGGTCGAGCAGCGCGACCGTACGGAAGGGCGACGCCTCCGCGCGGCGCGCCCATTCGGCGAGCAGGGAGAGGTCGTTGACGGGCAGGCCGAGGCCGTAACGCATGAACAGCGCTCCTTCGGAAAAGGGCAGGCGGAATGGATCCTGTGCCGCCCCCTCCTGATCACGCCGTGCGTCCCGCGCGCGCTCCCGTTCTGCGGCTGTCCTTCTGGGGAGCGTGTTCCTGTCGGAGTGGTCGCACTCTAACCGGCGCGTCCCCGGCGCCGCAGCCGGGTTTTGAGGATCTTCCCGCTCGCGTTGCGCGGCAGCTCCGTGACGAACTCGACCTGCCTAGGCACCTTGTAGTTGGCCATCTCCCGGCGGGACCAGGCGATCAGGTCATCGGCCGTGACGGTGGCGCCCTCGTGCCGTACGGCGAACGCCTTGCCCGCCTCGCCCAGGCGCGGGTCGGGGATGCCGATCACGGCCACGTCGGCGATGTCCGGATGGCGCGAGAGGAGCTGCTCGATCTCGGCCGGATAGGCGTTGAACCCGCCGACGATGAACATGTCCTTGATGCGGTCGGTGATCCGCAGGTTCCCGTCGGCGTCCATCAGGCCGACGTCGCCCGTGCGCAGCCAGCCGTCGGGGGTGATGACGCGGGCCGTCTCCTCCGGGTCCTCGAAGTAGCCGCTCATCACGTGGTAGCCGCGCACCAGGACCTCGCCCGGCTCGCCGGGCGGCAGGACGGTGCCGTCGGCCGCGACGACCTTGACCTCCGTCCCGGGGATGGCGCGCCCCGAGGTGCCCGCGATGACCTCCGCGGGGTCGCCCCTGCGGCACATGGTGACCGTTCCGGACGCCTCGGTCAGCCCGTAGGCGGTCAGTACGGTGCCCACCTTCAGTTCGGAGCGGAGCCGTTCGACCAGTTCCAGGGGGACGACGGCCGCGCCGGTGACGACCAGACGAAGTGCGGAAAGATCGTGCTGAAGACGGGCCGGATGGTCCAGAATCGACTGGTGGAGGGTGGGCGGTCCGGGCAGCACGCTCACCCTCTCAGCGGCGATGTGCGCCAGCGCCGCGTCCACCGTGAAGACCGGCTGGGGGATCATCGTGGCGCCCCGCATCAGACAGGCGATGATGCCCGCCTTGTAGCCGAAGGTGTGGAAGAACGGGTTGACGATCAGATAGCGGTCGCCCGCCTCCAGGCCCGCCAGTTCGCTCCATGCCTCGTAGACGCGCAGGGTCTGTTCGTGCGTGATGACCGCGCCCTTGGGATGGCCCGTCGTCCCCGAGGTGAAGGTGATGTCCGAGGGGGACGCGGGAGAGATCGCGTCGGTCCGTTCGCGTACGGACGACGCCGGGACGGTCTCACCGGCCGCCAGGAAGGCGCTCCAGGTGCGGAAGTCCTCCGGCGCGTCGTCGGAGAGCACGACCACCTCGCGCAGGTGCGGCAGCCCGGGGAGCGGCCCCTCCGTCCCGTCGCCCTCCCGGGTCGCGCGGCGCAGCGAGGCGACGTACGAGGTGCCCAGGAAGGTGCCGGTGACGAACAGGAGCCGCGCACGGGTCCGTTCGAGGACGTACGCCGCCTCCGCGCCCTTGAAACGCGTGTTGACCGGGACGAGGACGCCCCCCGCCGTGACGGCGCCCAGCGCCGCGACGATCCACTCCAGGGTGTTCGGCGCCCAGATCCCGACGCGGTCCCCGGGCTCCAGACCGGCCGCCAGACACGCCGCGGCGGACCGCTCGACCCGGACCCCCAGCTCGGCGTACGAGACGCGTGTGCGGCCCTCCACGACCGCGTCACGGCCGCCGTGCCGCGCCGCCGCCGTCCGCACGAGCGCGGGGACCGTGTCCCAGTCCTCGGGGAATCCCCGGAAACCCTGGAGCCCCTGCATGGTCCGCCTCCCGCCCTCGCCGCGTAGCTGACACTCCGTCAGATTAGCTGTAGCCTCCTCGGCTGTCAGCACACCTGACCGACAACGCTCCGCAGCACCGGAGGTGAACTCCATTGAAGGACGCCACGGCGATCGTCGGCATAGGCCAGACCCCCTTCGCCAGACAACTCCCCGAGTCCGAGAAGACACTCGCGTGCCGCGCCATCCTGACCGCGCTCGACGACGCGGGGATCGCCCCGTCCGAGGTCGACGGCTTCGCCTCGTACACGATGGAGGAGACCGACGAGGTCGAGATCGCCAAGTCCGTCGGCGCCGGAGACGTGACGTTCTTCTCCAAGGTCGGCTACGGAGGCGGCGGTTCCTGTGCGACCGTCGCCCACCTGGCGGCGGCCGTCGCGACCGGACAGGCCACCGTCGGTGTCGCCTGGCGCTCGCGCAAGCGCGGCTCCGGGGCACGGCCCTGGAAGAACACCGCCGTCCAGCTCCCCACGCCGGCCCAGTGGACCCGGCCGTTCGGCCTGCTGCGGCCGGCCGACGAGATCGGCATGCTGGCACGGCGCTACATGCACGAGTACGGCGCCACCCGCGACCACTTCTTCAACGTCGCCCTGGCGTGCCGCAACCGCGCCAACCAGAACCCCGCGGCCATGATGTACGAGCGCCCGCTGACCCGCGAGATGTACATGACGGCCCGCTGGATCAGCGAACCGCTCTGCCTCTTCGACAACTGCCTGGAGACGGACGGCGCGCTCGCCTGCGTCGTCGTCTCCGCCGACCGGGCCCGCGACTGCCGCCGCAGGCCCGTCTACGTGCACGCGGCGGCACAGGGCCTCCCCGCCCAGCACCACGGGATGGTCAACTACTGGAACGACGACCCGCTGACCGGCCCCGCGTGGACGGCGGGCCAGCACCTCTGGAAGAACGCCGACCTCTGTCCACAGGATGTGGACGTCGCCCAGATCTACGACGCGTTCACGCCGCTCATCCCGCTCTCCCTGGAGGGCTACGGCTTCTGCGGGCGCGGAGAGGGCGCGGCCTTCACGGAGGGCGGGGCGCTGGAGATCGGCGGACGCCTGCCCCTCAACACCGGCGGAGGCGGCCTCAGCGAGGCCTACGTGCACGGCTTCAACCTGATCACCGAGGGCGTCAAGCAGTTGCGCGGAACGTCCACCGCACAGGTCCCCGACGCCTCGACCTGCCTGGTCACGGCGGGCGAGGGCGTCCCCACATCGGCGCTCCTGCTGAGGAGTTGAGGCACCCATGCCCTCCACGTCCCCGTACATGACGCCCGACGGGCTGCTGCTGCCCGTACCGGACGACGACGGCGCGCCCTTCTGGTCGTACGCGGCCCAGGGCGAACTGCGCGTCCAGGGCTGCGCCTCCTGCGAGGCGCTCCGCTTCCCGCCCCGCCCCTGCTGCCCGCGCTGTCACTCGTTCGACGACGAATGGCGGCGCATGAGCGGACGGGGACGCATCTGGTCGTACGTGCTGCCGCACCCGCCCCTGCTTCCCGGGTACGCGGAACAGGCCCCGTACAACGCGGTCGTCGTCGAACTGGCCGACGCGCCCCGCATCCGGATGGCCGGCAATCTCGTCGCCTCCCCCGACGCCCCCCTGAACTCGGTCGATCCGTCCAAGCTGCGCATCGGGGCGCCCGTGAAGGTCGCCTTCCACCGGATGGCCGACGGTGTGACCGTGCCGCGCTGGATGCTGGAGCGGCCATGAGCATCCGTACGGACGTGCGCGAGGGCGTCGCCACGGTCACCCTGGAGCGCCCGGAGAAGCTCAACGCGCTCGACCTGGACGACGCCAGGGAACTCACGGCCACCTGGCGCGCGTTCCGCGCCGATCCGGAGGTCCGCGCGGCGGTGGTCACCGGCTCGGGCCCCAAGGCATTCTGCACGGGCATCGACCGCGCCGCGGCCGTCGGGGGCGAGATCGTCCAGCCGCCCTCCCCCTACGCGATCGAGGACCCCCTGCTGTCCATCGGCCCCAAGGCCAACGACCTGTGGATCCCGGTCCTCGCCGCCGTCGAGGGAATGGCCTGCGGCGGGGCCTTCTACCTGCTCAGCGAGGCGGAGTTCCTCATCGCCTCCGAGGAGGCGGTCTTCTTCGACCCGCACACCACCTACGGGATGGTCAGTGCCTACGAGGCCATCGGCATGGCACAGCGCATGCCCTTCGGCGAGGTGGCGCGCATGGCCCTCATGGGCACGGCCGAACGCATCTCGGCCCGCCGCGCCTATGAGACGGGGCTCGTGTCCGAGGTGACGCCCGTCGGGGGCGCGCTGGAGGCGGCCCTGCGGTGCGCGGCCGTCCTCGCCTCGTACCCGCCAGAGGCGGTCCAGGGCACGGTGCGTGCCCTATGGGCGGCGAAAGAGGCCGTGAGGGCCCAGGCGATGGCCCAGGCCCCCCAGTTGATCGCCCTCGGCAATCTGCCGCCCGAACGGCAGGGCGAGCTGTTCACGGGACGGGCGAGCAGGGCGGGGGCGGGCACTCCCCGCGTCCGCTGAGACGCGGGGGCCTGCCCGTACGACCGTTGCGTTGCCGTTGCCGTTGCTCATTCCGTTTCGGTTGCCGTACGGGTCCCTCAGCTCACCGAGACGACCACGCAGTCGGTCACCTTGTCCGCCTGGTCCGGATCGGTCATCGGGACCTTCACCTGCTTCGTCCCCGAACGGGGCACCCGTACGGTCGCCGAGCCGGAGTCCATCGCGACGCCGTTGGCGTCGTTGAAGTCCATCCGCACCGTGAAGGTCCTGCTGCCGCTCCCGGAGTTCCTGACGCGGACGGTGGCGCTCGGCCGCGCGGTCGTCACGCACTCGGTGACCTGGCCGCGCCCCGACGCGTTGCCCGAGCCGCTCGTGCTTCCGTTGGAGTTGCTCGTGCTCCCGCTGGAGCTGGAGGAGCCGGAGTTGGAGCTGTCGTAGTCGCTGTGGCTGCTGGACTTCTTGCTGCTGCAACCGCCGCCGCCCCCGCCGGAGCTGCCCGTGCGGCTCTTCCCGCCTCCGCCGCCCGAACTGCGTGCGGGGCTGAAGCCGCTGAGCGTCAGCAGCACGATGGTGACGGCCGCGAGCAGCTTGAGATGGCGTGCTGTCTTCATGAACGGTCCCCCGATGCCGGTTTTGTGTCGCGTACGGTACAACGCCGATCACCGGGCGGAGACGCTCCCAGTGGCGACGGGGTTCCCGCAGGCGTAGCGTCGGTTGCGGATCACGCACCCTGCGGTGCCGCGTCCCTGGCGGCGCCGGGAAGTGAGGCGAGGCCGATGATCCGGAACGCTGTCGGATCCCTGCTCGCTCTCCTCGGAGCGGCGGCCGCCGTATGGAGCCCCTTCCGATCTTGGTACGACGGCCGTCTCGGGCGTGATTTCCGCATCGGCCAGCTCTTCGACAGCCAGGGCGTCACCGGGGACGGCGCGTCCCTGATGAACGGGCTGTTCCTGCCGATGCTCGTCGCCGCCGTGGTGACGCTGCTGGGGCTGCTCCTGCGGTCCCGTCTCCTGGTCCTCCTGGCGGGCGTGCTCGCGCTCGGCTTCACCGTCCTGTGGATGGTGCGCCAGGGCCAGGCGGAGGGCAGCCTCACCGCGGGCGGCGGCGGCCTGGACATCGGCGCGGGCCTCGGCCTCGCCGCCGGGGCCCTCCTGCTGCTGGCGGCACTCGTCATGAGCGGCCGCAGAGCACGTTCCGCCCGCCACCGCCGTACGGACGGCGCGGAGGACGAGCCGAACGGACCGTACGGGACGGAACCGGGACCGGGGCCGTACACGGGCCCGGACGACACCGTGGTGCAGCCCTTTCCCGAACGGCCCGAACGGCCCGAACGCGGCGCTCAGCCCGAACCCGGCGCCCGGCCCCCTGGAGAGCCTCCCGGGCAGTCCCCTGGGTCCCCTGGGCACGACCACCGCGACGCCGCCTGACCCGGCGGACGGCGGGCGTCAGACCGGAACGGCGGGCGTCAGGCCGAGGAACGGGACTGACCGGTCCCCTTCGCCGCGTCGAGCGCGTACACGCAGCGGTCCTTGCTGCACGCGTAGACCACACCGCCCGAGGCGACGGGCGAGCCGGTGATCTCCCCGCCGGTGGCCAGCTTCCAGCGGAGCTGCCCGCCGACCGCGTCCACCGTGTACAGGCAGTGGTCGGCCGAGCCGAAATGGACGCGCCCCTCGGCGACGACGGGCGCGCCCACCACGTCGGCGCCGGTCGCGAACCGCCAGCGGGGCGTGCCGCTCACCGCGTCGAGCGTGTAGAGCGCGCTGCCGCTGCCCAGGTGGACGAGGCCGTCGGCGGTGATGACCGGTTCCGTCGAGTGGCGGGCCTCGGTCGCGATCCGCCAGCGGTCGTGCCCGTTGGCCGCGTCCAGGGCGTAGACGGTGCCCAGGTAGTCCGCGAGGTAGATGCCGCCGCCCGCGACGGCCGGTCCCGGCACGAAGGCGGGCGGACAGAGGAACGCGGCGGGCGCGTCGAAGCGCCAGCGCTCCGCCCCCGTCGTCCCGTCCAGCGCGAAGACGCGCGACCCGGCGCACACATAGACCACGCCATCGTCGGCCACGGTCAGCCGGACCGGCACTCCGCCCGTCGCCGAGGCGTCCCCGACGGGGTACGACCAGTGCTCGGCGCCCGTACGGGCCTCCAGCGCGTACAGCCGGCCGTCGTCGCTCCACATGTAGACGACACCGCCGGTGATGACGGGGCCGCCCTCAGGGGTCTCGAAGTCGGCCTGGGCGCCGGAGAGTTCCCACAGCTTCTCGCCGTTCGCGGCCTCCCAGGCCTGGACGCCGCCCCCGCGCGTACCGGTGACGACGGTGCCCCGGTCGACCTGGAGCGAATAGACCCACCCGTCGGTGGCCAGGCGCCACCGCTCGGAGCCGTCGGTGGCGTCCAGCGCGTAGAGACTCGGTCCGTCCGAGGCGTGCACGCGCCCGCCGGAGACGGCCATCGACCAGGCGACCTCGCGGGTCTTGAACTGCCTGCGCCCACTGGCCACATCGAGGGCGTGCACCTCGAAGGAGGTGACGTAGAGCAGGTCGTCGGCGACGACGGGCGAGCCCCATACGTCGTTCGACATCCGGAAGCGCCAGGGCCGCCAGCGCGGCGGCGCCGCCGAGGGCTGCCCCTGGGGCGGCGGCCCGGTGGGCGGGCCGTGCTGGGTGCGGGGTGCGTGCGCGTCGGATCCGTGCCGCTGGGGCCGCTGCGGGGCGGCGTGCGGGGCGGGCCCCCCGGCTCCCGCGACTCCCGTGCCGGTCCCGGGCGCGCCCTGGACGGACGGGGCGTGCGGGGGCGGCGGCGCGTGCGGTGCCGCCCCGTTGGGCGGACGCACCCATCCGGTGGCGGGGCCCGCGTCCGGGTCGCGCGCGGGGTCGTCGGAACGGCGCGGGCCGGGTCCGATGGGCACGTGCGAACCGGGCAGCCGTACGGGACCGCCGTCCAGGGGGCCGCCCTGGGGCGCCGGGGCCGAGCCCTGGTCGAAGACCTTGGAGGCGGGCGCCACGCCGCTCGCCCCGCCCCCGACGGCCGCGGGGCCTCCGGGGCCGCCGGGGATGCCGTGGCCGGGAGCGCCCTGGCCCGCGGCCTCGTGCCCGCCGTGCCAGGCGTGCGCGGGCTCGTGCGGCGGGGGCTCGACGGGAGGCGCACCGTGTGCGGGCGGAGCGGCCACGGAGGGCCCCGCGCCGTCGCCGGAGGCCCGTACGGGCTGCCCCGCGTGGCCGCCGGGACCACCAGGACCGCCGTGGCCGTCCGGACCGCCGTGACCGGGGCCACCGGGGCCTGCCGCCGCGCCGAGGCCCTCAGCGGGCGCCTGAGCGCCTCCGGAGGCCCCGGAGGCGGCCGCCTGCCGGATGCGGGAGGAACGGCCGCCTCGGCGCCGCTCGATCAGCGTGACGGCGGTCGAGGGCAGCCAGGCCGACACCGTGCCGCTGTCGTCGCTGCCCGAGGCGAAGAGATGCGGGGCGAGCTGCGACTGGAGATCGGCGGGCGAGGGGCGTTCCTCGGCGGCCATGCGCATGCAGGACTCGATGAGCGGACGCAGATCGTCCGGAAGGCCCTCCAGGTCCGGGCCCTCGCGCAGCAGCATGAAGACCGTCTCGACGGGGTTGGCGCCGTGGAAGGGCGCGTGCCCCGTGGCGGCGAAGACGAGCGTCGAGGCGAGCGAGAAGATGTCGCTCGCGCCGGTGACGCTGCGTGAGTCCCTCGCCTGCTCGGGCGACATGTACGCGGGCGTGCCGACGGCGACGTTGGTCATCGTCAGCCGGGTGTTGGAGACGCCCGAGGCGATGCCGAAGTCGATGACCCGGGGCCCGTCCTCGACGACCAGCACGTTGGACGGCTTCAGGTCGCGGTGGACGAGACCGGCGCCGTGGATGGACTGGAGGGCTTCGGCCACACCCGCCGCCAGCCAGCGCACGGCCTGGACGGGGAGGGGGCCGCAGTCATTGACTATTTCTTCGAGGGAGGGAGCGGGGACGTAGGCGGTGGCCAGCCACGGCACGGCCGCGCGGGGGTCGGCGTCGACGACCGCGGCCGTGTAGAAGCCGCTGACCGCCCGGGCCGCCTCGACCTCGCGCGTGAAACGCACACGAAAGAGCTGGTCCTCCGCCAGCTCGGTCCGCACCGTCTTGATCGCGACGCGCCTGCCGGAGGCCGAGCGCGCGAGGTAGACCAGCCCCATTCCGCCGGCACCGAGACGGCCGAGCACCTCGAACGGGCCGATCCGCCGCGGATCGTGCTGCGTAAGCTGCTCCACCACTTGCCTGCCACCTCCCCGTGGGGGCCTTGCGTCCTCGCGGCTGCCTGCCCTGCTCACCGCGTGCTGCGTACTCCGTACTACCGCCCCGTGCAGCTTCTCACTGCCGTGCCGGACCTGGCGGTCCGGAGGCTGATTCTTCCTGGCGAAGGCCACGGTTGCGAACCCGGGGGCGGCTCGTAAGTGTCTTCGTGCCACGGCAAAGCACATCAGGTACGGATGAGTCCGGCATTCCTCTCTCCTGCTGGTCAGCGACCGGCCTCGCGCTGGTCAGCCACGGTGTCACTCCCGGTCCAGAGGCCCGGGACGCAGCACCGCGAAATCGGCCCCCTGATCGTCGACGAGCAGGGCGTGTCGCCCGTAGGCCGTGTCCGTCGGGCCCCCGCGCACCCTGCCGCCGAGCCGTACGGCCGTGTCGGCGGCGGCGTCGCAGTCGGTCACCGAGAAGTACGGAAGAAAGTGCGGCGGCATCTCAGGCGGATGGGTGGCGCCGAGAAATCCGCGCCCGCAGACCGCCGCGCTGTCGTCCGCGCCGCCCCCGGCGGCCGCGTGCCCGACGTCCGCGGGGGTCCAGACGGCGAAGTCCTGACCTGCCGCCTCGCTGTCCTCCCCGAAGTCGGCCTTGTACGTTCCGTATCCGAAGACCGCGGCGTAGAAGGAGTCGACGGCCTCGGCGTCCTCCTCACGGGTCAGCAGTTCGCTCCAGACGTACGCGCCCGGTTCCCGTACGACCCCGAAGCCGGAGCGCTCCTCGGGCTGCCAGAGGCCGAAGGCGGCACCCGAGGGGTCGGTGGCGAACGCGTTGGTGCCCATGCCGGGCACGCGCATCGGCCCCATCAGCACCTGGCCGCCCGCCTGCCGGACACGGGCGAGGGCGGCCTCGGCGTCGGCGGTGGCCAGGTAGAGGTTCCAGGCGGTCGGCATCCGGCCGTCCGGCTTGGCGAACAGGGCCGCCGCCTCACGCCCCTGGAGCAGCGCGAACGTGTAGGCGTCACGCTCGGCGACCGGATCGCCGAACGTCCAGCCCAGCAGCTCGCCGTAGAACCGCTTGCCCGCCTCGACGTCGGACAGCATGGCGTCCGTCCAGCAAGGCTCCCCCTCGGCGAAGTCCCGTGCCCCTGCGCCCATGTTCCCTTCCTCCCGATCACGCGTCCGTCCGGTGCGTTGCGATGTGGAGTTCGTGGAATCCCCCGGGAGGAACCGTAACGGCGGCGGGGCGGGTGTGCCGCGGAACGCGGGCATCCCGTAGGGCACCCGGCCGGTTCCGGCCGCTCCCCCGCGCCACGGGGCTGTTTTGCGACCACGGAGGGGCGCATTCCCGCTCCGTATGGCCGTTTTCTCGCTCCATTCCGTCGTTTTCTCGCACCGTTCCGACGGGCCGCTCGCCCGGCCCGGAAAGCGCCCGCACCCATTTGCATGCGGACGAATCGCGGGTGGATCACCCCTCGGTAAGCTGACGGCATGACAGGACAAGTTCGAACCGTCGACGGCCGGGTGGCCGGTCGCCGTGGTCAGGCGACGCGGCAGAAGCTGCTCGACTGCCTCAGCGAGATGCTCAGCTCGTCGCCGTACCGCGACGTCAAGGTCATCGACGTCGCACGGAAAGCGGGCACGTCCCCTGCGACCTTCTACCAGTACTTTCCCGACGTCGAGGGCGCGGTCCTGGAGATCGCCGAATCGATGGCGAAGGAAGGCGCGTCCCTCACCGAACTGGTCGCGGGGCGCTCCTGGGTGGGGAAGGCCGGCTGGCAGACGGCCCAGGACCTGGTCGAGGGCTTCCTGTCGTTCTGGCGGAAGAACGACGCGATCCTGCGCGTGGTCGACCTGGGAGCGGCGGAGGGCGACAAGCGGTTCTACAAGATCCGCATGAAGATCCTGAACTCCGTGAACAACTCCCTGGCCGATTCGATCAAGGATCTCCAGTCCAAGGGCAAGGTCGACAAGGACGTGAACGCGACGGCCGTCGCGGGCTCCCTGGTCGCCATGCTGGCCTCCGTCGCGGGGCACCAGAAGGGCTTCCAGAGCTGGGGCGTCAAGCAGGCCGAGCTGAAGCCCAGTCTGGCGCTTCTGGTCTACATGGGCGTGACCGAGAAGAAGCCCACCAAATAGCGCCCTTCCGGTTGCCCCTCCTCCCGTACCCCCTCACCATGCGCCCATAGGGCCGGAGGGGTCAGAGCGGCGCTCTGCGTTCCAGCCGGAAAATCCGGATACGCCGCTCGATGCGCTTTTGGTACACCGCGTACGGCGGCCAGAACCGCAGCAGTTCCGCCCACGCCTCCTCCCGCTCCGCCCCTTCCAACTGGCGTGCCCGTACGGCGATGTCGGTCCCGTGCCAACTGATCTCGGCGTCCGGATGGCGCCGCAGGTTCGCGGTCCAGTTGGGGTGTCCCTGTCTGCCGAAGTTGCTGCCCACCAGCAGCCAGCTTCCGCGCTCCTTCTCCGGCATGCACGCCAGCGGCGTACGGCGCGGCTGTCCGCTCTTCGCCCCTGTCGAGGTGAGCACCACTCCGGGCAGCATCTGAGTGCTGATCATCGTCCGTCCGCGCGTCGCGCGGTGGACCGCGCGGTCGAGCACGGGGATCACATGCGGGGCGACCCTCGCGAACGTCCGGGTGGACGAGACCTTCTGGATCGCCTTCATCCTGTCCATCAGACGGCCACCCTCTCCGGCCGTTCCACCGTACGGTCCGCCGCGCCCCGCGCGAAGAGGCCCGCGCGTTCGGCGGCGTGGGCGCGCAGCCGGTGGACGGGCCCGAACAGCAGGTCGTCCCCCGCGGCGCGCTTGAAGTAGAGATGTGCCGCGTGCTCCCAGGTGAAACCGACGCCGCCGTGCAGTTGGACGGCCTCTCCCGCCGCCAGCCGGAGCGCCTCCAGCGCCTGCGCGAGGGCCAGGCCGCCCGCGGTCTCCGCCTCCCCGGGGTCGGCGTCGGCGGCCCACGCCGCGTAGTACGCGGCCGACCGTGCGGTACGCACCTGGACGTACACATCGGCCAGCCGGTGCTGCACCGCCTGGAACGAACCGACCGGACGGCCGAACTGTTCGCGCAGGGTGGTGTATTCGACGGTCCTGCCGAGCGCGCTGTCCGCCGCGCCGACGGCCTCGGCCGCCAGCAGCGCGGCCACCCTGGCCCCCGCCCGAACGAGAGCGCCGGACACGTCCGCCTCGTCGCTCTCGCCCAGCAATACGGCGGGCACGTCGCGCAGTTCGAGTCGGGCGACCGTACGGGTCTCGTCCAGCGCGGTCTGACGGACACGGACGAGTCCGCGCGGGTCGCGTCCCCTGTCGTGCGGTTCCGCTTCCTCGTGCCCGGCGAGGAAGAGAAGCGTGCGGCTGCGCGCGAAGCCGCCCGTATGGGCCGCGACGACCAGACGGTCGGCGGTGTGTCCGTTCAGGACCTGCGCGGCCTCCCCGTACAGCCGCCAGACCTCTCCGTCGCGCCGCGCCTGGATGCCGCCGGCGCGGCCGTCGCCGGACCAGCCGTTCCCGGACCAGCCGTTCCCGGTCCCGCCGTTCCCGGTCCCGCCGGGCGCCCCGTCCGGCGCGGTCGTGCCGCCGCCCGTCAGGCCGAGGGCGAGCGGGAGCGCCCCGGCGGCCACCGCGAGGGTCGCCGTCAGCTCTCCGGAGGCGAGAGGTGGCAGCAGGGCCCGGCGCTGCTCCTCGGTGCCGAGGGCGGCCACGAGGGGCGCCGCGAGCCCGGCCGTGGCGAGGAGCGGCGAGGGCAGCAGGACGCGGCCCGCCTCCTCGAAGGCCAGGGCGAGTTCGACGGTGCCGCAGCCCACCCCGTCGTACTCGGCGGGCAGCGCCAGGCCGGGCAGCCCCAGCTCCCGCGCGAGGCTGCCCCACAGCTCCTTGTCGTACCCGGCCTCCGTGCGTACGGCCGCCTTGACGTCGTCGGACTCCGACCGGGCGGCCAGGACGTCGCGCAGGGCCCGCTGGATCGCGCCCTGCTCCTCACTGAACGAGGCATCCATCGACAGCTCCCCTCATCTGACGGCCCGTCATGTTAGGGACACGCGCGGAAGAAGCCCAGGGGTACGCGCCCGGGACGGCACCCATAATCCGTAATCTGATGTACCGTCAGATCCATGTCTCCTCGCCGGGTAGCCATAGCCGGAGCGGCCCTCTCGGACACGGGCCGCGTCGACCACGCGACGGCGTACGCGCTGCACGCACAGGCCGCGCGCAGGGCGCTGGCCGACGCGGGCGGGGGCATCACCCCCGACCGGATCGACGGCCTGGCCTCGGCCGGACTCGGCACGCTCGCACCGGCCGAGGTCGCCGAGTACCTGGGACTCCGCCCCTCCTGGACGGACTCGACCTCGGTCGGCGGCGCCACCTGGGAGGTCATGGCCGCGCACGCCGCCGATGCCATCGCCCAGGGGCACGCGAACGCCGTCCTGCTGGTCTACGGTTCGACCGCGCGGGCCGACCTCAAGGCCAAACGGCGCACCGCGAACCTCTCCTTCGGCTCCGGGGGCCCGCTCCAGTTCGAGGTCCCCTACGGACACACCCTCGTCGCCAAGTACGCGATGGCCGCGCGGCGCCACATGCACGAATACGGCACGACGCTGGAGCAGCTCGCCGAAGTGGCCGTCCAGGCGCGGGCCAACGCGGCGACGAACCCGGACGCCATGTACCGCGACCCGATCACCGTGGACGACGTGCTGGCCGGGCCGGTCATCGCGGACCCGTTCACCAAACTGCACTGCTGCATCCGGTCGGACGGGGGATGCGCCGTTCTGCTCGTCGCCGAGGACATGATGGCCGATGTCCCGAAGCGGCCCGTCTGGGTGCTCGGTTCGGGCACCTCCCTGTCGCACACGACCATGTCGGAATGGGACGACTTCACGGTCTCCCCCGCCGCCGCGTCCGGCCGGGACGCCTTCGCCCGCGCGGGAGTCACCCCCGGGGACATCGACATCGCCGAGATCTACGACGCCTTCACCTACATGACCCTGGTGACCCTTGAGGACCTGGGTTTCTGCGCGAAGGGCGAGGGCGGCGCGTTCGTCGAGAAGGGGCGGCTGCTGCGCGGGGGCGAACTGCCGGTGAACACCGACGGGGGCGGCCTCTCCGCGTGCCATCCGGGGATGCGCGGGCTGTTCCTGCTCGTGGAGGCCGTACGGCAGCTACGGGGCGAGGCGGGCGAGGGCCGCCAGGTCGTACGCCCGGACGGGACGCCTCCCGCCCTCGCGGTCGCCTCGGGCACGGGCGGCTGGTTCTGCTCGTCCGGCACGGTCGTCCTCGGCCGCGACTGAACCGAAGCCACGGTCCGGCCCGTACGGCCGGGGCGCCCAGCCCGGCCGGATCGCCCAGCCCGGGCGGTCCGCACGGCCCGCGTACGTCCGCCTATACACCCCGTCTATACTCACCATCTCCAGTCGTCGTATCCAGCCGTTCTCTATACACTCGATATATACACGCCGTGTATAGTGCGCCGAGTGATGATCAAAGGCATACGAACGAGAGCGACGGCGTCCCTGTCCCTGCTCACGGCGGTGGCCGCCACGCTGGCGCTGAGCGGGTGCGCCGAGGTCGACACCACGTCCCCGGCGGACGCCCGCAACCACCCGGCGCCGCAGGCGGCGGGCAAGGGCGGGGCCAAGGGCACGAGCAAGGCCGCCGTGGCCTCGGGGCACCCGGACTGCCGCGAGGAGAAGTGCGTCGCGCTCACCTTCGACGCGGGGCCCAGCGCGAACACGCCCCGGCTGCTGGACATCCTGAAGGACGAGAAGGTCCCCGCGACCTTCTTCCTGCTCGGCAAGAAGCACATCACCAAGCACCCCGACCTGGTCCGGCGCATCGCGGACGAGGGGCACGAGGTGGCCAATCACACCTGGTCGCACGGGATCCTGACCGACCTCAAGGACGACGAGGTGCGCGAGGAGATCTCCCGCGTGCAGCGCTCGGTCGAGAAGCTCACCGGCACCGAGCCCACGCTGATGCGCCCGCCCCAGGGGCGTACGGACGAGAACATCACCAAGATCTGCGAGGACCTCGGGGTCTCCCAGGTGCTGTGGAGCGTCACCGCGAAGGATTACCGGACGACGGACTCGGCGCTCATCAAGAAGCGCGTCCTGGAGCAGACCGACCGGGACGGCATCATCCTGCTGCACGACATCTACAAGGGGACGGTCCCCGCCGTGCCGGGGATCATCAAGGCGCTGAAGAAGAAGGGCTACACGTTCGTCACCGTGCCCGATCTGCTCGCCCCCGGCGCCCCGGAGCCCGGGAAGATCTACCGGCCCTGAGAAGCGCCCCTGAGGACCGCTGAGCGTCTCTCAGGACCGCCGAGCGCCTCTCAGAGCCGCTGGTACATGACGTGCAGCCCGACGTACCCCTCGGACGGGTGGTGGAAGCTCTCCGGCACCGTGCCGAGGACCTCGAAGCCGAGGGACTTCCAGAGGGTGACGGCGGGCTGGTTGCACTCCACGACGGCGTTGAACTGGACGCCCCGGAAGCCGTTCCGGCGCGACCAGTCGAGCATGTCCTCGCCGAGGGCCCGGCCGACGCCCCGGCCGCGCGCGTGGGACGCGACCATGAAGCTGCCGCTGGAGATGTGGGCACCGCCGCCCGCACGGTTCGCGTACATATTGGACGTCCCCAGCGCCCGTCCGTCGTCCGCGGCGTCCACCGCGACGGCCGTACGGCCGGGAGGGCCGACCATCCACAGCTCGCGCCCCTCGTCCATGCCGATGTCGGCCGGATACGGAATGGTCTCGCCGGCCGCGCAGATCTCCTGGAAGAACGGCCAGATGGCGGGCCAGTCGGCCGCTGTCGCTTCTCGGATGGTGATGTCCACGCCGTCAGGATGCCGCGCGCCCCTCGGAGGGGCGAGGGATTAACGCCCGGGCACGCCCACCGGCCGGAAGACCGGTACGGCCACCTCCGTACCGTCGTCGGCGCGTACCTCCCTGAAGGACACACGCAGTGCCATTCCGACGCGCAGCCGGTCCTCCGGACAGTCCGTGATCTCGGTCATCATGCGGGGCCCCTCGGCCAGCTCGACGACCGCGGCGGCATAGGGGACGCGTTCCCCGAAGGGCGGCAGGTCGTTCCGGTGGACCACGGACCAGGTGTAGAGGGTCGCGTCGCCGCTCGCCTCCTCCCAGGTGACGTCCTCGCTCCAGCAGCGGGGGCAGAACTCGCGCGGATAGTGGTGCGCCTTCCCGCATCCGTCCGCCCGGCAGCGGCGCAGCAGCAGCCGTCCGTGCGCGGCCGCCTCCCAGTACGGACGTGTGAACGCGTCCGTCTGCGGAAGGTCGAACCGCGCGCCCGCTCCCGTCCCCGTTCCCATCAGAAGAGCCCCCCTGCGGCGTCGAGCGACCAGGTCTGCCAGCTCATCCCCAGGAGCGCGACGAGGGAGATGAGCGCCATCATGCTGTTCTGCCCCTGCTCGGCCCAGTCATGGATCATCAGGACGAGATAGAGCAGGTTCAGCAGCAGTCCGCCCACGAGCGCCACGGGCGTCAGAAGGCCCGCGACGAGCCCGAGGCCGACGGCGAGTTCGGCGTAGACGACGACGTACGCCATGGCCCTGGGGCGGGGCTTCACGACCGTGTCGAAGCCCCTGGCGACCGTCGCCCAGCGGTGCTTGGAGGCCACGTCGGCGGCCCAGGCGATGCCCGTCCCGCGCTCGAACCAGGCCTTCTTGTCCTTGTGCCGCCAGCTCTCCAGCCACCACAGGCCGAGCCCTATGCGCAGCACCGCGAGCCATTCGGCCCCGCTGAGCCAGACGGTGTCCATGGGTCACCCCGCACTCCACCCCGTGCTCCGTGATCTGACGGCACGTCAGTTCACCGGAAGGGGCACGAACCCGCAAGGGGCGTTCACCATGCAATTTCCGGGGCCGACAGTCCCGCGGCCCGCGCGCGGTCACTAGGATTCTGGTCATGCCCATGTCCGACGACGGCTCGCCCGTCCAGATCATCGGCGCCGGCCCCGGCGGCCTGGCCACCGCCGCGGCGCTCAAGGAACGCGGCATCAGCGCGGTCGTCCTGGAGAAGTCCGACTCCGTGGGCGCCTCCTGGCGCGGACACTACGACCGGCTCCGGCTGCACACCACCCGCGCCCTCTCCGCACTCCCCGGCCTCCCCATCCCTCGCGAGTACGGCCGCTGGGTCGCCCGTGACGACCTGGTGCGCTACCTGGAGGCGTACACGGCGCACCACGGGATCGAGGTCGCGACGGGCGTCGAGGTGGACACCGTCGAGCGCCGGGACGACCGGTGGGTCCTGCACGCCAACGGGGGACGGCGCCTGACCGCTCCCGCCGTGGTCGTCGCCACCGGCTACAACCACACGGCGCACCTGCCCCCCTGGCCGGGCCGCGACTCCTACCCGGGCGAGCTGCTGCACGCCTCCCGCTACCGCGGCCCGTCGCCGTACGCGGACCGCAACGTGCTGGTCGTCGGCGCGGGCAACACCGGCGCCGAGATCGCCGCGGAACTGGCCGCGCACGGCGCGGGGCGCGTACGCCTCTCCGTGCGCACCCCGCCGCACATCGTGCGCCGCACCACGCTCGGCTGGCCCGCGCAGCGCAGCGCGATCCTCTGCCGCAGGCTGCCGCCCGGCCTGACGGACCGCCTCGCCACGCGGCTCACACGGATGTCCGTGCCCGATCTGACGGCGCACGGACTGCCGCGCCCGGAGACGGGCCTGTTCTCGCGGGCGCGGGAGGGGTCGATCCCGGTGCAGGACGTGGGCCTCGTCGGCGCCGTACGGCGCGGGCGCGTCGAGCCCGTTCCGGCCGTCGAGTCGTTCGACGGGCCCGTGGTGCGCCTCGCCGGGGGCGGTACGGCACGCCCGGACGTGGTCATCGCGGCCACGGGGTTCCGGCGCGGCCTGGAGGACCTGGTGGGCCATCTCGGCGTCCTGGACGCGACAGGGCGTCCCCGCGCGCACGGGCACCGCACGCATCCCTCGGCCCCCGGGCTGCACTTCACAGGGTTCACCAACCCCATCAGCGGCATGCTCCGCGAACTCGCGCTGGACGCCCCGAAAATAGCCCGCGCCATCGCCCGCGCGGCGGCCTAGGGGGTGTCTGACAAATGAGCGCGGGAGAAGGAGCGGTGTCTGGTGCGTGCGATCGCAAGGCGCCGGAGCGCCCTCGTAGCGGAGCTACTAGGGCGTTTCGGCAACGCCGCGAACGTGCGTGCCAGACACCGCGACGCCGCGGGCATTGGTCAGACACCCCCTAGGGACCGCGGCCCGCCCTGTCCGGCCCGTGGGTCGTGTCGGCCCTGTCGGCCCCGGCCGCCCCGTCCGTGCCGTTATCCGGCGTCCGGGCGGGGCGCTCGGCGGTCGCGGCGGGCGGCGAGTTCCTCCTCGTCGACGTACGTGAGCATCTCCTCGCCGGGGACGCCGACCATGACGACCACAAAGCGGCTCCAGCGGTCGGTCAGCCGGTTGGCCGTCTGGTAGTGGATCACGTCGCCGCCGGGCTCCCAGAACGCCTCTCCGGCGCGGACGACGCGTTCGGGCTCGCCCTCCAGCTCGAAGATCATCTCGCCCTCCAGCATGTAGCCGAACACCGGTCCGGTGTGACGGTGCGGGGGCGTGCCGGGGTCGCCCGGCGGGAGTTCGAAGGTCATGGTCATCCCTTCGGCGCCCTCGGGGAGGAAGGGGGGCACCTCGTGCATCAGTGTCGTCAGGACGGCGTTGGATCCGTTCGGCGTCTCCATGTGAGTGACGCTAGGCCGCGTCCCGTACCGGAAGCGGGACCCATTCGGCGACGCCGAGAGGGGACCACTCGTTCGGCGAGCAGACGGGCCAGGACCGCGACGGCCCGGTCGATGCCGGGCCGTGCGCGCTGGTGCCCGTGGTGCCCGCGCTCGGGGTGACCGGCGGGGCGTACGCGGGCGGGCCGCGTGCGGCCCGGGGGCGGGGCCGGGGCCCGGCCGTGGGCACCCGGTCGCCACATGAGCGCGCCGGGCGCGGGGTAGACGAGTGAGGAACCCCCTCCGGCGATCGTGCCGCCGCACTTCCTGACACCCTGTCAGTTCAGTAATCTGACAGTGCGTCAGTTATGTTGGCCACCGACAGGAGTGGGCGAGAACGATGCTCGGATCGACTCACGGCACCCTCACCACCACCCCCCGCTCGGCACGCGTGCTGGCCTGTGGCGAGCAGCTCTCCGGCGTCGGCGTCGTCCACGGACAGGCGCCCGGCGGCGTCCGCTCCGGCACGGGCGGGGCCGACGCCGACGGCACCGCGGACGCCGTCGCCCTCGACGTCAGCGGACGCCCCCTGCACGCGGCCGTGCCCGACCTCGACCGGCTCTTCCGGCCCGAGTCCGTCGCCGTCGTGGGCGCCTCGGACGCCGAGGGGCGGCCCAACACGGGGATCACCCGGCAGCTCCTCTCCTGGTCGGAACGCGTCGGAGCGCGACTCCATCCCGTGCATCCCACGCGGGAGACGGTCTTCGGCCTGCCCTGCGTCCCCTCCGTCGCCGACCTTCCCGAGCCCGTCGATCTCGCCGTGCTCCTCGTCGCCGACCCGCTGCCCGTGGTCGGGCAACTGGCGGACACCAAGACCCGGTTCGCCGTCGCGTTCGCCTCCGGCTTCGCCGAGACCGGCGAGGACGGCGCGGCGGCGCAGGCGAAGCTCGCCGAGGTCACCGCCCGCTCCGGGCTGCGGCTGCTCGGCCCGAACACCAACCTGAACGCCTTCGAGCGCTTCCGTGACGACCTCGAAGGACCGGCCATCGCGCTGATCACCCAGTCCGGTCACCAGGGCCGCCCCGTCTTCGCCCTCCAGGAGCTGGGCATCCGGCTCTCCCACTGGGCGCCGACCGGGAACGAGGCCGACCTGGAGACGGCCGACTTCATCTCCTACTTCGCCTCACGGCCCGAGGTCGGCGCCATCGCCGCGTATGTGGAAGGGCTCAAGGACGGGCGTGCCTTTCTGCTCGCCGCCGACCGGGCGGCGCGCGAGGGCGTGCCCGTCGTCGCCGTGAAGGTCGGCCGCACCGAGACGGGCGCCCGTACGGCCGCGTCCCACACCGGGAAGCTCACGGGCGCCGACGCCACGGTGGACGCGGCGATGCGCCAGTACGGCGTGATCCGGGTGAACGGCCTGGACGAGCTGCAGGACACCTCGGCGCTGCTGGCCCGCGCGCGCCCGCCGCAGGCCGACGGTGTCGCCGTCTACGCGATATCCGGCGGCACCGGCGCGCACTTCTCGGACCTGGCGACGGCCGAGGGGCTCACCCTGCCGACGCTCTCCGAGGAGAAGCAGGCCGAGCTGCACCAGTGGATACCGGACTATCTGTCCGTGGCCAACCCGATCGACAACGGCGGCCACCCCGTGGGCGACTGGCGCGGGCGGAAGATCATCGACGCGATCCTCGCCGACCCGGAGGTGGGCGTGCTGATCTGCCCCATCACAGGTCCGTTCCCCCCGATGAGCGACAAGCTCGCCCAGGACCTGGTCGACGCCGCCGAGGCCACGGGCAAGCTGGTCTGCGTCGTGTGGGGCTCGCCCGTCGGCACCGAGGACGCCTACCGGAAGACGCTGCTGGGCTCGTCCCGCGTCGCCACCTTCCGTACGTTCGCCAACTGCGTCGGGGCCGTCCGCGCCTATCTCGGGCACCACCGCTTCACCCGCGACTACCGCTCCCCGTTCGCGGAGGCGCCGCGCACTCCCTCCCCCTCGTTCCGCAAAGGGGAGGCCCTGCTCCGGCCCGATCAGCAGCTCAGCGAGCACTCCGCCAAGCAGCTCCTGCGCGCCTATGGCATCCGCGTGCCCCGCGAGAAGCTCGTGACCAGCGCGGCGGGCGCCGTCCGCGCCGCCGCGCAGGTCGGCTACCCGGTCGTGATGAAGGCGTCCGCCCCGCAGCTCGCGCACAAGAGCGACTACGGCCTGGTGAAGGTCGGGCTCACCTCGGCGAGCCAGGTCCGCGAGTCCTATCGCGAACTCGCCGAGATCGCCCGCGCCGAGGGCATCGAGCTGGACGGCGTGCTCGTCTGCCAGATGGTCGACCCCGGCGTCGAAATGGTCGTCGGCATCGCGCAGGACGACCTCTTCGGCCCGACGGTCACGGTCGGCCTCGGCGGGGTGCTGGTGGAGGTCCTGCGCGACTCGGCCGTCCGCGTCCCGCCCTTCGGCGAGGACCAGACCCGCGACATGCTCGCCGAACTGCGCGGCTCCGCGCTGCTCGACGGCGTGCGGGGGCGGCCGCCCGCCGACGTGGACGCCCTCGTCGAGGTCGTGCTCCGGGTGCAGCGCATGGCGCTGGAGCTGAGCGGGAACGGGCCGGGGCAGCTCGCCGAGCTGGACATCAACCCCCTGGTGGTGCTGCCGCGCGGACAGGGCGCCGTGGCACTCGACGCGCTCGCGGTCTGCGGCTGAAGGGAGCCCACCCATGACGTCCTCCTCTCCCGACTCTCCCGAACCCCATGGATCGGATACGGGACCTCCCCGGGCGTCCAACGCCCCCGTGCCGACACCCGGGGGGTCCCTGGAGACAGTTGTAGAGCACGCCACTGACAACGGCGTCTCGTGGATCACGCTCGACCGCCCCCACGCCCTCAACGCCCTCACCTGGGACCAGCGGGAACGCCTGATCTCGCTGCTCTCCGAGGCCTCCGCCGACCCGGACGTACGGGCCGTCGTGATCACCGGAAGGGGCCGGGGGTTCTGCGCCGGCGCCGACCTTCGGGGCTCCCCCGGCACGGGACGTGCGCGCGTCGCCGGGGACGTGGCACGGACCATCGAGCGCGGCGCGCAGCGGCTCGTCGCCGCGGTCCTGGACTGCGAGAAGCCGGTGCTCGCCGCCGTGAACGGCACGGCGGCGGGCATCGGCGCGCATCTCGCGCTCGCCTGCGACCTCGTACTGGCCTCGGAGGAGGCGAAGTTCGTCGAGGTGTTCGTGCGGCGCGGCCTGGTGCCGGACGGCGGGGGCGCGTATCTGCTGCCCAGGCTGGTGGGGCCGCAGCGGGCGAAGGAGCTGATGTTCTTCGGCGACTCGCTGTCCGCGGCGGAAGCGGAACGCATGGGTCTGGTGAACCGCGTGGTCCCGGCCGACGAGCTGGAGAAGACGGCCCGGGACTGGGCGGAGCGGCTGGCGCGGGGCCCGACGCGGGCACTGGCGCTGACGAAGCGCCTGGTCAACGACGCCCTGGACGGCGGCCGTTCGGCTGCCTTCGCCGCCGAGGCGCAGGCCCAGGAGGTCAACATGACCACGCGGGACGCGCAGGAGGGCGTGGCGGCCTTCACGGAACGGCGTACGCCCCGCTTCGAAGGGCGGTAGAGCCTGCCCGTACGACCCTTCCAATCTGACGAACCATCAGATTCAATGAATACATGATGGGACACGCAGGGATGGCGGCCACCGCAGTGCGCTACCTCCGCGCGGTCGGTGCGCCGCCCGCGCCCGCCTCGCTCCCCCGCCCGCCCCTGCGCGCCGTCCGCGAGGACGAGCGCGCCCCCGTCGACGGCGGCGAGTTCCGCCGCGTGCTCGGCCACTTCGCCTCCGGCGTCACCGTCGTGACGGCCCCCGCGGCCCAGGACGCGGAGGGCACAGAGGACGCGGAGGCCGGTGCGGACGGCGGGGCCCCGGCGGGGTTCGCCTGCCAGTCCTTCGCCTCGCTCTCGCTGGACCCGCCGCTGGTCTCGTTCATGGTCGCCCGTACGTCCACGACGTGGCCGCGTATCGCCCGCGCCGGGGTCTTCTGCGTGAACATCCTGACGGCGGGACAGGGCGAGCTGTGCCGGGGGTTCGCGGTGAGCGGCGGGGACAAGTTCGCCGGGGTCGCGCACACGCCGTCGCCGGTGACCGGGTCGCCGCTCCTGGAGGGCGTCGCCGCGTGGATCGACTGCGAGATCCACGCCGTGCACACGGGAGGCGACCACCTCATCGTCGTCGGCCGGGTGCGCGCCCTGGACGCCGCGCGGGACGACGAGGTGGCACCACTCCTGTTTCACCGGGGGACACTGGGCACGTTCTCCTCGTAGTGCGCGTCGATCCCCGTGCGGCCGGGGGCCACGCCCGGCCGTAGCACCAGGTCGTCGTCGTAGTCGCCGCCCGCCTCGTACCGGAAGGGCAGGGGCATGTCGGACTCCAGCCCCTCCAGACGCGCGCGGAGGGCGTCGGCGTACTCCTTGAAGTCCCTTTCGGTGAAGCGCCTGTTCGCGCCGTAGACCGCGAAGGGCGGCAGCGCCCGCATGCCCGTGTACCAGAACACCCCGTGGTGCACGGGGAAGAGGACGCCGTTGAGGTCGCCGTGCACCCCGCGCGGGCCGAACGAGGACTCCCGCGCGCCCACGGACGTCACCACGAGGGCGCGCTTGCCCGCGAGTCCCCCGTCGCCGTAGCGGCGCGTGCGTCCCTCCGCGTCGGTGACCACCTGGGCGAAGCCCTGGACGAGCACCCTGTCGAACCAGCCTTTCAGGATGGCGGGCGGGCCGAACCACCACAGGGGGAAGTGCAGCACCACCGTGTCCGCCCATTCGAGCTTCTCCTGCTCGGCACGGATGTCGGGGCTGAGCGTGCCCGCCCGGTAGGCGGCCTCCTGGGCGTCGCCTACGACCATCCGGCCGTGGTCCCCGTCGTCGAACGCGACGTCCGTACGGTCCACGACCGCCTTCCATCCCATGGCGTACAGGTCCGACTGCCGTACCTCGTGCCCCTGCTCGCGCAGGGCGCGTACGCCCTCGTCGCGCAGGGAGCCGTTCAGTGAGCCCGCTTCCGGGTGGGCGAATATCCAGAGCACCTTCATGCCCTCGATCCTGCGCGGCCGGGACGCGGGGAACGAGTGGCCATATCGTCAGCATGTGAAAGAATCTGGCCATGAGTGTCTTCCAGGAACGGAACCCGGGGAACGGCGAGGGTCCCCACCGGGTCGCGGTGCTGGTGCGCGAGGGCGTGATGCCCATGGAGCTGGGCCTCGCCCATCAGCTCTTCGGCTACGCGGAGTCCCCCGAGGGCGAGCCCCTGTACGAGGTGGTGACGTGCGCCCCGGCGCCCGGTCCCGTCCCTACGGACGCCGATTTCCCCATTCATGTCGCCCACGGCCCCGAGGCGCTGGAAGAGGCCGACACGGTGCTCGTCCCGGCGACGCACGTGGCCGACGAGACCGAGACGGACGGCACGCTGCCCCCGCCGCTCGCCGCCGCCGTGGCCCGCATCCGGCCCGGCGCCCGTATCGCCTCCATCTGCACGGGGGCCTTCGTTCTGGCCGCTGCCGGACTGCTGGACGGGCGGAGGGCGACGACCCATTGGCGCTCGGTCGACGATTTCCGCGCGAGATACCCCGGTGTCGAGGTAGACCCGGACGTGCTCTACGTGGACGAGGGCGACGTGCTCACCTCCGCCGGCGAGGCGTCCGGCATCGACCTGTGCCTCCACATCATCCGCCGCGACCACGGCACGGCCGTCGCCAACACGGTGGCCCGCAGAACGGTCGTACCGCCCCACAGGGACGGAGGGCAGGCCCAGTTCATCCCCCGCCCGGTGCCACCGGCACAGCGCTCCTCCACGGGCAACGCGCGCGCGTGGGCCCTGCGCCATCTGGACCGCCCCGTGTCGCTGGGCGAGATGGCGGCCCAGGAGTCGATGAGCGTACGGACGTTCACGCGCCGTTTCCGCGAGGAGACCGGGCAGACCCCGGTCCAGTGGCTCACCCGGCAGCGGATCGACCACGCGCGCCAGTTGCTGGAGGAGACCGATCTGAGCGTCGACCGTATCGCCGCGGACGCGGGCTTCGGCACGGGCGCGTCCCTGCGCCAGCACATGCGGGCCGTCATCGGCGTCTCACCCCGCGCCTACCGCCGCACCTTCCGCGTCCAGCCCGCGTCCCCCGCCGTCCCGTGAACCCTCACCCCTGGTCCGCGCGGCCCCTCCGGATCACCAGGGCCATCAGCGCGGCGACGGCGCACAGGGCGCCCGAGGAGTACCAGACGACGTCGTACGAGCCGAACACGTCCCGTGCGACCCCGCCCAGGAACGCCACCACCCCGGCGCCCACCTGGTGCGAGGCGAGGACCCAGCCGAAGACGATCGCGCTGTCCTCGCCGTAGTGCTCGCGGCACAGGGCGAGCGTGGGCGGCACGGTGGCCACCCAGTCGAGGCCGTAGAAGACGATGAAGAAGATCATCGGCGGGTGGACGCTCGGGGCGAGCAACATCGGCAGGAACATCAGGGAGACGCCGCGCAGCGCGTAGTACAGGGAGAGCAGACGGCGCGCCTCGAAACGGTCCGTGAACCATCCGGACGCGATGGTGCCCACCACGTCGAAGACCCCGACCACCGCGAGCAGCCCGGCCGCCGCCGTCACCGGCATGCCATGGTCGTGCGCGGACGGCACGAAGTGTGTCTTCACCAGTCCGTTGGTGGTCGCGCCGCAGATCGCGAAGGTCCCGGCGAGCAGCCAGAAGGGGCCCGTCCGAGCGGCGTCGAACAGGACGCGCAGGGCACGCTTTCCCGCGCCCGTACGGGGCGGTGGTTTCGGCACGAACTCCGGCGCGCCGTACGGGGCGAGGCCGACGTCGGCCGGGTGGTCGCGCAGCAGCAGCCAGACGAACGGCACCACCGCGAGCGCGGTCAGCGCGACCGTGACGGCCGCGGGGCGCCAGTCGTACTCCTCGATCAGCCAGGACAGCAGGGGCAGGAAGACCAACTGCCCGGAGGCGCCGGCCGCCGTCAGGATGCCGGTCACGAGTCCCTTGCGCCGTACGAACCAGCGGTTGGTGACCGTCGCGGAGAACGCGAGGGCCATGCAGCCGCTGCCGAGGCCGACGAGGACGCCCCAGAAGAGCACGAGCTGCCAGCTCGCGGTCATCACGGTCGTCAGCGCCGCCCCCGCCGCGATGGTCGTGAGCGCGACGGCGACCACCTTGCGCATGCCGAAGCGGTCCATCAGGGCGGCGGCGAACGGCGCGGTGAGCCCGTAGAGCGCGAGGTTCACCGAGACGGCGAAGCCGACGGTGCCGCGCGACCAGCCGAACTCCCCGTGCAGCGGGTCGATCAGCAGGCCCGGCATGGAGGCGAAGCCCGCGGCGCCGATGATCGTCACGAAGGTCACGGCGGCGACGGTCCACGCACGGTGCACCCGCGGTTTCCGCCCGCCCGTGCCGTCCTTCCCGGGCGGTCCGGAGGGCGGGGGCTCGTCTGTGAGATGCGATGCGGTCGTCTGCGTCACGGAACCGAGTCTCGGCGGGACGATCACGCCGCACGAGTGGCCCGACGGCCATCGTGTGCGAGGATCGGGCCATGAGCGTGTTCCGGTATCCCGAGCGGCACCGGGTGGCCGTTCTCGTGCGCCACGGGCTGCTCCCCATCGAGCTGGGCATCCCGCACCGCCTCATGGGCCGCTCCAAGACGGCGGACGACACCCTGCTGTACGAGGTCGTGACCTGCACCGCGTCCGCTCCGGCGCCGGGCCGGGTCCGTACGGACGCGGATTTCACCGTCAACGTCGACCACGGTCCCGAGGCCCTCGAAGAGGCGGACACCGTGATCGTTCCGGCCGCGCACGAGACGGACGGCGCGTTCACGACGGGCATCCTGGAGGCGCCGCTCTCCGACGCCCTCGCCAGGATCCGGCCGGGCGCCCGTATCGCCTCCATCTGCACGGGGGCCTTCGTCCTGGCCGCTGCCGGGCTGCTGGACGGACGGCGGGCGACCACCCACTGGGCGTCGGCCGACCATTTCCGCGCGCTCTATCCGCGCGTCCGCCTGGAGCCGGACGTGCTCTACGTGGACGAGGGCGACGTCCTGACGTCCGCCGGTGTGGCCTCCGGCATCGATCTGTGCCTCCATATGGTGCGCTCGGACTTCGGCTCCGAGGTGGCGAACTCGGTCGCGCGGCGTACGGTCGTACCGCCGCAGCGCAGCGGAGGGCAGGCCCAGTTCACCGTCCGTCCCGTCCCGCAGTCCGACATCCGCACCACGGGCACGGCCCGCGCCTGGGCGCTCGACCATCTGGACAGACCGCTGACCCTCCGCGACCTGGCGGCACGGGAGTCGATGAGCGTACGGACGTTCACGCGCCGCTTTCGCGAGGAGACCGGGCTCAGTCCACAGCGCTGGCTCACCCAGCAGCGCGTCGAACGGGCCCGGCACCTACTGGAGAGCAGCGACATGGCGATCGACCGGGTGGCGGAGACGGCCGGTTTCGGCTCGCCCTCCTCGCTGCGGTCGCACTTCCACTCGGCGCTCGGGGTCTCCCCCGCGGCCTACAGGCGGACGTTCGCCGTCAGAACGTGAGCCCGCACGGCGTGACCGCCGTCAGAACGTGAGCACCCCCCGGGCCACCCGTCCGTGGTGCGCGTCGTCGGCCGCCTTGTCGAAGTCCTCGACCGGATAGACCTCGGTGACCAGTTCGTCCAGGAGGAGCCTCCCCCGCCGGTACAGGTCGGCGTAGAGCGCGATGTCCCGCTGCGGACGGGACGAGCCGTAACGGCAGCCCAGGATGGACTTGTCGAGGTACATGGAGGAGACCCGGAAGGACGCCTCGGCGTCGGCGGGCGGCACACCCAGCAGCACCGCCTGCCCGTGCCGGTCCAGCAGATCGACGGCCTGC
This sequence comes from Streptomyces albiaxialis, assembly GCF_039530985.1. NCBI lineage: Bacteria > Bacillati > Actinomycetota > Actinomycetes > Kitasatosporales > Streptomycetaceae > Streptomyces > Streptomyces albiaxialis. The sequence continues at coordinate 402,028 of NZ_BAAAPE010000001.1, forward strand.
CGGATGAGCGCGGTGCTGCCGACGCACTCGAATGCGTGGTCGGCGCCGTCCGGAAGGGTCTCCCGGACCGCGGCGGGGGCGTCGTCCACGGCGGAGGCGTCCACGAACCGGGTGGCGCCGAACCGCAGTGCCACGCCCTCCTTCGCCGGGTTGGCGTCCACCGCGACGATCTCCCCGGCCCCGGCGATCCGCGCGCCCTGGATGACGTTGAGGCCGATGCCGCCCGTACCGATCACCACGACCGAGTCGCCGCGCTCCACCAGCGCCCTGTTGAGCGCGGCGCCCACGCCCGTGACGACGCCGCAGCCGATCAGCGCGGCGGACGTGAAGGGGATGTCCTCGGGGACCGGCACGGCCTGGACGGCCTTGACGACGGTGCGTTCCGCGAACGCGGAGAGCGCGGCGAAGTTGAACAGCGGCTCGCCCCCGCGCGTGAAGGGCCGCTCCGGCCTGCCGATGGCACGGCGGCACATGGTCGGCCTGCCGCGCCCGCACTCCGCGCACATGCCGCAGTTCGCGATCGTAGACAGCGCCACATGGTCGCCGGGCGCGACGTGCGCGACGCCCTCGCCCACCGCCTCGACCACGCCGGCGCCCTCGTGCCCCAGCACGACGGGCCGGGGGAACGGGATCGTCCCGTCGATCACCGACAGGTCGCTGTGGCAGAGACCTGCGGCCCGGATGCCGACCTGGACCTCGCCGGGCCCGGGGGCGCGCACCTCCAGGTCGCCGACGACCTGGGCCCGTTCACCCTCGAAGATCACGCCTCGCATGACCCCTCCCTCACCGGATCCGTCACCGGACGGTCCTCACCAGACGATGGACTGGAGTTCGCTGTACGCGTGCAGCCCGAAGGAGCCGCCGTCCCTGCCGACGCCGGACTCCTTGAAACCGCCGAAGGGGGTCTCGGGGTGCCGTTGCACGGTGTTGATGCCGACGTTGCCGCTGCGCAGCCGGCCCGCGAGACGCCAGGCCCGGCCCGCGTCGCCGCTGAACACGTAGTCGTAGAGGCCGTACGGCGTCCCGTTCGCGATCCGCACGGCCTCGTCGTCGTCCTCGAAGGGCAGGGCCACGACGACGGGCCCGAACAGCTCTTCGCGGGCCACGGTCATCTCGGGGGTGACTCCGGCGATGAGCGTCGGGGCCACGTAGAAGCCGGTGGCGGGCGCGGCCGGGCGCTCGCCGCCCGCGAGGATCTTTGCCCCCTGGTCCCGGGCGCCCTGCACGTACGCCTCGACGCGGTCGCGCTGGGCCGCGGAGATCAACGGGCCGACGAGGGTTCCCTCTTCCGTGGGATCCCCAACCCGCATTGACGCGGCGTACTGTGAAAGCGCAGTCACGAACTCGTCGTAGTGCGAGTGGTGCACGAGCACGCGCGTCGGCGCCGTGCAGATCTGGCCGCTGTGAAAAGCCCAGGTCGAGGCGACCGAGCCCAAAGCCGCGCTGCGGATGCTCTCCCCGGCATCCTCCATGATCAGCGCTGCCCCTTTTCCTCCCAGTTCCATCAAGGTGCGCTTCATCGTGCGCGCCGCGGACTCAGCGATCTTCTTTCCCACGGAGGTGGAGCCGGTGAAACTGATCATGTCGACGTCCGGATGCGCGACCAGGGCCTCCCCGGTCGCGGCGCCGGAGCCGGTGACGACGTTGTAGAGGCCGTCCGGCAGCCCGGCCTCCTGGAGCAGTGGGCCCAGCTCCAGGCAGGTCAGCGGGTCCTGCGGCGCGGGCTTGCACACGACGGCGTTGCCCATCGCGAGCGCGGGCGCGACCTTCCCGGCCAGGTTGACCACGGGGAAGTTGTAGGAGGTGACGCAGCCGACGACCCCGACGGGACGGCGCACGGCCGCCGCGCCCAGCAGTCCGCCGGGGGCCAGCGCGCTGGCCTTCACGGGCTGCGGCGCCAGCGGCACGGTGTCCGGTTCGAGCGCACCGCGCGCGTAGCGGCGGAAGCGGTCGGCGGCGGTCGGCATCTGCATGCCGCGTGCGACCTTCATCGTGGCGCCGGTCTCGGCCTGGAGCAGCGGCACGAGGTCGCGGCCCCGTTCGGCGAGGAGCGTGGCGACGCGGTCCAGCACGGCGGACCGTTCCTCGGGCGCCGTGGCGGCCCAGGCCTCCTGGGCCGCACGGGCCGCGCGCACGGCGGCGTCGATGTCGTCCGCGCCGCCCTCGGGCGCGAGGCCGACGGGCTCCTCGGTGGCGGGGTTGGTGATCTCGTAGTGCCCGGCCGCCGGCTGGTGCCATGAGCCGTCGATCCAGTGCTGGTGGGCGCGCGGCGCCGGGCCGGTTCCGGGTGCCGGGGGCGCCGTGGGTGTGCGCGGTGTCGTCGTCACGTGCGTGCCTCTCTCGGTCACGTGCGCGTGCCTCTCGGTCACGTGCGTGCCTCTCTGGGCAGGCCCAGCACGCGCTGGGCGAGGATGGTGCGCTGGATCTCGTCCGAGCCGCCGTAGATCGTGTCGGCGCGGGTGAAGAGGAACAGCCGCTGCCAGGCGTCGAGTTCGTAGGGGTGCTCCGGCGACCAGTCGTCGGGGCCGAGCGCCGCCTCCGCGCCGCGTACGCGCATGGCCAGCTCCCCCAGGCGCTGGTGCCAGCCGCCCCAGAGGAGCTTGGCGACGCTGGGCGCTCCGGGGTCCTCGCCGCCGCCGAGGGTGGTCAGCGCGTTCCAGCGCATGGTCCTCAACTCGGCCCAGGCGCGGACGAGCTGATCGCGCAGGACGGGGTCGCGGCGGGCCGCGCCGGTGCGCAGGGCGGAGCGCAGCACCTCGTCCAGTTCGGCGGCGAAGCCGATCTGCTGGACGAGGGTGGACACGCCGCGCTCCAGGGCGAGCAGTCCGGTGGCGACGCGCCAGCCGTCGCCCTCGGCGCCGACCCGGTGCTCGGCCCGGGCGGCGGCGCCGTCGAAGAAGACCTCGTTGAACTCCGAGGTTCCCGACATCTGCCGGATCGGCCGGACCTCGATCCGGCCCGGCTGGTCCATGGGCACGAGCAGGAAGGAGAGACCCCGGTGCCCCCTGGCGCCCTCCTCGGTGCGGGCCAGGACGAAGCACCAGTCGGCGTCCTGGGCGAGCGAGGTCCAGATCTTCTGGCCGGTGATCCGGTAGTCGCCGCTGCCGCCCTCGTCCCGTACGGCCGAGGTGCGGACGGCGGCGAGGTCGGAGCCCGCGCCGGGCTCGCTGTAGCCCTGGCACCACAGTTCCTCGCCGCGCGCGATGGCGGGGAGGAAGCGGCGCCGCTGCTCCTCGGTGCCGTAGGCGAGGAGGGTGGGGGCGAGGAGGTTCTCGCCGATGTGGCCGACGCGTCCGGGTGCGCCCGCGCGGGCGTATTCCTCGGCCCAGACGACCTGTTGGATGAGGGTCGCCGACCTGTTGCCGTAGGTGCCGTGCGGGGGGTCCCAGCCGAGGCCGATCCATCCGGCGCCGCCGAGTTCGCGTTCCCAGCGGCGGCGTACGCCGGTGGCCTCGTGCTCGCTGCCGGGGCGCCCCTGTCCGGCGGCGCGGGCGTACTCGCCGACGAGGTGCGCGCCGAGCCAGGCGCGGGCCTCGGCGCGGAAGTCCTCGTCCTCGGGGGTGAGGGCGAAATCCATGGCCGGCTCCTCCTGCCCTTCCTGAAGAGGTCACGGGCGTCGGGGTGCGCAGGGCCCAGGGGCCCAGGGGCCCAGGGGCCCAGGGGCCCAGGGGCCCAGGGGCCCAGGGGCCCAGGGGCCCAGGGATCCAGGGGTCCAGGGGCCAGGGATCCAGGGGTCCAGGGGGCGCGTCAGGCGTTGGGGCGTTCCTTGTTGGCCGCCGCCCGCGCCATCTCCTTCAGCCGCTCCAGCATCGGCATCGGGTCCTTGCCGACCGTTCCGGGCAGGTGGTCGGCTATCTGTTCCGGGGTCCAGTGCCCGTCCGCGTACGCGGCGCGCAGCTCGCGCGGCTGGGCCCATACGGCGATCTTGGGCCCGGCGACGGTGTAGACCTGCCCGGTGATCTCCTCGTCCCTGGCGCGGTCGCTGAGCAGATAGACGACGAGCGGGGCGACGTCCTCGGGCTCGCCGATCTCCTTCAGCTCCATGGGCACGTTGGCCGACATCCGGGTGCGGGCGACGGGCGCGACGGCGTTGGCGACGACGCCGTACTTGTGCAGGCCCAGGGCCGCGCTGCGGACGAGGGAGATGATGCCGCCCTTGGCCGAGGCGTAGTTGGCCTGGGAGACCGAGCCCTGGTGATTGCCGCTGGTGAAGCCGATGAGCGCGCCGGATCCCTGGCGGCGCATGACGGCGCTCGCGGCGCGGAAGAGGGTGAAGGTGCCCTTGAGGTGGGTGGCGACGACGGGGTCCCATTCGTCCTCGGTCATGTTGAAGAGCATCCGCTCGCGCAAGATGCCGGCGACGCAGACGACGCCGTCCACGCGCCCGTAGCGCGCGAGCGCGGTGTCCACGATCCGCTGGCCGCCGTCCATCGTCGAGACGTCGTCGGCGACGGCCACGGCCTCACCGCCCGCCGCGACGATCTCCTTCGCCACGGCCTCGGCGACCTCGCTCTCGGGCTCGCCGCCCTCGATGGAGACCCCGTAGTCGTTGACGACGACCTTGGCGCCCTCGGCGGCGCAGGCGAGCGCGACCGCGCGCCCGATGCCCCGCCCCGCGCCCGTGACGGCGACGACCTTGCCTGACAGGAAGTTCCCCACGCCGCGCCCCTTCCCGAGTTTTCTGACGGACCGTTAGATTCTTGAGCAGACACCGGGCGAACACAAGACCCGGACGCCGGAACCGGATACCGGACCGGATACCGGGACCGGACGCCGGAACCGGCGAGTGCCCGGCAAGTGCCGTACGCGGAAAGGCAGTCCAGCCCCGGGAGGACCGATGACGCTGCCGCAGGAGTTCCAGGACATCGCCAAGCGCGTGAACAACTGGGGGCGATGGGGCCGGGACGACGAGATCGGCACGCTCAACCTGATCACCGACGAGGTCGTCCGTACGGCCGCCGCGGCCGTACGTTCGGGTCGCCGCGTGCCCCTTGGGCTCCCCCTCCAGCAGGACGGCGTGCAGACGGGGATGATCCCCGGCCGCGTCAATCCACTGCACACGATGGTCGCGATCAACCTGGAGATCTTCGGCCCCGGCACCGTCGCCACCAACGACGACGCGGTCACCATGGGCCTCCAGGCCGCCACCCACTGGGACGGCCTCGCCCACGTCTCGCACGGCGGCAGGCTCTACAACGGGCGTCCCGCCGGCACCGTGACCGCGCACGGCGGCGCCGCGTTCGCCGGGATCGAGAAGATCCCCTCGCTCGTCTCACGCGGCGTCCTGCTGGACGTCGCGCGCGCCAGGGGCGAGGACCGGCTGGAGGGCACGCACGCGGTCGGGCCCGAGGACCTCGCCGCGGCCGAGGAAATGGCCGGGACCCGCGTACGGGCGGGCGACATCGTCCTGGTCAGGACGGGGCAGATCCAGCACTACCTGGCAGGCGACAAACAGGCGTACGCGTATCCGTCGCCGGGTCTGTCGCTGTACGCGCCCGAGTGGTTCCACGAGCGCGACGTGGCGGCCGTCGCCGACGACACCCTCACCTTCGAGATCTTCCCGCCCGAGGTCGAGAACCTCTGGATGCCCGTGCACGCCCTGGACCTCGTCGAGATGGGCATGCTCCAGGGCCAGAACTGGAACCTGGAGGGCCTGTCGGAGGTCTGCGCGGAGGAGGGGCGTTACGACTTCCTGCTGACGGCGACGCCCGAGCCGTTCACGGGCGGGACGGGCGCGCCGGTGGCGCCGGTCGCCGTCCTCTGAGCCGGAGGGCCGGCCCGCTCAGCCGCCCGCTCAGCAGTTCGTTCAGCAACCCGCTCAGCGGCTCGTTCAGCAACCCGCGCGCTTGACCGATCGCGCGGCCGTACGTTCGGCCAGCGTCGCGAGGTCCTTCTTGTGGTGCCCGCCCGGGGGCGAGGTGACGAGCACGCTCCGCGCCCGCTTCCCCGGGCACGGCACATACAGGGCGGCGGCGCTGCCGCTGACGTAGCCGCCGCCGAACTTGTCCAGGCGCTCCTGGTCGCTGCCCCACTTCACCCCGGCGACCACGTCCGCCTGCCAGTCCTCCTTGCCGCGCGCCGGTTCGACGGCCAGGGTGACGGCCCGCTTCCCGTCGGCCTTCACGACGCAGCGTGCCTTGCCCGCGGAGATCCCGAACGTACGGGCGTCCGGGACGATACGGGCCAGTTGCGCGGCACTGCCCTCACCGGCCAGCGAGGCGCACTGCCCCTTGTACTGCGTACGGAAGCTCTTCAGATCCGCGGAATCCGATCCGGAGGAGTCCGAGCTGCACGCGGTCACGCCCGCGACTCCCGCGACGCCCGTGACTCCCGCGACGAGCAGCGGCACCGCACCGAAGAGCCGCGCCCTGCGGCGGATGCGGAAGCGGAAACGGCGCTCCGCGAGGGGGTGGTGGTCCATGGGGGCAAGAGCCTAGCCCGCGCCCGGACGGGCGGAGCGTGGAGGGCGCGGAGGGCGTGCGGGACGGCCGGTCGGGTGGCGGTGCGCCTATGCGCACCCCGAGCACGGCACAGCGGACCGCCACCCGGCTCCGGCGCTCAGGCCCTGCCTCCGTGGAGGCTGACGCCGGACCGCGACCCGCACTCGCCGAGGAACCTCACGTTCCTCGGCGTCCCCTCGCGACGAATCGCTCCACCCAAGGGTGATCAACCAGACACGACACGTCAACACCTGGTCTGGACTTTGGGTGTTATGCCCGCTTTGTCCTGGCGCGTCCTCAGCCGAACGCGCCCAGACCCAGCGCCTCCGGCACCGCGGTGCCCAGTATCCGGGGATCGACCGGATCGGACGTCGCGCCGTCGTGGGCGCCGTCGCGGGCCCCGTCGTGGGCGCCGTCGCGGGCGCGGTCCAGCTCGCACCAGACGCGCTTGCCCCCGCCCTCCTGCTCCCAGCCCCAGCGGTCGGCGAGTCCGGAGACCAGTTCCAGTCCGCGCCCGTTGGTGTCCTCGCCCTCGGCCTGGCGCTGGCGCGGCGGGCGGCTGCTCGCGTCCGCGACCTCCACGCGCACGGAGTCGACCACGCCCTGTCTCGGCAGAAGCATGCACAGCACAGCCGGACAACCTGTGTGCACAACCGCATTGGTCACGAGTTCCGAGATCAGCAGAATCAGCGTCTCGGACAGGGATTCGTCCGCGTCGACCCCGGCACCCGCGAGCCGGGAACGGGCCCACCTCCGGGCCCGCCCCACCTCCGTCGGGTCGGGGCTGATCTCCAACTGCTCCTGAAGCACCTGCACCGCTCACACCATCCGAACTGGCGGACACGTCGCCTCGCGTCTCCATGAAGTCACGGATTGTGACTTCAGCGAGGAACAGCATGGTTGACGCATAGTCACTGCAACAAGCGCTTCAGGCATATTCCGGCGCAAAGGAGTAGACGTACTGCATACTGTGCGACGCCGATCCGGACGAGTCGAACGTTCCGGCGACGATCCCCCGCGCCACCTCCGGCTTCCCTTCCCCGCCTGCCTGGACACCAGGAGCGGGGCGGCCGTGGAAGGCTCGCCGCGGGAAGAACTCGGTACGTGCACCCGAGGGAGCGTACCCGAGCGGAATGAGATCTCCCGCTTGAGGGTGGTCACATCCTGGACACGACGCGCTATCAACGCAGCGTAATCACGCAACGGTTAATTACCGGGATGAATTTGGACATCATTTGGCTAAACGTTCTTTAGAGCGCTGTCGCCAATTTCTCCTCTGCAGTCACAACGCTCTGCCACTGCCCCGCGCGCAGCCACGCCCGCTTGAGGTGGAGATGGACGTCGGCCTCCCAGGTGAAGCCCATGCCGCCGTGCACCTGGAGACAGTCCCGCGCGTTGCGCACCGCCGCCTCGTCGGCCAGGAGCTTCGCGGCCGCCGTCTCCGTACCGTCTTCTGTCAGAGCCGCGGCGTAAACCACACTTCTGGCTGTTTCCGTCCGCACCAGCATCTCGGCGCACAGATGCTTGACGGCCTGAAAAGCGCCGATCGGCTGTCCGAACTGCTCGCGCTCACGTGCGTATCCGACGGCCATCTCGACGGTCCGGCCCGCGCTGCCGAGCTGCTGCGCCGCCGTCAGCAGCGCCCCCTCCCGGCGCAGCCGCGCTCCGTCGACGCCCTCCGGCGCCTCTCCGGCCGCGCGCGTCGCCGGGCCGCCCGTCACCCGGTGCAGCGGCGAGAGCGGGTCCACGGACCGTACGGGCTCCGCGCGCAGGGACTCCGGCGCGACCGTACGGGGCGGGCCGTCGCCGTCGAGCACCAGTACGCGGTCGGCAGCCTCCAGGTGTTCCACCGGCCCCTCCGCCCGCTCCAGCGCCGTGACCACCGCCGTCCCGTCCGCGGCCCCCGGCACCAGCCCCGCCGTCGCCGCCAGCCAGCTCGCCGCCAGCGGCCCCGGGACCAGCGCCCGGCCCGCCTCCTCCATGACGAGCACCGTCTCGGGCAGGCCGAGGCCCACCCCGCCCTCGGCCTCCGGGAGCGCGAGCGCGAAGAACCCGGCGTCGGCCAGTTCGCGCCAGAGCGCCCGGTCGAGCCGGGCGGGCGGAGGCCCGGAGCCGTCGCCCGCGGCGCGCCGCAGCGCGTCCCGCCCGCAGCGCGCGTCCAGCAGTTCCCTGGTGCCGCGCCGCAGCGCCTCCTGGTCGTCCGTGAGCCGGAAGTCCACGGCCGGGGTCACCGTCCCTTCGGAAGGCCGAGGATGCGCTCGGCGACGATGTTCCGCTGGATCTGCGAGGTGCCCGCCGCGATGGTGTACGCGAGCGAGGAGAGCCGGTCGGCCGTCCACGCCTCGTCCGCGTCGAGGGCGCCGCCGTCCGGGCCCAGCACCTCGGCCGCCGCGTCGTACAGCTCCTGGCGGGCCTGCGAGTAGCGCAGCTTGAACACCGAGCCGCCCACTCCCGGTACGCCCGTGCCGCCGCGGCGCAGCGCGTGCTCGGCCTCGCTGACGTTCCACTGGGTGAGCCGCCACAGCGCGGTGAACTCGGCGTTCAGCCGGCCCAGCCTCCGGCGGAGCACGGCGTCGTCCCAGCGGCCGTTCGCCCGTGCCGCGCGGGCCAGTTCGCCCAGCAGGCGGCGGCACGCGACGACCTCCCCCACGAAGGCCGTCCCGCGCTCGAAGGAGAGCGTGACCATGGTGACGCGCCAGCCGTCGTTCTCCTCGCCCACCCTGTTGGCCACCGGGACGCGCACCTCGTCCAGGAAGACCTCGGCGAACTCGGCCGTGCCCGCGAGGGTCCGCAGCGGCCGTACGGTCACTCCGGGCGCGTCCATGGGCAGTGCGAGCCACGAGATACCTCGGTGGCGAGGTACCTCCGGGTCGGTGCGGACGAGGAGTTCGCACCAGTCGGCCACCTCGGCGTGCGAGGTCCAGATCTTCGACCCGGTGACCACGTAGTCGTCGCCGTCCCGTACGGCGCGCGTACGGAGCGCCGCCAGGTCGGATCCGGCGTCCGGTTCGCTGAAGCCCTGGCACCACACCTCGTCGCCGCGCAGGACCGGCGGCAGCCACCGGCGGCGCTGCTCCTCGGTGCCCTCGGCGGCGATCGTCGGCCCGGCGTGCAGCAGCCCGACGAAGCCCGCACCGACGTAGGGGGCGCCCGCGCGCTCGGTCTCCTCCAGGTAGATCAGGTGCTGGGTGGGCGTCGCGCCCCGGCCGCCCGCGTCCTTGGGCCAGTGCAGTCCGGCGTACCCGGCGTCGTAGAGCGTGCGCTGCCAGCCCATGTCGTACGCCCGGCGCGCGGGCCAGTCCAGCGGGTCGGGCTTCGGCGGCAGCCCGGGCAGCGTCTTCGCCAGCCAGGCGCGCAGCGTCCGCCGGAACTCCTCTTCCTCCTCCGTGTGCCCGAGGTCCATCGCGCGCCCGTCAGCCCGCCCGGGACGCGCGCGAGCGGTACTGCCCGGGCGTGCGGTCCAGGTCGAGGTCGAGCATCCGGATGGCGTTGCCCCGCATCAGCTTCCACACGGTCTCGTCGTCGAGGCCCTTCACATGCTCCAGGGCGACCTCCTTGGTGTGCGGGAAGGTCGAGTCGACGTGGGGGTAGTCCGTCTCGAAGGTCGCGTTGTCGCGGCCGACCGCATCGAGTGACGCGACACCGTGTTTGTCGCGGAAGAAGCAGCAGAAGATCTGCCGGTAGTAGTACGTGGACGGGGGCTCGGGGATCAGGTCCCGTACGCCGCCCCACGCACGGTGCTCCTCCCACACGTCGTCCGCGCGCTCCAGGGCGTAGGGGATCCAGCCCATCTGGCCCTCCGCGTAGGCCAGTTTGAGGCGGGGGAAGCGGACCAGGACGCCGCTGAAGAGGAAGTCCATCATCGAGGCCATCGCGTTGTTGAAGGAGAGCGAGGCCTGCACCGCCGGGGGCGCGTCCGGGGAGGCGGCGGGCATCTGCGAGGACGAGCCGATGTGCATGCACACCACCGTTCCCGTCTCCTCGCAGGCGGCGAAGAGCGGGTCCCAGTAGCCGGAGTGGATACTCGGCAGGCCCAGGTGGGTCGGGATCTCGCTGAACGTCACGGCGCGCACGCCCCGCCCGGCGTTCCTGCGCACCTCCGCGACGGCCAGCCCGACGTCCCACAGGGGCACGATGCACAGCGGGATGAGCCGTCCCCCGCTGCCGCCGCACCACTCCTCCACCATCCAGTCGTTGTACGCCCGCACGCAGGCGAGGGCGACGTCCTTGTCGTGCGCCTCGGCGAAGGTCTGACCGCAGAAGCGCGGGAAGGTCGGGAAACAGAGCGAGCCCTCGACATGGTTGGCGTCCATGTCGCGCAACCGCTCGGCGGGGTCCCAGCAGCCGCGGCGCATCTCGGCGCGGGTGATGCCTTCCAGGGTCATCTCGTCCCGGTCGAAGCCGACGGCGGCGATGTTGCGCTTGTACGGGAACTTCAGGTCCTCGTAGATCCACCAGTCGGTCGGCGGGCCGTCAGGGTCCATGGTGATCTGGTACTTGCCGCCGACGTACTCCAGTTCGCCGATCCCGGCGGTGAGCGGCTGGGGACCTCGGTCCCGGAACTTCTTCGGGAGCCAGGTGTCGAAGAGGTGCGCGGGCTCGATCACATGGTCGTCGACGCTGATGATCCTTGGCAGTTCCTCGGATCCGGTCACGCTGGTGCCCCCTGCCTGAAGTCGCTGCCGCTGCCGGACAGCTATCTGACGCTCCGTCAGAAACAGGCTAGACCCGCGACCTCTGGACCGACAAGGCGCCGGGGCTTACGCTTCCGGCCATACCTGACGATGCGTCAGCTCGGGAGGCGGACCGCCATGCCCACCACCACGGCCACCAGCGACACACCCCACACCCTCGGCGCGTCCCGCACCCTGTGGGAGCTGCTCGACCGCAGGGCCGCGCTCTCCCCCGACGCGACCGTGCTGATCCAGGCCGGTGACACGCCGGACGACGACAGGACCCTCACCTTCGGCGCCCTGCGCGAGGGGGCCGAACGGACGGCCGCCGGGCTGCACTCCGCCGGGATCGCCCCCGGGCACACCGTCGCCTGGCAACTGCCCACCCGTATCGAGACGGTCGTGCTGACCTTCGCCCTCGCCCGTCTCGGCGTACGGCAGACACCCGTCATCCCCTTCTACAGGGAACGGGAGGTCCGTCTCGCCCTCCGGGCCACGGGGGCACGCCACTTCGCCCATCCCGGCCTCTGGCGGGGGTTCGACCACGGCGAGATGGCGCGGGGGATCGCCCCCGGACTCGACCGCCCCCTGAACCTGTTCAGGGTCTACGACACGCTCCCCGAGGGCGATCCCTCCACACTGCCGCCCCCGCCCGACGACGGTACGGCCGTACGGTGGATCTACTGGACGTCCGGCACCACCTCGTCCCCGCGCGGCGTGCTGCACACCGACCGGAGCCTCATCGCGGGCGGCGCCTGCCTCGCGCACGCCCTGCGCCTGCGCCCCGACGACGTCGGCTCGATGGCCTTCCCGTACGCCCACATAGCCGGGCCCGACTACACGGTGATGCTGCTGATGTACGGCTTCCCAGCCGTGCTCTTCGAGCGGTTCGCGATGCCGGACGCGCTCGACGCGTACCGCCGGCACGGCGTCACCGTCGCGGGCGGCTCGACGGCCTTCTACTCGATGTTCCTGGCCCAGCAGCGCGAACGGCCCGGCAAGAGGATCGTCCCCAGCCTGCGGCTGCTGGCGGGCGGCGGCGCCGCGAAGCCGCCGGAGCTGTACCACGAGGTCGTCAAGGAGATGGGCTGCCAGCTCACCCACGGCTACGGGATGACCGAGGCCCCCATGATCACCATGGGCGCCCCCGACGACACCCCGGAACGCCTGGCCACCACGGAGGGGCGGCCCCCCGAGGCCATGGAGATCCGGATCACCGACGCGGACGGCGCTCCCCTGCCGCCGGGGACGGACGGCGAGGTCCGGCTGCGCGGCGAGGCGGTGTGCCAGGGATATCTGGACGAGGACGACACGGCCCGCGCCTTCGACCGCGAGGGCTTCCTGGTCACGGGCGACCTCGGACATCTCACCGAGGACGGCTATCTCGTCCTCACCGGCCGCACCAAGGACATCATCATCCGCAAGGGCGAGAACATTTCGGCCAAGGAGATCGAGCAACTGCTCTACGAACATCCAGCGGTCGGCGACGTCGCCGTGATCGGACTCCCCGACCCGGAACGCGGGGAACGGGTGTGCGCGGTGGTCGAGCAGCCCCCCGGCGCCGGGGCGCTGACACTGGACGAGGCCGCCGCGTATCTGCGGGAGCAGGGGCTGGCCCCGTACAAGCTGCCGGAGCGGCTGGAGATCGTGGACGCGCTGCCGCGCAACGACGCGCTGCGCAAGGTGCTCAAGTACAAACTGCGGGAACGGTTCGCGTGAGACCCGGGGGACCCGCCGCGTCGGCTTCCGCCGCGTCGGCTTCCGCCCAGCCGTCGCCCGCTAGGCCGTCTTGGGCTGGACCCCGGACGACTGGATCCCGGCCGTGCCCGGCACCGCCACCGCGGCGTGGCCCGTCGCGGCGCCCAGGTCGGGGTAGCAGTCGAAGAGCCGCCGCACGCCGAGCGCGGCCAGCACGCGGTTGACGTGCGAGCCGTCGACGGCGCCCTGCGCGGGCAGGATCAGCCGGAGCTGTCCCGCGCACGAGCGCATCAGACGGCGCGAGGCGATCAGCACCCCCACGCCGCTGGAATCGCAGAACAGCACCTCGGACAGGTCGAGCACCAGACTGCGGCGCCCGTCGGCCACCGCGTCGTGCACGTGCTGCCGCACCGCCGGAGAGGTCACCAGGTCCATCTCGCCTGAGACGCGCAGCACGGCCCACTCCCCCCGTACCTCCTCCAGCACTTTCAACGACACGTCCCCGCACCCCTTCGTCGTTCGCCTACAGCTTTCGGCTGCCCGTCCGACTACTGCCAAAACTGGTCCCGTAGGACGACCCTATGTCGTCACCAGGTCGTACTTCTGAGGACTTCTGTCACGGGTGCGCACTGTGACGAAATCAGCACCTTCAGCAATCGCCCCGGGGCGCACATTGCCGTAAAGGGGCGTGCGTTGTCAGCCCCTCGCACTACATTCGAGGTGTTGACGAACGTCACGAGGGCGGGCATGAGGGCGGGGCTTCCATGGCGAACGACACACCACCGCGCTGGGACAGGAAGATGCAGCAGCGCCTCGCGCGCGGCGAGGCGGCGGCGCTCGGCGAGCTGTACGACCGGTTCGCCTCCCTCGTCCACAGCCTCGCCCACCGGGTGCTCGACGACGACGAGGCGGCCGACAGCACGACCCGCGACGTGTTCGGTTACGTCTGGGAGAATCCGCACGCGTTCGACCCCCGCGAGGGCCCGATGCGCTCCTGGATCGCCGCCCTCACCCAGCGGCTCGCGGCGAGCAGGCTGCGGCAGCAGCAGCGGGGAGGCGGGCCGCTGGGCCCCGAGAGGGCCCGGCAGATCGAGGAGAAGGTCCGTGCCGCCTCCACCGCCGCCCGCGCCGACTACATCGTCACGTCGATGCCCGCCTCCCTGCGCGCCGCCCTGGAGCTGGCCTATTTCGAACGGCGCGATTACCGACAGACGGCCGAGCACCTCGGCGTCACCGAGGACGAGGCCCGTCGCCGCCTGCGGCTCGGCCTCCAGCTCCTCTCCTCGGCGATGACCCTGCCGCCGGGGGTCGCCTCCCCCGCGCCCGGCGAGACCCCCGCCCCACCGCACCGCATGGGACACCAGCAGTGAACGCGCCCCTGGACCCCGGACGCGACAAGACCCCGGGCCCCGACCGAGCCGACCGACCCGACCGAGCCCCGAAGCAGCGCTCCGACGCACCCCGGCGGGACGCGCACGTGCCTCCGCAGGGCGGCCCCCAGGGCGCCTCCCGGAGCGGAGCACCCCCGCAGGACGTACGAGCGGCACAGGACGCGGAGGGGCACGTGTACGACCACAACGTCCTCAGGTCGCTGCTCGGCGCCTGGGCCCTGGCCGCCTGCTCCGCCGAGGAGACGGCCGCCGTCGAGGCGCACCTCACCGACTGCGCGGCGTGCGCCGAGGAGGCGCTGCGCCTGCGGGACGCGGTCGGCCTGCTGCACGCCGAGGACAGCCTGGACCTCGACCCCATGCTGCGCACCCGCGTGCTGGAGGGCTGCCTGGTGCGCCGCCCGGCCCGTATCCCGGTGCCCGGCTGGGCCGCGCCGTACGACGCGGAGACCTCACGGCTCGACGCGCTGCTGCGCGACATGGCGGAGGACGAGTGGCGGGCGCCCGTCAGGCTGCGCTGGTTCGACGGGGAGGGCGAGGCGGAGCGGACGACCACCGTCGCCGGGGTGATCGGCCATCTGCTGGCCGTCGACGGCCTGGTCGCGACCGCGCTGGGCCTGCCCGACCCGCTCGGCCGGGCGGCCCGCCTCCCGGACGGGACCGGCGCCCCACCGGGCCCGGGAGCGGGCCCGGGAGCGGTCGGCGGACCGATGGGGCCCGTGGCGCGCACGGAGGCGTTCTGGGCGCTGGAGGACCCGAAGGCGCAGGGCTCGCCCGCCGCGCGGGAGCGGTGGCGCGACCAGACGCACGCGATGGTCCGCTCCGTCTCGTTCACCGACGGGGACGTGGCGGGAGTGGACGTCACGTACGGAGACTTCGCCCTCCCTCTCCGCGACGCCTTCCTGGACCGCGCCTTCGAGTGCTGGATGCACGCCGAGGACATCGCGGAGGCCGTCGACTATCCGTACGGGCCGCCCGTCCCCGGCCACCTCAACATGCTGGTCGATCTCGCGGCCCGGCAGCTCCCCGGCACCATCGCCGGGCGCCGCAGGGCGGGGCTCGCGCCGCCGCCGCGCACGCTGGCCCCGGCGGGCAGGCCGGGCCGGACGCTCCATCTGGAGGTCGAGGGCAGCGGCGGCGGCCACTGGTACATCCCGCTGGACTCGCCCGGCGCGACCGCCTCGCCGGAGGACGCGGTGGCCCACGTGGCGCTGGACGGCATGGAGTTCTGCCAGCTCGCCGCCGGACACGTGCCCCCGCAGGACGCGGCGGCGGGCCAGGACGGGGACCGGGAGGCCATCAGGGACGTGCTCTTCGCGGCGGCGTCGCTCTCCCGGCTGTAGCCCGGAGCGCGTACGGGCGTCCGTTCTCTGCCGAACGGCAGATGTGCGCCCGTACGGCCGCCTGCGAGCGTTCATGGGCCTCGGGAACCTCGGTCTCCTGTGCGCCGCGCGTGCGCCCCGGGGGCGCGCCCTCGCACTCGCCCTGGGCGCGGCCGCGACGACGGCCGCCGCGCTGTTCTTCACCCAGCACGACCCGCTCGGGCTCGGCCCGGGGCTGCTGGAGCGGTTCGCCGCCTACGGGACGGGCGTATGGACCTGCGTCCAGGGCGCCGCCCTGCTGCGGGCTACGCGGGCTACGCGAAGACGACCGTCCGGTGCCCGTTGAGCAGCACCCGGTGCTCGCTGTGCCACTTCACGGCGCGCGCCAGGGCCTGGCACTCGACGTCGCGGCCCACGGCGACGAGCTGCTCCGGAGTGACCTCGTGGCCCACGCGCTCGACCTCCTGCTCGATGATCGGCCCCTCGTCGAGGTCGGCCGTGACGTAGTGGGCCGTGGCGCCGATCAGCTTCACGCCGCGCGCGTGCGCCTGGTGGTACGGCTTGGCGCCCTTGAAGCTCGGCAGGAAGGAGTGGTGGATGTTGATGATCCGGCCGGACAGCTCCTTGCACAGGTTGTCCGAGAGGACCTGCATGTAGCGGGCCAGGACGACGAGTTCCACGCCCTCGTCCTCGACGAGCTTCAGCAGCCGCGCCTCGGCCTCGCTTTTGGTGTCCTTGGTGACCGGGATGTGGTGGAACGGGATGTCGTACGAGGCGGACAGCTCGGCGAAGTCCGTGTGATTCGAGACGACGGCCGCGATCTCGACCGGGAGGGCGCCGATGCGGGAGCGGAAGAGCAGGTCGTTCAGGCAGTGCCCGAACTTGCTCACCATCAGCACGATCCGCATCTTCTCGTCGGCCCGGTGGATCTGCCAGTCCATCTGGAAGGAGTCGCCCACCGCCGCGAAACTCGCACGGAGCTTCTCCAGAGTGACCTCGCCCGCGAAGTGCACCCGCATGAAGAAGAGACCGGTGTCACGGTCCCCGAACTGCTGACTGTCCTCGATGTTGCAGCCCGTCATGAACAGGTAGCTGGAGACGGCGTGCACGATGCCCTTGTTGTCGGGGCACGAGAGGGTGAGGACGTACTGCCCCGGCTCCGTGGCGGCGGAGGGGGCAGGGGCGGCGGCTTGCGACTGGCTCATGGGCCCAAGACTGGCATACCGCACGGGGCGTGACGCACGTCACTCTGCCGTCGCGCCGCCGTCACACCGTCCTGAGCATGATCGCGAGGACGTCCAGGGAGCGCGGGGTCTCGTCCGGGTCGTCCCCGTCGTTCGTCGCCAGCAGCACGTGCGCCTCGCGGGCCGCCCGTACGGCCTCCGGCCAGGACGGATGCTCCATGTACGAGGCGACGGGGGCATCGGCGCCGACCTGGTGCATGATCCGCAGCACCTGGAGCACCGCCGCGTCGACGAGCCCGGCCTCCTGGGCGTCGCGGAAGATCGTCCCGACGTACTTGTCCGCCGACCAGTTGTCCAGCCAGGTGTCCTCGACGAGGCGGTAGACGGCGTCGGTGACGTCGCCGTACCCCGGGCGGCCCGCGAGCCAGCACTCCTGCTGGAAGGCGGGGTCGGAGAGCATGTGCAGCGCCGAGCGCACGTTGCTGCGCCAGCGCCACCAGGGCATGTCGTTGACAGGCATGCCGCCCATGGTGGTGGAACCACGGCCACGGCGGGAAGACCTCACGGAACCTTGCTGCATGGTCATCGACCATACGTTCCTCGCGGATCCCGCCGCGCGCGGGCTCTACAGCTCGCCGAACTGCGAGCTCTACAGCTCGCCGAACTGCCGCGTCGTGAGGCTGTACTTCTGCGCCGTCGGGTTCCACAGCGACGCCGCCTGCTTCTTGGCCGCCGTCGCGCTGCCGCTCGCGCGGTTGCCCGCCGCCGCGCTGGGCGTCGAGCGGGCGTGGCCCTTGTGGCACGTCTTCTTCTTGCCGCGCGCGACCTGGTCGGCCCAGTTCGCGTAGTGGGCGTCGGCCGAGGCGGAGGACTTCCAGGCGCGCGTGAGAGCGCCGGTGAGCTGCGGCCCGTTCGGGATCTTGTCGGTCTTCAGCTCGCCGAGCCGCGTCACCAGCCCGTTGCGCTGCTTCGCGGCGCCGCGCAGGTCGGCGGCGGCCTTGCCGAGCATCTTGCAGGCGCGGATACGGGCGACCGAAGTGACGACCGTGGAACGGCTGTTGTTGCTGTCGGCCAGCAGCTTGTCGAGCTTCTCCGCCTGCCCCTTGGCCGGGTCCGGCGGCTTGGTGGACTCCTTGTGGCCCGCCGGGGCCGTGGACGCCTTGGGCTTCTCGCCCTTCGCGTCATCGCCGCCCTCCCCGCCGGAGAGCGTCGCGCCGACGATCAGCCCGACCACGGCGACGCCGACGACACCGCAGGCGATCAGCAGCCCGGGCTGCGACATCCGGCCCCGGTTCATGCGCTCCGCGGAGCGCCGGGCGGCACGGCCCTGCGGCTCGTAGTCCTCGAACTCCTCGGCCGCCTGCTCGAAGAGGGGCAGGCTCTGGGTGGACCCCGGGTCGCCGTCCCCGGGCGGCGGCGCCGGTGCCCCCATCTTCACGGACGGCTCGGGCCGGAAGAGGCTCTCGAAACCGGCCGGCGGCTGCCGCTGCGGCTGGGGCTGGGGCTGCGGCTGGGCCTGCCCCTGCGGGCGTACGGGCTTCCGTACGGCGCGCAGCTTCTGCGTCGACTCGGCGCTCGTCTCCGGCTGCGCGTCGACGACGGGGGGCATGTACTGCGTCGCCTCCTCGTCCGAGGCGGGCACGGGCGGAAGGACCTGCGTGCCGTCCTCGGCACCGGGCACCCCCGCCCCGGATATGCCCACGGGTGGCAGCATTTGCGTGGCTTCGGCCTCGCTGTCCGGATTACCCGGCCCGAGAAGCTCCGGCACCCCCGTGACCTGCGACTCGGACTGCCCGGCGGGCGGCAGCGGCATGGCGGTCTGCGTCACGGGCGATACGGGCGGCTGCGCGGGCGGCATCGGCGGCTGGGCAGGGGGCTGTGCGGGCGGCTGTGCCGGAGGCTGCGGCATCTGCGCCTGGGGCTGAGCCTGCCCCTGGACCTGAGGCGGCGGGCCCTGCGGAGGCGGGCCCTGCGGCGGCGGGCCCTGCGGAGGCTGGGCCCGCTGGGGCGCCGGGGCGCCCTCGGGGGGCAACGGCTGGGCGACCACGGGCCGTTCCGCGCCCGTCGGCCCGGCGGCGCCCCCCTCGGCGGAGGGCGACGGCAGCGCACCCGGCCCCGGTCCCGCGTGGGCGCCCGGCGCCGCCGGGATCCCGGCGCCCTGCGTCCCCGTGTCCGCGCCCGGGCCCCAGGGCTGGCCCCACGGCTGGCCCGCGGGCGGCTGCACCTGCTGCTGGGCGGACTGGACCTGCTGCGGAGAGGGCCACGGGGCAGCGTTCGCCGGGAGCACGACCCCCTCCTGCGGGGTCGTGGCCGCGGGCAGTTCAGCGTCCCCGGATGGGCCGGGGATGCCGTCCTGTCCGCGTCCGTTGTGCGTTGTCACCGAGACTCCTCGTTCGCATAGCCATCGGAATCGTCGGCTCACGCTACCGGGTGAATCGGAGGGAGGACCAAGAACCCTGGTGACCGAGGGATACGCCACACCAGCACCCCGTCAACCCCCCGCCGGGGCCCGTGGCGCTCCCCGTGGCGCCCCCGTGGCGCTCGTCCGCGGCGCTCCCCGCTACGCCACCGCCTGCAGCTCCAGGCGGGCCGAGAACTCCCTGACCACGGTCTCCTCCCCGTACGGTTCGAGCCGCTGGCGGAAGTCGTCCAGATACTCGGCGCCCCGGTCCGAGCGCAGTCCGGTCAGCACCTCCGTGGCCCGCGTGCCCGTGTGGCAGGCGCGCTCGATCTCGCGCTGCTGGACCTGCGCGGCGGCGAGCAGGAAGAGGCCGATCGCGCGGCGCCGCGCACGCCCCTCCGGGTGCCCCTCGACGGCCTCCTCGGCGGCAGCGGCGGCGGCCTCGGCCTGGCCCAGGTCGCGGTGGCAGTGCGCGAGTTCGTCGGCGAGATAGGCGCGGTCGAAGTGCGCGATCCAGGGCGGGTCGTCACCCGAGCCCTCCGCGCCGTCCGCGCGGTCCATCGCGCCGAGCGCCTGGGTGACCGAGGCCTGGCTCGCGCGCGCGTCGCCCATCAGCGCGTGCCCCCGCGCCTCCGCCGCGTGGAACATCGCCTCCGCGCGCGGCGTCACCCGCCCCCGGGCGCCCTCCTGCGCGGCGCGCGCCAACTGCGCGATCTCGCGCGGGTTCCCGAGCGAGGCGGCGAGGTGGCTCATGCTCGCCGCGAGCACGTACCCGCCGTACGCCCGGTCGCCCGCGGCCTGCGCGAGGCGCAGCGACTGGATGTAGTAGCGCTGGGCGAGGCCGTGCTGGCCGGTGTCCACCGCCATGTACCCGGCGAGTTCCGTCAGTCGGGCGACGGCGGCGAACAACTGCCGCCCCACCGACTCCCGGTACGAGCCCGCGAGCAGCCCGGAGACCACGCTGTTGAGGTAGTGCACGACGACGGGGCGGATGTGCCCGCTGCCGTAGCGGTGGTCGAGCTCGGAGAGGGCCTCGGTCATCGCGCGTACGGCCTCGACGTCGGCCGTGCCCACGCGGGCGCCCGAGGCGCGCGCGACCTGGCTGTCCGGCGCGGTGATCAGCCAGTCGCGGCTGGGTTCGACGAGGGCCGAGGCCGCGACCGTCGAACCGGTGAGGAAGTCACGCCGCCCCACGTCGCTGCGCCACAGCTCACAGACCTGCTCGACGGCGCCGAGAACGGTCGGCGCGAACTGGAGGCCCACGCCGGACGCGAGGTTCTTCCCGTTCGCCATGCCGATCTCGTCGATCGTGACCGTGCGCCCCAGCTTGCGGCCGAGCGCCTCGGCGATGATGCCGGGCGCGCGCCCGCGCGGCTGCTGCCCGCGCAGCCAGCGTGCGACGGAGGTCTTGTCGTACCGCAGATCGAGTCCGTGCTCGGCGCCGCACATGTTCACGCGGCGCGCGAGCCCGGCGTTGGAGCACGCTGCCTCCTGGATGAGAGCTTGCAGCCGTTCGTTGGGCTGCCTCGCGACGAGCGGCCTCGCGGCCATGTGATCCCCCTACTGGATGAAGGCTATGGATGATCACTGCCCAGCGCATATGCACGTGATTCCCGAAAAACCCCGCCCTTCACGGCACAACGCTCAGAGAGGGGCTACCCACCCAGGACGGCCCTTTGTGTACGCGCCCCCGCACTTGCACCCATGCGCCCTCGTGAGCGCGGGCTGCCACCCGCGGGCGCCCCGTAACCCTTGCTGACAAGGGGAGTTGTGATGAGCGTGGATAAGACCATCGGAGTCACAACTGGAGTTACGACGAGCACGCACATCCCCCGCCAGCGGACGGAACCCCTCGTGGAACACGCCGTGCGCTACGCGGAGGAGCGGCACTGGGACGTCTTCCCCGGGACCTGGCTGGAGGCCGTCGACGGCGTGCCGCGCTGCACCTGCGGCGAGGCACGCTGCCACGCGCCCGGCGCACACCCCGTGCGCTCCAGTTGGTCGGGCGAGGCCACCGGGAGCGCGACCACGGCCCGCCGGATGTGGGCCAAGGAGCCCCGCGCCTCCGTCCTGATGCCGACGGGTCGTACGTTCGACGCCATCGAGGTCCCGGAGACGGCGGGCTGTCTGGCGCTGGCGCGGCTGGAGCGCATGGAGCTGACCCTGGGCCCCGTCATCTGCGCCCCCGACGGACGCATGCTCTTCCTCGTCCTCCCGGGCGCCACCGCGAAGGTCCCGGACCTCGTACGGAAGCTGGGCTGGTCCCCCAGCGCGCTCGCCCTCCGCGCGCGCGGCGAGGGCGACTGGGTGGCCGCGCCCCCGACCCGCCTGGGCACCCGGGGCTCCGTGCAGTGGGCGCGGCAGCCGACCGCGGCGAACCGGTGGCTGCCGGACGCGGAGGAGATCGTGCCCACCCTCGCGTACGCCTGCAGCCGCGTCTGACCCTCACATCCGGCCCCCTCCCGCCCGGTCGAACACATAGCCTGGCCGGGACGCAGGAAGGGGGCACTCGTGGCCGAGGACCCGACGAGCACGGGGGAAGCGGCGGAACCCGGAGGAACGGCCCACGCGGCCGTGACCGTCCAGGGGCTGTGGAAGCGGTTCGGCGAGCAGATCGCCGTGTCCGGCATCGATCTGGCCCTTCCGGCGGGCCGCTTCATCGGCCTCGTCGGCCCCAACGGGGCGGGCAAGACGACCACGCTCTCCATGATCACCGGGCTCCTCCGGCCCGACATGGGCACCGTCGTCATCGGCGGGCACGACGTGTGGCGGGACCCCGTCGCGGTCAAGTCCCGCATCGGCGTGCTCCCCGAGGGGCTGCGCCTGTTCGAACGGCTCTCCGGCGCGGAGCTGCTCACGTACATGGGTGCCCTGCGCGGCATCCCCGCCGCCGAGGTCGAGCGCCGCTCCGGGCAGTTGCTGGAGGTGCTCGACCTCTCGGGCGCGCGGCACAAGCTCGTCGTCGACTACTCGACGGGCATGCGCAAGAAGATCGGCCTCGCCACCGCGCTGCTGCACAACCCCGAAGTGCTCTTCCTGGACGAGCCTTTCGAGGGCGTGGACCCGGTGTCCGCGCAGACCATCCGGGGCGTCCTGGAGCGCTACACGGCCTCCGGCGCCACCGTCGTCTTCTCCAGCCACGTCATGGAGCTGGTCGAGTCGCTGTGCGACTGGGTGGCCGTGATGGCCGCGGGCCGCATCCAGGCACACGGCCCGCTCGCGGACGTACGGGGCGGGGCGCCGAGCCTGCACGACGCGTTCCTCGAACTCGTGGGCGCGCACGGCCGTTCGGCCCGCGCGGGCACCAGCCTCGACTGGCTGGGCGGCACGGGATGACCGCCGCGCCCGGAGCCGTGGAGACCGCCGGGACGGCCGGGGGGCCCGGGGGATCCGGGGGACCCGGGGGATCCGGGCCCGCCCCGGTGACGCGGGTGTTCGTCCGGCTGAAGTGGTCGCTGCTGAGCAACGGGCTGCGCCAGTCACCCGGCAGGCGGGCCGCGTTCGTGACCTCCGCCGTGCTGGCGCTGCTGCTCGCGCTGCTCCAGGTGCTGGGGCTGCTGCTGATGCGCGGCCACGAGCACGCGGTGACCGTCGCCGTCGTCCTGAGCGGGCTGCTGGCGCTGGGCTGGGCCGTGGTGCCGCTCTTCTTCCCCGGCGGGGACGAGACGCTGGACGCGACGCGGCTGGTGATGCTGCCGCTCCGTCCCGAACGGCTGGTCGTCGCGCTGCTGGCGGCCTCGCTGGTGGGCATCGGGCCGCTGTTCTCGGTGCTGATGGCGGCCGGAGCCGTCGCGGCACCGGCGGAGGGCGCCGCCGGGTGGACGACGGCCGTGCTCGCGCTGCCGCTGCTCGTCCTCTCCTGCCTGGCGCTCGCGCGCGGGGTGGCCACGGCGAACGTACGGCTGCTGACGAGCCGCAAGGGCCGCGATCTCGCCCTGCTGAGCGGCCTGTTCATCGCGATCGGCGCGCAGTTCGTGAACGTCGGCGTCCAGAAGGTCTCCGAGCCGGGCGGCCTCGCGCTGCTGGAGCCGGTGGGCGCGGTGCTGGGCTGGGTGCCGCCGACCTCGGCCGTGTACGCGGTACGGGACGCGAGCGAGGGGACGTACGCCCTGGCCGCCGTGCGGCTGCTACTCGCGGGCGGCGCGCTCGCGGGGCTGCTGGTCTGGTGGCGGCGGAGCCTGACGCGGCTGATGACCGCGCCGGACGCCTCGACGCTCCAGGCGGCGACGACCGGCCGGGACGCCTCGTCGGAGGAGGCGGGCACGGGGCGTACGCGCGGGGTGCTCGGCCTGCTCGCGCTGCTGCCCGGCGATCCCGGCGGGCGCACGGTCGCGGTCGTACGGCGCACGCTGCGGTACGCGTGGCGCGACCCCAAGACCAAGGTGGGCTGGGTCTCCTCGCTCGGCATCGGCCTGCTGCTGCCGGTGGTGCTGAGCGTCCAGGGCACGGGCAGCCCGTACAACGCGTGCTGGGCGGCGGGCGTGCTGGGCCTGCAGATGTACAACCAGTTCGGGCAGGACTACTCGGGCTTCTGGCTGGTCGCGTCGACCATCTCGACCCGGCGCGACGCCCGGCTCGAACTGCGCGGCCGGATGCTGGCCATCGCGGTGGTGGCCGTGCCGTACGTGGGGCTCGTGGTGCTGCTGTCGTCGCTGCTGATGAACGACTGGGCCGTCTTCCCCGAGGTGCTGGGGCTGGCGTCGGCGGTGCTCGGGGCGCTGCTGGGCACGGGGGCTCTGGCCTCGGTCTGGTTCCCGTACTCGATCCCGCAGGACAGCGGCTACAAGAACGTCGCGCCGGGGCAGGGCTCGCTCGCCTACCTCAGCTTCCTGGGCGGCATGCTCGCGGCGGCCGTGCTGTGCGCCCCGTTCGTGGCGGTGACCGTCTGGCTGCACACGGCGGGCGACGCGGCGGCCGGTGCGGGGGCATGGCTGATGCTGCCCGTCGGCATCGCGTACGGGCTGCTGCTGGCCGTGCTCGCACTGCGCCCCGCGGCGGCGCGCGCCGTGGCGCGGCTCCCGGAGATCCTGACGGCCGTCAGCCGGGGCTGACCGGCGGGCGGCAACGGGCGGCGACCGGAAGGCCGGGCGGCAACGGGCGGCGGCCGGGGGGCGGTTACGGGATTCCGGCCGCCGACCCCGGCGCGCTCGGTGCGCTCGCCGCGGTCAGCCCGAGGGGAGCGCGTGCTGGAGGAAGGGCTCGACGACGCGGCGCCAGCCCTCCGGCTGGTCGTAGTGCACAAGGTGCCCGGCGTCCTGCACCTCCGCGTAGATCCCCCGGGGCAGCACGCGGACCATCTCCTGGGCCTCGGCACGGCCCAGTTCGCCGTCGATGCCGCGGACGACGAGGGTGGGGCACTGGACCTGGGCCAGCTCGTCCCAGTGCGCGTCATAGACCCACGTCTCCCGGGCCTTGAGCATCTGGCGCGGGGAGAAGGCCGGGCGCCATCCGTCGGCGCGCTCGGCCATGACCTCGGCGAAGAACTCGCCCCGCGAGGGGTTCGTGCGCTCCAGGATCGGGTCCTCCTCGCCGAACCAGCGGCGCACATCGCCCAGCGTCGCGAACGGGACGGGCCAGGACTTGAACCACTCCTCCCACTCGCGCTGCGACTGGTCCCCCAGCGCCGAGGCCCGCATGTCGGAGATGACCAGGGCCTGCACCAGGTCGGGGCGCTTGGCCGCGAGCTGCCAGGCGGTGAGGGCGCCCATCGAGTGGCCGATGACGGCGGCGGGGGGCAGATCGAGCTGTTCGAGCGCGGCCTCGGCGTCCTCGACGTACGCCTCCCTGTCGTACGGACCGTCGCCGGGCTTGTCGCTGCGGCCGTGGCCGCGCTGGTCGACGGCGACGGAACGGTACCGGCCCGAGAGCCAGCGGGCGGTCTCCGCCCAGTGGGAGGCGCGGCCCATCAGCCCGTGCAGTAACAGCACGCCCGGGGGCCGACGGCCCTGCGTGCCGGCCGGGCGGGAGGGCTCGCCGCCCGGCCGGACGACCGAACCGGCCGGTGCCTCCGCGCCGGACGCGCCGGCCGCGCCCGCCGCACCGTCAACGGAGCCCTTGGGCGGATCGGCGAACTCCCAGGCAGCCAGCCGGATTCCGCCCGCGCCCGTCACGTTGATCCGTCGCACCATGCGTCTTGGCACCCCCACTCCCTCTGACCGCTGCGTCACCCTATCGAACTTCTATTCGAACAGCCTGGTTCCCCGGTCAACACCCCACCATCGAGTGACAACGCTCCAGGGTTGTCGCACGTCCCCACGGGGAGACAGAAGCCGGGAGGGGGGCCGACCCTGAGAGCTCGGGGCTCCGGGTCGTTCCGGGGGGACATGGGGAAGCGGGGCCCCGGCGGCTGATGGCGCCGGGGCCCTCGCTGTGGGCCGCCCGTCGCGGTCCCGCGCGGAACACGGCATCGACGGCTCCCTTTCCGCCCGATGTGCGGCTGTGCTGCTGTCCCCGCTCCGGCATCGTGCCCCCCGGCACACGTGCCCCGATTCTGGTCCCAGCGACAGCGTCGCACGCCAGGGGCGCCATCGCTCGCGTTCCGGCAACTCTGATACCGCTCGGGCCAATTGGGAAGGTGCGACGTATGGTGCGCGCCCCCTCGCACTCCGCGCGTGGCGCGAAAGTGACAGCACGGGAGGCGCGGGAACGCCGTGGCCGGGGACGCCACAGCCGTCCCCGGCAGCACAGGGGCCCCGTCCGCCCCAGGAGCCCCGTGCCCCCGTGCCCCCGTGCCCAGCAGCAGGAGTGCCCCGTCAGGGGCGCGGGGAACTGCGCGAGCGGCCACGACGCACCCGCACTCTGCGAAGCACAGCCCGGGGCACCCCGAACCCAGCCCTCACGTCCGGGCACCCGGCGTGGGGGCTGCGCTCAGCAACCCGCCGTCGCGGATGCGCTCAGCGCTTGGCCACGAAGACGTGCGCCGCGACCTCCGAGCCCAGCTCGGCGGCCTCGCCGCTGCTGCCGACCTGGACGCCGCCCGCCGCGCCCGCGTTCACACTCACGACCGCGCCGGGCTGGACGCCCGCGCGCCGCAGCGTGTACATGAGCTGGGCGTCCATCTGGATCGGCTCGCCGATCCTGCGGACGACGACCGTCTTGCCTTCGCCGCCCGGCTCCAGCTCGCTCAGGCTCACCAGGCCATCGTCGAGGAACGGGTCGGCCTCGGCCTTCTCGCCCAGCTCCTCCAGGCCCGGGATCGGGTTCCCGTACGGCGACTCGGTGGGGTGGCGCAGCAGGTCGAGGACGCGGCGCTCGACCGCCTCGCTCATGACGTGCTCCCAGCGGCACGCCTCGGCGTGCACCTGCTCCCACTCCAGGCCGATCACGTCGACCAGCAGACACTCCGCGAGGCGGTGCTTGCGCATCACGCGGGTGGCGAGCTGGCGGCCGTCGTCGGTCAGCTCCAGGTGCCGGTCGCCCGCGACCTTCACCAGGCCGTCCCGCTCCATGCGGGCGACGGTCTGGCTCACGGTCGGGCCGCTCTGGTCGAGGCGCTCGGCGATGCGGGCACGCATCGGGACCACGCCCTCTTCCTCCAGCTCCAGAATGGTGCGGAGATACATCTCCGTCGTGTCGATGAGTCCGGACATGCGCGCCCCTAGTCAGCTCGTGCGGTGGCCCTGGCACCAATTCTGACGCATCGCACCGACAACCGTGCCGTCGCGGCGGGAGGCGGTATTGACAGGCCACTGGTCCAGACCTCAACGTGATCGCGGCAACGCGCGATTCCCACGGCCCCTCCCACCGACTCCGAGGATCTTCACCATGAGCGACGACAGGCGCGCGGACGGCCTGGCAGGCGAATTCTTCGACGCCGCGATCGGCCTGTTGCAGCAGGTCAGGGACGGTGAGGCGAAGAACGTCGCGGCGGCGGGCGGGCTGATCGCCGAGGCCGTCGCGGACGGCCGCCGGGTCTTCGCGTTCGGCGCGGGGCACTCGTCGCTCCCCGCCCAGGACGTGGTCTACCGCGCGGGCGGCCTCGCCGTGATGAATCTGCTCTCGCTCCCCGGCGTCGTCGGCGTCGACGTGCGGCCCGTGACGCTGGGCAGCGCCCTGGAGCGGGTCGACGGGCTCGCGGGCGCCGTCCTGGACTCCAGCCACGTCCGGCCCGGGGACGTTCTGATCATCATCTCCCTCTCGGGGCGGAACGCGCTCCCGGTCGAGATGGCCATGAACGCGCGGGCGCTCGGCCTCAAGGTCGTCGGCGTCACCTCGGTCGCGTACGCGACGGGGACCCGCTCCCGGCACACGACCGGCACCTTCCTCAAGGACCACTGCGACGTGGTGATCGACAGCCGGATCGCGGTGGGCGACGCGGAGCTGACCGCGGAGGGCGTCGAGGCCCCGTTCGCGCCCGCCTCGACGGTGGTCACCAGCGCCCTGATGCAGGCCGTCGTGGCGAGCGCCGCCGAGGAGCTGGTGCGGCGCGGCATCGAGCCGCCGCTGCTCCGCTCGGCGAACGTGGACGGCGGGCACGACTGGAACGCGCAGGTCATGGAGCGCTACGCGGACCGGATCTTCTACCGCTGACGCTCAGCGGCGGATCTGGACCGCCAGGTCCACCGATCCGGCGACATGGGCCGCGATGCCCTCCGCGTACGCCGCGTCCGTACGGTCGAAGGGGCGGCGGCCCGCGTCGCGCAGGAAGGTGACGACGCCCAGCGTCCGGCCCCTGCTGCGCAGCACCGTGCACAGCCCGTGCACCGTCCCCCGCGGCCATTTGCGGGCCTCCGCCCAGCCCTCCGGCACCGCGCCGGCGCCGACGCTCGCGCGGACGGAGCCGCACCGCTGGTACGCCTGGAGGGCCGGGTGCCCCTCGACGTAGGCGACGGGGAGGCCGCTCTCGGTGCCGGGCTCGATGTGCGGGCCGCGCCCGTGGGCGGCGGCCGGGGTGGTCGCGGCGCGCACGAGGCGGGGCACAGGCAGCGGGTCCGGCCCGTTCTCCGGCGGGGTCAGCACGTCGAGCAGCGCGTGGTCGGCGAAGCCCGCGAGCGCGAAGTCCAGGTGGACGGTCGCGGCCTCCAGGGGGTCCTCGCACTCGGCGGCGGCGCGCGCCGCGCGGTGGGACTGGCTGTCGCGGAAGCGCAGCCGGGCCGCGGCCTGCTCGGCGCGCTTGGCCTCGGTGACGTCCTGGAAGAGCCACGCCACCCCGAGCGGCACCGGCTCCTCGGCGAGCGGGGTGGCCAGCCGCAGGAAGCCGCTGCGCCAGCAGCACTGCCGGTCCAGCTCGCCCCGCTCGGCCTGGGGCTGCCCGGCGCCCGGCGACAGCCCGGCCTCCCCGGCGTCCGGCACCCTCTCCTCGTCCTCGGCGCCGCGCAGCCGGACCCAGATCTCGGCGGGCCCGGGCGGGGCGCCCTCGGCGAGGACGTGCTGGAGAGCGCCCTCCAGCTCCTCCACCCCGTGTTCCAGCAGCTCGCCGAGGGGGCGGCCCAGCATGGACGTACGGGAGGGGACGCGGAAGGCGCGCGCCGCGTACGCGTTCGCCACCGCCGGGCGCAGGTCGGCGTCGACCAGGACGACGCCCCAGCAGGCGTCCTCCAGCAGGGCCTCGCTCAGCGCGATCGAACGCTCCAGGTCGATCTGGGCGTGCACCTCACTGAACGCGCAGTAGACCCCCTTGGGCCGGCCGTCGGCGCCCGCGACGCCGGAGGACTGGACCCGGACGAGGACCCGGCCGCCGTCCTTGGTCAGCAGCGCGAACTCGTGGACCTGCCGGCCCGGCGCGTCCATCGCGCCGAGCAGCCGCCCCTCGACCTCCTCGGCGTCCGCGGGGCGGACCGCCCATCCGGCCAGGCCCCGGCGGCCCACGGCCTCCTGCGGGGTCCAGCCGAGCATGCGCTCGGCCTCGCGGTTCCAGTGCGTGACGACGCCGTCGGCGTCGAAGGCGCACAGCGCCGCGTCCATGCCGTCCAGCAGCGCGGCGAGCAGAAGTTCGTCGTCGGCACCGCCAGGTCCTCCGTCGTCCCCGTCGGAGGACGACGCGGAATGGGTCTTGGATTGAGCCGACACCTCGGCACCCCCTGCGTTGTGCCTGAACCCCACCGTATGCAGGGCCCATTCAAGTCGAACGTGACCCAGCACACATCGGATTCGAGAAAATTGTTGCGGGCCCGAAATTCGTTTGCGGGCGGGTGCGGCGCTGCATAACGTGCGGGGCACACAGGAAAGGAGGTGATCCGACTGATGATCGATCAGCGGACGTGTGAGGTGGCTGCGGCCTAGGGCCGACCACCAGCGTGTGGCCGGACCTTCCCGGCCAATCCAGAGCAGTCACCCGGCCCGTGGGCTCGTCGGACTCGTCCGACCGGCGCCCTTCGCCTCCGGCGAGGGGAGCAGCCCACGGGCCGTTTCCTGTCCGGACCCTCTTTCAGGCCCTCAGACCCTTACGGGCAGAGCCTCTCCACCGTCCATTTGCCGTCCGTCAGGACGTACCGGAGGCGGTCGTGGAGGCGGTTCTCGCGGCCCTGCCAGAACTCGACGGCCTCCGCGCGGACCCGGAAGCCGCCCCATTGCGGCGGGGCCGGGACGTCCTCGCCCTCCGGATAGCGGTCGGCCAGCCGTGCGTACGTCGCGTCCAGCTCCTCCCGCGAGGCCACCGGCGAGGACTGCTCGCTGGCCCAGGCGCCGAGCTGGGAGCCGTGCGGGCGGGTACGGAAGTACGCGGCCGTCTCGTCGCGCCCGGTGCGCTCCGCCGGGCCGGAGACGATGACCTGGCGGGCGATGCCGTGCCAGGGGAAGAGCAGCGAGGCGTAGGGGTTCGCCTCCAGGTCGCGGCCCTTGCGGGAGCCGTAGTTGGTGAAGAAGACGAAGCCCCGCTCGTCGTACTGCTTCAGCAGGACCGTACGGGAGCTGGGACGGCCCTCGGCGTCGGCGGTGGAGACGACCATGGCGTTCGGCTCGTGCAGGCCGCTGTCGGCCGCCTGCTCGAACCAGCGCGCGAACTGCTGGTACGGGTCGGGCGCGAGGTCGCGCTCCGCGAGGCCCTCCGCGCGGTAGTGGGCGCGCATCGCGGCCGGGTCGAGGGTGGAGGTGGCGGTGGTTGTGGCGTCGTCAGCATGGTCAGCGTGAGGCACGCCGCCAATCTTGCAGCATCCCGGTGCCGCGCGGTCAGACAGTCTGCCCGGAGCCGGGAGCGGGGACGGGAGGGGCGGGGGTGGTGTGGGTTCGGGACCGCACCGGATATCGTGACCGCTCCGTACGAGGAGGGGACCGGATCCACGGCCCCGACCTCGCAGCGGGTGACGACCGGCCGCACCGGGCATCACCGGGGAGACGGCAGGTCCAGGGAGCCGCACTCACGAGGGAGCCGCCACTATGTCCGATTTCGTACCCGGACTTGAGGGAGTCGTCGCGTTCGAGACGGAGATCGCCGAGCCCGACAAGGAAGGCGGTGCGCTGCGCTATCGAGGCGTGGACATCGAGGACCTGGTGGGCCATGTGTCCTTCGGGAACGTGTGGGGTCTCCTCGTCGACGGCGGCTTCAACCCCGGACTGCCGCCCGCCGAGCCCTTCCCGATCCCCGTCCACTCCGGCGACGTCCGTGTCGACGTGCAGTCCGCGCTGGCCATGCTCGCGCCCGTCTGGGGCCTGAAGCCGCTCCTCGACATCGACGAGCGCACCGCCCGGGACGACCTGGCACGGGCCGCGGTCATGGCGCTGTCGTACGTGGCGCAGTCGGCGCGCGGGCAGGGCCTGCCGATGGTGCCGCAGCGCGAGATCGACAAGGCCGACACGATCGTCGAGCGCTTCATGCGGCGCTGGCGCGGCGAGCCGGACCCGCGCCATGTCGCGGCCGTCGACGCGTACTGGACGTCGGCCGCCGAGCACGGCATGAACGCCTCGACGTTCACCGCCCGCGTCATCGCCTCCACCGGCGCCGACGTGGCCGCCTCCCTGTCGGGCGCGGTCGGCGCGATGTCGGGCCCGCTGCACGGGGGCGCGCCCTCGCGGGTGCTCGGCATGATCGAGGAGATCGAGCGCACCGGGGACGCCCGGGCCTACGTCAAGCGCCAGCTCGACCAGGGCGAGCGGCTGATGGGCTTCGGGCACCGGGTCTACCGCGCGGAGGACCCGCGGGCGCGGGTGCTGCGGCGTACGGCGAAGGAGCTGGGCGCGCCCCGCTACGAGGTCGCCGAGGCGCTGGAGCGGGCGGCCCTCGCGGAGCTGCGGGAGCGGCGTCCGGACCGGGTGCTGGAGACGAACGTCGAGTTCTGGGCGGCGATCGTGCTGGACTTCGCGGAGGTCCCGGCGCACATGTTCACCTCGATGTTCACGTGTGCCCGTACGGCCGGGTGGTCGGCGCACATCCTGGAGCAGAAGCGGACGGGCCGGCTGGTGCGGCCGTCGGCCCGGTACGTGGGCCCCGGGCCCCGCGACCCCCGTGAGATCGAGGGATACGTCGAGCAGGGCTGACCGGCCCTACCGGGCAGGGGCTGCCCCTGCCCGTGCCTCGCGGTCTGCGGGCGCGTCGTGGTCGCTCGCGCCCACGCGGCGGAGCCGCATATCGACACAGCCCCGCGCCCCTTCGGGGCGCCCCGAAGCAGCCCCGGAGGGGCGCTTCAGGGGCGCGGGGAACTGCGCGGCCCGCCGCGGCGGCGCTGCGGACTGCGACGCGACAGCAGGGGGCAGCCCCTGCCCAGTCCGAGACGGGGGTTACGCCCTCTCCGCCGGTACCGGGTCGCTGACCTCGCCCGGCACGCCGCCCGGCTCGGGGTCCGTCCCCAGGGAGTCGACCAGGGCGTCGCCCTCGACGGAGCCCTGCGGCTTGACGAGGCCGATCACCACGTACAGGGCCAGCGAGGTGAGCAGGGGCCAGCCGACGGTCATCGCCTCGGTGACGTCCTCGTCGGGCACGCCCCAGTAGAGGTACGACCAGACCGCGAGGCCGCCCGCCCAGGAGCCGATCGCGGCCCAGGCGCCGTTCCGCTTGAACCAGGGCAGCAGCCCCAGCATCAGCGGGATCGAGATCGGGCCCATGGTGGCCGCGACGATGCTGACGACGACCGTCATGATGAAGCCGTCGGGGTCGCTGAAGAGCGCGAAGCCCATGCTGACGCAGACGAAGGCGACGGTCGTGATCCGCGCGAAGAGCAGTTCGCGGCGCTCGTTGAGGCGTCGCAGCTTGGGGAAGAGGACGGGCGCGAGGTCGCGGGTGATGACGGCGGTGATGACGTTGGAGTCCGAGGCGACCATCGCCATCGTGTGGGAGAAGAAGCCCGCCAGCAGGAGTCCGATGAGGCCCGTGGGGAGGAGTTCCTGCGCGAGCTTGATGTAGGACTCCTCGCCGTTCTCCAGGCCGGGCACGATCAGCGGCGCGGCGATCATCGGGAGGAAGAGGATCAGCGGCCATATCAGCCACAGGGCGCTGGAGAGCAGGGCCGACTTCTTCGCCCGTGAGCCGGAGGGCGCGGACATGTAGCGCTGCGCCAGGTTCCACATGCCGCCGTTGTACTCGAAGGTCTTCACCAGCAGGAACGCCATGATCAGGCCGGTGGTGACGCTGCCGTTGACCGGGTCGCCGTGGCTGGCGGGGAGGTCGTCCCACATGGTCCACAGCGTGGAGACGCCGCTGAGGTGGGCCATGACGGCGACGAGCATCGCGATGCCCGCGACCGCCTGGATCACGAACTGCCCGAAGTCCGTGAGGACATCGGCCCACAGCCCGCCGAAGGCCATGTAGAACATCGTGCAGACGCCGGTGAGGATGATCCCCCACTCCAGCGGGAGGTCGGCGAAGCCCTGGAGCAGCACGGCGATGGCGACCCACTTGGCCGCGATGTCCACGACCTTGAGGGCCGCGCCGCTGTAGGCGAGGACCTGCTGGGTGGGGAGGTTGTAGCGGACCGCCAGGTATTCCAGCGGCGACTTGACGTTGTGCTTGGCGCGCAGCCTGTTCCAGCGCGGGGCGAAGAGGAAGGCGCCGACGCCGACGCCGAGCCCGATGGTGAGGGGCCACCAGAAATAGACGGTGATCCCGTAGTCGTACGCGACGGCCGCGAAGGTCACGAACATGATCGCGCTGTAGCCGGACATGTGGTGCGAGATGCCGGAGAGCCACCACGGGATGCGCCCGCGCGCGGTGAAGAAGTCAGCGACGTTCTCGATGCGTTTCGTCGACCACAGGCCGATTCCGATCATGACGCAGAAATACGCGCCGACGACGACCCAGTCCAGACCGGACATGGCGGCTCCTCTGGTTCATCAATATGAACTCGTGCCAGCTCGCTGAACAATCGCCGTCACACTAGGAGCGCCCTATAGGGCCGTCAAGACTGCGCACACGGCGAAGCGCACAAGAAAAGCCCCTTCCGGTTCACATCCGTGTCGGATCCGAACCGGAAGGGGCGGCAGGGGAGTTGCGGCCGCGCGGCGCGGCGCGCGCTCAGGTGGCCAGGTCCAGCCACTCCCCGACGGCCAGGGCACGCGCACGCCGCCCGGCGTGCGCGCGGAACTCCCTCTCCGGGTCGGCGACCTCGACATAGCCCGCGATCTTGTCCGGCTGCCCCGGCTCGTAGTGGATCGGCACCGCGTGGCGGGCGCCGAGGATCTCCGCCGCCGCGGCTGCCTGTCCGGGGTCCAGCGCGGCGGGCAGCGGGCTCGGCGGCTGGAGGTGCGGCGCGTCGACCACCGCGCCGTTGGCGGGCAGGAACACCGCGTCGAACGGGCTGAAGCGGCGCGCGACGAGCCACCAGAAGCCGTGGAACATCGTGTCGCCGCCGTGGAAGACCCGCCGCCCTTCGGCCTCCACCACCCAGTTGACCTGCGGGTCGCCCAGCCCGTCGACGGCCGGGACCGCGGTGACGCGGAACGGTCCGGCCTCGCGGGTGGACCAGACGTCCACGACCTCGGCCGCCAGCCCGTATTGGGCCAGTTCGCGCTCGGCCAGGAGCGTCGTCGCGTTGTCCACGTCGTCGCCGTGGCCGGGCGCGGGACGCAGCACCGGCGCGCCCGGCATCAGCGCGTCCGCGAGCGCCGCCGCGTCGGCGTGGTCCCGGTGCAGGTGGGTGACCAGCGCGAGGGCGGCCTTCCCGCTCGGCGGCACCAGCCCCTCGCCGGTCGTCCACCCCGTGAACAGCGGGGAGAGGTCCCGCACATGGTCGATCACCATGCGCGCGCCGCCCGCCTCGATCTCCACTCCGGCCCAGCCCAGTCGTCGCACCCGCATCCCGCGCTCCTTCGCTCATGACCCCGTGGCTGCGCCGGAATTTAGCGTACGACCGTTCTCCAAGGCAATAGCGAACGTCCGTACGCTATTCTCGTCGCATGTCACCACGACGTTCGGCGGCCGAGGCGCGGCTCACCAGGGGACGGATCCTCGGCCGCGCGGCGGAGATCGCCTCCGAGGAAGGGCTCGACGGCATCACCATCGGCCGCCTGGCCGACGAGCTGGGGATGAGCAAGTCCGGGGTGCACAAGCACTTCGGCACCAAGGAGACGCTGCAGATCTCCACGCTGGACAAGGCGTTCGTCGACTTCTGGCACCGCGTGGTCGAGCCCGCGCTGGCCGAGCCGCCGGGCCTGCGGCGGCTGCGCGCGGTGTGCGCCGGCTCCGTGGGCTATCTGGAGGAGCCGCTGCTGCCCGGCGGCTGCCTGATGACCGCGGCGCTCTCCGAGTACGACGGCCGGCCCGGCCCGGTGCGCGACGCGGTGGCCGAGGTCTGGTCGCGCTGGCGGGGGCAGTTGCGTGCCGACCTGGACGCGGCGGTGGAGAACGGCGAGCTGCCCGCCGGATTCGACGTCGGCCAGGCGCTGTTCGAGATCGTCGCCGCGGGGCTCGCGCTGAACGCGGCCATGCAGCTCCAGCACGACCGGGCGGCCGTGGCCCGGGCCCGCCGCGCGATCGAACGGGCGCTGGACCAGCGCTGACCGAGGCCCGTCACTCCGCGAGGGCCGCCTCCACCAGCCGCGCCCACTGCGCGACCACGCGGGCCCGCCGCGCGCTGTCGTCCGTCAGCAGATTGGCGAGGCCCAGCCCGCGCGCCATGTCGAGCAGCCCCTGCACGGTCTCCCGGACGCCGGGCTTCCGCTCGTCCGCGCCCAGGAGTTCGACCGCCATGCGGTGCGTCTCCCGTCCGATACGGGCCTCCAGCGCGGTCACCCGCGGACCGAGCTGCGGCTCGTTCGAGGCCGCGACCCACAGATGCAGCGCGGCCCGGAAGAGGGGCCCGGTGTAGAGGCCGACCAGGGTCTCGACGGCCTCGTACGCCGAGCGCCCCGGCCGCACCGCCTCCCGCAGCACCCGCGAGCGTTCCTCCGCGACGTACTCCACGGCCGCCGTGAACAGGTCCTCGCGCGTGGGGAAGTGGTGCTGCGCCGCGCCGCGCGAGACCCCGGCGTGCTCGGCGACGACCGTGACGGTGCTGCCGGACCAGCCGTGCTCGGCCAGGCATGTCACGGCCGATTCCAGCAGCCGCTGCCGGGTCGCCCGGCTGCGGTCCTGCTTGGGGGCCGTGCCCCGGGTGTTCACTGGGTGGGCGGGTGGAGCCATGCGGGGTCCCGTCGTTCGAGGAAGGCGGTCATGCCCTCGCGGGCCTCGTCGGAGGCGAAGAGCCGCGCGGACAGCTCGGCGAGGGTATCCGTGTCCCGGTCGAAGGCCGCCAGCACCTCCCGGGTGACCAGCCGCTTCGACTCCGCGAGGCCCTGCGGGGAGCCCCTGCGCAGCCCGTCGAGGACGGGCACGAGCGCGGCGTCCGGGTCCTCGGCGGCCAGCGTCACCAGCCCGATACGGGCCGCCTCCTCGGGCCCGAAGCGCTCTCCGGTCAGGTAGTAACGAGCGGCGGCCCGGGCTTCGATACGCGGCAGCACCGGCATCGAGATCACCGCGGGCGCCACCCCGATCCGCGCCTCCGTGAACGCGAACGTCGCCCCCGGCCCCGCCACCGCGATGTCGCACGCCGCGAGCAGTCCGGTGCCGCCCGCCCGTACGTGCCCGGTGACGCGGGCGACGACGGGCTTCGGGAACGCGACGACCGTACGCAGCAGCCGGGCGAGGCCGCGCGGACCGTCCCCTTCCAGGGGCTCGCTCAGGTCGGCGCCCGCGCAGAAGGTGTTCCCGGTGTGCGTGAGCAGAACTGCCCGCACCGCCGGGTCCTTCTCGGCCTCGCCCAGCGCCTCGTACAGCTCGGTGACGAGGCGCTGGGAGAGCGCGTTGCGGTTGCGCGGCGAGTCGAGGGTGAGCGTGGCGGCACCGCCGCCGGTCTCCGTCCGTACGAGCGCGCCCATCAGTACGACTTCGGGAGGCCGAGGGACTGGTGGGAGACGTAGTTGAGGATCATCTCCCTGCTGACCGGCGCGATACGGGCGACCCGTGCCGCGGTGATCATCTGCGCGAGGCCGTACTCCCTGGTCAGGCCGTTGCCGCCCAGGGTGTGCACGGCCTGGTCGACGGCCTTCACACAGGCCTCGGCCGCCGCGTACTTCGCCATGTTCGCGGCCTCGCCCGCGGCCGTGTCGTCGCCCGCGTCGTAGAGATGCGCGGCCTTCATCATCATCAGCCGCGCCAGCTCGATCTCGATGTGCGCCTGCGCGAGGGGGTGCGCGATGGCCTGGTGCGCGCCGATCGGGTCCCGCCAGACCTGCCGCGTACGGGCGTACTCCAGCGCCTTGCCCAGGGCGTGCCGGGCCATGCCGAGCGAGAACGCGGCCGTCATGATGCGTTCCGGATTCAGACCGGCGAAGAGCTGGAGGAGGCCGGCGTCCTCGTCGCCGACCAGCGCTTCTGGAGGCAGCCGTACGTCGTCGAGGGTCAGCTCGAACTGCTTCTCCGGGGCGGCGATCTCCATGTCGATCATCCGCCGCCCGAAGCCGGGCGCTTCGCGCGGGACGATGAAGAGGCACGGCTTGAGCTTGCCCGTACGGGCGTCCTCCGTGCGGCCCACGATCAGCGTGGCCTCGGCGATGTCCACACCGGACACGAACACCTTGCGGCCGGTGAGCAGCCAGTCGCCCGTCTCCGGGTCGCGCCGGGCGGTGGTCGTGATGCGGTGCGAGTTCGAACCGGCGTCCGGTTCGGTGATACCGAACGCCATCTTGCGGGTGCCGTCCGCGAGTCCGGGCAGCCACTCCCTCTTCTGGGCCTCGGTCCCGAAGCGGGCGATCACCGTGCCGCAGATCGCCGGGGAGACGACCAGCATGAGGAGGGGGCAACCGGCGGCGCCCAGCTCTTCGAGGACGACCGCGAGTTCGGCGATGCCGCCGCCTCCGCCGCCGTGCGCCTCGGGGAGGTTCACCCCGAGGTACCCCAGCTTGGCGGCTTCCGCCCACAGCTCGTCCGTGTGCTTGCCGTCTTCGACGACGCGCGCGAAATACTCCCGGCCGTAGCGGGTGCCGAGTGCGGATACTGCTTGCCGCAGGTCTTGCAGCTCCTGCGATTCGAGGAGGGGGTTGCTGTCCGGCATGACTGAACCTCCGTGATCTTCGAGAACGAGCGCGCCCCTTCGGGGCAGCTCAGGACAACGGGGCTTGCCCGATAAGGGGCGCGGCGCAGCCCATTGGCAGGTCACGTCACTGTGGCCAGGATGTCGCCGGAGGTGACCTGTTGGCCCACCGTCACGTCCAGGGAGGAGAGGACGCCCTCTGTCGGGGAGGTGACCTCGTGTTCCATTTTCATGGCCTCCAGCCAGAGCAAAGGTTGCCCCGCAGTGACCTCGGTGCCCGGCGTGAGGCCCTCCGCGAGCCTCACGACCGTGCCCGGCATCGGGGCCACGAGGGACCCGGGGGCGAGGGTGGATTCCGGTTCGGGGAGGAGGGGGAGGGACGTGAAGGCGTGGGAGCCGAGGGGGGAGTCGACGTGGACGCGGCGCCCGTAGGCCGCGACCGAGAAGGCACGCCGCACGCCCTCGGCTTCGAGGACGACCAGCGAACCGGAGACGCTCACCACCCGTACCCCCGGCTGGTCCTCCGGAGTCAGCGTGCCGCCCCGCTCCCAGCGGTAGCGGACCTCGCGCTCGGCCCCGTCCGGCTCGGAACGGAACCGCTTCGTCCGCGCCTGCGACCGCACGTTCCGCCAGCCGCCGACACGCGGCGTACCGTGACGCGCCGCGTCCGCCAGCGCCGCCGCCAGGAGTGGAAGCGAGGCTTCCTCGTTCGCACCGGTCAGCTCCTCCAAGTACCGCCCGTAGAAGCCCGTGTCCATTTGTCCCGTCACGAACTCCTCGTGGCGGAGCGACCGGACGAGGAGGGACCGGTTCGTCACCGGGCCGTGGACGCGGGCCCCCTCCAGCGCGCGGGCGAGCTTCCGTACGGCCTCCTGCCGGGTGGGCGCGTGCGCGACGACCTTGGCGAGCATCGGGTCGTAGTGGACGCCGACCTCGGTGCCCGCCTCGACGCCGCTGTCCAGACGGACGTCGCCCGGCACGTCGAGCCGCAGCACCGTTCCGGTCCAGGGGCGCCAGCCGCGCGCGGGGTCCTCCGCGTAGAGGCGGGCCTCGACGGCGTGCCCGGCGGCCGGGGGCGGGCCTCCGGCGGGCAGCGCGGCGCCCTCCGCGATCCGTATCTGACGGGCGACGAGGTCGATCCCGTGCACGAGTTCCGTGACGGGGTGCTCGACCTGGAGCCGGGTGTTCATCTCCAGGAAGTACGGGCGGCCGTCGTGCGAGACCAGGAACTCGACCGTGCCCGCGCCCACGTACCCCACCGCGCGCGCCGCCGCGACGGCGGCCTCGCACAGCACACTCGTCAGCTCCTCGCCGAGCCCCGGCGCCGGGGCCTCCTCGATCACCTTCTGGTGGCGGCGCTGGAGCGAGCAGTCGCGGGTGCCGAGCGCCCACACCTCCCCGTGGGCGTCGGCCAGCACCTGCACCTCGACGTGGCGCGCCCGTTCGACGTACGGCTCGACGAAGACCTCGCCGTCGCCGAACGCCGAGGCGGCCTCGGCCCGCGCCGCCTCGGTCTCGCGCTCCAGCGCGGCGAGTTCGCGCACGACGCGCATGCCGCGCCCGCCGCCGCCCGCCGCCGCCTTGACCAGCAGCGGAAGGTCGGCCTCGCCCGGCGCCTCGACCGGCGCGAGCAGCGGCACGCCCGCGTCCGCCATCAGCTTCTTCGCGCGGGTCTTGGAGGCCATGGCCTCGATCGCGGCGGGCGGCGGCCCGATCCACACCAGCCCCGCGTCCTGGACGGCGCGCGCGAAGGCGGCGTTCTCGGAGAGGAAGCCGTAGCCGGGGTGGACCGCGTCGGCGCCCGCGGCGAGCGCGGCCCGCACGATCAGGTCGCCCCGCAGATACGTGTCGGCGGGCGCGGCGCCCGGCAGCCGTACGGCGGCGTCGGCCTCCCGCGCGTGCGGGGCGCCGTCCGCCGCGTCGGCGTCGGAGGCGACGGCCACGGTCGCCAGGCCCAGGTCGCGGCACGTGCGGAAGACGCGCCGCGCGATCTCCCCACGGTTGGCGACCAGTACAGAATCGATCACGTCCCAGTCCCCTTCACAGGTCCCTGTCACATCCGGAAGATGCCGAAGCCGCCGCGCGCGCCCTCGACGGGCGCGGTGTGGATCGCGGACAGGCACAGCCCGAGCACGGTGCGCGTGTCGCGCGGGTCGATGACGCCGTCGTCGTAGAGACGCCCCGACAGGAACATCGGCAGCGACTCGCTCTCGATCTGCTGCTCGACCATCGCCCGCAGCCCGGCGTCGGCCTCCTCGTCGAACGGCTTGCCCTTGGCCGCCGCCGACTCCCGCATGACGATCGACAGCACGCCCGCGAGCTGCTGCGGGCCCATGACGGCGGACTTGGCGCTGGGCCAGGCGAAGAGGAAGCGGGGGTCGTAGGCGCGGCCGCACATGCCGTAGTGCCCGGCGCCGTAGCTCGCGCCCATCAGGACGGAGAGGTGCGGGACCTTCGAGTTCGAGACCGCGTTGATCATCATCGAGCCGTGCTTGACGATGCCGCCCTGCTCGTAGTCCTTGCCGACCATGTAGCCGGTGGTGTTGTGCAGGAAGAGCAGCGGGATGTCGCGCTGGTTGGCCAACTGGATGAACTGGGTGGCCTTCTGGGACTCCTCGCTGAAGAGCACGCCCTGCGCGTTGGCCAGGATGCCGACCGGATAGCCGTGCAGGCTCGCCCACCCGGTCAGCAGGCTCGTCCCGTACAGCGGCTTGAACTCGTCGAAGTCGGAGCCGTCCACGATCCGCGCGATGACCTCGCGGGGATCGAACGGCACCTTGAGGTCCCCGGGGACGATGCCGAGCAGCTCCTCGGGGTCGTGCTCCGGCTCCCGTACGCGCGCGGGGTCCGGATCCGGGTGCGCCTTGCGCCAGTTGAGGCGGGCGATGACGCGACGGGCTCGGCGCAGCGCGTCCTGCTCGTCCAGCGCGAGGTAGTCGGCGAGCCCGGACGTACGGGCGTGCATCTCGGCGCCGCCCAGCTCCTCGTCGTCGGCCTCCTCGCCGGTCGCCATCTTGACCAGCGGCGGGCCGCCGAGGAAGACCTTCGCGCGTTCCTTCACCATGATCACGTGGTCGGACATCCCGGGGATGTACGCGCCTCCGGCCGTGGAGTTGCCGAAGACGACGGCGAGCGTCGGGATCCCGGCCTCCGACAGCCGCGTGATGTCCCGGAAGAGCGCGCCGCCGGGGATGAAGATCTCCTTCTGGCTGGGCAGGTCGGCGCCGCCGGACTCCACGAGGGCGATGCAGGGCAGCCGGTTCGCGTACGCGATCTCGTTCGCGCGCAGCGCCTTCTTCAGCGTCCACGGGTTGCTGGCGCCGCCGCGTACGGTCGGGTCGTTCGCCGTGATCAGGCACTCGACGCCCTCGACGGTCCCGATCCCGGTCACCAGCGAGGCGCCCACTGTGTATCCATCGGCCTCGCTGCCCCATGCCGCGAGCGGCGACAGCTCCAGGAACGGGGTGTCCGGGTCGAGCAGCAGCTCGATGCGTTCCCGCGCGAGCAGCTTGCCGCGCCCTCGGTGCCGCTCGACGTACTTCTCGCCGCCGCCCGCGACCGCCTTCGCCTGCTCGGCGTCCAGCTCGGCGAGCCTGCCGAGCATCTCCTCGCGGTTGCGCGCGTACGCGGCTCCCGCCGTGTCCAGCGCCGACCTCACCTTGGCCACTTGAGCAGCTCCTCCGGTATGTCCATGTGCCGCGACCTCAGCCACTCCCCCAGCGCCTTGCCCTGCGGGTCGAAGCGGGCCTGCGAGGCGACGCCCTCGCCGAGGATCCCGCCGACCACGAAGTTGAGGGCGCGGAGGTTCGGGAGGACGTGCCGTTCGACGTCCAGTTCCGCCGTCTCCGGGAGCAGCGTGCGGAGGCGGCCGACGGTCAGCTCGGCCTCCATCCACTCCCAGACGTCCGTGTCCCGGTCCCGCGCCCAGACCCCGATGTTGGCGCTCCCGCCCTTGTCGCCGCTGCGGGCGCCGAGGACGCGGCCGAGGGGGACGCGACGGGTGACGGGTGCGTCCCCGTCCGGCCTCTCCCGCGTCCGGGGAACGGGCTCGGGGACGGTGTCCGGCTCCCGGGGAGCGGGGGCGGCGCCCCACGAGACGTCCGTCCGCGTCCCGTCCGGCAGCACCGCGACGTGCGGCACCTCCGCCGCCGGGACGAACGCCGCCTCGAACACGCCGTACGGCGCGCCCTTCCCCGGCGGCGCCGTCACATGGAATCCCGGGTAGCTCGCGAGGGCCAGCTCGATCGCGGCGCCCGACAGCGCCCGCCCCACGGCCTCCTGGTCCGGGTCCCGGGCGACGAGCCGCAGCAGCGCGCTGCCCTCCTCCTCGGTCGCCGGGTCCTCCCGGTCCGTACGGGCGAGGGTCCAGCTCACGTGCTCCGGGCGGGCCTTGGCCAGGGCCGCCTCCATCTGCTCCCGCACCAGTGCGGCCTTCTCCTCGACGCGCGGTCCGGTGAGCACGAACGTGACCTCGTTCCGGAAGCCCCCGAGCCGGGTGAGGCCCACCTTGAGCATCTCCGGGCGGGGCTCGCCCCGTACGCCCTCCACGCGCACCCGGTCCGGGCCGTCCCGCACGAGCAGTACGGTGTCGAGCCGGGCCGTGACGTCGGGGCCCGGGTAGCGCGCTCCGGCCGTCTCGTAGAGGAGCTGCGCGGTGACGGTGCCGACGGTGACGGCGCCGCCCGTACCGGGGTGCTTGGTGATCACGGAGGAGCCGTCGGACCGGATCTCCGCGAGGGGGAAGCCGGGGTGCCGTACGTCGATCGACTCCTCGGCGAAGAAGGCGTAGTTGCCGCCCGTCGCCTGGGTGCCGCACTCCAGGACGTGGCCCGCGACGACGGCGCCGGCGAGCGCGTCCAGGTCGCCGGCGCCCCAGCCGAAGTGCGCGGCGGCGGCCCCGCTCACCAGTGCGGCGTCCGTGACGCGCCCGGTGACGACGATGTCGGCGCCCGCGCGCAGACACGCGGCGACGCCCGCGCCGCCGAGATAGGCGTTGGCGGTCAGCACGCCCTCTCCCCAGCCCCCGCGCGCCAGCAGGTCGTCGCCCTCGACGTGCGCCACGCGCGCGGGCACGCCCACGCGCCCGCTCAATTCCCGTACGGCGTCGGCGAGTCCCGCGGGGTTGAGCCCGCCCGCGTTCGTGACGAGCGTGACGCCCCTCTCGCGGGCGAGGGCGAGCCCCTCCTCCAACTGCCGCAGGAACGTCTTCGCGTACCCCCGCGCGGGGTCCTTCAGCCGGTCCCGGCCCAGGATGAGCATGGTCAGCTCGGCGAGATAGTCGCCGGTGAGGACGTCGAGGGGGCCGCCGGTCAGCATCTCGCGCAGCGCGTCGAAGCGGTCGCCGTAGAAACCGGACGCGTTCCCGACCCGCAGCACGCCGCCCGTAGCCGTACCCGTCACGGCTCCTTCCGTATCCGTCACGGCCTCTTCCGCGCCCGTCACGGCTTCTTCCGTTCCCGCCCGGTGCCCGGTGTCCCCGCGAAGGACTGGGCGATGCCGAGCCACCGTTCGGCGTCGGCGCCCTCGGCGCGTACGTCCGCGTCGGCGCGGTGCAGGCGCTGGGTGACCAGCAGGCAGAAGTCGACGGCGTCCCCGGTCACGCGCTGCGCAGCGTCCTCCGGCCCGTGGGCCCACACCTGGCCGCCGGGGCCCGTCACCTCGACGCGGAACGGCTCGGCGGGCGGCTCCAGTCCGCGCACCGCGTACGCGTAGTCCCGCGCGCGGACGCCGATGCGGACGACGTGCCGCAGCCGGGCGGTGACGGGGTGGGGGACGCCGAGCGCGTCGGTCACGTCGCGGCCGTGCGCCCACATCTCCATGATCCGCGCGGTGGCCATGCCGGGCGCGCTCATCGGCAGCCCGTACCAGGGCATCCGCGCCCCCTGCGGCAGTGCGGCCAGCGCGGCCGGCAGCTCGGCGCGGCCGGTGCGCCAGCGGCCGAGCAGCGCGCCGGGCTGCGCCCGCGCGCCCTCCTCGGCGGCCTCGTCGACGAAGCCCATCGGGTCCTCGCGCGCCATGAGGCGTTCGGTCTCCCGCCGGAAGCCGTCGGCGTCGGTGGCGGCGAGCAGCGCCCGCTCGTCGGTCCAGGCCAGATGGGCGATCTGGTGCGCGACGGTCCATCCGGCGGCGGGCGTCGGCAGGGCCCACTCCTTGGCGGAGAGCCCGGCCACGACGGCCTCCAGCTCCTCGCCCTCCGCCCGCATGTCGTCGAACACCTCGTGCGATACCGCCGCCGCGTCAGGCATGCCGCTCCTTCGTGGACGTCGCGTCAACAAGCCGCGTCCGGTCGAGAGTGACAGCGATCCCAAAAACAAGCAAGCGTGCTTGCATGAATCGAAGTCACGGTTGTCCGGATGCCGTTGACGCCGCCGAGGGTCAACGGTATGCAAAGGATTGGCCTAGTCCAGAGGAACGGGGAAGGACGGAGGAGGGACCGTGACCAGCGCCGCCCCCACCATGCCGCTGCACCGACTGGACGTGCCCGCACCGCAGGTGCTTCCCTTCGCCATCGGCTCGTTCGACTCGATCGGGCCGCTCTCCCGCGCGTCCTTCCCGCACCGGCACACCTT
The DNA here is from genome assembly GCF_039530985.1 of Streptomyces albiaxialis. NCBI lineage: Bacteria > Bacillati > Actinomycetota > Actinomycetes > Kitasatosporales > Streptomycetaceae > Streptomyces > Streptomyces albiaxialis. The sequence continues at coordinate 446,077 of NZ_BAAAPE010000001.1, forward strand.
CTACGAGATCGCCTACGTCACCCACGGCACCGGCTCCCACGTGATCGACCTGCGCCGCTGGCCGCTCGCCCCGCCGCACCTGTGCTTCATCACGCCGGGCCAGGTCCACCACTGGGAACGGGTCACCGGACTCCAGGGCGTGGTCGTGCTCTTCGAGGACGCGTTCCTGCTGGCGCACCCCGGCGACCGGGACCGGCTGCGCCGCCTCGGCGACTCCCCCTCGCTGCCGCTCGCGGGCCGCGCCGCGCCCCGCGTCGACGGCCTGCTGACGCGGATGCGCGAGGAGTACGCGGAGCAGCAGCACGACATGGTCTCCGTGCTCCAGGCGTATCTGCACATCCTCCTGGCGGAGGCGGCGCGGCTGCCGCCCGGCGCCGCGGCCACCGCGCCCGAGCCGGTGAGCCGGACCGCCGCCGTCTCCGAGGACTTCGTACGGCTGCTCGCCCGGCCCGGCGCCGTCGCCGAACTGTCCGTACGCACATGCGCGGCGGAACTCGGCGTCTCCGTCGGCTACTTGTCCGCCGCCGTCCGCGAGTCCACCGGCCGCACCCCCGGCCAGCTCATCCGGCACGCCCAGGTGCTGGAGGCCAAGCGGCTGCTCGCCGGGACGGCGCTGACCGTGGGGAAGGTCGCGCGCGAGGTCGGGTTCGCGGACCCGGCGTACTTCTGCCGCTTCTTCCGCCGCGAGACCGGGGCGAGCCCCGGCGAGTTCCGGCGCAGGGCCGACGGAAATCACCACGGTCCCCGCACCCTGTCCATCGACCGCGGCACACCCCGCCCGTAACGTCGCTCCCACCGGGCCCCCACAGGCCGGACGCGTCCCGCCCCCGCACTTCCCCACCCTTGGAGAGCGAGGCAAGCACCGTGGACGAGACCCCCGAAGAGACTCCCCGCGAAACCGGCGGGGCCCCGGACCGCGCCGCGCGCGGCGGCATGACCCGCAAGAGCGTGCTGAGGGCCGCCATGGCGGCGGCGCCCGCGGCCGTCCTGATCGGCACGGGCGCGGCCGCCGGGCCCGCGCTGGCCCGCGACAAGGTCGCGGACCGCAAGCCGCTGGAGGCCACTCCGACCTGCGACGACGGCGACGATCCGACGCCGCCGCAGACGGAGGGCCCCTACTTCAAGCCCAACTCCCCGCGACGGGACTCGATCGTGCCGCCGGGCGCGCCCGGACGTCCGCTGAGCGTCAGCGGTTACGTCTTCAGCGTGGGCTGCAAGCCGCTCGCCAACGTCCTGCTGGACTGGTGGCAGGCCGACGCGAACGGGGCCTACGACAACGTGGGATACCGCTTCCGCGGCCACCAGTTCACCGGCGCCGACGGCAGCTTCCGGCTCACGACTCTGCGCCCCGGGCTCTATCCGGGTCGCACCCGGCACCTCCACGTCAAGCTCCAGGCGCCGAACCGGCCCGTCCTCACGACCCAGCTCTACTTTCCGGGCGAGCCGAGGAATCAGACGGACCCGATCTTCGACTCCCGTCTCCTGATGACGGTCCGCCCCGTCGGCTCCGGCTACCAGGCCAGCTTCGACTTCGTCCTCAACGTCTGACCCAACCGCCCCCCGAAACTTGGGGCCCGCCCCCTCTAGGGCGGGCCCCACTCCTCCCCACAGTGCTCGGGAGGCCCGCACCCCTGATCGGGCAAGCCCCGACGTGTCGTGACCCGGCGCGATCGCAGGGCCGCGCCCCTGGAGGGGCGCTCTCCTTCAGGGGCGCGGGGCACGTCACGGTTTGAGGCCGTCCGCCAGGACCTCCGCGAGGTGGCGGCTCCGCACGCCGCCCAACTGTTCGAGCTGAGTCCGACACGAGTAGCCGTCGGCGAGAAGCTCCGTGCCGGGCACGGCCTCCCGGACGGCAGGAAGGAGCTGGTCCTCGGCACAGGCCGCGGACACCTCGTAGTGCCCGGCCTCGAACCCGAAGTTGCCCGCGAGCCCGCAGCAACCGCCGCTCAGCTCACCCGTCAGCCCCGCCCGCTCCCGCAGCCGCTTCTCGGCGGCCTCCCCGATGACGGCGTGCTGGTGGCAGTGGGTCTGGCCGGCGACCGGCCGGTCCAGCCTCGGCGGCGTCCAGTCCGGCGCGTACTCCTCCAGGACCTGCGCGAACGTGCGTACGGACGCGGCGAGCCGCGCCGCACGCGGATCGTCGCCGAGCAGCTCGGGCACGTCCGTCTTCAGCGCCGCCGCGCACGGCGGTTCGAGCACGGCGACCGGCAGCCCCGCGTCGAGCGCGGGCTCGACATGGTCCAGGGTGCGCCGCATGACCGTACGGGCGCGGTCGAGCTGGCCCGTGGAGACGTACGTCAGGCCGCAGCACACCTGCTTCGGCGGCACCGCGATCCGCAGACCCGCGTCGCGGAAGACCTCGACGGCGGCCGAACCCGCCTCCGGCGAGAGGTAATTGGTGAAGGTGTCCGGCCACAGCACCACCCGCTGACCGTCCTCCGGGCCCCGGTCGCTCTGCTTCCGCCACCACCGGGTGAACGGCGTGCGCGGCAGCGCGGGGATGTCCCGCTCGGGCGCGATCCCGCCCAGCTTCTTCGCGACGGCGGCCAGCGGGCCGATCCTCGCGCCCGCGTTCAGCAGCGGCACCGCGCGCGTCGCCGCGCCGAGCCGCAGCCACTCCGGCAGCCGGCCCATCGAGTAGTGCGCCATGGGGCGGCGCCTGCCCTCGTAGTGGTGGTGCATGAACTCGGCCTTGTACGTCGCCATGTCCACACCCACCGGGCAGTCCGTGCGGCAGCCCTTGCACGAGAGGCACAGGTCGAGCGCGTCGCGCACCTCCTCCGACTGCCAGCCGTCGGTCACGACCTCGCCCGCGAGCATCTCGTGCAGCAGCCGGGCGCGCCCGCGCGTGGAGTGCTTCTCCTCGCCCGTCGCGCGGAAGGAGGGGCACATCACGGAGGCCCCGGACGACGACTCGTTGCGGCACTTGGCGACGCCCACGCAGCGGCGTACGGCCGCGGAGAAGTCCCCGCCGTCGTGCGGATAGCCGAACTCGACGTCGACGGGCCCGCGCCGCGCCAGGGGCTCGAAGCGCAGGTTCTCGTCGATACGGTCGGGCCGCACCAGCATTCCGGGGTTGAGCCCGCCCGCCGGGTCCCACAGGTCCTTGAAGCGGCCGAAGAGGCCGATCATCTCCGGCCCGTACATCTTCGGCAGCAGCTCGGCGCGGGCCTGCCCGTCCCCGTGCTCGCCGGAGAGCGAGCCGCCGTGCGCGACGACGGCGTCGGCCAGGGCGTAGGAGAAGTCCCGGAACTTCCGGATCCCCGCCTCGCCCAGCAGGTCGAAGTCGATACGGACGTGGATGCAGCCGTCCCCGAAGTGCCCGTACGGCAGCCCGCGCAGCCCGTACTCGCCCAGCAGCGCGCGGAAGTCCCGCAGATACGCGCCGAGCCTCTGCGGCGGCACCGCGCAGTCCTCCCAGCCGGGCCACGCCTCGGAACCGTCCGGCATCCGCGTGGCCGTCCCCGAGGCGTCCTCGCGCACCCGCCACAGCGAGCGCTGCCCGGCCGGTTCGGTGACGAGCGTGTGGTCGGTGGTCCCCGCGCGCGCGGCACGGCACAGCGCCTCGGCGTTGGCCTTCGCCTGCCCGGCGTCGTCGCCGCCGACCTCGACGAAGAGCCAGGCACCGCCCTTGGGCAGCGAGGCCCGGGCGGCGTCGCTGACGAGGTCGTTGGCCATGCCCTCGACGGTGAGCGGTCCGTACGGCAGTAGACCGGCCGCCGCCTCCGCCGCCGCGCTCTCGTCCGCGTACCCGAGCACGGCCAGCACCCGCGCGCCCGGCACGGGCACGAGCTTGACGGTCGCGGCGGTCAGCACCCCCAGCGTGCCCTCGCTCCCGGTGAAGGCGCGGGCCCAGTCCTCGCCCTTCTCGGGCAGCAGCTCGTCCAGCGCGTACCCGGAGATCCGGCGCGGCAGCTCGGGAAACCCGGTGCGGAGCCGCGCCAACTCGCCCTGCACGAGGGCCGAGGCACCTTTCCGGAGCCTGGCCGGAACCCCCTCGCCGCCCGGCGCGAGCCGCGCGCGCTCGCCCCCGTACGTGAGCACGTCCAGCGCGCTCACGTTGTCGGCGGTCGTCCCCCAGGCGACGGAGTGCGAGCCGCACGAGTTGTTGCCGATCATCCCGCCGAGCGTGCACCGGCTGTGCGTCGAGGGATCGGGCCCGAAGGTGAGCCCGTACGCGCCTGCCGCGTCGCGCAGATCGTCGAGGATCACGCCGGGCTGCACGACGGCCGTACGGCTGTCCGGGTCGATCGACTCGATCGCCCGCATGTGCCGCGTGAAGTCGAGAACGACCCCGACTCCCGTGGCCTGCCCGGCGATCGAGGTCCCCGCGCCCCGCGCCACGACGGGAACCCCCCGCTCGCGGCAGACCGCGAGCACGGCGGCCACGTCGTCGGCGTCCCTCGGCGCCACGACACCCAGCGGTACGCGCCGATAGTTGGACGCGTCCATGGTGACCAGCGCGCGGCTGCCCGAGTCGAACTCCACCTCACCGCGCACCACGCCGCGCAGGGCCCGCGCCACATCCTCTGCCTGTGCCTGTGCCATGGGGACAGGGTGCACGCTGGACGCCCACTACGCGATCACTACGGTTCGGCCGAGTCGCCCTAACGGCCTTACCGATACGGCACATTGCCGTGCCCTCGGGTGGACTCCCGTTCGATATCGCGCCGCACCCGCGCAATCACCTGCTGCGCCTCGGCGCCGTACACGGCCGAGGCGTGGAACGCCTCCCAGACCCGCCGATAGGTCGCGACGCTGTCGGCATCGTCGATCCACAGCTCGGCGTGCCAGTCCTCGACGATGACGAGCCGTTCGTCAAGGATGCAGAAAGCATTCCCCGGCGGCAGCGCAAGCTGGGCGTCCTGCGGCACGATCCCCAGGCACACGGTGTCCATGCCCACGACGCCCAGCAGCCGGTCGAGCTGCGCGACCAGCACGGGGGGAGGCGCTATTCGTGCGCGCAACGCGCCCTCCCAGATCAGCACGTTCAGCCGCTTTCCCGGCCGGTACAGCCACTCCTGCCGCCTCATGCGGGCCCGTACCGCGTCTTCAGTGTCCCTCGGGCAATTCTGGAGCGCCTCGTAGCACTGGAAGACGTGCCGGGCGTAGTCAGCGGTCTGGAGCATCCCCTCGACCGCGAAGTTCTCCCATACGTGCAGCGTGCTGGAACCGTCGATCAGATCGCTCCAGGCGTCCTGCACCGGGCGGTGACCCGCCGCGAGCTGCCGCCGCCACGAGCGGATGTGGGACTCGAAACCCTTCAGCCGACCGTGCAGCTCTTCGAAGGCGTCTTCGCGGCCGGTGGCCTCCGCCCACGCCCGCAGATCTTCGGGCGTGGGCGTCTGCCTCCCGTTCTCCAACTTGCTGATCTTCGACTGCTGCCAGCCGAGACGTTCGGCCAGAGTCGTCCCGGTGAGGCGGCCGAGGGGACTTTCGACCCGGAGCTCTCGGAGTCGTCGCCCCAGGCTCTCGCGCGCCTTCTGATAGTCCGTGCTCACCGGTACAGTTCTCGCCCTCCTACTCGTTCTTGTCCAGCCCTGCGGCGAACTCCTCGTGCGGCACCGCGTGGTGCCACGCCGCTTCCCGGATCATGGAGTACCGCACCACCTCGGCCGGTTCGGTGATCAGCTCCACGTCGAGGAGCTGATCGTCGTCATCGAACCGGAGAAGCGCCACCAATCGGCCGTCGAACAGCCAGAAGTCCTCGGCGGGAAGCTGGAGCCGGTCCGCCGCCGCCCGCGACAGATTGCGGATGTCCTCGCCGAAGGTCGCGTTCTCCTTCGCGTTGTCGAGCAGATAGAGCTGCCCCGTCGTCGGCGGCTCGTCCACGATGCGTACGCGCTCGACCCGCTTGCCCTGATCGGTCTGCGAACGGATCATCCGGGCGTATGCGCGATCGTCGAGTTCCCACTTCGCGTCCCCGGTCTCCGTGAACCGCCGGTAGGTGTCCGTCTCCTCGTCACTGGCGTACCGGCGACGGGTCTCCAGCCGCCACGTCGAGTGCTCGAAGGTGCGGAACAGGTTTCTGAACTCGTCCAGATCGATGATCCGCGCCTGGCGCGTCGTGTCCTTGGGCGCCCAGTCCGCCAGAAGCTCACGCGGTACGACGACCGCGACCTCCCCCTCTGCCAAGTGCTGGAGATTCGCCACATCGTCCGGATCGGTGAGCGGAGGTCCGTGCACGATCACCTCCCCACTGTCCAGGTCCTCGTGCACGGACGGGACAACCGTCGTCCTCGCTGCCCGTCCCGTTGAACCGCATCCTGCGTGCCATGCGATCGCCTCTCGCTCGTCCACCGCTTGTGGATCCCCGCGGAGCAAGGGTGTCCGGGGTCACCGAGGAATGTCGAGACATTACGGAGAGTCGCGCGAGAATATTCGGGAATATTTGGGACTGCCCTCAACCGCCGCCGCATACCGTCGTGTTCGCCCAGTTCACGGCCACGACAGGCATGACGGAGGGAAGCTCCGTATGACGGACGACAAGCCCGCGCTCACACTCCGCGTCTACTACGCGCGCGACGGCAGCCGTACGGCCCGGTTCGTGTCGGACAGGGTCATCCCGTACGCCGCCTGCAAGCCGCTCGCCTCGGAGCGGTGGCCCGTCTGTGAATGCCCGCTATGCCGGAACAGTGCTCACGTACAGCAACAGCCCCTGACCGGGAATCGACCAGTAGGAGACCGGCCGTGACCAGCAAGCACAAGGGCGACCCCGCGCCCGTCGAGCCACCGCCCCCGCCACCGCCGCCGCACCCCGCCAGCGGTCCGCCGCCCGGAGACGGGGGACGGCGCAAGTGAGTGTTCCGCCGGGAGGCGGGGATCGCCTCGGCTGGGAGGCGCTGGTCCGGGATCTGTGCGACTCCGGTGTCCTGGCGGACGGCTGGGCGGCGGCCTTCGTCGCCGTTCCCCGCGCCGGGTTCCTGCCGGATCTGGTCTGGCCGTTTCATCCGGAGACCGGGACCTACTCGGTCGCCGACAGAGCCGACGCCCCCGATGTGTGGCGTCGCTGGGCCGAGGCCGACGTTCCGCTCGTCACCCAGTGGGACGACGGCGGCCATCCGGACGGCGAGCCCGGCCGGGTCCCCACCAGCTCGGCGTCGATGCCCAGCGTCGTGGCCCGCATGCTGGAGCAGCTCGACGTCCGCCCCGGCATGCGGGTTCTGGAGATCGGCACCGGCACGGGCTGGAGCACCGCGCTCCTCTCGCACCGGTTCGGCAGCGACGCCGTCACGAGCATCGAGGTCGACGAAGCCGTGGCCGCCCGCGCGCGAACCGCGCTCCGTCGTGCGGGTCTTGCCCCGGACACGCGCACTGCGGACGGCCTCAAAGGGTGCCCCGACGGCGCGCCCTATGACCGGATCATCGCCACCTGCGGGCTGCGCGAGATCCCCGCCGCGTGGCTGGAGCAGGCGCGGCCGGGCGGGGTCGTCCTCGCGCCCTGGGGCACGGCGTACGGCAACCAGGACGCCCTCGTCCGCCTCGTCGTCGGTGACGACGGTACGTCCGCGTCCGGACGCTTCACCGGACCGGCGCAGTTCATGAAGGCCCGCTCACAGCGCCTGTGCCCGCCTTCGCACGCCGCGTACGTTCCCCGCTTCCCCGGTGACGCCACCCGTACGTCCACCGGGCTGACGGCGGCGGACCTGGGTGACGGCGACCCGTACGGCGCGGCGGGCTTCGCCATCGGCCTCCGCGTACCGGCGTGCACGCATACGGTGCACCGGCAGGCGGACGGGACGACGGCGTTCTGGTTCTACGGACTCACCGACAGGTCCTGGGCAGTCGCCGCGTTCCCCGGCGGGGACGTCCACCAGTCCGGGCCGCGCCGTCTGTGGGACGAAGTCGAGAGCGCCTGGCGCTGGTGGGACGGAGCGGGCCGTCCCACGTACGAGCGGCTGGGCCTCACCGTCGCGAGCGACGGCACACAGCAAGTGAGGTCCTATGAGGTCCTATGACGACGCGTCCGGGCCGCGGACCCCGTAGCGGAGGTGGAGGGCTCGGCGGCCCTGGACCACGGTGGGGTCGTCGAGGAGGAGGTGGCCGCGGGCGAGTTTCGCGAAGTAGGGGACGCCCTCGCCGAACAGCACCGGCACCAGGCTGACGCAGACCTCGTCCACCAGGCCGAGGTCGAGCGCCTGCTGGGTGATCGCCGCGCTCGCGATCGTGACGTCCTTGTCGCCGGCGATCTCGCGGGCCCGGGTGATCGCGGCCTCGACGCCGTCGACGAACGTCGTGGTGGGCCACTTCGTGGCGGCGTCCTCGGGCGGGCGGTGGGTGACCACCACGACGGGGGCGCCCGCCGGGTGCTTGTCGCCCCAGCCCTCCGCGATGTCGAACAGGCGGCGCCCGGCGACGAGCGCGCCGCAGTTCTCGGTCAGCTCCCGCAGCACCTGCTCACTGGCCCGGTCGACCTGGAAGGACACGGTCTCGTTCGGGTTCGGGACGGAGACCTCGCCCGTCTCGTACCACTCGAAGAGCTCCCCGATCCCGTCCTCCGGGTCCGCGACGTATCCGTCCAGCGACATCGTCATGTGGGTGAACACCTTGCCCATGGCGGGCCTCCCTCTCACTGCGCGCCGGCTGATTGCCGAGCCTCACCCGTACCGACCGCCCCGGGCCGGGAAACTCATCGCAGGACGTCTTCCAGGAGTGCCAGTTCTTCGGGAGCCAGTTCCAGCTCCGGCGCGGCGGCCGAGTCGCGGATCGACTCCGGGCGGCTCGCGCCCGGGACGGGGACGATCACGGGTGAGCGCGCGAGCAGCCAGGCCAGGGCGACCCGCTGGGGGCTGACCCCGCGGTCGGCGGCGACGCGGTGGAAGGCCGCGCCCTCGGGCGCGGGCGCGGGGTCCTTGGGGCCGTCCAGGGAGCTGCGGGAGATGCCGCCGAGCGGGCTCCAGGGGAGGAACGCCAGGCCGAGTTCGGCACACAGCCGCAGCTCGGGCTCGCTGTCGCGTACGGCGGGGGAGAACTGGTTCTGGACGGAGACCAGGCCGTCGCCGAGGATCGCGTGGGCCTGTTCGATCTGGGCGGTGTCCACGTTGGAGAGGCCCGCCGCGCGGATCGTGCCCGCGTCCAGCAGTTCGCGCAGCGCGCCGACGGAGTCGGCCCAGGGCACGGCCGGGTCCGGCTTGTGGAGCTGGTAGAGGCCGATCGCCTCGGCGCCGAGCCGTCGCGCCGACGCCTCGGCGGCCCGCTTCAGGTGCGCGGGCCTGCCGTCGACGGTCCAGCTCCCGTCCCCCGGCCGTCCGCGCCCGCCCTTGGTGGCGACCAGGACACCGGAGGTGTCGCCGCCGTAGCGGGCGAGGGCGCGGGCGACGAGCAGTTCGTTGTGGCCGGTCTCGCCCGCGTGCCAGTGGTAGCTGTCGGCGGTGTCGATGAGGGTGACGCCCGCGTCGAGGGCGGCGTGGACGGTGGCCGTCGCGCGCTCCTCGTCCGGGCGCCCCTCGATGGAGAGCGGCATGGCGCCGAGCCCGACGGGGCTCACGGCCATGTCTCCTACAGTGCGGTACGAGTACGGGTACGGCATGGCGTACGGCATCACGTTCCGGCTCCTCACACCTGGGCTTCGACGGCTTCGACGGCTTCGGACACCGCGCCCGGCAGCCAGTCGGCCGTGCGCGAGAAGGGGAAACCCAGGCTCTTGGCGCGGGCGTTGCTCATGGCGTAGTGGCGGTCGTACGAGAACGGCGCGGCCTCCTCGCCCGCCGCCACGGTCCGGTGGACGGGCTTCCGGCCGAGCCGTTCGCCCACGGCGGCGGTCACGTCGCGCACGTCGAGCAGGCCGTCGGAGCAGGCGTTCAGCGGCCCGGTGAAGCCGGTGTCCGTGGCCGCCCACGCCAGCAGGGCCGCCAGTTCCTCGTGGTGGACGAAGACCGTGGGGCGCGCGTCGGCGTGCACCGCGATCGCCTCGCCGCGGGCGACGCGCGTGACGTGGTGCGCGAGCCGTCCGGTGAACTCCAGGGCTCCGCCGCCGAGTACGTGCGCGCTGCGCACCGTCGCGAAGGGGAAGCCGTCCTGCCGCGTGAGGACGGCCTCCGCCTGCCGCTTGCCCTCCCCGTAGTGGGCCTCCCGGTACGCCTCGTCGTGCCAGGGCAGGTCCATGCCCACGGTCCAGTCGGCCGGGGCCACCTGCTCCTCCGGCACGGGCACGCCGGGCGGTACGGGCGGGAGCGCCGCGCTCGCCGGGTCGTACACCTCGATGGTGGACGTCATCACATAGCGGCGGGTCCGGTCCCGGAAGACGCGGGCCGCCACGGCCGCCTGGACGGGCGTGTAGCAGACCTGGTCGACGACCACGTCGAACCGCCGGGAGCCCAACGCCGCGGCCAGCGCCGCCTCGTCGTCGCGGTCGGCCACGAGGTGGGTCACGCCCTCGGGCGGCGCGGCGGAGCCGCGGTTGACCAGGGTGACGTGGTGCCCGGCGTCGCGCAGCCGCTCGACGAGGAGCCTGCCGATGTACCGGCTGCCGCCGATGACGCAGATTCTCTTCACTCGACGCGTCGGATTCGGGTTCGGATTCGGGTTCATGTGTGCATCGTGGCGAGCTACGGTCGCCAGCAGAAGTGCCCACTTGCTGACGACGTATAAAGGAAAACTGTTGATGGACGTCCAGCGGTTCCGCGTCCTGCGCGCCGTCGCGGAGCACGGCAGCTTCAACCGCGCCGCCGCCGCGCTCCACCTCACCCCCTCGGCCGTCTCCCAGCACGTGGCGGCGCTGGAGCGCAGCGTCGGCACCGAGGTCGTCGCGCGCAGCACGCGCGGCGTCACGCTCACCGAGGCCGGGCGGATCATGGTCGGCGCCGCCGAGTCGGTGGCGGCCGAACTGGCGGACGCCCGGCGGCAGATCGACCGGCTCGGCACGGGCCGCCCCCAGCTCACCGTCGCCACGTTCACCACCGGCGGCCGGGTCCTGCTGCCCGGCGCCCTCGCCCGGCTCACGGCGGCCCACCCGGACACCGTCCTGCACGTCAGGGAGGGCGAGCCGGAGCAGACCGTGCCGCTGGTGCGCCAGGGCGCCGTGGACCTCGCGCTCGCCTACCACTTCGACGGCCCGCTCCCCGGCGGAACGGGCGGCCAGGGCCCGCGCTCCGGCGCGCGCTGGACCCCGCTCATGGAGGATCCGCTGCGCGCCGTCCTCCCCGGGGACCACCCGCTGGCGGCCCGCGAGACGCTCGACCTCGCCGAACTCGCGTCCGAGCCCTGGGTGCTGGGCTGCCTCAAGACCGAGGCGTACCTGCGGCGTTACGCCGAGCGCGCCGGGTTCGCACCGGAGATACGGGGCACGACCACCGACTACTTCTTCGCCCGCACCCTCGTCGCCTCGGGCCTCGGCGTCTCGCTGGTCCCCTCCCTCGCGCACACCCCGGAGGTCCCGGGCCTGCGCACCGTCCCCCTGGCCGCCCCGGCCCCGGCACGCCACCTCGGCGTGCTCACCCTCGCCCGCCACGCGGACCGTCCACAGACGGCGGCGCTGGTGGGGGCACTGCGGGAGGAGGCCAGGGCGTGGTCCGGGGCGTGAAGCGGACGTCCGCTCACTCCCCGCCCACGCGCAGTCCCGGCCACGCCTCCAGCAGGCGCGGCGGCGCCGCCTGCTGCCAGGAGTCCAGGAGCATGTCGCGCAGCTCGTCCATGTCCTCCAGGGCCGCGAGCCGGGCCCGCACCCAGTTCGACGAAGCCTCGTGCGGCGGCACCCAGAACTTCTCCGGCTCGGCCTTGATCAGCTCCTCGCGCTCCAGCCGGGGGCAGCGCACCGCGAACGACGACTCGTCGTCCGGCATCGTCACGAACATCTTTCCCGCCACCCGGAAGGTGGGCATGGACCAGGCCGTCACCTCCTTCGTCTCCGGGAAGGACAGCGAGATACGGCGCACGTCGTCGGGGCCGGGCCGGGCATCTGTCATGCCGCTCATCGTAGAACCGGACACCGACACCCTCCCGTCGGCGGATGATCACCGAGAGTGGCCCTCATCTCACGCGGTGGACTCCACGCATGGGGCACCGCCCCGGCGGCTAGGCTGCCTGCGTGGCTGATCTCCAGATTCCCGCTGACATCAAGCCCGCCGACGGTCGCTTCGGCTCGGGTCCCAGCAAGGTGCGTACGGAGGCGCTCAGCGCCCTGGCCGCCACCGGCACGTCCCTCCTCGGCACCTCTCACCGCCAGGCCCCGGTCAAGGACCTGGTCGGCAGGGTGCGGGACGGCGTGCGGGAGCTGTTCTCGCTCCCCGAGGGATACGAGGTGGTGCTCGGAAACGGCGGTTCGACCGCCTTCTGGGACGTGGCGACCCACGGCCTCATCGACGCCAGGTCCCAGCACCTGTCGTTCGGCGAGTTCTCCTCCAAGTTCGCCAAGGCCGCCCAGCAGGCGCCCTGGCTCGGCGAGCCCAGCGTCGTCAAGAGCGACCCGGGTACCCACCCCGAGGCGCACGCCGAGAGCGGCATCGACGTCTACGCGCTGACGCACAACGAGACCTCGACCGGTGTCGCGATGCCGCTCAAGCGCGTCCAGGGCGCCGACGAGGGCGCGCTCGTGCTGGTCGACGCGACGTCCGGCGCGGGCGGCCTGCCGGTCGACATCGCCGAGACGGACGTCTATTACTTCGCGCCGCAGAAGTCCTTCGCCGCCGACGGCGGCCTGTGGGTCGCGGTCTTCTCGCCCGCCGCGGTCGCGCGCGCCGAGCGCATCGCCGCCTCCGACCGGCACATCCCGGCGTTCTTCGACCTGAAGACGGCGATCGACAACTCGCGCAAGAACCAGACGTACAACACCCCGGCGCTCGCCACGCTCTTCCTCCTCAACGACCAGTTGGAGTGGATCAACGGCCAGGGCGGCCTGGACTGGGCCGTGAAGCGCACCGCCGACTCGTCCTCGCGGCTGTACGGCTGGGCGGAGAAGTCCGCGCACGCGACGCCGTTCGTCACCGACCCGGCGCAGCGCTCGCAGGTCGTCGGCACGATCGACTTCGACGACAGCGTCGACGCCGCGGCCGTCGCCAAGGCCCTGCGCGCCAACGGCGTGGTGGACACCGAGCCGTACCGCAAGCTGGGCCGCAACCAGCTCCGGGTCGCGATGTTCCCGGCCGTCGAGCCCTCGGACGTCGAGGCCCTCACGGCCTGCGTCGATTACGTGATCGAGCGACTCTGACGCCGTACGGGCATCCCGCTCATGCGTGCCGGGTACCCGGCACGCATGAGCACACCCACCACCGGCCTGAGGATCTTCGCCCGTGAGCGCCGGGTGCGCCTGACGGCGTACGCGCGCGAGGGCACGCCCGTGGGGCACGTCTCCGGCATCGCGGTCGAGGGCGACCGCGCGTACGTCCGTACGCCCGGCCGGGACCGGCGGAACGCCCACCTCGCCCGCTACCCGGAGGTCGAGATCACCCCGGCCACCCTCGGCGGCACCCCGAACGGCGCCCCCGTCAAGGCCCGGGCCCGCCGCCTGGAGGGCGCCGAGGCACGGCACGCGGCCGGTCTCCTGGCCCGCAGACACCCCCTCACCCAGGGCCTGGCCGTCCCCTTCTGGTGCGCGATGCACCTGAGCAGACCCGTCCACTACGAGCTGAGGCTGGTCGGCGAGTGAAAGGGCAGAGCCCGGCACTCCACCTCGCGGGCATCCTCATCCGGAGGGGCGGGCCTCAGCCGTACTGCGGTTCCGGGGGCCCGGCCGGGCCCAGCCAGTCCTTCAGCCACCGGTCGTAGCTCTTCTGCCAGGCGTTCTTGCCGGTCTTCTCCAGGGTGCCGTTGATCACCCGCAGCAGGTCGTCAGCGCCGTCCTTGACGGCGACGCCGTAGGAGTCCTTGCCGATCTGCGGCCCGGCCAGTCGAGTGCCGTCCTCCTGGGCAGCCAGGCCCGCGGCGGTCCCGCTGTCGGTCAGGACCGCATCCACTCGGGAGAGCTGCAGCAGCATCAGGCAGTCCAGGGCGTTGGGCCGCCCCCGCATCCACGCGCCGTACTTCTTCTGGCCCTCGTCACTCAGCAGCTCGTAGCCGCTGGAGCCGTAGGCGGTGCACACCGTCTTGCCCTTCAGGGTGCGGTTGAAGCCCGTGATGTCGGAGTGTTCGGGAACCAGCACTTGCTGTCCGGTCTCGAAGTAGGGGCTGGAGAAGTCCACCGGCGGTTCCTCCGGGGTGCCCTTGAGCGCCCGGCAGGTGATCGGCACGGCCTGCACCAGCACATCCACCTCGCCCTCTTCCAGGGCCTGTTGGCGGCGGTCGACGGGGACGGTGCGCAGCTCCACCGCGTCGCGGTCGCCGAGCAGGGAGTCGGCCAGTTGCCTGACCAGGTCGATGTCGAAGCCGGCCAGCTCGCCCTCGGCATTGCGGTGGCTCCACAGGTTGCTGTTCTGCGCCACCCCCGCGATCAGTTTGCCCCGCTCCTTGATCTTCTTGACGGCGGCTCCGTTCTTGCTGCCGCTCTCCGGGTCCGGACTCACCTTGGTGTCGCAGTTCCCCCCGGCGGACGCCGAGTTCCGCGGGGCCTGCTCCGGCACCCCCGCCTGCGTCGCGGACCGCGCTCCCGCCGTCGGCGCCTGCTGCGGTGCGGCGCCGCTGACCGTGGGCACCGTCACCAGCGCGACGGCGGCCAGCCACACCGTGGCCCACCCCCCGGCCACGCGGCGCCGGTCGCGCCGTACTGCGGCGTCGCCCCGCGCCGCACCGCCGGACCCTGCACCCGTGTTCCCCACTGCCGTCCCCTCCCTCATCTCCCTCGTCCGGCCGCGGCCCCGGTGGTCACCGGTACTCCGACAGCCGCTTGCCGACGCCCAGGACCACGCCGGCCACGCCCAGCAGACACAGCACCGAGCCGCCGACGGGCAGTCCGGTGAGCGCGCCGCGCCCGTTCTCGACCCGCGCCTGGAACTGCTTCCGCTCGTGGGCGACCGCGGCGGCCAATTTGCGGTCCATGGCGGCGAAGCTGCGCTCGGTGGTGTCCCTGACGGTCCTGCCGTCGGCCTTCCCGCCGATGGTGCGGGCCACGGCGGCCTCGTAGTCACCCTGGTCGTCCTGCTTGCGGGCCTGGTCGTGCTGCTTCTTCCAGTCCTTCAGCTCCGCCCAGGCCTCCGCCACCAGTCGCCGCCCGGCCTTGTCCTCGGCCTGCTGCTCGGAGCGCTGCATCAGCCGCTGTCCCTTGTCCTTGTCGTCCATCGCGCCCGCCCAGTAGTCGAACTCCTGGGAATGGGCGGCGCCCTCCCCGCGCGCGACCAGAGCCATGTTCTCGTTCCCGCGGGCCTTCAGGCCGGCGATCCGGGCCTCGGTCAGGATCTGCACCGAGGCCGAGCCACGCGTTTCGGACCCCTCCAGCGAGGAGCGGGCCGTGGTATGGCTCACCGTCAGCCAGACCAGTGAGCCGAGCACCGCACCGGCTGCCGCCACCAGGCCCAGGTTGAGCAGCCGGTTGGTGGCCAGGTAGAGCCGATAGGAGCAGAAGCCGATCACCGCCAGGGCGAGCAGCCCGGCGCCGTAGGCCGCCCAGGGCGGCTCGACGGTGTCGGCGCGGATCGCGGCCATCCGCCGGGTCTCCGCGTGGTACATGTCCTCGGCCGCCGGGAGCATGGTGGAGCGCATCTGCTCCGAGGCATACCGCATATAGGAGTTGCCGACGGGCTTGTTCTCCCTGTTCGCAGCGCGTGCCGCCGCCACCAGGCCGTTGTAGTCGGGCAGTTCCCTGTTCAGGATCGCGATCTGCCGCTGCGCGGCGAAGGAGTCCCCGGTACGGGCCGCCGCCTTGGAGAGCAGCCGGGAGGCGGTACGGATGTTCGCCTCATAGGAGACGCGGTCCGCATGGGATGCCTTGACGCCCCGCAGGAAGCCCGCAGCCGCCGTGGCGTCCGCGTCCGCCAGCGACCGGTATATCTCCGCCGCGTCCGCGCTCAGCGGCGCGGACTGCTCCGCCAGGTTCCTGGCCGCCGTCTGGCGCTCGTGCACCGATGCGGCCAGAACCGCCCCGAAGAGCACCGTCACCAGCGTCATGACCAGCCCGGCCAGCCGCAGCCGGGCCGGTGGGGAACCCGTCCCGACGCTCCCCAGCACCACCGAGGCCGCCACCCGCGCTCTCCCCCGCCGCCCTCCCGGAACAGCCCGCACGGCCGCCCCCGTCGGTGCGGTCACGTGCACGGACGCATCCGGCCCGGACGCGCCCCCCGTCTTCGTCGGCGTCACCACACCGGCTCTCTTCCTCCCCGTTCGACAGTTCGCCGCGAAACTCCCCTCCCGGCACCACCGTTGGGAACACTAGTGCGCCCATTTCGAATCCACTAGGCTGACGGGATGTCCACCGGGGGAGGCAGCGCACACGCGTGGGGTCGACGCAGGTTCCTGGGGGCCCTGGGCACGGGGGCGCTGGCGCCCGCCGCTCTGGCCGCCTGCGGTACCGGCGGGGAGCCGGGCCGGGCGAAGGCCGCGGCGAAGAAGGACCGGGGGACCGTCACCATCGGCTATGTCGACTGGGACGAGGACATCGCGGTCACCGAGCTGTGGAAGCAGTTGCTGGAGTCCAAGGGCTACCGGGTCGAAGCCGTACGGAAGGGCGCCGTTCCCGAGCTGTTCCGCGGGGTGGCCGAGGGCCGGCTCGACGTCTTCATGGACGCCTGGCTGCCGAGCGTCCACACCGAGCAATGGGCGCGGTACGGCGGATCCGTGGTGGACCTCGGCCCCTGGTACGAGCCCGGTGACCTGGGCCTGGCCGTGCCCGACTACGTGGACGAGGTCGAGTCCCTGGTCGATCTGCGGGAGCACGCCGACCTCTTCGACGGGACGATCGTCGGCATAGAGCCGACCGCGGGTCAGACCAGAACCGTCGAGAAGTCGGTGATCCCGGAGTACGGCCTGCGCGGCAAGTACCGCCAGAAGGCCAAGGACACCGGCACGATGCTGCGGGCGCTGGACACCGCCTACGCCGCGGAGCGCCCCGTCCTGGTGGCCATGTGGCGCCCCCACTGGGCGTTCTCCAAGTACGATATCCGCTACCTGGACGACCCGGCCGACGCTTTCGGCGACCCCGACAAGCTCCACACGCTCGTCTCCCGGAAGTTCCACGGCCGACGCGACAACGAGGCCCTGGAGTGGCTGCGGAACTTCCGGGTGACGCCGGATCAGCTACAGGGTCTGGAGGCCGCGATCCAGGAGGCCGGAGGCGCGGAGCACAAAACCGCCACGGTGGAGACCTGGATCGGCGACAACGAGTCCCTCGTCAAGCAGTGGCTCCCGATCTGACCGCTTCGGCAACCGGAACCGCGCCGCAAGAGGCACCCCCTGTTTCCAGCACGGCCACAGATCTCACTTGCTCATGCGCTGGAACTTCCTGATCGCCAGCGGGAGGAAGAGGGCGGTGATGATCACCGGCCACACCACGGCCATCAGCCCCGAGTGCTGCTCGATCCAGGAGTCCCCGACCGGCAACGGGTTGCCGTACAGCTCGCGGATCTCGTTCGCCGTCGCCGAGACCGGGTTCCACATCGCGAGGGTGCCGAGCCAGTCCGGCATCGCGGACGGCGGCGTGAAGACGCTGGAGATCATGCCGAACGGGAAGGCCACCGCGAAGAGATTGCCCGCCGCCTCCTGGTTCGGCGTCACGAGCCCCAGCAGCACGCCGACCCAGATCAGCGAGAACCGCAGGAGCAGCAGCAGCGCGAAGGCGTAGAGCGTCTCCAGCGGGGAGCCGTCCGAGCGCCAGCCGACGACCAGCGCGATCACGGCCAGCACCGCGAGATCCAGCGCGGCGTGCAGCACGTCGGAGACGCCGCGCCCGGTGACGACCGCCGAGGGCGCCATCGGCATCGAGCGGAACCGGTCGGTGACGCCGCGCTCCTTGTCGACGACGACGGCCATGGCGGTGTTCGTGAAGCCGAAGGCCATGGTCATCGCGAACATGCCGGGCAGCGCGAAGTCCTCGTAGTCCACTCCCGCGCCGACGTCCATGGCGCTGCCGAAGACGTAGACGAACAGCAGCACGGAGACGATGGGGAAGCCGAGCTGCCAGGCGATCAGGGACGGCTGCTTGACGAGGTGCGTGAGGTCGCGGCGGACGATGGTCCAGCAGTCGGCCGCCGCCCAGTACAGCCGCCGCTCGGGGGCCGACGTGCTCATGACGCGCTCTCCTTCTCCTCGGATTCGTCCGTGCGGCTGCCGGTCAGGGTCAGGAAGACCTCGTCGAGCGTGGGGCGCCGCAGCCCGATGTCGTCGACGGCGACGCCCGCCTCCTGGAGGGCGCGCGCGACCTCCGTGAGCGCGGGCACCCCGTCGGTCACGGGCGCGTGCACCCGCAGCTCCGCCGCATCGGTCTCCGGCTCCGCGCCGCCCGCCGCCACCCGCGCGACGGTCTTGACGACGGCGGGGAGGTCGGCGGCCCCGGCCGCCACGACCTCGACGCGGTCGCCGCCGATGGCGCTCTTCAGCTCAGCGGGGGTAGGGGCCTCCCCGCCGAAGGCAGGGGAAGCTTCCGTGACGTTCCGCCCCCGGTCGATGACCGTGACGCGGTCGGAGAGCTTGTCGGCCTCGTCCAGATAGTGCGTGGTCAGCAGGACGGTCGTGCCGCTCTCGGCGAGCCCGCGCACCGCGTCCCACACCTCGCTGCGCCCGCGCGGGTCCAGGCCCGTCGTCGGCTCGTCGAGGAAGAGCACCTCGGGCGCCAGGATCATGCTGGACGCCAGGTCGAGGCGGCGCCGCATGCCTCCGCTGAAGTCCTTCGGCTGCTTGTCGGCGGCCTCCGTGAGGCTGAACCGCTCCAGCAGCTCCCCCGCGCGGGCCCGGGCGCGCGCCGCGCCGAGGTGGAAGAGGCGGCCGAACATCTCCAGGTTCTGCCGCGCGGTGAGGATCTCGTCCACCGCCGCGCTCTGCCCCGTGAGCCCGATGCGGCCGCGCACCCGGCGCGGCTCGGCGCCCACGTCGAAGCCGCCGACTCTCGCCCTGCCCCCGTCGGGCCGGGCGAGGGTGGTCAGGATGCGGACCGCGGTGGTCTTGCCCGCCCCGTTCGGCCCCAGCAGGCCGTGCACGGTGCCGCGGGGCACCGCGAGGTCGAATCCGTCCAGCGCGTGTTTCTCCCCGTACGTCTTGCGGAGCCCCTCGGCGAGGATCGAATACCCGCCCACGTTCCCTCCCTGTCCGTCCCGCCCTCACAAACTGAGTACGGTGTACCCATATAGAAGAGCGTACACCCTACGCAGATTGCCGCAAGGGAAATTAGGATGGCCCCACCATGACCACGGATCCCGCAGACCAGCCCGCCGCCGACGAGACCGGCGAGGGCCTCGCCAAGCTGACCCGCAGCCTCGATCTGCTGTGGAGCGGCGGGGAGAGACCTCGGCCCGCGCGCGGCCCGAAGCCGGGGCTCACGCTCGAACGGATCGTCGTCACCGCCATCGACCTCGCCGACCGCGAGGGGCTCGGCGCCCTCTCCATGCGCAAGGTCGCGGGCGAGCTGGGCGTCGGCACCATGTCGCTGTACCGGTACGTGCCGGGCAAGGGCGAGCTGATCGACCTCATGGTCGACCACGTCAACGGGCCCGAGGAGGATCTGGCGGAGCGGCGCGGCCGGGACTGGCGGGCCACGATGGAGTTCATCGCCGAGTCGTCATGGACCCTCTACACCACCCACTCCTGGATCCTCCAGGTCAACCAGGCCCGGCCGATCCTGGGCCCCAATTCCATGGCGGGCTTCGAATTCGCCCTGGAGGCCCTGGACGGGCTCGGGCTCAGCGGCCAGGAGCGGGTCGGGCTCCTCGTCTCCCTGGACAACCTGGTGACGGGCGCCGCCCGCTCCCACGTGCTCTACCAGCAGGCGGCGCAGCAGTCGGGCGTGACGGACGAGGAGTTCTGGAACACCCAGGGGCCCTACGTCGTACGGGCGATGCGGGACGGCGCGTTCCCGCTGATGGAGGCGCTCCCCGAGGACGCGTTCTCGGCGACCGGCGAGGAGATCATGCGCTTCGGCCTGGAGGCCCTGCTCGACGGGTTCGCCGCGCTCATCGCGAGCCGCGCCGGAAGAGACGGCGCAGCCCCAGCCACAGGCCCAGAGCCACCGCGAACGTGACGCCGCCGAGGACGACCTTCCCGTCGTCCCGGTCCGTGCCCTTCCCGTCGCCGCCGTCCCCGGACGAGGCGCCGCCGCCCTTGCCGTCCTCGCCCTTCCGCTCCGCGCGCAGGACGCTCTCCGGGCGGCGCTGGCCGTCCAGCTCGACCGGCTCGACCTCGCTGTTCGCGCCCTCCGAGCCGAACATCAGCGTCCGCCCGTCGGGCGTGAACGTCACCGACTCGCCCTGCCGCTGGAGCGGCACCGGGACCGTGCCGACGCTCTCCGGCTCCGCGCCGTCCTTCCAGCGGAACATCTCGCCGCTGAAGTAACTGCGCAGCATCAGCCGGGTGCCGTCGGGCGAGAAGGCGCCGTCCGTCGCGTAGACCTTGGTGTCCGCGATCCGGCGGAACGTGTTGACGCCGCCCGCCGTGAGCTTCTCCGGGCCCGCGTAGATCCCGCCCTTGCCCTCGTCGCTCTTGCTGGTGATGTAGACCCGGCCGGTCTTCGGGTGGACCATCAGCGACTCGGCGTCCCGCGGCCCGTCGTCGTACTTCACCGTGTAGCGCGTGGGGGTCACCGACACATCGCCCTTGAGCTTCGCGGGCTCGTGGAAGCGATAGATCCACACCTCGGGCCAGCGGCCGTTGAAGTTGTCGCCGATGTCGCCCACGTACACGTCGCCGTCCGGGCCGACCGAGACCGCCTCGACGTCGCGCGGATCGATGCCGCGCAGCGTGACGGTGGCGACGGTCTTCCCGGTGCTGCCGTCGACCGCGTAGACGTACGGGCCGTCGTCGGAGTCGTTGTGCGTCCAGTACACGCCCTTGTGCGCGCGGCTGGCGGCGAGGCCGCTGGACTCGGTGATCCGCCCGTCCCCGATCGTGAAACCGTCGGGGGTGTCGGCCGCCGCCGGGGGCGCCCCCGTCAGCAGCAGACCGGCCAGACCGGCCACCCCGGCGGCACCGGCCAGACCGGAGACAGCGACAGCACGCACACGCGAACCCACAGACATGCCCCCAGTGTCCAGCATCACGGTGCAGCTCAGAACGTGATCCACAAGGATGTGCGGATGCGCGTTCTCTTCGTCGGCGACTCGATGACGATCGGCGCCGCCGGCGACTTCACCTGGCGGTACCGGATGTGGCGGCACCTGTGCCGTACGTACGGCGGGCCCTTCCGTGTCGTCGGGCCCCGCACGGCCCTGCACGAGGGCTCCCTCGCCTACGCCGACCCCGCCTTCCCCGAGAAGGCCCGCGGCCATCTCGCCGGGTGGGGCGAGGGCTGGCAGCATCTGGCGCCCGGCGTCGGGGACGCCGTCCGCGCGCACAAGGCGGACACGCTGCTGATCTCGCTGGGGCTGATAGACCTCGGCTTCTACACGGACGCCGAGCAGACCGTCGCCCATGTCCACCGCTTCTTCGCCGGGGCCCGCGCCGCCGCGCCGCGGCTGCGCGCCGTGCTGCTCCCGGTGATACCCAACGTCCGGGCCGCCTCGGATCCCGCGTTCGCCGCCGAGTGCGCGTACTTCAACGAGCTGCTGGCCAAGGCCGTCGCCGACCTCTCCGAGCCGGGCTCACCGCTGCTGCTCGCCTCGCCGCCGCACGACTGGGACCTCGACCGCGACACCTACGACGGCACCCACCCCTCGCCCGAGGGCGAGCACCGGCTCGCCGCCGCCTTCGCGGCGGCGCTGCACCAGGGCTGGGACGTGGGCGGCCCGTACGTCCGCGAGGAGCACCAGGAGCGTCAGGAGCGCCAGGCGCGTCAGGGGACCTCGCGCAGATAGAGGGCGCCGCAGCTATGGCAGAAGGGCTCGGCCTCCGGCGTGCCCCACGCGTCGGCGGGCTTCGTCGCCGCGCCCGGGCTCAGCTCACGCCCGCACATGGCCGTGGTCCCGTCCAGCCGCACCATGTGCCAGATCCTGATCTCCGCGTCCCGCTCCCCCGGCGCGGGCCCCTCCTCGTATTCCGCTCGCAATTCATGTTCCATGCGCCCACACTGCCTCAGTCGCCGCGATACCGCGCGGCGTCGGAAGCCCCCGTTCGGCACCGTGCACACACCGGAGAGGACCGCCCCATGCAGCCCCCGCAGCCCGACACCGCCGCCGTACGTGAGTACCCGGTCGGAGGCGCGGCCTCCGGTCCGTACGGGATCGCGCACGGGCCCGACGGCGCGCTGTGGATCACCCTGGTGCACAGCGGCGAGATCGCGCGGCTCGTCCCGGGCGACGAGACCGGCGCCGAGACCCGCACCTTCCCGCTGGACTCCCGGGCCTGCGGGCCCACGGTGATCACGCCCGGCCCGGACGGCGCGCTGTGGTTCACCCGCTTCCAGGACCACCGCCTCGGCCGGATCACCACGCGCGGCACCGCCGAGTCGTTCTCGCTGCCCGAGCCGGACAGCGGGCCCTACGGGATCGCGGCGGGCCCCGACGGCGCCCTGTGGTTCACCGAGATGAACCGGGACCGGATCGGCCGGATCACCCCGGACGGCGAGGTCACCGAGTTCCCGCTGCCCTCGTCCGGCACGTACCCCTCGGCGATCGTCCAGGGCCCGGACGGCGCGCTGTGGTTCACGCTCAACCAGGGCAACGCGGTCGGCCGCGTCACCGTGGACGGCCGGATCACCCTCCACCCGCTGCCCACGCCGGGCGCCGCGCCCGTCGGCATCGCGTGCGGGACGGACGGCGCGCTGTGGTTCGTGGAGATCGGCGCGGGCGCGGTGGGCCGTATCGCCGCCGAGGACGGCCCGGAGGAGGGCCGCATACGCGAGTTCCCGCTCCCCGACCGTACGGCCAGGCCGCACGCGATCGTCGCGGACCCGGAGCCGGGCGGCGGCTGCTGGTTCACCGAGTGGGGCGGCAACCGGCTCGGGCACGTCTCCCCCGACGGCCGGATCACCGAATACCCCCTGCCCACCCCCGCCGCCGAGCCGCACGGGCTCGCCGTCGGCCCGGACGGCGCGGTGTGGGCGGCGCTGGAGACGGGCGCGGTGGCCCGGCTGGCCCGGCCGGCGCCCTGACCGTTCGGCGGGAAGGCGCGCGCCCCTTGCCTGAAGCCCACCCGAAGCGCCTAGCGTGACGACCATGGAGTACACGCAGCTAGGACGCACCGGGCTCAAGGTCAGCCGTCTCGTCCTCGGCACCATGAACTTCGGGCCGCGGACGGACGAGGCCGGCAGTCACTCGATCATGGACGCGGCGCTCGACGCGGGCGTCAACTTCTTCGACACCGCCAACGCCTACGGCTGGGGCGCCAACAAGGGCCGCACCGAGGAGATCATCGGCACCTGGTTCGCGAAGGGCGGCGACCGCCGCGACAAGACGGTCCTCGCCACCAAGGTCTACGCGAACATGGCGCCCGACGGCGCCACGCCCTGGCCCAACCACGACCGCCTCTCGGCGCTCAACATCCGCCGTGCCGCCGAGGCCAGCCTGCGCCGGCTCCAGACCGACCACATCGACCTCTACCAGTTCCACCACGTCGACCGGCACACGCCGTGGGAGGAGATCTGGCAGGCGATCGACGTCCTCGTCCAGCAGGGCAAGGTCCTCTACGCGGGCTCCAGCAATTTCGCGGGCTGGCACATCGCCCAGGCCAACGAGACGGCGGCCCGCCTCGGCTCGTACGGCCTCGTCAGCGAGCAGTGCCTCTACAACCTCGCCGAGCGCAGCGCCGAGATGGAGGTCATCCCGGCGGCGCGCGACTACGGCCTGGGCGTCATCCCCTGGTCGCCGCTGCACGGCGGACTGCTGGGCGGCGCCCTGCGCAAGTCCCGCGAGGGCGGCAAGGGCCGCTCGTCCTCGGGCCGCGCCGCCGACGCGCTGGCCCATACCCAGGTCCGCGAGCAGATCGAGGCGTACGAGGCACTCGCCGACAAGCACGGCCTCGACCCCGGCGAGATCGCCCTCGCCTGGCTCCTGACCCGCCCCGGCGTCACGGCCCCCATCGTCGGCCCCCGCACGGGGGAACAGCTCGACTCCGCCCTCCGCGCCGTCGAACTGACCCTCCCGGACGAGGTCCTGACCTCCCTGGACACCCTCTTCCCCGGCCCGGGCCCGTCCCCGGAGTCCTTCGCCTGGTAGCCACCCGGCCCCTCACTCGAAGGTGACGTTCCCCTTTTGACCTGGGCAGACATTGTGCAAGCATGAGCGCATGGCTACCAGGATGCTCAGCGTGCGCATAGACAGCGAGACCCTTGAGTCGGTGAAGGAGCGGGCAGAGGCACGGGGAATGACCGTGCAGGAGTTCGTGGTGCGGAACCTTCAGCGCGACGGTTTCCACGACAGGTTCATGGAGTCGGCGACCGAAGCGCTGGAGGTGTACTACGACGCGCTGTCGCACGTGGACACCAACGCGAAGCCGACGACGGGCAGCGCGCCGGACATCGATGAGGAGCCGCTGTGATCCACCACCTTGATCTGGCGGAGCTGCTGCACCTCGCGGAGAGCGTCCCCGGCGATCCGCAGGTCGATGACTACGGAGCCCTCGTCTCCGCCACCACCCGCCCCTCGGCGGCGGTGAGCGAGATCGAGTGCTACCAGTCGCTGACCGGCAAGGCCGCCGCGCTGCTCCACACTCTGGCGCTCCTCGAGCCACTGGAGCACTCCAACAAGCGATACGCCCTCGTCGCGGCCCTCGCCTTCATGGAGGCCAACGGAGTGCGCGTCAAACCGGACGTCGGGCGGGCAGCCGCCCTGCTGGCGGACATCAAGCCGGGCATGTCGGGGGTGCGGGCCATCGCTCGTTCACTCCGGGAATGGACGGCCGCGTAGCGGCGGGGCTCAGTTCCCGCCCAGGGCCGAGGCGAGGATCACGACGACGAAGAGGAGCAGAAGCGTGGCCGTCACCACGCGCATTCTGGTCTTGGCATTCACGCCGTCAACGGTAGCCCGGCGCCGCGCGGAGCCGTGGTGAGGGGTCACTCACCCCCGCCGGGACCCAGGGACCACGAGGTCAGGGCCTCGTAGCGGGGCTTCTCGCCCTCCACCCCGGAATCGGGGAGGCGGCTGCGGACCAGGGTGAGGCGGTCCGCCGTCCAGGACGTGCCCGTGAAGGGGCCGAGGGCCTCGACATACGGGCGCAGGTCCACCGGCTCCGGGCGGCGGACTCGGGCGAGGGTGAGATGGGGGCGGAAGGAGCCGTGGGTGTCCTCCATGGCCAGGCCCGACCGGCGCCCGGCGGCGACCGCGGCTCCGGCCAGCCGTTTCAGCGGCTCGCGGTCGCTGCCCTCGCCGAGCCCCGCCCACAGCGCCCGGTCGCCGAACCGGCCGCCGCCCGCGAGGCGCAGCGTGAGGGGCGACGCGCGGCGGGCGGCGCGGGCGAGGCGCTCGCACAGCTCCTCGCGCGTCCCCTCGTCCCCGACCTCGCCGTAGAACGCGAGGGTGAAGTGCCATCCCGCGCGCTCCGTCCAGCGCAGCTCGCCCGCGCCGGGGAGGGCACGCAGGCTCTCGGCGGCACGGGCGAGTTCGTCGGCGACGGGTTCCGGCGGCAGGACGGCGGCGAAGAGTCTCATCGGGACAGGATCCACCCCCGTGGCGCCCCTACGCCGCCTCGGCGACCCGCTCCCGGGGCCGCTCCTCCGCTCGCTCCTCCGCCCGCGCCGCCGCGGCCGACGCCGCGGTCGGGACGAAGCGGACGTGCGGGCGGCCCGGGCGCAGGTCCACCGCGAGCCTCAGGCCCGCCAGGCGGCCGAGGACGAGCGCGACGACGACCGCGATGGCGGCCGAGATCAGCCCGCCCGCGAGGAAGCCGATCCGCGCGCCGTACGTGTCGGTGACCCAGCCCATGATCGGCCCGCCGATGGGCGTGCCGCCCATGAAGACCATCACGTACAGGCTCATCACCCGGCCCCGCATCACGGGGTCGGAGGCCATCTGGACGCTCGCGTTCGCCGTGACGTTGAAGGTGAGGCCGACGATGCCGATGGGGGCCATCAGCGCGGCGAAGACCCAGTACGAGGGCGAGAGCGCGGCGGCCATCTCCAGCACGCCGAACAGCAGCGCGGCGCCGACCATCAGCCGCATCCGGGAGTGCCCGCGGCGCGCGGAGAGCAGCGCACCGGCGACCGAGCCGACGGCCATCAGCGAGTTGAGCAGCGCGTACGTACCGGCGCCGGCGTGGAAGACCTTGTCGGCGAACGCGGTCAGCCAGATCGGGAAGTTGAAGCCGAAGGTGCCGATGAACCCGACGAGGACGATGGGCCACAGCAGCTCGGGGTGCGTACGGACGTAGGTCAGGCCCTCGCGCAACTGGCCCTTGCTGCGCGGCGCGCGCTCGCTCGGCGTCAGCTCGCCCGTGCGCATCAGCAGCAGGGCGACGAGCGGCGCGACGAAGGACAGCCCGTTGAAGAGGAACGCCCAGCCGCTGCCGACGGCCGAGATCAGCACACCGGCGACGGCGGGGCCGGTGATGCGGGCCGTCTGGAAGTTGGCCGAGTTCAGCGCGACCGCGTTCCGTATCTGCTCGGGGCCGACCATCTCGGAGACGAACGTCTGGCGTGCCGGGTTGTCGACGACCGTGACCATGCCGAGGACGAACGCGAGGGCGTAGATGTGCCCGGCCTGGACGTGGCCGGAGAGCGTCAGCGCGGCGAGCGCGAGCCCGGTCAGGCCCATCATCGCCTGGGTGATCAGCAGCAGCTTGCGCTTGGAGCAGCGGTCGGCGATCACGCCCCCGTACAGCCCGAAGAGCAGCAGCGGGAGGAACTGGAGCGCCGTGGTGATGCCGACCGCCGTGGAGGAGCCGGTGAGGCTCAGCACCAGCCAGTCCTGGGCGATGCGCTGCATCCAGGTGCCGGTGTTGGAGACGACCTGGCCGCTCGCGAAGAGGCGGTAGTTACGGATGCGCAGCGAGCTGAACATCGAGGTCTTGGCGGGGCCCTTGGCAGCGGGGGTCTTGGTAGAAGTGGTGTGACGGGGTGCGGGTGCGGAGTCTGCTCCGTTGCCCGTACTCACAGGGGGTTCGCCTCCTCGGCTCTTTCGTCCTGCTTCTTACAGATGCGCGAGCTTCTCCAGCACGGGTGCGGCGTCGCGCAGCGTCGCCCAGTCGTCCTCGTCCAGCTCGGCGACCAGCTCGGCCAGCCACGCGTTCCGCTTCGTGCGGGCCGCGGCCAGCATGGACTCGGCCTGCTCGGTCTGGGTGACCACCTTCTGGCGGCGGTCCTCCGGGTGCGCTTCGAGCCTGACCAGCCCCTTGGCCTCCAGCATCGCCACGATCCGGGTCATCGACGGCGGCTGGACGTGCTCCTTGCGGGCCAGCTCACTCGGAGTGGCCGAGCCGCAGCGGGCCAGGGTGCCGAGCACGGACATCTCCGTGGGGCTCAGCGACTCGTCGACCCGCTGGTGCTTGAGCCGTCGGGAGAGGCGCATGATGGCCGAGCGCAGCGCGTTGACCGCGGCGGCGTCAGCGGTGCTGGGAGGCTGTTCCGGCATGTTAGTTAGAGTAACTCATTACTACGTCTAAAGACCACCGGGTTTTCCGCCCGTATCTCACACGTACGGGTGAGACGGCGCACATTCCCGGGACAGCTCAAGGGGTCTGGCGTGGACCTTGGTGGTATGACCGCGTCAACCTCGCACTCGCCGGACTCCAAGGTGCTGAGCCTGCGGATAGACAGCGCGCTCTTCGCCCGCCTCTCCGAGCACGCCGCCAAACGCGGGATGAGCGTCCAGGACTACGTGGTCCGGGCCCTCGTCCGCGACGACTTCGACGAACGGTTCAAGACGTCCGTCGACGAGACCGAGAAGTTCTACGGGCAGTCGGCCTGAGCCCCGCGCCCCGCGGGGAGGCGCAGGACGAACACCGAGCCCTGTCCCGGCGTGCTGGCCGCCGTGACCGTGCCCCCGTGCGCCTCCGCGAGCTTGCGCACGATGGCCAGGCCCAGCCCGCTGCCGCCGCCGCTGCGGCCGCGGGACTTCTCGGCGCGCCAGAACCGGTCGAAGACGTGGGGCAGTTCGCCGGGCGCGATGCCCGTGCCCGTGTCCGCGACCTCCAGCGCCACCGCGCCGTCCTCGGACCGGGCCCGCAGCGTCACCGTGCCGCGCTCGGGCGTGTGCCGGACCGCGTTCGTCACGAGGTTGCCGAGCGCCTGGCGCAGCCGTACGGGGTCGGCGTCGAGGTCTTCCGTCCCTTCGCCGGGTTCCGCGACCCTCAGCGTCACGCCCGCCGCCTCCGCGGCGGCGCGGTGCGCGACGGCGGTCGCGCGCAGCAGCTCCGCCACCCCGACGGGCTCCCGCTCCAGCCGCAGCGCGCCCGCCTCCGCCTCCGCGAGGTCCCGCAGGTCGTCGATGACGTGCTGGAGCAGCAGGGCCTGGCCCAGGAGTGAGGAGACCAGCTCGGGGTCGGGGTCGGCGAGGCCGTCCTCGACCGCCTCCAGCCAGCCCCGGATGTTGCTCAGCGGCGTCCGCAGCTCGTGCGCGACGTCGCTGGTCATGGCCTTGCGGGCGGCTTCGAGCTGGGCGCGCCGCGCCGACATCGCGTTGAAGGCGGCGGAGAGCCGCGCGATCTCGTCGCCGCCGGTCACCTCCACGCGGGCCGCGACATCGCCGTCCTCCATCCGCCGCGCGGCCCGCGTCAGCTTCCGCAGCGGCCGCACCAGCCGTACGCCCGCGAGCGCGGTGACCGCCACCGTCACCAGCAGCACGAGCGCCGCGCCCCCGGCGATCCGCAGCTTGTTGCCCGGGGACAGGTCGAAGAAGGTGCTCGCGCTGCGGCCCGTACTGCCGACGTAGAGCCGCACGGCGGGCGCCACGTACGAGGCGAGCTGCTGGCTGCGGCTGGTGGCGAGGCACGAGGCGACGCGCGCGGAACCCGCGCGCTCCCTGTCGGTCGACGGCTGCCAGCTCCCGTCCAGCTCCAGCCGGACATCGGGCTCGCCGCGCCGCGAGAGGCAGGAATTCACCAGAGAGTTCAGCGCCCTGAGCGCCTTGGTCTCGGTGGGCGTGGGCGCGTCGAGCCGCGGGTCCCCGCAGTGGTCGCCGTCTCCGTCGCCCCGTCCGGCGCCGCCCGCGCCCGAGCCGGGCGGTGCGGGCGCGGGCACCTTGGACGGCCGCCCGAGCCCGCCCGGCGGCTCGGACGGCACGTCGGACCGCGCCGCAGACGGCGCCCTGGACGGCCGCTTGGGCATGGCCTCGGACGGCACGGGGGACGGATCCGTGGCGGACGGATCCGTAGCGGACTGGTCTGTGGCAGACGGATCCGTGGCGGACGGTTCCGTGCGGGACGTGACGACCCGGGGGCGCCCGCTCGGGCCGACCTCGACCCGCGCCCGTACGCCCCGCGCGGCGGTCCGGCACTCGGCGACCCCGGCCGCGTAGGCGCGCAGGCGGGCGCGTTCGTCCGCGGGCAGCCGGAAGGGGCCCACCGCACGCGGGTCGATGCCGTCCGCCGCGCCCTCGGGCAGCAGTTGCGGATCGACCGCCAGCGGATCGACGACCGCCGTCGGCCGGTCCGGCGGACGGTACGCGCGCCCCGGCTCCGGATCGGAGTCGGCCACCGTGCGCCCGCCCTTGTCGCGCAGGACGACGCGATGGCCCGTACGGGCCGCGAGCCGGTCGACGAGGGGGCCCGCGCCGTTCCAGTCCCGGTGCGCGGCGGCGTGGCCGAGCAGCGCGTCGTAGATCCGCGCGTCGTCGGCGAGGGCCTGCCCGCGCTCCTCGCGGATGGCCACCGCGGTCGTCCGCACGACGACCCAGCCCGTCGCCGCGACGGAGCAGACGGAGACCAGCGCGGACACGGCCAGCAGCCGCAGCAGCAGGCTGCGGCGCAGCGGAACGTCCCTCTCCGTCACCGGGGTTCCGCCCCGTCCCCGAGCCCGTCCGCGGGACCGTCCCCGAGCCCGTCCGCGAGCTTGTAGCCGACGCCGTAGACCGTCAGCAGGCTGCGGGGGCGGCGCGGGTCGTCCTCGATCTTCTTGCGGAGGTTCATGACGTGCACGTCGACCGTGCGGCTGGTGATGTAGCCGTCGAAGCCGTGCAGCCGCTCCAGGATCTGCGCGCGCGTGAACACCTGCCCCGGCCGCTCCACGAGCACCTCCAGCAGCCGGAACTCGCCGGGCGTGCAGTCCACGCGGCGGCCGTGCGCCCGCACCTCGTGGCGCGCGGGATCGACCGCCAGCGGCCCCGCGCGCAGCACCGGGTCCGGCGCCGGGCCCGGCTCCCCCGCCGCCGCCCGTACGCCCCGCGCCGTACGGCCGCCCCGGCGCAGCAGCGAACGGGCGCGCGCCGTCAGCTCCCGAGGGCTGAACGGCTTCGTCATGTAGTCGTCGGCGCCCAGGTCGAGCCCGAGCAGCAGGTCGTCCTCCGTGGAGCGCGCGGTCAGCATCAGCACCGGCAGATCGGCCAGCGCCTCCTCGGCCCGGACGATCCGGCACACGTCGAGCCCGTCGACGCGGGGCATCATCACGTCCAGCACGAGCAGGTCGGGCCGGTCGCGGCGCAGGGCTTCGAGGGCCGCCCGGCCGTCGTGGACGACGGTCACGGCGTGCCCCTCGCGGTCCAGATAGCGGCGGATCAGCTCGGCCTGTCCCTCGTCGTCCTCGGCGACCACCACGTGCGCGTTCATGGCGGCGAGTCTAGGAACGCCTGTTCCCTTCGAGGCCGTTCAGGGGCGGAACGGGGCGGGGGCTCATCGAGCGGCCACCGGTTCCTGACAACCGTCTGACAATTGCCCGGCACTCTCGCCGGCATGACACAACGCATCACGTCCGTCCGGCGCGCCACCGCCGCCTGCGCCCTCGTCCTGTCCGCCTGCGCCGCGCTCACCGCCTGCGGGGGCGGCGGCTCCGGCTCCGGCGAGGACTCCGGCGGACAGAAGAACGTGGCCAGCGTGAGCAGCGCCGCGCCCTCGAAGGAGCCAGGGAAGCCGGGCAAGCCCGCCGCGAAGAAGCCGGGAGCCGTCCCCTCCTCGCCCGCCGCCGCCCCGGCGAAGCCGTCCGCCGAGCCCTCGTCCCCGCCCGCGAAGCGCCCCGGCACGCGCCCGGGCGCTCGCCCCGGCGCACCGTCGGCGGCACCCGCGAAGCCGTCCGGGGCGCTCAAGCTGCCCGGCCGCGCGAAGGACCGGCGCGTCTACGTCGACTGCCTGCGCGCGCACGGCATCAAGATCGAGACCGCCACCCCCGCGCCCGTACCGGCGTCGAAGGTGAAGGACGTGCGGGCCTGCGCGGCGAAGGTGTCCGGCGCCAGGGGATAGCGCCGGAGCGGCCGGGGGCCCCGGCCACGACCACCGGCCGCACACGGAACGGGCGGGGCCTCCTGGGAGAGGCCCCGCCCGTTCGCGCGCCGTACGGGTCACGTGACCCGTACGGCCACGTGACTCCGTACGGCTACTTCACCCCGAGCACCTGCTCGATCGGGTCGAGGAAGAAGTAGACGAGGAAGCAGAGGCCGACGACGTTCAGCAGCCACGGCACCTCGCGGATCCGGCCGGTCGCGGCGCGCAGCACGATGAACGCGATCACGCCGATGCCGATGCCGTTGGTGATGCTGTACGTGAACGGCATCGAGATCAGCGTCAGGAAGGCCGGGATCGCGACCGTCGG
Source organism: Streptomyces albiaxialis (assembly GCF_039530985.1). Lineage (NCBI taxonomy): Bacteria > Bacillati > Actinomycetota > Actinomycetes > Kitasatosporales > Streptomycetaceae > Streptomyces > Streptomyces albiaxialis. The sequence continues at coordinate 477,626 of NZ_BAAAPE010000001.1, forward strand.
ATCGCCCCAGTCGATGTCCCGGACGTTCGAGGACATGATCAGGAAGCCGACGACGATCAGCGCGGGTGTCGCGGCCTGCGAGGGCACGACCGTCGCGAGCGGCGTGAAGATGAGCGCGAGCAGAAAGAGCCCGCCGGTCATCAGGTTGGCGAGGCCCGTCCTGGCGCCCTCGCCGACACCGGCCGTGGACTCGACGAAGCAGGTGTTGGCCGAGCAGGAGCCGACGCCGCCCGCCGCGACGCCGACGCCGTCCATGAACAGGATGCGGCCCATCCGCGGGAGCTGGCCGTCCTTGTCCGCGAGCCCGGACTCCTCGCCGACGCCGATGATGGTGCCCATCGCGTCGAAGAAGCCGGACAGCAGCACGGTGAAGACGAAGAGGCAGCCGGTCAGCCAGCCCACTTCGTGGAAGCCGCCGAAGAGGCTGACGTCGCCGACGAGCCCGAAGTCCGGGGTGCTCACGACCGAGTCCGGCACCTTCGGCACGGCCAGACCCCAGGCGGCGTCGGGGATCTCGGCCATCGTGTTGATCAGGATCGCCACGAAGGTCATCACGGCGATGCCGATGAGGATGGCGCCCTTCGTCTTCCGGACGAGCAGGACGAACATCAGGATCAGCCCGAGCACGAACACCAGCACGGGCCAGCCCTGGAGCTGGCCGCCCTGGCCGAGACCGAGCGGCACGGTGGTGTGCGCCTTGTCCGGGTTACGGGTGACGAAGCCCGAGTCGACCAGGCCGATGAGGCAGATGAAGAGGCCGATGCCGATCGCGATGGAGCGGCGCAGCCCGTTCGGGATCGCGTCCATCACGCGCTGCCGCAGACCGGAGGCGACCAGCACCATCAGCACGAGGCCCGCGAGCACGACCATGCCCATCGCGTCGGGCCAGCTCATCTTGGGCGCGAGCTGGAGCGAGACGACGGCGTTGATGCCGAGGCCCGCGGCGAGCGCGATCGGGACGTTGCCGATGACGCCCATGAGGACGGTCGTGAGCCCGGCCATCAACGCGGTGGCCGTGACGAGCTGGCCGTTGTCGAGCTGGTGCCCGAACTTGTCCGTACCGGCGCCGAGGATGATCGGGTTCAGGATGATGATGTACGCCATCGCAAAGAACGTGGCGAGGCCACCCCGGATCTCCTGGGTCACGGACGAGCCGCGCTCCGTGATCCTGAAGAAGCGGTCCAGCGGGGAGCTGGGGATGGGCTTGAGGGAAAGGGGTTCGCCCTTCCCCTTCTCGGTGTCGGCCGGACCGGCCGGACCCGAAGCGGACATGCGTGACCTCGAAGGTGTTCTGGAGTGGCGGTGCGTGGGTCGATCGGTGATCGACTTGGAGCATTGAACGAATGAAACCGGTCAATTCCAAGTAGGTTCAGTATGAACAAACAAGCCCGGTGATCGCTATCTCCGCGCGTAGACGCCTCCGTCGACTGGCTAGGCTGGGCCCATGGGCCTGATGAGCAAGTGGACCGACGGCGAGCGCGAGGCACCCGAGCCGCTGGAAGGCAATGTCGTCGCGACGACCGTCACCGGCACGGTGGTGTGGCTGGTCCTCTTCCTCGCCCAGCTCCCCTTCTACGGGTGGTTCGACGAGAACGGGCACACGTGGTGGATCTGGACGTGTGCCGCGGGCACGGGCCTCGGCTTGATCGGCATCTGGTACGTCCGCAGGCGGGACGCGGCGATCCGCCGGGCCGCCGCCGCTGAGCGCGAGGCCTGAAGCAGCCCCGGAGGGGCGCTTCAGGGACGCGGGGAACTGCGCGACAAGCCACCCACAGGCGCACCCCGCGAAGCGCAGCGCGGGGCAGGTTCTGCCCGGAAACGCACAGGACGGCGGCCGATCTTCGCCCCTATCCGGCAAAAAGGCCAGGGGCCCACGTACGGTCAAGGCATGACGCACCGCATCCCGGAAGGGCCCCCGGCTGAGGGGGCCCTCGGCATGGCCTCCGGCTCGGCTCCCGCTCGTTCTCCCGGGCTCTCGGCGACCGAGGTCGCCGAACGGGTCGCGCGCGGGGAGGTCAACGACATCCCCGTGCGCAGCAGCCGCTCCACCGCGGACATCGTCCGCGCGAACGTCTTCACGCGCTTCAACGCGATCATCGGCATCCTCTTCCTGATCATCCTCGTGGTGGGGCCGATCCAGGACGGCCTCTTCGGCTTCGTGATCGTCGCGAACACCGGGATCGGCATCATCCAGGAGCTGCGGGCCAAGAGGACGCTCGACAACCTCGCGGTGATCGGCGAGTCCAGACCCACCGTGCGCCGCGACGGGACGTCCGCCGAGATCCCGACGGGCGAGATCGTGCTCGGGGACCTGGTGGAGCTGGCGCCCGGCGACAAGTGCGTGGTCGACGGCGTGGTGGCCGAGGCCGACAGCCTGGAGGTCGACGAATCGCTGCTGACCGGCGAGGCCGACCCGGTCGTCAAGCAGCCGGGCGACAAGATCATGTCGGGCAGCTTCGTGGTCGCGGGCAGCGGTGCGTTCACCGCGACCAAGGTGGGCCGCGAGGCCTACGCGGCGCAGCTCGCCGAGGAGGCGTCCCGCTTCACGCTCGTCCACTCCGAGCTGCGCAGCGGCATCAGCCAGATCCTCAAATACATCACGTGGATGATGGTCCCGGCCGCGATCGGCCTGATCGTCAGCCAGCTCGTCGTCGAGGACCACGGGCTGGACGAGGCGATCCGGCGCATGGTCGGCGGCATCGTGCCGATGGTGCCCGAGGGCCTGGTCCTGCTGACGTCCGTCGCCTTCGCGATCGGCGTCATCCGGCTCGGCCGCAAGCAGTGCCTCGTGCAGGAGCTGCCCGCGATCGAGGGCCTGGCCCGGGTCGACGTGGTGTGCCTCGACAAGACGGGCACGCTGACCGAGGGCGGCATGGACGTGAGGGAGGTACGGCCGCTCCAGGGCGCCGACTCCGCGACCGTCGGGCGGGTCCTCACCGCGCTCGGCGCCTCCGAGGCGCACCCCAACGCGAGCCTTCAGGCCATCATCGAGGCGTACCCGGCGGGGGACGGCGTCTGGGAGTGCACCGGGACGCTGCCCTTCTCCTCCGCCCGTAAGTACAGCGGAGCCTCGTTCACCGAGTCCGACGGGACGGACAGCGCCTGGCTGCTGGGCGCCCCCGATGTGCTGCTCGGCAAGGGCGACCCGATCCTCGGCGACGTCGACCGGCTCGACCGGGAGGGGCTGCGGGTGCTGCTGCTCGCGCGGGCCGCGCACCCGCTCGACGCGCCGCACGTCGCGGAGGGTGCCACGCCCACGGCGCTCGTCGTCCTCGAACAGCGGCTGCGCCCCGACGCCTCCGCCACCCTGGAGTACTTCGCCGAGCAGAACGTGCAGACCAAGGTCATCTCCGGGGACAACGCGGTCTCCGTCGGCGCCGTCGCGGGCAAGCTCGAACTGCCGGGCGCCGAGGCGCCGGTGGACGCCCGTAAGCTGCCCGAGGACCCGGAGGAGATGGGCCGGCGGGTCGAGGACGGCGCGGTGTTCGGGCGCGTCACCCCGCAGCAGAAGCGGGACATGGTCGGCGCGCTCCAGGCCCGAGGCCACAACGTCGCGATGACGGGCGACGGCGTCAACGACGTCCTCGCCCTCAAGGACGCCGACATCGGCGTCTCCATGGGCTCCGGCTCCGAGGCCACCAAGGCGGTCGCCCAGATCGTCCTGCTGAACAACAGCTTCGCGACGCTCCCCTCGGTCGTCGGCGAGGGCCGCCGCGTCATCGGCAACATCGAGCGCGTCGCGAACCTCTTCCTCACCAAGACCGTCTACTCGGTGCTGCTCGCGCTCCTCGTCATCTGCTGGCAGATCCCGTATCCGTTCCTGCCGCGCCACCTGACGCTGCTCTCGACCCTGACCATCGGCGTCCCCGCCTTCTTCCTCGCCCTCGCGCCCAACAAGGAGCGCGCCAAGCCGCACTTCGTACGGCGCGTGATGCGGTACGCGATCCCGTCCGGCGTCATCGCGGGGATCGCCACGTTCACCACGTATCTGCTGGCCCGGCACCATTACCGGGGCGAGAACGCGCTCGACGCCGAGACGAGCGCGGCCACCCTCACCCTCTTCCTCATCGCCATGTGGGTCCTGGCGATCGTCGCCCGCCCCTACACCTGGTGGCGCGTCGGCCTCGTCCTGACGATGGGCGCGGGCTTCCTCATCGTGCTGGTCACCCCCTGGCTCCAGGACTTCTTCGCGCTGAAGCTCGTCGGCACGACGATGCCGTGGGGCGCGGTCGGCGTCGCGGCGGTCGCGGCCGTACTGCTGGAGATCGCGTGGCGCTGGGTGGCCCGAAAGTTCCCCGCCTGACAGTTCCCCGCCTGACAGTCTTCGACACGAGAAGGAGCCATCATGCCGCTCACCGGTGAGTACGAGCCGAGCACGGCCAAGCCGGTGCGGGACCACGTGGAGCTGTACGAGGGCTCGGGCGGCACGGAGGGGACGACGCTGCGTCCCCTCGTCGGTGCCGACGACCCGAGGCAGGACCTGCCCGTCGTCATCCTGACCACCGTGGGCGCGAAGAGCGGCAGGCTCCGCAAGTCCCCGCTGATGCGCGTGGAGCACGAGGGCGCGTACGCCGCGGTCGCCTCCAACGGCGGCACTCCCCAACACCCCGTCTGGTACCACAACGTGGTCGCCGACCCCCGGGTGGAGCTCCAGGACGGGCCGGTCCGCCAGGACATGCGGGCGCGCGAGGTGACCGGGGACGAGAAGGCCGCGTGGTGGGCCCGCGCGGTCGAGGCGTATCCGGACTACGCGGACTACCAGGAGAAGACGGACCGCGAGATCCCCCTCTTCGTCCTGGAACCGGTGCCGGAGGGGCACTGACCCCACTCAGAGCCGGATGCCGGAGAGCTTGGAGAGGCGCAGGAGCTGAGGGTTGCTGCGGCGGTGAAGGGGGCTGATGACGCGGAAGACCTCGCGTCCCATCGGGTGGATACGAGCCAGTTCAGGAGCGGCCTGCCATGCGGTGGTGAGGTTGTCCAGCGCGCCGTCGCGGTCGCCGAGGTCGAGCTGGGCGCGCGCGAGGTTGATGTGGGCCGGTGCGAAGCGGGTGAGCGGGAGCCCTTCGAGGACGCGGGGCAGATCACGCCCCATGACCGCCGCCTCGCGCGGCTTGCCGAGGTCGATGTGGGTGGCCAGAACGTGCGTGGCGGTATTGGCGGGGCCGAAGATCAGGCCGTGGATCGTACGGTCACCGCCGAACTCGTCGGCCGCCGCGCGAGCTGAGCGGATGTGCCGGTCCGCCTCGCGCCGCGCCTCCGTCTTGTCCTTGAGCCGTCCTGCCAGCGTCATGCCCCGCAGATTGAGAATGCCGACGGCGTAGGCGCGTTCCACGCCCGACAGGCTGTTCCGGGCTTGTGCGACCGCGCGGTCGACGACCGTGAGGCCGGTCTCGACCGCGCCGAAGTTGAGGTACGTTCCGGCTCGGTCCCGTGCGGCCAGCGCCTCGCCGACGGGGTTCGGCTTCTGCTCGACAGCCCACCGCTGCCGGGCTACGGCTACCTCCGCAAGGCCCATCCACCTGTGGCGCGCGGCGAGCCAGTAGACGGTGCTGTACACGTCGGTGAGGACGCTCCAGGTCGGTGCCGAATCTCACTGTGGGCGTACGCGGTCGCCTTGCGGACCAGTCCGGGCAGAAGCGGGAGGAGGCGCGTGACCTCGATCCTCGACCGGTGCTCTTCAGCCGCGGCGAGCAGGATTCCCACCTCCTGGCCGTCGGTCGGCTCCGGCCCCGGGAGATCGTAGTCCCGCATCGCCTCGCGCAGAGCCGACAGAGCCGACTCGTCCACGCACGAGAGGGGCACGCTGCCCAGAACCTGGGCTTTGCTCAAGCCGAGGGCCTTCCCGATATCTGCCGCCACGGCCGGGCTGAGTGCCCGATGAGCTGGCATGAGGAGAATCAGACGGTGTCGAGCAACAGCCAAGGTAAGTGGCGCCTGCAACGCATCCCGGGCAAGCGGGTCGGTGAAGAGCCCGACGGGACGTACACAATCCCTCTGTGGGTCGCCCGCGACGGCGCGCACTTCGCAGACCTGACGCTCCGGCTAGCCGGACACGAAGCCGAACAGCTTCACGCGGAGCTGTGCCTGGCCCTGGGCGACGGCACTCCGGGCTCGCGTCCGGCCTGAACACCTATCCCCCTGCCCAGAGCGGCAAGGACGGGAAGATCGATGCCGACACCGGGCACGACGCCGAACAGGACTGAGGAGGCCCGGGTGGAGGAGAGGCCGGTGATGATCTCGACAGCAGATGAAGATGCGACCGCGGACCTGGTCATCGCCGAACTCAACCGACGTCGAGTGCCCGTCCTCCGTTTCGATCCGGGACAGGATTTCCCTCACCGCGCCGTACTCAGGGCGCACACCGGGCAGGCCGGTCGGGCGGGGACACTGACCGTCGGTTCACGCACCGTCGATCTCGGCAGCGTGCGCGTAGAGAACGAGGCCCGGCGGATCGTCTGGTGAGGCGCGTGAGCACTCCTCACTCCGCGAGCAGGCGCGCGATGCCCTCCGGGCTGAAGACGTCGCGGGCGGCGAGGGCCACGCCGCCCGCGAGGCCGGGGTCGGAGCCCGGCTCGGTGGTGGTGATGGTCAGCCGGCGCGTGGCCAGCGGCAGGGCGCGCTGGTAGACGACGGCGCGCACCCCGGAGAGCAGTTCGTCGCGCTGCTCGCTCATCGGGCCGCCGAGCACCAGCGTGCGCGGGTTGTACATGTGGACGAGCGTCGCGACGACCTCACCGATCTCCGTCGCGGCCTGCCGGATGCGGTAGAGCGCCTCCGGGTCGCCGTGCGCGACGGCCTCGGTCAGGCGGGCCGTGCCCCCCTCCCCCGTGAAGCCCAGGTCCCGGAGGACGGCGCCGTGCGAGGCGATGGCCTCCACGCAGCCGGTCTTGCCGCAGCGGCACAGCACCTCGCTGTCGCCCGAGGCGCGCAGGTGCCCGATGTCGCCCGCCGCTCCGTCGGCGCCGCGGTGGACGGAGCCGTCCGCCGTGATGATCCCGGCGCCGATGCCCGCGCCGATCTTCAGCGCGAGGAGCGGCGCGTCGACGTCGTCGCGCGCGGCCTCGCCCAGGGCCATCAGATTGACGTCGTTGTCCACCACGACGGGCGCGTCGAACTGCTCGCGCAGGTACGCGCCGACGGGATAGGCGTCCCAGCCCGGCATGATCGGCGGGCGTACGGCGCAGCCGTGCTGGAAGTCGACGGGGCCGGGCAGGCCGACGACGAGTTCGCGCACGGGGGCGCCGTCCCGGCCGTGCGCGCCGAGGAGTTCGCGGATCCGGGAGGTGACGGCGCCGAGCACGGCGGCGGGCCCGTCCTCGACGGGGACGGGGACCACGGAGCGCGCGACGATCCTGCGGGTGAGGTCGGCGAGGGCGATCTTCGTCGCGTTCACATCGACGTCCGCGACGGCGATGGTGCCCGCGTGCGGGCTGATGGCGAGGACCTTGGGCGGGCGTCCGCGCACCGAGGAGCCCGCCTCGGTCTCCTCGAAGATCCCGCGCCGCAGCAGATCGTCGACCTGCTGCCCGACCGTGGAGCGCGCCAGCGAGGTGCGGCGCGCGATCTCCGCGCGGCTCGTGGCCTCTTGGGAGGCGACCGCGCCAAGTATCTGGCGCAGGGCGACAGTTGCGAAGTTTCTTGCCGAATCAGTCGCCATGGCGCGGCCTCGCACCCCTGAAGTCTTCGGATTTATGCACTACGAAAAACTAAAATCGGCCTCTTGTGCGTGTCAACCGGCTGAAACAAGCTGGCGGCTGAACGTCAGCAACACAGGAGGTCCGCACATGAGCCGCGCGAGCAGCGGAGCGGCCGTCGTCGGGGCCGGGATGATCGCCCGCGTCCATGTCCACGCGATACGCGCCGCCGGCGCCGAGGTGCGCGGGATCGTCGCCTCGTCGCCGGAGAGCGGCGCCCGGGCGGCGCGGGAGTGGGGGCTCCCCCACGGCTATCCGGACCTCGCGGCGGCGCTCGCCGACGACACGGTCGGCGTCGTCCACGTCTGCACCCCGAACGCGCTGCACGCCGCGCAGGCCGAGGCCGCGCTGCGCGCGGGCAAGCACGTCGTCTGCGAGAAGCCGCTGGCCACCTCGGCCGCCGACGCCGCGCGCCTCGCGGCCGTCGCCGAGGAGACGGGCCGCGTCCTCGCCGTCCCGTTCGTCTACCGCTACCACCCGCTCGTCCGCGAGATACGGGCCCGGGCGCAGGCGGGCGAGTTCGGGGCCTGGCAGCTCCTGCACGGCAGTTACCTCCAGGACTGGATGCTCGACCCGGGCGCCGCCTCCTGGCGGACGGACCCGGCGAGCGGCGGCCCCTCGCGGGCGTTCGCGGACATCGGTTCGCACTGGTGCGACCTGGTCGAGTGGGTCGCGGGCGTCCGCTTCGCGGAGGTCTCCGCGCGGCTGGCCACCACCGTCGAGGGGCGCGCGGCCGACACCGAGGACGCGGCGGCCGTACTGCTGCGCACGGACGACGGCGTGCTCGGCACGCTCACCGTCTCCCAGGTCTCCGCGGGCCGTAAGAACCGCCTCTGGTTCGAGCTGGACGGGGCCCGGGGCAGCGCCGTCTTCGACCAGGAGCAGCCCGAGACCGTCTGGCTCGGCACGGCCGAGGGCGCCAGGATCCTCGCCCGCGACCCCGGGCAGGGCAGCGCCGAACAGCGCCGCCTGTCCACGCTGCCCGCGGGCCATCCGCAGGGCTACGCCGACTGTTTCCGCGCCTTCGTCGCCGACGCGTACGCGGCCATGGCGGGCGGGAAGCCCGAGGGGCTGCCCGAAGCGGAGGACGGGGCGCGCGCGGCGCGGCTGGCCGAGGCCGTCCTCGGCTCCGCGCGCACGCTCGCATGGACCAGCGTCAGGAAGAGCGTCAGGAAGGACGAATCCGCATGAGACTGGGAATGCTCACCGCCTGCCTGCCGGGGCTCGCCCTGGAGGAGATCGCCGACTGGGCCGCGTCACGGGGGTACGAGGCGCTGGAGGTGGCCTGCTGGCCGGGGACCGGCGGGCGCGACTTCGAGGCCGCGCACCTGCCCGTCGCCTCGTTCGGGGAGCGCGAGGCCGACGCCACCCGCGAGCTGTTCGCCCGGCACGGCCTGGAGCTGTCCGCGCTCGCGTACTACGAGAACAACCTGCACCCCGACCCCGCGCGCCGCGAGGAGATCCGCGCCCACCTGCGGCACGCGATCGACGCGGCGGCGGCCCTGGACGTCCCGTACGTCGGCACGTTCGTCGGCCGCGACTGGACCCGGCCGGTGGCCGAGAACCTCGCGGAGGCCGAGCGGATCCTGCCGCCGCTGGTCGAGTACGCGGGCGAGCGCGGCGTGAAGCTCCTCATCGAGAACTGCGTGATGGAGGGCTGGCACCCCGACGGCTACCCCGGCAACCTCGCCTACTCGCCCGAGCTGTGGGAGTGGATGTTCTCCCTCGGCCTCTACCTCAACTGGGACCCCTCGCACCTCACCTGGATCGGCATCGACCCGGTGGAGACGATCGCCCCGTACATCGACCGCATCCCGCACGCCCAGGCCAAGGACGTCGAGCTGCGGCCCCGCGACCGGCAGCGCTACGGCCACTTCGGGCCCGCCACGGGCCGCGAGGCGAACCCCTGGGACATGGGCTGGTGGCGCTACCGGGTGCCGGGCCTCGGCCAGGTCGACTGGCCCCGCGTCGTCGACCGGCTCTACGAGGCGGGCTTCACCGGCACGCTCTCCGTCGAGCACGAGGACCCCGTCTGGGGCGGCGACGAGACCCGCGTCAAGCAGGGCCTCGACATCGCCCACCGCACCCTGCGCCCGCTCATCGTCGGCTGAACACCCCTCTCTCCAGGAGCACCCGTGACCTACACCCCCGAACGCCCCGCCCGGGTCGGCCTGATCGGCACCGGCAACATCTTTGGCCGCTACGTCCACGGCATGGCGCGCTTCCCGCGCCTCAAGATCGTCGGCTGCGCCGACCTCGACCACGCCCGCGCCGTCAAGGCGGCGGCCGAGCACGGCATCGCGGCGTACGACTCCGTCGAGGCGCTGCTCGCCGACCCGGACATCGACATCGTCGTCAACATCACCCCGCCCGTCGCGCACGCCGCCGTGACGGCCCAGGCGATACGCGCGGGCAAGCACGTCTACGTCGAGAAGCCCGTCGCCGCCACCGTCGCCGAGGCCGAGCCGCTCATGGCCCTCGCCGAGAAGCACGGCGTGCGCTACGGCTCGGCGCCCGACACTTTCCTCGGCAGCGCCGCGCAGACGGCACGCCGGGCGCTGGACGAGGGCGCCATCGGCACGCCCGTCGGCGCGACCGCGTTCGTCACCCACAGCAAGGCCGAGACCTGGCACCCGGACCCCACGTTCCTCTTCGTGCCCGGCGGCGGCCCCGGGCTCGACCTCGGCCCGTACTACCTCACCCACCTGGTGAACCTCCTCGGCCCGATCGCCACCGTCTCCGGGCTCAGCCGGATCGGCGCTCCCGTGCGCGCGGTGACGAGCCCCGGCCGCACCGTCGAGAGCATCGAGGTCACCACCCCGACCCACGCGGCGGCCGTCCTCGGCTTCGCCTCCGGTGTCATCGGCTCGCTCCAGATGAGCTTCGACGTCTGGAACCACCACCTGCCGTTCATCGAGGTCTACGGCACCGAGGGCACCCTCAGCCTGCCCGACCCCAACGGCTTCGACGGCGACGTCCGCGTCCGCGGCAACCTCGACGCGGAGTGGACGACCCTGCCGCCCGTCTTCGAGCCCTCCGGGCCGCTGGAGATGGAGGTCCAGATGCTGCGCGGCAGCGGCGTCGACGACCTCGCGGGCGCCGTGGACGGCGCCCCGCACCGCGCCTCGGCCGCACTCGCCTTCCACGTCCTCGAAGCGCTCGAAGCCGTCGAGACGTCCAGCACCACGCGCCAGGTCGTCGAGCTGACCTCGACGGCCGCGCGCCCGGCACCCGTCAACAGCGAAGGAGCAACCGCATGACCGCGCACGCACCCGTGAAGTTCGGCGTCGACCTGATCACCTTCTACAACCCCTCGTTCTGGGACCTGCCCGACGAGAACGCGATCCAGGAGCTGTCCGACCGCGACCCCGAGGCGATCTGGCGGAAGATCCTCGACGCGGCGGCCGAGGCCGGGATCACCAGCCTGGAGGTCACCTTCGGCCCGGCGGACACCGACAGCATCCGGCGCGCGTTCGGCGGCCCCGAGGAGTTCCGGAAGGAGCTGGAAGGCCGCGGCATGGAGCTGAAGAGCGCCTTCTACCTGGAGGGGAGCTGGGAGCCGGACGCCGACCGCGGGGCGATAGCCGACAGCGCCGCCGCGTACGCCCGGTTCATCAAGGAGGCGGGCGGGGACGTGCTGGTGGCCGCGCCGCCGATGCGTACGACGTGGAACGCGCGGCCCCCGGTCTTCGCCGACTTCGACCTCATGAAGAACGTCGCCGACATCGCGCACGTCGTCGGCCACGCCAGCCTCCAGGAGGGCGTGACGACCGCGCTGCACACCGAGGCCCACTCCACGTTCTGCACGGCACGCGACGTGGACCTGCTGATGGCGCTCACCGACCCGCTGTTCGTCAGCCTCTGTCCCGACACCGGGCACCTGGCGCTCTCCGGCGGCGAGCCCTCGCACATCGTCTCCCGGCACCGCGAGCGCGTCGTCCTCTCGCACTGGAAGGACGCCACGGGCCCGGCGCCGCTGCGCGTCCCGATCGACGAGTCGATCCACGACGAGCACCGGGAGTACTTCCGCCGCGTCGGCGCGGGCTCCGTCGACTGGTTCTCCTGGGGCCGCCTGATGCGCGAGATCGGCTTCACCGACCTGGCGCTGCTGGAGCTGGACGCGGTCGCCGACCCGGTCGCGGAGATCACCGCCGCGCGGGAGTTCATCGAGCGGTCCCTCGCCCCGGTCTTCCCGTAAGGGCGCGGCCATGACCGACAGTGCCGTCAACTCCCCGGAGCCCACCTGTTCCGTGGTGGCCGCCGGGGAGGCCCCGCCCGGCCCGGCACGGGACCGCGCGAGCGCCTCGTTCATCGCCGTGTTCATCCTGGCGCTCTTCGGGAGCTACGTCGCGATCATCACCCCGTCCGTCGTCTCCCTCGCCCTCAAGATCCAGCAGATCGACCCCGACGGGAAGGTCGGCTCGCTCTCGCTGGTGCTCAGCGTCGGCGCCCTGTGCGCCGTGATCGCCAACCCCCTCTTCGGCAAGCTCAGCGACCGTACGACCTCCCGGTTCGGGATGCGCCGCCCCTGGATGCTCGTGGGGCTGGCCGGCGGCGGCGCGGGCCTCGCGCTCGTCGCCGGGGCGACCGGCACCGGGATGGTCCTGGTCGGCTGGTGCGTGGCGCAGACCTTCTTCAACGCGCTGCTGGCGCCGCTCGTCGCGATCCTCCCCGACCAGATCCCCCCGCGCCAACGCGGCGTCGTGGGCGGCCTGATGGGCATCTGCTACCCCGTCGGGCTGATCCTCGGCACCTGGATCGCGCAGCGCATGGCCGCCTCGGCGCCCCGGGCGATGATCCTCGCGCCGATGGCCGTGGCCGTGGTGACCGTGCTGCTGCTGTGCGTGCGGCTGAAGGACCGCAGGCTGGCGAAGGAGGACCAGGAGCCGTGGAACCTCCGCGAGTTCCTGCGCACCTTCTGGTTCGACCCGCGCAGGAACCCCGACTTCGGCTGGGCCGTCCTCAGCATCCTGCTGGTCTCGACCGCGATCATGACGTTCGTGACCTACCAGGTCTACTACCTCTCCGACCACCTCCACATCGACGAGGACCGGCTGCCGTCGCTGACGTTCGTCCTCACCCTCGTCGTCAACGGCACGAGCGCGGCCACCGCCGTCGTCTCGGGCTGGCTCGCCGACCGGTACCACCGGCGCAGGTTCTTCCTGGTCTGCGCCGGGCTACTCGCCGTCGCCGGGTTCGTCGTCCTGATCACGACGCGCTCGCTGCCGGGCATGTTCGCCGGGGCCACCGTCCTCGGCCTCGGCATGGGCTTCTTCTACAGCGGCCACTACACGCTGCCCGCCTCCGTCCTGCCCAGCGAGCAGGACGCCGCGAAGGACATGGGCGTCGTCAACATCGCCGTCACCCTGCCCAGTTCGCTCGTCCCCCTCTACGCGCCGACACTGCTGGCCCTCGGCGGAAACGACGGCGGCTACCCCGCCCTGTTCGCCTCCGGCATCGTGCTCGCGCTGCTGGGAATCCCGGCCGTCCGCCGCATCCGCGGCGTCGCCTGACGAATCCGGACAAGAATGCGGGAATTCAATTCCGCGCCATTCCACGGAACCTGGGATCAGTTCAACTGAACCAGCGGAAAGTTTACGCGTGTTGAAATCGCGAAACGCAGCGGGAAGAATCGCGTCGCGTTCCCACGCATGGCCGCGCGTCGCCATGCGTCAGTACGCGAAGGAGAATTCAGATGCCCCCCAGGTCCCGTATGGCGGTCGCCGCCGGTGCGGCGTTGGCCGCCGTGTCCCTGATCAGCGGCTGTGGCCCCGAGGAGGGCGCGGACGCGGGCGGCGAGGGGGGATCCGGGTCCACGGCGGCCAAGGCGAAATTGCTGCACCAGGTCCCCATGCCGAAGGTCTCCGAGATGGCCGACGCAATGGGCATGTGGACCACGGACCGGAATTTCGTGAAGGTCGGGCTCAAGCGGATATCCGGATATCCGCTGAGCGGCGGCACAGCGCGCTGGCAGATTCCGCTCGCCGGTGAGGTCTGCTGGTCGTCCCCCGAGCCCACGAAGGACGGGCTCGTCGCCGTCCTCTTCGAGAACGACAAGGCGGACTACGCCGACTGCACGGAGGTCGGCCTGGTCGATCTGAACACGGGCAAGCTCCGCTGGCACAAGCGGGCCATGGACGACGGCGACCCCATCTCGTTCGACGAGGTGACCATCGGCGGCGGCACCGTCGCCGCGGGCGGCACCGGCGGCACCGCGGCCTGGTCGACGGGCGGACGGGCGCTGTGGAAGTCGGACAGCATGGACGGCAAGTGCCCGGCGGACGCGTACGCGGGCAGCGGCGAGAAGCTGATCGCCGTCCGCGACTGCGGCACCGTGAAGAACCCGAAGCTGCGCGTCGAGACGGTCAACCCGCGTACGCGCGCGGCCAAATCGGCCTTCAACCTCCCCGCCGGTACGGAGAACGTCCACGTGGCCTCGGCCGACCCGCTGGTCCTCGCCGTGGACGACGGCAAGGCGAAGGGTGGCAGCGGCGTCTCCGAGTTCCTCACCGTGGACGACAGCGTGCGCCGCGGCCAGCTTCTCTCCCGCATCCCGATGGGCGGGGGCAAGTACGGCCAGTACGACGCCGACTGCCCGGCGACCGAGGTCACCGACTGCAAGCAGGTCGTCGTCAGCAAGGAGGCCGACGCGCTCTACCTGGGCACCCAGGACTCCGCGGGGGACGAGGCGAACAACGACGTCGTCGCGCTCAGCCTCAAGACCGGTAAGCGGATCGCCAGGATCCCCGGCGCCTCCGGCGGCAGGTTCCTCCCCATCGGCCTCGGCCGGGACGGAGAGGTGCTGGTCTACCAGCAGAGCGGCTACACCAAGGGCGGCGCCGTCTGGAAGATCTCGCCCAGCACCCGCAAGAAGACGAAGATCCTCCAGAACCCCACGTCCTCGCGGAAGACCGAGAGCGCCCTGGAGATCGGCGACGGCCGGATCCATTACGCGCACGGGCGGCTCTACATCGGGAACGACGACGTGACCGAGCCTTCCGGCAGCCGCGCCGAAAAGGACCCGCTGGCCGCGGTCTTCGGCACGAAGTAAAGCGCCGACCGCGCTGACCGCGTGCATCCTCCCCCCTGAGCCCCGGTGCCGGGACCGACCTGGCAGGCCCCGGCACCGGCCGGCCCCGCGGCGCGCGTACGCGCCGACACACCGCGACGGGCCGCCCCGGCCGCGCACGCGTGAGCGCCCGACGCGCCCGACGCGTCCACGGCCACCCCGGCGCCCGTCAACCGCGGTGAGCGTGCGCTCAGTCGAACCAGCGGGCCCTCGCCAGCTCCTCCGTGCGGGTGGGGTCCTCCAGCAGGGCCGCCACCTCGAAGCGGCGGCTCCACGCGTGCGATGCCCAGGCCAGGCCCGCCGCTACGCCCTCCAGGGTCGCGGCGTGCAGGGTGCCGTCGGGGGTCAGGCGCCAGTCGGCGGCCGTGCCGTCCACGAGGAGTTCGTCGTGCTCGCGGTACGTCTCCGGGGCGCCGGGCAGCATCACCCGTACGGCGTCCGGCACGGCCCGTTCGACGCCCTCGTCCGCGACCTCGCCGGGTACGGCCTCGCTGAGCCTGCGTACCTCCAGCAGCGACGCCAGCTCTCCGGCCAGGTCCGGGCGTACGGGCAGCAGGGCGCGGTCCTCCACGAGGTCCAGCAGGTCGGGCGCGTCGGCGACCAGGACCTCGCCCGCGTCGGCGACCAGCACCTCGTCCCCGGCGGCGCCGCGCACCGCGCGCAGTTCGTCCGGCAGCGTGACCCCGTCCGGGTCGAGGCCCGCGTCGGCGAGCAGCGAGTACAGGCCGTGGAGCTGCGCCGCGGCCACGGGCAGGCCCGGGTCGGCCAGCCGTCCCAGCAGCTCGGCGGCGCCGCCCGGCTCCTCCAGCAGCGCCGCGGCGGACGTGCGGACGCCGAGCGCGCGCAGCACCTGCGTGTCCCGCACCTCGCCGGGGTCGGCCTCCTCGTACAGGCCGCGCAGCAGCGGGTCGCCGCCCGCCGCGCGCAGCCCCGCCGGACGCCGCCCGTCCAGCACCGGGTGGCCGCGCAGCCACCAGGCGGTGTACGGCCGCACGGTCTCCGTGCCGCCGCCCGGCATCCGTACCCGTACGGGCGCGGTGAGCGCGTCGCGCAGCGGCGGCCGGGAGAGCATCGCGAGGGCCTCGGGCCAGCGGTCGTCGTCCACGAGGTCGAGGTCCCGTACGGCGACGATCTCCGTCGCGACGGGCGGCACGGGCGCGTCGGCGTCGCCGAGCTGGTCGAGGACGTCCTCGCACCACACGTCGACGGCGTCGAGGAGACCCACGTCGTCCGGCTCGGGGAAGTCGCTGTCGCGGGGCTCCAGTTCGTCGGGGTCCAGGACGACGTCGGTGGCGCGGACGAGCGCGAAGCCCGCCTGCACGCCGACGGCGGTCAGCGGCTGCTCGCCCCAGCGTTCGGCCAGCTCCGCGTCGCAGGCGGCGAGTTCGCCCTCGCGCAGGACGCGCGCGAAGGGGCTGCCGGGGTAGACGAGTTCGGCTGCGGGCGCCGGTTCGCCGTCCTCGTCGGGCAGGGCGAGGGCGCCCAGCCAGGGCTCGTCGCCGGGCGCGAGACGCGCGTCCCGGACGAGCCCGAGCACGGTGTCGGCCAGCTCGTCGGGATCGACGTCCGGCTCGTCGTCGTCGAGCGAGGCGGCGACGGCGGCCCGCACCTGCGGCGTCGTCAGCACGGCGCGCGGCGTGGCCGTGGTCGCGCCCAGCTTCTCCAGCAGCGGGTGCACGGCGTCCCGGTGCGCGACCTTCAGCCCGAAGCGGGCAAGCTGCTCGGCGGAGACCGCGCCGTCCTGCTGCGGCAGCAGCACGTGCCGGGGCCCGACGGCCGTACGGGCGCCGTCCGCGAGCGGCACGGGCAGGCCGGTGAGCCGGTCGGGGTCGGTCCCGCCCAGCGAGTCGTAGAGCCGGTACCACCACTGCGGGGCGCGCTCGACGCCCGCGAGCCGGTCGACGGCCTCGCCCAGCGGCACCCGGGCGACCTCCAGGACGCGCAGCTCGGTGCGGCGTTCGAGCCCGGCGGGCAGCAGGTTCGGGAAGATCTCCGCGAGGACCGCGACGGTCTCGGCGCCCGCGCCCTCCACGATCTCGGCGTCCCGGGGCCGCAGCGCGTACGGCTCGTCGGCGTCGCCTTCGCCCTCCTCGGGGCGCGCGGCCCCGGCCAGGAACGGGACGCGCGGCAGCCGTTCGAGGACGAGCGCCCGCAGCTCCCCGTCCAGCTCGCCCAGGCCGAGCGGCCCGGGGACCAGGCTCAGGGTGCCGGTGGAGACGGGGTGCCAGTCGCGCAGCAGCGCGGCGTACGCCTCGGCGGCACGCTCCAGCAGGAAGCGCGTGAGCGGCCCCGGCGCGACATGGCGGCGGGTCGGCTCCAGCGGGAACGTCGCCAGCAGCAGCGCAGGGAAGCCCAGCGGCTCGTCGGTCGGCGTCGGCGCGTGCACGAAAGCGGCGGTGCGCGGCCGGACCGGCGCGCCCTCGGCGTCGACCGGAACGGCCCAGGTCACCGACCACTCGGGCCGTACGCGCTCCTCCACGGGCCGGTCGGCGAGCAGCTCGGCCGCCGCGGCCCCGTGGTCGGACGAGACGCGCCAGCGGGTGGTCCCGGAGGCCGAGTCGGCGACGCGGACGTACGGCCCGTCCTCGTGGCGCGTCAGCGTACGGACGCCGTCCGGGGTCTCGATCACGACCTCGCCCAGCCCCGGCAGCGCGAGCAGCAGCGCGTCGTCCACCGCGCCCAGCAGCTCCGCCGCGAACCGGTGCGCCTCCGGGTCCCGCAGCGGCAGCCGTACGAGGGTGTCGTAGCCGTCCGGTACGGGCCCCGCGTCCGCCTCGCCCGCGGGGAACGGCAGCCGCAGCAGTGGCACATGCCCCTCGCGCCGGGCCAGCTCCTCCGCGAGCGCCGGGTGCTCCCCGGCGGTGCGCCGGGCCAGCTCCCGGGCCTCCGCCAGCGACCAGCGCACGCCCTCGCCCGTACGGCCGACGAGCGCGGGCGCGTCCGTGACGGCGAGGACGGCCGAGAAGCCGACGCCGAAGCGGCCGACGGCACGGCGGTCGGCGTCGTCCCGCTTGGCCGAGGCGCGCAGCGTCGAGAGGGACTCCACCCCGGCGGCGTCGAGGGGCTGCCCGGTGTTCGCGGCGGTGAGCGCTTCGCCGGTGAGGGTCAGCCGGAGCCTGCCGGGCGCTCCGGCGCGGGCCGCCGCGTCCGAGGCGTTCTGCGCCAGCTCGATGACGAGCCGGTCGCGGTAGCCGCCCAGGGCGAGGTCCTGCTCGGCGTTCGCGTCCTCCCGGAATCGGGCGGCCGAAGCGGCCCACCCTCCCAGCACTCCGTCACGAAGCCGCCCGGTCCCGAAGCTGTCCTCCACGACTCCCCATTCCGTCGACGTCCCGGCCCCTGCGGGCCCGCACTGGCCTGTTCCGGCCACCGGAGCATAGGCGCAACGGGGCGTGTACCCCCACGGGAAGGGGTCAGCCCACCTCGGCAGGACCGCCCCCGGTCAGCCCACCTCGCCCTGGCGCGTGTCCGTCGCGGTCCCGGCCAGCTCGTCGCCCGCCGAGCCGAAGTCGGCCCGCGTCTCGTCGAGGACCGGCGGCGGGGGCTGCGGGGGACGGGGCATGACGGCGGCCTCGGAGTGGCCCCCACATCCGTAGGCGAGGGAGACGACGTGACCGTCCGCCGGGCTGAACTCGTTCGCGCAGACCCCGAACGCCTGGCGCAGCGAGCCCGCCATCGGCACGAGGAAGCCGCAGCTCACGCAACTCGCGGGCGCCGACTGGGCCATGGCCGTCTTCGGGCCGTGGTCCTCCTCCCAGCGGTCGGCCGCGGCGTGCAGCCCGTACCGGGACAGGACGCGGGGCCGGGCCATGCCCAGCTCCTCCGCGACGGGCGCGATGCCGCCGCGGGCCGGGGGCTCCTCCGGCGTCGCCTGCTCCTCGGGCTCCTCGTCCTCGCCGGAGAAGCCGGGTTCGAGGCGCAGGTCCTCCGCGTCGGTCGGGAGCAGGTCGCCGGGGCCCAGGTCGCCGGGGCGCAGCCGCTCGCTCCACGGCACCCACTCGGGCGCCATCAGCGCCTCGGGGCCGGGCAGCAGCACCGACTCGTCGACGGTGACGTGCTTGGCACGGGAGGCGCGCGCGACGGTGACGGCCCAGCGCCAGCCCCGGTAGCCGGGCTCGCGGCTCTCGAAATGGTGCGTGACGACGCGGTCCCCGTCAGCGACGGCCTCGATCCAGTCGCCGACCACCTCCGGCCCGGTGACCTCGGTCAGCGCGTCACGCGCGAGGTCCACGGCTTCGGCGCACAGCTTGTCGGGAGCACGCCGGCTCCGGGAGGCGCCCCGGGCGGTCCCCGGAGCCGGCGTGCTCTCCGAGCCCTTCGTGCTCCCCGTGCTCCTTGTGCTCTTCGTCTCCGCGCTACGCGTAGCGCTCCGCGTCGCGGCACTCATGCAGCACTCACAAGAATCGTCTCTCCTACGCCGTTGCGCCGTTGTCGGCGTGCACAGCCCGTACGGCCTCTGAGGAGACGGCGC
Organism: Streptomyces albiaxialis; assembly: GCF_039530985.1. Taxonomy (NCBI): domain Bacteria; kingdom Bacillati; phylum Actinomycetota; class Actinomycetes; order Kitasatosporales; family Streptomycetaceae; genus Streptomyces; species Streptomyces albiaxialis. The sequence goes on from NZ_BAAAPE010000001.1 coordinate 496,857, forward strand.
GTGACCGGCGGGGACGGAGCGGGACCTGTAGGCCGCTGCGACGTCCGCGCCCGCGCTCAAAGGGCCGTGCGGTGCGCACCGTCCACCCACGCTACCCCACAGGTCCCGGGAAGGAATCCGCAGCCAGCCGCCGCGGCCCTCCGAGCCCCTCCTCTCCGGCGGTTCTGCGGCACACTGAACGTCGTGGCTGCCGACATGCCCGGGCGGCGCCCCGGGAAGCCCCTCCGTGCCGCGCGCGCCCTCGGACGGCCGCCCGCCGCGCTGGCGCGCCGCGTCCGCCGCGCCACGCACGCGCAGGGCGCGGGCGAGTCGGGGCTCGGCCGGCTGATCGAGCTGCACGCCGTCAACTCGGCGGGCGACATGCTCATCACCGTGGCCCTCGCCTCCACGGTCTTCTTCTCCGTCCCCACGGGGGAAGCGCGTGGCCGTGTCGCGCTGTACCTCCTGGTGACGATGGCGCCCTTCGCGCTCCTCGCCCCGGTGATCGGCCCGCTGCTCGACCGGATCCCGCACGGGCGGCGCGCGGCGATGGCGGCGGCGATGCTGGCCCGCGCCCTGCTCGCGCTGACGATGGCGGGCGCGGTGGCCACGGGCGGCCTGGAGCTGTACCCGGCGGCGCTGGGAGTGCTGGTCTCCTCGAAGGCGTACGGCGTGGTCCGCTCGGCCGTGGTGCCCCGGCTGCTGCCGCCGAGGATCTCCCTCGTCAAGGCGAACTCGCGGGTCACCCTCGCCGGGCTCCTCGCCACCGGTGCCGCCGCCCCGCTGGGCGCGGGCCTCAACGCGCTCGGCCCGGCCTGGCCCCTCTACGCCGCCTGCGCCGTCTTCAGCGTGGGCACCTTCGTCTCCTTCTCCCTCGACCACAAGGTCGACTCGGCGAAGGGCGAGCGCAAGGCGAAGCTCGCCGCCGAGTCCACCGCGGGCGGCAAGGGCCCCCGGCCGGGGCTGCGGACGGTCGGCACCTCGGTGCTCAGCGCCCTGTGCGCGAACTCCGCGCTGCGCGGCCTCTCCGGCTTCCTCACCTTCTTCCTCGCCTTCCTGCTCCGCGAGCACCCCCTCGGCGGGCTGTCGGCCGCGCTCTCCCTCGGCCTGGTGGGCGTCGCCGCCGGTACGGGCAACGCGCTGGGCACGGCCCTCGGCGCCCTCCTCCGGGCCCGCGCGCCCGAGGCGATCGTGACCACCGTGCTGTTCTGCGCCCTGGGCGCGACGATCGCCGCCGCCGCGCTCTACGGCACGGTCGCCGTCACCGCCGTCGCCGCCACGGCGGGCCTCGTGCAGGCGCTCGGCAAGCTGTCGCTGGACGCCCTGATCCAGCGGGACATGCCGGAGGAGTTCCGCACCTCGGCCTTCGCGCGCTCCGAGACGCTGATGCAGATGTCGTGGGTCGCGGGCGGCGGCATCGCCATGTCCCTGCCGCTGAACGGCCCGCTCGGCATGTCCGTGGCCGCCGCCGTCGTGGCCGTCGGGGTGCTCGCTGCCGTACGAGGGCTGCTGGGCCCGTCGCGCGGCGGCACGCCGCACCCGCGCGTCGTGTGACAGGAACCGCCCGGTAGCCTGCCCGCATGTCGTCACAGTCGCGGCGGACCATCCGCACCGCCACCGTCATCGGGGCCGTCTCGCTCGGCCTCATCGCTCTGTCCGCGTGCGAGAAGCCCACCCCGCGTGCCACGGCCACGGTCGGCAGCACCTCGATCTCCACCGAGGCGTCCTGCTACGACGACGGGAAGACGATTCCGCAGGACGAGGTCCGCAAGTGCCTCAGCAAGAAGACGGACAAGACGATCTCCGTCGGCACCGGCGAGAAGCTCCGCATCGGCGTCGAGCCCGACATGGCGGAGAACGGCTGGCTGGTCTTCGTCAACGGCCAGCCCGCGCTGCCCGACCCGGTCAAGAAGACCTACTACTCGTTCCCCGGCGAGGCCTTCTTCCAGCAGCAGGGCGCCCAGGGCCAGCCCACCGCGCCGAAGAAGACGGCGCAGATCAGCATCGTCGAGGCGGACGGCAGCGACTTCAAGGGCGTCTGGCACCTGAAGCTGAAGAACGACAACGGCTGACCCCCTGACGACCGTGCCGCGCACCCTCGTCGTGACCGCCGTCGACGCCGAGCGGGACGCCGTCGCCGCGGGCGCCCCGTTCGACGTCCTCGCGGGCGGCGTGGGCCCCGCCGCGGCGGCGGCGAGCACCGCGACGGCACTCGCCCGGCGCTCCTACGACCTCGTCGTCTCCGCCGGGATCGGCGGCGGCTTCCTCGACCTCCTCGGCGACCGTGCGCTCGTCGTCGCCGAGCGCATCGTCGCCGCCGACCTCGGGGCCGAGACGCCCGAGGGGTTCGTGCCCGTGACCGGGCTCGGCTTCGGCACGGACACGCACACGCCGCCCGAGGGGCTCGTACGGGACGTCGCGCGGGCGACGGGCGCCGTCCCCGGCGACGTCCTCACCGTCTCCACCGTGACCGGCACCGCCGAACGGGCCGCCGCGCTGAGGGAGCGTCACCCCCGCGCCGCCGCCGAGGCCATGGAGGGCTTCGGGGTGGCGGAGGCCGCGGCGCTCCACCGGACACCGGTGCTGGAGATCCGCGCCGTCTCCAACCCCGTAGGACCGCGCGACCGTGCGGCCTGGCGCATCCCGGAGGCGCTGGCGGCGCTGACCGCCGCCTTCTCCGCGCTCGCACAGACAGGAGCCGCACCATGGACGCCGTGAGCATCGCCTACTCCCCCTGCCCCAACGACACGTTCGTCTTCGACGCGTGGGCCCACGGCCGCGTCCCGGGCGCCCCGGCGCTCGACGTGACGTTCGCCGACATCGACGTGACCAACGGGATGGCCGAACGCGGCGAGGGCGATGTGCTGAAGGTGTCGTACGCCGTCCTCCCCTGGGTGCTGGACGAGTACGCGCTGCTGCCCTGCGGCGGCGCGCTCGGCCGCGGCTGCGGGCCGCTGGTGCTGACGGCGGAGCCGGGCGGCCCCGCGTCGATCGCCGGGAAGCGCGTGGCCGTACCGAGCGAGCGGTCCACGGCGTACCTGCTGTTCCGGCTGTGGGCGGCGAGCGAGGTGCCGGGCGGGGTCGGCGAGGTCGTCGTGATGCCGTTCCACGAGATCATGCCCGCGGTGCGCGACGGGAGGATCGACGCCGGGCTCGTGATCCACGAGGCCCGCTTCACGTACCAGGACTACGGGCTGCACAAGCTCGCCGACATGGGCGAGCACTGGGAGGCCACCACGGGCCTGCCCATCCCGCTGGGCGCGATCATCGCCAGGCGCTCGCTCGGTGAGGAGACGCTGCGCACGCTGGCCGAGAGCGCCCGGGCCTCGGTCCGCGCGGCCTGGGCCGACCCGGAGGCCGCCCGCCCGTACGTCGCCGCCCACGCCCAGGAGATGGACCCCGCGGTCGCCGACCAGCACATCGCGCTCTACGTCAACGAGTTCACGGAGGACCTGGGCGAGGACGGCTACGGGGCCGTACGGGGCCTGCTGACCAGGGCCGCCGAAGAGGGGCTGGTCCCGCCCCTCCCGGCTGATGCCCTCGCTTTCCCCTGAGCCCTTCTAGACGTCCAGTTGGTCCGCGACGGCGCGGAGCATGCCGGCGATCTTGCGGCCGTGCTGCTTGTCCGGGTAGCGCCCGCGCTCCAGGGACTGGGAGACGCCGTCCAGCAGCGTCGTGAGGTCCTGCACGATCGAGGCCAGCTCGTCCGGCTTACGGCGCTGCGCCGCCGCGACGGACGGGGCGGGGTCCAGCAGGGTCACCGAGAGAGCCTGGTCACCTCGCTGCCCCGCGACGACACCGAACTCGACCCGCTGGCCGGGCTTCAGGGTGTCCACTCCGTCCGGGAGGACCGACGAGTGCACGAAGACGTCACCGCCGTCGTCGCGGGAGAGAAAGCCGAAACCTTTCTCACTGTTGAACCACTTGACCTTGCCGGTAGGCACGTCTGTCCTCGTCCTTGTACTCGTCCGGATTTCCCGGGGCTACGGCTGCTGAAAGACTGGCTCTGCTGTGCGAGGCCGAAGGCCGTCGACGCTCGTGAAGACGCCCCCCAAACCCCCGGAATAGCAGTTGAGCGGGCCCGAAAGACCCGCCAACACCAAGGTTAATGGCCCGAAGCCCGGTGGCAAGGTGCCGCCGGACGGTTCCTCCGCGCTCCTGCTCCCGGGCCTACCCTGAGCGGGTGAACGCTGAAACTCCCTCCGCCGGTGATCTTCTCGTACGAATCGGCGGCATCGTCTTCCTGGTCGGCGCGGTCGCCACGCTCGTCACGGTGGCGCCGCTCTTTCTCGGCACCGAGCCCTTTCCGGCGCCCGCGTATTTCGTCTGCATGCTGATGGGCGCGGGCTTCGCGCTCGCCGCCGCGGGGCTCGTGCGCTCGGCCACGGCCCAGCGCCGGGCCGCCGCGGACCGCTCGGCGGGCTGATCAGGCCGCCGAGGCCAGCCAGTCCGGGAACGCGGTGAGGTCGGGCAGCACCACGTCCGCGCCCTCCGCGCGCAGCTCGTCCGCGCCGCACGGCCCCGTCGCCACTGCGACAGAGATCACACCGGCCCGGCGCGCGCCCCGTACGTCGCCCACGTGGTCGCCGACGTACGCCGTGGCGCCGTGCTCGCGCAGCGCCGTCGCCTTGCCCTCCGCCCACAGCTCGCCGATCAGCACATCGGGCGTCAGCCCCACGTGTTCCAGGTGCAGCTTCGCGTTGCCCTCGTGCTTGGCCGTGACGACGAGTGAACGTCCGCCCCGCGCCCGTACGGCCTCCAGCGCCGCGTGGGCGCCGGGCAGCGCGGGGGACGGGGCGACGGCGAAACGCGGGTACAGAGCGCGGTAGCGATCGGCCATGGCCGGGATCTCCTCGGCCGGGAACCAGTGCGCCAGCTCCTCCGCGAGCGGCGGCCCGAGGCGGGTGACCGCCAGGTCGGCGTCGATGTACGCGCCGGTCTCCCGCGCCAGTTCGACGTACGCCGCGCGGATGCCCGGCCGGGAGTCGATCAGGGTCATGTCGAGGTCGAAGCCGATGGTCGGGGCCGGGAGGTGGTGCTGAGCCATGCCGATCATTCTGCCTTGCCGCACCCCTTACGATAAGGGCTGCCTAACCTATGAACCCGAGGACACGATGCCTTCCGCCGCACCGACGACCACGCCCGGCGGCGCCCCGCACGGGAGCGCCCGGGGCGCCAAGGGGCGTTCCGGCGGCACCGGGTCCCGCACCCCGCGCCGCGCGGTCCTCGCGCGGCGGCTCGCCTGGACGCTGGCGGCGCTCGCCGCGCTGGCCCTCGCCGCGCTGCTGAGCCTCGCGCTCGGCTCCCGCTCGATCGCGCCCGGCGAGGTCTGGCACGTGCTGCTGCACGGCGGCGACAGCAACGCCGCCGAGGTCATCCGCACCATGCGCGTCCCCCGCACCCTCGTCGGCCTCATGGTCGGCGCCGCGCTCGGCGTCGCGGGCACCGTCATGCAGGGCCTCACCCGCAACCCCATCGCCGAGCCCGGCATCCTCGGCATCAGCCAGGGCGCCTCGGTCGGCGTCGTCTGCGCGATCGCCTTCGCGGGAGTGCACACGCTGACGGGCTACGTGTGGTTCGCGTTCGCCGGTGCCGGGATCGCGGCCGTCGGGGTCTACGCGGTCGCCGCGCGCGGCCGGGGCGGCGCCACGCCGGTGAAGCTCGCGCTCGCGGGCGCCGCGGTCAACGCGCTGCTGGTCGCCGTGATCTCCGCGATCCTCACGACGCGGGCCGCCGCCCTGGACGAGTTCCGCTTCTGGCAGGTCGGCTCGCTCTCCGGGCGGGACGCGGAGATCGCCGGGCAGATATGGCCGTTCCTCGTCGCCGGGCTGCTGCTCGTCCTGACCGTCGCACGCGGTCTCGACGCGCTGGCCCTCGGCGAGGACGTCGCGAAGGGCCTCGGCCAGAACGTCGCGACGGTACGGGTGGTCGGCGGGCTCGGCGCGACGGTCCTGACGGGTGTCGGGGTCGCCGCTGCCGGGCCCATCGCGTTCGTGGGCCTCGCCGTCCCCCACGTCGCCCGCGCGATCGTGGGCGGCGACCACCGGTGGCTCCTGCCGATGGCCGCGCTGCTGGGCCCTGTGGTGCTGCTCGTCTCCGATGTGGCGGGACGTCTGGTGATGCGTCCCGGCGAGGTGCCCGCCGGGGTCATGACCGCCCTGATCGGCGTCCCGTTCCTCATCGCCCTCGTCCGGAGGAAGAAGGGGGTGGCGGCGTGATTCCGGTTCCGCCTTCCGGGCTGCCACGTCAGGCTGCGTCGGCGAGTGCGGCTGCGCCGTGGCCGGTCGCGCAGTTCCCCGCGCCCCTGAGGGGGCAAGCCCCGTCATTCCCTGCTGCGCTTGGGCAGTCTGCGCCAGGGGCGCAGGGTGGGCAAGCGCAGCCCACCCACCGGGCCGCGGCCCGCGACGGCGCTTCGGGGGCGGTCCGGTGACCGCGCTGCACACCCCCGCCGGGTACAAGGCGATACGCAGCGGACGTACGTCCTGGCTCGTGCACAAGCGGGCTCTGCTCGTGGGTGCCGGGCTCGCGCTCGCGCTCTTCGCCGCCACCGTGGCGAATCTGACGCTCGGCGAGACGACGGTCAGCCCCACCGAAGTGGTGAAGGTGATGTTCGGCCGGCCGTCGCCGGACGAGCTGGTCGTGGGGACGCTCAGGATGCCGCGGCTCGTGGTGGGCCTCATGGCGGGCGCGGCCCTCGGGGTCGCCGGTGCCCTCATCCAGACCGTGGCCCGCAACCCGCTCGCGAGCCCGGAGATCATCGGGGTGACGCACGGGGCCTCGGCGTTGACGGTCGGCGCGATGACGTACGGCATCACCTCGTACGCCGCGCTCCCGTACCTCTCCGTCACCGGCGGTCTCGCCGCCGCCGCGCTCGTGTACGTGTTCGCGTGGCGCGGCGGTCTGCACGCGACCCGGTTCGTGCTGATCGGCATCGGCATCTCGGTGGCGCTGCGCTCGGTCACGCACCTCTTCCTGACCAAGGGCGACTATCTCGTCGCGCAGCAGGCGAAGGTGTGGATGACCGGTTCGCTCAACGGCCGGGGCTGGGACCAGGCCGCCCCGCTGGGCATCGCGCTGCTGCTGATGCTGCCGCTGGTCGTCTGGTCGGCCCGCGCGCAGCGCAACGTCACGCTCGACGACGACACGGCCACGGCGCTCGGCGTGCATCTGGGGCGCAACCGGCTCGGGCTCGTCTTCACGGGCGTCGTCCTCGCGTCGGTCGCGACGGGCGCGGCCGGGCCGATCGACTTCGTGGCGCTGCTCGCCCCGCAGATCGCCCGCCGCCTGACGCGTACGGCGCAGATCCCGCTCGTCTCCTCGGCGCTGCTGGGGGCGTTCATCGTCACGCTCGGGGACCTGCTGGCCCGCAAGCTGTTCGCGCCGACCGAGCTGCCGGTGGGTGTGCTGACGGCGGCGGTCGGCGCCCCGTACCTGATCTGGCTGATCGTGCGTACGAGCAGCAGCAAGCAAGGCCGTCGCAGCCGTACTGGAGCCACGTCATGAGCGAGACCCGTGAGACCTCTGAGACCCCGAGCCCGACGTCCCGTCTCGCCGCGCGCGGGCTGACCCTCGCCTACGACGACCGTACGGTCGTGGAAGGGCTGGACCTGGACGTGCCGGACGGCGAGGTCACCGTCGTCGTCGGGCCGAACGCCTGCGGGAAGTCGACCACGCTGCGTGCCCTGGGCCGGCTGCTCAAGCCGAAGCACGGCTCGGTGCTGCTGGACGGCGCGGAGCTGGCCCGTACCCCGACGCGGAAGATCGCGCAGTCGATCGGGCTGCTGCCGCAGTCGCCCGTGGCGCCCGAGGCGATCACCGTCGCCGACCTCGTCTCGCGCGGACGGCAGCCGCACCAGCACTGGTGGCAGCAGTGGTCCGAGGACGACGAGCGGGCCGTGACGGACGCGATGGAGCGCACGGACGTCACCGAGCTGGGCGACCGGCCGGTGGACGAGCTGTCGGGCGGGCAGCGGCAGCGCGTGTGGATCGCGATGGCGCTCGCGCAGGAGACGGACCTGCTGCTGTTGGACGAGCCGACCACGTACCTCGACATCGCGCACCAGGTCGAGGTCCTGGACCTGGTGCGGCAGCTCAACCACGACCGCGGGCGCACCGTCGTGATGGTGCTGCACGACCTGAACCAGGCGGCGCGGTACGCCGACCATCTCGTCGCCATGAAGGACGGCCGGATCGTCGCGCAGGGACCGCCGGACGAGACCGTGACCGCCGACCTCGTCCGGGAGGTGTTCGGGCTGGAGTCCGTCGTCATCCCGGATCCGGTGACGGGCGACCCGCTCGTCGTGCCCGGCACCCCCAGCATCGCCCTACGAAAGGCCACACCATGAAGGTCACCCGCTCCGCGGCCCTCATCGCGATTCCCCTGGCCTCCGCGCTGACGCTCTCCGCGTGCGGCTCGGACGACAGTTCCGGGGAGAAGTCCTCCAAGGGAGGCACGCACACCGTCAAGACCGCCAACGGCGACGTGAAGGTCCCGAACGACCCCAAGCGCGTCGTCGTCCTGGACACCGCCGAGCTGGACTCCGCGATCACGCTCGGCGTCAAGCCGCTGGGCGCGACGACGGCGCAGCCCGGCAAGCCCTTCCTGTCCTACCTCCCCAAGGACAAGGTCAAGGGCATCCAGAACGTCGGCGTCATCGCGCAGCCCAGCATGGAGAAGGTCGCGGCGCTCAAGCCGGACCTGATCCTCACCAACAAGGAGCGCGACGCGGACCGTTACGACGAGCTGTCGAAGATCGCGCCGACGGTGATGACGAAGACGACGGGCTACCCCTGGAAGGAGAACTTCCAGGTGCACGCCGACGCGCTCGGCAAGAAGGCCGAGGCGAAGAAGGTCCTCGCGGACTACCGGGCCCACACCGAGAAGGTGACGGACGCCGTCGGCGGCAAGGACAAGGCCGCGAAGATCGAGACGAGCGTCATCCGCTTCCAGGAGGGCGCCGACACCCGCATCTACGGCCACAAGGCGTACGTGGCCACGCTGCTGAAGGACGTCGGCCTCGGCCGCCCGAAGGTCGCCGACCAGGCGAAGGCGTACAACGGCCTGGCGATGGACGTCAGCCCCGAGCAGGTCGACAAGGGCGACGCGGACGTCGTCTTCTACACCTCGTACGGCGACACGAAGAAGTCCGGCGAGCAGAAGGCCGTCAAGAGCCCGCTGTGGAAGAACATGCGGGCGGTGAAGGACAAGAAGGCCTTCCACGTCGAGGACGAGCTGTGGATCCAGGGCATCGGCTACACGGCCGCGAACAAGATCCTGGACGAGATGGAGGACGACCTCACCAAGTGATCCGGTGAGGCCGTCCCCCGGGGCCGCGGGCCGTCAGCTTCTGGCGGCCCGCAGTCCTTTCGGGACCAGCGCGCGCTGGAGGAGGGCGAGGCCTCCGTCGGCGAGGAGGGCGAGGGCCGCGACCCACAGGGCCGCCGCGATGACGCCCTGGAGGCCGTACGTCGCCTGGCCCAGGACGATGTCCCCGAGGCCGCCGCCGCCCGCGACCGTGGCGAGGGTCGCGCTGGAGATCACGTAGACCACCGCGATCCGGATGCCGGAGAAGAGCAGCGGGAGCGCGAGCGGCAGTTCGACCTTGAAGAGGACCTGGGCCGGGGTGAGGCCCATGCCGCGCGCCGAGCGGACGAGATCCGGATCGACCTGGTCGACGGCCAGGTACGCCTGGCTGAGGATCGGCGGGATCGCCGTGATGAGCAGGGCGATCGCGATGTTCGTGAAGGTGAGCCCGAAGATGCCCAGGCCGATGGCGATGACGGCGAGGTTCGGGAGCGCGCGCCCGATGTTGGAGATGCTCGTCGTCAGGAACTCGCCCTTGTGGAGGTGGCCGAGCCAGAGGCCCGCCGGGACGGCGACCGCCAGCGAGACGGCGATGACGACCGCGCACATCCACACGTGCTGGCCCGTCTTCTCCAGGAGGAGCGGCAGCCGGTCGGCCATGAAGGAGAAGGAGTCGAGGAAGGTGCCCATTTCTCATGCCCTCCTTGTCCGGGCCCAGGGCGTGAGCAGCCGTCCGGCCAGCACCAGCACGGCGTCCGCCGCCAGCGCCAGGGCCACCGCCAGCGCGCCCGCGCCGATGAACTGGGTGTTGAACGGCGACTGGAGCGCCTTGAGGATCAGCGAGCCGAGGCCCTGGTCGACGACGTAGGCCGCGATGGCGACGACGCCGATCGTCATGACCGTCGCGACGCGCAGCCCCGCGATCAGCGAGGGGACGGCGAGCCGGAGTTCGACCTTGAAGAGGATCTGGCGGCGGGTCAGGCCCATGCCGCGCGCGGCCCGTACGGCGTCCTCGGGGACCTCGCGCAGGCCCGTGAGGATCGTCGTGAAGAGCAGGTAGAGGGTGTAGGAGACCAGGGCGATCTCGACCGTGAGGACCGAGAAGCCCGTCACCGGGACCAGGAGCTGGAAGAGCGCGAGCGGCGGCACCGTGTAGAGGAACGAGGCCACGCCCGAGACCGGGGCCGCCAGCCAGCCCTGGAAGTGGGCCAGGACCGCGGCGGCCACGGCGAGGACGAAGCCGATCGCGACGGCGATCAGGGTGAGTTCGAGGTGCTCGACCAGCGCCGGCCAGAACAGGTTCGACCAGTGGCCGGTGAACCAGTCGGCGCAGAACGTCGAGTCGTTCGCGACGCAGGAACTGGGCTCCCCGAAGTCGGGGATGACCGGTCCTCCGGACAGCGGTGCGCTCATGCCGCGCCCGCCTTCCGTACGGCGTCCAGCGAGGCCTCACCCAGCACCTCACCGGACGCGTCCAGTACCCGGACGGCGTCCGTGCCCTCGGCGACCATCAGGGAGAGCGCGGAGCGGAGCGTGGCGTCGGACGCGAGGTCCGGGAGGCCCTCGGCTGCGGTGACCGGGGCGAGGTCCAGGTCCGCGAGGCGCGTCAGCGTGAGCCGCTTCAGGCCCCGGTCGGCGCCGACGAAGCGGGCGACGAACGCGTCGGCGGGCTGCTTGAGCAGCGTGCGCGGGGTGTCGTACTGGGCGAGCCTGCCGCCCTCGCGGAAGATCGCGATACGGTCGCCCATCTTCACGGCCTCGTCGATGTCGTGGCTGACGAAGATGACGGTCTTGCGTATCCGCTCGTGCAGCGCGAGGAACTCGTCCTGGACGTGCTCGCGGGTGATCGGGTCGAGCGCGCCGAACGGCTCGTCCATCAGCATCACCGGCGGGTCAGCGGCGAGCGCCCGCGCGATGCCGACGCGCTGCCGCTGGCCGCCGGAGAGCTGCGAGGGGTACCGCCTGCCGTACTCGCCGACGGGCAGCCCGACCAGCTCCAGCAGCTCGCCGACGCGCTCCTTGATCCGCTTCTTGTCCCAGCCGAGGACCTTGGGCACGGTCGCGACGTTGTCGGCGATCGACAGGTGCGGGAAGAGGCCGGTCTGCTGGATGACGTAGCCGATGGAGCGGCGCAGTTCGATCGGGTCGAGGTCGGTGATGGACTTGCCGCCGATGCGGATGTCGCCGCCGGTGGGCTCGGCGAGGCGGTTGACCATCATCAGCGCGGTCGTCTTGCCGGAGCCGGAGGGGCCGAGCAGCACGCAGATCTCGCCCGCGGGGACGGTGAGGGAGAGGTCGTCGACGGCGGGCGTGTCCGAGCCCGGGTACGTCTTGACGACGTGGTCGAAGACGATTTCCCGTGCGTCCGCTGTGGATTGCTGAGTCATGGGGTTGTTCTCCTAGAGAAGGCCGTTGGCCTTGAGGAACCGCTCGGCGACCTCGCCGGGCGTGAGCCGTACGGTGTCGACGGCCCGGTTGAGGTCCTGGACGGCCTTCTCCGTCAGCAGGCCGTCGATCCGGTTCAGCACCTTGGCGAAGCCGGGGCCCTGCTCCTTCAGCACGTCCTCGTGCACGACGGGGGCGACGTTCTGGAAGCCGTAGAAGCCCTTGTCGTCCTCGAGCAGCGTGTAGTCGCCCTTGGCGAGCTGCGGATCGGTGGTGAAGACGTCGGCGGCCTCGACCTCGCCGTGGTCCAGCGCGGTGTACTGGAGGCCGATGTTGAGGGACTTGACCTTGGTGTTGGTCAGGCCGTACCGCTTCGCCATCTCGGTGTAGCCGACGGCGCCCTCGATGTTGTCGGGGTACTCGGCGAAGCGGACCTTGGGCACCTTCCTGAGGTCGCCGATGGTCTTGAGGCCGTACTTCTTCGCGAGCGCGGGCTTGACCCCGACCGCGTTCTTGTTCTGGAACGGCGTCGGGTCGAGCATCGTCAGCCCGTGGCCGCGCTGTTCCTGGAACTTCTTGGCCTCGCGGAACGTGGCCGCCGCCGAGTGCGGGATCCTCTCCTGCGCGGCGAGCACCTGGAGGATCACGCCGGTGTACTCGGGATAGAGATCGATCTGGCCGGAGGTCAGGGCGCTGTCGATGATCTCCGTGCTGCCGATGTTCGACTTCAGCTCGACGTCGTAACCGGCCTTCTCCAGGCCCTTCTTGTACATCTCGCCGATGATCCACTGCTCGGTGAACTGCTTGGCGCCGATGACGACGGTCGGCTTCCCGCCGGGCGCTGCCCCCGCCCGTCCGCAGCCGGTGAGGGCCGCGAGGCAGGCGAGGGCGAGGAGGGCCGCGCCGGTCGCGCGGGCGGCCGGGGCGGGCCTCACACCTGGTCCCGGGGGACGGAGAACGACCAGGTCCGGGTGAAGACCTCGCGCTCCTCCGCGCCGCTGCCCTCGTACGCCGTCAGCTCGTTGACGACGAGGAAGTCGGTGGAGTCGGCGGTCATCCGGGAGCGGGTGTGCACGCGGGCGGCCCAGCCGTCCCTGGCCCGGCTGATCGTCTCCTCGCGCTCGCACTCGACGGCGGCCGAGAGGGGGTCGCCCTCGGTGAGCCGGAAGCGGTTGAGGTCCCGGCCGGTACGGGTGAGGCCGTCGGCGTGGTCGGTCATGGTGCCGTCGGCGGGCGTCGTGAGGATCGTCTGCTCACCGGTCTCCAGGTCGAGGGTGACGGTCCGTTCGCCGGGGATACCGGTCAGCTCGATGCTGTGCGGCGGGCCCTCGCGCGGCGGCCCGTACGGGCGCAGCGCGGCGTCGGCGTCCCGCGGCTCCCGTACGGGGAGGCTCAGTTCGCCGTGCGCGGGGTCGAGTTCGAGGGTGACCTTCTCCGGGGACGGCCAGGCCCAGGGCCACAGGGAGGCGGAGACGGCGACACGTATCCGGTTCCCGGCGCCGAAGGCGTGCCCGATCGCGAAGAGCGGCACGGTGACGTCGTACGCACGCCCGGGCTCCAGCGGTTCGGGCTCGGCGTGGCCGTCCCGGTGGGTGAGGTTGAGCAGCCCGGTGGTGACGAGCTTGGAGGAGCCGTCGGGGAAGACCTCGCACAGCCGCGCCGCGAGCTGGGCCTGCGGGCGGTCAGCGGTGACGCGGAGGGTGACGGAGGGGACGCCGAGGATCTCGACGGTCTCCGCCAGCGGCTCCCCGGTGAAGCAGGCCGAGCGCCCGTCGTCGGCGGCCTGGTCGGCGTACTGGCCCGGTATGTCGCCGAACTTGAGGAAGTCGCCCGAGGCCGCGCCGAGCGCGAGCGGGGAGCGGAGGAGGGCGGTGCCCTCGTGGCTCAGCTCCGCGAGCGGGGTGCGGGTGGCGGTGACGCCGGGCGCGGGCCAGGACGGCTCGGCGATCCAGCGCCCGGGCCGGGTCTCGCGGTCGGTGCCGACGGGCGCGGAGTCGGGCATCCAGGCGCGCAGCCGGGGCTCCTCCTCCCCCATGGCCTTCGGCATGGGAGGTGCCCCCATCCCGTTGTCGGCGCCGCGCATCCAGTGGTCGAACCAGCGCACGCACTCGCCCTGGAAGTCCATCGCCGGTCCGGGCTCGGCCTGGTGCGGGTAGGTGTGCGCCCAGGGCCCGATCAGGGCCTTGACCGGGGCCTTCTCGGGGTCCAGGTGTTCCGCCAGCCGGAATATCGCGCCCCGGTACGGGTCGAGCCAGCCGCCGACCGCGTAGACGGGCACCTCGATCGCGGAGTAGTCCTCGCACACCGAGCCGTGCCGCCAGTACGCGTCGCGGCGCTGGTGGGAGAGCCACGTCTCGGCGTACGGCACGGTCGCGTCGAGCCGCGCGAGCCACTCCTCGCGCCAGCGCTCGCCCAGCACGGAGGGGTCGCCGGGGCGGGCGTTGTAGGCGAGCATCGTCGCGGCCCAGGGCAGCATCTCGGAGGCGAGCAGGGCGCCGCCCGCGTAGTGCACATCGTCCGCGTAACGGTCGTCGGTCGAGCAGACGGTGACGACGCAGCGGAGCTGCGGGGGCCGGAGCGCGGCGATCTGGAGGCCGTTGAAGCCGCCCCAGGACTTGCCGATGATCGCGGCCTGCCCGTCGGACCAGTCCTGCCGCTCGATCCAGGCGAGGACTTCGAGGGCGTCGTCCAGCTCCGTCTGGTGGTACTCGTCGAGCATCACGCCGTCGGAGTCGCCGCTGCCCCGGCAGTCCACGCGGACGGCGGCATAGCCGGCCTGCGCGAACTGCCCGTGCAGCGTCGCGTCGCGCGGCGCCGTCCCGTCGTTCTTGCGGTACGGGATGTACTCCAGGACGGCCGGTACGGGGGCGTCCGTTCCCGCGTGGGCCGGGAGCCAGACGCGCGCGGCGAGCCGCGTGCCGTCCTTGAGCGGGATCCATACGTGCCGGAGCACCCGGACGGGGTGAGCGGCGGGACGGGCGGCGGGATGGGGTCTATGCGGTGCGGGGGTCGAACTCATGCCCTGGGACCCTAGACGAGCCCTAGGGGCGAATTGCCCCCTTCACGGCTTACGTTCGGCGTTGTTCAACGATGAACAACGACACAGGAATGGGTGCCTCCGGAGCGGGTAGACGTGCATCCGAGCGCATGTCTATGCAATGGCAGAACCATGGTTCACGAGGCCTTCTCCCGCGCCGCCCGCCACTCCGGCGCGAGCACGGACCAGACCTCGATGTCCTGCCGGACACCATGGTGCAGGTAGTGCGCGCGGAGCACCGCGTCCCTGCGCATCCCCAGCCGCCGCGCGACGGCGATGCTCGCCGCGTTCCCCGACGCGACCCGCCACTCGACCCGGTGCATACCGCGCTCGTACACCGCCCAGTCGACCAGGATCCGCACCGCCCGCGTCACCAGGCCCCGCCCGGTGGCCGAGGGCTCCAGCCAGCATCCGGCCTCGCACATGCCCTGCTCCGCGTCGAACACCCGGAAGAGCACGCCCCCGACGAGCTTCCCCTCCAGCCAGATGCCGTGCAGCCGCGCGGTGTCGGCGGCGGCCTTGTCCGTGTACGACTGGAGCCAGGCGCGCGCGGAGTCGAGATCGGTGGCGGCGTCCGCCAGCCCGATGAACCGGCCGACGTGCTCCCGGCCCCGGTCCATGTGCTCCAGCAGCTCCTCGGCCCGCCACGGCTCCAAGGGCCTCAGCACGGCCCCGTTCCCCAGCTCCCGCGCGAACATCCCCGCCACACCTCCGCAGCCTCGCCTGTTCCCCGGATCCTCGCACGGCCTCACGTGTCGCATCCGACCCCGTCGCCGTCCCGGTCCAGGTGCGGCCCGTATCCCGGCTGGCCCCGGCGCACGGGGGCGGCCCCGGCGGCACGGGCCTCGGAGCAGTTCCCGTAGGCGACGGGGGCCTCCCCGCCGCCGCCCTCCTCCTCGGCGGGGGCGGGCGCGGGCGCGTTCGCGGTGACCGTCGCGCGGGCGGTCTTCGTGACGCGCACCTTCACGGTCTCGGTGACGGTGGGGCGGGGCGCGGCCTTCTTCGCCTTCGGCGCCGCCGTCTCGGTGGCCGTGGCGGTCACGGTCGCCGTCGCGGTCGCGCCCGGCTTCGAACTCGCCGCCGCCTTCCCCCCGTTCTCCTCGCCGTTCGCGCCGATGCCCACCCCGATGAGCAGCGCGAGCGCCGCTCCGGGCAGCACGAACCGCTTGCGCGCCCAGCGCGGACCGGGCTGCGGCTGGGGCCGCGGAGGCAGTGGATATCCCTGTGGATACGGATTCGTCATGATCCCCCCTGGATTCAGGTGGGATGACGGTAAGGCGACGAGGCACGTGGGACGAGGGCCGAGTGGCCCTACCCGTCCCCTCCGCCTGCCCCTACTCCTTAGCCTTCGCCGGGCGGCGCGAGCGCCAGAGGAGGAAGAGCGCGCTGGCCACCGCCGCCACCCGGAGCATGACGGGCAGGACGCCCTCCATCGCCTCGCTCATCGCGTCCCCGCCCTCGGGGATACGGTCGCCCCAGCGCCCCTCCGTACGGCCCCAGAGCCACACCGCCGCGCCCGCCACGACCAGCCCCGGCATGCCCGCCGCCGCCCACTTGGCCTCGACGCGGCTCAGCCTGGGCGACCACCAGGCCGCGAGCCAGCCCGCCGCCAGGGGGATCAGCGAGCCCGTGACCGCGCCCGCGGCCAGCAGGATCGCGGCGCCCAACTCGACGATGCCGCCGACGCGGGGTACGCCCGCCGTCCTGGTCGCGCCCGCGGCGGCGCGGGCGCCGAGAAGGCGCCCGAACAGCGTTCTGCGGGGCGTCGATTCGGTGGACGGCGCGTCCGCGTCCGGCGCGGCGGGCTTCTCCTCCTCGTCCTTCTTCTCCGGCGGCGGCTTCAGCACCTCCGGCAGCTCGATACCGCCCGTGAAGCCCGGCACCTGCTCGCCCACCGCCAGCGGGCCGCCGGTGCTCTCGCCGAAGGGGCTCGGGTCCACCCGCCACCAGTCCGGATCGGACTCCTCGGGCCCCAGCTCGTCCGCGCTCGCCAGGTGCGGGGGCGCGCCGCTCTGGCCCAGCCCCGGGGACCCCGCGGGCATCTCCGGCTCGGCCCGCGGCACCGGCACGCTCGGCCCCGCGTCGTCGTACGCGTCCCGCCCGCCGTCCCGCTGCGAGGGGACGGCCGCGGCGGACGACGGCGGCGGCGCGCCCCCGTTGGCCGCCGCGACGACCTCCTCCGGCTTGCCGAGCGAGCCCAGGATCTTCCGTACGGCCGCCTTGCTCTCCGCGCCGCCGTCCTCGGCCCGCATCCGGTCGATCCGCGTGCGCAGCCCGCCGACCAGCCGCGCCCGCTCCGCGGCCGTCATCGACGTGCCGTGCGCCAGATCGCCGATCCGGCTCAGATAGTCGAATACGAGCTGATCGCTCTCGATCCCCACCAAGTCCCCAACGCCTGCTCGCTGCCCGCTGCCTGCCTGCCCTGCCGTGCCCTGTCGCCGCCGTCCGGGGTTCCGCCCGGTCCGCGCCCGGGACGCCGCCCGCGCGCACCCTCCGCGCACGCCGCCCTCGCACGCCGCCCGCGCGCCCCGTCCACCGCTCGTCGCCCGCCCGCCGCCGCCCGCTCCGACAGGCCCCGACGCCTCCGCAACGACCGTACCGCGCCCACCCCGCTACCGTGGGAGGGGTGAGCAGCGAGCAGAACGGCCGGACACCCCCACGTCAGGCAGGCCCCTCGGCCCCGCGCACCCTCGCGGAGGACCTGCGGGCACGTGAGGACGCCGCGCTCGCCGACCTGCTGCGCACCCGCCCCGACCTCCTCTCGCCCGTGCCCGGCGACCTCACGCAGCTCGCGACCCGCGCGGGCACCCGCGCCTCCGTGGCCCGCGCGCTCGAACGGCTCGACCAGTTCACGCTCCAGACCGCGCAGGCCCTCGCGCTGCTCCCCTCCCCCGGGTCCCCCACCGGCCCCGCCGGCCCTCCCCCGGACGAGGCCCTGGGCGCGCTGCTCCCGGGTGACGAGGCGGCGGCCCAACTCCCGTACGCGCTGCGGCGATTGCGCGAGCAGGCCCTCGTCTGGGGCGGCGAGGGACAGCCCCGCCTCGTCCGTACGGCACGCGAGCTGCTCACCTCGCCCTCCCCCACGGGCCTCGGCCCCACCCTCGCGGAGGCGGCGAACACCGCGAAGCTCTCCCCCGCCCGGCTCCAGGAGATCCTGGCCGCCGCCGGGCTCCCCGCCACGCACGACCCGGTCAGCGCCCTCGCGGCGCTGACCTCGCTGTTCACGGACCGTACGCGGACGGCGGCGCTGCTCGACGAGGCCCCGGACGGCGCCGAGGCGCTGCTGCGCAAGCTGGAGTGGGGCCCGCCGTACGGCACGGCCGACACCGACGCGCCCTCGCCGCCCGTGGCCTGGCTGCTGGACCGGGCGCTCCTCGTCCCCGCCGGGCCAGGCGAGCCCGGCAAGGTCGTCCTGCCGCGCGAGGTCGCGCTCCATCTGCGCGGCGGGCACGCGCACCGCGTGCTCGAACCCGTGCCGCCGCCCGTCGCCGTGGCCCGCGCGTACGAGCCGGGGACCGTGGACGCGACCGCCGCCGGGCAGGCGCTCGCCGCGCTCGCCGCCGTCGAGGAGCTGCTGGCCGCCTGGGAGGCGGAGCCGCCGCCGGTGCTGCGCGCGGGCGGCCTGGGCGTACGCGACCTCAAGCGCGCCGCCCTCACCCTCGACGTGCCCGAGCCCACCGCCGCCTTCTGGGCCGAACTCGCCTACGGCGCCGGGCTGCTGGCCTCGGACGGCGAGGCCGACGAGACGTACGCGCCGACGCCCGCCTACGACGACTGGCTGCGCCTCCCGCCCGCCGAGCGCTGGACCCGGCTGGTGACCCCCTGGCTCACGGCCACCCGCGTCGCCGGGCTCGTCGGCGAGCGCGACGCGAAGGGCCGCGCGCTCTCCGCCCTCGGGCCGGGGCTCGACAGGGGCCTCGCGCCGGAGATCCGCGGCCGTACGCTCGCGCTCCTCGCGGAGCTGGCGGACGGCACGGCCGGAGGCACCCCGGGCGCCGCGCCCGACCCGGCGACGGTCCGCGAACGGATGCGCTGGGAACGCCCGTTGCGCGGCCAGGACGTGCCCCCGCCGCACGACCTGCGCTCCCGCCTCGTCTCCTGGACCCTCACCGAGGCGGAGTCGCTGGGCCTCACGGGACGCGGGTCCCTCGCGAGCCACGCCCGCCCGCTGCTGGCCGACGAGCAGAAGGCGGCCCAGGCGGCCCTGTCCCCCCTCCTCCCGCCGCCCCTGGACCACGTGCTCCTCCAGGCCGACCTCACGGCCGTCGCGCCCGGCCCCCTGGAGCGCGAACTCGCCACCGCGCTGGGCATCCTCGCCGACGTCGAGTCCAAGGGCGGCGCCACCGTCTACCGCTTCACGCCCGGCTCCGTCCGCCGCGCCCTGGACAGCGGGCAGACCGCCGCCGACCTGCACGCCTTCCTCACCGCGCACAGCCATACGCCGGTGCCGCAGCCCCTCACGTACCTGATCGACGACGTGGCCCGCAAGCACGGCGTCCTCCGCGTCGGCGCGGCCTCCTCGTACGTCCGCTGCGACGACGACGCGCTCCTCGCCGAGCTGCTGGCGGACAAGCGCTCGGCGCCCCTGCGCCTCCGCCTCCTCGCCCCCACGGTCCTCGCCTCCCCGGCGCCCCCGGACCAACTCCTCGCCCGCCTCCGCGAGATGGGGTACGCGCCCGCGGCCGAGTCCTCCGACGGCGACGTCCTGCTGAGCCGCCCCGACGCCCACCGCACCCCGCCCCGCGCGGCCCCCGACCCGGTTCCCGACGGCCCCCCGCTCCCGGACCGCACCCTCCTCACGGCGGCCGTACGCGCGATCCGCGCGGGCGACCACGCCGCGACGCTCCCCCACAGACCCCCGCGCCCGGACACGGCCCCGAACGGCGACCTCCCCCGCACCGTCATGGCCGAGACCCTCGCCACGATGCAGTCCGCGACCCTCACCGGCACCCCGCTCTGGATCGGCTACGTCAACGCCGACGGCGCCGCCAGCCAGCGCGTCATCGCCCCGGTCAAGGTCGAGGGCGGCTTCGTCACGGCCTACGACCACACGGCGGACGAGGTCCGCACGTATCCCCTCCACCGCATCACGGGCGTGGCGGAGGTCCCGGAGGACTGAGCCGAGGCCCAGACTCACCACCCATGGGAGCGGTGATGGCCACCGACGTACACAACAAGCACTGGGTGTGCCCTCGCCCCGAGGGGTGGACATTCGACCAGGCGCAAGATCTGGATCTGCCCTTCGACTGGGAACTCGTGGATGGGAAGATCGTGGTTCGTGTTTGGAGCGGCTGGCGACCATGTCCAGAAGCCGCGCCAGCCCGGTGCCGTCGCAGATCGGCGTCAGGCCGATGATCACGGTCACGTACTTGTCGCCACGCCGGGTGTGCCGCCAGACGTGCTCGTCCACGCCGATGACCTGCACGTCGTCGAAGCGGTGCGGATCGTCGATCAGGACCCGGCGGCCCTCGGCCAGGACCGCGTCGTTGGCGGTGTTCCACGAGACCCCCAGAGCGTCGGCGACGCGGGCGACACTCAGGTGTTGGCACACCAGGGCTTCCAGCGCCCACCACAGGCCACGTCGCGACAGCTTCGCCCGCGGCTCGACAACCCGGCACCGGAGAATCGCCCGATCGGGCTCCAACCGCTGCGCGAGCGGACGGCATAGTCACCTCCGTCCTCGGGAGACCTCGACCCCTACCCGGCCACCGACGCGCCGACCGGACTACACCCTCAACTGCGCCTGCGAAGAGCCCGAGAACAGCCCCGGTGCGAGGGTCGGCCCGCGTGCTATGTTCCGGCCATGACTAGACCCGGTGAGGTCCTCGGCAGCGTGGTCGCCGCCGGCGAGCGCGAGCAGCTCGAGACGTTCCTGGATTATCTGCGCGACGCCGTCGTGCGCAAGGCCCGCGGGGTGTCGGAGGAGGACGCCCGGCGCAGCCCGGTGCCGACCGGCACCAACCTCGGCGGTCTGATCAAACACCTGCGGTGGGTGGAACTGGGCGGGTTCGCCGAGCAGATCGGGCAGATCCCCGCCGCGGAGCTGCCCACGCCGCCGTGGACCGACGCAGACCCGGAGGCCGACCTGCGGCTGGAGCCGGACGAGCAGCTCGACGACGTCATCGCCGCCTACCAGGCGGAGTGCGACCGCTCCCGCGAGATCGCCGCCCAGCACAGCCTCGACTACGCCGTCACCACACCGCGGGGCAGGGAACTGACGTGGATGTACCTGCACGTGATCGTGGAGACCGCCCGGCACGCGGGCCACGCGGACATCCTGCGCGAGATGATCGACGGCAGCGTCGGCGACTGACGGCTCGCGGCGCGTCGTCGGTCCGTGTTCCGGGTCGTCGCCGACCGGACTACACCCTCAACTGCGAAGAGCCCGTTCACGACGATGAGGGTCTCAGGATCAGTGAGGCCGATTGCGTACCCGTCTCCAGGGTCGCGTTGGCCGTTGAAGTGGTATCCCCGGGCTCCCGCAGCACGGACCGTTCCATGAAACCCGCGCAGTACGCCGCCGCCAAGATCCCCTACTACTGGCGCGTGGAGCTGGAGCGCGACGAGCAGATCGCCGTGCACGAGTACTGGCTGAACGCCGACACCTTCTCCTACATCCCCCGCCCCGAGCGCCCCGCGCACCGCCGTGAGCTGGTGACGGAGCACCCGTTCCCCCTCAAGATCGACCTGGCCGCTCTCACCGGCTTCTGAGCCGGGTGCGGCACACTGGACGGATGCCCGGACCACTGATCGTCCAGTCGGACAAGACCCTGCTGCTCGAAGTCGACCACGAGCAGGCGGACGCCTGCCGGCGGGCCATCGCGCCGTTCGCCGAGCTGGAGAGGGCGCCGGAGCACATTCACACGTACCGGCTGACACCGCTGGGGCTCTGGAACGCGCGGGCCGCGGGGCACGACGCGGAGCAGGTCGTGGACGCGCTCGTCGAGCACGCGCGGTATCCGGTGCCGCACGCGCTGCTCGTGGACATCGCGGAGACGATGGCGCGTTACGGGCGGCTCACGCTCAGCAAGCATCCCGCTCACGGGCTGGTGCTGGTGACCTCCGACCGGCCCGTGCTCGAAGAGGTGTTGCGCTCGAAGAAGATCCAGCCGCTCGTCGGGGCGCGGGTGGGCGAGGACACCGTGATCGTGCACCCCTCGGAGCGCGGGCAGATCAAGCAGGTGCTGCTCAAGCTCGGCTGGCCCGCCGAGGACCTCGCGGGGTACGTGGACGGGGAGGCCCACTCCATCGACCTCCACGAGGAGGGCTGGGCGCTGCGGCCGTATCAGCAGCAGGCCGTGGAGGGGTTCTGGCACGGCGGGTCCGGGGTCGTGGTGCTGCCCTGCGGCGCCGGGAAGACCCTCGTGGGCGCCGGGGCCATGGCGCGGGCCGGGGCGACGACGCTGATCCTCGTCACGAACACGGTCTCCGCGCGGCAGTGGAAGCACGAGCTGGTGAAGCGGACCTCGCTCACCGAGGACGAGATCGGCGAGTACAGCGGGACGAAGAAGGAGATCCGGCCCGTCACGATCGCCACGTACCAGGTGCTGACGACCAAGCGGAAGGGCGTCTATCCGCATCTGGAGCTGTTCGACTCCCGCGACTGGGGCCTGATCGTCTACGACGAGGTGCATCTGCTGCCCGCGCCCGTCTTCAAGTTCACCGCGGATCTGCAGGCCCGGCGGCGGCTGGGGCTCACCGCCACCCTCGTACGGGAGGACGGGCGGGAGTCCGACGTCTTCTCGCTGATCGGCCCGAAGCGCTTCGACGCGCCCTGGAAGGAGATCGAGAACCAGGGCTACATCGCGCCCGCCGACTGCGTCGAGGTCCGGGTCAGCCTGACCGAGTCGGAGCGGCTGGCGTACGCGACGGCGGAGGCCGAGGAGAAGTACCGCTTCTGCGCGACGACGGACAGCAAGCGCCGGGTCACCGAGGCGCTGGTCCGCAAGCACAAGGGCGAGCAGACGCTCGTGATCGGCCAGTACATCGACCAGCTCGACGAGCTGGGCGAGCACATCGGCGCCCCCGTCATCAAGGGCGACACCAGCAACGCGCAGCGGGAGAAGCTCTTCGACGCCTTCCGGCGGGGCGAGCTGGACTGCCTCGTCGTCTCGAAGGTCGCCAACTTCTCCATCGACCTGCCGGAGGCGACGGTCGCGATCCAGGTCTCCGGGACGTTCGGGTCGAGGCAGGAGGAGGCCCAGCGGCTCGGCCGGGTGCTGCGGCCGAAGGCCGACGGGCACGAGGCCCGCTTCTACTCGGTCGTCGCCCGCGACACCATCGACCAGGACTTCGCCGCGCACCGCCAGCGCTTCCTCGCCGAACAGGGGTACGCGTACCGGATCGTGGACGCGCACGAGCTGCTCGCGGAGTAGCGGAGTAGCGGTTCCCTAACGGCGCCGGGTGCGGACTACGCCGGGTTCGTCGTGGACGCCGAGGACGGCGACGCTGAAGGCGGCGCCCGCGAAGACGCGGACGGCGCGGAGGGCACGGGCGGCATCACCGGCACGGCGCCGGGACGACGGGCGGATTCCGGTCGCGGGGGCGTTCACGGTTGCGGTGTTCATGGGTCAAGCATGCGTTCGCGCAGGTCGTCGCCGCATCGGCCGAAGGTCCGGAACCCCGCGACCGTTCCTCAGCCGTACGGCTGACCCCGAACCAGGGAGAACCCTGAGAACCCTCCCGGGGTCGGCGGAGTCCGGCGGCGGAAATTCGTTGGCCCCGCCACCGGCCGCTGATTAGAATCCCGCACTTGCCCCCTCCCCCGGCCGCCCGCGGCGGTCGTCGACGGGAGGAGCCCGCCGCACGGAAACCGGCTGGCCGTCCGACACGTATCTCAGACGTCACCGCACGCGTCGCCGTCGCGTGCGGCTTTAAGGATGCCCCGTGACCAGTGACCCCCTGAGCCGTGAGCGCGCCCATCTCGCCGCCTCGCGTGCCGCCCTCCGCGCGATGCGGGCCGACGCCGAGGCCCTCGACATCCGCGACGTGACCGCGAACTGGGTCAACGCGGAGGTGCTCCAGTCCGGCATCGAGCAGCGGATCGCCTCGCTCGCCGACCTCGCGCACGCGCCGCTGTTCTTCGGCCGCCTCGACTATCTGCACGGCCCCGGCGACGACCACAGCGCCGACGACGGGCACAGCTTCTACATCGGGCGGCGGCACGTCCACGACGCGGACGGCGACCCGATGGTGATCGACTGGCGCGCGCCGGTCTCGCAGCCGTTCTACCGGGCGTCGAAGAAGGACCCGCAGGACGTCGCGCTGCGCCGCCGGTTCGGGTACACGGGCGGCGAACTGACGGCGTACGAGGACGAGCACCTCACCGACCCCCGGGAGGCCGAGCGGACGAGCGCGCTGCTGCAGGCCGAGATCGAGCGCCCGCGCGTGGGGCCGATGCGGGACATCGTCGCGACGATCCAGCCCGAGCAGGACGAGATCGTACGCGCCGGGATCGAGGGCACGGTGTGCGTGCAGGGAGCCCCGGGGACGGGGAAGACGGCGGTGGGCCTGCACCGTGTCGCGTATCTGCTCTACGCGCACCGCGAGCGGCTCACCCGCACCGGCACCCTCGTCATCGGGCCGAACGACTCCTTCCTCCGCTACATCGAGCAGGTGCTGCCCGCGCTGGGCGAGTGGGAGGCCCGGCAGACGACGGTGGAGGGCCTGGTCACGCGCCCGGACGTGCCGGTACGGGGCACGGACGCGGCGGAGACGGCCCGGATCAAGGGCGACGCGCGCATGGCCGAGGTGCTGCGGCGCGCGGTGCGGTCCGGGGTGCGGATGCCGGAGGAGGGGTGCGTGGTGGTGCGCGGCTCGCGCCGCTGGCGCGTCCCGGCGTACGAG
This sequence comes from Streptomyces albiaxialis, assembly GCF_039530985.1. Classification (NCBI taxonomy): domain Bacteria; kingdom Bacillati; phylum Actinomycetota; class Actinomycetes; order Kitasatosporales; family Streptomycetaceae; genus Streptomyces; species Streptomyces albiaxialis. Next base: position 521,408 of record NZ_BAAAPE010000001.1, read on the forward strand.
ATCGAGGAGATGGTCCGCGAGCTGCTCGCCCGCGGCATGCGGTACGGGGCGGCGCGCGAGGCCCTGCCGCAGCGCATCGCGCACGCCGTGCTCGTCCGGATGGAGGCGGCGGGCGAGGCGCCGGACGACCGTACGCAGAACGCGGTCGCGCGGAACAAGGAGGTCAAGGACCTCGTCAAGGCGGTCTGGCCCGCGGTCGATCCGGCGAAGCTGGTGCTGCGGCTGCTGTCGGACCCGGAGTTCCTGGCGGAGCAGGCGGACGGGATCCTCACACCCGACGAGCAGAAGCTGCTGCTGTGGGAGAAGCCCGCGCGGGGCGTGAGGTCGGCGAAATGGTCGGCGGCGGACGCGGTGCTGGTCGACGAGGCGTACGACCTGGTGGAGCGGACCCCGTCGCTCGGCCATGTGGTGCTGGACGAGGCGCAGGACCTCTCCCCGATGCAGTACCGCGCGGTGGGCCGGCGCTGCACGACGGGCTCGGCGACGGTGCTGGGCGACCTCGCGCAGGGCACCACGCCCTGGGCGACGGAGAGCTGGGCCGAGGCCCTCTCCCACCTGGGCAAGCCGGAGGCGGCGGTCGAGGAGCTGACGGAGGGCTTCCGGGTGCCGCGCGACGTGATCGCGTACGCCTCCCGGCTGCTGCCCGACATCGCGCCGACGCTCAGCCCGGCGACCTCGGTCCGCGAGTCGCCGGGCGACTTCGCGGTACGCCCGTCCGCCGACCTGGGCACGGACGTCGTCGCCGCCTGCCGCGAGGCCCTGCGCCGCGAGGGCTCGATCGGGCTGATCGCGGCGGAGCCCCGTACGGCCGTGCTGGGCAGGGCACTTGAGGCCGCGGGCCTGCCGTACCTCTCGCCCGGCGAGGAGACGAGCGCGGACGCCCGCCTCACCCTGGTCCCGGCCACGCTGGCGAAGGGGCTGGAGTACGACTACGTGGTCCTGGACGAGCCCGCGGCGATCGTCGAGGCCGAGCCGGACGAACGGACGGGCCTGCGCCGCCTCTACGTCGCCCTGACCCGCGCGGTCTCGGGCCTCACGGTGCTGCACGCCGCCCCGCTGCCGGGGGCGCTGGCTACGCCGTCCCCGAGCTGAGCAGCACCTCCACCAGGCCGGGGAACCTCGACTCCAGGTCGTCGCGGCGCAGTTCGACGTAGCGGTTGCGGCCGACGGCCCAGGTCGAGGTGAGGCCGGACTCGCGCAGGATGCGCAGGTGGTGGGAGACGGTCGACTTGTGCAGGTGGGAGAGGCCGAGGCGTTCCGAGGAGCAGTCGCACTGGAGGCCGGTCTCCGCGAACGTCCGGAACAGGTGCATCCGCGTGGAGTCCCCGAGCGCGTGCATGACCTTCACCAGGTCGATCTCGGCGACGTCCGGCTGGGGCAGCAGCTCGCCGGCCCGCCGGGCCTGTTGATCCTCGCTCTTCATTGTTTGACACCTATCCAACAGTCTCTATTGTTTGACGCACCTCAAACTGTATCCTCCGGGGGAAGGACACCCGTGCGTCCACGTCTGCTGCTGCTCGCCCTCGGCACATTCGCCGTCGGCACCGACTCGATGGTGATGGCCGGAATCCTCGGCCGCGTCGCCCGCGACCTGGACGTCGGCGTCCCCGCCGCCGGGCAGATGGTCACCGTCTTCGCGCTCTCCTACGCCGTGCTCGCCCCGGTCCTCGCGACCCTCAGCGCACGCTGGCCCCGCCGCCGCGCGCTGCTCGCCGGGATGGCCGTCTTCACCGTCGCCAACGCGCTCAGCGCGCTCGCGCCGGACTACGCGTTCCTGCTGGCCACCCGCGTCCTCGCGGCGGCGGGCGCCGCGCTCTACACCCCGACCGCCACGGCCGCCGCCACCCTCCTCGTCCCGCCGGAGCGGCGCGGCAGCGCGGTGGCCACCGTGTACGGCGGGATGACGGTGGCCACCGCGCTCGGCGTGCCGCTGGGCACCTACGTGGGCCGGAGCGACTGGCGGCTGACCATGTGGCTCGTGGTCGTCCTCGGCGCGCTGGCGCTGACCGGGCTCGCGCTGCTGCTGCGCGGGCTCCCCACTTCCACCGGCGCTCCCGGAGCGGCCGGGGGCTCCGGTACGGCTCGGGCGCCTCGCCTGGGCGAGCGGCTGCGGCCCCTGCGCGACGCGCGCGTGACGGGCGCCGCGGGCACCACGTTCCTGTTCTTCCTCACCATCAACGTCGTCTACATCTACCTCGCCACCGCCGTCCGCCCCGCCACCGGCGGCGACGCCGGACGCCTCACCCTCGTCATGTTCGCGACCGGCCTGGCCTCGGTCGCCGGGAGCTGGCTGGGCGGCCGTGCCGTCGACCGCCTCGGCGCCCGTACGGTCCTGCTCTCCGGGGGCGCGGCCCTCGTTCTCGCGTTCGCCGCGCTGCCGTGGCTCGGCCGTACGATGCCCGGCGCGCTCACGTACGCGGTGGCCGCGCCGCTCGCCGGGTGGATCGTGGCCGTCGCACTCGCGCACCGCATGGCGTCCCTGGACCCGGCGAACGCCCCGCTGCTCCTCTCCCTCAACAGCAGCGCGCTCTATCTGGGCGTCGCGGCGGCCGGCGGCGCGGGCAGCCTGTCGCTGACCGTCCTCGGCGCGCGCTGGTTCCCGCTGACCTCGGCGCTCCTCGCGCTGGCGGCGCTCGGGCTGGTGGCGGCGACGACGCGGCGCGGCGGCGGTACGGCCGTCGTGGACACCGCCGCGCCCGCCGCACGTACCCCGCATAAGGTGACGCGATGAGCACCCTGTCGTATGCGGACATCAAGGCGGCGGCCGACCGGATCGCGGGCCGGGTACGCCCGGTGACCGTCGCCCCCGGCGATCCGGAGGGCCCGTCGCTGGCCCTGGAGTTCCTCCAGCACACCGGCACCTTCAAGGCACGCGGAGCCCAGAACTTCCTGCTCGCGCACCGCGAGGCGGGCACCCTCCCCGACACGGGCGTCGCCCTCGCCTCCGGCGGCAACGCGGGCCTGGCGAACGCCTGGGCCGCCGGACGCCTCGGCGTCCCCGCGACCGTCTTCCTCCCGGAGACGGCGCCCCCGGTGAAGATCGCCCGGCTGCGCGGGTACGGCGCCGAGGTGCGGCTCGCCGGGCGCGAGTACGCCGAAGCGGCCGCCGCCTGCGCGGAGTTCGCCGACCGTACGGGCGCGCTGCGCTCCCACGCCTACGACCACCCCCTCATCGCGGCGGGCGCGGGCACGCTCGTGGACGAGATCCTGGCCGCGTGCCCGTCCGGAGGGCCGGACACTCTCGTCGTCTCGGTGGGCGGCGGCGGCCTCTTCGCGGGCGTCGCGACGGCCGCGCGCCACCACGGCATCCGTACGGTCGCCGTCGAGCCGGAGCACTGCCGCGCGCTCAACGCGGCGCTGGAGGCGGGCGAGGCGGTGGACGTCCCGGTCGACTCGGTCGCCGCCGACTCGCTCGGCGCCCGCCGCGCGACGCCGCTCGCGCTGGAGGCGGCCCGTGCGTCCGGCGCCCGCTCGGTGCTGGTGCCGGACGCCGCGATCGTACGAGCGCGGCGTGCGCTCTGGGACGAGTGCCGGGTCGCGGTCGAGCATGCCGCCGCGGCGGCGCTGGCCGGGCTCTCCTCGGGGGCGTACGTCCCTGCGGACGGCGAGCGCGTCACGGTCGTCCTCTGCGGCGCGAACACGGACCCCACGGACCTCGCGGGCCCGGCGAGTTGAGGCTCGCGGCCCGCTCTTGCCCGTGCGGAGACTGCCCCTTGCTGTTGCGTCGCGGGCCGCGGGTGCGCCGTGGCCGATCGCGCAGTTCCCCGCGCCCCTGACGGGGCAAGCCCTGCCTCGCCCCTGACGGGGCACGACCTGCTCGCCTGCTGACGGGGCGCTCAGGTGCGGGGGACCTCCACGTACCACTCGCGGCCCAGGACCAGGGCGAAGGCGGGGGCGGGGAGGCGGACCAGGGCTCGCCAGACGGCGGACATGCGGCCGTGGCCGTGCACCGCCGAGGTGTGCGCGGCGAGCGCGTCCCGCTTGCGGCGCGCGTACCGCCCGACGCGGATCCGGTGCGTGATCGCCTCGCGCGGGCTGAACGCGGCACGCAGTCCGGCCTCGTCGTGCCCGAAGGGGATCCGCAGCAGCCGTACGAGCCGCACCAGGCGGGCGACGGCGTCGCGCGGGATCGTGGCCTCCAGCAGGCGGACGCCGCCGTCGAGCGCGGCGGCGCGGCGTGCGACCTCGTGGACCCTGACGTGGTCGGGGTGGCCGTAGCCGCCGTTGGGGTCGTAGCCCAGCAGCACGTCGGCGCGCTCCTCCGCGAGCACCGCCGCCAGCCGCCCGGCCGCCTCGTCGAGCGGCGCGCGGACGAAGCGCCGCCGGTCCGGCGGATCCGGGTACAGCACCGGGCCGTGCCCGCTGTCCGCGTACCCGAGGTGCACCACGCGGGCCACGCCCAGCACCCCGGCGCTCGCCCGCAGTTCCCGCAGGCGCGGCGCCTCCGCCCCCTCCGGCACGGGCCCCATCAGCCCGTCGGCGGCCACCACGACCACCACCCGGTGCCCCTCGGCGGCGGCCCGCGCGAGCGTCCCGCCGGTGAGCAGCACCTCGTCGTCGGGGTGCGCGTGGAAAGCGACCAGCACGGACACGGCTACGTGGCCTCCTCGCCGCTCGTCTCCTGGACGTTGGCCGGGGTCGCGACGGGCGTGAGATGCGTCAGGGCGCACAGCCAGCGGCCCTCGCGCCGTACGAACACGTCGGTCGTCCACTCGTCGGCGTCGTAGCGCTGGCCCCGGTAGTGCGCGGTGTTGGTGATGCGTCCGGTGACGACGGCGGTGTCCCCGTAGACCCGGACCCTGGCCTCCCCGGCGAGCCGCATCGCCGAGTGCGTCAGGTCCCCGGACGCGACGAGCGCGAGGAACTGCTCCCTGGTCGCGGGGCCCGTCGCACCGATGATCGTCCACTCCTCGGCCATGAAGGCGCCGATCCGCGCGGCGTCGTCGGACACGATCGCCTCCACCCAGTCCTCGGCGACCCGGAGCAGCAGCGCGCGCTCCCGCTCGCTCGCCTCACCCGTCTCATGGCCCGTCCCGTGCGCGTGCGTCATACGGGGATTATCGGGCGCGGCGCCCGCCGATGATCGCGATTCCGCGAAGAATCCCCCGGTGCGGGGTGGATGGGGGGGAAGGGTGCGGGCCGGCCGTGGGCGGTCGCGGGTCAGGCGCGGGGCGGCTGCCAGTCGGCGATGAGCCGGAGGAGGCCGGGGAATCGGGCCTCCAGGTCGTCGACACGGACCTGGTTGCGGCGCGAGAGGCCGTACTGGCGCTGCCGGATGAGCCCGGCCTCGCGCAGGGCGCGGAAGTGGTGCGTGAGCGAGGACTTGGGGCGGTCGAGCCCGAACCAGGTGCAGGTGTGGTCGTACTCCTCGGCCTCCAGCAGCAGCTTGCGCACCACGCCCAGCCGCAGCGGGTCGCTCAGCGCCGCCATCACCGCCTCCAGCCGGATCTCGTCGCGCGCGGGCTCCGGCAACGGCTCGGGCACGTCGCCGGGCGGCGGGGGCGGCACACGGAACGGGGTCGTGGCGGTGGTCATCGGGGCTCCTCTCGCGCTGAGCGACTCCATTGTACGAGTTGATTCGTACCGCCGGGCAGTGGTACGACTTCTCTCGTACTAGCAGTACGAGTCTTTTCGTACCACCCTCTGGAGCCCGCATGCCCGCGTCCGTCGCCACAGCCGTCGAGGCCGCCCCGCCCGCCTCGCCCGCCGCCGCCCCCTCCCGCCGCTGGGTCTGGCTCGCCGCCTGGCCCGTCGTCGCCGTGCTGGCCCTCTCCAACGAGCCCGCGCCGCTCTACGTCCTCTGGCAGCGCGACCTCGGCTTCTCCTCCGCGACCCTCACGCTGATCTACGCCTTCTACATCGCGGGGCTCCTCGGCACCCTCACCGTCGCGGGCACGCTCTCCGACCGCTTCGGGCGCAGACCGGTCCTGGTCCCCGGACTCGCCCTCGGCATCGTCGCCGGGGCCCTCTTCGCCACGGCGCACTCGGTGCCCGCGCTCTCCCTCGCACGGCTGCTGAGCGGCATCGCGGTCGGCGCGTTCCTCTCCGCGGGGCTCGCGGCCGTGACCGATGTGGCCGACCGTACGGACAAGCGGTTCGCCGGGCTCGTCGCGTCCTCGTCGATGGTCGGCGGCGCGGCGGTCGGCCCGCTGCTCGCCGGAGTGCTCTCCGAGACGCTGCCGGGCCCGTCGGTGACCGTGTTCGCCGTGCAGATCGCGCTGCTGCTGGCCGCGCTGCCGGTCGTGCTGCGGATGCCGCTGCCGGAGCGGGGGCGCGAGCCCCGTGCTGCCGCCGGGGGCCGCTGGATACGGATCCCCAACGCGCCCCGCCCGCACCGCCGTCAGCTCCTCCTCGGCCTCGCGGTCTTCGCGCCCGCCATCGCCGCGACCGGCTTCGTCCTCTCGCTCGGCCCGACGCTCCTGGCCGACCTGCTGCACACCAGCAGCCGGATCCTCTCCGGGGCCACGATCTTCGGGCTCTTCGCCGCCGCGACGGGCGTCCAGTTCGCGGCGCGCCGTCTGCGCACCCGTACGGACCTGCTGGCGGGCGCCGCGCTCACCGTGACCGGCATGGCGGCGCTCGCCCTCGCCGTCGCGACGACGTCGGTGGCCGCACTGCTCGCCTCGGCCGTCCTGGCGGGCCTGGGCCAGGGCCTCACCCAGCTCGGCGCCCTGACGATGCTCAGCGCGAACGTCCCCACGTCACGCCTCGCCGAGGCGAACGCGGCGCTCACGGCCGGGGGTTACCTCCTCGCGGGCCTCCTCCCGGTCGCCGCGGGCACCCTCAGCGACGCCACGACCCTCACGACGGGCACCGTCGTCTTCGCCCTCGCGATCACGACCCTCGTGACCACGGGAGCGATCACAGTCCTACGCCGCCCCTGAAAGCGCCCCGAAGGGGCGCACACCTACGCCCCAGCCTGGCGCAAGAGGGTGCCCGTTCAGGGGCGCGGGGAACTGCGCGACCGGCCCAGACGCGTCCGCACCCCGCGAAGCACAGCCCGGGGCACCCGAACCCGGCCCTTGCGCCGGGGCACCCGGCGAAGAGGGCTGCGCTTGCCAGCCCTCCGCCTCCGGCGCAGACCTCCCAAGCGCTCAAGGGAGAAGCGGGGCTTGCCCCATCAGGGCTCAGGGGCGCGGGGAACTGCGCGACCGGCCAGAACGCACCCGCACCCCGCGACAGCGGAACGGGGCACCCCGAACCCGGCAATCGGCTCTCGGCGTCAGCCGCCGAGCGCGTCGCGCCACACCCGTACCGATGACGCGCCGACCGGCCCGGCCCACCCGCCGGGCCGGGCGGCGCCACCGATGTGGAAGGCGGCGATGCCCGCCTCCCTCAGACCCGGCAGCCGCTCCAGCGTGAGGCCGCCCCCGACGAGGATCGAGGCCTCGTACCCGGGCTCGCCCGCACGCGTGCGGGCCGCCTCCTCGTACAGCGTCTCCAGGCCCTCGCCGACACCGTCCGGCGAGCCCGCGGTCAGATACGTGTCCAGACCCAGGTCCGGCACCTCGGCGAGCTGCTTGCGCAGCGCCGCGCGGTCGGCGGCGCGGTCGATCGCCCGGTGGAACGTCCACCGGCAGCCCCGGATCTCCTCCGCCAGCGCGGTGACCGCGGCCATGTCCGGCTGCCCGGCCTCGTCGAGGAAGCCCAGCACGAACTCCTCGGCCCCCTCCGCGCGCAGCTCGCGCGCCCGCGCGCACAGCGCCGCGATGCCCTCCTCGCCCCCGGCGGCGAAACCGTCGGCGAGCCGGAGCATCACCCGTGCCGGGATGTCGCAGGCGGCGCGGATCGCGGCGAACGTCTCACGCGCGGGCGAGAGACCGTCGGCGGCGATGTCGCTGACCACTTCGAGACGGTCGGCGCCTCCGGCCTGCGCGGCAGCCGCGTCCTCCGCGCTGAGCGCGATCACCTCAAGGATTGGTCTAGACATATCCCACAGACTGCCATACCGCGCCGTACCCCAGGTAGCCCTGGAAGACACCGATCACTCCGGAACACAATTGTCCTCATGAACGCGCCCGCCGCCCGCACACCCCACGACGACCTGCACGCCGTCCTCCTGTCCCGGTGGAACGCGCTGCTCCGCCGGGCACGGGGCGGCGCCACGTCCCCCGACCCCGCGCCGTACGGGCAGGACCTGCTCGGCCGCTGGGCCGAGCCCCAGCGCCGCTACCACGACCGCTCCCACCTCCTCGCCGTCCTCAACCGCGTGGACGAGCTGGCCCCGCACGTCTCCGGCGACGCCGGGTTCGAGCTGGACGCGGTGCTGCTCGCCGCCTGGTTCCACGACGCCGTCTACCGCCCCGACCGCAGCGAGAACGAGGAGCGCAGCGCCCGGCTCGCCGAGCGCGCCCTCCCCGAGGCAGGCGTCGCCGACGCGCTCACCGCCGAGACCGCCCGCCTGGTGCGCCTCACCGTCACCCACGACCCCACGGCCGACGACACGAACGGCGCCGTGCTGTGCGACGCCGACCTGGCCGTCCTCGCGGGCTCCCCCGAGGAGTACGCGCGCTACGCGGCCGACGTCCGCGAGGAGTACGGCTTCGTCCCCGACCCCCTCTTCCGCGAGGGCCGCGCCGAGGTGCTGCGACAGCTCCTCTCCCACGAGCGGCTCTTCCACACCCGTTACGGCCAGGACAACTGGGAGCACACCGCCCGCCGCAACCTCGCGACGGAGCTGGAGCTGCTGGCGTAACGGCGGCCGTATACGCTCGCACCATGCCGCTGCGCTGCGCCGTGCTCGACGACTACCAGGGGGTCGCCACGACCCTCGCCGACTGGAGCCCCCTGGAGGGCCAGGTCCAGGTCACCGCCTTCCGCGAGCATCTCGCGACCGAGGACGAACTGGCGGCGGCGCTCGCCGACTTCGAGTTCGTCGTCACGCTGCGCGAACGCGTCCCGTTCCCCGGCAGCCTGCTGGACCGGCTCCCCCGGCTGAAGCTGCTCATCGCCTCCGGGATGCGCAACTCCGTGATCGACTACGCCGCGGCCGAGCGTCTCGGCATCACCGTGTGCGGCACCGAGAGCACCCAGGCGCCCCCGGTCGAGCTGACCTGGGCCCTGCTGCTCGGCCTCGCGCGCGGCCTGGTGACGGAGGCGAACGGGCTGCGCGAGGGCGGCCCCTGGCAGTCCACGGTCGGCGCCGACCTCGCCGGGCGCCGCCTCGGACTGCTGGGGCTCGGCAGGATCGGTGCCCGGATGGCCCCCATCGGCGCCGCCTTCGGCATGGACGTCCTCGCCTGGAGCCGGAACCTCACCGCCGAACGCGCCGAGGCGGCGGGCGCCCGCCTCGCCGCCTCCAAGGAAGAGCTGCTGGAGAGCGCCGACTTCGTCTCCGTCCACCTCAAGCTGAGCGACCGTACGAGGGGTCTGCTGGGCGCCCCCGAACTCACGCTGATGAAGCCGACGGCCTACCTCATCAACACCTCACGCGCCGCCATCATCGACCAGGACGCGCTGCTCGCGGCGCTCCGCGAGGGCCGTATCGCGGGCGCGGGCCTCGACGTCTTCGACACCGAGCCCCTCCCCGCCGGCCACCCCCTCCGCACCGCCCCCCGCCTCCTGGCCACCCCGCACCTGGGCTACGTCACGGAGTCCAACTACCGCACGTACTACGGCCAGGCGGTCGAGGACATCGAGGCGTACCTGGCGGGTTCCCCGGTCCGGGTGCTGGGCTGAGGGCGGGCGGCCTAAAGTCTCCGGTGTGGACGAGGAGAAGACGCCGGAACCGCTGCCCATGGCCGCCCACAAGGCCCTCCTCCTCGGCGCGAGCGCGTACGACGACCATCCGCGCATCACCTCGCTCCCCTTCGTCCCCGAGGACCTGCAACGCCTCGCGGACGCGCTGAGCGAGCGCGGCTTCGCGAGCGCCGAGATCCCCGAGTCCCCGCGCGGCGCGACCCGCAACTTCCTCACGGCCCAGCTCACCCGCTTCCTGCGCGGCGCCGGGCCGGGCGACCGGCTCCTCGTCGTCCTCAGCGGCCACGGCATGAACTTCGGCGGCGACGACTACCTCATCCCCGAGGACGCGGTCCTGGACATGCCGCACTTCGAGGAGAGCTGCGTCCGTATCGACTGGTCCCGCGAGCTGGAACAGTCCCCCGCCGCCCAGGTCGTCTTCCTCGTCGACGCCTGCCGCGAGGGCATCGCCCAGGACACGATGTCCACCGGCGGCCCACCCGGCATGCGCCCCTGGGGCGACCGCGAGATCGCCGCGAACCTCCGCCGCAAAGTCGCCTACGTCTACGCCTGCTCGCCGGGCGAACTCGCGTTGTACGTGGGGTATTCGGGGACGACCGAGGGCGAGACCTTCAGCCTCTTCTCGCGGGCGGTGTGCGAGGTGGTGAAGCAACGGCCGGGTGCCGTGGACCTGGCGGCCTTCGAGACGGCGGTCCGGGAAAGGGTATCCGCGCTGCGTGCCGCGTACGCCCGCACGCGCCCGCCCCAGACGGTCCGCGTCCTGACGGACGTCCTCGACAAGCGGGCCTTCCCCGTCCTGCCGGGCCCGACGCGCGAGGCGGGCGCCCACGCGTGGGTACGGTCGGTGACACGGCACGCGGCATGGGACCGGGTCCCGGAGACGTGGCGGGACGAGGCGAGGGCCCGGGCGTCGAAGGTGGCGGAACGCCTGGCGGAGGCGTACGAGGAGGTGGCGCCGGGTCTCCGCGCCGACCCCTGGCACGACGCGGAGCTGGCCGAACGGACGTCCATCCGTACAGCGTTCCTCGTCGGCCGCATGCGCCGCGACGAGCCCCTGTCGCCCACGGAGGCGGCCCTCATCGCCCTCCTCCCCCTGGCGAGCCAGGCGCTGTGGGCCAGGGAGACGGCAGCGCTGACCCTGGCCCCGTCCTTCGTCCTGGGCTACCCGAGGCTGAACCGCCGCCTGGAGGGCGCGGGCCCGGTGCCGGAGATCGAGTGGTGGCTACGGCACCGCGCCGCGCTGCGCCGCCCGGAGGTGTACGCGCCGGACACGCTGAAGTCCCTGCTGGGCGAGGACGGGGACGAGGGCGTCACGCCCGACCGCCTGATCCGCCTCCTGAAGGACCAGCGCTCGGCCCCCTTCGGCCCGCCCGGCGACGACCTCACGGACGGCGTCCCGGTCGCCCCGAGCACGGCGTACGAACACGAGGTACGGGAACGCCTGGTGGCGGCGCTCACGAAAACGGGCCACGCGCTGGCCATCGACCCGGTGGACCTGCCGGAGGTCGTGGTCGAGCACGTGGGAATCTCGGACAGCGTGGACCTGACGGAGCTGCTGAGGACGGTCCGCAAGTCGGAGTGGATCGCGAGCGGGGTGGGCCGGGCGCTGAGCGCGGTGTGCGCACACCCGGCGGTGCAGATCGCCTTGCAGGAGCACGCGGGACGGGTGGACGGCCTGCTGCGGGCACTCAATGGGACGTCAGGGAAACACGACCCGGTGGCCTCACTCCCCCCGTTCGCGAACCCGGACCGCGTCCGCCTCGGCGGCAACACCCCACCGGGCCTCTCTTCCGGCATCCGCTTCCACCTCGCGGAGGACCGCGTACAGGAACTGCTGATCGGCGAGGACCTGTACGGGGACGCGGGGCTCGCGGTCCGGGAGCTGTACCAGAACGCGCTGGACGCGTGCCGGTACCGGGAGGCGAGGACGGAGTACCTGGTCCGGAGCGGTGCGGCTCTCCCCGCATGGGAGGGCCGGATCTCTTTCACACAGGGTGTGGATGAGCAGGGCCGCCCGTACCTGGACTGCGCCGACAACGGCATCGGCATGGGTGTGGAAGAGCTGAGCCACACCTTCTCCCAGGGCGGCTCCCGCTTCGTGGACTTGCCGGAGTACGTCGAGGAGTCGGCGGAATGGTCCCGCCTGGACCCGCCTGTGGAGCTGCACCCCAACAGCCGCTTCGGCATCGGGGTGTTGAGCTACTTCATGCTGGCCGACGAAATCACGGTCCACACCTGCCGCCTGGATCGGGAGGGCCGCCCGGGAAGGGAACTGCGGGTCACGATCGCGGGGCCCGGGAATCTGTTCCGGGTCGAGGACGTGGGGCCGGGCGAGGAGGCGGGCACGCGAGTCCGCCTCCACCTGACTCGCCGGGCGGCCCGCCGCTCGTGCGTGGACCAACTGCTGGACGTGCTGTGGGTCGCCGAGTACGCGACCCGGGCGGTGCACGGGTCCCGGGTGCGGGAGTGGGAGCCGGGGGTGCTGTGCGGGGAGGCGGTGGAGAAGCGGGCCCGTCCGGGCGACGTTTCCACTTCGGCCCGCTGTCACCCATCCTCGCGGCCGGACCTGTGGTGGTCGCAGGAAGAAGGGCTCGTCCTGGCGGACGGCCTCGCTCCCAGCGGCAAGCAGGACGCCGCACCGTACGGAATCGTCGCCAACCTCACGGGCCGTGACGCGCCGCGTCTCTCGGTGAACCGCCGGGAGACGCTCGCCTTCGACGCCGATCTGGTGCGGGAGCGCGCGCTCGACGCGCTGCCGAGCCTGTTCGCGCCCGGTGCCGGGGAGTTCGTCGTGCCGTGGTGGCTGCACTCGGTCAGCCGCGGGGACCCGGAATTCGCGGACGCCGCGACGGTGTACATGGACGAGCACGGGATCGGCTGGTCCGACGACCGCGTCCCCTTCACCGGAGTCGGCCTGTTCCTCCCGGACTCGATGCTGTGGCCGCTCGCCGGGCAGCGCGATGCCATGTGGTTCGAGGACGATGACGAGCTCCGGCACTCCCTGGATGAGACCGCCACGGTTGTCCGGACGCTTCCCGAATTCGTACTGCGCGGGAGGCTGGGGACGCTGCTGCACGCCACCGGAACGACCGTCCCGGTCCCCCCATGGAGCGCCCGGCCGTCGGATCTCCATCTGCTGACCGGAGCGCTCACGGCCGTGTCCGACTGGGAGTACGCCTTCCACGCGCCCGCGGCACATCCCGATGAGGAACCGACCCTGCGGGCCCTGAGCGGGGTGGACTGGCTGGACGAGACCGTTCCCGTACCGCCTCAGGCGGTGTTCCAGCGCGTCGGGGCCACACGCCGCCCGGCCGCCTATGTGACGGAGCGCCTGCGTCATCTGGGGTACGAGGTCGAGCCGTTGGGCGACGCTCACGACGTCACGCCCGACGACCTGCCGCTCCTCCGCCCCTTCTGGGAGGCGGAAGGCTGGCTGGCTCCCGGCGGCGAACTCCCGTCGGCCCAGCTCTCGTACAGCGCGGCACAGGCTGGAGTGTCACCACGGGAAGCGGCGGACCGGCTGCGCCGGCTCGGCTTCAGGGTGCCCGGCACCGGTCTGCCGCGCGAGTCTCCCTGGTCGGCGGACGAGACGGCGATTCTGAACGCGGCCTGGGATCTGCCCAGGAGCGGCGACGGAACGCACGACACCACGGTGCCGCTGGCCCGGGTCGTCCAGGCGGCCCATCGCACGGGGCACGCGGTCGGGGCCGTGCACCGGTTGCTGCGCGAGGCGGGGTTCCGCCCCGATCCGCGTGCCGAGTCGTTCGGCTTGCTCAGCGACGACGACAACCTCGTGCTGAGCGAAGTGCTGCCGTTGGAGTTCCCCGTCCCGATCGGCCCGATGTGGCACGCGGCGACGCTCCTGGACCGCCCCGTCAAGGACGTGGGGGTTCGTCTGCGCGAACTGGGCCACTCCGTCCCCGACCCGCTTCCGACCCCCTGGACGACCGACGGCGATCTGGCGATCGAGGCGCTCCGCCTTCACGCCCGGCTCCCCCACTCGGTACGTCGCGAACTGGCCTCCGGCGCCAGGATGAGCAGGGAAGCGCTCATCCACCTGACCCCGGGCAGCCCGTTCCCGGACGTCGAAGCCACGGCCCGCCTCGCCCGCCTCCTCGGCTACGAGCCGGAGGTCGGGACATACGCTTTTCCCCCAAACCAGAACCCTCAGGTCTCCCACCTCGGCCGAGTGCTGTACGCCCGCACGACCAACGAGGAGAGCCCCGCTCCCCCGCCCGGCCCCGGCCACATGACCCTCCGCGACCTCGCCCTCGCGGCGGCCCGCAGCCACGTCACCCTCCGCGAAGCGGCCAAGGTCGCCACCGAGCTCGGCATCCGCCACGACATCGAGGACTGGTTCGCCTAACGGACGAGGAACCCCGTGTCCAGCGCCGGATACGGGGCCGGCAGGCGCAGCGGGCGGCCGAAGGCGATCTCCGTCTTCTCCGCGTACGCGGAACCTTCCGGCTGGGAGAAGGCGTACGCCCTGCCTTCCTCGCGGTGGACGAGGACGTAGACCGGGACCCCGGCAGCGGCGTACGTCCGGTACTTCGGGCCGGTGTCCGTCTCGTGGTTGGACGAGGTGATCTCCCCGGCCAAGGCCAGCAGCTCGACCGGGTACCACCCTCGGTGGGCCTTGCGGTACGCCTCGTCCACCTCGCTCGGCTCGCGGTGCTGGACGTAGAAGTCCGGGATCACCAATGCCTGCGTACGCCCGCCCTTCGGCCCCGCCCGGTACCCGTTCCCGAAACCCGCCGTATGGAAGCCCGCTGAGCGGAGCTGGAAGTAGAGCTCGCCGGCGGCGTGATTGTGCTCGTTGTCAGGCTGCGGCGGCACGATTGCCATCCCCTCGACGCACTCCGGCCGAACGGGCACATCCGATGCCCGTTCGATCGCGATCAGTAGATCGATGGGGTCTTGTGGCTGGTTCGTCGGCTCAGGCATGGGATCGGCGCTCACGCTGTCCTCCGTCGTCTCTGTTGCCAGGCTACGCCTGGGCCAGATACCCCAGCAGGAGCGTCACAGGTGCGGGCGGGGCGGGGCCCGTACGGATTCCGGCGGCGATCACCCGATCGTGGTCGGCCGCGAGCTCCGTTCACACAGCCGTTGCGAAAGCTACATCTCACCCGGGAATGCCACTCCCGTCCCCCAGGTTGACTCCTGGCATGCCATCCGAAGCCCTCCCCGAGGTCGAGAAGTCGAGCCCTGCCCGTGTTCCCCTGGCCGTTTACGTGCTCGGCCTGGCCGTTTTTGCGCTGGGGACGTCGGAATTCATGTTGTCCGGGATTCTGCAGCCGCTGGCGCGGGACATGGGGGTGAGCATTCCGAAGGCGGGGATGCTGATCTCGGCGTTCGCGATCGGGATGGTCGTGGGGGCGCCGCTGCTCGCCGCCGCGACGCTCAAGCTGCCGCGGCGTACGACGCTGATCGCGCTGCTCATCGTCTTCATGCTGGGGCAGATAGCGGGGGCGCTCGCCCCGACGTACGGGGTGCTGTTCGTGTCCCGCGTCGTGAGCGCGCTCGCGTGTGCCGGGTTCTGGGCGGTCGGCGCGGCCGTCGCCGTGTCGCTCGTGCCGGTGAACGCGCGGGCCAAGGCCATGGCGATCATGGTGGGCGGGCTGAGCGTGGCGAACATCGCGGGGGTGCCCGCGGGCTCGTTCCTGGGGCAGCAGGCCGGCTGGCGGTCGGCGTTCTGGGCCGTGGCGGCGCTGGCCGCGATCGGGCTGGTCGGCGTGATCGCGTGCGTGCCCCGCACCGCGCCCGCGACCGGCGACGACGCCCCGAACCTGCGGCGCGAGCTGCGGATCTACCGCGACAAGCAGGTCTGGCTCGCCCTCCTCACGATCGCGCTCAACGCGGGCGCCGTCTTCGCCCTCTTCTCCTACCTCGGCCCGCTCCTCACCGATGTCGCCGGGCTCCCGGAGAGCTGGGTGCCG
This sequence comes from Streptomyces albiaxialis, assembly GCF_039530985.1. Lineage (NCBI taxonomy): Bacteria > Bacillati > Actinomycetota > Actinomycetes > Kitasatosporales > Streptomycetaceae > Streptomyces > Streptomyces albiaxialis. The sequence continues at coordinate 537,043 of NZ_BAAAPE010000001.1, forward strand.
ACCGTGCTCGGGCTGTTCGGGATCGGCGGGCTCGTCGGGACGGTGATCGGCGGGCGTATCGCGGACGCGCACCTGTTCGGGACGATGTACGGCGGCATCGCCGCCTCGACCGGCGTGCTGGCCCTCCTCGCGCTCCTCGCGGAGTACCGGTGGGCGGCGATCGCGCTCGCGCTGATGCTCGGCGTGACCGCCTTCACCACCGCCCCGGCCCTCAACGCGCGGATGTTCAACGTGGCGAACGCGGCCCCCACCCTCGCGGGCGCGACCACCACCGCCTCCTTCAACATCGGCAACACGGTCGGCCCCTGGCTCGGCGGCCTCGTCATCAGCGCCCACTGGGGGTACGAGGCGGTGGCGTGGACCGGTGCCGTGCTCGCCGCCGCGGGCGTCGCCGTCACCGCCGTCGCCTCGCGCGTGCAGCGCCGGGAGAGCGGGTCCCGGGTCGTGACGTCGAAGAGCGCCACACCCACGGCCGTCCGGGTCAGCGCGGACTGACCGCCACCGCCTTGAAGAAGCCGTAGTGGAACGTGCCGCCGCCCTCGGCCGTACGCCGCAGGTCCGCGACGCCGCGTTCCCAGTCGGCGGCCGTCATCATCCCGGCCGTTAGCGCCTCGTCCCGTACGCCCTCGACCATCGCCGTGAACGTGTTCCGGGTGAAGCTCTCCACCAGGTCGGGGCGTGAGTCGTCGACGTAGACCGTGCGGGGCGTGACGGTCACGTCCGTCAGCCCGGCCGAGGTCAGCAGCGGGTGCAGGCGGCGGCCGAGGAGGCCGTCGCCGCCCGCCGCGGCCTGGAGGCGTACGAGCGCGTCGACGGCCGCCCGCGCGTACGCGCTGTCGGGGTGGAAGAACGCCGAGCCGTGGTCGCCCTCGATCACGGTGAGCGTGCCGCCCGGCCGCAGCACGCGGCGCAGCGCGCGCAGAGCCGCGACGGGGTCGGGCAGGTGCTCCAGCACGAAGCAGACGAAGACGTGGTCGAACGCGCCGTCCGCGAAGGGGAGTTCGTGCAGGTCGGCCTCGTACCACGCCACGTCCGCGCCCGGCGCCTCGGCCGTCAGCCGCGCCCGCGCCTGCGCGAGCGAGTCCGGTGACACGTCGACGGCGGTGATCCGGGCGCCGGGGCTCCCGGCGACCAGGTGGACGGTCTGCGCGCCGACCCCGCACCCGGCCTCCAGGACCCGGCTGCCGGGCGGGTACGCGGTGTCGCCGTGCAGCAGTCCGGCGAGCGTGTCGGCCTGGTCGCCGAGCCTGCGGGCCTCGTACGGGGAGTACCCGTGGACGTAGCGCGGGGGCTCGGGCGGTCTCGTGGTGGTCGTCACTGGCGTCGCTCTCTTCTCTCTCTTCTCCCGGTTCGCGTGCTCCCCGCCAATCTCCCGCCCACAATGGTCCTGTGCCCAGGTCCAAAGAGAGCGCGGTGAACAGGTCCAAACAGCCCGGCTCCGACTTCCTCCAGCTCGACGTCGCCGAGGCGCCGCCCGGCGGGCTCGCCGACTGGCTCGCCCGGCGGCTGCGGCGCGCGATCTCCGACGGCCGCCTCCCGCTGGGCAGCACCCTGCCCGCCACCCGCGTCCTCGCCGCCGAGCTGCGCGTCTCGCGCGGCGTGGTGACGGAGGCGTACCAGCGGCTGGTGGAGGACGGGCACGTGGTGGGGCGGGGGCGGCGCGGGACGGTCGTCGTGTCCGTACCGTCGCCCACTCCCGTCGTTCCCGCCGAGCCGCCGGACGCCCCCGCCCCGGCCGCCCTCTTCGTCCCTTCGCCCACCGACGAGGTCTTCGAGACGCTGCGGGCCGCGCCCGCGCGCGTGGACCTCTCACCGGGGGTGCCGGATCTCGCGGCGTTCCCGCGCGCCGCCTGGCTGCGTGCCGAGCGCGCCGTGCTCACCGAGCTGCCCGCCGCCGCGCTCGGGTACGGCGACCCGCGCGGCGCCCCCGCGCTGCGCGCCGCGATCGCCCGCTGGCTCGCCCGCAACCGGGGCATCGCGGCGTCCCCGGACGAGGTGCTGGTGGTGAACGGCACGGCGCAGGCCCTCGTGCTCGCGGGCGAGGCCCTGCGCCGGGCGGGGTACGGCGCGATGGCGGTCGAGGAGCCGGGCTCCCTCGGCGTACGGCTGCACATCGCGCGCACGGGCCTCGCGACGCCGCCGGTCCCGGTGGACGAGGAGGGCGTACGGGTGGCCGGGCCGGGCGGGCTGCGCGCACTCGGCGCCGACGCCGTGCTGCTGACCCCGGCACACCAGTTCCCCACGGGCGTGGTGCTCAGCGGGGAACGGCGCCGGGCGCTGACGCGCTGGGCGGGGGAAAGGGACGGGCCCGGCGGGCTGATCATGGAGGACGACTACGACGCGGAGCACCGTTACGACCGCCCGCCCGTCCCCGCCCTGCGCTCCCTCCTCCCCGAACGGGTCTGCTACACCGGCAGCGTCTCCAAGCTCCTCGCGCCCGCGCTGCGCGTGGGCTGGGTGCTGGCGCCGCCGTGGCTGCACGCGGCAATGGTCGCCGCCAAGCGCCACGCCGACCTGGGCAACCCGGTGCTGCCGCAGCTCGTGCTGGCCCGGCTGATGGACTCGGGCGAACTGGAGCGCCAGTTGCGCCAGTTGCGCGTCCGGCACCGCCGCCGCCGGGACGCGATGGTGGCCGCGCTCCGGGAGCGGGTCCCGGAGGCGGTGGTGCACGGCGCGGCGGCGGGGCTGCACCTCATGGTCACGCTGGAGGGCCCGTACGGGGACGTGGACGACACCCGTCTCGCGGCCCGCGCTCTCGAACGGGGCGTCAAGACCCACCCCCTCACCTGGCACCGCCAGCGCCCCGGCCCCCCGGGCCTGGTCCTCGGCTACGCGGCCCGCACCCCGGGCGAAATCGAGGAGGGCATCGAGGAGTTGGCCCGCGCCCTCGCGTGAGGGCCTCGTGCGGGTGCGCCCCGAAAGGGGTGCGGGGAACTGCGCGGGCGACCACGACGAAGGCCGCACCCCGCAACGGCGAAAAGGGGCACCCCCGGACCCGGCCCACGGACAAGCCGCACCGGAACGGAACCCGTCACCTCTTGCGGCGTCGCAGCCCCGCCTCGGTCAGTCTCCGGACCAGCTCCTTGCTGCCGACCTCCACGGCCCCGGCGGCCACCGCGTCCGCGTACCGCCCGCTCGGCACGTCGTAGTGGTCGCGGTCGAAGGCGCGGCGGGGGCAGCCGATACGGGCGGCGAAGTCGTGCAGCTCCTCGTAGGAGTGGTCGCTGACCAGGTGCGACCACATGCGGCCGTGCCCGGGCCACTGGGGCGGGTCGATGAGCACCGTCACACGCGCTCCCGCAGCGCGCCCACCCGCGCGACCACCGTCATCGTCTTGCCGCACACCCAGTGCGGGTCCTCGCCCAGCTCGGGCTCGACATCCATCGCGTGCGGGTCGGCGCCGACACAGACGGGGCACACGGGCCACCGCCCGTACCGCTCCAGCAGGGCGTCCTGGACGTCCTGGGCGACGAGCCCGTCCACGTAGGCGACGCCGTCGGGCCATTCGCCGACCCACCAGCGGCGGTGCGTGATGGACTCCTCGACGAGGGAGACGATGTCGGCGCGCGCGACGCCACTCGCCTCCAGGTCCGCGAGGATCAGCGCCCGCGCGGCGTGCAGCGCCTTCTCCAGGCTCGATGAATCCGGTCCGTCCGGTGTCGGGCCCGCTTCCGATTCCGCTTCCATACCTCCATTGCACCACCTGACCCATTGACGCGGCGCACGCCTGAAAATATCTTCCAAGGGTGACGAGCAATGTGAAGGAAACTTTCTCCCTCCCCTCGCGGCCCCCGAACCAGACGCGGGGGACGGCGGCCCCGGGCAGGACGCCGGGACCGACCGCGCTGGCCGCGAAGGTGCGGACCATGGCCCCGTCGATGACGCGCTCCATGCAGCGCGTCGCCGAGGCCGTCGCCGGGGACCCGGCGGGCTGCGCGCAGCTCACCGTCACGGGGCTCGCGGAGCGCACCGGCACGAGCGAGGCCACGGTCGTGCGGACGTCACGCCTGCTCGGCTATCCCGGGTACCGGGACCTGCGGCTGGCGCTCGCCGGGCTCGCGGCCCAGCAGGAGTCGGGCGCCGCGCCCGCCGTCACGGCCGACATCGCGGTGGACGACCCGATAGGGGAGGTCGTCGCCAAGCTCGCCCTCGACGAGCAGCAGACCCTCGCCGACACGGCCGCCGGGCTCGACACGGCGCAGGTCGAGGCCGCCGTGATGGCGCTGACCGCGGCCCGCCGCATCGATGTGTACGGGGTGGGGGCCTCGGGCCTCGTGGCCCAGGACCTCGCACAGAAGCTGCTGCGCATCGGGCTCGTCGCGCACACCCACGCCGACCCGCACCTCGCGGTCACCAACGCGGTGCAGTTGCGCGCGGGCGACGTCGCCGTGGCGATCACCCACTCGGGCCGCACGGTGGACGTCATAGAGCCGCTGCGCGTCGCCTTCGACCGCGGGGCGACCACCCTCGCGATCACCGGCCGCCCGGAGGGCGAGATCGCGCAGTACGCGGACCATGTCCTCACCACCTCCACCGCCCGCGAGAGCGAGCTGCGCCCCGCCGCCATGTCGAGCAGGACGAGCCAGTTGCTGGTCGTGGACTGCCTGTTCATAGGAGTCGCGCAGCGTACGTACGAGACGGCGGCCCCGGCCCTGTCCGCGTCGTACGAGGCGCTGGCCCACCGCCACTCGCCGCGCCCCCGCGCCCGCTGACCACGGGACACGCGAAGCACCGCGCCCGCGCCCGTACAAGCGCCCGCGTACGACGAGTCCCTTCCCTGCCCGAACGCAGAAAGAGCCGCGCCCTCATGACCACGCACCCGACAGATCCCTCCGTCTCCTCCTCGCTGCGCGCCCAGTTGGAGACGCTCACCACCGAGGCGTTCCGCAGCGAGCTGTCCGAGATCGACCGGCTGCCCACGCTGGAGATCGCGCAGATCATGAACGGTGAGGACGCCACGGTCGCCACCGCCGTCGCCGAGCAGCTCCCCCGCATCGCCGCGGCGATCGACGGCACGGCGGAGCGCATGGCCCGCGGCGGCCGGCTGATCTACGCGGGCGCGGGCACGGCGGGCCGGCTCGGCGTGCTGGACGCGAGCGAGTGCCCGCCCACCTTCAACACCGCGCCGGGCCAGGTCCTGGGCCTCATCGCGGGCGGCCCCAGCGCGCTGGTGACGGCCGTCGAGGGCGCCGAGGACAGCAAGGAGATGGCCGCCGCCGACCTCGACGAACTGGAGCTGCGCGCCGAGGACACGGTCGTCGGCATCTCCGCCTCGGGCCGTACGCCGTACGCGATCGGCGCCGTCGAGCACGCCCACGACGGATACGGGGCGCTGACCATCGGCCTGTCCTGCAACGCGGACTCGGCGCTCGCCGCCGCCGCCGACCACGGCATCGAGGTCGTCGTCGGCCCCGAACTGCTGACCGGCTCCACCCGGCTGAAGGCGGGCACGGCCCAGAAGCTCGTCCTCAACATGCTCTCGACGCTGACCATGATCCGGCTCGGCAAGACGTACGGGAACCTGATGGTCGACGTCCGGGCCTCCAACGACAAGCTGCGGGCGCGCTCCCGGCGCATCGTCGCGCTGGCCACAGGCGCGCCCGACGACGAGATCGAGGCGGCGCTCGCCGCCACCGACGGCGAGGTCAAGAACGCGATCCTCACCCTCCTCGGCGACGTCGACGGCCCCACCGCCGCGCGGCTCCTCGCCGAGTCCGGCGGCCACCTGCGCGCCGCGCTCAAGTCCGCGACCAGAACCCCCTGAACCACTGCCCAGCACCACTCGAAGAAGAGCGACTGCACCATGAGCACTGAGAACAGCGCGGCCCGCGAGATCGCTGCGGCGATCCTCCCGCTCGTCGGCGGGGCCGGGAACGTCACGTCCGTCACCCACTGCATGACCCGCATGCGCCTCGGCCTCGCCGACCGCTCCCTCGTCCGGGACGAGCCGCTCAAGGCGCTCCCGGACGTGATGGGCGTCGTCGAGGACGACACGTACCAGATCGTGCTCGGGCCGGGGAAGGTCGCCCGGGTCACCCCCGAGTTCGAGTCCCTGGTCGAGGAGGAGAAGGCCGCGGCGCCGCCCGTCACGGCGCGGGAGCTGGCCGACCGGGGCGCCGCGATCCGCGCGGAGCGCAAGCAGCGGAACGCGACGCCGGTGAAGCTGATGCTGCGCCGCGTCGCCAACATCTTCGTGCCGCTCATCCCCGCGCTCATCGGCTGCGGCATCGTCGCGGGCATCAACGGCCTGCTGACCAACCTCGAATGGCTGCCCTCCCTCACCCCGGCCCTCACCGCCATCGCCACCGGCTTCATGTCGCTGATCGCGGTGTTCGTGGGCGTCAACACGGCCAAGGAGTTCGGCGGCACCCCGGTGCTCGGCGGCGCGGCGGCCGCGGTGATCGTCTTCCCGGGCGTCGCGGACGTCTCCGCCTTCGGCGAGAAACTCGCGCCGGGCCAGGGCGGCGTGCTGGGCGCGCTCTTCGCGGCACTACTCGCGGTGTACGTGGAGAAGGCGTGCCGCCGGGTCGTCCCCCAGGCCCTCGACGTCCTGCTCACGCCCACCGTCACGGTCCTGGTCGCGGGCCTGGTCACGCTCTACGGACTGATGTTCGTCTGCGGCGAGCTGTCCACGGGCATCGGCCACGTCGCGAACTGGCTGCTGGAACACGGCGGCGCCTTCGCGGGCTTCGTCCTCGGCGGCCTCTTCCTGCCCCTGGTCATGCTGGGCCTGCACCAGGCCCTCATCCCCATCCACACCACGCTCATCGAGCAGGACGGCTTCACGGTCCTCCTCCCCATCCTGGCGATGGCGGGAGCGGGCCAGGTGGGCGCGGCCCTGGCGATCTATCTCCGCCTCCGCCGCAACACCTCGATCCGTACGACGATCAAGTCGGCGCTCCCGGCGGGCTTCCTCGGCGTCGGCGAGCCGCTGATCTACGGCGTCTCGCTCCCCCTCGGCCGCCCCTTCATCACGGCCTGCGTGGGCGGCGCCTTCGGCGGCGGCGTGGTCGGCCTCTTCTACCAGCTCGGCACCTCGGTCGGCTCCACCGCCATCGGCCCCTCCGGCTGGGCCCTCTTCCCCCTCCTCAAGGGCAACCACTCCCTCGGCGCCATCGCCGCCATCTATGCCCTCGGCCTCGCCGCCGGCTATGTGGCGGGCTTCCTGGCCACCTACTTCTTCGGCTTCAGCAAGCAGATGCTCCTCGACCTGAACACCGAACAGGACTCCCCGGAACCGGTCGCCGGCTCGGAGATCGAGGGCACGCCTCCGAACCCGACCGCGACCCCCGCCCCGGCCCCGGCCCCGGGCTCACTCGTATGACTGAAGCACCGGGGTACGGGCCCCGATACCCTTGGCCTCGGCGAGGATCCCGGCCATGGGAGCAATCATGAACGTCGAGCCTGAGTACGAGTGGCCTGTTCCGCCCGTCGGCGGCTACACCGCAGAAGACCTGGACCGGCTCCCCAACCTTCCGCCCCACACGGAGCTGATCGACGGGAGCCTCGTCTTCGTGAGTCCGCAAGCCAAGTTCCATATGCGCGTGATCAACCTGCTCACGTACAGCCTCATGGAGCAAGCCCCCTCGGAGTTCGAGGTCATCCGCGAGATGACGATCACGCTGGACCGGGGCAATCGACCCGAACCTGATGTCATGGTCACTCGCGCGGAGGCGGACGAAGGGAAGCAGCAGACCACGTACCAGCCGGAGGATGTGCTGCTGGCTGTCGAGGTCGTTTCCCCGGATTCCGTGTTCCGTGACCGCGACGCCAAGCCCCGTAAGTACGCTGCCGCAGGCATCCCGCACTTCTGGCGCGTGGAAGACGACGAGGGCCGAACCGTGGTCTACGTCTTCGAGTTGGAGCCCGCGACGAAGACGTACGCCGTCACCGGAATCCACCACGCACGTCTGAAGATCTCCGAGCCGTTTCCCCTGGATGTCGACCTCACGAAAGCCGACGGGCCGAGGATCTAGTCCTCCGGATCCAGCAGGCTCGTGAGCTCCTCCCAGCCCGCCTCCGTGTCCGGGGTGCGGGCGTGGGGGGTGCGGAACCAGGCGAGGTATTCGGTCATGTCCTCCAGGTCCCAGCGGGTGCGGTAGAGGTCGAGCGCCGCGGGGTCGGGGGTGCGGCCGGTGGCCTCGGCGTAGCGGGCGAGGTCGTCGGGGGTCTCGGCGACCTGCCAGAGGTCGCGTTCGGGGGCCGCGAGGCCGACCGTGTCCCAGTCGGCGAGGAGAAGCCCGTCCGGGGTGCGGAGGATGTTCGCGCTGTGGGGCTCGCCGTGGGTGACGACCGGGCGGGCGCCGGTGGCGGCGACGCGTGCGGCCAGGGCGTCGAAGGCGTCCAGGCGGCGCCGCAGGGACGCGGCGTGCGCGGCGAAGAGCGCGCGGGCCGGTTCGGCGAAGGGGCCGCCGCTCCAGGGCCCGGACGGATCGGCGAGCGTCTCCTCCAGCAGGGCCCGCCGGGAGAGGGCCGGGCCCGTGGCGGGGGCGGTGGGCGGGGGCTCCACCGCGTGCAGGGCCGCGAGCGCGTCGAGCGCGCGGGCCCGGTCCTCCGGCGGCAGCGGGGCCCCGTCCGGGTCGGATTCGCCCTCCTCGTGGGGGAAGACGCTCAGCGCGTACCGCGCGCCGAGGCGGACGGTCGTCCGGCCGTGCCGGTCCCGGGCCGGGGCCAGCACGAAGCCGAGGCCGAGGTCCGCGCGGAGGGCCGCCGCCGTGTCCATGGCGGCGGTCAGTCCGCGTGCGGCGGCCTCGGCCCCGTCCCCGCAGTACGGCTTGGCCGTGAGGTCGGCGACGGTCACGAACCAGCGGCGCCCGGCGGTGTCCCGCGCGCCCCAGTGGTGGTCCCCGAAGCCCACGGGCAGGTACGCCGGGTCCCCGGCGGTCTCGATCCCCCATCCCCGCAGGGCACTTCGCAGGTCCTGTACGTCCAGGTCGTCCGGCTGGTGCCTCATGCGGGGACGGTAGCAAGCGGGATCGGACGGTCCGTCAGCGGACCGTGACGGTCAGGACGTTGGACGGCTTGCCGCCCGCGAGCAGGCGCAGCTCGTTCTTGCCCTTGAGGCCGAGCTTGACGCGCAGCGTGTACGCGCCCGACTTGTTGACGATGGTCTGCGCGGGCAGCGCGCGCCAGGTGCCCTTCTGCTTCTGCTCCAGCACGACCTTGCTGCCCGGCTTGATGCCCTTGGTCAGGCCCTTGACGCGGAACTCCTGCCACGCCTTGACGACCGTGTGGTCGGCGGTCGCGTGGTGCGTGGCGGCGGCCGCGGGGGCCGGGTCGGTGTGTGCCGGGACCGGCTCCGGCGGGGCGGGGACCTGCGGCGCGGCGACGGCGGTGGCGGCACCGGCGCCCAGGAGCCCCGCCGTCACCAGACCGGCGGCGGCGACACGGACCCGACGCGACATGACAGTGCTGTGCGTGCTGTGCATGGATGCGCTTCCTCTGCTCTGAGCGGTGAGTGGTGGGTACAGCTCAAAGAAACAACAGATGCGACGAACGCGCCATAGGACCTGAGTGCCTGATTTATGGCTTACATGCGTACAACCTCGGGGACCTGCGGGCCGTCTGACCCCTCGTCCGATCGAATATCAGGCCGACTGGCGGTCACCCGCCCGGCCCGCCGCCCCTCCCGCCGCTCGTCCCGGCCGGTCCGCCGCCCCGCCCGGAGGTCCGGGACGAGCGAGACGAGCCCGAGCACCGCGAGCCCGGCCCCGATCCAGACCGGGGCCCGCATCCCGTACGAGGGGATCGCGGCGCCGCCGAGCGAGGAGCCGATGATGATGCCGAGGGTGATGAAGGACGAGTGGACCGTGTTGACCAGCGGCCCGGCGTTCCCGGCCCGCTGCACCCGGGCCGCCATCGCCGGGTTCATGGTGACGCCGACGAGCCCGATGCCCAGCATGAACACCACGGCGGGCACGGGCAGATGGGCCAGCAGCGCGAAGCCCGCCAGGAAGAACGCGTTCAGCACGAGCCCGGTCACCAGCACGCTCAGCGTCCAGCGGTCGGCGAGCCGTCCGACGACGTAGTTGCCGACGACGGTCGCGGCGCCGTAGGCGATCAGCAGCAGGGGCACGCTGGAGGTGCTGAAGCCGGTGATCTCGGTGAGGACCGGGTTGAAGTACGAGAACGCGGAGAACGTCGCCCCGATGATGAGCGTGCTGGTGCTCATCACCAGCCACAGCCGCGGCCTGCGGAAGACGCCCAGCTCGCCCCGTATCCCGCCGCCGGACTCCGCGGCGCGCTCCATCCGGGGCACGCCGACGGCCGTGACGAGCGCGGCGACGACGGTGAGCGCGGTGATCGCCCAGAAGGCCGCGCGCCAGCCGTACCGCTCGCCGACCAGCGTCGAGAGCGGCAGCCCGAGCAGCGTGCCGAGCATCAGCCCGTTGAGCGCGACGGACACCGCGCGCCCCCGCACCTCGGGCCCGGCGAGCCGTACGCTCAGCGAGATCGCGAGCCCCAGGAAGGCCGCCGAGGCCGTCCCGGTGACGAGCCGGGCCGCGAACATCACGCCGTAGGTGGGCGCCGCCGCGGCGAGCACGTTCCCGGCGAGGAAGATCGCGAAGATCAGGGCCAGCGCGCGGCGCGGCGGCAGCCGCAGCATGGCGGCGGCCAGCAGCGGGCCGCCGAAGGCCATCGCGGCGGCGAACGCGGTGATCAGGTAGCCGACCTGCGGGATGCCGACGTCGAGCCCTTCGGCGATCTGGGGCATGAGCCCGGCGACGACGAACTCGCTGGTGACCATCGAGAAGATGCCGAGCGCGAGGACGTAGATGGCAAGGGGCACGGTGGGCCGCCTCTCCGTGGGTTCCGATGATGGTTTTGGATGGATCAGTTCAAAACAAGGGCGCAGTGAAGCCCCGCGCGTGCACGCGGGACTTCAGCGCGTCAGCGCCGCCATGGCCGTCTCCGCCACGGACTCCAGCGCGGCCCGGTCGGCGCCGCCCTGCCCGGAGACCCGCATGCCGCCGATCACGGCGTTCACGAACCGGGCGAGCGCCTCCGCGTCCCGCCCCCTCGTGAGCGTGCCGTCGCGCTGACCGGCCTCGATCACGGCCCGCAGCGCGGCGAGCCGCACGGCGAGATCGCGGTCGATCATGCGGGAGAACTCCTCGTCGCGCCCGGCGAGTTCGACGGTGGTGTTGACGGTCAGACAGCCGATGCCGCGCCCGCCCCGCCGGTACTCCTCCTCCGAGTCGACGATCCGCGCGAAGAGCGCCCGCAGCCGCTCCACCGGCTCGCGCCCCTCGTCCTCCAGGATGTCGAGCTGGATCCCGGTCATCGCGTCGATGTACCGGGCGAGGGCCCGGCGGAAGAGGTCGTGCTTGCTGGTGAACGTGTTGTAGATGCTGCTGCGGCCCAGACCGGTGGCGGCACACAGCTCCTGGGTCGAGGTGGCCTCATAGCCCTTCTCCCAGAAGGCGAGCATCGCCGCGTCCAGAGCCCGCTCCTCGTCGAAGAGTCGTGGTCGCGCCATGTCCGGCACGCTAACAGGTTCTGTATCGCTCAGTCCAATACGAAACAGCCCGGAAACACGGGCGTGCCTAGAGTCGGCCATGCAGTCAACGCAGTCAGTGGACATCCGGGCCGCGCGTCCCGGCGATCTCGCGGCGGTCGCGGAGATCTACGCGCACTACGTCGCCCGTACGGTCGTCACGTTCGACGAGGAGCCGCTGAGCGCCGACGCGTGGCGCGGCAAGTACGACGACCTGGCCGCGCGCGGCCTCCCCTTCCTGGTCGCCGCCGGGCCGGGGGACGAGATCGCCGGGTACGCGTACGCCGCGCCCTGGCGCCCCAAGCCCGCCTACCGGCACACCGTCGAGGACACGGTCTACCTCGCGCCCGGCCGCACGGGACAGGGGCTCGGCGGGGCGCTCCTCGCCACGCTGCTGGAGGAGAGCGCGGGGGCGGGCGTACGGCAGATGATCGCCGTCATCTCCGACGTGGACGAGGCGGTGGGCCCCGCCTCGATCGCCCTCCACGCCCGCCACGGCTTCAAGGAGACGGGCCGCCTTGCCGCCGTGGGCCACAAGCACGGACGGTGGGTCGACACCGTCCTGATGCAGAGGTCCCTGGGCGCCGAGTAGGGGGTGCCCGGCGGCACAGCGAACGGCGGCCCTCACTCGGGGGCCCGGACCACCGGTTCCTGGAGTTCCGTGATCCAGTTCTCCTGGCCGCCCTCGCTGGAGGCCTCGCACGAGAGCTGGAGTTCCCTCGGGAGGCCCGCCGAGCGGTAGCCGTTGGCCTCGATCCAGCGGGCGAGGGTCTGGAGGGCCGGCATGACGTCGTCCATCGGGCCGTGGTGGACGAGCGTGGCGGCCGCCGCGACCTCCGGGAGGTCGACGACCGCGAAGTCGTGGCCCTCGGCGGGGGTGTCGGGGGCGACCTGGACCCCGGCGTGGACGACGACCGCGTCCTCGCCCTCCACGCCCTCGTAGTGCGCGAGCCCCTTCCCCGCGGGCGCGATCCCCGCCCTCTCCAGCCGGGCGAACAGCTCCCCGTACAGCGGCTGGATGACCGGGCCGATCGAGCCCGGTTCGGCGCGGTCCGCGGTGCCGGTCAGTTCCGCGACCCGTACGGACGGAAGCCGCTTGACCACGATGTCGTCGGAGGACATGTGACCCTCGCTCTCGATCATGCGGAGCCTCGCGCCGATCCGCGCCAGCCGCGCCGCGTCCGCCGCGAGCGCGGCCTCCAGCTCGGCCTCGCGCAGCCGCAGCATGCCGCGCAGCTCCGCCACGCCGACCGGCTCCCGCTCGTCGAGGATCACCCGGACCTGCTGGAGCGTGAAGCCCAGGTCCTTGAGGGCGATGATCCGGTTGAGGCGGGCGAGCTGGCCGGCGGCGTAGTAGCGGTAGCCGCTGAACGCGTCGACGTGGGCGGGCCGCAGCAGCCCGACCGCGTCGTAGTGGCGCAGCATCCGTACGGACACGCTGCCGTGGGCGGCGAAGTCTCCGATGGTGAACATGACGCCCCCTACTCCACGGCCTCACACGGTGTGAGGGTCAACCCTCCCGCGCGGGTGCGCCCTCCCGCGCCGGGCCCCAGCACTCGATCTCGCCCGGCAGCCCCGGCACCCGGTCCCGGGTGAAGACCGGGTCGAGGCCCTCGCGACGCTGCGCGAGATAGTCCTCCAGCAGTTTCCAGGCGATCGCGGACAGCGGCAGGATCGCGAGCAGGTTGACGAGCGCCATGCCGCCCATGAAGACGTCCGCGAGGTTCCACACGACGTCCACCGAGCCGAGCGCGCCCCCGAAGACGGCCGCCAGCACCAGCACCCGGTAGCCGGGCAGCACCCAGCGGCGGCCCGTCATAAAGCGGATGTTCGACTCGCCGTAGTAGTAGTTGCCGATCAGCGTGGAGAAGGCCAGCAGGAAGACGACGAGCGTGAGGACGTGGCCCGCCCAGCCGCCGAGCGTCTCGGTCAGCGCGGTCTGCGTGAGGTCCGCGCCGCCCCGCTGGGACAGCGAGGGGTTCGAGGTGAGGATGATGAACGCCGTCATCGAGCAGATGAGCAGCGTGTCGAAGAAGACGCCCAGCGTCTGCACGAGGCCCTGCTTGACCGGGTGGGTGACCTCGGCCGTCGCCGCCGCGTTGGGCGCCGAGCCGAGCCCGGCCTCGTTGGAGAACATGCCGCGCCGCACGCCCTGCTGGATCGCCGCGCCCAGCGCGCCGCCCGCGACCTCGCGCACCCCGAAGGCGCCGCCGACGATGTCCGCGAAGACGCGCGGCACGTCGTTCACGTTGAGCAGCACGACCGCGAGGCCGAGCAGCAGGTAGAGCACGGCCATGACGGGGACGATGAGCTGGGTGACCGTCGCGATGCGCCGTACGCCGCCGAGGACGACCAGGCCGAGCAGCACCACGAGCCCGACCCCTGCACCGGCCGCGGGGAAGCTGTCGCCGAACGAGCCCTGGGCTACCGAGGCGATGGTGTTGGACTGCACCGCGTTGAAGACGAAGCCGAAGGTCAGGGTGATGACGACGGCGAACACGACGCCCACCCAGCGCTTCCCCAGGCCCCGCTCCATGTAGTACGCGGGCCCGCCCCGGTACGTACCGGAGTCGTTGCCGTCGCCGTCCCTGTTCCGCACCTTGTAGAGCTGCGCGAGCGCGGACTCGACGAACGCGGACGCGGCGCCCAGCAGCGCCATGACCCACATCCAGAACACGGCCCCGGCGCCGCCCGCGGTGATCGCGGCGGCCACACCGGCGATGTTGCCCGTGCCCACGCGGGCCGCGGCGGAGATCGTGAAGGCGCCGAACGCGGAGACCTGCTTCCGCCCGTCGGGCCCGGTCTGCGCCTTGTCGCCGAGGACCCGGAACATCTCCGGCAGCATCCGCACCTGCACGCCCCGGGAGCGGAGCGTGAACCAGAGCGCGGCGCCCACGACCAGCGGGATCAGCAGGTAGGTCCAGAAGACGTCGTTGACGTCGAGAATGAAGGAGTTCAGCGAGTCCACACGGCGCCCTTGGGGAGTTCATACGATAGCTACGGCAAATCTTCCGTAGCGTACGCGGCCCGGTGTAGCCGACGCGACGCGGTCGGCCATGTGCTTTCTCACACACAAGAGCACCCCGGGGACCGGGGTGCTCTTGTGCGCGGAAGCGATGTTCTGGCCGACCGGAGTCCCTGGGTCACAGGCTCCCGCCGCGCAGCATGACCCGGCCGAGACCGGCCTGCGCGGTGGCCAGGCCGCGGATCACGGGGATCGTGGTCGCCAGGAGCACGACGCCCAGGGCGGTGTTGAAGGCGATGTCGGGGCCGCGGCCGGTGAGGCCGAACGCCAGGTCCATCAGCCCGTCGTTCTCGTCACGCGGGATCGACCACGACCACAGGCCGTAGGTCAGCCCGCCGACGCCGCCCACCAGCCAGGCCAGCGCGATCGAGAACGTCGTGACCCGGACCGGGAAGGCGACGACCGCGTGCACCAGGTCGCGCCAGCCCTGCGCGTCGGCCAGCAGGCCCCAGCCGCCGCGCGGCGTGCGCTCGGCCCCGGGCGGCAGCGGACGGCCGCTGACGCGCTCGATCTGCGCGGCCTCGACCCGGGCGAACCAGCGGGCCATGGCGAGCGTGCCGCCGAGGACCGGCAGGCCGAGCAGCAGGATGAGCGTGGAGACACCGAGGGCGAAGCCGGTCACCATCAGGACGAACGCCGCGATGCCCAGCGGCAGCCCCGAGAGCAGGTACGCCACCTCCCGCCGGAACCGTCCCGGAACTCGGGCCGTCGCCAGGTGCTGGTCGGTGGCCGTCGGTGCCATGTGGAACTCCATCGTCGTCGTCATGTCTCTACGATCCCGCCGCGCGGAGCCGCGCAGCAGCCGCCTGGGTGGCGTCTCGCGGGGTGTACCTAACCCCACCCCCCGGGGCCACCCAGACCAACACCGGCCCCCCTCCGCCGAGTTGCCGCCCGTGGATACACTCGCGCACTATGCGTGAACACCGGTACCGCAAACAGCACTTCGCCGCCCTGGCCCTCACGGCCGCCGTCGCGCTGGCCGGTTGCGGCGGCGGGGAGGACACGGAGGAGAAGGGGAAGCCGTCGGACGAGAACGGGGGCTCCCACGCCTCCGGGGGGTCCAAGGGCTCCAAGGACCCCGAAGACCCCAAGGGCGCGATCCCGGCCGAGGGCGTCGTGGTCAAGGCCTGGTGCGCGGTCCCGGCGAACAAGCCGGCGGACGTGATCGTCGAGGCCTGGGACCCCGAGTCCTGGAAACAGGTGGCCACCACGACGTTCACGCTCCCGCCGACCACGGTCCTCACGGAGGAGGAGGACAACGCGCGCACCCCGCTCGCCGACCTGTGCAAGGGCGACGTCCTCACCCCGTCCGACACCGGCACCGAGGACGAGGGCCCGAAGCCGCTCGCGGAGCCGCGCGTACGGCAGTTGTTCAACAGGGACTTCACGAAGCTGGCCGTGGTCCTCAAGGACGCCGAGACGGAGGGCACGCGCGCCGCGGTCGTCACGCCGGGCGGCGGCAAGCCCACGATGGTCAGCAAGGCCGGGGGCTCGGACTTCGCGGACGCCCCCACCGAGCAGCACCCGGTCTTCGCCCAGGACGGCTCCGACCGGGTCTGGTACATGACCAAGGGCGAGGACGAGGACGAGCCCCGCATCCTCAGCGCCCCCGCGAAGCCGCGCGGCAAGGGCGACAGCCTGAGCGTCCAGCGCCCCGGCTTCACCCTCGCCGGGGACCCGGCGAGCGCGATCACGGCGAGCGTCCTGCGCGTCAGCCCCGACGGCCGCAAGGCGGCGGGCTTCCACGAGATGCAGGGCATGAACGTGGTGGACGTCCCCCGCCGTGCGGGCGTCCAGCGCGACGACGACGCGCCGCTCCGCCCGATCGGCGGCTGCCTGCCGATGGGCTGGACGGACGGCACCCATGTCCTGTGCGGCGAGCGGAAGATGACGGAGGACGACCCGGCCAGGAAGAACAACTTCTGGACGGTGGACACCACCCGCCTCAAGAAGGACGAGGAGCCGCCCGAGGCCGCGATCGGCGAGCCGGTCCTGCCGAAGACGAGCCGGAAAAACACCCTGCGCGCCCTCTCCCCCGACGGCCGCCGGATGATCCTCACCTCCCGCCAGGGCTCGGTCACCGAGCACTTCCTCACCCGTACGGCACCGGGCTCGTCCCCGGAGAAGATCACGGCGAAGGGCGCGGACAAGGCGCTCCGCGCGGGCCAGGTCCTGGAGTGGCGCTGAGAGACGCCGAAGGGCGGTGCCCCTCCCCCCGGAAGTCCGGGAGGAAGGGGCACCGCCCTCGCAGGCGTGCCTCAGGCGGGCGGACTCAGAAGTCCATGCCGCCCATGCCACCGGCGGCAGCCGCGTCGGCGCCCGCGGCGGCCTTCTCCGGCTTGTCGGCGATGACGGCCTCGGTGGTGAGGAAGAGCGCCGCGATGGAGGCGGCGTTCTGCAGCGCGGAGCGCGTCACCTTGGCCGGGTCGAGGATGCCCTCGGCGATCATGTCGACGTACTCACCGGTGGCGGCGTTCAGGCCGTTGCCCGGGGTCAGGTTGCGCACCTTCTCCACGACGACGCCGCCCTCAAGACCGGCGTTGACCGCGATCTGCTTGAGCGGGGCCTCCAGGGCCAGCTTGACGGCGGCGGCACCGGTGGCCTCGTCGCCCTCCAGCTCCAGCTTCTCGAAGACGGTGGACGCCTGGAGCAGGGCCACGCCACCACCCGCGACGATGCCCTCCTCGACGGCGGCCTTCGCGTTGCGGACGGCGTCCTCGATGCGGTGCTTGCGCTCCTTGAGCTCGACCTCGGTGGCGGCACCGGCCTTGATGACGGCCACGCCGCCGGCCAGCTTCGCCAGGCGCTCCTGGAGCTTCTCGCGGTCGTAGTCCGAGTCGCTGTTCTCGATCTCGGCGCGGATCTGGTTGACCCGGCCCGCGACCTGCTCGCTGTCACCGGCACCGTCGACGATGGTGGTCTCGTCCTTGGTGATGACGACCTTGCGGGCGCGGCCCAGCAGGTCGAGACCGGCGTTCTCCAGCTTGAGGCCGACCTCCTCGGCGATGACCTGACCGCCGGTGAGGATCGCGATGTCGTTCAGCATCGCCTTGCGGCGGTCGCCGAAGCCCGGGGCCTTGACGGCGACGGACTTGAAGGTGCCACGGATCTTGTTGACGACCAGCGTGGACAGGGCCTCGCCCTCGACGTCCTCCGCGATGATCAGCAGCGGCTTGCCCGACTGCATGACCTTCTCCAGCAGCGGAAGGAGGTCCTTCACGTTGCTGATCTTGGAGTTGACGATGAGGATGTACGGGTCCTCCAGCTCCGCCTCCATGCGCTCCATGTCGGTGGCGAAGTAGGCGGAGATGTAGCCCTTGTCGAAGCGCATGCCCTCGGTGAGCTCCAGCTCGAGACCGAAGGTCTGCGACTCCTCGACGGTGATGACGCCTTCCTTGCCGACCTTGTCCATGGCCTCGGCGATCAGCTCGCCGATCTGGGTGTCGGCGGCGGAGATGGAGGCGGTGGAGGCGATCTGCTCCTTGGTCTCCACATCCTTGGCCTGCTCCAGCAGCGCGCCGGAGACGGCCTCGGTGGCCTTCTCGATGCCGCGCTTCAGCGCCATCGGGTTGGCGCCGGCGGCAACGTTGCGCAGGCCCTCCTTGACGAGCGCCTGGGCCAGGACGGTCGCGGTCGTCGTGCCGTCACCGGCGACGTCGTCCGTCTTCTTGGCGACCTCCTTGACCAGCTCGGCGCCGATCTTCTCGTAGGAGTCCTCCAGCTCGATCTCCTTGGCGATCGAGACACCGTCGTTGGTGATCGTGGGGGCGCCCCACTTCTTCTCCAGCACGACGTTCCGGCCCTTGGGGCCGAGGGTGACCTTGACGGCGTCGGCGAGCTGGTTCATGCCGCGCTCAAGCCCTCGCCGCGCCTCCTCGTCGAAGGCGATGATCTTGGCCATGTGAAGTGGTCCTCCCGGACGGGATGGGATTTGCCCGGACCGCGCTGGCGCCCGCGACGGACGGTCTGCGACCCGGTGGTTCCTTGCCCCACCCGGCCTGCGGACCTCACCGACCCGGTCCTCTCTGTCACTCTCACACGGAGAGTGCTAACGCCAATAATTAGCACTCGACCCCCCGGAGTGCAAGCGGCCCCGAAGGGGCCTCCTTGAGGGGTGGCGGTCGGGCGACGGGAGGGCGCAAGCGGCTCAGAGCAGCCCCTGAAGGTCCGCCCGGGAACAGCAG
>NZ_BAAAPE010000001.1:555766-1105370 GCF_039530985.1 Streptomyces albiaxialis
CCGTCCGGGGTGCGGCCCCTCCTCTCAGTTCGCGCAGTCCGGTCGGCGCTCAGCCGGTCACGCGGACCATGTCCGCCTGCGGCCCCTTCTGACCCTGCGAGATCTCGAACTCGACCCGCTGCCCTTCATCCAGGGTGCGGTAACCGTCCATCTGAATCGCGCTGTAGTGGACGAACACGTCCGCACCACCGTCGACCGCGATGAAGCCGTACCCCTTCTCCGCGTTGAACCACTTGACGGTGCCCTGAGCCATTCCTAACTCCCCTATTACTGGCCCTTGCACGAGCCCGCACCTCGCGAACCCGGGTCAGACCTCACCCCCAAACCGGGACCAATCCGGAGGGGGCGTGCGCCGGAACGCGTCGACCGCCGCTGAATGTATCTGCACGGACGCCCTCCGCAACAGGTCAATCGGACGAGAATTCTGGGCACGGCCGATCGGATAAATCTCCTCAACCGCGGGGAAAGCAGGGCAAGTCGGGCCGGGCATAGGGGACCTACACGACAATTAGCACCCCGATTTCGGGCACAACTTGTCGCGTTCTCATATGCGTTCGGCAAACGCGCGGGAGGGACTCCCGTCACTCTACCGCCTTCCGAAACGCGGAATCGCCCACTCCGCCTGTCGGCGAAGGGGCGATTCCGTGTGGATTCGATCTTTCAGCCGCCGGCGACCGCCGGAATGATCGAAATGCCCGCGCCGTCCGGCGTCGGCGTCTCCAGGCCCTGCTCGAAGCGCACGTCGTCGTCGTTCACGTACACGTTCACGAAGCGGCGGAGCTTGCCCGTGTCGTCGAGCACGCGGGCGCCGATACCGGCGTGGTTCTTCTCCAGGTCGGCCAGGACCTCGCTGAGGGTCGCGCCCTCGGCGCTCACCTCGGCCTGCCCGCCGGTGTAGGTGCGGAGGATGGTGGGGATGCGGACGTTCACGCTCATGCTTCTTCTTCCTCTCTGGGGGCGGGGCCCGGACGCTCGGGCGCTCAGGCGAGCCCGGCGTCGCGGAACGCGTCGAGGCTGGGGCGGATGACGGCCGTGGGCCGCGAGGTCGGCGCCACGGCGTCCAGCGTCTTGAGCCCGTCGCCCGTGTTCAGCACGACCGTGGTGAGCGAGGGGTCGATCGCGCCGGACTCGATCAGCTTGCGGGTGACGCCCAGCGTGACCCCGCCCGCGGTCTCCGCGAAGACGCCCTCGGTGCGGGCCAGCAGCTTCATCGCGTCGACGATCTGCTCGTCGTTCACATCGTCCACCGCGCCGCCGGTGCGGCGGCAGATGTCGATGACGTACGGCCCGTCCGCCGGGTCGCCGATGGCGAGGGACTTGGCGATGGTGTCCGGCTTCTTGACGGGGCGGACCGCGTC
The DNA here is from genome assembly GCF_039530985.1 of Streptomyces albiaxialis. Taxonomy (NCBI): domain Bacteria; kingdom Bacillati; phylum Actinomycetota; class Actinomycetes; order Kitasatosporales; family Streptomycetaceae; genus Streptomyces; species Streptomyces albiaxialis. The sequence continues at coordinate 557,125 of NZ_BAAAPE010000001.1, forward strand.
GGTCCCGTCCTTGTACGCGCGCGAGACCGGCGAGCAGCCCTCGGCCTGCGCGGCGAAGATCTGGAACGGCTTGTCCTCGACCAGGCCCAGCCTCACCAGCTCGCGCAGCCCCTTGTCGATCTTCACGAGCTGGCAGCCCGAGGCGACCGGGATCACGATCTGGTCGGGCAGCTCCCAGCCGAGCTGCTCGCAGATCTCGTACGCCAGGGTCTTGGACCCCTCCGCGTAGAACGGACGCAGATTGACGTTGGTGAAGCCCCAGCCCTCGCCGAGCGGGTCGCCGATCAGCTCGGAGCAGAAGCGGTTCACGTCGTCGTAGGTGCCGTCGATGGCGACCAGCTCGCCCCCGTAGACCGCGGCCATGACGACCTTGGACTGCTCCAGGCCGTCCGGGATGAAGACGCAGGAGCGCAGGCCCGCGCGGGCCGCGGCGGCGCCGACGGCACCGGCCAGATTGCCGGTGGAGGAGCAGGAGAGCGTGGTGAAGCCGAAGGCGCGGGCGGCCTCCAGCGCGATGGCGACCGGGCGGTCCTTGAAGGAGTGCGTCGGATTGCCGGAGTCGTCCTTCACGTACAGCCCGCCGGTGACGCCCAGCTCGGCCGCGAGGCGGTCGGCCTGGACGAGCGGGGTGAGGCCCGGGTTCAGGTTCGGCTTCGCCGCCACGTCGGAGGGGACGGGGAGCAGCGGGGCGTACCGCCACATGTTCGCCGGGCCCGCCGCGATACGGGCGCGGAGCGCCTCGGGGTCGCCGCCCGGCAGCTCGTAGGCCACCTCCAGCGGCCCGAAACACTCCAGGCACACGAAGCTGGGGCCGAGCGGGGTGCGGGTGCCGCACTCACGGCAGGAGAGCGCGACGGCGGGACCGAGATCGTACGCGGAGGTGGTGGCGGCGGAGGTGCCGGTGGTGCTTTCCACTGCTTGCACAGCCATGGAGGCGAGGCCCTTTCTCCTCATCTTCCCCGTGGCGGATCTCGTCACGGGCCGGAATTGGCACCGTCCCCACGCGGGGCCTCGCCGGACGAATGGCGTGGCTCGCGGGATGGTTGCCGGGGCTTCAACGGGCCGTTCCCTCTGCCCCTCTGGATGAGCTGCTATGGCGCTGGCCCGCAGGCCAGGCATTTGTCACATCTCACGTGCGAACCCCGGCATGCGAGGTTCACGCGCGTTGTTCAAGACTGTAACCGACACCTCTGACACTTGAGATAGTCGTCCGAACCGCGAGATGGATCACAGGAAGGCGCGCCCGTGCTCGACGAAGTGGGCCACTGGCTGCGGCGCCGCTCTTGGAACGCCGCCGACCGGCCGCTCGACCAGCTCCTCGCCGCCAAGCGCCGCACCGGCACCACGGTCAGCGTGGTCCTGCCCGCGCTGGACGAGGAGGAGACGGTCGGCCGCATCGTCTCCGTCATCCGCCGCGACCTGTCCGCGCTCGTCGACGAGCTGGTGGTGATGGACTCCGGCTCGACCGACCGTACCGCCGAGGTCGCCGCGGCGGCGGGCGCCAAGGTGATCCACCGCGACGAGGTGCTGCCCCGGCTGCCGCCCAGCCCCGGCAAGGGCGAGGTCCTGTGGCGCTCGCTGCTGGCCACGCACGGCGACGTCGTCTGCTTCGTCGACGCCGACCTGCGCGAGTTCTCCGCGTCCTTCGTCTCCGGCATCGTCGGCCCGCTGCTCACCGACCCGGACGTCGCGTTCGTGAAGGCCATGTACGACCGCCCGCTGGACGGTCTCCCGGCGGGCGGGGGCCGGGTGACGGAGCTGGTGGCCCGCCCGCTGCTGAACCTGCACTGGCCGCGCCTGGCCGGCGTCGTCCAGCCGCTGGGCGGGGAGTACGCGGCGCGGCGCTCGCTGCTGGAGCGCCTGCCCTTCCCCGTGGGGTACGGGGTGGAGCTGGCCCTGCTCATCGACGCGCTGGAGACCGCGGGCCTCGACGCGCTCGCCCAGGTCGACGTCGGCGTGCGCCACCACCGCCACCAGGACGGCCAGGCCCTGGGCCGCATGGCCGCGGCGATCTACGCGACGGCGGAGCGGCGGCTGCCCCGGGGCAGCGGCCGGGGCCTGACCCCGCTCATCCAGTTCGACCGGGACGCCTCCGGCGCGTTCGTGCCGAGGGACCACGTCCTGGTGACCGAGGAGCGCCCGCCGATGCGCACCGTTCCGGAGTACGCGCCGCGCGGCACATACGTTTGAGCGCGAGGGCCGACGGCTAAGCTCCGCGCATGGCCGCTGGCGCATCTTCCCAGGTACTTGTGGCGTCCAACCGGGGCCCCGTCGCGTATGCCCTCGGGGCCGACGGCGGGCTCACCCCCCGGCGCGGCGGCGGCGGACTCGTCTCCGGTCTCTCGGCGATCGGGCCCGGCGCGGGGGCCGTATGGGTCTGCGCGGCGCTCGGCGAGGGCGACCGGGAGGCGGCCCGGCGGGCCGGGCAGCGGCTGACCCCCGAGGACACGGGCGGCCAGGCCGTACGGATGCTGGACATCGCACCCGAGGTCTTCGAGGCCGCGTACCACGGGGTGGCCAACTCGGTGCTGTGGTTCGTCCACCACATGCTGTACGAGACGCCGCTGGAGCCCTCCTTCGACGCGGAGTTCGCCCGGGAGTGGGCGGACTACGAGGCGTACAACACCGCGTTCGCCGACGCGCTCGCCGAGGAGGCGGGGCACGGCGCGGCGGTGCTGGTGCAGGACTACCACCTCACGCTCGTCCCCCGGCTGCTCCGCGAGCGGCGGCCCGACCTGCGCATCGGCCACTTCTCGCACACGCCCTGGGCGCCGCCGGACTACTACAGGATGCTGCCCGACGACGTGGCCGGGGAGGTGCTGCGCGGGATCCTCGGCGCCGACCGGGCGGCGTTCCTGACCCTGCGCTGGGCGGAGGCGTTCGCGGACTGCTGCGCGCGGGTGCTGGGCGCGGAGGTGCGGCGGGAGCCCTTCCGCGTGATCCACGAGGAAGGTACGACCGCGATCGGCGTGCACGGGCTCGGGGCCGACGCGGACTTCCTGCGCGAGCGCGCGCACCGCGCGGACGTGGCCGGGCGGATGGAGCAGTTGCGCGAGCAGATCGGGCACGGCCCGGACGGAGCGGCCCGCAGGACGGTCGTCCGGGTGGACCGCACCGAGCTGTCGAAGAACATCGTGCGCGGCCTGCACGCGTACCGGCGGCTGCTCGCCGACCGGCCCGAGTGGCGCGAGCGCGTCGTGCACCTCGCGTTCGCCTACCCCTCGCGCCAGGACCTGAGGGTCTACCGCGCCTACACGGAGGAGGTCGCGCGCGTCGCGGAGGGGATCAACGAGGAGTTCGGCGTCCCGGGCTGGACGCCCGTCCTCCTGCACGTCGAGGACGACTTCGCGCGCTCCCTCGCGGCGTACCGCCTCGCGGACGTCGCGCTGGTCAATCCGATCCGCGACGGGATGAACCTCGTCGCGAAGGAGGTCCCCGTCGTCTCCGACGAGGGCTGCGCCCTGGTCCTCTCGCGCGAGGCGGGCGCGTACGAGGAGCTGCGCGAGGACGCGTTCGAGGTCAACCCGTACGACGTGCGGGGCACGGCCGAGGCGCTGCACGCGGGGCTCACGCTGGAGCGGTCCGCGCGCGCCGAGCGCACGAAGCGGCTCGCGACGGCGGCCACCGCGCTGCCGCCCGCCCAGTGGTTCCTGGACCAGCTCGACGCGCTACGCGCCTGACAGCTCCTCCGCCAGCTCCTCCAGGAAGGCGACGACGCCCTCGGGGCCCGGCACCAGCACATCCGCCCGGGCGGCCAGTTCGGGCACCGACTCGCCCGTGCCGGTGGCCGAGCTGCACACCAGCAGGCCGGGCACGCCCTCGCCCCGCAGCTCCTCGACCGCCCCGTAGGCGGCCAGGTCGCCCAGGTCGTCGCCCGCGTACGCGACGGCCCGCGCCGTCTTCTCCCGTACGAACTCCCTGAGCGCGGCGCCCTTGTCGGCGCCCGGCGGGCGGAGTTCGAGCACCATGCGGCCGGGCTCGACGATCAGCCCGTGGCGGGCGGCGAGCGCGGCGAGGGGCTCGCGGAGGAGGGCGAGGGCGCCGTCGGGGTCGGCCGTGCGCCGGGTGTGGACGGCGAGGGCCCGGCCCTTGTCCTCGGTCCAGGTGCCCTCGGGCGCGCCCAGCTCCGCGAGGAGCGGCGGGAGTCCGGCCCGTACGGCCGCGACGCCGGGCGGCGGGGGCGCGGCGTGCACCTCGCCGGTGGCGGCGTCCCAGCGCTCGGCGCCGTACGCGCCGAGCACGGTGAGGTGTCCGAGCCCCTCGACGGCGGCGAACCCGCCGTACGCGACGGCCTCCTCGGCGGGGCGCCCGGTGATCACGGCGACGGCCCGCAGCCGCGGCGCGAGCCGCGCGAGCGCGGGCACGGCCCCCGGGTGGGCCCGCGCCTTCGCCGGGTCCGGCACGATGGGCGCCAGCGTCCCGTCGAAGTCGAGCGCGAGCACCGCGTGTTCGGGGACGCGGAGCAACGCGTCCAGCCCTTCTCTCCCGGCACCCGTCAGAGGCTCAGCGAATGGCATGCCTGAAGCCTAGAGGGACGACCGTGAAGGGGCAGGCCCCTGAGCTCGGGCGGTCTGCGGCCGTGCCCCGCTCGCGCAGTTCCCCGCGCCCCTCACGGGGCACGTCCGACGGGGCACACCTCGGCTTCTCTCTCCCGGGTGGAGCGCTCGGTTCGGGGGCGTACCGCCAGGGAGAGGGTGCCCAGAGCCGCCGTCACGGCGAGGGCGAGGCGCAGGCCGTACGTGTCGGCGGCGAGCCCGAGCACGGCGGGCCCCGCCAGCGTGCCCAGGCCGAGGAAGAAGACCGTGGCGCTGAAGCCCGTCGAGGGCTGGTCGGGAAAGACACGGTGGCTCCATACCGCCAGCAGGCCGGAGCCCGCCATGAAGCACGGCCCGTACAGCACCGCGGAGAGGAGCAGCGCGGGCGGCGAGCCCGGCGCTGCCGCCAGCAGCGCGGTCGCCACGGCCATCCCCGCGAACAACACGGTGTGCACGCGGCGCAGCCCGAACCGCCCGATGGCGCCACCCGTCAGCACGCCCGCGACCCCCGCGAGCCCCATCGCCGTCCAGAACACCGGGACGGCGGCCACGCTCCCCCCGGCGCTCGCCTCCACCGCCTCCACCGCGAACGCCCAGTAGACGGCCCCGACGAGCCCGTACAGCACCGCCGTCAGATGCACCGGCACGGCGCCGGGCCGCAGGAACCAGCGCGGGCCCGGCCATGAGCGGACGGGGGCGGTCCGCGCGGCGCCGTGCGGACCGCTCGGCAGGACGCGGGCGTTCCAGAGCGTGGCGGCCAGGGCCGCCGCCCCGAAGAGCGTCCACACCGGCCGCCAGCCCGTGCCGTGCCCGATCAGCGCGAGCGGGCCGGAGACGGCGACGGCGCACGCCGTACCGGTGGCGATGGCGCCCGCCACGGCCTGCTGACGCGCACGCGGCACCAGCCGGTCGACGGCGTCCGAGTACGGCGCCCAGGCCCAGCCGGGGCTGCTCCCGGCCAGCACCAGCCCGCCGACCAGCCAGGCCGTGCTGTCCGCCGACGCGACGACCAGGCTGCCCGTCGCCGCGCACAGGCCGCCGGTCACCACCAGCGGCCGGGGGCCGAGCCGGGCGACGAGGGCGCCGACCACGAGCAGCGCGGCGAGGTAACCGGCGTAGCTCGCGCTGCCGATCAGCCCTACGTCCGTGACGGACAGCCCGAAGTCGGCGCGGAACTCGGGGAGGAAGAGCCCGTAGCCGTAGCGGGCGAAGCCGAAGGAGACCCCGATGGCGGCCATCCCGGCGCCGGTGAGCTGGAACGTCCTCGTACGTCGCATGGGCCCACCCTGTGCGCGGGGCGCCCCGCGCACCATTGGCGTAAAAGACAGGGCCCCGTAGATTTACGCCATGAGCCCCGCCATGAGCAGCCCCGCCATGAGCCCCGCGCCCCCGGACCGTGTCCGCGTCACCGTCCCCGTCCTGGAGCACACGGCCCTCTTCGAACTGGCCGTCCCCTGCGCCGTCTTCGAGGAGCCGCGTTACGCGCTCACGCTCTGCGGCACGGCCCCGGACGGCGGCGGCCACCTCGCGCGGGGCCTCCGGCTGGAGACGGAGCGCGGGCTGGAGGCGGTCGCCGAGGCGGACCTGGTCGTGGTCCCGGCCTGCGTCATGGGCGACCACGTCTCGCGGCCCGAGCTGCTGGAGGCCCTGCGCGCGGCGTACGCGCGGGGCGCGCGGATCGCCTCCCTGTGCTCGGGGGCGTTCGTCCTGGCGGAGGCGGGTCTGCTGGACGGGCGTACGGCGGCGACGCACTGGATGTACGCGGACGAGCTGCGTCGCCGGTTCCCCTCGGTCCGGGTCGACGAACACTCCCTCTACGTCGACGACGGCCAGGTCCTCACCAGCGCGGGCACCGCCGCCGCGATCGACCTGTGCCTGCACCTCGTCCGGCGCGACTTCGGCGCCGCCGCTGCCGCCGAGGTGGCCCGCCGCCTGGTGGTGGCCCCGCACCGGGAGGGCGACCAGGCGCAGTACGTGCCGGCGCCGCCGGTTCCCGTCCGGTCCGAGGACGCGCTGGCGCCCGTCCTCGACTGGGCGCTGGCGCGGCTGCACGAGCCGCTCGCGATCGGGGACCTGGCGGCGCGGGCGGGCATGAGCACCCGTTCCTTCGGCCGTCACTTCGCGGGGGAGACGGGCACGACTCCGCTGAAGTGGCTCAACCGGCAGCGCCTCGCGCGCGCCCGCGAGCTGCTGGAGTCCACCGAGCTGCCCGTGGAGTCGGTGGCGGCGCGCAGCGGTCTGGGCACGGCCGACGGGCTGCGCCAGCACTTCCGCCGGGAGCTGGGCACCACCCCGGCGGCCTACCGCCGTACGTTCCGCGCCCCCGAGGCCCGGGCGAGGTCTGCCGCGTCCGGGCCTAGCGCGTCCGGTCCCGGCGTTCCTGGCGGCGGCGGCGCAGGCGGTTGACGGTGACCGGGTCGTGGGCGAGGGCGCGGGGGTCGTCGAGGAGGGCGTTGAGGAGCTGGTAATACCTCGTCGGCGAGATACCCAGCCGTTCCCGTATGGCCCGCTCCTTGGTGCCGGGCGCGGACCAGCCCACCCGTTCCAGCGCGAGTATCGCCTCGTCCTGGTCGGACAGCCCCTGCCCCTGCTCGCTCATGCTCTCCAACGTACCGGGCCTACTCCGAGCGCTCCTCCGACTCCGCGGAGCGCTGGATGGCCCCGAGGACGGCGGCGGGGTCGCCGCCGGGCTCGACGGCCTTGCCGATGTTCTTCTTGATGTCGGCGCTGGTCCCGGCCCAGGAGACCTTGCCCGCGGGGTAGAACTCGGCGTCCGGGAGCTGGTCCAGGAAGCGCCACAGCTCCTTGTGCCTGCGGTCGCCCCGCATCCGCTCGGTGGCCGAGGTGGTGACCGGCATCAGGTCGTAGCGGTCGGCGAAGGCGTAGTGGTTCTTCTCGCGGTAGACGTAGTCGAGGAACTTGCGGCACTCCAGCCGGTGGCCGTTCTGCTTGAAGGCCATCATCCAGTCGGCGACGCCGAGCGTGGCCTCGGAGGGTCCGCCCTTGCCGGGGATACGGCCGGTGCCGTACGAGATCTTGCCGCGGTCGGCCTGCTGCATCAGCGTGGGGTGGCCGTTGAGCATGCCGACGTCGCCCTCGCTGAAGGCGTCGAAGAGGGTCTGCCGGTCGATGCGTCCTGGCTTGCCGCCGGTGAGGCCGGGCTTGACCAGGTTGTCGCGGATCCAGGCGAAGGTGTCGATGTTCGCCGCGGAGTTGATCGTGTAGTTGCCGACGGTGTCGGTGTAGCCGCCGCCCCCGCCGAGCATCCAGATCAGCGTCTCGGCCGGTGCCTCCTCGCGCCCGAGCGGCAGCCCGTACGGGTACTTCACGCCCGCGTCCTTGAGCTTCCGCGCGGCGGCCTTGAGGGCCTTCCAGCTCTGCGGCGGGTCGTCGGGGTCGAGCCCGGCCTTCGCGAAGAGGTCCTTGTTGTAGAAGAGCAGCCGGGTGCTGGAGACGAACGGCAGCCCGTACTGGACGCGCCGCACCTCGCCCGCCTCGGCGAGGCCGGTGAGGAAGTCGGCCTGGACGGGGATCGAGAGCAGCTCGTTGGCCTTGTAGAGCTTGCCCTCCGCCGCGTAGTCGGCGTACGCGCCGATCTGGGCGAGGTCCGGCGCCTCGCCCGCCTTGACCATCTCGGCGACCTTCCGGTCCACCTCCGACCAGCTATGGACGGCGACGTCGACGCGGACGCCGGGGTGCTTCTCGGTGAAGGACGCCGCGAGGTCCTTCCAGTACTTCTCGGAGCTGTTCTCCCCGGAGTCCCCGTAGTCGGCGGCGACGAGCTTGAGGGTCACCTCGTCGGAGCCGGGACCTGAGTCGCATCCTGCCGCCGTCATCCCGACGGCACCGGCCGCGCCCGTGGCGGCGGCCAGGCTCAGGAATCGCCGTCGTTCCATCATTCCGATACCCCTCAAACCCCTGCCGTGGCCTGGTGTCTCCCTGCCACGGGTCGTGCTGATCGTGCTGAGCGCCCGTAAATGTTCGATGTACGTTCACTTGCGCACTGTTGCGCGGTGTCGCGCGCCGAGTCTCTCTTGTGTGCCCTCATAGGTCTACACCAGTGTGCGCATCGCCACGGAATCCGTCATTCCTCCCCCGCACACGGGCACACCGCGGGAAAGATCCCCTGAAGTGGACTAGACCTATTCTGTCCTCTCGCGGGACACTGCTACGTGTGAGTACCTCTGACTACGCCGCCGTCCCGTACGCCGCTGTCCCGTACGTGGTCGCCCTGGACGTGGGCGGCACCGGAATGAAGGCCGCCCTGATCGGCGCGGACAACGAGTTGCTACACGAGGCGCGCCGCCCCACCGAACGCGAGCGCGGCCCGGAGGCGGTGGTCGAGGGCGTCCTCGCCTTCGCGGCCGAGCTGCGCGCCCTCGGCGTCGAGCGGTACGGGACGGAGCCCCTGGCCGCGGGCGTCGCCGTGCCCGGCACCATCGACGAGGCGAACGGCATCGCCGTCTTCTCCGCCAACCTCGGCTGGCGCGACGTGCCGTTCCGCGCGCTGCTGCGCGAGCGGTTCGCCGACGGCCGCCCCGCCGGCATGCCCCCGCTGCCCGTCGCCCTCGGGCACGACGTCCGTACGGGCGGCCTCGCCGAGGGCCGGATCGGCGCGGGCGAGGGCGTCGACCGCTACCTCTTCGTGCCGCTCGGCACCGGCATCGCCGGGGCCATCGGCATCGACGGCAAGGTCGAGCCCGGCGCGCACGGCGCCGCGGGCGAGATCGGCCACATCGTCGTACGCCCCGACGGGCCGCCCTGCGGCTGCGGGCAGCGCGGCTGCCTGGAGCGGCTGGCCTCCGCCTCCGCCGTCGGCCTCGCCTGGGCCGAGGCGTGCGGCGACCCGCAGGCCACGGCCGCCGACGCGGCGAAGGCCGTCGAGTCGGGGGACCCGCGCGCGCTCGCCGTCTGGCGCGACGCCGTCGACGCGCTCGCCACCGGCCTCGTCACGGGACTCACCCTGCTGGACCCCCGCACACTGATCATCGGCGGTGGCCTGGCCGAGGCAGGCGACACCCTCTTCGTTCCGCTCCGGGAGGCGGTCCGCGAGAAGGTCACGTTCCAGCCCCTCCCGGCCATCGTGCCCGCGGCCCTCGGGGACGCCGCGGGCTGCCTGGGCGCGGGTCTCCTCGCCTGGGATCTTCACTCCGCGGAGGTTGCGAGCCGATGACCAAGCGAACGGTGCTGACCGGGGCACGTGTGGTGCTGCCGGAAGGCGTGCGGGAGGACGGCAGACTCGTCGTCGAGGGCGCCACCCTCGCCGAGGACGCCGTCGGCGCCGGCGCGCCGGACACGAGCCTCGACCTGTCGGGCCACTGGATCGTGCCCGGCTTCGTGGACATGCACATCCACGGCGGCGGCGGGGCCTCCTTCTCCGCGGGCACGGCCGAGGAGGCCATGACCGCCATCCGCACCCACCGCGAGCACGGCACGACCACCCTGGTCGCCTCCACCGTCACCGGCGACCTCGACGACCTGTGCCGCCAGGCGGCGGCGCTCGGCGAACTGGCCGAGCAGGGCGAGCTGGCGGGCGTCCACTTCGAGGGCCCGTTCATCTCCTGCGAGCGGCGCGGCGCGCACGACCCCGCGCTACTGCGGGACCCCGACCCGGCGGACGTGCGCAAGCTGCTCGACGCGGCGCGCGGCACCGCGAAGATGATGACGCTGGCGCCCGAGCGCCCCGGCGGCCTGGAGTCCGTACGGCTGCTCGCCGAGAGCGGCGTCATCGCGGCCGTCGGCCACACCGACACGGACTACGACGGCACGCTGGAGGCCATCGAGGCGGGCGCCACGGTCGCCACGCACCTCTTCAACGCGATGCCGCCGCTCGGCCACCGCGCGCCGGGCCCGATCCCCGCCCTGCTGGAGGACGAGCGGGTCACCGTCGAGCTGATCAACGACGGCACCCATCTGCACCCCTCCGTGCTGGAGCTGGCGTTCGGCAGCGCGGGCGCGGGGCGCGTCGCGCTGATCACCGACGCGATGGGCGCCGCGGGCATGGAGGACGGCCGCTACCCGCTCGGACCGCTGGAGGTCGAGGTCAAGGACGGCGTGGCCCGCCTCATCGAGGGCGGCTCCATCGCGGGCTCGACCCTCACGCTCGACTCCGCGTTCCGCCGCTCCGTCGTCGTCGACGGAATTCCGGTCCCGGACGTCGTCCGGGCCATCTCCGCCAACCCGGCCCGCCTCCTCGGCGTCGACGACAAGGTGGGCTCCCTGGAGCCGGGCAAGTACGCGGACCTCGTCGTCCTGGACGAGGACTTCGCCCTGGCGGGCGTCATGCGGAGGGGTGAGTGGGTGGTCAGACCCCCGCTCTGACGTTCCGATTGCGCGCGCAGTTCCCCGCGCTCCTGACGGGTGCTCCGAGGAGTGCCCTCAAGGGGCGCGGGGAACTGCGCGACCAGCCACGGCGCAAGCCGCAGACTGCGACGCTCGGCGCGGGGCAGCCCCTGAGCAGCCCCGATGCCGGGCACGGGCAAGTCGGGGCACGGACTAGAAGCGGCGCCGCACCCCTGGCATGATCGCTCACGCGTTCGCGCAAGAGCGCACACAAGGTCGTCGCGGAGAAGGCGGTGCGCAGCACGATGTTCCTGACGGTCACGCTCAATGCCGCGCTCGACCTGACGTACCGCGTCCGGCGGCTGGAGCCCCACGCGTCGCACCGGATACGCGAGGTCACCGAGCGCCCCGGCGGCAAGGGCCTCAACGTGGCCCGCGTGCTGGCCGCGCTCGGGCACGGGGCGACCGTCACCGGGTTCGTCGGCGGCGGCACGGGCGAGGAGCTGCGCGGCCACCTCGCCGGGGAGCCCGGGGTGCGGGACGCGCTCGTCCCCGTCTCCGGCACCACCCGCCGCACGGTCGGCGTCGTCGACGAGACGACCGGCGACACCACGCAGTTCAACGAGCCGGGGCCGCACGTCTCGCCCGCCGAGTGGACCGCCTTCCTCGGCGCCTACCGCGAGCTGCTGCGCGAGGACGTCCGCGCCGTCGCGCTCTGCGGCAGCCTGCCGCCCGGCGTGCCCGTGGGCGCGTACGCGGCGCTCGTGCGCGAGGCCCGCGCCGCCGGGGTGCCCGCGCTGCTCGACACCAGCGGCGAGCCGCTGCGCCGGGGCCTCGCCGCGCGCCCCGAGCTGATCAAGCCGAACGCCCAGGAGCTGGCCGACATCACCGGCACCACCGATCCGCTGCGCGCGGCCCGCGGGGCCCAGCGGCGCGGCGCCCGTTCGGTGGCGGCCTCGCTCGGCGCCGACGGGATGCTGCTGGTCACCCCCGACGGCCTCTGGCACGCCGACCCGGTCGAGCGGCTGGCGGGCAACCCCACGGGCGCGGGCGACTCCGCCGTGGCCGCGCTGCTGTCGGGGCTCGCCGAGGGGCTGGCGTGGCGGGACATGCTGGCCCGCGCCGTCGCGCTGTCGGCCGCGACCGTACGGGCGCCCGCCGCGGGCGAGTTCGACGCCGACACGTACGCGCGGCTGCTCCCCCTCGTCCGGATCAGCGAGCCGGAGGAGCCGGACGTCCCGGCATGAGCGGGGACGGGGGAAGGGCGGGTCTCAGCTCTTGACCCAGCCCTCCTTGAGCCAGAACTGGTCGAGGTTGAAGTTGCACTTGTTGCCGTCGCCGCAGGAGATCTGGACGCGGTTCTTGCCCTTCTTCAGGTCGACCCACGCGAAGGTCTTGGTCCAGCCCGCCTCCCAGTCGCCCTTCTTGGCGCCCGAGAAGTTCTTCATGCTGACGGGCCGGGGGATCTTCTCCCCGTTGATCGTCAGCGTCGAGTTGGCGTCCTCGCCCGGGACCCCGTAGCGCACGAAGACCGTGTACTTGCCGGGCTTCGGGATGTTCTTCATCGTCCAGGTGACCGAGGCGCCGGGCTGGTTCATGCCGCCGACGTACGTGCCGCCCTTGCCCTGCGCCTTGGCGACGTCCTTGGCGGGCGCGGCCCCGCCCGCGAGCGTCGCGCCCGCCGCGTCCTTGCGGGGCGGCAGCCCGGCGGGCGGCGCGGGCTTGTCCCTGGCCTTGTCCTTGGCGTCGTCCTGACCGCCCTTGTCCTTCTGCTCCTGGCCGCCGGGCTTCTCCTGGGCCTGCGCGGCCTTGCCGTCGTCGTTGAAGACGATGGCCGCGCCGATGCCCGCGACGACCGCCGCGACGACCGCGATGGCGCCGATCAGCAGGCCGTTCCTGTTCCGCCTGACGCCGCGCCCCGGGCCGCCGGGTCCCGCGCCCTGGCCGCCCTGCCGCGCCGCCGCACGCCCGCCGGGCATGGTCTCGGGTGCCGCGTAGTGCGCGTTGGGCTGCTGCTGCGGGGGGACCGTCGGGGGCTGTGCCGGCGGCTGGTACGTCTGCGCCTGCGCGCCTCCGTACTGCCGCTCGCCGACCGCGCGGACCTGGTTGTACGAACGACGCGGGACGCCGGGCTGCTGGGCCGTCGTGCCCGCGCTGCCCTCCTGCCGGTACAGGTAGGCGAACGGGTCCTCGTCGCCCTCCGGCGCCGCACCCGTGCCGTTGTTCTCGGCGGTCATCCCCTTCACTCCCTACTGCGTCAGGTATCCGGCGAGCCTACCTCCCCCGGACTACCCGGACGCCTGCCCCAGAATGATCCACAAACCATCCACACGTGGCCGCAGGGGCCCAACGCGGCACTCATCGCGAGTTCACCTGGAGGCTAACCGTCCCGGGGCCGCCGTCCTCACCCCGCCCGCCGCTGCCCCTTGGACCGGGAGCGCTTCTCGACGTACATCCGCTGGTCGGCGGATTGCAGGATCTCCTCGGCCGTCATGCCGCAGGCCGCCCAGCCGATGCCGAAGCTCGCGCCGACCCGCACCGAGCGGTTGTCGACGCGGATCGGCGGAATGATCGCGTTCCGCAGCCGGACGGCGAGGTCCTGGGCCTCGGAGGGGCCGAGCCCGTCGGCGAGGACCACGAACTCGTCGCCGCCCATCCGCGCCACCGTGTCGTTGTCCCGCACGCCGCCGGAGAGGCGGCGGGCGACCTCGACGAGGACCGCGTCGCCGCTGTGGTGCCCGAACCGGTCGTTGATCGACTTGAAGCCGTCCAGGTCGCAGAAGAGGACGGCGAGCCCCTTCTCCCCGGGCCCGTCGCCCTCCGGCGGCCTGGCGTGCACATGGTGCGGGTCCGGCCTGCCGCCGGGCCCGCCCGGCGCCCCGGGGATGCCGGGGCCGCCCACGGTGAACGGCAGCGCTCCGGGCCGGGCGGGGCCGCCGAACTCCTCGGGCACCTCGACCCGGGGCGGGGAGCCGTCCGGGGCGAAACCGTCCGCGGCGTATCCGTCGTACCCCTCATAGCCCTCGTACCCCTCGTACGCGCCCTGGGGCGCGTGGGTGCCGTACGCGCCGGGGGCGCCAGGGGTGCCGGGGGCGCCGTGCGCGTGGGCGTTCGGGTCCTGGGGCTGCCAGGTGCCCTCGTAGTTCTCCGAGCCGTCGTACGGCACCTCGGGCCCGTACCCCCGGGCGGCCTCGAAGGCGCCGAGGCCGGGCGTGCGGTCGTGGGTGCCCCAGCCGTGCCGGGGGTCGGCGGCGCCCAGCTCGTGATTGCCCGCGGCCTCCAGGCGCGCGACGTCCGAGACGGCGGGGCCGCCGCGGCCCGGCTGGGCGCACAGCCGGCTGTTGAGCCGGGCGCGCAGCTCGGCGCTGTTGGGCAGGCCGGTGAGCGAGTCGTGGCTGGCGCGGTGCGCGAGCTGCAGCTCGTGCCGCTTGCGCTCCTCGATGTCCTCGACGTGGGTCAGCAGATACCGCGGCCCGTCCGCCGCGTCGGCCACGACCGAGTTGCGCAGCGACACCCAGACGTACGAGCCGTCGCGCCGCGCGAGGCGCAGCTCGGCCCGGCCGCCCTCGGCGGAGGTCCGCAGCAGGGTGCCGATGTCCTCGGGGTGGACCAGGTCGGAGAAGGAGTAGCGCCGCATGGCCGTGGCGGGGCGGCCCAGCAGGCGGCACAGCGCGTCGTTGATCCGCAGCAGCCGCCCGTGCTGGTCGCCGCCCATCTCGGCGACGGCCATGCCGCTCGGCGCGTACTCGAACGCCTGCCGGAAGCTCTCCTCGCTCGCGCGCAGCGCCTGCTGCTCGCGCTCCAGCCGGACCAGGGCCCGCTGCATGTTCGAGCGCAGGCGCGCGTTGCTGATCGCGATGGCGGCCTGCGACGCGTACATCTGCAAGGCCTCGCAGCCCCAGGCGCCGGGCCTGCGGCCGTTGCGCGGCTTGTCGACGGACAGGACGCCGAGCAGCTCGCCGTCCGAGGCGTAGAGCGGGGCGAAGAGGCGGTCCATGGGGTGCCAGCCGTCGTTGTGCTGCGGCACGATGCCCGTCGCGTGCCACTGCGGGACGTCGTCGTCGTCCAGCACCCAGCCCTCGGTGTACGGGATGAAGCGGAGCGAGCCCCACTGCTCGCCCATCGTCAGCCGGCGCTCCCAGGAGGCGCGGGAGCCGACGCGGCCCGCCATCATCGCCTCGGCCGCCGGGCTGCCCGCGACGGCGGCGACGACGAGATCGCCGTCGGCCCGCACCAGGTTCACCGCCGCGATCTCGAAGCCCAGCCCCTCGACCACGCCGTCCGCCACGGTCTGGAGCGTGTCGGCCAGGCTACGGGCAGTATTGAGCTGCGCCACGACATGGTGCAACATACGCAGACTGGCGAGGCGGACATAGGGCTCCGACTCGGTTTCCATCGCCCTCCCCCTGAGCCTTGTACGTCATCTCCAGGTGCTCGCGGGACTTCCTGACGTCGCGGTCCGACTGCCACGGCCACTGAATCACAGCGAGCTGTTCACCCGGTACACAGGGTCAACAATTAATGCCCTCTGTGACTCAAGTCACAACAGTGTGCTACTGGTTGACTGCGCCGCGCGGTCGACAATCGAGACCGGAAGCGGAGAATCCGGTCGTAACGCCCTCGTCTCCCCGCCCGATTCCCATCCGATTTGCGCCCGTTTCGCGCCGGTTTCGCCCGCAGAACGGCCGCTGGTCCTAGGCCCGGTCTGGTCCCCGGGCCCGATGCGGGGCCCGCGCGGAGATCGTTAGCGTGAGTCACGTGTCCCACCCAGTGCAGCAGCAGATGACGGCCCACGTACCCCACCAGATGCCCCATGCTGGAGGAGTGAGCGACGAGGAGTTCCGGGCCGCCATGGCACGGCTGGCGGCGGGGGTGGTGCTCGTCACCGCCCACGACCCCGACGAGGGCGCGCGGGGCGAGGACGTCGGCATGACCGCCACGGCCTTCATGTCCGTCTCCCTCGACCCGCCCCTGGTGATGGTGAGTCTCCGCGACGAGTCCCGCATGGACGAGCTGCTCGGCCGCCAGGACCACTGGGCCGTCTCCCTGCTGACCGAGGGACAACGACAAGCCGCCGGTCGCTTCGCTATGAAGGGGCGGCTCAGCGACCGGCTCCTCTTCCAGGACCTGCCGCACTCGCGCGGCACGGTCTCGGGCGCCCCCCTGGTCGACGGCGCGCTCGCCGCCGTCGAGTGCCGGACGGAGCAGCGGGTGCGCGCCGGTGACCACACCCTGGTCATCGGCCGCGTCCTCGCCACCACCCTCACCGGGGGCGAGGGCGGCCCCCTCCTCTACTACCAGGGGCGTTACCGCAACCTGGGCTGACCGCCGCCCGCGGCGCGCTCCCGTACGAGCGTGCGGAAGTGCCCCAGCGAGCGCTCGGCCAGGGGCCGCAGCGCCGGGGCGACGGTACGGGCGTCCCGCCGGAGCACCGCGACCGCGTCGGGCCCCAGGGCCCCGGTCGCCTCGGCGGCGAAGGAGGGCTCGGCGAGCCAGTCCTCCTGCAGCTCCGGCGTGACCTCCAGGTGGAACTGCAGCCCCCACGCGACGGGCCCGGCGCGGAACGCCTGGCACGCCGTCGACTCCGTACGGGCCAGCACCCGCGTCCCCTCGTCGGGGACGACGCGGTCGCCGTGCCAGTGCAGCACCCCGGGGGCGTCGGCCAGCGGCCCGACGACCGGGTCGTCGCGGTCCACGTCCCGCAGCGGCGCCCAGCCGATCTCGGGCCCCTGGCCCAGCTCGGCACCGGGGCGCACGGCGAGCCCCCGCGCGCGGGCCAGGAGCTGCGCGCCCAGGCACACCCCCAGGGTCGGCACGCCCTCCCGCAGCGCCTCGGCCAGCAGCGCGCGCTCCCGCTCCAGCGCGGGGTACGCGGCGAGGTCGTCGGCGTTCATGGGGCCGCCCATCACGACGAGGCCCGCGAGCCCGGAGACGGGCGGCAGATCGGCGGGGTCCTCCTCCAGCAGGTTCCGTACGACGATCTCGGGGCCGCCGTCCTGGAGCGCGTCCAGGATCATTCCGGGCTTCTCGACGTCGACGTGCTGGAGGATCAGGACGGTGCGCGCGGGCATGGGGCGGTTCTCCGGGAGGTGCGGGAGGAGTGAGGGCCGAACAATTATGCGAGGTGGGGCGGGGTGCACCCCGCGCGGGGCGGGCCCCTGCCGGGCCGGGCCGGGCTATAGGACGGCGCCCGGCCGCGTCGGTCCGGCGGCCTCAGTCCGGCCCGTCAGTCCCAGCCGCCGCCCGAGCGGCCGCGCTTCACGTCTCCCCGGCGCTTCTTCTCGCGCAGCCGGCGCTCGTTGATCGCGCGCGGCATCCTCTTCTTGCGGCGGGGCGGCGGGGGCGGAGCCGTCGCCTCCGCGAGCAGGGCCGCCATCCGCACGGCGGCCGTCTCCCGGTTCCGCCACTGGGAACGGTGCTCGCTCGCCCGTACGACGAGGACGCCGTCCGTCAGGCGTCCCGCGAGCCGCTCCAGGGCGCGCGCCTTCCACACCTCGGGCAGCGCCTCGGTCTTCGCGAGGTCGAAGCGCAGCTCCGCCTGGCTGTCGCTGGTGTTCACATGCTGGCCGCCCGGGCCCGAGGAACGAGAAAAACGCCACACCAGTTCGGCCTCCGGCAGGGAGACCGCACCGCGAATGACATAGGGACCGGACATGCGTCCATGGTCGCGGCCCGCTCCGCCCGCGTCATCCCCTTTTCCGGGCCTCCGAGCGGGTGTCGCGACAGGGAAACGTAAAGAAGGCAAAGAAACCTGGAACCTGCCCATCCCCCGGCTGCGTTGTGGAAGGTGTGAGGTCGCGGGCTCGCGAACCTCGCGCCCACGACCACCGACCTCAAGATCACGACAGAAGGGCTCCTCCCATGGCTGTAAGCCTGTCCAAGGGCGGCAACGTCTCGCTCACCAAGGAGGCACCGGGCCTGACCGCCGTCACGGTCGGCCTCGGCTGGGACGTCCGCACCACCACCGGCACGGACTTCGACCTCGACGCGAGCGCCATCGCGGTGACCGCCGAGGGCAAGGTCTATTCGGACCAGCACTTCATCTTCTTCAACAACAAGGCGACGCCGGACCAGTCCATCGTCCACACCGGTGACAACGTCACGGGTGAGGGCGAGGGCGACGACGAGCAGATCAAGGTCAATCTCGCGGCCCTGCCCGCCGAGATCGACAAGATCGTCTTCCCGGTCTCGATCTACGACGCGGAGTCCCGCAGCCAGAACTTCGGCCAGGTGCGCAACGCGTTCATCCGCATCGTGAACCAGGCGGGCGAGGCCGAGATCGCGCGTTACGACCTGTCGGAGGACGCCGCCACCGAGACCGCCATGGTCTTCGGCGAGCTGTACCGGAACGGGGCGGAGTGGAAGTTCCGCGCCGTCGGCCAGGGGTACGCCTCGGGCCTCGTCGGCATCGCCCAGGACTTCGGCGTCAACGTCTGAGGTCCGGTTCCGCTTCTGCGGGCGGCGTCCGCGCCGTGACCGAGGCGGGGTGGTGCTCTTGGGGGAGCACCACCCCGCTCGCGCGTCCAGGCGCGTGACACCATCGGCCCGTGCTCGACATCGGCTACTCGCTCTCCCGCCGCTTCCCCGACCCGCCCCAGACGGACTACCGCACGGCGGACGTCCGGGCGCTGCGCCACGACCTGTTCTGCGGGGACGTCTATCTCGCCGACACCGAGGCCGACCGCGAGCTGTCCACAGCATGGGGATGGGTGCCCGTCCTCGACTTCGCATGGGCGCTGTGCGACATCGCCGAGGAGCTGGACCGCGACCCCCTCGGCGCCCGCTCCCCCGGCCCGCACCGGGCCGAGCTGGACTTCACCGAGTCGGCGGAGCGGCTGCGCTTCACGCGCCGGTTCGGCTGGGTGGACATCACCGCCGACTGGACCGCGGCCGATGAGGGGCCGCTCGCCTTCTCCCACACGGAGCTGCGCCGGGAGGCCCGCGACTTCCTCCGCGACCTGCTCGCGGACCTCACCGACCTGCACGAGGGCCTCGACGCCAATCCGGCGGTCTGGGACCTGATGGCCCGCTTCCCGCGCGTATAGCCGTACGTACGGCCGCGCAGCCGTACGTACGGCCGCATAGCCGCGCGTACGGGCCGGACGCCTTCCGGCGTGCGGGTCCGCGCCCGCCTTCCTACGCTGGAGGGCGAACCGCACGAAGGTGGTGGGACCCCATGGGCCAGCCCCCCGACGAGCAGCGCGAGCGGCGTGCCGAGGGCGAGATCCTCGCGCGCGTGAAGCAGCTCGTGGCCGACGAGCACCGGCTGCGCGAGCAGCTCGCCCAGGGCAGCGTGACCGGCGAGGAGGAGCGCGAGGCCCTGTCCGGGCTGGAGCGCGAGCTGGACCAGTGCTGGGACCTGCTCCGCCAGCGCCGCGCCAAGCACGAGGCTGGTGGGAACCCCGCCGAGGCCTCCGTACGCCCTTCCTCGGAGGTCGAGGGCTACCTGTCCTGAGCCCCGCCCTGGTCCCCGCTCCCGTCCCCGTCTCCGGGGGCGGACACCCGGACCAGGACCGTCCCGTGGGCCGGGACCTGGGCCGATATCTCGCCCTCCGACGTCCCGTCCTCGTGCTTCCACAGGTCACGGACCTCGTACGAGCCCGCGTCCGGGAGGCCGACGGCCTTCGCGGTGGTGGAGACGGTCTGCTCCTCGCCCGTCTCGTTGAAGAGCGCGACGGCGCGGCTGCCGTCCTTCATCTCCTTGCTGACGACCCAGCGGCCGCCCTCCTCCGAGACGACGGACCCCTGCTTGCCGAGCGGGTCCTGGTCGACGGCGATGACCTCCTCGTTCCCGAGGATCTCCAGCGTCTCGTCGCCCGCCTTGCGCAGGTCGGAGCCGATGAGCAGCGGCGCGGCCATGATCGCCCACATCGAGAAGTGCGTGCGGTACTCGGTGTCCGTCATGCCGCCGTTGCCGACCTCCAGCATGTCCGGGTCGTTCCAGCGGCCCGGGCCCGCGTACGGCGCGAGCGGCAGGTTCTGCTTCATGATGCCGAGCATGCTGTCCCAGTTGTCGGCGATGTCGCCGGTGGTGCGCCACAGGTGCCCGACGTCCCCGGCCCACTCCCAGGGCTTGTTCTCGCCCCACTCGCAGATGCTGTAGACGATGGGGCGGCCGGTCTTCTCCAGGGCCTCGCGCATCGTCTCGTAGCGCTGCCGGGCGGGGACGCCCTGGTTGTTGCAGTTGTCGTACTTGAGGTAGTCGACGCCCCAGTCCGCGAACTGCTGGGCGTCGCTCTCCTCGTGGCCGAGCGCGCCGGGCATCCCCGGCTCGGTGTTGCACGTCCATGTCCCGGCGCTCGTGTAGATGCCGAGCTTGAGGCCCTTGGAGTGGACGTAGTCGGCGACGGCCGCGATCCCGTTCGGGAAGCGCTCCTTGTTCGGGACGAGCTTGCCCTCGGCGTCGCGGCCGGGCTCGGCCCAGCAGTCGTCGAGGTTCACGTACTCGTAGCCCTTGTCCTTCAGGCCCTTCTCGACGAACAGGTCGGCGATGCCCTTGACCATGTCCTCGTTGAACTCGGGGCCGCAGTGCGTGGAGTTCCAGTTGTTGAACCCCATGGGCGGGGTCTTGGCGAGACCGTCACCGGGGGTGGGGGCGGGTGCGGGTGCAGGGGCCACGGCCGTTGCCGGGTCCGGTGCCGGTGCCGCGTGCGCGGGGGCCGTCAGCCCGAGGGCGCACAACAGGGTGACGGTGAACGTGCCCAAGGCTCTCTTCATCCGTTCCTCCAACCTCGCTCGTACGCGCATTGGACATGAACGCAACAAGTCCCCCGCGAGGTCACCGTACGACTGTGTTCGCACGTGTGGAACCCTGCTGACAATTGTTGGCTTACGTGCGCCTACGCACCGGCTGCTCCACCCGCACCCCGATCTGCGCCGCGAACGCGGGCGCCAGGTCCATGAGCTGGGCCGGACTGATCACCGCGCCCGCCAGCCGGTCCACGCCCGTCGCGATGTCCAGCTCCGTGACGCCGCGCAGGTCCACGTCCTTGAGCGTGACCCGCCCGAACTCCGCCCGCCGCAGCACGCAGTCGACGAACGTCACCCGCTCCAGCGCCGCCCCGCCGAAGTCCGGCTCGACGAGCACGCATCCCTCGAACGTGACGTCCGTGAGCCTCGACTGACGCAGGTTCAGGAAGTCGGCCTTCCCGCCCCGCACCAGCACCCGGTTCAGCCGGGCCCCGTGCAACTGCGTGCCGCCCAGCCGCGCGTCCCGCAGCTCCACGTCCCGCAGCTCGGCCCCCGCCAGCCGCGTGCCGACACCCCACACGCCGTCCAGCACCGAGTCGATCACCCGGGCCTTCTCCAGCCCCGCCCCGTCGAGCCCGCACCGGAGGATCCCGCAGTCGAGGAACGTCGCCCCTGAGGCCTCCGCGCCGCCCAGGTCGAGATCCTCGAAGCCCACCCCGTCGTAATCCCCGTCGGGCTCCAGCCCTCCGCCGTCCCGCCCCTCGTACGGCCGCAACTCGGGCAGCCGGACCTCCGGCCGCCTCGCTTCCCGTACGCCCGCCGCTCGCCCTGCGCCACTCGCCTTCGCCATGCGTCCATGCTGCCCGGCGCCACTGACAATCCCGGGGCCGTCCCGCGGCCGGAAAAGCCTTGACTTGAACGTAACTTCAAGTAGCAGACTCGCGAGCGTCGCCGCCCGCGCCGATCACGAGGAGCCCCCCATGCACGCCGCCCGACTGCACGCCTTCGGCCCCGCCGGGAACCTCACGTACGAGGAGGTCCCCGACCCCGCGCCCGGCCCCGGCCAGGTCCGGATCGCCGTGGAGGCCGCCGGCGTCCACCTCATCGACGCCACCCTCCGCGCGGGGCGGCGGCTCGGCCCCCTCCCGCTCCCCGAGCTGCCGACGATCCCCGGCCGCGAGGTCGCGGGCACCGTCGACGCGCTCGGCGAGGGCACCGACCCGGGCTGGCTCGGCCGCCGCGTCACCGTCCACCTGGGCCAGGCCCCGGGCGGCTACGCGGAGCTGGCCGTCGCCGACGCCGCCGCGCTCCACCCCGTACCGGACGCGCTCTCCGCGCCCGCCGCCGTCGCCATGATCGGCACGGGCCGTACGGTCATGGGCGTCCTCCGCCAGGCCCGTATCGCGCCCGAGGACACGGTCCTGGTCCTCGCCGCCGCGGGCGGCATGGGCGCGCTCCTGGCGCAGTACGCCAAACACCGCGGCGCCTTCGTCGTCGGCGCCGCGGGCGGCGAGGCCAAGACCGCCCTCGTCCGCGAGCTCGACGTCGACCTCGCCGTCGACTACGCCCGCGAGGGCTGGGCGGAGCGCGTACGGGCCGAGCTGGGCGGCGACCGTCCCGTCACCCAGCTCTTCGACAGCCCCGGCGGCGCCCTGGCCCGTACGGCGCTCGACCTGCTCGCGCCCGGCGGCGTCCACCACGCCTACGGCGGCTCGTCGTCCCTGGTCTCCGACGACACGACCCCCGCCCTCACCGACGAGGAGCTGAGCGCCCGCGGCATCACCGTCCAGGCCCTGCCCGCGGCCGCGGTCCAGGAGCACAAGCGCGCGCTGGAGGAGGAGTCCCTGGCGCTCGCGGCGAAGGGCATTCTGGTGCCGCTCGTCAGCACGTTCCGCCTCGCGGACACGGCGGAGGCCCACGCGGCACTGGAGTCCCGGGCGACGACGGGCAAGGTGGTCCTCGTCCCCTGAGCCGCCCGTAACCGGAACTCGGGGTCCCGGCCCACGCGGGGCCACCCCGAGGGCCTACGGTTCCCTCTATGACCACGAGGCGGAAGCGTTGGCCCATCGGCGTGGCCCTGCTGTGCGTACTGGCCCTGGCCGCGGGAGCGGCCGTATTCCTGCTGCTCAGGCAGCACGAGGAGGACACGGCGACCCTGGAGATCCCGGAGGGCTGGCGCGCGTACCAGGTGTACGCGGCCGTCGACCAGGCGCTCGACGTCCCCAAGGGAACGACCCGCAAGGCCGCCGAGCGCGCCGCGCGCAAGGGCACCCTGCGACTGCCGCCCGAGGCCAAGCAGAACCCGGAGGGCTACCTCGCCGCCGGCACGTACGCGCTCAAGGACCGCACCCCCACGAGCCTGCTCGCCACCATGGTCCGTACGTACGACAAGCGCCTGGCACGTGACGGCATCGACGACTACGGGACGCTCACGACCGCCAGCATCGTGCAGGCCGAGGCCGACAACCCGACGGACATGGGCAAGGTCGCCCGCGTCGTCGCCAACCGCCGCGCCCAGGGCATGCCCCTCCAGATGGACTCCACCATCAACTACGCCCTGAAGCGCTCCACCCTCGACACCACCCACGAGGACACCCGCCTCGACTCCCCGTACAACACGTACCGCCACAAGGGCCTCCCCCCGACCCCCATCAACACCCCCGGCCTCCACGCCCGCCGCGCCGCGGCGAAGCCGCCCCAGGGCGACTGGCTGTACTTCGTCACCGTCGCCCCCGGCGACACCCGCTTCACGGCGGACTACGAGCAGCACAAGAAGTGGGTCGAGGAGTTCAACGAGAACCAGCGGCAGCAGTAGGTGCAGGGGTAGGGGCAGGGCTGACGCGAACAAACAGCCGGTCTGAGGCAGGCTGGAAGACATGACACACGAAGTCATCAGGGCCTTCGACGCGGCCTTCTCCCTCTTCGACCGTACGGTCCACCAGGTGCGCGACGACCAGTGGACCGCGATGACCGCCTGCGCGGACTGGAACGCCCGCGACCTGGTGAACCACCTGGTCAGCGAGCACCTCTGGGCCCCGCACCTGCTCCGTAAGGAAACCCTCGCCGAGGTCGGCACCCGTTACGACGGCGACGTCACCGGCGACGACCCGACGCGCGCGTGGGAGGAGGCGAGCGCGGCCTCCCACGAGGCGTTCCACGCCCCGCACGCCCTGGAGGGCGAGGTCCACGTGACGGGCGGGACCATCCCCGCCACGGACTACGCCTGGCAGATGACGACGGACCTCGCCGTCCACGCCTGGGACCTCAGCCACGCCACGGGCACCAAGGTCCACCTCCAGGACTCCCTCGCCGACCCCCTCTACGAAAAGGCCCGCGCCTTCGTCTCCCCCACGGGCCAGCCGGGCCTCTTCGACGCCCCGGTCACACCCCCGCCGGACGCCGACGCCCACGCCCGCCTCCTGACACTGCTGGGCAGGCAGCCGTAGCGGAACGCCGGAACGCCGGTAGCGGAACAGGGGAGGGCCCCGCCCGGAAACCGATTCCCGGGCGGGGCCTTCGGAGGCTGGGCCTCAGTGAGGCCGGTGCCTCAGTGAGGCTGCGGCCTCAGTTGCTGCAGGAGCCCTTCCCCAGGATGCCGATCCCGCAGAGCAGGTTCACCCCGATGCCCGTCGGCCCGTCGTCGACGACGCTGACCGGACGGTGCTTGACAACGTCCTCCGGGGTGTCGGCGGCCAGGGCTGCGCCGGCGCTGGAGAAGATTGCCGCCGTCACGACGGCGGCGCTGACAATGCCGGTACGGATACGCATTGCGCCTCCAAGAGAAGAGTGCACTGACCCTTAAACGATCACCGCCCCTCCCCCGCCCCGCCATCACAACTAGGCCGTCCGGGGGACACCGGCCCACGCGACCACCACCGTCAATCGGCGCAGAGACGTCCACCGCGGCGCCCACGTCGTCAAGCCGGGCCGGCCAAGTGGATGAGGTTGCGGTGGTCCTGCACAGACACGAACCGCGTCCAGCCGTGCAGGCCATCACCCCGAGCGGCGCCCTCACCCTGCAACGAGGCATACGCCCTCATCCGCCAGCCCCACGCCATGTACGCCGCCGCCGTACGCCACGAAAAAGGCCCCGTCCCGCACCCGGGACGGGGCCTCTCACCTGCTGATACGAACCGAGCCGCCTGTCGGATTCGAACCGACGACCTTCTGTTTACAAGACAGATGCTCTAACCAGCTGAGCTAAGGCGGCGAGCCACGCGCGCGGGGTGGCGTGCTCGTGCAGTGTACCCACCCCCGTGCGGGGCCCCGCGAGGTGGTTTCGGGGGCTCGCGGGCGGTGGGCGTGAGCGGAGGTACTGACAAAACCGCTGTGCGGGGGTTAGCGTCACGGCAGGTCCACAGGGTGGACCACTCCCTTTACGACGGATCGTCCGGCACGTACCTGCCGGTGAAGGAGAAGAGAACATGGCCACGGTCACCTATGACCAGGCGACCCGGGTGTACCCCGGCGCCGACAAGCCCGCCGTCGACAAGCTCGACATCGAGATCGAGGACGGCGAGTTCCTCGTCCTCGTCGGCCCCTCCGGCTGCGGAAAGTCCACCTCGCTGCGGATGCTCGCGGGACTCGAGGATGTGAACGAGGGCAACATTCGGATCGGTGACCGGGACGTCACGCACCTTCCGCCGAAGGACCGGGACATCGCGATGGTGTTCCAGAACTACGCGCTGTACCCGCACATGTCCGTGGCCGACAACATGGGCTTCGCGCTCAAGATCGCGGGCGTGCCGAAGGCCGAGATCCGGCAGAAGGTCGAGGACGCGGCGAAGATCCTGGACCTGACCGACTACCTGGGCCGTAAGCCCAAGGCTCTCTCCGGCGGTCAGCGCCAGCGTGTCGCGATGGGCCGCGCGATCGTCCGCGAGCCGCAGGTCTTCCTCATGGACGAGCCGCTGTCGAACCTCGACGCGAAGCTCCGCGTCCAGACCCGTACGCAGATCGCGGGCCTCCAGCGCCGCCTCGGCATCACCACCGTGTACGTCACGCACGACCAGGTCGAGGCCATGACGATGGGCGACCGCGTGGCCGTCCTCAAGGACGGTCTGCTCCAGCAGGTCGACACCCCGCGCCACATGTACGACCGCCCGGCGAACCTCTTCGTGGCCGGCTTCATCGGCTCCCCCGCCATGAACCTGGTGGAGGTCCCGATCACCGACGGCGGCGTCAAGTTCGGCAACAGCGTCGTTCCCGTCGAGCGCGAGGCCCTGAGCGCGGCCTCCGACAAGGGCGACACGACCGTCACGGTCGGCGTCCGCCCCGAGCACTTCGACCTGGCGAACGGCGACGGGTCGTCGGCGCTCTCCAAGGACGAGCCGGCCGGTGTCGCCGTCACGGTGAACGTCGTGGAGGAACTCGGCGCCGACGGTTACGTCTACGGCACCGCGGACATCGGCGGCGAGACCCGCGACCTGGTCGTCCGCGTCTCCGGGCGGAACGTGCCGGAGAAGGGCTCCACCGTCCACGTCGTCCCGCGCGGCGGCGAGACCCACGTGTTCTCGACCTCCTCCGGCGAGCGTCTCTCCGACTGATCAGCACCACCGGAGACAGACCGGACACAGACCGAAGACAGGCAGTGCGGCGGGCCCCTCGGCCCGCCGCACTCCTGTTTCCGGCCCCCTTTTACGAGCGCACGCCCGAACAACCCAAAATTCCCGTCCCTCGATACGGTGACAAAATGTCGCCAAATCACTACCCCTCGCTACGATCGCGGGCGTGAACCACGCAGCCCGCCGAATCGGCCGATCCCTCGCCCTCGTACTCCCGGTCGTCCTCGTTCTCTCCGGGACCCTCGCCGTCACCCGCGTCCCCTGGGCCACCTCGCCCAGCGACTCGCAGGTGCTCACCGCGTCCGCCGAGAAGGCGTCGACGCAGGCGAAGTCCCGCGCACCGCAGGACGTGCTCCGCGACCGGCTCGTCGCCGAGCTCCAGGAGGAGAACCCCTCCGCCGCGCTCACCAGCCTCCAGAAGGAGATGTCGCGCAAGCCGTCCCTCGCGAAGCACTGCGCGTCCATCGCGCGGGCGCTGGGCAGGGCCGCGGTGAAGAAGTACGGCGCCGCGCACCGCGCGCACCGTTACTCGCGCCCGGTCTGCGACACCTCGTTCGCCTACGGGGTCGCCCAGATGAACTGAGAGGGCGACTGCGTCCCCTCACCCCGCATCACGCACCCCGCATCACACACCACGCACCACACCCCGCGCATAGGCTGCGGCTCATGACCGCGCATCCGACCCAAGCCGTGATCCTCGCCGGTGGCCAGGGATCACGGCTTCGGCCGTACACCGACGACCGTCCCAAGCCGATGGTCGAGATCCCCGGCACCGGGACACCGATCATCGGCCACCAACTGGCCTGGCTCGCCGCCGAGGGCGTCACCGACGCCGTCGTCTCCTGCGGGCACCTCGCCGAGGTCCTCCAGGAGTGGCTCGCCGGGGCCGAACTGCCGCTCCGCGTCACGACCGTGATCGAGCCCGAGCCCCTGGGGCGCGGCGGCGGACTGAAGTTCGCCGCCCGTTCGCTGCCCCGCGCCGACGAGCCCTGGTACGCGACGAACGGGGACATCTGGACCCGTTTCTCGCTCCGCGAGATGGCCGCGTTCCACGCCGAGCGCGACGCCACCGCGACCCTCGCGCTCGCCCGGCCCCGTATCCCGTGGGGGGCCGTGGAGACCGACGAGTTCGGGCACGTCCTCGACTTCATCGAGGCCCCGCCGTCCCCGTATCTGATCAACGCGGGCGTCTACGTCTTCTCGCCGTCGTTCACCGGCCTGCTGCCCGACTGGGGCGACCACGAGCGCGCCACGTTCCCGCGCCTCGCCCGGGAGCGCCGCCTCGCGGGCTTCCCGCTGCCCCAGGGCTCGTACTGGCGGGCCATCGACACCGCCAAGGACCTGACCGAGGCCGCCCGCGAACTCGCCCAGCACAGGGGCGAATAGCGCCTCCGGCCGAGACACCTCCGGCCGGGACATGCGTGAGGGCTGCCGGGAGACTCTCCCGGCAGCCCTCACGGCGTCCGTACGGCGCGCCGGTCAGCGCGGGGCCGTCACCGGCCCCCCAGCAGGCCGCCCAGCGCGCGGCCGCCGCCACCGCCGCCGCTGTCGCCGCCGCCCGTGGTGCCGCCGCCCGTCGAGGACGTACCGCCGCCGCTGCCCGCCGTGGACGTGCTGCGGGCCGCGCTGCCCGCGTCGGGGCCCGCGGAGCCGCCCGTGGTGGCCTCGGGCTGCGCGGGCTGCTCCTGCGCGGGAGGCGCCGTCTGGCGCTGCGCGGGGCTGGTGGTGGTCTGCTGCTGGCTCGGCGTCGTCTCCGGGCCCGTGGTCGCGCTCTGGCGGTTGCCGGGACGGGTCTCGGGGGACGAGGGGCGGGCCTTGCGGCGCGAGTCGGTGCCCGCGGGGGAGCCCGTCGCCTCGCCGGGTCCCTGGGAGGCCTGGCCCGTGGTGGTGCTCGCGCCGGGCCGCTTGGGCAGCGGGGAGCCGGGGAGCTGGTTGGTGGGCGTCTCGCCCTTCCGCGGCACGGTCGCGACCTGCGAGGAGCGGACCGCGCTGCCGAGCAGCGAGCCGATCAGCAGCGCGCAGCCGACGATGAGCGTGGCCAGCACGGCGCCCCGGCGCAGCACCCGGCGGCGCAGGTCCCAGAGCGGGACGCGGGGGCCGAGCTTGCGCCAGGCGTCGCCCGCGAGGCGCGCGTCGACGGAGTAGACGGGCGCGCCCGCGATGATCAGCGGGCTCCAGGCGGCGAGGTAGATGATGTCCGGCGCGTCGTACACGGGGACCGAGGACCAGCTCACCGTCAGCAGCAGCGCCACCGACAGCAGCGCGCCGAACGAGGCCGCGAGCCGCTGCCAGAGGCCGAACATCGTCAGGACGCCGACGATGACCTGGAGGAACGCCACCGTCAGCCCGGCGCCGACCGGGTGCGCGAGCGCGAAGTCGCGCAGCGGGGAGGCGATGGCCCAGGGGTCGAGGGAGCGCAGCCAGGTGACCATCGAGCCGCGCTCGCCGCCGTCGAAGTAGACGGGGTCGCAGAGCTTGCCCATGCCCGCGTAGACCGTGATGAAGCCGAGGAAGACGCGGAGCGGGAGCAGCACGACGCCGAGGTTCATGCGCCGGTCGGGATAGAAGCCGTGCCGGACGGCGTCGCCGCGGCGGCGCTCCCTCCCGTCGGCCTCCCGGGCCTCCCGGACCTCCCGGGGGTCGATCACGGTCGTGGGCTCGCCGGGGCGGCCGTGGAGGGTCTCGAACTCCCCGGTGTCCTCCGGCTCGTCGAAGGCTCCGCGCGCCGGGCGTACGCCGCTCAGCAGCGGGCGCTCGGCCTCCGAGGGCTGCGGGCCGCGCGGCGGGCCGACGACCGTGGCGGGGCCCGTCGGGGGGCCGCCGCGGTCCGGTCGGCCGCCGGGGTCGGTGACCTGGGGCAGCACCTGGGTGGCCGTCGCGTCGCCTCCGGCCCCGTCGCCCGCCGCCGTGCCGTGCGTCCGCTCGGCCTCGGCCGTACGGACGGCCTGCACCAGCCGCGTCGCGCCCGTGTCGTCGGGCTCGGCCCGGCCGCTCCACACGACGGGCGTACGGCGCCTGCCGCCCGCCGCCGCGCCGGCTCCGGCCGCGCCCGCTCCGGCTCCCGCGGCGGCTCCCGCGGTCGCCACGGCGGGCATGGGCTGCGTCTCCTCGCCCACGTGCGGCCGCGCGGGCCCGGACGGCCCGGAGGCCGCCGCGGAGCCGAGCCGCACCCGGAAGCTCGCGTGATTGACGACCACCTCAGCGGGGTCGGACGGAACCTTGACCGTGCTCAGCACCGGCTCGTCGTCGAAGAAACCGCGCGGGCCCGCGGCGCCAGCGCGGGGTGTTCTGGTGTCCACACTCATCTAACCGAGTGATGGACGTTTAGGACACTGCCTTGACCGTCCCGATCTGTCCGAGACCCGTCAAGATCACCGGGCCGGAACCGCTACCGGAGCGGGGAGCCGCGCTCAACGGCGGCGGCGCGCCGCCTCGTAGAGCACGACCCCGGCGGCCACGCCCGCGTTGAGCGACTCGGCGCCGCCCGGCATCGGGATCCGCACGCGCACGTCGCACGTCTCGCCGACCAGCCGCGACAGGCCCTTGCCCTCGCTGCCGACGACCACGACGAGCGGGCCGTCCAGCGCCGCCAGCTCGTCCAGCTCGACCTCGCCGTCGGCCGCGAGGCCCACGACCGTGAGGCCCGCCTTCTGGTACGCCTCCAGCGCGCGGGTGAGGTTGGTGGCGCGCGCGACGGGCGTACGCGCCGCCGTGCCCGCCGAGGTCTTCCACGCGCCCGCCGTCATCCCGGCCGCGCGGCGCTCGGGGACGACCACGCCGTGGCCGCCGAAGGCGGAGACGGAGCGGACGACGGCGCCCAGGTTGCGCGGGTCGGTGACGCCGTCGAGGGCGACGATCAGCGGGTCCTCGCCCTCGTCGTACGCCGCGGCGGCGAGGTCCTCCGGGTGCGCGTACTCGTACGGCGGGACCTGGAGGACGACGCCCTGGTGGTTGAGCCCGTTGGTCATCCGGTCCAGCTCGGGGCGCGGGGCCTCGACCAGGTGGATGCCGCCGCGCTCGCCCGCGACGCGCACGGCCTCGCGGACGCGCTCGTCGTTGTCGATGAACTGCTGGACGTACAGCGCGTTCGCCGGGACGCCCTCGCGCAGGGCCTCCACGACCGAGTTACGGCCGACGACCAGCTCGGAGGTGCCCTTGGCGCCCTTGCGCTGCGGGCGGCCCTGGGCGCGGCGGGCCTTGGCCTGGGCGGCGCGCTGCTTGGCGTGGCCCTTGCGCATCTCGGCGGGCGGCGTGGGGCCCTTGCCCTCCAGGCCGCGGCGCCGGTTGCCGCCGCTGCCGACCTGCGCGCCCTTCTTCTTGGACACGCTCCGGTTGGAGCGCGGGTTGTTCCCGGCCATCACGGCACCTACCTGTTTCCTGGCGCGCGGTCAGCGCGGTGGTCGAACATCAGACTGTCAACGGTACTGGGCCGCCGTACCGCTCCGCCTACTCGGCGGCCAGCTCCCAGCGGGGCCCGTGCGGGGTGTCCTCGATGGCGAGCCCGGCCTGCTTCAGCTCGTCGCGCAGGGCGTCCGCCATCGCGTAGTCCTTGCGGGCGCGGGCGGCCTGGCGCTGGTCGAGGACGAGCCGGACGAGGGAGTCCACGACGGAGCGCAGTTCCTCGCCGCGCTCCCCCGAGCCGCCCTGCGCCCAGGTCTCGTCCAGCGGGTCGAGGCCGAGGACGCCGAGCATGGCGCGGACCTCGGCGACCGTACGGACGACGTCGTCCTTGCGGTCCTCGGTGAGGGCCGCGTTCCCCTGCCGGACGGTGTTGTGGACGACCGCGAGGGCCTGCGGGACGGCGAAGTCGTCGTCCATGGCCTGCGCGAACGCCTCGGGCACCTCGGACGCGGGGGCGACGTCGCCGACCGTCTCGCCCGCCCGCTGGAGGAAGCCCTCGATGCGCGTGAAGGCTGCCTCGGCCTCGCCGAGGGACTCCGCGCTGTACTCGATCGTGGAGCGGTAGTGCGGGGACGCCAGGTAGTAGCGCAGGACGATGGGGCGCCAGCGGAGGACCATCTCGGAGACGAGCACCGAGTTGCCGAGCGACTTGCTCATCTTCTCGCCGCTCATGGTCACCCACGCGTTGTGCGCCCAGTAGCGCGCGAAGGTGTCCCCGTACGCCTTGGACTGCGCGATCTCGTTCTCGTGGTGCGGGAAGACGAGGTCCACGCCGCCGCCGTGAATGTCGAAGGCGGCGCCCAGGTACTTGTGCGCCATCGCCGAGCACTCCAGGTGCCAGCCGGGGCGCCCGGGGCCCCAGGGCGTCTCCCAGGCGGGCTCGCCCGGCTTGGCGGACTTCCACATCGCGAAGTCGCGCGGGTCCCGCTTGCCGGTCTCGCCCTCGCCCTCGGGCTGGAGGAGGTGGTCGAGGTCCTGATTGGACAGCGCGAGGTAGTCGGGGAAGGAGCGCACGTCGAAATAGACGTTCCCGTCGGCCGCGTAGGCGTGGCCGCGGTCGATGAGGGCGCTCATCATCGTGATCATCTCGGGCACGTGCCCGGTCGCGCGCGGCTCGTAGGTCGGCGGGAGGCAGCCCAGCGCGTCGTAGGCCGCGTTGAACGCGCGCTCGTTCTCGTAACCGATCGCCCACCAGGGGCGGTTCTGCTCGGCCGACTTGGCGATGATCTTGTCTTCGATGTCCGTCACGTTCCGCACGAACGTGACCTCGTAGCCGCGGTGGGCGAACCAGCGGCGCATGACGTCGAAGTTCAGCCCCGAGCGGATGTGGCCGATGTGCGGGGGCGCCTGGACGGTGGCGCCACACAGGTAGATCGAGACGCAGCCCGGCACGAGGGGACTGAAATCACGGATCTGCCGGGCGCTGGTGTCGTACAGGCGAAGAGTCACGGGCCCCAGGGTAGTCGGCGCACGCGCCTGCTCGCGCGCGTGTCCGGGAGAGCCGCGGGAGCGGCTCTCCCGGGCCGGTTCACAGGCGCCCGACGACCTTGCGGACGCCGATACGGACGACGACCCGCTCCGCGTCCTCGGACGAGGCGGGGTTGAACTCGGCGTAGGTCTTCCCCGTGTACTTCCGCGCCAGCTCGTCGATCAGCTCCTGGCCGCCCTCGGTGGTGAGGGTGGCGGTGCCGCGCAGCTCGGCGTACGTGTACGGGTTGTCGGCGGGCTGGACCAGCACCGTGACGCGCGGGTCGCGCCGCAGGTTGCGGGTCTTGCGGCGGTCGACGGTGGTGGAGATGAGGACATCGTCGCCGTCCCGCTTCGCCCAGACCGGGGAGACCTGGGGGCTGCCGTCGGGCTGGATGGTCGCGACCGCCACGAACACCTGGCCGTCGAGGACCTTCTTCAGTTCGTCGGAGAGGACTGCCACGGAGAGCTCCTACTCTTCCTGTTCCTGCGGTGTACGGATTCCGTCACTCCGCACTCTGCCGCACCACGAGCGCGGTCGCGACGGCGGCGAGGCCGTCCCCGCGGCCCGTCAGCCCGAGGCCGTCCGTCGTCGTGCCGGAGACGGAGACGGGGGCGCCGACGGCGGCGGAGAGCGCCTTCTGGGCCTCCTCGCGGCGCTTGCCGATCTTGGGGCGTACGCCGATCACCTGGATGGCGACGTTGCCGATCCCGAACCCGGCGTCGCGCACGATGCGGGCGGCCTCGGCGAGCAGCGTGACGCCCGCGGCGCCGGACCACTCGGGGCGGTCCGTGCCGAAGTGGGCGCCGAGGTCGCCGAGCCCGGCGGCGGAGAAGAGCGCGTCGCAGGCGGCGTGCGCGGCGACGTCGCCGTCGGAGTGCCCGGCGAGGCCGTACCGCTCGCCCTCCCACAGCAGGCCCGCGCACCACAGCGCGCGGCCCTCCTCGAAGGCGTGCACGTCCGTGCCGACGCCGACCAGCGGAATCGTGACCTCAGCGGCCTTGGTGGCCTTAGCCGTCTTAGCGGCCTCAGTAGCCAACGTTCGCCCTCCTGCGCGCGAGAACGGCCTCCGCCAGGACGAGGTCCAGCGGGCGGGTGACCTTGAACGCCTCCTCGTGGCCGGGGACGACCACGACCTCCACGCCGATCCGCTCGACCATGCCGGCGTCGTCCGTGGCCCCCTCGCCCTCGCGCGCGACGCGCGCGTGGGCCTCGGCGAGCACCTTGCGGGCGAAGCCCTGCGGGGTCTGGACGGCGCGCAGCCGGGAACGGTCGGGGGTGCCGGTGACG
This sequence comes from Streptomyces albiaxialis, assembly GCF_039530985.1. Lineage (NCBI taxonomy): Bacteria > Bacillati > Actinomycetota > Actinomycetes > Kitasatosporales > Streptomycetaceae > Streptomyces > Streptomyces albiaxialis. Next base: position 590,355 of record NZ_BAAAPE010000001.1, read on the forward strand.
GGCTCGGCGGCGCCGTCGCCGCGCGGCTCGACCTCCTTGACGGTGTCCGCGACGGGCAGCGCCGGTACGACGGCGGGCGCGCCCTCCCGTACGGCCGTGGCGACGGCGTCCACCGTGTCGGCCGGGACGAGCGGGCGGGCCGCGTCGTGCACCAGGACCGCGTCGATGTCGGCGGGGAGCGCGTCGAGGCCGAGGCGGACGGAGTCCTGCCGGGTCTCGCCGCCGGGGACGACCTCGACGGCCTCCAGCCCGTGCTCGTCGAGCAGGTGGCGGACCTCGGCGGTGCCGTCGGGCGGGCCGACCACGACGACCAGCGCGACGGCGCGGGCGCGCGCCGTGGCGCGGACCGCGTGCACCAGCATCGGGACGCCGCCCAGCTCGCGGAGGGCCTTGGGGGTGCCGGGGCCGAGCCGCACGCCGCGGCCCGCGGCGGGGATCACGACCGCGGTGCGCCCGGGGGCGCCCGCGGGGCCGCCGGACGCTCCGGAAGCGCTGGATTCCGGCGATTCGATTGACATCGGTTGCGCGTTCAGGTTTGTGTCCTCAGCCGAGTTGGGTATGGCCACACCGTGCCGGGCGCGACGCGCCGACCGAACCCTTCCGTGATCACGGTCGAGCTAGCCGCCCGGGCCCGGCACGCCAAGCACCACAGTAGGCACTGGACGAGGCAGGACAAAGAGGGCCGCCCGGCTATGAACATGCCGCGGCGCCCGGTGACGACAGGGTCACCCGGGCACCGCGGCAGTGTGTATCAGGACGCGAGGACCTCGTCGAGAAGTGCCTCGGCCTTGTCCTCGTTCGTGTTCTCCGCGAGGGCCAGCTCGCTCACGAGGATCTGGCGTGCCTTCGCCAGCATGCGCTTCTCGCCCGCCGACAGGCCGCGCTCGCGCTCACGGCGCCACAGGTCGCGCACGACCTCCGCCACCTTGATCACGTCGCCGGACGCGAGCTTCTCAAGATTCGCCTTGTAGCGGCGGGACCAGTTGGTCGGCTCCTCGGCATACGGCGCGCGGAGCACCTCGAAGACCCTGTCCAGCCCGTCCGAACCGACCACGTCGCGCACGCCCACGAACTCCGCATTGTCCGCTGGCACACGAACCGTCAAGTCGCCCTGCGCTACCTTCAGAACCAAGTAGGTCTTGTCCACGCCTTTGATCTGGCGAGTTTCGATGGCCTCGATCAGCGCGGCCCCGTGATGGGGATAGACCACGGTGTCGCCAACCTTGAACGTCATGTGTCAGGTACCCCTTCCGTGGCTATCCAGGGTAACACGAGAACGCCTTCTTCTGAATGGCGTTTTCGCAGGTCAGGGCATATCTCGGGGCTTGACAACGGGCCCCGTATCGTGCATCGGCCGGTCATTGCAAGCGCTTATTCGCAGGTGGGAGCGGGTCTGCGCACACCGGGAAACGCGCCTCTCACGCTCCGGGAAGCCCCCCGACGCGCCGCCCGTTGACCGTTTTGTCCGGCTGTAGCGAGGCTCCACTTCGGCCGTTGTTACGCCTTTCCCAAGAATTGATCAATGGCGTCCCGAGAGCCCCCGAGAGAGTGCCGTAGATGAGCTGTTGATCAATTCTTGAAGCGCGCGCGCATTCCCGGGAATCGCCCGTACGGATGCCTCGCCCGATGCCGGACGGGGCGTATTCAGCGGTGACACGCGGGCGAGTTGGAGGGTCGGGTGCGGGGCACCCACGGGCTGTCGGTAACCTGAGCGCGCACGAAACGCCCATCCGTACGCGTCCGGCACGTGCGCGACCGCGCTCCACCGCGATCACCGGTGCCGCCGCCCAAGCTCGCCTAGGAGTTGCCGCCGCCGTGAGCAGCAGCCTTCGACGCGGCACCCTCGCCGCCACCACCCTCGCGCTCGCCGTCGCCACGCTGACCGCCTGTGGTGCGGGGAACGACGCCCAGACGCTGGAGATCAAGCCCGACAACGCCGCCAAGACGGTCGGCGACATCAAGATCCAGAACGTCAACATCGTCACCGAGGCGGAGGGCTCCGGTCCCGCCACGGTGACCGGCCGGATCTTCAACGACGGCGCCAAGGACCAGACCCTCAAGGCCGTGACCGTCGGCTCGGCGGGCCGCGCCGAGCTGAGCCCCGCCAAGGGCGAGAAGACGCTCACCGTGCCCGCGGGCGGCTCCCTGGCGCTGGGCGGCAAGCAGAACGCCGCCGCGCTGCTCACCGACTCCAAGGCGGCCGGTGTCCGCGACGGCAACGCGCACGCGGTCGTCTTCGACCTCAGCACCACCGGCGCCGTGAAGATGCGCGCCACGGTCGTGCCCGCGAAGCACGGCTACGACAAGGTCGGCCCCAGCGCCGGCCCCTCGATCCCCGAGGGCACCGGCTCGCCGTCCGAGTCCGCCTCCCCCGGCGCCGGTGAAGAGGGCCAGGGCGGCGAGGGCGTCCGCGAGGGCGAGCGGGACCCGAACGCCTCCCCCGACGAGAAGGGCCGCGACGGCGCGCACGCGTCCGCCTCGCCGGGCGCCCAGTCCTCCGAGCGGGCCGACACGTCCTCTCCCTCGCAGGGCGCGCACGCCGGCCACTGAGCCCCCGGGCACGCCCGTACCCCATACGGATACGACGGAGCGCCGTCCCCCCTCCCCGGGGTGGCGGCGCTCCGTCGTGCGCGTACGGGCGTACGCGCTCGGGCGTACGCGTACGGTCGCGGCTTACGGCTCGAACTTGTAGCCCAGCCCCCGGACCGTCACCAGGTAGCGCGGGGCGCCCGGGTCGGGCTCGATCTTGGCGCGGAGGCGCTTGACGTGGACGTCGAGGGTCTTGGTGTCGCCCACGTAGTCCGCGCCCCAGACGCGGTCGATGAGCTGCATACGGGTCAGCACGCGGCCCGCGTTGCGCAGCAGCATCTCCAGCAGGTCGAACTCCTTGAGCGGCAGATCGACCTTGCCGCCGCCGACGGTGACCACGTGCCGGTCCACGTCCATCCGGACGGGCCCCGCCTCCAGGGCCGCCGGGGTGACCTCCTCCGGCTCGCCGCGCCGGCGCAGCACGGCCCGTACGCGCGCGACCAGCTCACGCGAGGAGAAGGGCTTGGTCACATAGTCGTCGGCTCCTATTTCCAGCCCGACGACCTTGTCGATCTCGCTGTCCTTGGCGGTCACCATGATCACCGGGACGTTGGAGCGGCCGCGGAGCTGGCGGCACACCTCCGTGCCGGGCAGCCCCGGCAGCATCAGGTCGAGCAGCACGAGGTCGGCCCCGTTCCGCTCGAACTCGTCGAGCCCATCCGGACCCGTGGCCGCCACGGCGACCTCGAAACCTTCCTTGCGCAGCATGTACGACAGTGCGTCGCTGAACGATTCCTCGTCCTCGACGACGAGCACTCGGGTCACGGCCGGACCTCCGGGGCAGACAGGGGTTCGTCTGTTTCTTCGGATTCGAAATGGGGCCGCTCCTCGTCTTCGAAGGCGGCAGGTTCCTTGAGTGCGCCTGACAGGCGGTTCCGGCCCTGCCGGTCCGCCTCGGCCTTCTCCCGGGCGCTGCCTGCCTCCGGCAGTCGCAGGGTGAAGGTGGAGCCCTGGCCCTCGGCGCTCCAGACGGTGACCTCCCCGCCGTGCGAGGCGGCCACGTGCTTGACGATGGAGAGACCGAGGCCGGTCCCTCCCGTGGCCCGGGAGCGGGCCGGATCGACGCGGTAGAACCGCTCGAAGATCCGCTCCTTGTCCCTCTCCGAGATGCCGATGCCCTGGTCGGTCACGGCGATCTCGATGAGGTCGCCGCCGGGCGCCGCTATCCGGCGTCCGGCGACCCCGACCCGGGTGCGGGCCGGTGAGTAGTTGACCGCGTTCTCGACGAGGTTGCCGAGCGCGGCGGCGAGCTGGCCGCGGTTGCCCCAGACGTGCAGCTTCTCGGTGCCTCCGGCGCCCAGCGTGATCTGCTTGCTGTCGGCGGCCTGGCGGCTGCGCTCGATCGCCTCGGTCACCAGTTCGTCGACGCGGACGGACTCGGAGTCCTCCAGCGGGTCGTCGTTCTGCACCCGGGAGAGGTCGATCAGCTCCTGGACGAGGCTGGTCAGCCGCGTCGCCTCGTTCTGCATCCGGCCCGCGAAGCGCTGCACGGCCTCCGGGTCGTCGGCGGCGTCCATGACCGCCTCGGAGAGCAGTGAGAGGGCGCCGACGGGGGTCTTCAGCTCATGGCTCACATTGGCGACGAAATCGCGGCGTACGGCCTCGATCCTGCGGGCCTCCGTCAGGTCCTCCACCAGGAGGAGCACCAGGCGGGAGCCGAGCGGAGCCACGCGTGCGGAGACCGCGAGGGCATCACCCCTTCCCGTGCCGCGCCGGGGGAGGTCCAGCTCGACCTGGCGTATCTCCCCGTCGCGGCGGGTGTCGCGCGCCATCTGGAGCATCGGCTCGACGGCGAGCCTGCCGCCGCGCACCAGCCCCAGTGCGTACGCCGCCGAGCTGGCCTTGACCACCGCGTCGCTCTCGTCCAGCACCACCGCGGAGGAGCGCAGCACGGAAAGGACGGTGTCGACGCCGGGGGGCAGAGCGGGGCCGCTGCTCGCGGTGTGCAGCGAGGTCCGCGTGGGGCGGGCCTGCTCGCGCTCACTCCAGCGGAACGCCAGCATCGCGATCACGCCGGTGCAGAGCCCGGCTATCGCTGCCGCTGCGGCGACCGCCGCGTTCACGTCCATACATCCAGGTTATGCGCCTTCGGGGACAGCTCCCCAGCCCTCCCTGGGCTGACGCGGAGAGCTGTCGCCCAGTGTTAACCCGGAGGGGGCCTCGGGTTCACCGTGGATGCCGGAGCCGGTCGCATTTCGGGCGGACCGTGGGAGCGTAGGGCGGGAGCCCGGTGTGACGATCACAGTTGTCCTGGGGTGCGGTACCCCGGGAACGCGGTGACTGCAGCACTATCAGGAACTCAGGAATCCAGGAATCCAGGAACGAAAGAAGGACAGCTATGCGGGACGCGTACCACGAGGAGCTGGACTCGATCGGGGACAGCCTGGTCGAGATGGCCCGGCTCGTCGGCTCCGCCATCGGCCGCGCCACCACGGCGATGCTGGACGCGGACCTGAAGCTCGCCGAGAGCGTCATCGCCGCCGACGAGAAGGTGGACGACCTCCAGCGCGACCTGGAGACCCGGGCGATACAGCTCCTGGCCCGCCAGCAGCCGGTGGCCACGGACCTGCGGATCGTGGTGACCTCGCTGCGGATGAGCGCGGACCTCGAACGCTCCGGCGACCTGGCGCAGCACGTCGCCAAGGTGGCCAGGCTCCGCTTCCCCGAGTCGCCGGTGCCGCGCGACCTCCAGGCGACGCTGCTGGAGATGGGGCAGCTCGCGCAGCGTCTGATGGCGAAGGCGGCCGAGGTCATCATCACCAAGGACGTCGACCTGGCGATGCAGCTCGAACAGGACGACGACGCGATGGACCTGCTGCACCGCACGCTCTTCCAGCACCTGATGGACGACCGCTGGAAGCACGGCATCGAGACGGCCGTCGACGTGACGCTGCTGGGCCGCTACTACGAGCGGTTCGCGGACCACGCGGTCTCGGTGGCCCGCCGCGTGGTCTACCTCGTCACCGGCGACTACGCGGACGAGATCGACCCGGCGCTCGCGAACAACGACGGGACGGCGCCCGTCGAGTCGGCGTAGCGCCCGTACGCGCCCCCGGCGGTTTCCGGGCGGCGCGTGCTTCCACGCGCCCTTGATGCGCCCGTGGTCGGGGGGCGTGCAATGGCGGTGCCCGCGCCTGACTCATGGAGGCCAGGAGGCCAAGGAGGGAACCATGGCTGACTCCCGGAAGCCTGCCCCGACCACTCCGCAGTCGCTCCGCTCGTCCGGACCGCCCCCGTCCCCCACGCCCCCTCAGCGGCAGGTGCTCCCCCTGCTCGGGGCGTGCGGGTGCGGCCCGGGGTGCGGGTGCGGATGCCAGTCCGGAGGCCCTTGCCAGTGCGGCGGCTGCTGCGGCTGAGCGGCTGACCGTCCCAGGGGAATCCGTACTGCTTCCAGCCCCCCACGGGGCCTCGCGGGGCCCTGGCCGGTTCGACGGGCCAGGGCCCCGCGACGTGGGGGCGCGACGTGGGGGGGGGCGGCGCGTGCCTCGTGCGCTGCGGCGCGTTCCTCGTGCGCTAGGGAGCGCGCAGGGGCCAGGGCAGGCGGGCGAGCAGGGTGAACGCGCCCTGATCGATGCCGTGGTGCAGCGTGCCCTCCTCCAGTTCGAGGCGCTCGTGCAGGCCGGTCAGTCCCGCGCCCGCGCCGGGGATGCCCGCGACGGGGACATCTTCGGGGAGCGGATTGCTGACCCGCAGCGTCAGCCCGTTCCCCGGGCTACCGGTGAGGCGGACGGTGACCTCGCTGCCCGGCGCGTGCTTACGGGCGTTGGTCAGCCCCTCCTGGACGACGCGGTACGCCGTGCGCTGGAGCTGCGGGCGCGGCGGCGCCGCGTCCTCGGGCAGCGCGTCCTCGTAACGCACCCGCTGGCCCGCCTCCCGCGCCTCGCTGACCAGGGCCGCGATGCCGGAGAGCCCCGGCTGCGGGCGGGTGGCGCCGCCGGTGCCGACGGTCGCGCCGGACGCCGGGCCGCTCGTGTCGTCCTCCTCGTCGGCCCGCAGCACGTGCAGGACCTCGCGCAGCTCGTCGAGCGCCTGGTGCGCGTTGTCCCTGATCACCCCGGCGCTCTCGGCGATCTCCGCCTCGTCCAGCGCCGCGCCGCCGCCCGCCGCCGTCTGCTTGGTGCGGTACGCGAGCGCGCCCGCGTGCACCGACAGCAGGGAGATCCGGTGCGCGAGCACGTCGTGCATCTCCCGCGCGATGGCGCGGCGCTCCGCGCGGCGCGCGTCCACGAGGCGTCGCGCGTGGTCCGCGCGCTCCCGCTCGGCGTCCTGCCGCAGCCGCAGCACGAGCCGGCGGCGGGCCCGCGCGGCGCGGCCCCAGGCGAAGAAGACCAGGTAGTACGCGAGGGCGAAGGCGCCGACGGGCCAGCCGCCCTCGTTCGGCACCGTGTAGAGCAACAGATACGGGGCGACGGTCGCGAGGTAGGCCGCCAGCACCAGCACGGCGCGGCGCCAGGGCAGCCGCATCGCAGTGTTGAGGATGACCACGGACAGCGCGCCGAAGGCGCTGTCCGTCAGCGCGCCGGCCGGTACGGCCAGCAGCGCCACGGCCAGCGGGTGACTGCGGCGCCACCACAGCGCGAGGCAGAGCGCGCCGCCCAGCCAGGGGTCGAGCACGACCAGCCAGTGCGGCAGGTACGTGTGGTCCTGGAGGAGCGCGGTCATGCCCATCCACCAGCCGACGGCCCAGAGGAACAGGATCCCGTCGACCAGCCAGTCGCGGGCCGTACGCCGCGGCCGCCCGCCCCCGGCACCGCCGTCGACCAGCTCACCGGGCAGGAAGAAACTCACGTCCTGAGCGTAGGGCGAAAGCGGCCTCCGGTCGTCTTACGTGCCGGGTAATCGACACCTCCGGGAGCACGGGGCAGGCTGATCCCCATGAACACGACCGCGGACTCCGCCACCGCCGCCGACACCGCCACCACCGACGCTGCCGCCGCCACCCGGGCCACCGTCCAGAAGTTCTTCGAGCTGCGCATCGCCGGTGACACCGAGGGGCTCACCGCGCTCTTCGCCGACGAGGTCGACTGGCTGCTCGCCGAGAACCCCGTGGTGCCCTGGATACGCCCCCGCTCGACCGGCGCCGAGTGCGCCGCGCAGGCCGACGACATGGCCGAGTACACCGTGCCGGAGGACGCCCGCGCCTCCGTCGACACCCTCCTCGTCGACGGCCACGACGCCGTCATCCTGGGCCACCTCTCGGGAACGGTCCGCGCGACCGGCAAGACCTTCGAGGGCCCCTACGCCCTCCGCCTCACTGTCGAGAACGGCCGCATCACCCGCCACCACCTCTACGAGAACAGCCTCTCGATCGCGGCGGCCTGCACCCCCTGAGCCGAGCCTCCGCCGGGCTGGGGTCGCCGCCGGGGCCGGGACAGGCGCACGATGGAGGTGTCGGGGCCGCGAGCTGAATGAGCGGTTCCGCACGCCCCGGACCCGAGTCCGGAAGGAGGCGCGGCACCATGTCGCAGTTCATGGACGTCCACCACGGGATGAAGGGCATCACGGCCGACCAGCTCCGCGAGGCGCACCGGGCCGACCTCGCCCTGGAGAAGGAAGAAGGCGTCCACTTCGAGAAGGCCTGGGCGGACCCGCGGTCCGGCACGGTCTACTGCCTCTCCGAGGCCCCCTCCGCCGAGGCGGTCCAGCGCGTCCACGAACGCGCGGGCCACCGGGCCGACGAGATCCACCCGGTCCCCTTCACCGTGTGAGACGAGTTCACCGTGTGACACGGGACCCGTGACACGAGCCCCCGCCGGAGAATCACCGACGGGGGCCCTGTCGCGTCTGTTCGCGTCTGTGCGCTACGGCTACTTCCTGCCCTGGTTCTTCACGGCCTCGATCGCGGCCTTCGCGGCGGCCGGGTCGAGGTAGGTGCCGCCCTTCTTGACCGGGTGGAAGTCGGCGTCCAGCTCGTAGGCGAGGGGGATGCCGGTGGGGATGTTGAGGCCCGAGATCTCCTCGTCGGAGATGCCGTCGAGGTGCTTGACCAGGCCGCGGAGCGAGTTGCCGTGGGCGGCGACCAGGACGGTGCGGCCCGCGAGGAGGTCCGGGATGATGCCGTCGTACCAGTACGGCAGCATGCGGACGACGACGTCCTTGAGGCACTCGGTGCGGGGGCGCAGCTCGCTGGGGATGCCCGCGTAGCGCGGGTCGCCGGCCTGGGAGAACTCGGCGTCGTCCGCCAGCTCCGGCGGCGGCGTGTCGTACGAGCGGCGCCAGAGCATGAACTGCTCCTCGCCGAACTCGTCGCGGATCTGCGCCTTGTCCTTGCCCTGGAGCGCCCCGTAGTGCCGCTCGTTCAGCCGCCAGGAGCGGTGGACCGGGATCCAGTGGCGGTCGGCGGACTCCAGGGAGAGCTGCGCGGTGCGGATCGCGCGCTTCTGCACCGAGGTGTGGACGACGTCGGGCAGCAGGCCGGCGTCCTTCATCAGCTCTCCGCCGCGGACCGCCTCCTTCTCGCCCTTCTCGGTGAGGTTCACGTCCACCCAGCCGGTGAACAGGTTCTTCGCGTTCCACTCGCTCTCGCCGTGGCGGAGGAGGATCAGCTTGTACGGTGCGTCGGCCATGCCTTCGAGCGTACTGGGTGTGGTGCGCGCCGGTGTCCGGGCCACCCGCTGTGGTCCCCGCACACATGGGTGGGGCGCGGATTCCTTTCTACGGTGCCGCGGTATGACCTCCTCCCCCTCCGCCTCCGCGGAGTCCCGCTCGCTGCGCCGCGTCGTCGCCGCCAGCCTCGTCGGCACCACGATCGAGTGGTACGACTTCTTCCTCTACGGCTCGGCCGCGGCCCTGGTCTTCAACAAGCTGTTCTTCCCCGATTCCGACCCGCTCGTCGGCACCCTGCTGTCGTTCCTGACCTACGCGGTGGGCTTCGCGGCCCGCCCGGTCGGCGCGCTCGTCTTCGGGCACTACGGCGACCGGATCGGCCGGAAGAAGCTGCTGGTGGTCAGCCTGCTGATGATGGGCGGCGCGACGTTCGCGATCGGCCTGCTGCCGACCCACGCGACGGTCGGCGGGCTCGCGCCCGTCCTGCTGACGACGCTGCGCCTCGTGCAGGGCTTCGCGCTGGGCGGCGAGTGGGGTGGGGCCGTGCTGCTGGTCTCCGAGCACGGGGACGCGCGGCGGCGCGGGTTCTGGGCCTCGTGGCCGCAGACGGGCGCGCCCGCCGGGCAGTTGCTGGCGACGGCCGTACTGGCGGTGCTGACGGCGCTGCTGTCGGACGCGGCGTTCGAGAGCTGGGGCTGGCGCGTGCCGTTCCTGCTCTCCGGCGTGCTGGTGCTGCTCGGGCTGTGGATACGGCTGGCCGTGGACGAGTCCCCGGTCTTCAAGGCGGCGCGGGCCCGTGAGGAGGCCCGGAAGAGGGAGCAGACGGATGCCGCCGAGGAGATGCCGCTGCTGGCCGTGCTGCGCCACCACTGGCGCGACGTGCTGATCGCGATGGGCGCGCGGATGGCGGAGAACATCAGCTTCTACGTGCTGACCGCGTTCATCCTCGTCTACGCCACCGACCACCTCGACCTCTCCCAGCAGACCGCGCTCAACGCCGTCCTCATCGCCTCCGCCGTGCACTTCGCGGTCATCCCGATGTGGGGCGCGCTCTCCGACCGGGTGGGGCGGCGGCCCGTCTATCTGCTGGGGGCCGTGGGCGTCGGGGCGTGGATCTTCCCGTACTTCGCGCTGCTCGACTCCCGCAGCTTCGGGTCGATGGTGCTCGCGACGACCGTCGGGCTGGTGCTGCACGGGGCGATGTACGCGCCGCAGGCGGCGTTCTTCTCGGAGCTGTTCGCGACGCGGATGCGGTACTCGGGCGCGTCGATCGGGGCGCAGTTCTCGTCCGTCGCGGCGGGCGCGCCCGCGCCGATGATCGCCACCGCGCTGCTCGCCGAGTACGACGGCCCGGCGATGGTCGGCGTCTACGTGATCGCCGCCGCGCTGCTGACCGTTCTCGCCGTGGCGTGCGCGAAGGAGACCCGCTTCCGGGACCTGGACTCGGTGGGCGCCGACGAGCCCGTCCACGCGCCCTCAGTGGACGAGCGTCCCCGAAAGGCGGTGCAGCCGTAGCGCGAGCTGGATCTCCAGCGCGCGGGCAGGGGACTGCCAGTCGTCGCCCAGCAGCCTGGCCACCCGGTCGAGCCGCTGGGCGACGGTGTTCACGTGGACGTGCAGCAGGTCCTTGGCCCGTACGGGGCTCATGGCGCTGGTGAAGTAGGCGTCCAGGGTGGCGACCAGCTCGGTGCCGCGCCGCGCGTCGTAGTCGAGGACGGGGCCGATGGTGCGGCGCACGAAGCCGCCGACGTCGCGCCCCTCGGTGAGCAGCATGCCGAGGAACCCCAGGTCGTCGGCGGCGGCGCCCTCGCCCGTACGGCCGAGGCGGACCAGCGCCTCCAGGCAGCGCAGCGCCTCCGGGTACGCGGCGGCCACCGCGCCCGGCCCGTCGGCGGGCGCGGCGACGGGGGCCGAGGCGCCGACGGTGACGGGCGCGGCGAGGGCCGTGCCGAGCTGGACGGCGGTCTGACGGGCGAGCCGCGACACCTCGTCGGGCGATTCCAGGGGCAGCAGCAGGACCGTGCCGCCGTCGCGGGCCGCGGCCAGGCCATGCCGGGTGGCGGCCAGGTGGGAGGCGGCGGACCAGAGGCGCTGGCGGTCGGCGGGCTCGGCCGCGTCGAGCCGGGCGGCGAGAACGGTGTGCGGGACGTCGAGGTCGGCGCCGACTCGGGAGGCCCGTTCGCGCAGCAGCCGGGGGTCGCGCTTGGAGGCGTCGAGCAGGTCGTCGAGCAGCTCGCCCCGTACGCGGTGCTCGGCCTCGCCGGCGGAGCGGCGGGCGAGCTGGAGGAGCGAGGTGACCATCGCGGCGCGCTCCAGGGTGCGCTGGTCGACGGGGGCGAGCGCGGCGTGGCCGTGCAGGACGAGGGCGCCGAGGAGTTCGCCGCTCGCGGAGACGGCCGCGATCCAGGTGTCGCCCTCGCGCACGGCGTGCCCGTCGCGCCGGGAGCGCTCGACGGGCCCGGCCCAGGCGGCGCCCGGCTCCTCCGTGAACTCCACGTGTCCGCCCAGCACTTCCGCGAGCGCCGTGGCGACCTCCGCCACGCCGCCGCCGCGCAGCACCAGCTCGGTGAGGCGGTCGTGCACGTCCCCGGCGCGCTCGATGGTCTCGTTGGCGGCGCGGAGCTGGGTGAGGGCCTGCCGGGTCTCGGTGAGCAGGCGCGCGTTGTCGATGGCGACGGCGGCGTGCGCCGCGAACGAGCGCAGCAGCGCGATCTGTTCGGGCTCGAAGACCCGTGCCCTGCGGTCGGCCGCGTAGAGCACGCCGATGACCTCGCGCCCGCGCAGCAGCAGCGGGACGCCGAGGATCGCGATCAGGCCCTCCTCGCCGACGGCGGTGTCGATGGGGTCCGTGTGCTGGAAGCGGGCGTCGCGCGGGTAGTCGTCGCTGACGTACGGGCGGGCGGTCTGCGCGACGAGGCCGCCCAGCCCCTCGCCCATGCCGAGCCGGAGCTGCTGGAAGCGGGCGGAGACGGAGCCGTCGGTGACCCGCATGTACGTGTCTCCGCGCCCGGGGTCGGTGAGCGTCATGTACGCGACCTCGGTACGCAGCAGGGAGCGGGCGCGGCGCACGATCGCCCGCAGCACGTCGTCCAGCTCGCGCAGCCCCGCGAGGTCGTGCACGGTCTCGAAGAGCGCCGTCAGCTCGGCCTCCCGGCGCCGCGTGCCCTCCAGCTCGGCGAGGAGCGTTTGGCAGCGGGGGCACCCGGGGTGTGCGGTGCGTACGGGGTCGTCCATGGTCAAAGGATCAGTGCGCGGTCCAGGCGCCGTCGAGGGGCAGGGAGGCGCCGGTGACGAACGACGCCTCGGGCGCGCACAGGTACGCGACCGCCTCCGCGACCTCCTCGGGCTCCAGCAGCCGCTTCAGGGCCGAGTCCGCGAGCATCACCTCGGAGACCACGCGCTCGGGCGTGATGCCGTGCGCCGCCGCCTGGTCGGCGATCTGCCGCTCGACCAGGGGCGTACGGACGTAGCCGGGGCTCACGCAGTTCGAGGTCACGCCGTGCGGGGCGCCCTCCAGCGCGGTCACCTTGGAGAGGCCCTCCAGCCCGTGCTTGGCCGCGACATACGCCGCCTTGTACGCGGAGGCCCGCAGGCCGTGGACGGAGGAGAGGTGGACGACGCGGCCCCAGCCCCGCGCGTACATCCCCGGCAGCGCGCCCCTGGTCGCCCGGAACGGGGCCTCCAGCATCAGCGTGAGCATGGCCCGGAAGGCGTCTGGCGGGAACTCCTCCAGGGGGCGCACGAGTTGCGTCCCGGCGCCGTTGACCAGCACGTCGGTGCCGTCGGCCACGCGCTCGACGGCGTCGAGCCCGTCGGGCGCGGCGAGGTCGAGGGGGAACGGCTCGATCGCGCCCGTGGCCGTATCCGTATCCGTGCCCGTGCCCGTATGCGTGTCCGTATGCGTGTCCGTGGAGTCCGTCAGCTCCTTCAGGCCGCGCTCGTCGCGGTCGACGGCGCGGACCGTGGCGCCCGCGGCGGCGAGACGCAGCGCGCAGGCGCGGCCGATGCCGCCGGCGGCCCCGGTGACCAGCGCGGTACGGCCGGTGAGGTCGAGGCGGACGGAGCGGGGGACGGCGGCGGGGGCAGGCGCGGGGGCGGGCGCGTCAGGCGTCATGCGGCCAACCTAGGCAGCGCGGTGGCGGCCCCCGATGTGCCCGGCGGCCACTCTTCAGCCCGCGGGGGTGTGCCCAGGGGACACGCGTGCGCCCGCAATGTGGTGACCGCACGCCCACGCGCGAACAGTCGTGGCGCGACGGCCCGTTCGGCCGCCCCGGCGCGCGGCTCTACGGTACGGCGATCCCTCCACCCCCACACCGGAAGGAGCGCCCCATGAGAGCCGTACCGCGCACGACGGCCCTGCTGCTGGCCGCCCTCGCCCTGGCCGCGACCGGCGGCACCACGGTCAGCGCCGCCCCCGCCCCCGCCCCGAAGGGCACCCCCAAGGCCGCCGCCCTCGAACGCGTCCCCGACTTCGGCGCGAACCCGGGCGCCCTCTCGATGTACCGCTACGTACCGGACGGGCTCTCCGAGAACCGCCCGGTCGTGGTCGTCCTGCACGGCTGCACGCAGAACGCGGCGACGTACTTCGACGGGGCGGGCTGGAAGAAGTTCGCCGACGAGCGCGGCTTCGCCGTCGTCGCGCCGCAGCAGGAGACGGCGAACAACATGAACAAGTGCTTCAACTGGTTCCAGTCCGGCGACACCGCGCGCGGCCGGGGCGAGGCCGCGTCGGTCCAGCGGATGGTCGAGCACACCACGCAGGCCCTGAAGTCCGACACGTCCCGCGTCTACGTGACCGGCCTGTCGGCGGGCGGCGGCATGACGTCCGCGCTGCTCGCCTCGTACCCGGACACGTACGCGGGCGGCGCGGTCGTGGCGGGCATCCCGCACGGCTGCGCGACCTCGGTCGTCACCGCGTTCACCTGCATGAACCCCGGCGTCGGCAAGACCCCGGGTGCCTGGGGCGACCTCGTACGGAAGGCGCACCCGGGGTACGAGGGGCGGCGTCCCACGGTCTCCGTCTGGCACGGCACGGCCGACACCACCGTCGTGCCCGCCAACGCCACCGAGTCGGTCGACCAGTGGACCGACGTCCTCGGCGCCGACCAGAAGCCCGACGCGACGCACGACCTCCCGGCGGGCACCACCCAGTCCGACCACCGGGACGCGAACGGCACCACGGTCGTCCGCGACTACCGCGTCCAGGGCATGCCCCACGGCACCCCGGTCGCCCCGTCCGAGGGCTGCGGCAAGGCGGGAGCCCACTTCCCCGACACCCTCTGTTCCACGGCGTACATCACCCGGGACTGGGGTCTCGCATGATGGATTGACGGCAGCCGTCAATCCAATGGCGTTCCCCCTGGTGCGTGCGTAATTTACGCAGCGGATGTCCACCGCTTACGTTCCTTGATCCACGGCGTCCCAGGGGGAGCACATGGCCACCGCGCACCTGTCCTTCAGCGGGCTCAGACAGAGCCTGGCGGAGAGCGTGGGCGGGTTGCCGCGCGCGTTCTGGTGGCTGTGGACGAGCACGCTCATCAACCGGCTGGGCGCCTTCGTCGCGACGTTCCTGGCGCTCTATCTGACCGTCGAGCGCGGCTACTCCGCCTCGTACGCGGGGCTCGTCGGCGCGCTGTACGGAGCGGGCGGCGTGGTCTCCTCGATCGGGGCCGGGGTGCTGACCGACCGGCTGGGGCGGCGGCCCACGCTGCTGCTCGCGCAGCTCTCGACGGCCGCCTCGGTGGCGGCGCTGAGCCTGATGACGCACCCGGTGGCGATCGCCGCCGTGGCGGGGCTCGTCGGGATGTCCACCAACGCCTCGCGGCCCGCCGTGCAGGCGATGATCGCGGACATGGTCCCGCCCGAGGACCGGGTGCGGGCCTTCGCGCTCAACTACTGGGCGATCAACCTGGGCTTCGCGATCTCCTCCACGTCCGCGGGGCTGATCGCGCAGTACAGCTACCACCTGCTCTTCTTCACCGAGTCGGCGATGGTGCTGGCCTGCGCGATCCTCGTCTACGTCAAGCTGCCGGAGTCGCGCCCGGAGCGCTCCGCCGTGCCGCGGGCGGGCGAGGCGCGGGACGACGGGCAGGTGTCGATGGGGACCGTGCTGCGCGACGGCCGGTTCATGACGGTCGTCGGGCTGAGCCTGCTGGTCGCCTCGCTGATCCAGCAGGGCTTCGTCGCGCTCCCCGTCGCCATGGGCCAGCAGGGCTTCTCCAGCAGCGACTTCGGCATGGCCATCGCCGTGAACGGGCTGCTGATCGTCGTCGTCCAGCTCCCGATCACCCGGTTCATCGAGAAGCGCGAGCCGGGCGGGGTGCTGGTGGTCTCCTCGCTGCTGGTCGGCTTCGGCTTCGGGCTCAACGCGTTCGCGGGGACGGTGCCGTTCTTCGTCTTCGCCGTCGTCGTCTGGACGGTCGGCGAAGTGATCAACACCCCGACGCAGATGGGCCTGGTCGTGCGGCTCTCGCCGGTGCACGGCAGGGGGCGCTACCAGGGCATGTACAGCATGTCCTGGGCGGCGGCGAACCTCAGCGCCCCGCTGGCGGGCGGCTATGTGATCGACCGGTTCGGCGCGGACGTGCTGTGGGCGGCCAGCGCCGTGGTCGGCGTGATCGCCGCCGTCGGGTACGCGCTGCTGCTGCGGCGGCTCGGGACCGGGGAGGAGACCGCCCCGGTGGCCGCCGCCCCCTCCCCGGCTCCCGCCGAGGTCACAGAGCCCGCTGCGCCTCGTACAGATTCCGTGGCCTGACGCCGCCCGGGTCGCCGTACGCCTCGGCGCGCGTCCGCAACTCGCCCGCGAAGTCCGGCTCGTCGATCTGGTCGAACTCGCGGACCTCGCTGATGCCGACGGTCGCGCTGTACGGCGCGATCTCGTCGATCTTCACGCAGCCCGCGCGCTCGTTCGTGACGGTCACGTTCCAGTGGGCGAACCGCGCGCCGTAGAGCGGGCCCGCGGAGGCGTCGCCGCCGTGCCGTCCGTCGTTGCGGACGGTGATCTCCGTACGGACGTTCGCGAAGGGCATGCCGCGGTGCGTGTCGAAGGTGCCGGTCTCCATCGTGCCGCGCGACCAGACGTTGTGGCTGCTGAGCCCCTCCACGTTGATGCCGTGCAACTGGGCGCCGGGCGGCGCGGGGACGGTGCGGCGGTCGATGCGGAAGTCCTCGACCAGGTTGTCGTGCGAGCCCTCCCGGCAGAAGTACGGGTGGTGGCTGCCCCGCCCCGACACGCGGGTGCCGCGCAGGGTGCAGGCGGAGGCGGCGACGAGCCCGAAGCCGTTGTCGGCGTTGACGACGCGCACGTCCTCGACGCGGCAGTCGTACGCGCACTGCAGGACGACGCCGTTGTACCCCTTGTCGAGCAGGTGCGGCGACTGCTCCGTCTCGTCGAAGGCGACCGTCAGGCCGGTGACGCCCGACCGCTCCACCGGGCGTACGAGGGTGGTCAGTTCGGGCCGCCACTCCGGGCGCGCGTCGAGCGGGAGGGGGCGCTCCAGCCGCACCTCGCTCCCCCGCACCTCCTCGACGCGGACGGGCCACTCGTACGGGACGTAGCTGACGAGTTTCGTCTTGTCGGACCAGGAGTAGCCGGCGGCGCCGGGGACGTCGCCCGCCATGTGCCGGAGCAGGGTGTGTCCCTCGTCGTCGGAGAGGCGCAGCAGGACGAGCCCGCCGGGGCGGAGGGCGCCGGGGTCGGTCACGCGTACGGTCCAGTCGCCGCGCCTGCCCCCTTCGAGTGCGGTGAGGCTCTCCCACTCGTCGCGCGCGTTCCCGGTCCACCCCTCGAACGGCCAGTCCTCCGCCCGTATCGCGGCGGTGAGGCTCTTCCAGCGCGCGTCGGGGCAGACCCACACGAGCCCGCCCGCCCAGGACCAGGACGACTTGTCGCCGCCGTACCGGCTGCCGTACGGGCCGATGAGTTCGGTGAGGCTGCGGGTGGGGCGGAGCGTCGTACGGCCGCTGCCCGCGCCGCGCAGGGTGACGCCGCTGTGGGCGATCCGTACGACGTCCCCGATCTCGTACGTGCCCGCTTCCAGCGCGACGGTGCCGCCGCCGGCCTCTCCGGCCTCCCTGAGCGCGCGATTGATCGCGGGCGCGGCGTCGCCCTTGCCGGGGTGGCGCACGACGGTGGCCCTGCCGGGCGTCCCGGGTTCCGCGCGGGCGCCCGCGCGGGCGACGTAGGGGATCTGGGGGTGGGTGTACGGCTGTGCCGTGAACTCTTTCCAGAGGGCCGAGCGGGTGGAGGCCTGCGCCGTACCGGTGAGGGTCACGCCGGTTGCGGCGGTCGCGGCTATGGCGGTGCCGAGTGCTTGTCTGCGCGTGAGTGCCATGAGTTCGCCTTTCATGTATATGAACTGCGTTCATGTGCCGGTCAGTTGCCGCGCAGCATCCCACGCGGGGCGCAACCACACCAGAGCTTGCCCCTTCTGGGCTGCGCGGGGCCCATGACGTCGGGCTTGCCCCTCCAGGGGCGCGGGGAACTGCGCGCCCAGCCACGACGCCGCCGCAGCCCGCAATGCACGTGGCGGGGCAGCCCGAACCCGGCCCTGTGGTGCGCGCACCCGGCGAAGTGGGCTGCGCTTGCCAGCCCTGCGCCTTCGCGCAGACCTCCCAAGCCCAGCAGGGCGAAGGGAGAAGCGGGGCGCTCGCTCAGGAGTGCGGGGGAGAAGAAGGCTCGGTCAGGTGGGTGAACGCGGCGAGGTTCCGCGTGGATTCTCCGCGCGAGGTGCGCCACGCGTACTCCCTCTTGATGGAGGACGCGAAGCCCATCTCCAGGAGGGTGTTGAAGGAGCCGTCGGCGTTCTCCAGGACGCTGCCCAGGAGCCGGTCCACCTCGTCGGGCGTGACCGCCGCGAGCGGGAGACGGGCGGCGAGATAGATGTCGCCCATGCGGTCGACCGCGTAACTCACCCCGTACATCCGGGTGTTCCGCTCCAGCAGCCAGCGATGCACCGCGGCATGGTTCTCGTCGGGGTTGCGGACCACGAAGGCGTTGACCGAGAGGGAGTGCGCGCCGACCGACAGGGAGCAGGTCGTGGAGAGCTTGCGGGTGCCCGGCAGCGTCACGACGTACGTGCCCTCGGAGGGGTGCTCCCACTCCAGCCCGGCGTCCTCCAGCGTCCGCTCGATCGCCTCGCACGCCCCGGCGTACGCCGGGTCCTTCCCGTCAGCCATGGAGCCCATGGAGCGATCGTAGGCGACCGCGCCGCTCGTGCATCGCGGCGGCGTACACCTCCGCGGTCGCGGAGGCGGCGGCGCCCCAGCCGAAGCCCTGCGCGTGCCGGGCCGCGGCCTCGCCGAGCCGGGGCGCGAGGTGCGGGTCGGCGGCGAAGCGGCGCAGCGCCCGCGCGTACTCGGCGGGGTCGTGACCGGCGACGAGATAGCCGCTGACCCCGTCCCGGACGGCGACGGGCAGGCCGCCCACCGCCGCCGCGACGACGGGCGTGCC
The DNA here is from genome assembly GCF_039530985.1 of Streptomyces albiaxialis. Classification (NCBI taxonomy): domain Bacteria; kingdom Bacillati; phylum Actinomycetota; class Actinomycetes; order Kitasatosporales; family Streptomycetaceae; genus Streptomyces; species Streptomyces albiaxialis. Next base: position 608,941 of record NZ_BAAAPE010000001.1, read on the forward strand.
GCAGGCCTGCGCCTCGGCGGCGACGAGGCCGAAGGACTCGCTGTAGGAGGGCATGACCAGGACGGACGCCGCGCGGTACCAGTCGGCGAGCTGCTCCTGGCCGACCGGCGGGCGGAAGCTGACGAGGTCGGCGATGCCGAGCTTCGCGGCGAGCTTCTGGAGCCCCTCCGGCTTGGCGAGGCCGCTGCCGCTGGGGCCGCCGACGACGGGGACGACGAGGCGGGAGCGGAGTCGGGGGTCCTCGTCGACGAGCAGTGCGACGGCGCGCAGCAGCACGTCGGGCGCCTTCAGCGGCTGGATGCGCCCGGCGAAGAGCGGGATCAGCGCGTCCTGGGGCAGCCCGAGGCGGTGGCGCGCGGCGGCGCGGCCGTCGGCCTCGCAGAAGCGGTCGAGGTTGACGCCGGGGTGCACGACGGCCGTGCCGGACGGGTCGGCGCCGTAGTGGAAGGCCAGCTCGCCGGCCTCCTCGTCCGTGTTGGCGATGAGCCGGTCGGCGGCGCGCACGATCTGCGTCTCGCCGATGACGCGCGCGGCGGGCTCGGGGGTGTCGCCCTCGGCGAGCGCCGCGTTCTTGACCTTGGCCATGGTGTGCATCGCGTGGACGAGCGGCACGCCCCAGCGCTCGGCGGCGAGCCAGCCGACGTGCCCGGAGAGCCAGTAGTGGGAGTGGACCAGGTCGTAGTACCCCGGGCGGTGGCCCGCCCAGACCTGCATGACGCCGTGCGTGAACGCGCAGAGCTGCGCGGGCAGTTCCTCCTTGGCCAGGCCCTCGTACGGCCCCGCGTCGATGTGGCGGACGAGGACGCCGGGCGCCAGTTCGACGCAGGGGTCGAGGGCGCCGGTGGTGGCGCGGGTGAAGATCTCGACCTCGGTGCCCTGCGCGGCGAGCTGCCGGGCCAGCTCCACGATGTAGACGTTCATGCCGCCCGCGTCGCCGGTGCCGGGCTGGTGGAGCGGAGAGGTGTGCACGCTGAACATGGCCACACGGCGTGGCCGCCGGGGGCCGGGGAGCCGCAGGAAGGGCTGTCGGGGCGCGCGCTCTGACCGGGCGCGCCGCTGGCCGAGCCGGGACACTGACTGGCTCACGGTGCCGTTGCCTCCTCCGATCGGGGCGGGGCTCGTGAACGGCCCTCGACGTACAACAGCGGAAGGGTTGCCTCCCATTTCCACTTTGCCAAATCGTGACATGACGGCGGGCGCGGCGCCTGGCCGTACCCTCATGTCATGCACACCCGTCCCCCGTCCCCGGCCGCGTCGCGGCCCGTCGGGACGGTGACGCGCGGGACGACCAACCCCAACCGGCTGCGCCGCATGGACCGCTGGATCGCCGCCGTCCACGCGCCCGCGCTGCGCCGCGCCGACGCGCCGCCGGTCGCCGTGGACCTGGGGTACGGGGCCGCGCCCTGGACGGCCGTCGAGCTGCTGGCCCGGCTGCGCACCGTGCGCGCGGACGCGCGCGTGCACGGCGTCGAGATCGACCCGGAGCGGGTCGCCGCCGCCCTCCCCTACGCCCGCGAGGGGCTGCGCTTCACGCGCGGCGGCTTCGAGGTGCCGCTGCCGGGCGGGGAGCGCCCGCTGCTGATCCGCGCGGCGAACGTGCTGCGGCAGTACGGGGAGGACGAGGTCCGGCCCGTCTGGGACCGGCTGCGCGCGCGGCTCGCGCCGGACGGGCTGCTGGTCGAGGGGACGTGCGACGAGATCGGCCGCCGGCACGTGTGGGTCGCGCTCGGCCCCGAGGGCCCGCGCACGGTCACCTTCGCCACGCGCCTGGGCTCGCTGGACACGCCCTCGGACCTGGCGGAGCGGCTGCCCAAGGCGCTGATCCACCGCAATGTCCCCGGCGAGCCCGTCCACGCCTTCCTGCGCGACTTCGACCGCGCGTGGGCCGCCGCGGCGCCGTACGCGGCGCTCGGCGCGCGGCAGCGCTGGGTCCGGGCCGTACGGGCGCTGGCCGGGGAGTGGCCGGTGGCGGACGGGCCCCGGCGGTGGCGGCAGGGCGAGGTCACGGTGCGCTGGGAGGCGCTGGCCCCACGCTGACGTGCACGGACGTGAACGCGGGTGTGGGCCTGGATCTGGGCCCGGCCCTGAGCCCGATCCGGGGCTTGGGCGCCTTTAGAACACGTGCCCAGAATTTCGCACATGAGTGCATTCATGTGTTATACGCATTCGGCCCACAGAGGCTGACCGACCCCGTTATGCTCGCTGTCGCGCAGCGAGTTGTGAGGGTTACAGCACGTGACCGGTGATGCTGTGACGCCACTCGTCGCACGTGGGCTCGGGAGTCCTGGGACCCGGCTCCGCGCGTGCAACGCCGAGGGAGCGCGCCGCTGTCAGGCGTTGGCGAGGACGGCCGGACGGTCGTCGATCTTGTTCATACCTCCATCTCCCCGGTGCTCGTATGCGCCGTGCACCACGCCCTGTCCCCTTTTTCATGAGCGCTCTGAGGATGCCGATGGTTAGTGCTGATTCGCCACCCGGAGAGCCGAGGTCCGCCTCCGTCACGGGGTGGCTGCTGCCGCCCGCGCTGCTGGCCCTGGTCACGGCCGTGACGGTGCTGCTGGCACCCTCGGACGCCCGCGTCCACGTCGCCTGGATCGGCGCCGCCGCGACCGTCGCGGTGGCCGTCGCGGCCTGGGAGGCCGCACGCCGGGGGCGTGAGCTCGCCGACGCGCGCCGCCAGTTCGCCGAGAGAGACGCCCTGCTGTGCCAGTACCTGAACGACCAGCAGGCAGAGACCGAACGGCTGGCGCGGGAGTCCGTGCCCGCCGCCATCGCCAAGCTCAAGCGGGGCATCCCCTTCGACGAGGCCTCCCGCGGCACGGATGTCATCTCCCGCGTGAGCCCGGGCTTCGAGTCCGCGCACAGCGAGGTGCTGCGCGCCACGCTGTACGCGGTGGAGACCGAGGAGAACCTGAAGGACGCCGCCCAGCGCGCGTTCGTCAACATCGCCCGGCGCGTCCAGGCGATCGTGCACCAGCAGGCCTACGAGCTGCGGGAGCTGGAGGACAAGCACGGGAACGACCCGAACGTCTTCCACGACCTGCTTCGTCTCGACCACAGGACCGCGCTGATCGGCCGGCTCGCGGACAGCATCGCCGTGCTCGGCGGCGCCCGTCCCGGCCGCCAGTGGAAGAACGACATCCCGCTGTTCAACGTGTTGCGCGGGGCCATGTCCCGGATCACCGACTACCCGCGGGTGAACCTGCACAACGTGGCCGAGGTCGGCATCATCGGGCGCGGCGTCGAGCCGCTGATCCACGCCGTGGCCGAGCTGCTGGACAACGCCACCCGGTACTCCCCGCCGGAGACCAAGGTCCATCTCACCGCGACCGAGGTCCAGAACGGCGTCGCCGTCGAGATCGAGGACGCCGGTGTCGGCCTGACCGACGAGGCCCGCAGGCGTGCCGAGGAGTCCCTCGCGCAGATCACCACCGACGGCATCGACCTCGACGACCTGGGCGAGACGCCGCGGCTCGGCCTGGCCGTGGTCGGACGGCTCGCCCGGACGAACCGGTACCGGATCGCCCTGCGCGCCTCCGCGTACGGCGGGGTCCGCGTCGTCCTGATCGTCCCGCCGGAGGTCCTGTGCGTGACGCCCGTGCCCGGCGGCGACATCGCCAGGGCCCAGGTCCTGCCCCCGCCGAAGCACATCCTCGACGCGCGCAGGCGTGCCGCCGAGGCGGCGGAGGAGGAGTCCGTGGCCACGAGCGGCGAACGCACCGCCAACGGGCTCCCGCAGCGCAGGCGCCGTTCCCGCGCGGCCGTTCCCTCCATGCGGGAGTGGCACGCGGCCGGGAACGCCGCGGCTCACACCGGAACCGCGACCGACTCCTCGTCCCGGGCGTCGGAAGAGAAGCAGCCCCCTCCGCCCGGCCTGTGGCTGGCCGCCTTCACCGAGGGGATCTCCGGCGAACCCGGTCCCGGCTCCCCGGCATCTCGTCCCCACGGCCCGAGCGATGAAGAGTCCGAGCAGTAACTGAGCCATTACGTAAGGGTGAGTAAGCAAGTGGCGACAAAGCAGCGGCTCAATATGGACTGGATGCTTGAGGATCTGGCGTCCAGCGTTCCTCAGACCCGTCATGTCGTGGTGCTGTCCTCGGACGGCCTCTGCATGGCCCAGCACGGCACGGACGAGGACACCGCGGATCGTCTCGCCGCCGCCTGTGCCGGGCTCCAGAGTCTGTCGGCGGCCGTCGGTGCGGAATTCCCCCACGGCGACGGGAAGATGAAGCTCGTCGTCATCGAGGTCGACGGCGGCTTCTTCTATCTGATGGCGGCGGGCGCCGGGGCCTATCTGGCGGTCCTCGCCGAGGACGACGTGGACGCCGGGCTCATGGGCCAGCGCATGCGCGACCTCGTGCTGCGGATCGGCCAGCACCTCAGCAGCCCGCCCCGGGCCGACCAGCAGGTTCCATGAGCGACCCCGAACAGCCGAAGGGCCGTCGGTCCCGGCGGGAAGAGGGCGGCCCGGAACGGCTCTACCTTCTCGCCTCCGACCAGAAGCAGAAACCCGACGAACACGTCCCCCTCGACGTGGTCACGCTCATCCTGAGCCGGGGTGAGCCCAGCGCCAGTCTGCAGCCCGAGCAGGCCTCGATCGTGCAGATCTGCGCGTACCCGCTGTCCGTCGCCGAGCTGTCCGCCTACCTCAAGCTGCCCGTCAGCGTGGTCATGGTGGTGCTCGCGGAGCTGCTGGCGGGGGGCCATGTCGAGGCCCGCGCACCGGCCACGCAGACCAAATCGGTGCCCGATATCCAACTGTTGGAGGCGGTGATGCATGGACTTCAGAATCTCTGAGCCCGTGGTCGGACCCCGGAGCGAGGACATCCTGCCGCACTCCGTGACCTCGGCGGTGAAGATCGTGGTCGTCGGCGGCTTCGGCGTCGGCAAGACCACCCTCGTCGGCTCGGTCAGCGAGATCCGCCCGCTGACCACCGAGGAGACGATGACGCAGGCCAGCGCGGGCGTCGACGACCTCGCCGGGATCGAGCGCAAGACCGAGACGACCGTGGCGATGGACTTCGGCCGGATCACCCTCAGCGAGGAGCTGGTGCTCTATCTGTTCGGCACCCCCGGGCAGCAGCGCTTCTGGTTCCTGTGGAACGGCCTCTTCCAGGGCTCGCTCGGCGCGGTCGTCCTGATCGACACCCGGCGCCTGGAGGACAGCTTCGACGTGATGGAGCGGCTGGAGGAGCGCGGCACCCCTTTCGTCGTGGCCCTCAACTCCTTCCCGGACGCCCCCTCGTACCCGGTGTCGGAGATCCGCACGGCGCTGGACATCCCGGAGTCCGTGCCCGTGTTCGACTGCGACGCGCGCGACCGTACGTCCAGCCGTGACGCCCTGCTGACCCTCATCCGCTATCTGCACTCGCTCACCACCACGACCCCGGAGCCACGGTGACCGCCTCCTTCTCCCACCAGCCCCGCACCCCCTCCTCGTCCGGGCCGCCCCCGGAGTGCCCGGCGCACTCCCACTTCGGGAGAGTCGACGACCTGGCGTGGCTCCTCGGCCCCGAGGCGCTGAAGGACCCCCTGGCCTGGTACGAGAACCTGCGCGCCAAACACGGGCCCGTCGCGCCCGTCCGGCTGGACGGCGACCTCCCGGCCTGGCTCGTCCTGGGCTACCGCGAGATCCTGGAGGTCTCCGGCACGACCACCCGGTTCAGCCGCGACTCCCGCATCTGGCGCCCGTTCCGGGAGGGCAGGGTCCCGCCCGACTTCCCGCTGCTGCCGATGATGGCCTGGCAGCCGGTCTGCCTCTTCCTGGACGGCGAGGAGCGCAGCCGGCTGCGGCTGGCGGTCACCGAGAGCCTCGACCGGTACCACCGCCGGGGGATCCGCCGCCATGTCATGCGCTTCACGCGGGAGCTGGTCGCGAAGTTCGCCGAGCGCGGCGAGGCGGACCTCGCCGACGAGTTCGCCGAGCACCTGCCCATGCTCGTCCTGACCAAGATCCTGGGGATGCCCGACGAGTACGGCCCGCGCCTCGTGAAGGCCAGCCGCGACATGGTGGCGGGCACCGAGACGTCCGTGGCCAGCAACGAGTACATCGTCGAGACGCTCAAGCGGCACGTGCGCCGCAAGCGCGGCAGCCCCGGGCACGACATCACCTCCTGGCTCATCGAGCACCGCTCCGGGCTGACCGACGAGGAGGTCTGGAACCATCTGCGGGTCATCCTCATCGCCGCGAACGAGACCACGGTCAACCTGCTCAAGAGCACCCTTCGCGTCGTCCTGACCGACCCCCGCTGCCACGCCTCGCTGGCGGGAGGGCAGATGGTCCTGCCCGACGTGGTGGAGCAGGTCCTGTGGACCGAGCCGCCCCTGATGACCGTGCCCGGCCGCTGGGCCGCCGTCGACACCGAGCTGGGCGGTCAGAAGATCGAGGCGGGCGACATGCTGCTGCTCAGCCTGGCCGCGGGGAACCAGGACCCGGCCATCCGGCCCGACCCCTCGGCGCCCCTGTTCGGGAACCGCTCGCACCTCGCCTTCAACAGCGGGCCGCAGGAGTGCCCCGGCCAGAACATCGGCCGCGCCATCGCCGACACCGGCATCGACGCGCTGCTGGCGCTGCTGCCGGACGCCACGCTGAACATCCCCGAGAGCGAGCTGACCTGGAAGTCGGGGTGGATGACGCGCCATCTCACCCGTCTCCCCGTGACGTTCACCCCGCCGGAGGCCGAACTCCTGGAGGACGACGAGGCGGAGGACCGGGCCGCCGCGCCCGAGGGCGCCGGTGCCGGGGCGCGCCCCTCGCCCTGGGGCGCGGGGGACGCCGCGGCAGGGCCCGTTCCCCCGCGGCCCTCGGCGGCCCCCGTCCCGCACGCCCGGAAACCGTGGTGGGACACGCTGCGGACCTGGCTGCGGCGCTGACACCGGCCGCGGCGCCGACGGGCGCCGGGCCGGTCGGGGCCGCGGCCGGTCACGCGGCCGAGTGCGAGGAGGACCCGGTGAGTTCGGCGAGGGCGCGCTCGACGCGGTTCATCGCCTCCTCCACGACGCCCCGCGAGGTGGCGTAGCAGAGCCGTATGTTGCCCTCGGCGCCCGGCCCGAACCACTCGGGCGTCCCGGGGACCACGGCCACCCGGGCGCGCTCCAGGAGGAACGCGCCCATCTCCTCGCTGGTGAGGCCGGTGGCCGTCACGTCGGGGAAGAGCACGAACGTCCCGTCGGGGCGGGGGCAGGAGAGGCCCGGCATCGCGTTCAGCCGGTCCACGCAGTAGTCCCGTATGCCGTGGAGGTGGGCCAGGAAGGCGTCCTTCCAGGCCCAGCCGTGCCGGAGCGCCGCCAGGGCCCCGGCCTGCGCGAACGGCGTCAGGCTGTACGCGGCGCCCAGGCTCTGGAAGGTGCGCTGGAGCGCCTCCGCCTCCCGGGCGCCCGGGGCGATCACGAAGCCCATCCGCAGTCCGGGCAGCGCGAAGGACTTGGAGAGCCCGGTCACCGTGTAGACGCGCGGGAGACGCGGGAGGTCCAGGCTCGCCGTGCTCACGTGCCGGGCGGGCGGATACACGATCTCGCTCCACACCTCGTCGGAGAGGACCGGCACCCCGTGCTCGGCCGCCGCGGCGGCCACGGCGCGCAGCGTCTCCTCGGGGAAGACCGTGCCCAGCGGGTTGTGCGGGCTGCACAGGCAGATCAGCGCGGTGCGCGGAGTGATCAGCGAGGCGAGCCGGTCCGGGTCGAGGCGCCCGGTGCGCTTGTCCATCGGGCAGTGCACCCGGCGCGCCCCGGCCGCGTCGACGGCCTCGCCGAAGAGCAGGTCGACCGGGTCGAGCAGGACGCACTCGTCGCCCTCCCCGCACAGCAGGCGGACCACGCCCCACAGCGCGGCGGCCGTCCCCGGGGTGAGCACCACGCGCTCGGGCCCGGTCCTGATCCCGTAGCGGGTCTCCGCGACCTCGGCGACCGCCTCCCGCAGCTCGTCGAGCCCCTCGGGCGACTCGTACGGGAAGTAGCCGTCGGCGACGGCGGAGACGATCGCGTCCTTGACGACCCGGGGCCCGGGGAAGTCGGGCTCCGCGGCCGTCAGGGGGATGACGTCGGGCGGGTAGGCGCCCCAGCGCATGTGGGACCGGTCGCGCAGCAGGTCCGGCCGGATCCGCGCGTCGTCGAAGAGCGACCCCTCGGTGTGACGCAGCGACACGGCGATCAGCCCCTCTGGTAACGGGCGGACGGGTAGCGGTCGTACAGCTCCGTGGACCAGTACGTGGCGACCCGGGGGCGGCCGTTCCCCACGCGCAGCGAGGCGTACGTGTGGATGCCGCGGCCGTCGGCGAGCGGGCGCCGGGCCACGTGGTCCAGCAGCGTCCGGTAGCGGTCGGCGGGGAGGCCGAGACCGGTCATCGCGGAGCTGACGCGGCGCTCTATGGTCCGGTCGCTGTCCGCGTACAGCCACAGGGGGACGTACGCCGTGGCGGACACGGGCGTGGTGCCGCCGGAGGCCGTGAAGGTCAGATTGCTGACGAGGGGCTGCTCGCGCAGCTCGCCCTCCTTGCCGGTGAGTTCGCGGCAGAAGTCGGCGAGGAGCCCGGTCCGGTGGCGGGCGGCGACCTCGTCCATCCGCGCGTCCAGCTCCCCGGGCACGGCGTCGTAGTGCCGGAAGTAGACCTTCACGCGGGCCTCGGGGCCCTCGGCGAGGTCCAGGCCGAAGTAGACGATCCGGTCGAGGTCGAAGCCCCGGGCCGCGTACGCCACGACCGCGTCCCAGGCGTCCGCCAGGCCCACGCGCTCCAGCGCGGCCCTGGTCCTGTCGACGCTGCTCATCGCCCGGTCCGCCTCCGGGTTCAGATAGACCTTGAACCCGGGCCGTCCGGTGGGCCCGAAGATCGCGGCGTGCATCATGGCGAAGCCCGTCGGCGCCTCGTGGGGCAGGAAGAGGTCCCATACGGCCGCGAGACGGCCGCCGTCGGCGCCGAACTCCTGGATCAGCCCCTGGGTGAGACCGGTGGCCGCGCGCTGCGCGGCCGGGGTGGTGGGCACCTCGGGGAGGGACTCCACGAGCGCCCGTATGCGCACCTCGTCGCCCGCGAAGGCCGCGGAGAACTCGATCGGTGAGCCGTCGGCGCACACGTCCGAGTGCCACTCGGGCCGCTCGGCTATCCGCCGGGCGCCCCACGGGGAGAGCATCCTCCGCAGGGTCGCCGTGCCCCCGGCGACGTCGATGCCCGCGCTGTCGAACAGCCGCGTGGCGGTGGCGATCCCGTAGTCCGAGAAGGTCACGGCCGCGGCCGTCCGCGAATCCGGCTGCAAGGACAACATGGAATTCCTCCCCCATCTCGGGTCCCGCCGTACCGAGCGCCTCGCTGCACAGGCCGGCCGGCCGGTCGCCTCAAGACCGGGAGATGTCCATCCTTCACTCCACCGGGACACAGCCGTCGTTCCGCCCCGGGCCGCCGCCGCCCCGCATTCGCCAAGGAGTTACCCAGATCATGACCCTTGCATTCGTCAATGGTCGCGTGCCCCCGGGTAATGCCCCTGTCCCATGAATAGAGGAGGCTCGCGGGTCCCGGCAGCGGCGTGCGCCGGGCTGCCGAGGCACTCACCGGCCCGGCCGTACGCCCCCGCCTGACGGATGTGGAGGACGGTCACCGGAGAGACAGGAACGGTCTCAACAGGTCATCTCCCACTCCCGCCGGATCACAGGGAGGACGACTGCGGAAAGCATTCATCACATCGGAGGAAATCCCGCGCCGCCACAGTCTTCACCGAATCCCCCGGTTTCCCGACCCTCCGAAGAAGGCCGAAGAGGGGCCGGGGACGCCTCGCCGGGAAAAGTGTGAACGGGGGTCACGGCACGGGCCCAAGACGGCATATTCCCCGGCATTTTGCGTTCGCGACGTTACGGGATCACGCCGTGCGCAGCGCCGCCAGCAGGGCGTCGACGAGGGGGCGGTCATGGTCGTACGAGAGCGTCCGGCGGGCCGCCTCGGGGGACAGCCACCGCACCCGGTCGACCTCGCGGTTCGGGACGAAGACGCCGCCGCGCGCCTCGGCCGCCCAGTAACGCACCTCCTTGGGCCGCCCGTTGGCGAGATAGCGCATCGTGGAGAGCGAGGCGCCCAGCTCGCACTCCAGGCCGGTCTCCTCGCGCACCTCGCGCAGCGCCGCGCGGCTCTCGCCGGTCAGCGGGTCCGCGGCCTCCGCGCGGGTCAGCTTCCCCTTGGGGAAGGTCCAGTCGGCGTACTTCGGCCGTCCGACCAGGACGAGTTCGATCCCCTCGCCCTCCGGCGCGCGGCGCCACACGACGCAGCCCGCGGCCCGTACGACATCCCCGTGCGCTCCGCTCATAAGGAGGCCCGCCCTTCCAGCCGTTCCGGTGACGAGGCGGTGGAGACCCACAGGCGGCCGAAGGCGAAGCGGGCGGCCTCGACCTCGTGGCGCTGGTCGGCGTGGAGGACGCCCAGCGCGTAGGCGGTCGCGGGCGCGATGCGCGGGGTCGCTGCCGCCGAAGCGGCAGCGGCGGCGGCCTCCGCCGCGTCCCGGTGCCGGTCCAGCGCGCGGCTCGCGGGCACGAGCCGCGGGTCGCCGCCGCCCGCGCCGCCGAGCGCGAGCACCTCCTGCGCGTACCGGTGCACCCGCAGCAGCGTCCGTACGTGGTGCCAGGCGGCGTCCTGCCGGGCCTCGGCGGCGAGGGAGCGGGCCAGGGCCTCCGCGTTGTACGGCGCACCGGCGCGCGAGAGGGGCAGCGCCTCGACGGCCTCGGTCAGCCGCCACTGCGCCTGCTGGGCGAGCGGCACCAGCACGGGCGCGGCCCCGTCGGCCGCGCCGCCGTCCTTGTCGTCCGTACGGAACGGCACCTCCGAGGCGAGCACCGCGACCTCGTCCGCCACCGCGTGGAACCGCGCCGAGCCGAGCGCCTGGAGCGCCGCCGAGTGGGCGCGGGTCCGGGAGAGCGTCAACTGCCGCTCCAGCAGCGCCCCGGCGCGCGCGGCGCCGACGGGGAGCGAGCCGCGCTCCCGCTTGCCGCCCGGGTGCGCCGCCGCCCCGTTGCCCGCCGGGGCGCCCGGACCGGTCGGACCGCCCGGACCGGTCGGGCCGGGCACGGGGCCGCCGCTCGCCAGCCGGTGGAGCGCCGAGAGCAGCCGGTCGAGCCGCGCCGCGTACGCGTACTCGCGCGCGAGCGTGCCCGACAGCCAGTTCAGCTCCGTGCGCAACTGGTCGGCCCAGGCCGCGTCGAGCAGCGGCCGGTACGTGTGCAGGGCGCCGCCCAGCCTGCGGGCCGCGGCGCGCAGCGCGCGCACCGCCTCGGCCGCCTCCGCCGCGCTCTCCGCGCCGCCCGCGCTCTCCCTGTGTGTGCGCAGCCCGCGCAGGAACTCGGCCGCGCGCTCCCTCAGATACGTTCCGAGGACGTCGGCTGCCGTCGTTCCGGCCGTCACCGCCACTTCCCTCCCCGCCTGGGCACCGGCCGGACCGGCCACGGCGCCGCCGTCACGTCGCCGGGCCACGTCGCCTTCTCCGCCCGTCGATCAGCATTTCCTGCACGTTCGGCAGCGGCTGCCCCTCCTGATCGTGGGCCCGCCGGGTCCAGTCGCCGTCCGGGCCCAGGTGCCAGGACGCGGTGGTGTCGGACATGCCCGTCTCCAGCAGCCGGATGAGCGAGGCGCGGTGCGCGGGGTCGGTGACCCGGACCAGCGCCTCGATACGGCGGTCGAGGTTGCGGTGCATCATGTCGGCGCTGCCGAGCCAGACCTCGCCCTCGCCGCCGTTGCCGAAGGCGAAGACCCGCGAGTGCTCCAGGAACCGGCCCAGCACGCTGCGCACCCGGATGTTCTCGCTCAGCCCCGGCACGCCGGGCCGCAGCGCGCAGATGCCGCGCACCCACACGTCGACCGGGACGCCCGCGCGCGAGGCGTGGTAGAGCGCGTCGCAGATCGCCTCGTCCACGATCGAGTTGACCTTGATCCGGACGTACGCCTCACGCCCCGCCTCGTGGTGGGCGATCTCCTTGTGGATACGGGAGACCAGCCCGTCCCGCAGCGACTTGGGGGCGACCAGGAGCCGCCGGTAGGTCTCCCGCCGCGAGTAGCCGGAGAGCCGGTTGAAGAGGTCCGAGAGGTCGGCGCCCACCTGCTGGTCGGCGGTGAGCAGGCCCAGGTCCTCGTAGAGCCGGGCCGTCTTGGGGTGGTAGTTGCCGGTGCCGACGTGCGCGTACCGGCGCAGCACGTCGCCCTCCTGGCGCACCACCAGCGACAGCTTGCAGTGCGTCTTGAGCCCGACGAGCCCGTACACGACGTGGCAGCCCGACTCCTCCAGCTTGCGGGCCCACTTGATGTTGGCCTGCTCGTCGAAGCGGGCCTTGATCTCGACGAGGACGAGCACCTGCTTGCCGGACTCGGCGGCGTCTATCAGCGCGTCCACGATGGGCGAGTCGCCCGACGTCCGGTACAGCGTCTGCTTGATCGCGAGCACGTCGGGGTCGGCGGCCGCCTGCTCCAGGAAGGCCTGGACGGACGTCGAGAAGCTGTCGTACGGGTGGTGCAGCAGCACGTCGCGCTCGCGCAGCGCCGCGAAGACGTCTGGCGCCGAGGCGGACTCGACCTCCGCCAGGTCCCGGTGCGTCCCGGCCACGAACTTCGGGTACTTCAGCTCGGGCCGGTCCATCGCCGAGGCGATCCCCGACAGCCCCGTCAGGTCGAGAGGGCCCGGCAGCGGATAGACCTCGGCGTCGCTGACCTTCAGCTCGCGGACCAGCAGGTCGAGGACGTACGGGTCGATGGACTCCTCGACCTCGAGCCGGACGGGCGGGCCGAAGCGGCGGCGCATCAGCTCCTTCTCCAGGGCCTGGAGCAGGTTCTCCGCGTCGTCCTCCTCGACCTCCAGGTCCTCGTTCCGCGTGACCCGGAACATGTGGTGCGCCAGCACCTCCATGCCGGGGAACAGCTCCTCCAGGTGCGCGGCGATCACGTCTTCGAGCGGCACGTACCGCTGCGGCGAGGCCTCCAGGAAGCGGGGCAGCAGCGGCGGCACCTTGACCCGCGCGAAGTGGTTGTGCCCGGAGACCGGGTTCCGCACGACCACGGCGAGGTTCAGCGAGAGCCCCGAGATGTACGGGAAGGGGTGCGCGGGATCGACCGCGAGGGGCGTCAGCACCGGGTAGATCTGCTGGCGGAACAGCGAGAAGAGGCGGGCCTGCTCCTTCTCGGTCAGCTCGGCCCAGCGGATCAGGTGCAGCCCCTCCTCGGCGAGGGCGGGGGCGATGTCCTGCTGGTAGCAGGCCGCGTGCCGCGCCATCAGCTCGCGCGAGCGGGTCCAGATCAGGTCCAGGACCTCGCGCGGCTGGAGCCCGGAGGCGCTGCGCGTCGCGACGCCGGTCGCTATGCGGCGCTTGAGCCCGGCGACGCGGACCATGAAGAACTCGTCCAGGTTGCCGGCGAAGATCGCGAGGAAGTTCGCCCTTTCGAGGAGGGGCGTCGCGGGATCCTCCGCCAGCTCCAGCACCCGTTCGTTGAACGCCAGCCAGCTCCGCTCCCGGTCCAGGAAGCGCCCGGCCGGGAGCGTCCCGTCGGCCTCGTCGGGCCCGCGCCCCTCCTCGTACAGGTCGACGTCGGAGTCGATGTCGGGGTCGAGGCGCAGCTCGGCGGCGCCTCGTGCGACCGGCTGCGCGCGGTGGGCGGCGATCGATCCGACGGAGGGCTGGGCAGCGTGCGGGGCTGGCTGGCTCATGGCCCCATTGTTCCGGGCATTCTCCCGCCCGCGCTCGGGCTCCGGCGCGGTGAGGGGGCGGGGGGCTGCTGGCTGCATTGCGTGAGCCTCGCACTCGGGTTTGAATACCCGGTTACGCGAGGGTGGCGCCTCGGGGTTGCCCAGGTGCCGCGGCGGTGGTGCGGCCCCCCGTCCGGGCGGTCAGGTCTCCGTGCGGTACATGAGATCCGTCTCGTGGGTGCGGAAGCCCAGGCCCTCGTAGACCCTGACCGCCGCGGCGTTGTCGGCGTCGACGTAGAGCATCGCGGTCGGCAGCGCGCGCTCGTCGGCGAGGTGGCGCAGGCCGATCGTGGTGAGCGCCTTTCCCAGACCGTTACCTTGCTCGTCGGGCCCGACCCCGAGGACGTAGACCTCGCCGAGGTTCTCGTCCGCGTGGACCTTCGTCCAGTGGAAGCCGACGAGCCGCTCGTCACGCCCGCCGTCGCCCCGTACGGCCAGGAAGAAGCCCGCCGGGTCGAACCAGGACTCGGCCTTGCGGTCGTCGAGGTCGCGCTGGGTGAGTCCGCCCTGCTCGGGGTGGTGCGCGAACGCCTCGGCGTTCAGCCGCAGCCACGCCTCGTCGTCCTCGCCGGGCCGGAACGTCCGTACGGTCACGCCGTCCGGAAGCACCGGGTCCGGCAGCGTCAGCCCGGTCAGCGGGCGGCGGAGCTGGCGCAGCTCGCGGAAGAGGGTCAGCCCGAGGGTCTGCGCGAGGTGGCGGGCCGCCGGGTGGCCGCCGTGCGCCCAGACCCGCAGCCGCTTGCCGGAGGCGTCGAGGAGGGCCTGGCCGAGCCGCCGCCCGTGCCCCTTGCCCCGCTGCTCGGGCGCGACGACCAGCTCGCCGGTCGGCGCCTCCACCGGGTCGGTGTCCTCGAGCTGGGCGTATCCCGCGAGCCGTCCCTCGCCGTCCCGGAGCAGCAGATGGCGCACGCCCACCCGCCGCCCGCCCCGCAACTGGAGGCGGCCCTGCTCGGAGACCGCGGCCTGGCCGTCCTCACGGGCCGCGCTCCCGATCAGGTCCAGCACCTCGCGTACGCCGTCCGCCGGTACCTCGTCCACAACAACCACGTCGCTCATGGGAACGACCCTACGACCGGGTCCCGGTGAGAGTGTCGTCCCGTCCCTCCCGGTCCTCGTCCCGCGGCGGGACGGCGGTGTCCGAGTCGGGCCGCGCGCGCAGCAGGAGGACGGCCAGGAGGCCCTGGACGACCACGAGCCCGACGGAGATCGCGGCGACGAGGTGCAGCCCGCCGGTGAACGCCCCCCGTGCGGCGTCCAGCAGCGGGCCGCCCAGCGTCTCCGGGAGCCTCTCCGCCGCGGCGACGGCGCCGCCGAGGGTGTCCCGGGCCGCGTCGGCCGCGGTGTCCGGGAGGCCGCCGGGCAGCCCGTCGGCGACCTCGCTCCGGTAGACGGCGGTGCTGGTGCTGCCCAGCAGGGCGATGCCCAGGGCGCCGCTCAGTTCGCCCGTGGTCTCGGAGAGCGCGGAGGCCGCGCCCGAGCGCTCGGGCGGCGCGGAGGCGACGACGGTGTCGGTGGCGAGGGTGAGGATCGCGGAGAAACCGAGGAACATCACGCTGAAGGCGGCGATGATCGTGGGCAGCGCGTCCTCGCCCTCGACGCGGCTGAGCACGAGCAGCGAGGCGATCCCCGTCGCGACGCCCGCCAGGATGATCGCCAGGCGCGGCACGCGGCGCGCCAGCACCGGCGCGAGCACGGCGCCGACGACGCCCGCGAGGGCCTGCGGCACCATCACGAGCGCCGCCTCCAGGGGCGAGAGCCCGAGGACGAGCTGGAGGTACTGGACCACCAGGAACTGCACCCCGGCGCCCATGAAGACCGCGAGCCCCACCATGGCGAGCGAGCCGCTGAAGGCCTTGCGCGCGAAGAGCCGTACGTCGATGAGCGGTTCGCGCCCGGACCCCTCCCCGGACCGGAGCTGCCGCCGTACGAACGCGTAGCCGACCGCGAGCCCGAGGGCCGCGGCGATCCAGGTGCCGGCGTCGGGCCCGCCGTGCTCGGCGGCGCGCTTGACCCCGTAGACCAGCGAGATCACCGCGACGACGGAGAGGACCACGCTCACCGGGTCCATGCGGCGGGGCGAGGGGTCGCGGAACTCGGGCAGCAGCAGCGGTCCGACGAGGACGAGCAGCACCATCACGGGGATGTTGATCAGTAGCGTCGAGCCCCACCAGAAGTGCTCCAGCAGCACCCCGCCGATGGGCGGCCCGATGGAGCTGCCGACCATGAACCCGGCCGACCAGATGCCGATGGCGAGGGTGCGCTGCCGGGCGTCGGGGAACATGTTCCGGATCAGCGAGAGCGTCGAGGGCATCAGCGTGGCCCCCGCGACGCCGAGCAGCGCTCGGGTGGCGATCAGCATCTCCGGGCTCGTCGAGAAGGCGGCGAGCGCGGAGGCCGCGCCGAACGCGGCGGCGCCCGTGAGCAGCAGCCTTCGGCGGCCGATACGGTCGCCGAGCGCGCCCATCGTCACGAGGAACCCGGCGACGAGGAAGCCGTAGACATCGGTGATCCACAGCAGTTCGGAGCTGGTGGGCCGCAGATCGGCGGAGATCGCGGGGACGGCGAGATGCAGCACCGTCAGGTCCATGGACACCAGCAGCAGGGGGAGCATCAGGACGGCCAGGCCCAGCCATTCGCGCGGCCCGGCACGCTCGTTCGGGATCGTGTGCCTCATGCCGGGGACGCTAGGAGTTGAACTCTGCTTGAAGTCAAGCGGAGGTCAAGCGATCCCCAAGGGCTCGATTCCCAGGTGCGCGATTCCCAGGTGCGCGATTCCCAGGTGCTCGTGGAGCGCGGACCGGCCGGTGTCCGTGAGCGCGACGGCCCGCGTGGTGCCGATCCGGGTGATCCACCCCGCCTCGAAGGCGTGCCCGCACAGCGCGGCGCCGACCGCGCCCGCCAGATGCGGGCGGCGCTCCGTCCAGTCGAGGCAGGCGCGCACGGCGGGGCGGCGCGAGGAGCCGGGGAGCGCGATGCCGAGCGCGTCCAGCCACGCCGCGCCGTCCTCCGTCAGCCGCAGCCCGCCGCCCCAGTCGAGCAGCCCGCGCCCCGCCATCGCGTCGGTGATCGCCACGCCGACGGTGCCCGCGAGATGGTCGTAGCAGGTACGGCCGCGGGCCAGAGCCCGGTTCCGGCTCGCGGCCGAGAGCGAGCGGGGCGGCGCGTCCTCGCGGCGCGGGCCGAGCGCGGCGAGGTTCTCGATCACCTCGGCGACGCGCGGGTCCGCCAGCCGTACGTAGCGGTGCCTGCCCTGCCGGACCTCGGCCAGGAGCCCGCCCTCGACCAGCAGGTTCAGATGCCCGGTCGCGGTCGGCGGGGCCACGCCCGCGGCCCGCGCCAGCTCGCCCGCGGTCCAGGCCCGGCCGTCGAGCAGGGCCATGCAGAACGTGGCGCGCGTACGGTCCGCGAGCAGCGCGGCGACGGCGGCGAGGTCGGGACCCCCGGCATCGTGGGACATGGCACCCATTCTGCTCGGTTCACGCTTCGGCGCCCGCCGAAGCGTCACCGCCCCCGCCGCCGGGAGGCCCGTCCGGTGGCGGCGTCGGCGCGCCCGGCAGCCACAGCACGGCCTCCGTGCCGCCGTCCCCGTCGCCGGGGGCGCGCAGCGTGACGTCGCCGCCCGCCTGGCGCGCCGTACGCGCGACGATCGACAGGCCGAGCCCGGAGCCCGGCAGGCTGCGCGCGGACGGGGAGCGCCAGAACCGGTCGAAGACGTGCGGCAGTTCGTCGGCCGGGATCCCCGCGCCGTGGTCCCGCACCCGCAGCGTGCCGCCGCTCAGCGAGACGTCCACGGTGCCGCCGTCGGGGCTGAACTTCACGGCGTTGTCGAGCAGGTTGACGACGGTGCGCTCCAGCTCCGAGGGCTCGCCGCGCACGTACCAGGGCGCGGCCTGCGCCACGATCGTCACCTGCGGCGCGCGCAGCCGTACGCGCTCGACCGCGCGCTCGACGACCTCGTGCAGGCTCACGATCCCGCCGCTCTGCGACTGGCCCTGCGGGCGCGAGAGCTCCTGGAGGTCGCCGATGAGCGCGTTCAGCTCGGTCATCTGCGCCCGTACGGACGCGAGCAGGTCCCTGCGGTCCTCCTCGGGCAGCGGGCGGCCGGTCTCCTCGCTGCGCACCAGCAGGTCGATGTTGGTCCGCAGCGAGGTCAGCGGCGTGCGCAGCTCGTGCCCCGCGTCGGCGATGAGCTGCTGCTGGAGCTCGCGGGAGGAGGCGAGGGCGCCGGTCATCGAGTTGAACGAGCGCGAGAGCCGGGCGATCTCGTCGTGGCCCGCGACGGGGATACGGACGGCGAGGTCCTCGGTGCGCGCGATGTGCTCGACGGCGTGCGTGAGCCGGTCCACGGGCCGCAGTCCGGCGCGCGCCAGCACCACGCCGGCGCCCGCGGCGCCGAGCACGCCCGCGCCGCCGACGAGCGCGAGGATCAGCGCGAGCTTGCGCAGCGACTCGTCGACCTCGGTCATGGGCCGGGCCACCGAGACGGCGAGGTTGGTGCCGACGACGGGCGTCGTCCGTACGCGGTATCCGGTGCCGTCCTCGGCGCGCGTCGTGTGCACCGTCACGGCGCGGTCCCGCTGGGCGACCTCGATGTCCGACGCCGAGACGTCCAGCTTGTCGCCGACGATCACGCAGCTCACACCGCTGGGGTGCACGACCTGCACGACGGCGCTGAACGGGTTCGGGTTCCGCTGCTCCGGGGGCCGGCACTCACCGGCCTCCACCCTGTTGACGACGTCGCTGGGCCGGATGCTGCTCTCTTTCAGGGAGTCGTCGAGGGAATTGAGGAGCTGGGCGCGTACGAGGAACCAGCAGGCGAGCGCGCAGGCGGCGACGGCGAGCGCGACGGTGAGCGCGGCCATCAGCGCGAGCCGCCCCCGCAGGGGCATGGAAACGGCCCGAGCCCCATTCCGGCGCAGTCGGGCCACGACCGTACGAGAGCTCACCGTACGTCTCCGGGGCTGCGCACAGGCTGCCCCTGTGCGTGCGTCGCAGTCCTCGGGTACGTCGTGGCCGGGCGCGCAGTTCCCCGCGCCCCTTGATGGCTGGCCCCCGACGCATGCTGGACGGTCACGACGCGTCGTCTCTCAGGACGTAGCCGACGCCGCGCACCGTATGGACGAGGCGGGGCTCACCCCCGGCTTCGGTCTTGCGCCGCAGATACATCACGTAGACGTCCAGCGAGTTGGACGAGGGCTCGAAGTCGAAGCCCCAGACGGCCTTGAGGATCTGTTCCCTCGTCAGGACCTGGCGCGGGTGGGCGAGGAACATCTCCAGCAGCGTGTACTCGGTCCGCGTCAGCTCCACCGGGCGTGAGCCCCGCGTCACCTCGCGGGTCCGCAGATCCATGCGCAGGTCGGAGAAGGTGAGCGCGGCGGGTCCCTCCTCCGCGTCGGCCTCCGCCTGCTCCCGCGCGTACGAGCTGCGCCGCAGCAGCGCCCGTACGCGCGCGAGGAGTTCGTCCAGCTCGAACGGCTTGACGAGGTAGTCGTCGGCGCCCGCGTCCAGGCCCGTGACGCGGTCACCGACCGTGTCGCGCGCGGTCAGCATGAGCACCGGCACGCGCTGGCCCGCCGCACGCAGCCGCCGGGCCGCGGTGAGGCCGTCCATGCGCGGCATCAGCACGTCGAGGATCACCAGGTCGGGCCGGTGCTCGGCCGCCTTCTCCAGCGCCTCGGCGCCGTCGGCGGCCAGCACGGTGTCGTACCCCTCGAAGCTGAGGCTGCGGCGGAGCGCCTCCCGCACGGCGGGTTCGTCGTCGACGATCAGGACCTTCATGGGCTCCAGCTTGTCACCGGGGCCCCGCTCCCCGTCGGAAGCGGTGGAGCCGTCAGCCATCCCCGTTCCGCAGCTTGTCCAGGTCCTTCTTCACGTCGTTGATCGGGATGGCGAAGCCGAGCCCGATGCTGCCGGACGAGGAGGACGCCTGCGCGCCGCCGCCGCCCTGGCCGCCGCCCGCCGGGTACATCGCGGAGTTGATGCCGATGACCTGCCCGTTCATGTTGACGAGCGGGCCGCCGGAATTGCCGGGGTTGAGGGAGGCGTCCGTCTGGATGGCCTTGTAGGTGGTCGTGTCGCCGTCGGTGCCGCCGTTGAACTGCTCTCCGCCGAACTCGAACGGCCAGTTGTCGCCGTTGTTCCCGCGGCCCGGGCTGTCGTCCCCGCCTTCCTTCTGGACGGTCACGTCCCGGTTCTTGGCGGAGACGATGCCGCTGGTGACGGTGCCGGAGAGGCCCTCGGGGGAGCCGAAGGCGACCACCTGGTCGCCGACGCCCACGCTGTCGGAGTCGCCCAGCGCGGCGGGCTTGAGGTCGTCGGCGCCGCGCACCTTGATCAGCGCGAGGTCGCGGTCGGGGTCGGTGCCGACGACCTCGGCGGTGGCGGTCTTCCCGTCGCCGAAGGAGACCTTCGCGGTGTCGGCGCCCGCGACCACGTGGTTGTTGGTGAGGATCTCGCCGTCCTTGGTGATCACCACGCCGGACCCGGTGGACTGCCCGCCGCCCGAGGACGCCTTGATCTCGACGACGCTGTCGTCCATGGCGTCGGCGACGGCCGAGACGCCGCCCTTCGCGGACGCGTTCCCGGCGTTGACGGGCGCGGAGGCCGCGGTCGTCGCGTCGTCCCCGAAGATCCGCTCGACGCCGAACGCGGTCCCGCCGCCGACGACCGCGGCGCCGACGGCCACGGCGGCGATCAGCGCGACGGGCTTACGGACGCGGCGCGGGCGCTCCGGGGAAGGCACGGGGGAATCCGCGGAGGGACCCGCGGAGGGACCCATGGGGGGCTCCGGAGGAGGGGGCGGGGGATAGGGGCTTCCGGTGCTGCTCACGGTGTTCTCGTCCATGCCCCCGAGAGTGGCCCGGCAACCTGAGAACAGTCTGAGTGGGCGCTAAGAAACCCCGTAATCCCCGGAGTTCCCGTTCCCGTTCCCGTCCCCGAAATTGCACGACGGCGGGGTGTCGCAGCCGCACGAGCGCCGGACCACCAGCCGCGAGGGGAACTGCCGGACCCGGCCCTTGCCGCCCGCGACGCCGGGGCTGCGCGTCCCGCCCGAGACCCGCAGCGAGTCGTCCAGCACCAGGTCCACGGCGGCCTTGGAGATCGCCACCCGGTCCGAGCCGACGGTGGTCAGCGGCGGGTCGGTGAGTCCCGCCTCCTTCACGTCGTCGAAGCCCACGACCGCCAGCTCGCCCGGCACGTCGATGCCCAGCTCGCGCGCGGCGCGCAGCACGCCGATGGCCTGGTCGTCGGTCGAGCAGAAGAGCGCGGTGGGGCGGTCGGGCCCGCTGAGCAGACCGAGCGCGACGCGATACGTGTCGTACCGGTTGTACGGGGACTGGAAAAGGCGGCCCTCGACCGACTTCCCGGCCTCCTTCATCGCCCGCGTCCAGCCCTCGATGTGGTCGGTGACCGGGTCGCCGTACTCGGGGGTGGACTCGACGCCGCCGAGACAGGCGACGTACTCGTGCCCGTGCTCCAGGAGGTGGCGGGTGGCGAGCTGGGCGCCGCCGGTGTCGTCGATGACGACGGCGACATCGTCGATGGCCTCGGGCCGCCGGTGCATCAGCACGACGCGGGCGTCCCACGCGTCGATCTCGGAGGCCGCCTGCTCGCTGGGGCCCGCGCTGATGAGGATGAGCCCGGAGACGCGCATGCCCAGGAAGGCGCGGAGGTAGTGGACTTCGCGGTCGTCGAGATAGTCCGAGTTCCCGACGAGGACCATCTTGCCGCGCTCGGCCGCCGCCTGTTCCACCGCGTGTGCCATCTCGGCGAAGAACGGCTGGCGCGCGTCGGGGACGATCAGGCCTATGAGATCGGTGCGGCGGGACGCCATCGCCTGCGCGACCCGGTCGGGCCGGTACCCCAGCTCCTTGATCGCCGCCAGCACCCGCTCCTTGGTGGCCGGAGCCACCGGGCGGGGGCCGTTGTTGATCACATAGCTGACGACCGCGGTCGACGTACCCGCCAGTCTTGCCACATCGTCCCGCGTCACCTTGGCCACGCCGCGAAGTCTACGCGCGCCAACAGAGCGAGCCCCAGACCCCGCACCCCCTCACCTTGCACGGGGGCGCGGGGCACAGAGGGATCAGTTCCTCTTCGTCGCCGCCTCGCGCGCGACCCGGGTGGCCTCGTCCGCCACGGACTCCCCGGCCGGGGACGGCTTCTTCTCCCGCTCGGGCTTCTCCGGGGAGACGAAGCGGTACCCGACGTTGCGCACGGTCCCGATCAGCGCCTCGTGCTCGGGGCCCAGCTTGGCGCGCAGCCGCCGCACGTGGACGTCGACGGTGCGCGTACCGCCGAAGTAGTCGTACCCCCACACCTCCTGGAGGAGCTGGGCGCGGGTGAAGACGCGGCCCGGGTGCTGGGCGAGGAACTTCAGCAGCTCGAACTCCTTGAACGTGAGGTCGAGCACGCGGCCCTTGAGCTTCGCGCTGTACGTCGCCTCGTCCACCGACAGGTCCCCGTTGCGGATCTCCATGGGGCTGTCGTCGGAGACGATCTGCTGCCGCCCGGTCGCCAGCCGGAGCCGGGCCTCGACCTCGGCGGGGCCCGCGGTGTCGAGGAGCACGTCGTCCACGCCCCAGTCGGCCGTGACGGCGGCCAGTCCGCCCTCCGTCACGATCAGCAGGAGCGGGCAGCCGGGGCCCGTCGAGCGGAGGAGCTGGCACAGCGAGCGCACCTGCGGCAGGTCGCGGCGGCCGTCGACGAGGATCACGTCGGAGCTGGGCGCGTCCACGAGCGCGGGGCCCTCGGCGGGCGCGACGCGCACATTGTGGAGGAGCAGGCCCAGCGCGGGGAGCACCTCGGTGGAGGGCTGGAGGGCATTGGTCAGAAGAAGCAGCGAGCTCATGCGCGTACGCCCTCCCTCATCGGGGCCGGGGTCGGAGTCGTACGGTCTTGTTGATGCGGATTTCGCTTGCCCATGACGTCGAGTTCCCTCGGAAGTGTGGCGGCACTGCTTCGTCCAGAAAGCACAAAAGGACCCGGGGGCGACGCTGCCCGGATCCTTCTTGTCGAGAAAGAATACCGACATGAGGCATCGCGCGGGGTGTGACGTCGCTCGCTCACCCCTCGAATCCGTCACGGAAAGTGACGGCGGCGGCGCGATCCGCGCCGTACTGCGGACGACGGACGGCGTACGGATCGAGGCGCGGTACGAGCCGCGCGCCGCCCGCGAGGCGCCGGGCGCCCCCGGATCCGCCCCGGGCCCCGGCCCCGGTTCCGCCCCGGACTCCGGCCCCGGATCCCTCGCCGTGGTGCTCGCGCACGGCTTCACCGGCTCGCTCGACCGCCCCGCGCTGCGCCGGGCCGCCGCCGCGTTCCGGCAGTACGCGGCCGTGATCACATTCTCCTTCCGGGGCCACGGCCGCTCCGGGGGCCGCTCCACGGTCGGCGACCGCGAGGTCCTGGACCTCGCGGCGGCGGTCGGCTGGGCGCGCGCCCTGGGCCACTCCCGCGTGGCCACGGTCGGCTTCTCGATGGGCGGTTCGGTGGTCGTCCGCCACGCGGCCCTGTACCGGCCGGAGGGCGCGGACGGGTACGGAGAGTCAGTTGAGGGCGCCCCGGAGCACGGGGGGCGCACGGGCGCGCGTACGCCGTCGAACACCACCGCCACCGCCACCGCCACCGGCACCGGCGCCGCAGCCACCGGCATCGCCGGTGAAGCCGCCGACGCCGCCGTGGCCGTCAGCGCCCCGGCCCGCTGGTACTACAACGGCACCGCGCCCATGCGGCGGCTGCACTGGGCCGTGCAGCGCCCGCTCGGCCGCCTCGTCGCCCGGCACGCGCTGCGCACCCGTATCCACCCCGAGGACTGGGACCCGGTGCCGCTCCCGCCCGTCGCCGCCGCGCCGCTGATCGCGCCGACGCCGCTGCTGGTCGTCCACGGCGACCGCGACCCCTATTTCCCCCTCGACCACCCGCGCTCCCTCGCCGAGGCGGCCGGTCCGGAGACGGCGGAGCTGTGGCTCGTCCCGGGCTTCGGGCACGCGGAGAATGCCGCGGAACCCGCGCTCCTCGACCGCGTCGGCGCCTGGATCCTCTCCACCGGTGCACCGGCCGCCCGCGCGAGGCGCCATCATGGGACGCGCAAAGCGGCAGACGGCTGAGAGGGACCCCCACCATGGCGAGCGGCACGATCCGCTACTGGGCCGCGGCGAAGGCCGCCGCCGGTACCGCGGAGGAGCCATACGAGGCCACGACACTCGCCGGAGCGCTCCAGCGCGCCCGCGACGCGCACACGGAGCGCCCCGAGTTCGCCCGGGTCCTGCTGCGCTGCTCGTTCCTGGTCGACGGCACCCCCGTCGGCACCCGCGAGCACGAGGCCGTCCGGCTCAGCGAGGGCGGCACGGTCGAGGTCCTCCCGCCGTTCGCGGGCGGTGCGGCATGAGCACGCCGTACGAGGGCTATGAGGGGTACGAGGGTTACGAAGGCCAGCCCCAGCCGCAGCCTCAGCCCCAACCGCAACAGCAGCCGCAACAGCAGGCGCAGTCCCAGCCGCAGCCGTACGACTGGCAGCACCAGCCCCTCCCCCAGCCGCAGGCCCAGCAGTACGAGCAGGCCCAGCAGTACGGCCAGTACGAGCAGTACGGGCAGCCCTTGCCCCCCGCCGAGCCGTCGTACCCGTACGAGTACGGCTACGGCCACAACCCGTACGAGGTCCAGTACGAGGTGACCCGCGAGGCACCCCCGTACGACGCGCCCCCGTACGAGGCGTCCTCGGCACCGCTCCCTCCGCAGCACCCTCACCCGGGCCCGCTGCCCCCGGAGCACCGGTTCGCCGGAGCACAGCAGCAGCCACAGCCGCAGCCGCAGTCCCAGCCCCTCCCCCAGCCGCACCCCGCGCAGGCCTCGCCCCAGCCCCAGCCCCCATCTCAGCCCCAGTCCCCGCCCCAGCCGCACGGCGCGCACGCCGCCCCGCCCGTCCCGCCGGCCCCCACGCCCCCCGGCGCCCCCGCCTCGCCCGCGGCGTCGCCCGCGCAGCGTCAGGCGCCCGTCCGCACCGGGTCGCCGATCATCGCCCCCGGGCTGCGCCCCGCCGCGCTGACGGCCGTGCTCGGCGCGCTGCTCGCGGGCTCCGCCTCGCTCGCCGGCGGCGTCGGCACCGGGCTGCTGGCGGTCTGCGTGGTGCTGCTCCAGGCGGTCACGGCGGCGGGCTGGTTCCGGCTGAACGGGATGTGGCCCGCCCGGCAGGGCATCGCCCTCGCGTTCCTCGGCGGCGTCGCGGCCGTCGTCGGGCTGCTGCTCGCGGACGAGGACAAGGGCCCGACCGTGCTCATCGGCACGTTCGGCGTCTGGTGCGTCCTCTCGCTGATCCTCCAGCTCCGCAACCACTCCAGCCCCGACGAGCGCCTCTACGCCCTCACCGCGGGCCTCGCCTCCAGCGGCCTGACCGTGCTGGCCGCCGGGCACCTGGCGGCGGAGCGCGAGGCCGTGACGGTCGGCGCCGCCGCAGTCGCGGTGGCCGCGCTCGCGCGGGCCCTGCCGCTGCCGCCGTACGTCTCGCCCGCCGTCGCCGTGGCCGCCGCCGCGGGCGCGGGCGTGGCCGTGGGGCAGCTCACCGGCATGGGCGCGAGCGGGGCGCTGCTGGGTCTCGCCGCGGGCGGCTGCGCCGTGATCGGCCTGCGGGTGGCCAGCTACGACTTCCCGTCCCGCTTCGTCCACATGACCGCGGGCGTCGCGCTCCCGCTGACCCTGGCCGTCCCGGCCGTGTACGTCCTGGGACGCGCGCTCGTCTGACGTCGGGTTACGCTCCACGGCTGAGGGGGCTGCAAACCGACACCCATGGGGGAACACAGGCAATGCGCGCGCTACGCATCGTGCTGGTGATCGTGATCGTGCTGGCGGGGCTCTTCGTCGCCGCCGACAGGGTCGCGGTGAACATGGCCGAGGACGAGGTCGCCGAGAAGCTCATGACGGAGCTGAACGTGCCCTCGTCCGGCGACGCCTCGGTCTCCATCGACGGCTTCCCCTTCCTGACCCAGGTCGCCTCCAAGGACCTGGACAAGGTCGAGGCCGAGCTGAGCGGCATCACCGCGGACGCGGGCGACCGCCGGGTGACGCTCACCAAGGTCGAGCTGAGCGGCAGCGACGTGCGCCTCTCCGACAACTACTCCTCGGCGGTCGCCAGCAGCGCGACGGGCTCGGTCCACATCTCGTACGCCGACCTCTCCCGCGCCGCCGACGAGGGCGTACGGGTCGGGTACGGCGGCAAGGACAAGTCGGGCCGCGGCCAGGTCAAGGTCACCGCCGCCGTCACGGTCCCGGTGCTCGGCAAGACGCTGGAGCGCAGCGTCTACAGCACGGTGAGCGTCCAGGGCGGCGACACGGTGCGGCTGCACGCCGAGGAGGTGCCGGGCTCCCGCATCCCCGGCGTCGAGGACGCGGTCCGCAAGAAGATCGACTTCGACCGGAAGATCGACCAGCTCCCCGACGGGCTCAAGCTGAAGAAGGTCGTCACCACCGAGACCGGCATCGACGTCGCCGTCTCCGGCACGGACGTGAACCTCGCGGGCTGATCCCGCCTCACCTCCTCACCGTTTCGTCCACGTACCGAGACACCCGCGTCCGTACCCCAGAAGGCGGCGCGGCACCCCGGCGCGCCGCCGCCCCTCCCCGCCCTGGCCAGGGCCCTCGCATCCCGTATCGCGGACGGATTCGTCTCAGGATCCGGATCACCGGTGACACGACCCCCTCCGCGTCCTTACGATCGAGCGCATGCAGCGACAGGCGGACCTCACGAAGCGACGGGCAGTCGACCTGTGCCGCGTCGCCGCCATGCTCTGTCGCACCTCCCTCTGACGGCCGCGCGCCCGCCGTACCGGCGTTCCGCCGCATCCCCGCATCCCGCCGCGCCTGCGCGCCGCACGCCGCCGTGCGCGCGCTGCCGCGTACCTCCGCGCACCCTCTTCGCCTTCCCATCCACCGCATGAGGAGACACAGCATGAGCCGCAGCGACGTCCTCGTAGACGCCGACTGGGTCGAGGCCCGCATCGACGACCCGAAGACCGTCATCGTCGAGGTCGACGAGGACACCTCCGCCTACGACAAGAACCACATCAGGAACGCCGTCCGCATCGACTGGAAGCAGGACCTCCAGGACCCGGTCCGGCGCGACTTCGTCGACCAGGCCGGCTTCGAGAAGCTGCTCTCCGCCAAGGGCATCGCCAACGACGACACGGTCGTCCTCTACGGCGGCAACAACAACTGGTTCGCCGCCTACGCCTACTGGTACTTCAAGCTCTACGGCCACCAGGACGTCAAGCTCCTCGACGGCGGCCGCAAGAAGTGGGAGCTGGACTCCCGCGACCTGGTCGCCGAGGTCCCCGAGCGCGCCGCGACCGACTACAAGGCGAAGCCGCAGGACCTGTCCATCCGCGCCTTCCGCGACGAGGTCGTCGACGCCATCGGCGCCCAGAACCTGGTCGACGTGCGCTCCCCCGACGAGTTCAGCGGCAAGCTGCTCGCCCCCGCGCACCTGCCGCAGGAGCAGTCGCAGCGTCCGGGCCACGTGCCCAGCGCCCGCAACATCCCCTGGTCCAAGTCGGCCAACGACGACGGCACCTTCAAGTCCGACGACGACCTCAAGGCGCTCTACGAGGGCGAGGGCGTGGACCTGTCCAAGGACACCATCGCCTACTGCCGCATCGGCGAGCGCTCGGCCCACACCTGGTTCGTCCTGCACGAGCTGCTCGGCCAGCCCAACGTCAAGAACTACGACGGCTCCTGGACCGAGTACGGCTCCCTCGTCGGCGTCCCGGTCGAGCTCGGCTCCAACTGACTACACGAAAGGCGATCACCATGTGCGGAGCGAAGACGGGCGGCCCCGACGCCTCCACCATCAAGCCCGGCGAGACCACCATCCAGGGCAGCGTGACCCGCGACGGCGAGCCCGTCACCGGCTACGTGCGCCTGCTGGACTCGACCGGCGAGTTCACCGCTGAGGTCCCGACCTCCGCGACCGGCCAGTTCCGCTTCTACGCGGCCGAGGGCACGTGGACGGTGCGCGCGCTGGTGCCCGGCGGCACGGCCGACCGTACGGTCGTCGCCCAGCACGGCGGTCTCTCGGAGGTCGCCATCGCGGTCTGACACGACCGCACCCGCGGAGGGCCGCGCCCAGGGGTTGGACACCACCATCGGGCGCGGCCCTCTGCATGCCCGCAACACGGGCTGCCCCGCACGCTGCCTCGCGGTCTGCGGCCGCGTCGTGCCCGCTCGCGCAGTTCCCCGCGCCCCTGACGGGCGCATACGCTGCGCGGCATGGCAAACAGCAGGCTCGTCATCAAGGTCACCGCGGGCGCGGACGCGCCCGAGCGGTGCTCGCAGGCGTTCACGGTGGCCTCCGTCGCGGCGGCGAGCGGAATCGAGGTCTCCCTCTGGCTCACGGGCGAGTCGTCCTGGTTCGCCCTGCCCGGCAAGGCGGCCGAGTTCACGCTGCCGCACGCGGCGCCGCTGCCCGACCTGATCGAGACCATCCAGGGCGGCGGCCGTATCACGCTGTGCACCCAGTGCGCCGCGCGCCGGAGCATCACCCAGGAGGACGTCCTCGAAGGGGTGCGCATCGCGGGCGCGCAGGTCTTCGTCGGGGAGATCATGGAGGAAGGCGTCCAGGCGGTCGTCTACTGACCTGCGTCCGGCCCCCGCCGCGCCGCCGACTAGACTCGGCGGCGTACGTGCACACCGCAAAGGAGAGCCCCGTGCTTGAGGCATTCTTCACCGCCCTGATGGTCCTGGTCTGCGTCGGCACCGTGGCCTTCGCCGGTCTCACCTTCAAGAAGCTCTACCAGGGTCAGCGCTGACATGATCGAGATTCCGTCCGACCTCCACCCCGACCTCGTCCCCCTCGCCTTCCTGCTGGGCAACTGGACCGGCGCGGGCGTAGCGGAGTTCCCGGGCCAGGACAAGTGCAACTTCGGCCAGGAGGTCACCTTCACCCACGACGGACGCGACTTCCTGGAGTACGTCTCGCACGCGTGGGAGCTGGACACGGACGGCAAGAAGGTCCGCCCCCTGGAGACCGAGACCGGGTACTGGCGGATCGACAAGGACCGCAAGGTCGAGGTCGTCATGATCCGCGACCAGGGCATCGCCGAGGTCTGGTACGGCGAGCTGGCCGACCAGAAGCCGCAGATCGACCTCGCGACCGACGCCATCGCGCGCACGGCCTCCGCGGGCGAGTACAGCGGCGGCAAGCGGCTCTACGGGTATGTGAACAGCGACCTGATGTGGGTCGGCGAGAAGGCCACCCCCGAGGTCCCGCTCCGGCCGTACATGTCGGCGCACCTGAAGAAGGTCGTCGACCCCAAGGAGTGGGCCAAGGACGTCGCGGACCTGCCCGACGACGGGATCGCCTTCTTCAAGTAGGGCAGCCCTTCGGGTAAGGCATGCCTAACAATCCTGTGGTCTCTCTTACACTGGGCCCGTGGCTACCACCGACTGGCAGAGCGACCTCCGGGCGCGCGGGTACCGGCTGACCCCGCAGCGCCAGCTCGTGCTGGAGGCCGTGGACAAGCTGGAGCACTCCACTCCGGACGACATCCTGTGCGAGGTGCGCCGCACCGCGGGCAGCGTGAACATCTCGACGGTCTACCGGACCCTGGAGCTGCTCGAAGAGCTGGGCCTCGTCTCCCACGCGCACCTCGGGCACGGCGCCCCGACGTACCACCTCGCGGACCGGCACCACCACATGCACCTGGTGTGCCGGGACTGCACCGAGGTCATCGAGGCGGACCTCGCCGTGGCCGAGCCGTTCACGACGACGCTGCGCGAGAAGTTCGGCTTCGAGACGGACATGAAGCACTTCGCCATCTTCGGCCGCTGCGCGAACTGCGCCTCGGACGCCGACGACACGCCGTCGTAGGCTGGTCGTATGTCCTCCAGCAACGCTGTGCTCAGCCCGCTCCTCTCACTCCCGGGCGCCGTCGCGGCCGAGGCGCCGGACGAGGGCGTCGCCGCGCACTACGGCGATCTGTTCAAGGAGCAACGGGCACTGGCCGACGGCACGGGCTTCGTGGACCTCTCCCACCGCGGCGTGGTCACCGTCTCCGGCGACGACCGGCTCTCCTGGCTGCACCTCCTGCTGACCCAGCACATGACCGAGCTGCCCCCCGGGCAGTCCACCGAGGCGCTGATCCTCTCCGCCAACGGCCACATCGAGCAGGCGCTCTCCCTCGTCGACGACGGGGAGACGGTGTGGATGCACACCGAGCCCGGCAAGCAGGGCGAGCTGATCGCCTATCTGGAGAGCATGCGGTTCTTCTACCGCGTGGAGATCGCCGACCGTACGGACGCCTTCGCCGTGGTCCACCTCCCCGCGGGCTCCATCGCGGAGGTGACCGGCGCCGCTGCCGTACGGGAGACGGCGTACGGGCGGGATGTCTTCCTGCCCCGCGAGGAGCTGCGCGCGTTCGCCGAGGCGCACGGCCCGGCGGTCGGCGTCCTCGCGTACGAGGCGCTGCGTGTGGAGGCGCACCGGCCGCGGCTCGGCATGGAGACCGACCACCGCACCATCCCGCACGAACTGGGCTGGATCGGCACGGCCGTTCACCTCGACAAGGGCTGCTACCGGGGCCAGGAGACCGTGGCCCGCGTGCAGAACCTGGGCAAGCCGCCGCGCCGCCTGGTCTTCCTGCACCTCGACGGCAGCGAGGTCAAGATCCCCGTCCACGGCGACGCGGTCCGGCTCGCCGCTGGGGGCACCTCCCGGCCGGAGGCCGGGGGAGGGGCGGAGGGCCGCCAGATCGGCTTCGTCACCACCTCGGCCCGCCACCACGAGCTGGGCCCCATCGCCCTGGCCCTGGTCAAGCGGAACATCCCGGTGGACGCCCCCCTGATCGCGGGCCCGGACGCGACGGCGGCGGCCCAGGAGACGGTGGTCCAGCCGTAGGGGTGCCGGAGGCCGCAGGGGCGACGGGGCGCCTTCAGACCTCGACCAGCACGGTGAACGGGCCGTCGTTCGTCAAGGACACCTTCATCGCGGCGCCGAAGGAGCCGGTCTCGACCTCGGCGCCCAACGCACGCAGCCGCGCGACCACTTCGTCGACGAGCGGCTCGGCGATGTCACCCGGAGCGGCGGCGTTCCATGTCGGTCTGCGCCCCTTTCGCGCGTCACCGTAGAGAGTGAACTGGCTGATGACGAGGAGTGGCGCTCCGGTGTCCGAGCACGACTTCTCGCCGTGCAGGATCCGCAGGCTCCACAGCTTGCGCGCGAGGCGCTCGGCCTCGGCCTCCGTGTCCCCGTGCGTGACTCCGACCAGCGCGCACAGGCCCTCGCCGACTATCCGACCAACGGTCCGGCCCTCCACGTCGACGCTCGCGCCGTCCACTCTCTGCACCACAGCTCGCATCCCGCCATGATGCCGTGCCGCCATTCGCCACCGTGCGCCGCCGCCGGATGGGTGCCAAGGGCGCTGCGCGCGGTAGCCGCACAGTGGCACGATGCGCACACGCGGTGTGTGCCGCTGCCACTGTGCGATGGGGATGAGGGGACACAAGCCCATGAGTACAACCGGAGCCGGACGGACACCGGGCGGGGTACCGGCCGCCCGAGCGGGCGCCGCGCCCACAGCCGCGTCCGCCCCCGCGCCCGTGCCCGCCACCGCGCCCGCGTCCGTGCGCACGCGGGCCCCGCAGCAGCGCGGGCACCACGAGGTGCTGCGCGACCCCGGCCGGCCCGAGCTGCACACGCTGCGGCTGCCCGAGCTGCGGGAGCTGCGCCGCTCCGCGCAGCAGGACGAGGCCGATCTCAGCTACGTCCGCAGACTCCTCCAGGGCCGGATCGACATCCTCAGGGCCGAGCTGGCCCGGCGTACGTCACCGGGCTCGCCGCTGCTCGACCTGCTGCCGGAGATCCTGACCGACGGCCCCTCCAGCCACCGCTCCTCGGCGCGGCACGTGACGCTGGGGGCGCCGCGCAGCGAGGAGTACCGGCGGCTGGCGGAGGACATGCTCGCGGAGGTCGAGCTGAGCGACCTCACGGCCCGTACGGACGACGAGCTGCACGACGCGATGGGCCGCCTGGTGCGGTACGAGCAGCAGGTCTCCCGGCACCGGCAGGCCCTCCAGCGGACCGCCGACGGGTGCAGCACCGAGATCGCCCGGCGCTACCGGGAGGGCGAGGCCCAGGTGGACGACCTGCTTCCGTGACGCGGGCGGCTCCGGGGGCCCGTTATTCGGGTGCGGCCGTACGGGCGTGCCCCTAGCGTGAGTTCATGCCGAACCGCCCGGAAGTGCGTACGCTCGCCGACACCCCCGACGCGCTGCGCGACTGGCTCCGCGCGCTGAACACCGGCTTCTACCGGGGCACCGAGGTCACCCCGGAGGAGGTCGAGGTCCGCAGGGGCGGCACCGACCCGGAGCGCACGCAGGGGGCGTACGAGGACGGCCGCTGTGTCGCGACGTTCCGCACGACGCCGCAGCGGCTGACCGTTCCGGGCGGTGCCGCGCTCCCCTCCTGCGCGGTCACCAATGTCACCGTCTCGCCCACGCACCGCCGTCGCGGCCTGCTCACCGAGATGATGGCGAACGGGCTCGCGGCGGCGCGGGAGCGCGGCGACGCGTTCGCCTCGCTCATCTCCGCCGAGTACCCCATCTACGGGCGCTATGGCTTCGGCGCCGCCGCCTGGACCACCGAGTGGGAGGTCGAGGTGGCCCGCACGGGCCTCGGCCGGCGCTACTCCGGCCCGGCCGACGACGGCGACGGCGGCCGGGTGGACCTCGTGGACGCCGCCACGTACCGGGAGACGGCCGCCGCCGCGCACGAACGGTTCCGCGCGCAGCCGCAGCGGCAGGGCGCCATCGACCGCACGGACCGCTGGTGGCGGCTCTACACGGGCGGGCTCCGCTTCCCCGGCGACGGCTTCGACTCCCCGTTCCTCGCGGTCTACCGCGACGCGGACGGCGTCCCGCGGGGCGCCGTGGCGTACACGGTGGACAACCGCTGGGAGAGCAAGCAGCCCCAGCAGACCGCGACCGTCGACGACCTGTTCGCCTCGACGCCCGAGGGCGAGCGGGCCCTGTGGCGGTACGTGCTGTCGATGGACTGGGTGCTCAAGGTCCGTACGGGCCTGCGCGCGCCGGACGACATCCTTCCGCTCCTGCTGCCGGACCCGCGCGCCGCGCGGACCCTCACGCACGCGGACTTCCTCTGGCTGCGCCCGCTGGACGTCCCGGCGATGCTGGAGGCCCGTACGTACGCCGTACCGGGCACGCTGGTGCTGGACGTGCGCGACAAGGCCGGCTTCGCCGGGGGCCGCTACCGGCTGGAGGCCGGTCCCGACGGCACCTCGTGCCGTACGACGCACGACGAGCCCGACCTCTCGCTGGACGCCGGGGAGCTGGGCGCGCTGTACCTGGGCGACGAGTCGGCGGTGCGGCTCGCGGCGCTCGGCCGGATCGCCGAGCACCGCGCGGGCGGCGCGGCGGGCGCCGACACGCTCTTCCGCACGGCGCGCCGGGCGTGGTGCCCGGACATCTTCTGAGACGCCGGTCCGGTTCGCGCTCTGCGCATGCTCAAGCCGCCTCCCCCGAGGCGTGGGTAGAAGGGAGGGGGAGACGGCATGATCACGGCAGAACGGGTGCACGGGCTCTCGCCGGTCCCTCACGCCTGAAGCAGCAGCGTGGCCAGGACGATCGCGCCGACGGCGCTGCATCCCGAGTGCTTGGCCTTCACGCCGATGGTCAGGAAGAGAAAGCCGACGAGCCCCATGACGCCGAACCGGAGCTGCACCAACTGCTCGAACGCGACGATGGCACCGGCGATGACGAGCGCGACAACAGGCATGGTGGTCCCTCCTTCGGAGACACGGAACGACGGGCTGTGCGGAGGGGTGGGGGACAGCGGCCCATACGTCTTCGGACGGGCGGGTGGCTCGGGAATGCGCGGGACGGTCCGAGCCGCAGCGGCAGTTGGCAAACTTGTCTGCCACCTTGAGAAGTTGGCGACCAACCTCGATGTCCACATGCCCAGTTGGTCGCCATCTAAAAACACTTGGCAGACAACTCCCTTCCGGTGGCCTGAAGTTGTAGGGTCTTGGCGTGAGCAAGAAGAGGGCCACAGCCACCCATAGGCGACCCCGTGACCTGGTCGCCGACACCCTCCGTGAGCGCATCCGGAACGGCGACTTCGCCCCCGGCACGCGGCTCCCGACGCAGCGGGAGCTGGAGGAGGAGTTCGGCGTCGGCCGCAGCGCGGTCCGCGAGGCACTGGGTGCCCTCACCCAGGAGGGCCTCCTCACCTCGGTGGGCCGGGGGGCGCCACCGACAGTGACCAGGCCCGCCGAGCCCCAGGAGGGCCCCCGGATAGCCGGGGACATCCTGACCGAGCGGCTCCATGAGGCATTTCAGGCCGAGCACGTCACGATCGACTCCTTCTCGCTCACCACGGAGACCCTCAACAACGCGCTGGCCTGGCCCATGCGCCAGGTGATGGAGGGCGCTCTCAAGCCGGAGACGGTCACCACCCGGCTCATGGTCCCCAGCTTCGAGGCGAAGCTGGCGCTGCCGCGGCTGAAGGACGACCCCGAGGCGGACGACCCCCGGCCCCTCCAACGGCTGCACAGCATCCAGCGCACGTATCTGAACGCCGTCGTGCGGTCGCTCCAGTCGCTCCGCCGCTTCGGCATCGAGGTCCGCACCTCGATCCGCACCGTCCGCATCACGCCCACGAGCAAGCTGTACCTGCTGAACGGGAACGAGGCGCTGGTCGGCTACTACGCGATCACCCTCAACTCGGCGGACTTCAAGGGCGAGCGGCTGGAGTTCTACGACGTGCTGGGGCTCAGCTCCAAGCTCTTCCACTCCTCGGCGGGCAGCGGCAGCAGGGACGAGAGCGAGGCGGCCTTCGTGGCGGAGTCGCAGACCTTCTTCGACTCCTTCTGGAACAACCTCGCGGACGAACTCACCCTCGACTGAGGCGCGTCCCTCAATTCGGGTGAAGCCGAGCCCCCCGCGAGGAAGCCGCACCGTACGCCCGGTTACTGTTCAACCCTTCCGACCGCCGACCGCCGTTCCGAGGGCCAGCCGATGCCGTCCACCGCGTTGCAGAAGGCCACCGGCATCGGCCGGGTGGACGGGCCCCTGCGGGGCTATCACCGCGAGTGGTACGTCGTGAGTCCCGGCCCCGGCTTCGCCGGTGAGGGGCGGCTGAAGGTGGGCGAGCCGCGCGAGGACGCCTTCTGGTTCGACAGACGGTGCTTCGCGTCCGAGGACCTGCTGCTGCGGGAGCTGGCGAAGCGGGGCGTCCCGCGCGTCCCGCCGGTGCACCAGCTCGTGCCCGACGGCCCCCTCATCCACGGCTTCATCGAGGGGACGCCGCTGAGCTTCCTCCACCCGCGCGACCACAGGGTCCCGCTCGTCCATCTCGGCCAGATCATGGCCGTGTTCCGGAGACTCGCCGCCATCCGGCCCTCGGGCTTCCCGGCCCCCCGGCTGTGCAGGCCCGAGGACCGCACGGAGGACGGGAACAGCGGGGGCTTCCTCCGGACCCTTCTGCGCTTCACCCGCGAGAAGGGCTTCCTGCCGCACGCGGCCGAGTTCGGCACGCTCTTCGCTCGGCTCGGGCTGACGGAGGACGTGCTGCGGCCCGGCGCGCCGCTGGATGCCGGGGCCGGGCGCCTCACCCGCCGCCCCTTCTGCCTGCTCCACGGCGATCTGCACCGGGCGAACTTCATCGTGGGCGAGTCGCTCCAGCTCTGGACCATCGACTGGGAGCTGGCCATGCTCGGCGACCCCCTGTACGACCTGGCCACGCACCTCCACCTCATGGAGTATCCGGCCGACCAGGAGCCCGAGGTCGTCGAAGCCTGGCGCGCCGCTGTCTCCGCCGAACTGCCGGACGCCGTCGCGGGGCTGGAGCGGGACCTGCCGCTGTATCGCGCGTACAAGAGGATCCAGTCCGTCTACACCGACGTCGTACGGCACGCCAGGACGCTCCAGGCGCTCCCGCCCTCCGAACGACGTACGGAACAGCTCGGCGCCTCCGCGAAGGCCGTCCACCAGGCACTGTGGCGGGCACGGCACGACCTCGGGCTGGCCGAGGTCCCCGCTCCCGCCGAGGTGGAGTACGCCTATGGGCCGTTCAGCGCTGTACGCCGGGGTTCCCGCGCGTAGATAGTGGTGAGGTCCCCGAGCTGAAGGACCACCGCGATGCAACAGCTCATCGAGTCGGCGAAGTGCGTGCTCCTCGACTTCGACGGCCCCGTCTGCCACTTGTTCAGCCGGCTGCCCGCGTCCGACATCGCCGCGCGGCTGCGTGACGCGTTCCCCGGGGCCTCCCTCCCCGAGTCCGCCGACCCCCAGGAGTACCTGCACCGGGTCTTCCACTCCCCGCCCCTGCTGGAGGACGGCACAGCCCGTGCCCTGGAGGCCGCGCTCACCCGGGAGGAGCTGGCCGCCGCGCCGCTGGCGCTGCCCACCGCGTACGCGGACCGGCTCATACGGACCCTGCACGCCACCGGCCGCGCCCTGGCCGTCGCCACCAACAACTCGCAGGCGGCCGTCGAGTGCTATCTCGGCAGCCGGGGGCTGCGCGAGCTGTTCGACGGGCGGATACACGGGCGTACGCCCGAGGGCGTGCTGCGGGTGAAGCCCGATCCGTACTGCCTGGAGCGGGCCCTGGAGTCCACGGGGACGTCCGCCGGGGACGCGGTCATGATCGGGGACGCGCCGCGGGACCTGGAGGCGGCGCGGGCCGCGGGGGTGCGGTTCATCGGATACGCGCCGGAGCGGCGGTCCAAGGACAAGTACGCGGAGCTGCGGGACGCGGGCGCCGAGCACATCGTGCGCTCGCTCAGCGAAGTGCTGCTCGCCGTCGACCCCGACGCCCACCTCTGAGGCGCCCCGTCAGGGGCGCGGGGAACTGCGCGAGTAACCACACTCGACGCGCAGCCTGCAAGGCACCGGACGGGGCACCTCCTGCCCAGCAGTCGCCGGAGACGGGCTACGCGCCCGTCACCGATTCCAGCGCCACCGCGTCCCGCGGAACCTGGCGGCCGTCCGCGTCGATCGAGCGGCGGAGGGCCTCGTGGAGGCTCGCGGGGGTGAGGACGCCCGTGAAGCGGTCGGCGTCGTCGAGGACCGCTATCCAGCCGGCGTCGTGCTGGAGCATCGTGCTGAAGGCGTGCTTGAGGGGCGAGCCGAGGCGGAGCCAGGCCTCCATGCGGCGGGCGTGTCCCCGGACCGTCGGGGGCTCCGGCGGCGTGTCGCCCTCCAGGACCTCGGCGACCGTCTGCGCGGATATCCAGCCGTGCAGCTCCTCCGCGTCGTCGAGGACGACCGCCCAGCGCGCGCCCTCGCCGCGCATGCGGGCGGCGGCCTTGTCCACGCGGTCGTCCAGGTGCACGACCGGCGGCTGCTCCAGGTCGCCGCGCTCGACAGGCGTGACGGAGAGGCGCTTGAGGCCGCGGTCGGCGCCGACGAAGTCCGCGACGTACGGGGTGGCGGGGGCGCCGAGGATCTGGGCCGGTGAGTCGAGCTGCTCGACGCGGCCCTCGCCGAAGACGGCCATACGGCCACCGAGGCGCACCGCCTCCTCGATGTCGTGCGTGACGAACAGCACGGTCTTGCCCAGCGTCGAGTGCAGCCGCAGGAACTCCGTCTGGAGCCGCTCGCGCACCACGGGGTCGACGGCGCCGAACGGCTCGTCCATGAGCAGCACCGGCGGGTCGGCGGCCAGCGCGCGGGCCACGCCGACGCGTTGCCGCTGGCCGCCGGAGAGCTGGTCCGGGTACCGGCCGCCGAAGACGGAGGGGTCGAGGCCGACCAGGTCGAGGAGTTCGCGGGCGCGCTCGCGCCGCTTGGCCTTGGGCCAGCCGAGGAGGTGCGGGACGGTGGCCGTGTTGTCGAGCACGGTGCGGTGCGGGAAGAGACCGGCCTGCTGGATCACGTAGCCGATGCGCAGCCGCAGGTCGACGGGTTCGACGGTGGAGATGTCCCGGCCGTCGACGAAGATGCTGCCCGAGGTGGGCTCGACGAGTCTGTTGACCATCTTCAGCGTCGTGGTCTTGCCGCAGCCCGACGGGCCCACCAGCGTGACCAGTTCGCCCTCGGACACCTCGAAGGACAGGCCCTCGACGGCGAGCGCCCCGTTCGGGTAGCGCTTCGTCACATTCTCAAAGCGGATCATCGCGTGCCCGTCCCCGTTCTTCTCGCGTGTACGTCGCGCTCTCCTCAATGTGAGCAGTCTGACGCGAATTCCCTGTGAAGCGCACCGTAAATCGCACGCATTGACGAAGGACCCCCGGGTAGGGTCGCCGGTCGAGATGGGGGAATGAGGTGACGCGCGTGAGCGACAACTGCCTCGCGGCGAACGACTGGCTGTGCGGCGAGTATCTGCGCACCCGCCAGAGCGAGCTGGCGGACGCGACCGTGGAGCACATCTGGATCACGGCCGCCTCCATCGCCCTCGCGCTGGTGCTGGCCCTGCCGCTCGCCCTCGCCGCGCGCCACTGGCGGCTCGCGCGCGGCCCCGCGCTCGGGCTGACGACGGTGCTCTACACGATCCCCTCGCTCGCCATGTTCGCTCTCCTGCTGCCCGTCTTCGGTCTGTCGGCCGCCGTCGTGGTGACGGGCCTGGTGCTGTACTCGCTGACGGTCCTCGTGCGGAACATCCTCGCCGGGCTCGAAGCCGTCCCCGCCGAGGCCACGGAGGCCGCGCGGGGCATGGGATACGGGCCCGTGCGGCTGCTGTTCGAGGTCGAGCTGCCCCTCGCGCTGCCCGCGCTGCTCGCGGGCGTACGGATCGCGACCGTCTCGGCGGTGTCGCTGACGACGGTCGGCGCGATCGTCGGCTACGGCGGCCTCGGCAACCTCATCTACGAGGCCATGGAGAGCTATTTCAAGGCCCAGGTCCTCACGGCCTCCGTGCTGTGCGTCCTCCTCGCCGTCACCGCCGACCTCCTGCTGCTGGCGCTGCAACGGCTGCTGACGCCCTGGACCCGCGCCCGTACCTCTGCCCGCGCCCGTACGCGCACGCGAAAGGCCGGGTGAGCCGGAGATGGGCATCTTCGCGGACGTATGGACCTGGCTGACGACCGGGTCGCACTGGACGGACGAGGGCGGCGTGCTGCAACGCCTCGGCGAACACGCGTATCTGACCGTCGTCTGTCTCGCCCTCTCCTGCGCCCTCGCGCTGCCGCTCGCGCTCTGGCTCGGGCACGTGGGGAAGGGCGGCGCGCTCGCGGTCAACCTCTCGAACGCGGGCCGCGCGATCCCCACGTTCGCCGTGCTGGTGCTGCTCACCATGAGCCCCCTCGGCAAGCACGGCGACTGGGCGACGATCGTGGCGCTGGTGCTCTTCGCGCTGCCGCCGCTGCTGACCAACGCGTACACGGGCGTGCGCGAGGCCGACCGGGAGGTGGTGGAGGCGGCGCGCGGCATGGGGATGACCCACTGGCAGCTCCTGCGCCAGGTCGAACTGCCCCTCGCCTTCCCGCTGATCATGACCGGTGTGCAGACGGCCGCCGTCCAGCTCGTCGCCACCGCGACGCTCGCCGCGCTCCCGGGCGGCGGCGGCCTCGGCCGCCTCATCACCGCCGGGTTCGGCAACTACGACACGCCCCAGGTCGTCGCGGGCGCCCTGCTCGTCGCGCTGCTGGCGCTGCTGGTCGAACGCCTGCTGACGGTCGCGGAGAAGCTGCTCGACCCGATGCGCCGCCGCGACCGGGGCCGCGACCACGACCGCGCGGACGATGCCGTGCCCGGGCCGAAGACCCCCGTCTCCTCCACCTCCTGAGTCTCCCCGAAACCCTCGAAACTGGTGATCCCCATGCATACGTCCCCCCGCGCCCTCGCCGCCACCGGTGCCGTCGCCGCGCTCGTCCTCGCCCTCGGCGCCTGCGGTGGCGGCGACGACCTGGAGGACAAGGGCGGCAAGGACGGCGGAGGCGGCGGCAAGGGGAACGGCGATCTCGTGATCGGCTCCGCCGGGTTCACCGAGTCCCAGATACTCGCCGAGCTGTACGCCGGGGTGCTCTCCGACGCCGGTTACGGCACGACCGTGAAGAAGGTCAAGAACCGCGAGCTGTACGCCCCCGAGCTGGAGAAGGGCCGCATCGACGTCGTACCGGAGTACGCCGCGACGATGGCCGAGTTCCTCAACGCCAAGGAGAACGGCCCCAAGGCGAAGCCCGTGGCCTCCAGCGACCGGGACAAGACGGTCGCGGCGCTGGAGAAGCTGGCGAAGCCGCGCGGGCTCACCGTGCTCCCGGCGGGCGACGCGGTGGACCAGAACGCGTTCGCCGTCTCGAAGAAGTACGCCGACGAGCACAAGCTCAAGAGCCTCTCGGACCTCGGCGCCTCCAAGGAGAAGGTCACCGTCGCGGCGGGCGACGAGTGCGAGACCCGCCCGTTCTGCAAGCCGGGCCTGGAGAAGACCTACGGGATCAAGGTGGCCGGAATCGATCCCAAGGGCGTCGGCACCACCCAGTCCAAGCAGGCGGTCAAGGACGGCAAGGACCAGCTCGTGCTGACCACGACCACGGACGCCACGCTGGACCAGTTCGACCTCGTCCTGCTCAAGGACGACAAGAAGCTCCAGAACGCCGACAACGTCCTCCCCGTCCTCAACACCAAGAGCGCCGCCGGGCCCGGGAACAAGGCCGTCGCGACCGCCCTCAACAAGCTGACGAGCACCCTCACCACGAAGGACCTCACCGACCTCAACCGCAAGGTCGACCGGGACCGCGAGAAGCCGGAGGACGTCGCGAAGGAGTACCTCGACAGCAAGGGCCTGTGAGGCGCGTGCCGCGCCGAGCGCGTTGTGAGGCGGTAACAAAGAGCAATGCCCGGTGTCGGGAGTGGAACGACACACGGTAAATTCCAGGCCATGCCACGTGGACGTCATCGCCATTCACCGCCCCTGCACCGGCTGCTCTCCCCGGTCGCGGTCGCGGCGGCGGCGCTGGTCTGCGCGGGAGGCTCCTGGCTGGTCGGCGAGTCCGGCGTCGGGGACGCGGAGACCGTGGTGCTCCGCGGCCTCACCGCCGCCGCCGCTGCCGCCGCCGTGACGGGCGCGGTCCTGCTCCGCAGGTGGGACCGCGCCGCCGGACGGCGCGTGGGCGACCTCAAGGCCCAGCAGGCGAGCACCGCGTGGCGCGCCGAGGAGCGCCAGGCCGAGCTGGAGGGCGAGAACGAGGACCTGCGCGAGCGGCGCGGCAAGCTGGAGAGCAAGGTCCGCGACAAGCGCGCCGAGCTGGCCCGGCTGCGCTCCGAGCACGCCGACCTGCTGCGCCGCTACGCGAACGCGGAGACCGAGCGCGCCCGCGCCCTGGAGGGACGGCGCCAGCTCGAAATAGAGGCCGCCGAGCCCGCGAAGGCGCTCACCGTCTCCGCGACGGACCACCGCCTCAGCTCGGGCGCCCCGACCCCGCTGACGTACCTCCAGGCGAACGAGGCCCTCAACCACCTCGCGCGCAACGCCGACCGCCAGCGCGCCCACCGCAAGGCCCGTACGGCCCCCGCGACCCCCGTGGTGCCCCGTCCCCTGGACCCGGACGGCAGCCACGCCGACACCAGCAGCTTCGACTTCTTCGGCCTCGGCACCACCGCGGATCCCGCGGACGACAAGGAGCCGGAGAAGCCCGAGGAACCGGCGGAGTCGGCGGAGCCGGCGGAGGACGTCTCCGGCGAGGAGAAGGACGAGGACGCGCTACTTGTCGATGTCGCCGACGACGAAGAAGAACGAGCCGAGGATCGCCACCATGTCCGCAACTAGCGTCCCGGGCAGCAGCCGCGTCAGCGCCTGGATGTTGTTGTACGAGGCGGAGCGCAGCTTCAGCCGGTAGGGCGTCTTCTCGCCCTTGGACACCAGGTAGTACCCGTTCAGCCCGAGCGGGTTCTCCGTCCAGGCGTACGTCGCGCCCTCCGGGGCCTTCAGCACCTTCGGCAGCCGCTGGTTGACCGGCCCGGGCGGCAGCTCGGCGAGGCGGTCGAGGCAGGCGTCGGCGAGGTCCAGCGAGTTGTGCACCTGGCCGAGCAGCACCTCGAAGCGGGCGAGGCAGTCGCCCTCCTCGCGCGTGACGACCTTCAGCGTGTCCCGCAGCGCCGGGTCCCCGTACGCGAGGTACGGCTCGTCGCGCCGCAGGTCGAAGTCGACGCCGGAGGCGCGCGCGATGGGCCCGCTCACCCCGTACGCGTGGACCAGCTCGGGGCTGAGGACGCCCACGCCGCGCGTACGGCCGCGGAAGATCTCGTTGCCCAGCACCAGGTCGTCGAAGACGTCCATCCGGCTCCGGGCCGCGGCGACCGCGCCCCGCGCCCGCTCCGTCCACCCGGCGGGCAGGTCCTCCTTGAGGCCGCCGACGCGGTTGAACATGTAGTGCATCCGGCCGCCGGAGACCTCCTCCATCACGGCCTGGAGGTCCTCACGCTCCCGGAACGAGTAGAAGATCGGGGTGATCCCGCCCAGCTCCAGCGGATAGG
This sequence comes from Streptomyces albiaxialis, assembly GCF_039530985.1. NCBI lineage: Bacteria > Bacillati > Actinomycetota > Actinomycetes > Kitasatosporales > Streptomycetaceae > Streptomyces > Streptomyces albiaxialis. Next base: position 651,058 of record NZ_BAAAPE010000001.1, read on the forward strand.
AGCCGAGGAACATCAGGTGGTTGAGCACCCGGTTCAGCTCGGCCAGCAGCGTGCGCAGCCACACCGCGCGCTCCGGCACCTCCATGCCGAGCATGCGCTCGACGCCGAGGACCACCCCCAGCTCGTTGGAGAAGGCCGACAGCCAGTCGTGGCGGTTGGCGAGCACGATGATCTGCCGGTAATCGCGGGCCTCGAACAGCTTCTCCGCGCCCCGGTGCATATAGCCCACCACCGGCTCGGCCGCGCCGATGCGCTCACCGTCCAGCACCAGCTTCAGCCGCAGCACGCCATGCGTGGACGGGTGCTGCGGTCCGATGTTCAGCACCATGTCGGTGCTCTCGGCCGCGCCTCCGATACCGACCGTCGTAACGGGCGTCTCCGTCTGCGTCATGAAACTCAGTCTGTCAGCTTCCTTCTCCAGGTGGATACGGACGGTCACAACCACTCTTACGCTGGCCGTATGTCGACATCCCCAGGTACCGGGCCGGACGTCACGCCGGACACCGGGCCGGACACCACGGCCTGGCGCGGCGTCGAGCGTGCCCTGCTGCCCATGCGGCGGCTCGTGCTGCTCTGCTGGCTGCTGCCGCTGGCCCTGGGGCTCGGCGTGCTGCTGTGGCTGACGGCGGGGCCGCCGTGGGCGGCGTTCGCCGTGCTGCCCCTCGCCCTCGCCGCCTGGGGCTGGGGCGCGCTGGCCCGCAACTGGCGCTCGTGGACGTACGCCGAGCGCGACGACGACCTGCTCATCGCGCACGGCGTCCTGTGGCGCGAGATGACGGTCGTGCCGTACGGCCGTATGCAGCTCGTGGAGGTCACCTCGGGCCCGCTGGAGCGGAAGTACGGCCTCTCCACGCTCCAGCTCCACACCGCCGCCGCGACCACCGACGCCTCGATCCCCGGGCTCTCGCCCGAGGAGGCGGAGCGGCTGCGCGACCGGCTCACCGAACTGGGCGAGGCCCGCTCGGCGGGACTGTGAGTACGGAGAACGTGAGTACGAGGACCGACCTCTCCCGTGGCCCCCGCTGGCTGCCGCGCCGCCCCGAGGGGCGCAGGCTGCACCCCGTCACGCCCTGGCGGCGCGCCTGGGCGCCGCTCGCCGCGCTCCTCGCGGCCTCCGTCCACGACTTCGACCGGGCGCGCGACTGGGCCGCGCACCTCACCCTGGGCTGGCTGCTGCTGGCACTCGCCGTACTGCTGCCCGTCGCCGCCGCGTACGGCTTTCTGACCTGGTGGTTCACGGCCTACGCGGTCACCGACACCGAGCTGCGCATCCAGACGGGCCTGCTCTTCCGGCGTACCGCGCACATCCGGCTCGACCGGATCCAGGCCGTCGACGTCACCCGGCCGCTGCTCGCCCGCGTCGCCGGGGTCGCCAAGCTGAAGCTCGACGTCGTCGGCGCGGACAAGGACAAGGACGAGCTGGCGTTCCTCGGCGAGCGCGAGGCCGTCGAACTGCGCGCCGAACTCCTCGCGCGCGCCGCGGGCATCGCCCCCGACGCCGCCCCCGCGGCGGGCGAGGCCCCCTCCCGCGAACTGCTCCGCGTGCCGCCCCGCACCCTGATCACGGGCCTGCTGCTGCTCGCGAGCGGCTGGGTGACGCTGGCGGCGGTCGTGGTCGTACCGCCGCTGATCTATCTCGCCACCGACAGCCTGTGGCCCGCGCTCGCCACCGCCCTGCCGCTGCTGGGCGGATTCTGGGCGAGCGGCTTCGGCAAGTTCGTCACCGAGTACGACTGGACGGTCGCCGACTCCCCCGACGGGCTCCGCCTCGACCACGGGCTGCTCGACCGCGAGCACGCGACCGTACCGCCGGGCCGGGTCCAGGCCGTACGGCTGGTCGAGCCCGTGCTGTGGCGGCGGCGCGGCTGGCTCCGCGTCGAACTGGAGATCGCGGGCACGGACAAGGAGAAGGACGGCGTGCTGGTGCCGGTGGCCGCGTGGGACGACGCGGCGTCGGTCCTGGCCCGCGTCCTGCCGGGGACGGACCTCGACGCCGCGCTGGCCTCCCTCGCGCCGGTGCCGCGCCGCGCCCGCTGGTGCGTTCCCGTGCTCTGGCGGGGCTACGCGCACGGGGTGACGGACTCCGTCTTCGTCACCCGCAAGGGCCGGCTCGTACGCTCGACCGTCCTCGTCCCGCACGCCAAGGTCCAGAGCGTCCGCCTCGAACAGGGGCCGTGGCAGCGGCGCATGGGCCTGGCCGACGTCTCCGTCGACAACGGCGCGAACGGCGCGACGACGGCGCGCCTCCGCGACGTGGACCAGGCTCACGCCCTGGTCCACGCCCAAGCGGCCCGTTCCCGCACGGGCCGCCACCAAGCGCCCCCCGCCCGCTGGCTCACCTGACCCCGCTGTGCTTGGGAGGTCTGCCACTGGGGGTACCCCCTGCTCGAAGAGCTTGGGGGAGCAGGGCTGGCAAGCGCAGCCCCCTTCGCCGGGTGCCCCGCGATGAGGGCTGGGTTCGGGCTGCCCCCGGCTGTGCATTGCAGGCTGCGGCTGCGCCGTGGCTCGTCGCGCAGTTCCCCGCGCCCTGAAGGGGCAAGCCCCGAGGCGTCGTGACCCCGTCGCGCCCGCGCGGCGGAGCCGCAAAATGAACACCGTCCCGCGCCCCTGAAGGGGCAAGCTCCGACATCGCGGAGCCGCGAATGGGGCTCAGCCCCGTGGCCCCTCCAGGGGCGGGCTCTGGGGCAGATGGCCCCCGGAGACACGGGAGGGGGAACGGGGCGTTGACCTCTGGTGGGGTGGCTCGTTGTGCCTCGCGGCAGGCCGCCCGCAAGGCACGCGGGCGGCGACTCGTGAGCAGGACGGACACGCCATGCACGTCAACCGCAACCGCTCCCTCCCCCACCGCAGGGCTACCCGCGTCGCCGGCACCCTTCTCGCCACCTCATTCGCCCTCGGCGCCCTCCAGGGCGGAGCCTGGGCCGCGGGCTCAGCCCCCGCCGGCTCGGCGCCAGCCGTTCCCGCGCCCTCCGCCGCCCCGCCCATCGCCCCCGCCGACGAGCCGGGGAGCTGGCACTCCGAGGGCCTCTCCCTCGACGCCGTCGAGAACCGCCAGGTGGACCGCTACCTGGAGCACGCCCGCGGCGCGGAACGCATCATCAGCACCCAGATCCGCGAGGCCGCCCGCCGCAACGGCGCCGAACTCGTCGGCTTCGAGCACCGCCTGAAGTCCCCGGACTCCCTCAAGCGCAAGGTCGCCACGTATATGAAGGGCGACGAGAAGCACCCGCCGACGAACGTCGACACGGCGCTGGAGCGGGTCAACGACGCGGTCCGCTACACCTTCGTCTGGGACGACAAGAAGTACACGAAGGGCGTACGCGGCGCCTCCCGCGACCTGGTCTCCTGGCAGTACAACAGCGTCCGCTGGGCCAACACCTGGGACAGCAAGGACCGCTACAAGGCCATCAACTCGGCCTGGCGCGATCCGCTGCGCGACCAGAAGTTCGAGGTCCAGTTCCACACGCCCGCCAGCAAGGCCGCACAGGAGGAGACGCACAAGCTCTACGAGGAGCAGCGGCTCCCCGGCACGCCCCCCGCGCGCAAGGCGGAGCTGCAGCGTGAGCAGGGCCGTATCTTCGCCGCCGTGCCGGTGCCGGAGGGCGCCGGGGCGCTGACGGCGCCCGCGCGGACCCGCCCGCTGCCGATGCCCGCGGCCTGAGGTTCCGGGGGCCGGTCGCGGACCGGCCCCCACCGCCTACGCTGGACGCATGAACGCAACGCGTGGCCAGGTCACCGGGCTCCCCTCGTGGGACCGCTGCGCCGTCATGGGCGTGGTCAACGTCACACCCGACTCCTTCTCCGACGGCGGCCGGTGGTTCGACACCCAGGCGGCGATCAAGCACGGCCTGTATCTCGTGGGCGAGGGCGCCGACCTGATCGACGTCGGCGGCGAGTCCACCCGCCCCGGGGCCACGCGCGTGGACGAGGCGGAGGAGCTGCGCCGCGTCCTGCCCGTGGTGCGCGGGCTGGCCGACGAGGGCGTCGTCGTCAGCGTCGACACCATGCGCGCCTCGGTCGCCGAGCAGGCGGTCGCGGCGGGCGCGGTGCTGGTGAACGATGTGAGCGGCGGCCAGGCCGACCCCGGCATGGTCCCGGCCGTGGCCGCGGCGGGCGTCCCCTTCGTGGTGATGCACTGGCGGGGCCAGAGCATCGACATGAACAACCGCGCGGTCTACGGGGACGTCGTCGCCGAGGTGATCGACGAACTGCGCGCGGGCGTCGACCGCGCCGTCGAGGGCGGTATCGCCCCGGAGCGGATCGTCGTCGACCCCGGTCTCGGCTTCGCCAAGAACGCCGAGCACGATCTGGCGCTCGTCGCCCGCCTCTCCCGGCTCCGCGCGGAGCTGGGCCGCCCGCTGCTCGTCGCGGCCTCCCGGAAGCGTTTCCTGGGCCGTGTGCTGGCCGCGGAGCGGGAGAACGCGACCCCGCCCCCGGCCCGCGAGCGCGACGCCGCGACGGCCGCCGTCTCCGCGCTCTCCGCCCGCGAGGGCGCCTGGGCGGTGCGCGTCCACGAGGTGCGGGCGAGCGCGGACGCCGTGCGCGTGGCCCGCGCCGTCGAGGCGGCCACCGCGTGAGCGGGGCCCGTACCGACATCGAGGCGGTCGAGGCCGCCAACACCGCGCTGTACGAGGCGGTCGAACGGGGCGACGTCGACGCGCTGTCCGAGCTGTGGCTGGACGACGAGATCAGCGTCGTCCACCCGGGCTGGCCGGTGCTGACGGGCCGCGGCGAGGTGCTGCGCTCGTACGCCCTGATCATGGCCAACACCGAGTACATCCAGTTCTTCCTGACCGACGTCGAGATCTCCGTGCTGGGCGACACCGCGCTGGTGAGCTGCACCGAGAACATCCTCAGCGGCGGCCCGGCCGAGGAGGACGGCTCAGCGGGCCCGCTCGTGGGCGGCCTGGTCGTCGCGACGAACGTGTTCCGCCGCACCGAGGACGGCGACTGGAAGGTCTGGTCGCACCACGGCTCCCCCGTCCTCGTGGAGAGCGAGGACGACGAGGAGGACGGCACCTCCCCGGACGACGGCGACATCGAGATGTGAACCCGGACCCGCCCTCCTCCCCCGTACGGGGCACGGGGCGGGGAATGCGCGAGTGTCCGGGGCTGCTGTGGGGTATGCGGCGCCGCGAGCTGGCCCCCTCGCCCGGGACGGCTGTCGCTCGCAGGTAGATTCGATTCGTTGGCGTGCCCAGCCGCGCCTCGTCCGCACGACCGACTCGTACGAGGACTCGTACGACCGACGGGAACGGGAGTGATTCGCGTGGACCGTGTCGCACTGCGCGGCCTCACAGCGCGGGGGCATCACGGCGTGTTCGAATGGGAACGCGAAGAGGGTCAGACCTTCGTCGTGGACCTCGACATGGGCCTGGACACGCGGGAGGCGGCCGAGGGCGACGATCTCGCGAAGACCGTCCACTACGGAATCGTGGCGGAGGAGGTCGCCGCGGTCGTCGCGGGAGAACCGGTCGATCTGATCGAGACCCTCGCGCAGCGGATCGCCGACACCTGTCTGCGGCACGAGGCCGTCCGCGAGGTCGAGGTGGTCGTCCACAAGCCGGACGCCCCGATCTCGGTGCCTTTCGAAGACGTGACCATCACTATCAAGCGGAGCCGCGCATGACGCCGAACAGTGACCCGACCGTACAGCCGGTGCCCGCTGCCGTGGTGCGCAAGGTGGACGAGGCCGATGCCACCCTGCACAACCCGAAACGCGCCGTGCTCTCGCTCGGAAGCAATCTCGGAAACCGGCTGGAAGCCCTCCAGAGCGCCGTCGACGCGCTCGCGGACACCCCGGGCCTGCGGGTCAAGGCGATCTCTCCCGTCTACGAGACGGAGCCGTGGGGCGTCGACCCCGGCAGCCAGCCCTCGTACTTCAACGTGGTGGTGGTCGTGAAGACGACCCTGCCGCCCGGCTCCCTCCTCGAACGCGGCCACGCGATCGAGGAGGCCCTGGAGCGGGTGCGGGACGAGCGCTGGAGCCCCCGCCCCATCGACGTGGACATCGTCGCCTACCAGGACGTCGTCTCGGACGACCCCGAGCTGACCCTCCCCCACCCGCGCGCCCACGAGCGGGCCTTCGTGCTCGTGCCGTGGCACGACATCGACCCCTCGGCCGAGGTCCCGGGCCGCGGCAGCGTCGACGCGCTGCTGGCCGCACTCGGCCGTGAGGGCGTCACGCCCCGCCCCGATCTGGAACTCAGCCTGCCCGCCTGAGCGTTGGGAACGCAGTGAAGGAACTCCGCATCCGCATCCTGGTCGGCGTCTTCGCCGTCGCCGGGGTGCTCTCCTGGGCAGGCGCGCGGCTCTGGGACTCGCTCGGCACTCTCCCGAGCGTCCCGGTCGCGGCGCCCATCGTCCTGGGCGCCATCGCCGCGATCCTGCTGGCCACCGCGCTCTCCCTGCGTTCCCGTCTCAAGGCCCAGCGCGAGCGGGAGCCGGGCGCCAAGGGCGTGGACCCGATGATGGCGGCCCGCGCCCTGCTCTTCGGCCAGGCGAGCGCCCTGGTGGCGGCGCTGGTCTCGGGCATGTACGGGGGCGCGGGGCTCTTCCTCGCCACCGAGCGCTCCGACGTCCCCGCCAGAGGCGACCAGGCGCTCTACGCGGGCCTGGCCGTCCTCGCGGGCCTCGCCGTGATCGCGGCCGCGGTCTTCCTCCAGCGCGTATGCCGCCTCCCGGAGGACGAGGACGACGACCACCCCCCGGCCGCTACGGCGTAGGCGTCAGGCCGCACGTGTGAGGTGCCCCTGGAGCAGAAAGCACCCGTGCGGCTCCGCCTCGAAGCGATAGAGCGTGAAGGGCTTCGCAGCCTCGGCCCGGCGCTTCCGCACGCCCGTCACGCGAGCCCATCCCCTCTCCACAAGGTCCATCGGATGCTGTTCCTCAACGAACGTCCCGCGCTCGGGCCATCCGTCCACGACGCACAGATGTGACGCTCTCCCTGGTGTCCGTGCCGGCGTGAACCGGGCTCCGATGACGGTGGCGAGCTCTCGCAGAAACGGCACGTTCGCGCTGACCACCACTCTGCCTCGCCAGTGCTTCGCACGGCAGCCGTCGCCTTCCACGTATCCGTCGAGAAAGCCGTCGAACGTCGCCATGTCGCCCAGCACGACCCGTGGAGAACGCTGACGCATATGGTGCGCGTCGCCACCGACGTACTGCCTCATGAGATCTGCCAGGTACGAGGAAGAGCTGGCCGGGAGCGGCCAGGAAGCTCGCTGAGTCGGTCGTCACCGTGACCAGGTCACGGGCCTTCTCCGCGACCACATCCCGCACGATCACATGCTCAGTGCGCGATCCGGGCAGCGTCCACAGAGCGTCGCCCCTGACCACATCCCTCACGCGGAGACGCCCGCCCACGGCATTCACGGTCTGCCTGCTGGGCAGTCCAGTCATCATCCCGTACCTCCTGGTGCAGCCCTCGCTCGGCTGTACCCGCACAGTACGGGTCCCTACTGACAGTGAGACGTCAGCGGGCGAGTATCAGGCTCATGGCCTCGGAGCGTGTGGTGGCGTCCCGGAGCTGCCCTCGCACAGCCGAGGTCGTCGTCTTCGCCCCCGGCTTACGAACGCCCCGCACGGACATGCACATGTGCTCGCACTCGATGACCACGATCACACCGCGCGGTTCGAGGATCTGCATGAGGGAGTCCGCGATCTGCGTCGTCAGCCGCTCCTGGACCTGGGGTCTGCGGGCGAAGACATCGACCAGTCGGGCGAGCTTCGACAGTCCTGTGATCTTGCCTGTCGCCGCAGGGATGTAGCCCACATGTGCCACCCCGTGGAACGGCAACAAGTGGTGCTCGCACTGGCTGACGACTTCGATGTCCTTGACCAGCACCATCTCGTCATGGCCCAGATCGAAGGTCGTCGTCAGGACATCCTCGGGGCGCTGCCGCAGCCCCGCGAACATCTCCCTGTACGCCCGGGCCACGCGCGCCGGGGTCTCCAGGAGGCCCTCCCGGTCCGGGTCCTCGCCCACGGCGATGAGCAGCTCGCGCACCGCGTTCTCCGCCCGCTTCTCGTCGAACTCGCCTATCGGGCTCTCGCCGTCCAGCGTCACCGGGTCGGTCATGTGGTCCCTCGTTCCTCTTCCGTGCACCGCGCACAACGCGGAAAAAAGCGAAAGCCGCGTCCCACAGGCTAGAACCTGTGGGACGCGGCTGACATTCCGGGGCGGCCGGGACGGCGGCCTCAGGGGGTCCCGAGGGCCGCCTCAGGCCCGGGTCAGGACCGCCCGGCGCTGTCCTCCGGGTCGGCCGGCTCCACGATCGCGTCGGAGTCGCGGGGGCCGATCTCCTTGCCGACGTCCAGCGGCTTCACCCCGTTGGTGAGCGCCGCCGGAGGCGCCGAGACCGGCGGCCGGGTGGACGGGGTGCGCCGCGAGGAGCCGGTCCACGCGGGCCGTGCCGGGCGCTTGACGATGGGGGCGAAGACCTCGGCGATCTCCTCCTTGCCCAGCGTCTCCTTCTCCAGCAGGGCCAGCACGAGGTTGTCGAGGACGTCGCGGTTCTCCACCAGGATTTCCCAGGCTTCGTTGTGCGCCGTCTCGATCAGCTTCTTGACCTCCTCGTCCACCAGCCCGGCGACCTCCTCGGAGTAGTCGCGCTGGTGGGCCATCTCCTTGCCCAGGAAGGGCTCGGAGTTGTCGGAGCCGAACTTGATCGCGCCGAGCCGCTCGGTCATGCCGTACTGCGTGACCATCGCGCGGGCCGTCGCGGTCGCCTTCTCGATATCGTTCGCCGCGCCCGTGGTCGGGTCGTGGAAGACCAGCTCCTCGGCCGCGCGCCCGCCCATCATGTACGCGAGCTGATCCAGCATCTCGTTGCGCGTGGTCGAGTACTTGTCCTCGTCGGGGAGGACCATCGTGTACCCGAGGGCACGGCCTCTCGACAGGATCGTGATCTTGTGGACCGGATCGGAGTTCGGCGAGGCCGCCGCGACCAGGGCGTGACCGCCCTCGTGGTACGCGGTGATCTTCTTCTCCTTGTCGCTCATGATCCGGGTCCGCTTCTGCGGTCCGGCCACGACGCGGTCGATCGCCTCGTCCAGATAGTGATTGTCGATCAGCTTCTGGTCGCCCCGCGCGGTGAGCAGCGCCGCCTCGTTGAGCACATTGCTCAGGTCGGCGCCCGTGAAGCCCGGGGTGCGGCGCGCGACCGCGCTCAGGTCCACGTCGGGCGCCATCGGCTTGCCCTTCTGGTGGACCTTGAGGATCTCCAGGCGGCCCTGCATGTCCGGACGGTCGACGGCGATCTGCCGGTCGAAGCGGCCGGGGCGCAGCAGCGCCGGGTCCAGGATGTCCGGGCGGTTCGTGGCGGCGATCAGGATGACGCCGCCCTTCACGTCGAAGCCGTCCATCTCGACCAGGAGCTGGTTGAGCGTCTGCTCGCGCTCGTCGTGACCGCCGCCCATGCCGGCGCCGCGGTGGCGGCCGACGGCGTCGATCTCGTCGACGAAGACGATCGCCGGGGCGTTCGCCTTCGCCTGCTCGAACAGGTCGCGGACACGCGAGGCGCCCACACCGACGAACATCTCGACGAAGTCGGAGCCGGAGATCGAGTAGAACGGGACGCCCGCCTCGCCCGCGACGGCGCGGGCCAGCAGGGTCTTACCGGTACCGGGCGGCCCGTAGAGCAGGACGCCCTTGGGGATCTTGGCACCGACGGCCTGGAACTTCGCGGGCTCCTGGAGGAACTCCTTGATCTCGTGGAGCTCCTCGACGGCCTCGTCGGACCCGGCGACATCGGTGAACGTCGTCTTCGGCGTGTCCTTGGTGATGAGCTTGGCCTTCGACTTGCCGAAGTTCATCACCCGGGAGCCGCCGCCCTGCATCTGATTCATCAGGAACAGGAAGACGACGATGATCAGCACGAACGGCAGCAGCGAGAGCAGCATCCCGACGAACGGGTTCTGCTTCTGCGGCGCGACCGTGTACCCCTTGGGGATCTCCTTCTGCTCGTACTTGGTCTGCAGGGTCTTGGCGAGGTCGACGCCCTGGTCGTCGATGTAGCTCGCCTTGATCTTGTCGCTGTCCTCGACCTTGGCGCCGTCCTTGAGCTCCAGCTTGACGATCTGCTCGTCGCCGGTTGTCAGCTCGGCGGACTTCACCTTGTCCTGTTGAATCGCCTGTACGACCTGGCCGGTGTCCACCGTCTTGAAGCCGCCGGACGAGCCGACGACCTGCATCAACACGACCACGGCAAGGACGGCCAGCACGATCCACATGACCGGCCCGCGGAAGTATCGCTTCACGTCCATCCATACGGAGCGCGTGGGCCCCGTCCCTCCTGCCACAGTGAGTTGAAAAGCCTGACCTTCGGACGGTACCCCAGCATTGTCACCCGGCGCCGCCGAGGACGGTCAACCACAACCGTCCTCGAAGCTCCAACGACGCGCCCCGGCCCAGTGTTCCCGGGCCCGAAGCGTGTACGAACGGTTGGGCCAGGCGCCGTACTAGCCGCCGTACACGTGCGGGGCGAGCGTGCCCACGAAGGGCAGGTTGCGGTACTTCTCCGCGTAGTCCAGGCCGTACCCCACGACGAACTCGTTGGGGATGTCGAAGCCGACCCACTCGACGTCGATCGCCACCTTGGCCGCGTCCGGCTTGCGCAGCAGGGTGCAGACCTTGAGCGAGGCGGGCTCGCGGGAGCCGAGGTTCGACAGCAGCCAGGACAGGGTCAGCCCGGAGTCGATGATGTCCTCGACGATCAGGACGTGCTTGCCCTTGATGTCGGTGTCGAGGTCCTTGAGGATCCGCACGACGCCGGAGGACTGGGTGCCCGCCCCGTACGAGGACACGGCCATCCAGTCCATCGTGACCGGGTTCGACAGGGCGCGGGCCAGGTCCGCCATCACCATGACGGCGCCCTTCAGGACGCCGACGAGGAGGAGGTCCTTCCCCGCGTACTCCGCGTCGACCTTGGCGGCCAGCTCGGCCAGCTTCGCGTCGATCTCTTCCTTGCTGATGAGCACAGACTGAAGGTCGGCGCCCATGTCTTTCTCGTCCACCCGTGCCGCTCTCGCTCGTCGAGTCCTGGCTCAGCGCGGTGAGCCATGCCGGATGACCAGTCTGCCACCCTGCCGCTCGGCCTCCACACGCCCGGGCAGGTTGAGCGCGCGCTGGCCGCGCCAGGCGGTGAGGAGGCGGTCCATCTCCTCGATGTGCCGGGCGAAGAGCGAGCCGGCGGGCGCCCCCGCCTCGATCGCGGCCCGGCGCAGGACGCGGCGGCGGACGGCGGGCGGCAGGGCGTAGAGCCCCACCGTGTCGAGCGTGACCCGCGCCCGCTCGCCCGGCTCGTCCGTACGGACCGAGCGCTCGGCCTCGGCGGCCCAGGCGTCCAGCGCGTCGGCGTCGTCCCGGGAGAGCTGCGCGGTGCGGGCGAGGGCCTCGACGACGCCCTTGCCGAGGGCCTTCTCCAGGGTGGGCAGGGCCTCGTGGCGGACGCGGGAGCGGGTGTAGGCCGGGTCGGCGTTGTGCGGGTCGTCCCAGACGGGGAGCGACTGGACCATGCAGGCCTTGCGGGTGGACTGCCGGTCGACGGAGAGGAAAGGGCGCAGATAGCGGCCGCGGGCGCCGGAGACGGCCGCCATGCCGGAGAGGGAGCGGGTGCCGGAGCCCCGGGCGAGGCCGAGCAGCACGGTCTCGGCCTGGTCGTCGCGGGTGTGGCCGAGGAGGACGGCCGCGGCGCCGTGCCGCTCGGCGACCTCGTCCAGCGCGGCGTACCGCGCCTCGCGCGCGTCGGCCTCGGGGCCCGCCGCCGTCCGCGCGACGCGCACGGCGACCGATTCGACCGGGGCGAGGCCGAGCGAGGAGAGCCGGGCCGCGACGTCCTGGGCGCGCTCGGCCGAGCCGTCCTGGAGGCCGTGGTCGACGGTGACGCCTCCGGCGCGGACGCCGAGGCGCGGGGCCTCGAAGGCGAGGGCCGAGGCCAGGGCCATGGAGTCGGCGCCGCCGGAGCAGGCGACGAGCACGAGGGGGGCGGGGGACGGGGACTGTGCGGGCTGCGTGCGGTGCGCGGTGAGCACGTCGTGGAGAGCGCGGCGGACCGCCAGGCGTATCGCGGCGACCGCGGGGTGGGGACCCATGTCCGATTCACTTCCTCATAGGGGATCTGAGGGGTTCATGTGGTGTGGGGGATGGCGGGGAATACGAGAGACTTCTCGTCACGCTATGTGCACTGATGGTGACAGAGGAGTGCCGTGTTCCCCGAGCATCGCACGCATACCCGCCCCTTACGGTCCCTCAGAAGGGTGATTGGCGAGGATTTCCGTAGCCCTCAGTCGGCCTTTCGGTGCACCCTCGCGATCCAGTCCGCCGGTTTGGCGATCTCCGCCTTGGTCGGCAGCGTGTTGGGCGACGTCCACACCTTGTTGAAACCGTCCATGCCGACCTCCTCGACCACCGCGCGCACGAAGCGCTCCCCGTCGCGGTACTGGCGCAGCTTCGCGTCCAGGCCGAGCAGCTTGCGCAGGGCCTGGTCGAGGCGGCCCGCTCCCGTGGCGCGGCGCTTCTGGAACTTCTCGCGGATCTCCGCGACCGAGGGCACGACCTGCGGGCCGACGCCGTCCATCACATAGTCCGCGTGGCCCTCCAGGAGCGACATCACGGCCGTCAGACGGCCCAGGATCTCGCGCTGCGCCGGGGTCTGGACCAGCTCGACGATGCTGCCGCGCGACTCGCCGGACGGCTCGTCCTCGGCGTCGGCGCCCTCCTCCGCCTCCGGCTTGGCGCCGGTGAGCGACTGGGCGGCCTCGCGGAGCCGTTCGAGGAGGGTGGAGGGGTCGATCTCGGTCTCGCCGAGGAAGGACTGGATCTCCATCTGGATGTGGTCCCGCAGCCAGGGCACGGCCGTGAACTGCGTGCGGTGCGTCTCCTCGTGCAGGCAGACCCACATGCGGAAGTCGTGCGGATCGACGTCGAGTTCGCGCTCCACGTGCACGATGTTCGGCGCGACGAGCAGCAGCCTGCCCCCGCTCTCCGTCGCGCCCGGCAGCTCGCGCGAGGCCGGGGCGAACGTCTCGTACTGCCCCAGGACGCGCGAGGCGAGGAACGACAGCAGCATGCCGACCTCGACGCCCGTCACCTTGCCGCCGACGGCGCCGAGGACGGCGCCGCCCGGGATGCTCGCGCGGCGCTCCTCGACCTTGCCGAGCAGCGGCGCGAGCAGCTCGCGGAACCCGGCGACGTTGGCCCGGACCCAGCCGGGCCGGTCCACCACGAGGACGGGCGTGTCCGCATCCTCGGGGTTCGCCGCCTCCATGCGCGTGAACGCCCGTACGTGCTCCTCCGACGCCTTCGCGTGCCGCCGGAGCTCGGCGACGATGTCGCGCGCCTCTTCCCTGCTGACTTCTGGCCCCGGCCGCACGAGCCGGGTCGCGGTCGCGACCGCGAGATTCCAGTCGACCATCTCCACACCACCGAGGCTCGTCATTCCTTCACGGTACGTGCCGCTCGCGCCGAGCGGGAGGAGACGAGGGGACCACCCGCCCCCTAGGGGGTGCCGCCGGGCCGGGCGCCGGGCTACGGGCCCGAAGGCGATTCGCGGCACCCGCAGTTGGCCAGCGCCGAGGCCAGCTCGTCCAGGGACTCCTGGGCGCGGTCCCGGTCCGGCGCTCCGGTCGTCATGAACGCGAAGGCCAGCATCCGACCGTCGGCGTCGACGACCGTGCCCGCCAGGGTGTTCACGCCGGTCAGCGTGCCGGTCTTGGCCCGTACGAGCCCGGCGCCCGGCTCCTCGCGGGGGCTGTCGTACCGGCCGCCGAGGGTGCCGGTGAACCCGGCGACGGGCAGCCCGGTCAGCACGGGCCGCAGCCCGGTCCTGTCCGGGTCGGAGGCGCGGGCGAGGAGGCGGGTGAGCAGGCCGGCCGAGACCCGGTCCGCCCTGTCCAGGCCGCTGCCGTCGGCGAAGCGGGCGTCCTTCACCGGCATGCCCAGCTCGTCCAGGCGGCGCTCGACGGCCTTCTCCGCGCCCTCGAAGCTCGCGGGTTCGCCCTCGGCGATCGCGGTCTGGCGGGCGAGGGCCTCGGCGATGTCGTTGTCGCTGTGGGTGAGCATGCGCTCGACGAGGTCGCCGAGCGGGGCCGAGTCGTGGACGGCGAGGCGCTTCGCGTCCTTTGCTGCCTTCTTCTCCTCGGCCGCGCCCTCGACCTCGACGTCCTCGGCCTTGAGCTTCTTCGCGAACTCCTCGGCGGCCTCGCCCGCCGGGTCCCCGGAGCGGTCGGCGGGGCCGTGCTCGCTCTCGTCCAGCCGTCCCTCGTTGAGCATCAGGGGGACGACGGGCGCGAGGTTCTCGTTCGGGCCGATGGGGTGCTGGTCGGTGCCCTCGTAGCGGGAGAGGTCGTAGCGGAGGGTGACCTTCTCGGTGCCGCTCTTGCGGAGCTTGCGGGCGGTGTCCTCGGCGAGGGCGGTGAGGCCGTCCTCGTCGAGGGTGGGGTCGCCGCCGCCGACGAGCGTGACCGTGTCGCCGTCGGCGACGACGCGGGTCGGGATGCGGTGGTCCTCGCCGCGCGCGGTGAGCGCCGCGACGGCCGTGGCGATCTTGACCGTGGACGCGGGCGTCGCGACGGTGCCCGGCGCGGTGGAGAACAGTTCCTTGCCGGTCGCGGCGTCGACGACCGAGGCCGTACGGACGGAGCCGAGCGCGCCGTCCCGGAGCAGCGGCTCCAGGGTGTCGGCGAGCGCGGAGACGGTGGGAGCGGGCGCCTGGTCGGCGCGGGCGCCCCCGCTCTCGCCGTGGCGCCCGTCGCCCTTGCCCGCGCGCTTGCCGTCGCTCTCGCGCCCCCGTACGGGCCCGGCCTCGGCGAGGACCTGCGGCGCGGTCAGCTCGGAACCGGGGCCCCCGGCTCCGGGTCCGGTGTGCTTCGTGCCACTCCCGTCGCCTTGCCGCGCGGCCCAGGTGCGCTCCGCCGTACGCTGGCCGGAGTCCCATGGTCCCGACGCGGCCACCGCCGTGAGCGCGACCGCGAGGCCGAGTACGGCGGAACCCGCCGTCAGCAGCACGGTCTGCCGCTTTTGCGGCGCCATACTCTGCCGGCCGGCCTGCCAGCGCTGCCGGATCCGCACCTCGACCAGCCCCTTTCGCGAGCACACATGTGCGTGGGGGACACTTAATCACCAGACTGGAGTTCTTCTGGGGGACGGCCCCCAGGGCAATCGAGTGCTGATCTATTAATGATCTATACGGAGGAGCCTCCCTGTGGAGTTCGACGTCACCATCGAGATCCCGAAGGGTTCGCGGAACAAGTACGAGGTGGATCACGAGACCGGCCGTATCCGTCTTGACCGCCACCTCTTCACTTCGACCGTGTACCCGGCGGACTACGGCTTCGTCGACGGCACCCTGGGCGAGGACGGCGACCCGCTCGACGCGCTGGTGCTGCTGGAGGAGCCGACGTTCCCCGGCTGCATCATCAAGTGCCGCGCGATCGGCATGTTCCGTATGACGGACGAGGCCGGCGGCGACGACAAGCTGCTGTGCGTCCCCTCGTCGGACCCCCGCATGGAACACCTGCGCGACATCCACCACGTCAGCGAGTTCGACCGGCTGGAGATCCAGCACTTCTTCGAGGTCTACAAGGACCTGGAGCCCGGCAAGTCCGTCGAGGGCGCCAACTGGGTGGGGCGCTCCGAGGCCGAGGCCGAGGTCGAGGCCTCCATCAAGCGCCTGGCGGCCGAGGGCGGCCACTGAGCCGGACAGCCGTGTGAGGGCCCCGCTCGACGAGCGGGGCCCCCGGCTTTTCCCGGCCCGGTCTTTCCCGGCCCCGGCTTTTCCCGGCGCGGCTAGAAGCCCCTCGTGCGCTTCGCCGCGCGGCGGCCCGGGAGCGGGGTCTCCACGCCCGGGGTCTTGATGAAGAGCCGGGCCAGCTCGCCGCCGAGGTTGACGCCGATGGCGATGGCGAGAGCCAGGGCGACCGCGGTGGCCAGCTTCTCGAAGCCCTGGTTGACGTCGCCCTGGGCGATGTTCAGCAGCCCGAAGTACGTCGAGCTACCGGGCAGCAGCGGGCCGATCGCCGCCGTGATGTACGGCAGCGAGGACGCGAACTGGTACCGCGACAGGAGCTGCCCGAAGAGGCCGACCAGTCCGGCGGCGCAGACCGTGGACGGCACCGGCGGGACGTTCGCCGTGGTCATCGCCCCGTAGATCAGCCAGGCCACGCCCCCGTTGAGGGTCGCGAGCAGCACCGTCGAGCGGGGCTGCTGGAGCAGCACGCAGAAGGCGAGCGCGAGCAGCATGGCCGCGAAGAGCTGGAGCACGGGCCGGTGCGCGTGGTGGACGGCGTCCGGGGTGAGGTTGGCGTTCAGCTCGGCGCCCACGTAGAGGACCATCAGGACGCCGCAGACGATGCCGACGATGAGGTAGACGACCTCCAGCAGGCGCGCGGCGGCCGTGATGTAGAAGCCTGTGAGCCCGTCGTGCACGGCCGCGACCAGCGCGCGCCCGGGGATCAGCGCGAAGAGGCCACCGGTGATCACCGCGGAGGCCATGACGCTGGACTCCAGCAGCGCGACCGTCACCCCTATCGCGGCGGGCGGCATCGCCGCGGCCGCGAACTGGTAGAACTCCGGCAGTCCGCGCCCCGCGCACAGCCACGCCAGCCGGTCGCCCAGCATCGCGCCGAGCGCGGCGAGGACGAAGACCAGCGCGTCGCCGCCGACGAGCAGGGAGGCGGCCCCGGACAGGGCGCCGCTGGCGACGGTGAGGGCGCCCTTGGAGAACGGGTGCCTGTTGCGCCGCATCTCCGCCAGCCGCCGGTAGGACTCCTCCAGCGTGACCTCGCCCTGCGTGATGTCCGCGACGAGCCCGAAGACGGACGCGAGGCGCGTGTAGTCGGTGCCCCTGCGGCGTACGGTGCGGCTGAGCGTCACCGGGTCGTCGACCAGCGAGGGCTGGTGCGTGATCGAGAGCAGCGTGAAGGTGACGGTGGGCTCGACGCGGTCGAGGCCGTACGCGTGGGCGACGCCGAACATCGCGGCCTCGACGTCCTCGGCGCCCTCGCCGCCCGCGAGCAGCAGCTCGCCGATGCGGAGGGTGAGGTCGAGGACGCGGGGCGCGGCCGGGCCGGTCTCGACGTCCTCGGTGCGGGCCACGCGCTCGGGCACCGGCCGCTCGGCGAGCGGCATCCGCACCATGGTGCGCATCCGGTCCTGCCAGGGCGTGCCCGGCTTGGCGAGGGGCCCGACGACCGGGATGCCCTCGGGCGGGGTGAACGCGCTGCCGTGCTCGAACGAGGCGGGCGGGACCAGGCCCTCCGGCACGGCGAACTCCGAGGTCGGGTGCTCGTCCTCCGGGACGGGCGGCAGCGGCACCCCGAGCGGGTGCGAGAAGGCGCTGCGTGCCTCGTCCGATGTGGGCTTCGCGTCCTCGAACCTGTCGTCCCGATCCGCGGAATCCCCGTTTCCCCTGGGCTCGCCGGCCACTTTTGTCCGCTCCTCACTCTCTTACGCGGTGTAGTTCTTATGCCTCCACTTAGTGCCACATGCTTCACGCGGCGTCCAACCGCCCCGGTTGCACCCCGGGGACGTGACGCTCCCCCCAAAGATCCCCCGGGGCGCGCGGAATAAAAGCGGGGCTCGCCCCGATGGGTGCGAGCCCCGCCACACAACGGTGCTGACGAGAGGTCAGGCCTGCCGTGCGCCGTTCGCCCTGATGGCGTCGCGCACATAGACCGCGAGACCGGGCCGTACGGCCTCGTAGGTCGCGGTGAACCTCGGGTCGGCCACGTACATCTCGCCGAGCGAGGTGTGCAGCTCGTGGCCGCACTCGTAGCTCGTACGGGAGATGAAGAGCCGGTGCTCCTCGGCGAGGTCCATGGCCTCCTCGGAGTCCGGCGCGGCGCCGCGCCCCATCGCCTCGGCGAGGCGCCGGTGGATGCCGTCCATCTCCTCCTTGAAGCGCTTCCAGTCCTCCTTCGTGTACGACGCGGCGCGCCGCCGCGACTCGCGGTACGCCTCGGTCCCGCCCCAGCGCCGCTCCGCCTCGTCCGCGTACTGGTCGGGGTCGAAGTCGCCGAAGACCTCGAACTTCTCCTCGGGGGTGAGGTTGATGCCCATCCTGCGTGCCTCCATGGCGTGTTCCACGGCGGCGGCCATCTCCCGCAGCCTGCCGATCCTGGCCTCCAGCAGCGCGTGCTGGCGGCGCAGGTGCTCGTAGGGATCCGCGTCGGGTTCGTCGAGCAGTTCGGCGACCTCCTCCAGCGGGAAGCCCAGCTCCCGGTAGAAGAGGATGCGCTGCAGCCGGTCGAGGTCGGCGTCGCTGTAGCGCCGGTGCCCGGCGGGGGTCCGCTCGCCGGGGACGAGCAGACCGATCCCGTCGTAGTGGTGCAGGGTGCGCACGGTGACACCGGCGACGCGCGAGACCTCTCCCACGGAATGACCCACGTCCGCCTCCTTGTCCGGTCCTTCCGGTACGCCCCTACGCTCGGCCCTCACGTCGCGTGAGGTGCAAGCCCGTTTCGCGCGGGCCCCTCAGGAGCCATCGTCGCCCAGGGCCCGGTACCTCCTCACGGCGAGCGGGAAGAAGACGGCCAGCAGGGCGAGCGGCCACACCACCGCGAGCAGCAGGGAGTGACTCGCCGCCCAGGAGGTGCCCTCGCCCCAGACGGGGTTGCCGAAGAGTTCCCGTACGGCCCGGGCGGTGGCGGACATCGGGTTCCACTCGGCGACGGTGCCCATCCAGGCGGGCATCGTGTCCGGCGAGTTGAAGACGTTGGAGAAGAAGGCCACCGGCCAGACGAGGATCTGGACGGCGGCGACCAGCTCGGGCCTGCCCGCGACCAGGGCGAGGAAGATCCCCGCCCACAGCATCGCGAAGCGCAGCAGGAGCAGCAGGCCCACCGCGGCCAGCCCCTCGGCCGGGCTGCCGTGCGCGCGCCAGCCCACCACCAGCCCGGAGAGCACCAGCACGACGATGCCCACCGCGGACTCCAGCATGTCGCTCAGGCTGCGGCCGACGAGGACGGCCGACTGGGACATGGGGATCGAGCGGAAGCGGTCGATCACGCCCTTGTTGAGGTCCTGGGTGAGCGCGACCATCGTCGACTCCAGGCCGAAGGCCATGTTCAGCGCGAACATCCCGGGGACCAGGTACTCCTCGTAGTTCTCGACCTCCATCCCGCCGCCGATGAAGTAGACGAACATCACCAGCATCATCAGCGGGAAGAACAGGTTCACCGCGACCTGGACGGGCTGCCGCCGCCAGTGCGCCAGCTCCCGCCGGGTCATCGTCCAGGAGTCGGTCAGCAGGTGCGTGCTCATACGGCGGCCTCCTTCCGCGCGCCCGTCTCCTCCGTGAGGTGCAGGAAGACCTCGTCCAGCGTGGGCCGGCGCAGCGCGATGTCCTCGGCCTCGATCCCCGCCGCCTCCAGCGCCCGTACGGTCTCCGCGAGCGCCGCCATCCGGTCCCCGACCGGGGCGCTCACCGACCGCCGGTCCCGGTCGCGCTCCACGGACCCGCTCCGCGCGGCCATCCCGACGACGGACGCCGCGGCCTCCAGCCGTGCCGCGTCGCGCACGACGACGT
This sequence comes from Streptomyces albiaxialis, assembly GCF_039530985.1. Lineage (NCBI taxonomy): Bacteria > Bacillati > Actinomycetota > Actinomycetes > Kitasatosporales > Streptomycetaceae > Streptomyces > Streptomyces albiaxialis. The sequence goes on from NZ_BAAAPE010000001.1 coordinate 670,584, forward strand.
CGATACGGTCGGCGCCCAGCCCGGCCTTGAGCTGGTCGGCGGTGCCCTCGGCGACGGCCCTGCCGCCGTCGATCACGGTGATGGCGTCCGCGAGCTGGTCGGCCTCCTCCAGGTACTGGGTGGTGAGCAGCACGGTCGTGCCGCCGCCGACCAGCGCCCTGACCGCGTCCCACACCTCGTTGCGCCCGCGCGGGTCGAGCCCGGTGGTCGGCTCGTCCAGGAAGAGGATCAGCGCGCCGTCGTCCGCCCGCTCGCCGCTCTCCCGTCCGCCGCTCCCCCGCTCGCCGCCGATCAGCGAGGCGGCGAGGTCCAGGCGGCGCCGCATGCCGCCGCTGTACTTGCCGACGGCCTTGCGCCCGGTGTCCCCCAGGCCGAACCGCTCCAGCAGCTCGTCCGCGCGCTGTGCCGCCCGGCGCGCGCCCAGGTGGTAGAGCCGCCCGAACATCTCCAGGTTCTGCCGCCCGCTCAGCTCCTCGTCCACCGCCGCGTGCTGGCCGAGCAGCCCGATGCGGCGCCGCACCTCGTCGGGGTGCGTGGCCACGTCGTACCCCGCGACCAGCGCCCGGCCCGCCGTGGGGCGCAGCAGGGTCGACAGGATCCGTACGGCCGTGGTCTTCCCGGCGCCGTTGGGCCCCAGCAGACCCTGGACCGTGCCGCGCGGCACGGCCAGGTCGAGTCCCGAGAGCGCCTGCTTGTCCCCGTACTCCTTCCTCAGCCCCTCGACGAGGATCGCTTCGTCCTTCGCCATGTCCTCTCCTCCCGCCCTTCGCTAGTCAAACTTGACTAGCGGCGGACGAAGGTAACCGGGATCCCGCGGCTAGTCAAACTTGATTACCAAGAAAAGGGGGCGCCGTGCTCGTCCCGGGTCACTCGTCCTGCGTGAGTACCGACAGGTCGCGCTTGCCCTCGTCCGCCATCACGTACGCGCCGTTCTCCAGCCGCTCGATCAGCTCGCGGGCCCAGGTGGCGCCGCTCTCCGCGGTGGAGACCCACAGCCGCATGATCTCGCCGATGTAGTCCCACTCCGGCTGGGTCTCGCCCGCCGGGCCCGGGGTCCAGTGCTGGGTGACCTCGTCCCGCCAGGACTCCAGCGCGGCCACCCGCTCCTTCAGCAGCGCGATGGCCTCCGCGCGCTCCAGGTCCACGAGGAAGCCCACGCCGCTGGTGAGCATGTCCGGCTTCTCGTCGATCGCGGTCAGCGCGTGCCGGAGCATGCGGTGGAACTCCGCCTCGCCCTCGTCCGTCAGCTCGTACTCGATACGGGGCGGGCCGCCGGCCGTGCTGGGCGCGACGTCGTGGGCGAGCAGCAGTCCCTGCTTCGCGAGCTGCTTGAGCGCGTGGTAGATCGACCCGGGCTTGGCGTTGGACCACTCGTGAGCGCCCCAGAACTCCAGGTCGTTGCGGACCTGGTAGCCGTGCGCCCGCTTCCGCAGCCGCACGGCCCCCAGCACCAGCAACCGGATCGCCGACATCGTCCTGGCTCCTTGACTGCCTCGGTCACGTATGCCCGCGCAGTCTAGTCGGACTTGACTAGTCGGGACCTGGACGGCCGGGACCCGGCTAGCCCATCTGCGACCAGTCGGGCTCGGGCATCGCGCCCGTCTCGAAGACCAGGTCGAAGGCGCCCTTGCCGTCGATCGTCTCGCGGATGACGTCCACGTGGCCCGCGTGCCGGGCCAGCTCCTCCATGAGGTGCAGCAGACCCCAGCGCCAGGAGCGCTCGCCGCCCTCGTCCCAGGGGTACTTGGGCGACACGAAGGTCTCGTCGAGCGAGGACAGGGCCCGTACGGCCGCCTCGGTCTCGGCGGCCACCCGCTCGTTACGGGCGATGAGGACCTCGATCGTCTCCTCGGGCGCGGGCGTCCAGCCGCTCTGCCACTCCGCCATCTGCTCGGAGGAGGGGCGGGTCTCCTCGCCCTTGAACTTGCGCACCCAGCCCTCTTCGCCGACGGTCACGTGCTTGAGCAGGCCCAGGACCGAGCACTCGCTCGCGGAGGGCGCGCTGCGCGCCTGCTCCTCGGTCAGGCCGTGCAGGGCGCGGCGGAAGGCGCCGCGCTGGGCCTCCAGATAGGCGAGGAGCGCCCCGCGCTCGTCACCGCGGGCCTCGGGCTGGACGACTACCGGCATGATGGCTCCCCTCTCGGTGCGGGGCTCCTTCCGCCCCGCTGAGAAGAAAGCTACGGGGCCTTGCGGTCAGCCTCTGTCCTCGACCGCGCGGGCCCCGGAGGATCCTCAGAACCCCCGGAGGATCCTCAGAACGGGAACGCGCTGCGGCCCCGCTGGATGGAGATCCACTTCGTGGTGGTGAAGGCGTCCACCATCTGCTCGCCGTTGAGCCGCCCCAGGCCGGAGTGCTTCTCGCCGCCGAACGGGACAATCGGCTCGTCCGCGACCGTCGAGTCGTTGACGTGGACCATGCCGGTGTCGATGCGGCGGGCGACCGCGATGCCGCGCTCGATGTCGCGGCTGTGGACGGCGCCGCCGAGCCCGTACGGGGTGTCGTTGGCGACGTGCACGGCCTCGTCCTCGCCGTCGACGCCGATGATCAGGGCGACGGGGCCGAAGATCTCCTCGCGCAGCAGCGAGGAGGTGGCGGGCAGGCCGGTCAGGACGCTGGGCGAGACCACGTTGCCGTGCGCCTCGCCGTGCAGGAGCGGGGTCGCGCCGCTGGCGATGGCCTGCTCGACGATGGCGGTCACGCGCTCGGCCTGGCGGGAGTTGATGAGCGGGCCGATGTGGGTGGCCGGGTCCTCGGGGTCGCCGACCTTCAGCTCGCGGACGCGGGCGACGAACTTCTCGGTGAACTCGGCCTGCACGCTGCGGTCGACGATGATCCGGTTGGCCGCCATGCAGAGCTGGCCCTGGTTGACGTAGCGGCTGAAGACCGCGGCGTCCACCGCGTAGTCGATGTCGGCGTCGTCCAGGACGATCAGCGCGCTGTTGGCGCCGAGCTGGAGGATCACGCGCTTGAAGTTGCGCGCGGCGACGGTCGCGACGTGCCGGCCCACACGGTCGGAGCCGGTGAAGGAGAGCGCCTTGGGGACCGGGTGCTCGATGAGCGCGTCGCCGATCTCCGCGCTGTCGGTGATGATCACGTTGAGCAGCCCCGGCGGGAGGCCCGCGTCCTCCAGGACCTTGGCGACCAGGGTGCCGCCGCAGACCGGGGTGGACTGGTGCGGCTTGAGCACGGCCGCGTTCCCCAGCGCGAGGGCGGGGGCGAGGGATTTCACCGCCAGCAGGAATGGATAGTTGAAGGGCGAAATAACGCCGATGACGCCGAGCGGAGAACGGTAGACACGGTTCTCCTTGCCGTCGATCGCGGACGGCAGGATCTCCCCCTGGGTGTGCAGGGAAAGCTGCATCGCCTCCCGGAAGAACTCCTTGACGAGCGCGATCTCGAAGGCGGCCTTCAGGCGGGTCCCGCCGAGTTCCGCGATGATCGCCTCGGTGATCTGCGGCTCGGATTCCTCAATCACGCGTATCGCACGCTCGAACACGAGGCGTCGCGCATAGGGATTGGTCGCCGCCCAGTCCCGCTGGGCGCGCTCCGCCGCACGGTACGCCTGGTCCACCTCGTCGACGGTCGCGACGGTGATCGAGGCGAGCTTCTCGCCGTTGTACGGGTTGAAGTCGATGATGTCCCAGGAACCGGTCCCGGGGCGCCACTCACCGTCTATGCACTGGAGCGCCAGATCCGTGAAGTAGGACATGCCATTCCTTCGGGGGGTGGAAGGACGTGCTGATGGCACGTCATCGTACTGCCACTTCAGGCCAGTTGTCGGATCCTTTGCAGGTGGTCCCGGGTGCGTTCCGGCGAAAGGCTGATATCCACCAGCCGCTCCAGCACCTGGTCGTACTGCGCGACCTCATCCCGCTTGTCGAGATAGAGCGCGCTGGTGAGCTGTTCCAGATACACGACGTCGTTCAGATCGGATTCCGGGAAGCGCAGCAGCGTGAAGGCGCCGCTCTCGGCCGCGTGCCCGCCGAACTCGAACGGGACGACCTGGACGGTGATGTTCGGGTGCTCGGAGACCTCGGCGAGGTGCCTGAGCTGGCCGTCCATGATCGAGGGGCTGCCGAAGGGGCGGCGCAGCGCGGCCTCGTCGAGCACGCACAGCAGGCGGGGCGCGTTCTCGCCGAGCAGCAGCTTCTGCCGCTCCAGGCGCAGCGCGACGCGGCGCTCGATCTCCTCGTCGGCGATCGGGGTGCGGTGGCCGGCGGTGACGACCGCGTGGGCGTAGTCGTCGGTCTGCAGCAGGCCGTGGACGAACTGCACCTCGTAGGTGCTGATGCGCTCGGCCGCGCCCTCCAGCCCCACGTAGGTCTGGAACCATCCGGGCAGCACATCGCTGTAGTTGTGCCACCAGCCGGCGATGCTGGACTCCCGGGCGAGGCCCAGCAGCGGCTCGCGCTCCGCCTCGTCGGTCACGCCGTAGAGGGTGAGCAGGTCTTCGACGTCACGCGCCTTGAAACTCACGCGGCCCAGCTCCATCCGGCTGATCTTGGACTCGGACGCTCGAATCGAATAACCGGCGGCCTCACGGGTCACCCCGCGCGCCTCCCGGAGCCGCCGCAACTGGGATCCGAGCAGGATGCGCCGGACCATGGACCCGCTGGAACTACTCGCCCCCTTTGCTCCTCCGGTGACGCGACTTGCCGGTTCTGTTGCCATTTCGATCAACCCTCCGCCCCTGCTTGAAGGGAAGTGTGCCATCTTTGCGCTCCGTTGCGTGCCCGTCCGGTTACACACGATCGAAAGTCTCTCGTGCACGTGCATCTGCCCTTGCATCTGCTGTGGGCATTGGGAACCATGGGGATCGCACAAGTGCACCCAGTGCCATGCCAGTTGTGGCGCAGGTAGCACTTTGGCGCCGGAACCTACCCGGGGAGCACAGCCGACAGGATCCGCACAGGATCATCACTGCCGCTAACGCCAGGAGTGGCCCGTCATGGGGACCGAAGGATCAACGGTGCTGGAGCCCTTATGGCAAGGTCTCCCGACGCTGGATGCCGCTTCAGTCTCCGGTTCCGCGTCCTGCGCGCTGCCACCTCGGTACGAGGCGGTCAAGAGCGCCAGGGACTTCACGCGGCAGACGCTCCAACGGTGGGGGATCACCGAAGAATTCGACGACGTGGCACTCGTCGTCTCCGAACTCGTCACCAACGCCATGCGCCACGGCCTGCCCGCCACCGGGCAGGGCCCCCTTTCGGGGGACGAGGGTGACCCGCCGGTCCGGCTGCATCTGATGCGCTGGTCCGCGCGGCTGGTATGTGCGGTCCGGGACCCCAGCAGCGAGCCTCCTCAGGTGACGGAGGTTCCCGAGCTGGGTCCCGCGGGTCCCGTGGACGGGGAACTCCCGGACCTTCCCGGCGTGCCCGGACTGCCGGGCTTCACCGCCGAATCAGGCAGAGGGCTCTGCCTCGTCGACTCCTTCAGTGACAACTGGGGGTGGCACCCGTTGTCGGGGCCGTCGGCGGGCAAGGTCGTCTGGGCGCTGTTCCGCCTCGGCTCCCTGTAGGGGGCCGGGGCCGGGCCGGCGCCGTGCCATGAAGAGGCGGCCGCCGCACGGGGGGCGGCCGTCTTGGGGCGGGTCCGGCCCCTGGGCCGGGGATCAGTCCCGTATCAGGTAGTCGAACTCGCCGTCCTTGATGCCGAGCAGCATCGCCTCCATTTCCGCGGGCGTGTAGACGAGCGCGGGGCCGTCGGGGAAGCGCGAATTGCGCACGGCGACGTCACCGCCCGGCAGCTTGGCGAACTCGACGCAGGTTCCCTGGGAGTTGCTGTACCGGCTCTTTCGCCACACGACCCCCTGGAGGTCCCTGGCGGCCATGCCGTTGTACGCGTGAGGCACTTGGATCTCCCGGACTAGTCAGGTGTGGGGGGTACTGGCTGATCAGTGTCAGAACTGTCAACTGCCCGGGATCATAACTGTGTTCACGTGCTGGTGCATGTGCTAATGCACGTGCACGACGCCCCGTCGCGAGCCCATCACAGCCGGTCAAAGCGGGTTGCACACCGCTTCGCGATCGTCACGCGGGGTCTTGGACGGCGCGCGTGCCGGACCCGTTCCCCCTCACTTCGTTCTGTGAGACGCAGCGGGGCCGTTTCTGCCTTATCCGCGCGGCGGGAACCCGGCCCGCGCTCTTGACTTGAAGCTTCCTTCAAGTCCTACGTTCGCCGCATGAGCATGGAGATGACCGCGTGGAACGCGCTGTACCACTCGCGCCACGCCCACCAGGACACCCACCCGTTCTCCGCCGCCACGCTGCGGCGGATCTTCCGCTTCGCGCACCGCCACCACCGGAAGCTGTACGCGTTCCTCGCGCTCAGCACGGTCCTCGCCGTCCTCACCGTGGCCACCCCGCTGCTCGCCGGGCGGGTCGTGGACGCGATCACCAAGGGCGACACCACCGGCACCGTCCTCGGGCTCGCCGGGGTCATCGCGCTGATCGCGGTGGCCGAGGCCGCCGTCGGCATCGTCACGCGCTGGCTCTCGGCCCAGATCGGCGAGGGCCTCATCCTCGACCTGCGCACCGCGGTCTACGACCATGTGCAGCGGATGCCCGTGGCCTTCTTCACCCGCACCCGCACGGGCGCCCTCGTCAGCCGCCTCAACAACGACGTCATCGGCGCCCAGCGCGCGTTCAGCAGCACCCTGTCCGAGGTCTTCAGCAACCTCGTCACGCTGCTGCTCACCCTCGTCGTGATGCTCCGGCTCTCCTGGCAGGTCACGCTCATCGCGCTCGTCCTGCTCCCCCTCTTCGTGCTCCCCGCCCGCCGCATGGGCGCCCGGCTGGCCCGGCTGGAGCGCGAACGGGCCGACCACAACGCCGTGATGAGCACCCAGATGACCGAGCGCTTCTCCGCGCCCGGCGCCACGCTCGTCAAGCTCTTCGGGCGGCCCGAGGAGGAGTCCGAGGAGTTCGCGCGCCGCGCCGGACGCGTCCGCGACCTCGGCGTCCGTACGGCGATGGTGCAGGAGGTCTTCTTCACCGCGCTGATGCTCGTCTCCGCGCTCGCCCTCGCGCTGATCTACGGGCTCGGCGGCTGGTTCGCGCTGCGCGGCTCCCTCGACGCGGGCACCGTCGTCTCCCTCGCGCTGCTGCTGACCCGGCTCTACGCGCCGCTGACCGCCCTGGCCAACGCCCGGGTCGAGGTCATGAGCGCGCTCGTCAGCTTCCAGCGGGTCTTCGAGGTGCTCGACCTCAAGCCGCTGATCGAGGAGAAGCCCGACGCGGAGTCCGTCCCCGAGGGCCCGGTCTCCGTCGAGTTCGACGACGTCCGCTTCAGCTACCCCTCCCCCGAGAAGGTCTCCCTCGCCTCCCTCGAAGACGTCGCCACGCTCGACACCCGGGGCGGCGAGGAGGTGCTGCACGGGGTCTCGTTCCGCGCCGAGCCCGGCCAGATGATCGCGGTCGTCGGCTCCTCCGGCGCGGGCAAGTCCACCCTCGCCTCCCTCGCGCCCCGGCTCTACGACGTGGACAGCGGCGCCGTCCGCCTCGGCGGCAAGGACGTGCGGGACCTGTCCGCCGCCTCGCTCCGTACGACGCTCGGCATGGTCACCCAAGACGGCCACCTCTTCCACGACACGATCCGCGCCAACCTGCTGCTGCCCCGCCCCGAGGCCACCGAGGAGGAGCTGTGGGAGGCCCTGCGCCGGGCCCGCATGGACGAGCTGGTCGCCTCCCTGCCCGACGGGCTCGACACCCTCGTCGGCGAGCGCGGCTACCGGCTCTCCGGCGGCGAGCGCCAGCGTCTGACCATCGCCCGGCTGCTGCTGGCCCAGCCCCGCGTGGTGCTGCTCGACGAGGCGACCGCGCACCTCGACTCGACGTCGGAGGCGGCCGTGCAGGAGGCGCTCGGCGAGGCGCTGGAGGGCCGCACCTCGGTCGTCATCGCGCACCGGCTCTCGACCGTACGGGCCGCCGACCAGATCCTCGTCGTCGAGGACGGCCGGATCGTCGAGCGCGGCACGCACGCCGAACTCCTCGCCGCGCACGGGCGGTACGAGCAGCTCCACCGGACGCAGTTCCAGGACGGGGAGAAGGAGGTCTCGCGGGCGGCCTGACGGGCCCTCATGCCGCCCTCACCCGACCGGTCCCCTCCGGCGCGCGGCGCCGTCGCACGGCGCACACGCTGAAGCTGTCCGCACCTGTTCGCGGACCGCCTCCGCCGTTCCGCCGTCGCCCGCCCCCGCCCTCACTCCCGGAAGGACCCGTGCCGTCATGAGCTCCAGCCTTGAGGACCTGCGCCGCTGCTCCGTCGCCGTCGACCTGGGCGCCGCGCGGACCCGTGTCTACGTCAAGGGCGCGGGCCTCCTCGTCGACCAGCCCTCCGTGGTCGCGGTGAACACCTTCTCCGGCGCGCTCATCGCCGTCGGCGACGCGGCGGAGCGGATGGACGGCCGTACGCCGCACCACATCCGCGTCGTCCGGCCGGTCTCCGGCGGGACGGTGATCGACATCGACATGGCGCAGCGGATGCTGCGCGCCCTGGTCGGCGAGAAGCTGCGCGGCATCGCCCGCCGCCGGGCGCTGCTGCGGGCCGCCGTCACCGTCCCGCACGACGCCGGCCCGCTGGCCCGCCGTGCCGCCTACGAGACGCTGACCGGCGTCGGGGCACGGCGCGTGGAGCTGGTCGACGCGCCGACCGCGGCCGGGCTCGGCTGCGGGCTGCCCGTCGAACAGCCCGAGGCGACCATGATCCTGGTCTGCGGCGCGGCCACCACGCAGGTCGCCGTCCTCTCCCTCGGCTCGATCGTCGCCGCCGGCACGGTGAGCCTGGGCGGGGACACCATCCATCACGCGGTCGTCCAGTACGTGCGCAACCGGCACGAGCTGCTGCTGCCCAGCCAGGCCATCCGCCCGCTGCACCTCGCGCTGACCGGCGACGCCTCCGGCGAGGCGGCCGAGGTGCTCGGCAGGGACGTGGTGACGGGGCTCGCGCGGACCGTCCTCATCGACCCCGCAGACGTGCGCGGGGCCATCCAGACGCCGCTGACCGGGCTCTCCGACACCCTCCGCGCCGTCCTGCACCGCTGCCCGCCCGACCTCGTCGCCGACCTCGCCGAGCGCGGCATGGTCCTCACCGGCGGCAGCGCGCTCATGCCGGGCCTGGCGGAACGGCTGCGCGACGGCACCGGCATGGCCGTCCACGTCGCCGACCAGCCCGAGCTGTGCCCCGTGCGGGGCCTGGCCGCGATGCTGGAGGGCCGGGTGGGCCCGGCGAGGCTCGACGCGAAGGGCGCGGCGGAGACCGAGGAGGCGCCCGAGGCGGACGACGCGGTGGCCGCCGGGGCGGACGACGCGGTCGCGGCGGAGGCCCCTCAGTCGGCTTAGCCGGCTATATACGGGAGTGCGGCGCGTACGGCCCGAAGAGGTCGATCAGGCGGTTGCGGGAGCGCTGGAGACGCTCGCCGATCACCGCCGCGACGGCCCGCGTGAGGGCCAGGCCCAGCCCCTGGTCCTCGTCGCACAGCACCAGCACCGAGTGCGCGTCGAACTCCAGCGCCCGTACCGGGCTCGCGGCCTCGGAGCCCAGCGTCCACACGTAGGGCGGGAACATCCAGTGCCAGCCGAGCAGTTCGCCGTGGCGGACGTTGTCGATCACGACATTGCGGTGGCCCGGCACATGCATGTCGAGCGTGGCCGTCCCCGTGTGCAGGATCCAGAAGCGGTCGGCGGTGCTGCCCTCCTCGAAGATCCGTGCCCCGGCCTCGAAGGCGACCTCGCGTCCCAGCGCCCGCAGCCTCTCCCGCTGCTCCGGTGCGAGCTCCCCGAGCAGTCCGGACATGGTCTGCATGGCGACACCTCCCCATAACCGGCATTTGCGCACGTCACGGTCTATTCACGGTACATCGGCTCACCCGGACGGGCGAGCGAGGCGGACGGGGGCTGTTGTCGTACCCCCGGCGTACCGTCGGTCGCATGTGCAGAAGCATCAAGACGCTGCGTCCGCCCTACGCCGAGATGGTCACGGAGGAGGACATGCGCGCCGCCGCGCTCCAGTACGTCCGGAAGATCTCCGGCTTCCGCCAGCCCGCCGCGCACAACGCGGAGGCGTTCGACGCCGCCGTCGAGCAGGTGACGGCGGCGACGAAGGAGCTGCTGGACACTCTGGTCGTCCGGGGGAAGTGACCGGGCCCCGCCCGGGGCGCGCCGTCCGTAGGATGGGCCGCTCACGGCCGGGCAGCCAGGGAGAGAGGGGCGGCGCATGGTGCGGCGGTTCCTCGCACTGCTGGCTCTCCTCCTCGCGTGCGCCGCGGGCGGAGGCACGGCCTCCGCATCTCCCTCGGCGCCGGTGGCCCCGGTCGCCGTCACCTCGCAGGCACACGGCCACTCCGGTCCCGGCGGCCAGACCAGCAGCCGCAGCCGCCAGGCCACCGAGCAGCACGCCGCCGGGGTCAGCGCCATGGCGCCGCACGAGGTGCGCCCGCCGCTGCTGCCCCCCGCGCACACCGCGGGCCCCGCGCCCTCCTGGGCCGCGCCCCCGCTGACCGGCCGGATCGCCGCGCAGCCCCGCAAGGGCCGCGCGCCGCCCTCCGTCGCCCTCTCGCCGCGCTCCACGCGCGGGCCCCCCGCCGCCACGAGCAGTTGACGCGTTCGCGTATCCGCACGCCTTCTCTCGTGGAGTTCACCCATGTCTTCCCGCACCTCGCGTGCGCCCCTGTGGCGCGCGCTGATCGCGCTCGCCGTCGTCGGCGTGTCGCTCTTCTTCGCCCTCACCACCCCCGCCCGCCTCGGACTCGACCTCAAGGGCGGGACGCAGATCGTCCTGGAGACCAAGGACTCGCCCTCCGGCACACGCGCCGACGCCGGGGCGACCGACCGGGCGCTGGAGGTGCTGCGGCAGCGCGTGGACGCGCTGGGCGTGGCCGAGCCCTCCCTCGCCCGCTCCGGCGAGAACCGGATCGTCGTCGAGCTGCCCGGAGTGCAGGACCCGCGCGAGGCGGCGGAGGTCATCGGCCGTACGGCACAGCTCACCTTCCACCCCGTCGAGGGCGCGGTGGCCGAGCGGAAGAAGGGGGACGAACGGACGCTCGCCGACCCCGACGCCAAGGGCGCGTATCTGCGGCTCGGGCCCTCCGCGCTGACCGGGGACGGGGTCAAGGACGCCGAGCCCCAGTTCGACAACCAGCAGGGCAACGGCTGGACGATCTCGATCGACTTCCGCGGCGGCGCGAAGGACAAGTGGGCGGAGCTGACCGGCGACGCGGCCTGCGCCCCGGCGGGCGACCAGAAGCGGCGCGTGGCGATCGTGCTGGACAAGAAGGTGATCTCCGCACCGAACATCCAGCAGGACGTCGCGTGCGACGTCGGGATCAAGGGCGGCTCCACGCAGATCACCGGGAACTTCAGCGACTCCGAGGCCCATGACCTCGCCGCGCTGGTCAAGGGCGGCGCGCTGCCGGTGCCCGTCGAGGTCGTCAGCCAGCAGACGGTCGGCCCCGCGCTGGGCGCCGACGCGATCGAGGCCAGCGCGCGGGCCGCGGTGATCGGGCTGGTGTGCACGGGCCTGTTCGTGATCGCCGTCTACCGGCTGCTGGGCGCGCTGGCGACGGTCGCGCTGGCGCTGTACGGGCTGCTCTCGTACGCCGCGATCGTGGCCCTCGGCGCGACGCTGACGCTGCCGGGGCTCGCCGGGTTCGTCCTCGCGATCGGCATGGCGGTGGACGCGAACGTCCTCGTCTTCGAGCGGGCGCGCGAGGAGTATCTGCGCCCGACACTGCGGGACAGGCCCCGCAACGATCTGAACGGCCCGCTGCGCAAGGGCTTCGCGCACGCCTGGACCGCGATCGTCGACTCCAACGTCACCACGCTGCTCGCCGCCGGGCTGCTCTTCTTCTTCGCCACGGGCCCCGTGAAGGGCTTCGGAGTGACGCTCTCGGTCGGCGTGCTGGCCTCGATGATCTCCGCGCTGGTGATCACCCGGGTGCTGGCCGAGTGGGCGGTGCGCAGGGGCCCGGTCCGGCGGCGGCCCGGCATCACGGGCATGGCCGCGGCCTCCCGCTTCCGGGCCTGGCTCGGCGAGCGCAGGCCGCGCCTCGCCGCGCGGGCCCGGCTGTGGCTGGGCACGGGCGCGGCCCTGGTCCTCGTCGCGCTCGCCGGGATCGGACTGCGGGGGCTGGAGTTCGGCGTCGAGTTCACGGGCGGGCGGCTCGTGGAGTACAGCACGAGCAAGCCGGTGGACGCGGACACGGCCCGTACGGCGATCTCCGACGCGGGCTTCCCGCGCGCGGTCGTCCAGGAGTCCGGGGACGGCGACATCACCGTACGGACGGAGAAGCTCACCGACGACGAGCAGCACGAGATGCGCGCGGCGCTGGAGCCCGCGGGCGGCGAGGTGACCGTCGAGCGCGACGAGCTGGTGGGCCCGAGCCTCGGCGACGAGCTGCGGGACAAGGCGCTGATCGCGCTGGCCGTGGCGGTGGGGGCGCAGCTCCTCTATCTGAGCGTGCGCTTCCGCTGGACGTTCGCGACGGCCGCCGTGGTGGCGATGGTGCAGGACGTGCTGCTGGTGGTGGGGCTCTTCGCGTGGCTGGGCAAGCCGGTGGACAGCGTCTTCCTCGCGGCGCTGCTCACGGTGATCGGCTACTCGGTCAACGACACGGTCGTCGTCTTCGACCGGCTGCGCGGCATGCGGCGCGCCGACCGGAGCGCGTCCGGGAAGCCCACGACCCCGCTGCCGGAGCTGGCGGACCAGGCCGTGCTGCGCACCGTGCCGCGCACCGTCAACACGGGCATGGGCGCGATGTTCATCCTCGCCGCGCTGGCGGTGCTGGGCGGCGACTCGCTGACCGACTTCTCGGTGGCGCTGCTCGCGGGCGTCACGTTCGGCATGGGCTCGACGGTCTTCACGGCGACGCCGCTGGCGGTGCTGCTGGAGCGGTGGAAGCCGACGCCGACGAAGTCGGAGGAGACGCGGCCGAAGCGGGGCTCCTCCCGGCGGGAGGACACCGGCGCCGTCGTGTGACCGGATCCTTACCTTCGATTTTCGCACCCTGTGCCCGCTTGTATACGGGCACAGGGGCGACCCCGCGTCCTCCTGGCACGCCGACATACGGCTCGGCGAGGGCGCCGAACTGTGCCGGTCCTCGCGCCCGTTCGTCGTCTCCGGCGGCGCGCGCGTCGAACGGCGCCTGACGGCCCGCATCGCGGGCCCCGGCGCGCTCTGCCGTGTGAGCGACACCACAGTGCCCCCGGTCGAGAACGCCCTCGACCAGGCATGGGACCTCTTCGCCGAAGGGGCCCGCTCCGGCGGGGGCGTGGCGGCGCATGGTTGACTCGATAGGCGTTGGCCGGCCGAACGGATAGCGGAGAGCAGACGGGGAGAGCTGTGCAGGAGCTACGACTGGAGTGGTGCACACCCGCGGTGGAGACGCCCGCGGTGGTGACCGGCGTGTTCGACCTGTTGCACGTCGGGCACGCGCGATTCCTGGGCGCGGTGCGCGAACGCGCGCTCGACGCCGGGCTCGGCGGGCTGGTCGTCGGCGTCGAGGACGACGCGCGCACGCGGGCCTGGAAGGGTCCCGAACGGCCGGTGAACTCCGAGAACGAGCGTGCGGAGCTTCTTGCGGCGCTGCGGGTCGTCGACGCGGTGTGCCTCGTGCACGGTGATCCGTCGGTGGTCGACTGGCAGTCGTACGAGCGGGCCCTCGTGCCGTTGCGGCCCGGCGCCCTGGCCTTCACGGAGGGCGATCCGCACGCGGAGGCGAAGCGGCGTGCGGCGGGGGAGCTGGGGGCTCATGCGTGGCAGCTCCCGCTCGTTGCCGGGCGCTCCACGACCCGCCTCCTGGCCAGCACCTCAGAACCCCCAGCGGCCTAGCCGCGCCCTCCTCCGCTGAACAGGGGCTGCCCCGTTCCCTGCTTCGCAGACTGCGGCTGCGCCGTGGCTTGTCGCGCAGTCCCCCGCGCCCCTACCGGAGCAGACCCCTGCTCCTCCCTCCCGCTGTGCTTGGGAGGTCTGCGCGAAGGCGCAGGGCTGGCAAGCGCAGCCCCTGTGCCGGGCACCCGGACATGAGGGCTGGGTTCGGGGTGCCCCGGGCTGTGCATTGCAGGCTGCGGCTGCGCCGTGGCTTGTCGCGCAGTTCCCCGCGCCCCTGAAGGGGCAAGCCCCGACGTGTCGTGACCGGGCGCGCCCGCGCGGCGGAGCCGCACATCGAAACAGCCCCGCGCCCCTGAAGGGGCGAGCCCCGTGGTGTTGTGACCGGGCGCGCCCGCGCGGCGGAGCCGCACATCGGAACAGGGGGAGGGGACGTTGGGCTCTACCGGGGAGTGGGGGTGCGGCGGAGGCTCGGGGGTATGCGACGCACCACGTGGGACCAGGGCCCGGGCCCCGACGCGGCGCCCCGCGCACACGCGGTAGGCGCCCGCCTCCGCACCGCGCACACCATCCGCCGCACCCGGCTGGGAATCGCCGTCCTCGCGACGGGGACCGTCGGCGCCGTGCTCGCGCTCGACGCGGTGACGCCCGCCGACTTCCGGCCGCGTTCCCTCCTGTGGCTGCTGCCCTTCGTGATCGCGATGGTCTCCTCGTGGGTCGTGACGGCGTTCACCGCGCTCGTGGTGGCCGCCGGGTGGGGCCTGCTCTATGTGGCGACGCCCGGCAGCGCGGGCCACGACCACTGGTCGCTCGTCGGTACGACCGTGGCCGCCGCCTCGGGCGTGCTCGCGGTCGCCCTGGCCCACCGCCGTACGCGGGCCGAGGAGCGGATAGCCGACGTCGACGCCGTCGCGGAGGCCAGTCAGCGCGCGCTGATGCGGCCGATGCCGGGCCGTTTCCTGGGGCTGCGGCTGGCCGACGCGTATCTCCCGGCGGCCCGCGAGGCCCGCGTCGGCGGCGACTGGTACGACTTCCAGCCGTCCCCGCACGGCACCCGCATCGTGCTGGGGGACGTGAGCGGCAAGGGGCTCGCGGCGGTGTCGGCGTCGGCGGCTCTGCTGTCCGCGTTCCGGGAGGCCGCCTTCCACGAGCCGGACCTCACGACGGTCGCCGACCGGCTGGAGGTCCGGATGCGCCGCCGCAATCTGTGGGACCGGCACGTGGCCGGGGAGGCCGAGGACGAGGACCTCTTCTCCACGGGCCTGCTGCTGAACGTCGACGAGCGCGACGGCACCCTCGACGTGCTCAGCTTCGGCCACGAGGCGCCGCTGCTGATCCGGGACGGGCGGGTCGTCCGCGTTCCCGTGGAGCCCGGGCTGCCCCTGGGCATGGCGCCGCTGGGCGCCCCGGCCGCGGTGCCGTACCGGATGCGGTTCCGTCCCGGGGACCTGGTCCTGATGACGACCGACGGGGTCACCGAGTGCCGGGACGCGGACGGCGCGTTCTATCCGCTGGAGGAGCGCGTACGGGCGTTCGCCGCCGACGGCGCCGGCTCTCCCGGCGAACTCGTCGGCCGCCTCCTCGCCGACCTGGCCGCCCACCGCCGCGGCGCCCCGGAGGACGACACGGCGGTCATCGCCGTCCAGCGCACGGCGGTCCGCGCGGAGTCGCCGCTCACGGACGACCCGGAGTTCGTCCGGCTGTACGGGCAAGAATACGCACACGCAGCAAACACTTTGTTTGCCTCAAGCCGTTGACAACTCTGCGTGCTCCGCCGCACGCTGAGGTCATGGACTCCTCCCCCGACCCCTTCGCACCCCCGCACCCCGACCAGGCGCGCGCCGCGCGCGTGCACGCCGCGCTCTTCCGTATCGCGGAGCGGCACGCGGCGAGCGACGCGCAGCGCGCCCGTTCCGCGCATCCCTCCGTGCCGGCCCCGCACGAGGCGGTGCGGCTCGTGTCGTTCCTGCTCAGCGGCGCGGCCCGGCGCGAGGAGGGCGAGCCGGAGGTCGACCGGGCCGACATCACCGCGGCCCTGACCCTCGTGCCCCGCGCCCGGGGCGACATGGACGAACTGGAGGCGGGGCTCCTCCAGATGGCCCGGGGCCGCGGCATGACCTGGCCCGAGATCGCGTTCGGCCTCGGTCTCGGCACCCCCCAGGCGGCCCGCCAGCGCTACGAGCGGCTGGTCAGCCGGACGGAGGCCGAGGGCTCGGGGGATCAGGCGTAGGCCTCGCCCGCGAGTTCCGCGAACAGGGTCTCCCAGTGGGCGCGGACGCGCTCGGTGCTGTAGCGGCGGGCCGCCGTGCGGGCGCGGGCGCCGAGGGCGCGGCGGGCGTCGGGGCGTTCGACGAGCAGGCCGAGGGCCTTGGTCAGCGCCTCCGTGTCGCCGGGCGGCGAGACGAGCAGCCCGGCGCCGCCGGTGATGATCTCCCGGGGGCCGAGCGGGCAGTCGAAGCTGACCGGCGGCACCCCGTGGCTCATCGCCTCCGCCAGCACCATGCCGAAGCCCTCGTGCCGCGAGGCCAGGGCGAAGACCGAGGCCTTGGCCATCTCCCGTTCCAGATGCGGGGTGATGCCCATGAGGTGGACGTGGTTGTAGAGGTGCAGGCGGTGGATGAGGCCCCGCAGCCGGTCGCGCTCGGGCCCGGCGCCGTAGATCCGCAGCCGCCAGTCGGGGTGGTGCTCGGCGATCGGCGCGAAGGCCCGGATCAGGGTGTCGAAGCCCTTCGTCCGCACCAGCCGCCCCGCGCTGAGGATGAGCGGGCGGTCGAGGGCCGAGCGCGGCGGCTCGGTGTCCGGCAGCGGGTTGGGGATCCGCTCGACGCGGACGCCGGAGCCCGCGAGCCGCTCCTCGTACGTCCGCCGGTCGGCGGCCGTGAGGACGGTGACCGCGTCGAGCCGCCGGTACCAGCGGTCGATCTGCCGGGCGAGCGCGGGCCGGTGGTGGCCGTAGTGCAGGTGTTCCTGGCCGACGCGGAGCACGCCGGGCGCGGTGAAGCGGGCCGCGAGGAGGTTGAGCGCGGGCCGGGTCGCGATCAGCACGCCGCCGTCGAGGCCGCGCAGGTAGCGCACGAGGCGCCGGTCGGAGAGCAGGCTGAAGCGGTCGTACTTCCCGTCGGCCCGCGTCGTCAGCACGCTCGGGCACGCCGCGAGCCAGGCCGTACGGGCCGTGAGCGCCGTGTCGTCCACCAGCGCGCGCAGGCGGACGTCCGGGTGGAGGGCGAAGCGGGGCTCCGCGCGGTGCCGGCGGACGCTGGTGACCTCGACCTCGTGCCCGGCGGCGGCCAGCGCGTTGGCCTGGTTGACGACGGTGCGGACGGTGCCGCCCACGGCGTACGCGTTCAGCAGCAGGAATCGGACCCTCATGGCGCCTTCACCCCGTCCTCCCCGCGGCATGCGAGGGAGAGGTTGTCGTTCACCGTGAAGTAGGGCTCGACGGCGGTCCCCCGGGCGTACTGCACGGGGTAGCGGAAGATGTGCTTCTTGCCCTGTACGTCGTCCAGGTGACGGCCGAGACGCAGCCCTGCGCCGCCCTCCGGGACGAGATAGAGGTCCCAGACCCAGGAGCCGTCCGCGCCCGTTCCCGTTCCCGTTCCCATGACGAGCCGCTCCAGCGGCACCGTCGCCGTGAACTCCCGGCCGCTCCCCTCCGCCGCCACCCGCAGCTCCTCGCGGCGCCCGGCCTCCCCGCGCGTCCTGAGCAGCAGCGTCGCCGCCCCGGCGGCCGTTCCCACCAGCGTCAGCCGCAGCGTGATCCGCCCGTCGCGCGGCCAGACCTCCTCGACCTCCGCGCACGGCAGCCCGACGGAAGAGTCCCCTTCGCCCATGTCTGCCCCTCTCCTTTACCCGCACTTTAGGTAAGGCGGCGCGACCCGGCGACGGGAAAGTGAGACACCAGCAAACCGGGACGGCCCGCACGTTTTGCGTAGTGCGACGACGAGCGGGAACGGCGCCGTGTCGGGCGCCCGCGTCTCGTCGGCCCGGTTGTGCCGCGGCGGTCGGCGGGCGGCGGTCGGCGGGCGGGGGGGTCAGAGGACCGTGATGTAGCCCGGGGCCGGGAGGCGGGTGGCGGTGGTGGGCTCGTGGGTGTCGGCCAGCGTGGTGAAGAGCAGGGCGACGGCGAGGGCGCCCGGGTCGGGGACGCCGAGGGCGTGGTCGCCGACGTAGCTGGCGCGGCCCCGGCGGGGGCGCAGGGTCGCGGTCGAGAGCGCGCCCCGGATGGCGGCCTGCGCGGCGGCGGTGAGCGGGGCCTCCTCCGTGCCCGAGGCGGCGCTCGCGGTGAGCGACTCGGCGGCGGGCGCGAGCGCGTCGACCAGCGTGCAGTCGCCGACCTGGGCGCCGCCCACGCGGTGGATCGCGGCGTGGGCGCCCGTCGCGGCCTCGGCCAGCGCCGCGAGCGAGGGCTCGGGGGCGTCGGCCTCCGCGACGGCCAGGTGCTGGAAGAGCAGGCCGAAGAGCGGGCCGCTCGTGCCGCCGACGTCGTCGAGGAAGGCCTGGGCGAGCGCGGCGGACCCCGCGGCGCCCGTCGTGTCGGCGAGCTTCACCGCGCGCCGTACGCCGCCGCTGAGGTTGTCCCCGAAGTCGCCGTCGCCGACGAGCTGGTCGAGCTTGGTGAGGTTGTCGCGGACCTGCGCGACGACGTCCGCGTACCGGTCGAGCACCGTACGGCTGCCTGCCGTGGCCGGGGCCGGGGCGGCGGCGGTCGCCGCGGGCGCGGACGCGGACGCGGCGGGGGCGGCGTTCTCCGGCGCCTCGGGGCCCACCGGGCGCGGCAGCACCAGCGGCGTCTCCGTCGGCTCCGTCCACAGCTCGGCCCAGCCCGCGTCGAGCCGGGTGAGCGTGAGGGAGAACCCGGCCATGTCGAGCGCGGCGGTGAAGGTGCCCGAGGCCGTGAGGACGGGCCGCAGGCCGCGTGCCTTCAGCTCCTCGCCGAACAGGGCGCCCACGGAGTGGAGTTCGAGGTCGGTGGTGGCCCCGAGCCCGTTCACGAGGACGAGCACGTCGTCGGGGCCGTCGTCGGGGCCGTCGGGCAGCGCGTCGAGGAGGTCGTCCGTCATGCGGCGGACCAGTTCGCCGACGGCCGGGCGGGGGATCTCGCGGGTGCCGCGTTCGCCGTGGATGCCGACGCCGTAGTCGAGGACGCCGGGGGCCAGCTCGAAGGCGGGGGCCGCCGTCGTGGGCGAGGTCTGGGCGCGGGCGGCGACGGCGACGCTGCGCGAGCGCGCCACGATCCGGGTGCCGAGCGCCTGGAGCTCCTCCAGCGAGGCGCCCCGGTCGGCGGCGGCGCCGAGCAGCTTCTCCACGACGACCGTCGCCGCCGTGCCCCGGCGGCCGGTCGCGCTGTCGGCGAGGTCGGTGGCCAGGTCGTCGTCGACGAGGACGGTGGCGACGGGGATGCCGTCGTGCCGGAGGCGCTCGGCGGCGATCTGGAAGTTGATGACGTCGCCCGTGTAGTTCTTGACGACGAGCAGCACGCCCTCGCTCATGCCGGCGGCCACCCGCGCGCTCGCCTCGTAGATCTGCCGGTTGTGCGGGGAGGCGAAGACCTCGCCGGGGCAGACCGCGTCGAGGCCGCCGCGCCCCAGGAGCCCGGTGTGCAGGGGCTCGTGGCCGGAGCCGCCGCCGGAGACCAGGCCGACCCGGCGGCCGGGGTGCGGGGCGCGGGCCCGCAGGTACAGCGGCGACGGGTTCACCTCGATCATGCCGGGGTGGGCGAGGGCGAGACCGCGCGCGGCGGTCAGCACGGGGTCGGTTTCCGGCAGGAAGTAGCTCATCGGTGAATTCTCCGTGGACGCGGCTCGACTGCGACGGGACTCACCCTGGACGCCCCCGCCGGGCCAAGATCGGACCTCCCCGGTTCCGGAACCCCGGCGTGCCGGTCGGCGCGCGGCGTGCGATGCTGCGTCTCCGTGCGTCCCGTACGTCCCCTTCGACGCGGACGCCCCTGTACGACGGCCCGCCCGGCCGCCCTGTCTTTGCGAGGTCTTTACCGTGGCGAACGCGCGACGCGAGGACCTGGGCCGGATGCTCCGCTCCTGGCGCATGGCCCGGGATCCCGCGCGGGTGCCCGGGACCGTACGGGCGCGCGGCCACCGCACGTATCTCACGCAGCTCGACATGGCGCTGCTGCTCGGCGTCTCCGAGCGCTGGTACCGGGCGCTGGAGAAGGGCGAGGACCGGCGCTACAGCCGCGAGATGATCGCCGGGGTCGCCCGCGTCCTCGACCTCTCCCCGCGCCAGACGGCCGCCCTCCACCGTGGCACCGGCCTGGAGCCCCCGGCCCGCCGCGCGGACGGCGGGGGCGCCGGGGCGCGGGAGCCGGACCCGGCGCTCCTCCAGCTCGTCCGCGAGCAGCGGCACATCAGCTACCTCTGCGACCAGGCGTGGGACGTGATCGACGCCAATACGGTCGCCGCGCGCCACTGCCCCTGGCTCGTACGCCCCGGCGCCAACGTCATGACCTGGGCGTTCTCCCCCGAGGCCCGCTATCAGCTCCGCGAGTGGG
Organism: Streptomyces albiaxialis; assembly: GCF_039530985.1. Lineage (NCBI taxonomy): Bacteria > Bacillati > Actinomycetota > Actinomycetes > Kitasatosporales > Streptomycetaceae > Streptomyces > Streptomyces albiaxialis. The sequence goes on from NZ_BAAAPE010000001.1 coordinate 690,914, forward strand.
AGGACCGCTGGGCCGCGCCGCTCCTCACCCGGCTGCGGCTGGCCTGGCAGCGCTGGCCGGACAACGCCCGGCTGGACGAGGTCGTGCGCGAGGTCCGGGAGCAGCCGGGGGTGCCCGCGCTCTGGGACTCGCGCGCCCCGGCCCCGCCGGAGCCGTCCCCGGCCGAGGACGTCCGGCCCGCGTTCTTCCCGCTGGTCTCCCCCGACCCCGTCGACGTCCGCGTCCTGGCCTGCGGCCCGTACGACGACACCACGCTCCGCTGGCACCTGGTCCTGCCGGTGGACCCGGACCTGCGCTTCCCCTGATCGCCCGCCCCCCCGGGCGCCGTCATCCCGGGACGCAGCGGACCAGCGCGTCGCGCGGGCCCGTCCGGCGCGCCGTCATCAGCCGGTGCAGGCTCCGGGAGCCGAGGGCGACGCGCTGGGCGCTGCGGCGCCGCTCGGCGTCATAGGCGCGCAGCGCCTCGGGCAGCGCGCGGCGCCCGTGCGCCGCGACGGCCCGCGCCAGCGCCTCCGCGTCCAGGAGCGCGGTGCACGCGCCCTGCCCCAGGTTCGGCGTCATGGCGTGCGCCGCGTCCCCGACGAGCGCGACCCGCTCCCCGTCGGCGTACGTGACGAACGAGGGGAGCGCGGGCGCGAGATGCCGCATCTCGTAACGGACCCAGCTCGCGGGATCGGTCGCGTCCAGGACCCGCGCGATCGGCGCGTGCCACTCCGCGAAGCACGCCCGTACGGCATCGGCGTCGGGACCGGTGCCGAGGCCGGTGCCGGTGTCCGCGTCGCCGCCCGGCAGCGTCGCGTACCAGTTGGTGCGGCCCGGCTCGACGGGCGTCATGCCGAAGAAGCGGCCCCGCCCCCACGTCTCGCCGTACACGCCGCTCTCGATGTCGGCGATGCCGATCCAGGCGACCGTGCCGACCGTACGGGGGCGGCTGCGGGTCCCGAAGCGCGCGGTGCGCCCCGCGCTGCGGATGCCGTCGGCGCCGACGAGCAGGTCGCAGCCGCCGCCCGGCTCCGCGGAGCCGTCGGACTCGGCGCCGTACTCCGCGCCGTACTCGACGCGGACTCCCCCTTCGGCGCCGAGCGCGTCCAGCTCCGCCGCCAGCGCGTCGAGCAGGTACGGGCGCGAGATCAGCAACTCGGGACGCCCCGCGCGCCGTTCGATCCGCGCCAGCGGCAGGCTCGCCAGGACCGTGCCGTCGGGGCGGCGGATGTGCCCGCTCCGGTACGGCACCGCCCGGCACCCGAACGCCTCCCCCACGCCGAGGCGTTCGAGCGCGGCCTGCGCGCGGGGGTGGATGCCGAACGCCGTGCCGTACCGCTCCGGCTCCGCGCGCCGCTCCAGGACCGAGACGGCCCAGCCCGCGCGCCGCAGCCCGACCGCGGTCGCGAGCCCTCCGACCCCGGCCCCCACCACGACCGCCCTGCCCCGCCACGTCCGGCGCTTCCCCGCCATGCGTCCTCCCCGTCGCTCCATGCAACCACCACATCCGTGGTACCCCATCCGTGGTACCACACCGGCGGTACGATCGCCAGGCGTCAGGCATCAGGCATCAGGCGCCGAACGACGGCGACGAGAGGGAGCACGCAGGGTGAACCCCGACCGGCGGAACCGGCTGCGCGACGCGGCCATCGCGGTGCTGAACGAGAGCGGGGGGCGCGGCCTGACCCACCGCGCCGTGGACGCCGCCGCCGAGGTGCCGTCCGGCACCGCCAAGAACTACTTCCCGACCAGGGACGCCCTGCTCGGGGCGGTGGCCGGGCGCTGCGTCGAGCTGTACAGCGAGGTCGCGGAGCGGATGGCCGCCGCGCCCGCGCCGCGTGGGCGCGAGGGGCTGGTCGCCCTCCTCCGCGGACTGCTGGAGAACGCGGCGGGGCCCGGCCGTCCCCGGCTCCTCGCCTATCTGGAGCTGCAGTCCGAGGCCGCGCGCAAGCCCTGGCTGTCGGGGATCCTGGACCCGATCGGCGCCTCGGACTTCGCCGCGTTCGAGCACGCGCAGCGTGCGGCCGGGCTGCCCGTCACGCGCGCCCGCACCCGCACCCTGACCCTCGCCCTGCACGCCGCCCTGCCCCATCTGCTGGCCGAGGGCCCCGAGACCCTCGCGGCGGCGGGCCTGGACGACCTGGACGCGTTCGCCAGGGACCTGTTGGCCTCGCTCTACGACTGACTCGTCCGCACCACGCCGAACACGTCGGCCATGCGCAGGGCCGCCTCGGGGTCGCCCTCCACCTCGATCGAGCCCGCGATGAGCGCGTCCTCCAGCGGGAGGGCGCCCGCGCCGAGTTCGAGGAGCACGCCCAGGCCGGTCGCGAGCGCGGCGTCGGGCCCGGGGGCCGGCGCGGGGCCCAGCTCCATCGCGACGGTGCCGTCGGCGACGCGGGCGTGGAAGACCAGCCCGTCGATCCGGAACTCGTAGGTCTCCCGGACGCCCCGGGCCGCCTCGGGCCGGAAGGAGGCGCCGACGGCGCCGATGATCCCGTGCCGCCCGCCGGTCGCCTCCGGGTGCGCGCCGAGGATCGCGACCGCGCGGTCCGCGGCGGGCAGTCCGCCCTCCAGCGCGACGAGGCCGCGCTCCACGGCGTCGGCCACCTCGACGATGCGCGCGCCCAGGGCCATGAACGTGCCGAGGTCGGCGGTGAGGACGCAGGCCGCCTCGGGTGCCGAGCCGTGCCGCACGTCGAGCGCGCCGTCGTCGACGCGGAGGTGGAAGGTCTCGCCCGCGACCCGGAACTCGTACGTCTCCCGGACACCGCGCGCCGCCTCGGGGCGGAACGCTGCCCGCAGGACGTTGAGCAGCCAGTTGAGCTGGAAGGTGTCGCCGGGCCTGGGCGGGCCGCCGAGCCGCATCCCCCAGCGGGTCAGCTCGTCGACGAGCGGGCGCATGGCCTCGCCCAGCTCCGTCAGCACGTACGCCGACGTGGCGGCGGGCGGCGGCAGCTTCGTCTGCTCCAGGATCCCCGCCTCGCGCATCGCGCGCAGCCGCTCCGCCAGCACGTTCGGCCCGATGCCGGGGAGGCCGGCGGCCAGGTCGGTGTAGCGGCGGGGGCCGAGCAGCAGCTCCCGCACGATCAGCAGCGTCCAGCGGCCGCCGACCACGTCGAGCGCGCGCGCCGCGGGGCAGAACTGGTCGTAGCTGCGTGCCATGTGCGAAGTGAGCCTTCCGTATTGATAGTTGGCACTTAGTTTTTCTATAGTACCGACCGACTCGGGGGCAGGAGAGTCCCGTTGAGACGACCGGACGGGAACGGGGCGAGGACGGCGGCATGGCCAGCGACCGTGACGAGGCGCGCGAGGAGCACGGGCACGACGGGGAGCACGACCGGGAGAACGGCGGGGAGCACGACGGCAGCGGGGCGCACGGGGCGGGTCCGGGGGGCGAGGAGGGCCGGGAGGACGCCGACGGCCTCCGGGGCGTCGGCGTCCTCCAGCCGCTGTGGCCCGGGGACCCGCGCCGGATAGGCCCGTACGCGCTGCTGGGACGGCTGGGCTCCGGCGGCATGGGCCGGGTGTACCTGGCCCGCTCCGGCGGCGGGCGCACCGTCGCCGTGAAGGCGGTGCACGAGGAGCACCTCGCGAAGCCGAGGTTCCGCGCCCGTTTCCGCCGGGAGATCGAGGCGGCCCGGCGCGTCGGCGACCGCTTCACCGCGCCCGTGCTCGACGCCGACGCGGACGCCGCCCAGCCGTGGATCGCCACCGGTTACGTGCCGGGGCCCGGGCTGGACGCGGTGGTCAGGGAGTACGGCCCGCTGCCCGCCCACTCCGTACGCGCGCTGGCCGACGGCCTGCTGCGGGCGCTGCGCGGCATCCACGCGGCCGGGATCGTGCACCGGGACCTGAAGCCGTCGAACGTGCTGCTCACCGTCGAGGGCCCGCGCGTCATCGACTTCGGCATCGCCTACGCGCTCGAACCCTCCGACGACGCCCCGCTGACCAGCACCGGGACGACCGTCGGCTCGCCCGGCTTCATGGCGCCGGAGCAGATACTCGGCGAGGAGCCGGGGCCGGAGGCGGACGTCTTCGCGCTCGGCGGCGTCCTCGTGTACGCGGCGACGGGCCGCCTCCCCTTCGGCCACGGCGCGAGCAACCAGCACGCGGTGCTCTACCAGATCGTCGAGTCCGACCCGGACCTGACGACGGTCGAGGACGAGGCGCTGCGCGCGTTCATCGGCCGCTGCCTGACGAAGGACGCGGACGAACGCCCGGGCGTGGACGCGCTGCTGGACGAGCTGGCCGCGACGACGGACACCGAGAGCGAGACGGCGGGCCCCTGGCTGCCGCCGCGCGTCGTCGCCCACCTCGCGCAGCAGTCGGCCCGCCTGCTCGACGCGGAGGCGACGCCGCCCGTGCCGGACGCCGGAGCCGTTGCCACAGCCGGTGCCGGAGCGGGGGCCGGGGCCGTCGGGGTGACCGGCGGCGCGGCGCGCGAGCGGCGCGGGCGGCCGAGGGCCCGTACGTGGGCGGTGGTCGGCGCCGTGCTCGCCGTCGTGGCGGCGGGCGGCACCGTCGCCCTGCTCGACCGGGACGGCGACGCGCGGGCCGACTCGCCGGAACGGGGCTCCGCCGCGCGGGACTCCGAGGCGTCCCCGGGCCCCCACCGTTCCGGCGCCCGGGACGCCGACGGCGAGAAGGGCGGCAAGGGCGACGGCAAGGAGAGCGCCCGGGACGGCGCGCCCGGGGACGACGGCCGCACTTCCGGCGGCACCCGGGGCGGCGAGGAGGGCGCCCGGGGCGCCGACGGCAAGGACGGGAAGGACGGCAAGGACGCCTCCGCCGGGGACGGGGGCGGGGACGGCGGCAAGGACCCCGGCTCGGGTTCCGGTTCCGGGGACCCGGGCGGCGGCGCGTCGGGCGGCGGTTCCGGGGGCGGCGACGGCGGAGGCTCGGGCGGCGGGGACGCGCCCTCGGGGACCCGCGTCCCGAAGCGGTTCGTCGGCACCTGGAAGCTCGGCTCCGTCTACGGGGGCACGCAGCCGACCGAGATCCGCATCTACAACGCGGCGTCGGGCGGGCGCGCGGCGCTGCTCGTCTCCGACAACGGCCCCTTCCACTGCACCACCGCGGCCCCGCTGACGGGCGTGGAGGACGGCGGCGAGCGCCTCCGCGTCGGCACCGCGAAGGTCGTCGAGGACGGCACCCCGGGGTACTGCCAGGACTCCGGCCCCTCGTCGTTCACCCTCGACTCGTCCTCGGTGCTGCGGCACCACCCCGCGTCGTACGCGGCGGGATACACGTACAAGCGCGGCTGACGGTTCTCCGGCCTTCCGGACCTCCGGACCTCCGGACCTCCGGAGAATATTGATCGCGCCGTGCGCTTGTGGGTAGAGTTCCGAACACCGGGGGTAAATCCGGCACTTGATGCCGTGCGCGGCATCACTGAACCGCTATTACGGGAAAGCACTGCACCGGGGGACGCAGGCGGAGCATTTCTCCAGCCGTCGCCGGAAAGGAACGCAGGTGCAATTCGGACTGTTCTACGAACTTCAACTTCCGCGGCCCTGGCAGGAGGACTCGGAGCACCGTCTCGTCCAGGAGGCCCTGGACCAGATCGAGTTGGCCGACCGTCTGGGATTCGATTACGCATGGGCGGTGGAGCACCATTTCCTGGAGGAATACAGCCACTGCTCGGCGCCCGAGGTGCTGCTCGGCGCCGCCAGCCAGCGGACCAGCCGGATCCGGCTGGGGCAGGGCATCGCGGTGCTCCCGCCGGGCATCAACCCCACCGCGCGCGTGGTCGAGCGCATGGGGATGCTCGACCTGCTGAGCAGCGGGCGGGCCGAGTTCGGCACCGGCGAGTCCAGCACCCGCGTGGAGCTGGAGGCCTTCGGGGTGGACCCGGCGACCAAGCGTGACCAGTGGCGGGAGGCGATCGACGCCGCGAGCAGGATGTTCGTCGAGGAGCCCTTCGCGGGGTACGAGGGCGAGTACGTGAAGATGCCCCCGCGCAACGTCGTCCCCAAGCCGCTCCAGAAGCCGCACCCGCCGATGTGGATGGCGTGCAGCCGCAAGGAGGGCCTCGCCCACGCCGCGCGGAACGGGCTGGGGGCGCTCACCCTGTCGTTCGTCCGCCCTGAGGAAGCGCAGAAATGGGTCGGGGAGTATTACGCCACGATCGAGTCGGAGGAGTGCGTTCCGGCGGGATTCTCCGTGAATCCTCAGATCGCGATGACCACCTATCTCATGTGCCATGAGGACACGAATGTGGCGCGCGAGCGCAGCATTCCCGACCATCAGTTCTTCGCGCGTTCCCTCGCGTACTACTGGGGCCTCGGATCGCCCGCTCCCGGACGCACGGAACTCGCCGAGCAATTGGGGCTCAACCTTCCCCGGGAGTCCGGGGAAGCGTATCCGCAGATCGACTCCGACGGCGCCTTCAGCGGCGTCGGAAATCCCGAGCAGATCAAAAAGGCGCTGCGCGAGTACGAGGCGGCCGGTGTCGACCAGATCCTCCTGATCGCGCAGTCGGGCCGCATTCCCCACGAGCACATCTGCGCCTCGCTGGAACTCTTCGCCACCGAGGTGATGCCGGAATTCGCCGAGCGCCACGAGAAGGCGGCGGCGGACAAGCGGCAGCGGCTCGCCCCGGCCGTCGACGCGGCCCTCGCCCGGCGGGCCCCGGCACGGAAGGTGGACGAGAACTACCGCGTCCCGCCCACCATCCGGCCGCCGGAGCCCGGCGCCTGACCCCCGGGGCCCGGGCCGTCACGGCGGCCCGGGCTCACCGGTCGGCCCGAGCGCGAGCCGCGAGACGCGCTCGCCGGGGGACTCGACGACCGACGCGAGCAGGCCCTTCCAGTCCCCGATGAAGCGGCGGACCGTCGCCGCGTCGAACAGGTCGGTGCTGTACTCGACGATCCCGGACAGCCCGTCCGGCGTCGCCTGCAGCTCGACCGTCAGCTCGAACTTGCTGACCCCGACGTCCAGCGGCGCGGACCGCACCTCCAGCCCGCCCAGCCGCGCCGCGCTGTCCGTCCACGCCTCCTGGAGCAGGAACATCGAGGAGAACACCGGCGAGTGGCGGCCGGGGTCCCGCTCCAGGCGCAGGGCCTCCACCACGGTGCCGAACGGCACGTCCTGGTGGGCGTAGGCGTCCAGCGCCGTGCGCCGCACCCGCCCGAGCAGCTCGGCGAACGTCGGATCGCCGGACAGGTCCGTCCGCATCACCAGCGTGTTCACGAAGTACCCGATGAGCTCTTCGAGTTCGGGCCGGTTCCGGTTGGCCACGACGGTGCCGACCGCGATGTCCGTACGGCCCGAGGCGCGGTGCAGCAGGACATCGTGGGCGGCCAGCAGCGTCATGTAGAGCGTGCAGTCGTGCCGGGCGGCCAGCGCGCGCAGCCCCGCGAGCACCTCGGGCCCGCACAGGAAGGTCGCGCGGGCCCCGTTGTACGTCCGCACCTCTGGCCTCTCCCGGTCCACCGGCAGCGACTCCGGCACCGGCAGCCCGGCGAGCCTCCCGCGCCAGTACGCGAGCTGCTCCTCCCGCGCACCGCCCGCGAGCAGGCCCCGCTCCCAGCGCGCGTAGTCCGCGTACTGGACGGGCAGCGGCGCCAGCGGCGAGGGGCGGTCCTGCCGGAACGCCTCGTACAGCGCCCCCAGATCGCGCTGGAGGACGCCGTACGACCAGCCGTCGGAGACGCTGTGGTGCATGCTCACCAGCAGCACATGCTCCTCCTCCGCCAGCCGCAGCAGCCGCGCGCGGATCAGCGGGGCACGGTCCAGCGCGAAGGGGGTGCGGGCCTCCTCGGCGCAGACGCGCGCCAGCTCCTCGGGCCCGGCGCCCGGCAGCTCCTCCTCCCGGACCGCGAACTCCGAGCCGTCCCCGATGTGCTGGTACGGCACCCCGCCGTCGGCCAGGAAGCAGGTGCGCAGCACCTCGTGGCGCCGCACGACCTCCTCCAGCGCGCGGATCAGCGCGCCCCGGTCCAGCGGGCCCAGCAGCCGGGTGGCGCCCGGCAGGTTGTAGGCCGCGGCGGCCTCGTCCCCGTCGAGCTGCGCGAGGAACCAGAGGCGCTGCTGGGTGGAGGAGAGCGGGGGCGGGTCGTCGGCGGAGCGGGGCGTGCGGGGAATCGTGCCGGGGGAGGCCGGCAGGTCCGTGCCGAGGGCCGACAGGTCCGGGTCGAGGGCCGACAGGTCGATGCCCCGCTCGCGCAGCAGCCGCAGCGCCGCGCCCCGGCGGTCGGCGGGGAGCGCCCGGAACCGGCGGACCAGCTCCCGGGCGCTCCCGTCCTGCTCGACGGTCATGCGCGCCCCGCCTGCTCGGTGCCGTCCTCCTGCAGCGCCTCCAGCTCCTCGTCGCTCATGCCCTCGACCAGGGCGATGACATCGAGTCCCGCCTCCTCGGCGGTTTTTCCGGCCTCGTCCGGCGCGCCGGAGGGTGCGCCTGCCGGTGCGCCGACCGGCCGGTAGCGGTCCACCGTGGCGGCCAGTTCGCCGAGCTTCGGCTCCGCGAAGACGACGTGGCCGGGCAGGTCCACTCCCGTACGGAGCTTCACGAGGTTCATCAGACGGTTCGCCATCAGCGAGTTGCCTCCGAGGGAGAGGAAGTCGCTCCCGGCGTCGAGCTGGTCCGCGTCGATGCCGAGCACCTCCGACCAGGCCTCGCCCATGAGCCGTGCGGTCTCGGCGGAGCCCGCGGCGTCCGCCGCCGCGCCGGTCCCGGTCCCGGTCCCGGTCCCGCCGGCCCTGCCGGTCCCGTCGGCCGTCGGCGCGGCGGTCATCGAGGCCGGGGCGCCCCGGCCGATCCAGTAGCTGCCGCCCTCGAACAGCGTCGGGGGCAGCGGAGCGAGCGGGCGGGGGCGGTCGTGCAGCTTCCGCCAGGGCACCTCGCTCCCCCGCACCCACAGCTCCGCCAGGTGGTCGAGGTCGCGGTCCTCCACGAGCCCCGTCAGGAACGCCTCGCCGCGTGCCCCCGAGAGCATCGCGCCCAGCGGGCCCGCGTCGTCCGTGGCGTTGCCGGTGTGGAGCCGCACGGTGCCGTCGTCGCCGGTCCCGGCGCCCGCGCCCGCACCGGCCAGGAACCGGGTGAGCGCCCGGCGCAGCTCGCCCAGGGACGTGACGACCACCGCGAACCGCTCGGGCTGCGCCTCGCGCCCTACCTGGCTGGTGTACGCCACGTCGGCCAGGCTCACCGCGCCGCCGTCTGCCTCGACGAACGCGAGAAGCCGCTCCGCCGCCGTACGCAGCCGCGCCTCCGTCTTCGCGGAGACCACCACGAGCTGCGGCCCGCCGTCCGCCTCGTCCAGGGGCGCGGTGCGCGGCGGCGCCTCCACGACGAGGGTGACGTGACTGCCGCCCGCGGCCACCGAGTTGACCAGGCCGCGCGCGGGCACGCCCTCCTGCCGGGGCTCCCACGGCGCCGAGCGCTCGCACAGCTCCAGCGGAGTGCCGTCCAGGTCGAGGTTCGGGTTGGGGTCGCCGACCGGGGTGAGGGGCGCCAGCTCCCCGTGGCGCAGTTGCAGGATCACCTTGGTGAGCTGGGCGATGCCGGAGGCCGCCTCCGGGTGGCCCAGGTTCGACTTCACGGTGCCGACGGGCACGGGCGCGCCGACGCCGTCGAACACCTCGCGCAGCGCGCGCAGTTCGATCTCGTCGGACATCGGCGTGCCGTTCGCCGCCGCCTCCACATAGCTGATGGAGTCGGCCGCGACGTCCGCCTGGGCCAGTGCCCGGCGGATCACGTTCGCCTGGGTGCGGCGGCTCGGCATCATGAAGCCCGACGACCGGCCGCTGTGCATCGCGGAGGAGCCCTTGATGACGGCGTGCACGGTGTCGCCGTCGCGCAGCGCGGCGTCCAGCGGCTTGAGCAGCACGGCGCCGACCGCCTCTGCGGGCAGATAGCCGTCCCCGTCGCGGAAGCTGCGGCTGCCCGGGTGGCTGCCGAGGAGCTGCAGCTCGGAGAGGGCGAGGTACTTGTCCGCGTGGACGGTGAGGTTGATGCCCCCGGCGACCGCCAGTTCGGTCTCGCCGCGGTGCAGGTCGCCGATGGCCAGGTGGATCGCCTGCGCGGACGAGGCGCACATGCTGTCCACGGCCATGCTCGGGCCCTCCAGCCCGAAGAAGGCCGACACCCGGTTGGCGATCATGTTGTACGAGGTGGAGGCGGTGAGCGCCGCCAGCACCGGGTTCGTGTCGTCGGCCCGGTAGAGCTGGTACGCCGCGCCCACGTAGACGCCGACCCGGCGCTCGTACCGCCGCTGGAGGTCGTCCTGCGTGACGCCGGACTGCTCCATGAGCTGCCAGACGGTCTCCAGGAACAGCCGCTGCTGCGGGTCCATCTCGGTGGCCTCGCGCGGGGAGACGCCGAAGAGCAGCGGGTCGAACCGGTCGACGCCGTCGAGGAACCCGCCCCAGCCGGACGGCTCCCGCCAGCGCTCCGCGGGGACCTCGGTGACGCAGTCCTTGCCGGAGCGGAGGTTGTCCCAGAAGGCGTCCAGGTCCTCGGCGCCCGGGTAGCGGCCGGTGACGCCGATGACCGCGACGTCCGTGCCGCTCCCCGTCTCGCGGGGGCGTTCGCGTACGGCGGCGACGGGCGCCACGGCCGCGGCGGGTGCTACGGCCGCCGCAGCCGCTACGGGCGCCACGGGCGCGGGCTGCTCGGCTTCTTCCACCTGGGCGGCCTGTGCCGCCGGAGCCGCCGGAGCCGGGGCGGGCGTCGCGGGCATGCCGAGCAGCGTGCGCAGCGCCTCCTCGTGGTCGGTGACGAAATAGCGGGCCAGGTCCCGTACGGACTCGACCTCCAGCAGCAGTGTCCGCGACAGAGGGCCGAAGGACTCCTCGAGCTGGGAGACGGCGTCGACGGCGATCACGGAGTCCATGCCGTAGCGGGACAGCGGCGCGTCCGGCGCGAGCCGCTCCGCGCCGAGCTTGAGCGCCGTGGCCAGCACGCCCCGCAGATGGTCCACCGCACGGTCCTCCAGGAGGCGGTCGGCCGCGGAATCCTGCGCGGGGCTGTCGTGTGCGTCGCCCTGCATCGGCGATTCCTCCTTGGGTTCGGGGTGGATGAGTGCGGCGAGCAGCGGCTCGCGGTCGCCGACCAGGGCGAGCAGCCGGGCCTCCGACGGGCCCTCGGCCGCGGCGGCCCCTTCGGCCACGTCGGCCGTCAGCGCGTGGTGCAGCACCGTCAGGCCGCGCGGGGTGTCCAGGGGCGCGAGCCCGGCGCGGCGCAGGCTCTCCCGCACGGCGTCGCCGCCCATGCCGCCTGCCTCCCACAGGGGCCAGCCGACCGAGACCGTACGGCCGCTGCGGGCGCCGTCGGCGACGAGGCGCTCGCGGTGCGCGGCGTAGGCGTCCATGAACGCGTTGCCCGCCGCGTAGTCCCCCTGTCCCGCGTTGCCGAAGGCCCCGGCGGTCGAGGAGAAGCAGCAGAAGAAGTCCAGCGGCTCGTCCCGGGTCAGCTCGTCGAGGTGGACGAGGCCCGCGACCTTGGGCCCGAGGACGCGGGCGAGGTCCTCGGCGCTCTTGCGCAGCAGGTAGCCGTCGGCCAGGGCCCCTGCGCTGTGCACGACGCCGGTCAACGGGCCGTGCGCGGCGCGGACTTCCGCGAGCGCCTCCGCCAGCGCCGCGCGGTCGGTGACATCGACGGCCCGGTGCTCGACGGCCAGGCCCCGCGCGCGCAGCGCGTCCAGCTCGCCCCGGCGACGCTCGTCGAGCGGGGACCTGCTGGTGAGGACGACCGTCGCGCGGCCGACCGTGGCGGCGATGTCCTCCGCCACGAGGCGGCCGAGGCCGCCGGTGCCGCCGGTGATCAGGTACACGCCCCCGGCCCGCCAGGGCACGGCGGGAGCGGCCGCCGGGTACGGGGTCTCCGCGAGCCGCCCGACGAGGCGGCGTCCTCCGCGGTGACGCACCACCGGCTCCGGCTCCGCGTCCGCCGCATCGGCGACGAGCCGCGCGGCGACGGCGGAGGGCGCGGCGCCGTCCAGGCACTCGACGTACTGGGTGCGCAGCAGGGGCTGTTCGGCGGTGGCGGACTTCAGGAGCCCGGCGAGACCACGGGCGCAGCCGAGCGGCCCGTCCGCCGGGTCCGGCCCGACGGCCACGACCTGGAACAGCTCCGGCTTGCGTACGCCCCGCTCCAGCACCTCCCGCAGCAGCGCGAACACCCGCCGCGCGGCCTCGCCGTACGAGTCCTCCGCCGTACCGTCCCCGGTCGCCACGAAGTGGCAGGCGACGCCGGAGGGCAGGGCCGCACGCAGCACGTCCCGCTCGGCGCTCGCCAAGTCGCCGAGCACCAGGACGTGCCGGGCGTGGTACGGACTCCCCTCGCCGGGCGCGCCTCCCTTCGGCGCGGCGGCATCCGCCCAGTACGGCCGCAACAGCACGACGTCACCCTCGGGCTCGGGCTCGGCAACGGCCACGGGCTCGGGCTCGACCTCGGGCTCGGGCTCGGCGGACGGCGCGGATACGGGCTCCGCGACCGGGCGGGACTCCGTGTCCGGCGCCGGGGGAAGGTCGAACCAGCAGCGGTCCTTGGCGAAGGGGTAGCCCGGGAGGCTCACGCGCCGGGCGGGCGGGCCCGAGGGGGCCAGCTCTTCCCAGCGGACGTCCGCGCCCTGGGCCCAGAGACGCAGGAGCGGCTCGTGCGCGCCCTCGGCCGTCCACGCGGCGAGCGCCTCGCGCAACGCCGTCGCGTCGGCTGCTGCGGGGGCCCGGCGGCCCGGGCCGACGGTCCCCCGTGTCCAGGCGGCGGGCCCGGTGTCGGACAGGAACGCCGCCAGGCGTGCCCGCGCCTCTGCGAGGGAGGACGCGGCGAAGGCCAGCCGCTCGTCCAGCGCCATCCGGCCCACCTGGAGGGTCCAGGCCGCGTCGGCGAGCGCGTCCTCCGGGAGTTCCGCGAGGCGTGCGCTCAACCGGGTGGCCTGCTCCCGCAGTTGCTCCTCGCTCTGCGCGGAGAGCACGAAGAGCGCGGGGCGGCCGTCCGCGGGGCGCGGCGCAGGGGGCGTCTCCGGCACGTACTCGGCCAGGACGACGTGGACGTTCGAGCCGCCCGCGCCGAAGCCCGAGACCCCGGCGAGGCGCGGCAGCGCGCGCTCCTCGCCCGCGCCGTCCCGGACGACGGGCCGGTGCCAGGGCTCGCGGTGCTGCTGGACGCGGAGCGGGGTGCCGTCGAAGGCGATGTGCGGGTTGAGGGTGGCGGAGTGGAGGCTCGGGACCAGCTCGCCGTGGCGCATCTGGAGCAGGACCTTGGTGATCCCGGCGATGCCGGCCGCGCCCTCGCAGTGCCCGATGTTCGACTTCACGGAGCCGATCGCGCATGTGCCGGGCGTGCCGCCCGCCGCCTCGAACGCCTTGGATATGCCGGTGACTTCGAGCGGGTCGCCGAGCGCGGTGCCCGTGCCGTGCGCCTCCAGATAGCCGACCGCGGCGGGGTCGATGCCCGCGGCGGCGAACGCGTCGGCGATGACCTCGCCCTGCGCGGCGGGCGACGGCACCGAGTATCCGGTGGTGCGCCCGCCGTGGTTGAGCGCCGTCCCCTTGATGACGCCGTGGATCCGGTCGCCGTCGGCGACGGCCCGCTCCAGCGGCTTCAGCAGGACCGCGCCGACGCCCTCGCCCGGCACATAGCCGTCGCCGCCCTCGCCGAAGCTGCGGCAGCGGCCGTCGCTGGAGAGGAAGCGGCGCTGGCTCAGCAGCACGAACTTGTTCGGGTGCGAGTGCAGGTTCACGCCGCCCGCGAGCGCCGTCTCGCACTGGCCGCTCCGGATCGCCTCGCAGGCGAGGTGGACGGCGGTCAGCGAGGACGAGCACATGGTGTCGACGGTCATGCTCGGGCCGTGGAAGTCGTAGAAGTACGAGACCCGGTTGGCGATGCTGGACGCGCTGCCGGACAGCGCCGTGTACCGGCCCCGGTCCTGCGCCTGCGCGCCGTAGAGCTGGTACTCCTCGTACATCACCCCGACGAAGACGCCGACCCGGCCGGGCGGCGCGACGGCCGCCGCGGGGCCGTGCGGGTCGGCGGCGGCGCGGGCCAGCAGCTCGCCGGTGTAGCCGCCGTCCTCCAGCGCGTGGTGGGCGCACTGGAGGAAGAGCCGCTCCTGCGGGTCCAGCAGCTCGGCCTCGTGCAGGGAGATCTGGAAGAACAGCGGGTCGAACTTGTCGATGTCGTCGACGAAGCCGCCCCACTTGGCCGTCGAGGAGCCCCCGACGTCCGCGTACGTCCGGTGGTCCCAGCGCTCCGCGGGCACCTCGCGGATGCAGTCCCGTCCGGAGCGCAGGTTCTCCCAGAAGGCGTCGAGGTCGGCGGACTCCGGGTAGCGCCCGCTGACGCCGACGATCGCGATGTCCCCGCTCGCCCGCTCCCGGCCCACGGGGGCCACGGGGGCCGCCACCGGGGTCGCCGGGGCCGCCGCGATGGGCGGCGCGGTGGGCGGCGCCTCCCGGCCGGGCGGGTCCGCGAGCGTACGGGTGCTCAGGCCGGTGAACTCGGCGCACACCCGGCCGTCCTCGTCGAGCACGGAGATGTCGAGCGCGCCGGAGCCGTCGTCCTCCGCGTGCCGGATCCAGGCGTACGCGTGCGCGGGCGTCGGCGCGTACGAGGTGACCCGGCGCACCGAGAACGGCAGGGCCGCGCGGGCCTCCTCGCCGTCCGCGCCCGCGCCCGCCGCGGCGGAGAAGGCGGTCAGCCCGATGACGGCCTGGAGGGCGCCGTCGGCGATGCTCGGGTGGAGCCGGCAGCCCTCGGTCTCGCGGGCTTCCTCGGGCAGGCGCAGGCGCGCGAGCGCCTGGGGGCGGCCGGAGGCGTCGGTGCCGACGCGCAGTTCGGTGAGGGAGCGCTGCGCGGGGCCGTACTCCATGCCCACGGACGCGTAGAGCGCGTACACCTCGGCGGCGGGCACGGTGCGCCCGTCGAGGGAGAGCGGGGACGCGGCACCGGCGCCGGCGGGGGCTCCGGCATCGGTGTCCGCGAGGCTCGCGCGGCCCCGGCCGCAGACCGTCAGCTCGCCGTCCTCGCTGACCGTGTGCAGCGTGTACTCCCAGCCGCCGCTCCGCCCGTCCCGCACGGTGACGCGCAGCTCCAGGCCCTCGGGGCCGCAGAGGGCCGGGCGGAGCCAGACGACGTCGTCGAGCCGGACCGTACCGGCGCCGTCGTGCGCGGCCTCGACGGCGGCGCGCGCCATCTCCAACTGCGCGACGGCGGGCAGCAGCCGTCCGCCGCGCACCTGGTGGTCGCGGAGGAACGGCTCGTCGCCGCCGAACCGCGTACGGATCTCCACGGCGCCGTCCCGGCGGGTGACGTGGTGCAGCAGGGGGTGCGGGGGCTGCTGGGACTGCGGGGGCTGCTGGGACTGCGGGGGCTGCGGTGCCTCGGGGCGTGCCACCAGGCGGTCCAGGTCGGCCACGGTGAGGTGGTCGCCGAGCGAGGCGGCGGTGAGCGCGGTCCCGAAGCGGGCGCCCAGGCGCTCGGCGAGGCGGGTGCGGAGGGTCAGATCGAGGCCGTACTCGGCGAGTTCCTGGTTCGGCGCGAGGTCTCCGGGCTCGACCTCCAGCAGGGCGGCCAGCTCCTCGATGACGCCGCCGCTCGCGGGGGCCGGGGCGGCGGGGGCCGTGGCGGCGGGGGCCGTGGCGACGGGTGCCGTGGCGACGGGAGCCGTCTCCGGTGCCGGGCGGCGCTCGGCGAGCTGCCCGTTCAGCCAGGACGCGAGGTCCGCGGGCGACCTGTGCTCGAAGACGACCGTGGGCGAGAGGGACAGCGACAGCCGCTCCTCCAGCTCGGGGACCATCGCGACGAGGTCGGCCGAAGCGAGCCCGATGTCGTAGAAGCTCGCGCCCGTGTTGACCTGCTCCGGCAGTACGGACAGGCGGGCCGCGACCAGCTCCGTCACCGCCCGCACGGCGTCCACGGCGTCCGGGGCGCCGGACCCCGGCCCGGAGCCGGAACCGGCCGCCGGGGCGGGGCTCGCGGCGGGGCCGGGACGGGACGGCTGCTCGGCCGCCCGTACGTCGAGCGTGTCCGCGGAGCGCACGCGCTTGGCGACGATGCTGTCCAGCTCGGCGACCTGCCGCCCCGTCGCGTCGTAGAACTCCACGGCGAGCCGCATCAGTTCGTCGTCGCGGTGCGCGCGCTCGGCCGGGACGCGGACGAAGCAGCGCTCGCCGAGCGGCGCGGTCGCGCGGAACGACTCGAAGACCAGCGGGAGGTAGAGGTCCTCGACCTCCTCCCCCTCGGACCGCATGTGCAGCCCGATCCCCGAGCCGAGCACCCCGGCCTCGAACAGGGCGGGGTGGAAGGGGAAGGCACCGGCGGTGTCGCGGTGCGCGGGGGCCAGCTCGACCTCGGCCGTCCAGTCCCCGGCGCGGTGGTGGACGCGGCCCTCGGCCCTCATCAGCCCGGAGTGCACCAGTCGGCGCTCCCTCAGCCAGGCGTAGAGGTCGGCGAACTCGGTGTGCCGCTCGGCGCCGGTGACCGGCACGTCCAGCCGCTCGGTGAAGGGCGGGAGGGAGTGCCGGTGCGCGGTGACCGTCGCGTGCGCGACCTCGCCCGCGCCCCCGTCCCCGCGCGTGCTGACGACCTCGATCCGGCAGCCGCCCGCGGCGGCGGGGCGCCCCCGGACGGTCGTCGGCACGCGCTCGCCGGGCGCCGCCACGAGCGGGGCGAGGATGGTGAGGTTGCGCAGCTCGGTCTCGGCCATGGCGAAGCCGTGCCGGGAGAGGACCTGGAGCACCAGGTCGACGTAGCCGACGCCGGGGAGCAGATGCCGCCCGTGGACCACGTGACCGTGCAGCAGCGGGTTGTCGGCGGTGACGGTGAAGGTCTCGTCGAATGTCAGCGGTTCGGGCATCGGTATCCGTCCCATGAGTCAATATCCGTCCCCGCGAGGCAAGGAACCGGCGGGCGTCCGAACGGCGGCCGGGCGGCCCGGAAAAGTCCCCGGCAGGTGAAAGGAAAAAGCACGGGCGCGGGATCCTGTCGGCGAATGGCGGAGAAAATCGCTCGCGCCTTGTGCGGACAGTCCGCTGCTACCCGTGAGAAGTTGGTGACATCTCCCCGTGCTGCCCCCGTGAGTTCCCCCGTCGCATTATCCGGAAGCAACGCTATCGAAGGCGTCCGGCGCGGGGCAACCCTCTCCGGGAAGGCCCTCGGAGAACTATGCTGAGCGCGCCGCATCGGCCAACCAGAGGAACCGCAGGGGGAATCCATGAAGGTGGACGGAAGCGTTGCACTCGTGACCGGTGGAACGTCCGGGCTCGGGCTGGCCGCCGTACGGAGGCTGCACGCCGGGGGCGCGTCCGTGGTCGTCATGGGACGGACTCCCGAGTCCGGGGAGCGGGTCGCGAAGGAGCTGGGCGAGCGCGTCGTGTTCTCCCGGGGAGACGTGACCAGGGAGGAGGACGTGAGCGCGGCGGTCGAGCGCGCGCGGAGCCTCGGCACGCTGCGCGTGGCCGTGAACTGCGCCGGGATCGGCAACGCCGTCAGGACGGTCGGCAAGAACGGCCCGTACCCGCTGGCCGCCTTCAGCAAGGTCGTGCAGGTCAATCTGATCGGCACCTTCAATGTCGTACGGCTCGCCGCCGCGGAGATGAGCGGCGCGGAGCCGGTGGGCGAGGAGCGCGGCGTGCTGGTCAACACGGCGTCGGCGGCGGCCTTCGAGGGGCAGATCGGCCAGGTGGCGTACGCCGCGTCGAAGGCGGGCGTCGTCGGCATGACGCTGCCGCTCGCGCGCGATCTCGGGGAGTGGCGGATCCGGGTCGTCACCCTCGCGCCGGGCCTCTTCCGCACCCCGATGTTCGACGCGTTCCCCGAGTCCGCGCTGGAGGCGCTGGGCGGCCAGGTACCGCACCCCGGACGGCTCGGGGACCCGGCGGAGTTCGCCTCCCTCGTCGCGCACGCGGTGGAGAACCCGATGCTCAACGGCGAGACAATCCGCCTCGACGGCGCCCTCCGCATGCCCCCGAGGTAACCGGGGCCGGGGCGCCCGGCCCCGGAGCCGGAGCCGGAACCGGGGCGCTCGGCCCCGGAACCGGCTTCCGGGCCCCCGGCGCGCGCCCTCGCTCCCGGCTCGCGGCAGTTCGCGGACCGGGAGGCGGGCGCCTCTCGCGTGCTCATTGCGCGGTCGCCACCGCGTGCTCGGCGAGGAGCAACTGGCAGATCTCGTTGCTGCCTTCGATGATCTCCATCAGCTTCGCGTCGCGGTACGCGCGGGCCACCACGTGGCCGTCCCGCGAGCCCGCAGAGGCCAGCACCTGGACCGCCGACGAGGCGCCCTTCGCCGCGTTCCCGGCGCTCACGTGCTTGGCGAGCACGGTTGCGACGACGACGTCGGGCGAGCCCTCGTCCCAGCACGCGCTGGCGTGCGCGCACGCCTGGGCCGCGACCTGCTCGGAGACGTACAGCTCGGCCAGGTGCCGCTGCACGAGCTGGTGCCCGGTGAGGGGCTTGCCGGACTGCGTGCGCGAGGCGGCGTGCCGGGCCGCCGCGTTCCGGCAGGCGCGCAGGATGCCCACGCAGCCCCAGGCGACCGAGATCCTGCCGTACGCGAGCGCGGCCGTGACCAGCAGCGGCAGCGGCAGCCCGGGGCCGCCGAGCACGCTGGAGGCCGGGAGCCGCACGCCGTCGAGGCGGACGTGCGCGTGCCCGGCGGCGCGGCAGCCCATCGGGTCGGCGACCCGCTCGACGCGTACGCCGGGCGCCGAGGCGGGCACCACCACGGCGGCGGCCCCGCCCTCGCACTTCGCGAAGACGATCAACAGGTCGGCGTAGTGGGCGCCGGTGACCCACACCTTGTGTCCGTCGAGGACGACCTCGTCGCCGTCGGTCTCCAGGGTGGTGGCCATCGTGGACAGGTCGGAGCCGGCGTCGGTCTCGCTGAAGCCGACGGCCGCCAGCTCGCCGCCGGTCAGCCGCGGCAGCAGCGCCGCGGACTGGCCGGGCGTGCCGAGCCGCTGGATCGTCCACGCCGCCATGCCCTGCGAGGTCATCACGCTCCGCAGGGAGCTGCACAGGCTCCCCGCGTGCGCGGTGAACTCGCCGTTCTCCCGGCTGCCGAAGCCGCGCCCGCCGTGCTCCGTGCCGACCTGCGCGCACAGCAGCCCGAGGCCGCCCGCCTTGCGGAGCAGGTCCCCGGGGATCTCGCCCGCGAGGTCCCACTCCCCGGCGCGGTCGCCGACCAACTCCTCGACGACCGCGTTTGCTTCTGCGAGCTTCTCAGGCACCGTCCGCCTTCCCGTCCGCACCGCTCAGCCGGAGCACGAGTTCCGTCATGCGCTCGACCGTGCGGAAATTGTCGAGACGCAGGTCGGTGCCGACGATGGATATCCCGTACTCCTTCTCCAGATGCACGACGAGTTCCATCGCGAACATCGAGGAGACGAGCCCGGAGGCGAAGAGTTCCCGGGAGGGCTCGACGGCGGTCTTGGTCTTGGCCTCCAGGAAGACGAGGAGGTCCTTCTCGATCGCCGCGGCGTCGATTTCCTGGGTGTGCTGTTCGGTCGTCACGATTATTCCTTTCCGTAGGCGTAGAAACCGCGTCCCGACTTGCGGCCGAGGTCGCCCTCGCGGACCTTTGCCAGCAGCAGGTCGCAGGGCTTGCACTCGTCCGCGCCGGTGCGCTCGTACAGTTCGGCGAGGGAGTCGACGAGGTTGTCGATCCCGATCATGTCGGCGGTGCGCAGCGGGCCCGTCGGATGCCCGAGGCACCCCTCCATCAGCTCGTCGACGGCCTCGACGGAGGCGGTGCCCTCGCCGACGATCCGCGCCGCGGAGTTGATCATCGGGTGGAGCAGCCGGCTCGTCACGAAGCCCGGCGCGTCCCGGACGAGCACCGCGCGCCGCCGCAGGGACGTCAGCAGCGCGACGACCGTCCCGACGGTGGCGTCGCTCGTCTCCGGTCCCCGGCTGACCTCCACCATCGTGATCAGGTACGGCGGGTTCATGAAGTGCGTCCCGAGCAGGTCGCCGGGGCGCGCGGTCGAGGCCGCCAGCTCGCTGACGGGGATGCCGGAGGTGTTGGTGATCAGCGGCGTGCCGGGCCGTACCGCCGACGAGACCTCCGCCAGCACCTTGGCCTTGACCTCGGGCGACTCGGTGACCGCCTCGATCACGGCCGTCGCGTCCGCCGCCTCTGCCAGGGACAGCGTGGTCACCAGCTCGCCCGGCGCCCGCCCCTCGGGCAGGACGCCCATGAGCTGGGCGTGCCGGAGCTGGTGCGCGATCCGGGCACGCGCGTCGGCGAGGGTCTCCTCGTCGACGTCGACGAGGACGACGGGGATGCCGTGCCCGAGCACCAGCACCGCGATGCCCGTGCCCATCACCCCGCCGCCGAGGACGGCGACCTTCTGCCCGGCCGCCGGTCCTGTCGGTTCTTCACTCATGGCCTGGGCCACTCCTTCTCTCGTAACGGACGTCGGCAGAGGGGCCGTTCACACCTCGACCGGGAGGTGGGCGAGGCCGCGCAGGCTGCGCAGGCCGTTCCACTCGATCTCGCCGGACATGCGCATGTCGGGGAAGCGGCGGACCAGTTCGCCGATCGCGAGGCGGCCCTCGATGCGGGAGAGCTGCGCGCCCAGGCAGTGGTGCATGCCGCTGCCGAACGAGAGCTGGCGCCGGGCCTTCTCCCGCCGCACGTCGAACTCCTCGGCGTCGGGCCCCCAGAACTCCTCGTCCCGGTTGGCCCCGGCCAGGTTGGCGAGGATGAAGGAGCCGGGCGGGATCACATGCCCGCCCACCTCGTACGGCTCCAGCGTCACGCGCCTGCTGGTGTGCACGGGCGGCTCGTAGCGCAGCATCTCCTCGACGGCGTTCGCCGTGAGGTCCGGCTCGGCGCGCAGCAGCGCGAACTGGTCCGGGTTGCGCAGCAGGGACAGGGCGCCGCCCGAGATCAGGTTGACGGTGGTCTCGTAGCCCGCGACGTAGAGCATGGTCACCTGGGCGACCAGTTCGTCGTGGGTGAGCTTGTCCCCGTCGCTCTCGGCGGCGATGAGGGCGGTCAGCAGATCGTCGGCGGGCTCCTTCCGCTTCCGCTGCACCGCGTCGCTGATCAGCTCGAAGACCTCGACGTCGGCCGCCTCGATGACCCGCATGACCTCCGGGTCGGTGGTCAGCTCGACGGAGCGCATCACCAGGCTGGTGAGCATCCGCAGATGCTTGGTGTCGATCGGCGGCATCCCCAGCATCCGCCCGATCACGGTGAACGGCAGCGGGAACGCGAGCAGTTCGACCAGGTCGCCCCCGCCCTCGGCGGCCACCCGGTCGAGGGCCTCGTCGACGAGGCCGTGGACCATCGGTTCGAGCGAGCTGATGGCGCGGGTGGTGAACGCCTTCTTGACCAGCTTCAGCAGCCGGTCGTGGTCCGGCGGGTCCAGGTCCAGCAGGGCCAGGCCCTTCAGCCGCGGCTTCTCGCTGACCCCCGCCCGCGCGTACGCGTCGCGGAACGGCCCCGGGGCGACGTGCCGCTGCTCCACGGACAGGTCCGAGCGCAGCAGGGCCGACACGTCGTCGTAGCGCGAGAGCATCCAGAAGCCGCCCGGGTGGTGGTGGACGGGCACCTCCCTGCGCAGCTCCGCGTAGTGCGGATAGGGATCCTCCATGAACTCCCTGGTGAACGGGTTGAAGATCACGGTCCGGTCCCGTGGCACGGTCGTCATCGAGCGCCTTCCTCCTTCTTCGCGTACGTCCGTCGCTCCGCCTCGAAGCCCCGCAGCCGGGCCGTGAGGTGTGCTGCCGCGCCCTCCATCAGGACGTCGGAGATGGCCTCGACCGTCCGGGCCCGCCAGGGGCCCAGCTCCGTTCCCGCGACGGCCTGGTTGAAGGCGCCCATCGCCGGTCCGCAGTGGACGAGGTAGTCGACCTTGGCGCTGCGCTCGCCGGTCACCGCGAGGCGGAAGCCCCGCGCGAAATAGCCGCGGAACAGCTCCGCCAGCTCGCCCTTCGGGTCGGCGCCGCCCGGCACCGGGGGCGCGGGGTGCCCGCCCGCGAGGTAGCGGCCGAGGACCTGCGCCCGGGTCTCCTCGTCGAGCGCGGCGTACGAGGCGTGTCCGCGCCACAGCTCGTGCAGCTTCTCCGCGCGGGCCGGGAAGAACAGCCCGCGCTTCAGATAGCGGGCCCGGCCGCCCAGCGCGAACAGGTCCTCGGAGGGGGCGGTGACGACGTCGTACTCCTGCGCCTCGTTCAGCAGGTCCTTGACGTGGTCGCTGGTGGCGGCCTCGACCGAGCACTGGTTGACCGAGCCGGTCATGACGAAGTCGGCGCCGAGGAGGAAGGCCGCGGCGGCCGACTCCGGGGTGCCGATCCCGCCCGCGCAGCCCACGTGCACCCGGTGGCCCGGCACGGCGGCGCGGTCCCGCAGCCGGAGCACCGCGGGCAGCAGCGTCATCAGGTCGGCGCCCTCGCACCGCCAGCCGCCGTCCGCCTCGACGCACAGGTCGTCGGCCATCGGACGGGACGCCGCCGCCTGCGCCTCGGCCTCCGTCACCGCGCCCGCCGCGCGCAGCCGCGCGACCAGCGGGCCCGGCGGCGGCGCGAGGAACGCGGCCGCTGCGTCCGTCCTGGACACCTTCGCCAGGATCCGGCCGCCCTTGAGCCGGAAGCGCACCAGGTCCTCGGTGACCAGCGGGAAGCCGGACGCCTCGACCAGGTCCACGCCGTGCCGCAGCAGCCGGTCGACGAGGGCCGCCTCCTGCCGCGGGTCGCCGTGCCGGTGCGGGAAGTTGACGCCGGTGGCAGCGCCGGGCTCCACCTCGCCGAGCTGCCGCTCGACCTCGTCCGGGGAGAGCCCGCCGGTCCCGAGGAAGCCCAGCAGCCCCGCCTTGCCGGTGGCGCGGAGCAGCTCGGGGCCGGAGATCCCGCCGTGCATCGAGCCCACGGCGTACGCGCGCCGCAGCCCGTACCGCTCGCGGAAGCCCGCCGCGCCGAGGCTGTCGGCGGTGACGGCCACGGGTCCGGGCACGGGCTCCGTCTCCGGTTCCTCCAGGGCCGGCTCCGGCTCCGGCTCCGGTTCCGGTTCCGGGGACGTCAGCGGCTCCGCCGTCGTCGTGATGCGGTCGACCAGCTTGGTGAGCACCCGGCCCGGGCCCAGCTCGGTGAACGCGAGGCCGCCCTCGCCCATCAGCGTCCGTACGACCCGGGTCCAGCGGACCGGCGAGGCGATCTGCGCCGTCAGCCGCTCCTTGACCGTCTCCCCCGTGTACGGCACGGCGTCGACGCCCGCCAGCACGGGGATCCGCGGCGCGCGCAGCGTGAAGCCGTCGAGGAACGGCGCGAACCGGTCGGCGACGCCGCGCATATAGCGGGAGTGCAGCGGCGCGCTGACGTGCAGCCGTACCGTACGGGCGCCCGCCGCCTCGAACGCGGCGCAGGCCGCGTCGATGCCCTCGGCGGGGCCGGAGACGACGAACTGGTCCGGGGCGTTGTGGTTGGCCAGGTCCAGGGAGGCCAGCGCGGGGTCGTCCAGCAGCCGCGCGACGGTCTCCTCGTCGACCCCGACGACCGCGGCCATGGACCCGCCGTCGGCCGCGGCCATCAGCTCGCCGCGCCGCAGCACCAGCCGCAGGCCCGTCGCGAAGTCGAAGACCCCGGCGGCGAAGAGCGCCGCGTACTCCCCGAGGCTGTGCCCGACGAGATAGTCCGGCGGCTCGGGGTCCCGGGCGATGTGGTCCAGGTACGACAGGGCGCTGACGACGTAGACCGCGGGCTGGGTGTACTCGGTGCGGGCCAGGAGGCGTTCGGGGTCCCGGACGCACAGCTCCTCGATCGAGTAGCCGAGCACCTCGTCGGCGAGCGCGGTCTCCTCGGGGAAGCGCGCGAACAGTTCCTTGCCCATGCCCCGGCGCTGCGAGCCCTGCCCGGGGAAGCCGTAGACCTTCACCTGACGGGACTCCTGGGCGGCGTCGTCCATGACCGGGTCCTTCCGTCGTGGCGTACTCCCCGTACGTGGCGTACGGGGAGCGCGGGCACGGACCGCTTCGAGGAGGTCGGTGTCCTTCTCGAACTGGCTGAGCAGCGGCAGCGACTCCGTGCCCGAGCCCTCGGGGGCGAGCTGGCGGAGGAAGTTGTGCAGGGTCCCCGCGGGCCCGAGGTCCAGCCAGAGGTGGTCGCCCCGCTCCAGCAGGCCCGTGGCGGCGCGCTCGAACTCGATGGGCCGCCGGGCGACGCGCCGGAAGTGCTCGGGGGTGACGTCGCCGACCGTCTCCCCGTCCACGCAGGACACCCAGGGGATGCGGGGCGGCGCGAGCGTCACGCCGTCGAAGGTGGAGCGGCAGGAGTCGAGGGCCTCGTCCATCAGGCGGGAGTGGAAGGCGTACTCGACCGGCAGCCGTACGTGCAGCACGTTCGCGTCGCGCAGCGCCGACTCGGCGCGGGCCAGGTCCTCCTCCGGGCCCGAGACGACGAAGCTGCCGGGGTAGTTGTGCGCGGCCATCTCGCACACCCGCAGCTCGGGCACGCGGTCGAGCACGTCGAGCGTGGTGAGCACGGCGAGCATGCCGCCGGGCGCGCTCGCGCCCACCAGCTCGGCCTGGCGCACCAGCAGCCGCAGGCAGTCGGCCGCGTCGAGGCTGCCGGAGACGACGGCCGCCGCGTACTCGCCGAGGCTGCAGCCGAGCACGAGGTCCGGCTCGATGCCCTCGGCACGCAGCGTCTCCGTCAGCGCCAGCTCGATCATCACGATGCCCGGGTGCGTGATCCGGGTGTCGAGCAGCGGATGGTTCCGCGGCTTCGCCGGGTCGAAGATCCGGGCGAGCACGGACTCCCCCAGTGCCTCCCCGGCGACCTCGTCGTAGCGGTCCAGCGCCTCGCGGAACACCGCGTTGGCGTCGTACAGCTCCTTGCCCATGCCGTAGTACTGCGAGCCCTGCCCGGAGTACGCGAAGACGACGGGGCGCTCCGTCCCGGCCGCGCTCATCGGTACGTGTCCCAGAACAGGCCGGCGGCCGGTGCGGCGGGCGCGGGAGCGGACTCCGCGGCGGCGGACTCCGGGGCGGCGGCGGGGTCAGTGGTTCCTCGGATGACGATCCTCCGGTTCAGCGTGGGTTCCGGCAGCGGCGCCCTCGTGGCGGGCGAGGCCCCGTCGGCGGGCGCGGGGGCGAGCAGGACGTGGGCGTTGGTGCCGCCGTCGGCGAAGCAGTTGAGCGCGGCGAGCGCGCTCCTCCCCGGCCACGGCCGGGCCTCCCGGGGGAAGTCCAGCGGCGAGGCGGCCATGTCGAAGTGGTCCAGCGGCTCCTGGCCCGAGCCGAACGGCACCTGCTCGCCGTGGTGCAGCATCAGGACGACCTTGATGAACGCGGCGATGCCCTCGGCCGCCAGCGGGTGGCCGATGTTCGGCTTGACCGAGCCGAGCGAGACCGCGCGGTCCGCGCCCGCCCCGGCGCCGTAGACCGCCTGCACGGCCTTGAGTTCGAGCAGGTCGGTGACGGCGGATCCGGAGCCGTTGGCCTCGACCCAGCCGATGTCCTCGGCGCTGAGGCCGCTCGCCTCCAGCGCGTCGGCCATCACCTGCTTCTGCGCGTCCAGGTTCGGGGTCGCGGGGCCCGCCGTACGGCCGTCGTTGTTGATCGCGATGCCCTTGAGGACGGCCAGCACCCGGTCCCCGTCGGCCCGCGCCCGCTCCAGGGGCTTGAGGACGACGGCGCCCGCGCCCTCTCCGAGGACGAGCCCGGAGGCCCTGCGGTCGAAGAGGTGGAAGGCGGGGCCGGCGCCGAGCAGGCCGCGCTGGGCGAAGAGCTGGTGCGCGCGGTCGTCGGCGAGCAGGTTCACCCCGGCGACCACCGCGGACTCGACGCTGCCCGCGCGCAGGGCCTGCGCGGCCATGTCCATCGCCACGAGCGCAGAGGAGCAGGCCGTGTCGACGACGATGCCGGGGCCGCGGAAGTCGAAGAACTGGGAGATGTTCGCGGACAGGTAGTTCTGCCCGGTGACCATGACGGGGTTCTTCGCGCGGTCCACGAGCGCGTCGTCCGGCGTACGGGTCGCCCGCCCGCCGACGTACACCCCGACGCGGCGCCCCTTCAGCTCCTCCGGCCGGTAACCCGCGTGGTGCACGGCCCGGCTGACCTCTTCGAGGAGCAGCAGCGCCTGCGGGTCCATGGCCGCGACGTCTGCCTCGGAGAGCAGGAACGCCTCGGGGTCGAAGCGCAGTTCGTCCGGCAGCAGCCCGGCGTGGTAGCCGTCGAGCCCCCCGAACCGGTCGGCGGGCAGCGGACGCAGCGCGGTACGGCCCTGCCGGAGCAGATCCCAGAACGCGTCCGCCGACGCGGCCCCCGGGAACCGGCAGGACAGCCCGACGACCGCGATGTCCCCGGCGGGCGCGGCGGAAACGGCGGGCGCGGCGGCCGTAGTCACTGCACGGGCGGTGGTCTCCGCCCGTACGGCCTCGGGGGCGGAAACCGCCGGTCCGCCGAAGACGGCGCGCAGCTCGTCCGGGCACTCCTCGGCGAGGTGCGCCGCGAACTCGTCGGCCGTCGGGTACTCCAGCAGCGCCGACGGGTCGAGCGACACGTCGAGCTGCTTGCCCAAGGTCTGCACGAGCTGGGTGACGAGGATCGAGTCGATGCCGAAGTCCTGGACGGGCACGTTCGTCGCGAGCCGCGCCCGGTCGAACCGCAGCTCCAGCGCGAGCCGGTCGAGCAGCCACGAGGCCACGGCGTCCCGCGCCCCCCGGAGTTCCGGGTCACCGTCCGCGCCCGTCGGTGTCTTCTCCGACGTCGGCGTCGGCGTCGGTGCCGCCGTCTCCAGGCGGCGGGCCGTGAGCGGCCCGGGGCTCCAGCCGTCCGCGTCCGGGCGTACGAGCGCGGGCAGGACGACGCGCTCGCCGGAGGCCAGCGCGCGGTCGAGGAGCGCGAGGCCCTCCGCGTCGGGCAGCGCGGCCAGTCCGGACGCGCGGTAGGCGGCGCTGCGGACCTCGCCCATGCCGGTGTCCCGCCAGCTCGGCCAGCGGACGCTGACGAGCGGCAGCGCGTACGGGCGGGCCGCGGCGACCTCGTCCAGGTAGGCGTTGGCCAGCGCGTAGTCGCTCTGGCCGACGGCGAGCGCGGGGACGGCGGCCGTCACCGAGGAGTACAGCGCGAAGAAGCTCAGCGGCTCGTCGCGGAAGCAGGCGAGCAGCGCGTCGAGGCCGGAGACCTTCGGCCCGACGACCCGTTCCACGCCCTCGGGCGTCTTGCGGACGAAGGCCGGGTTCTCCTCGTCGGTCGCCCCGGCGCAGTGCACGACCGCGCCGACCGGTCCGAGCGTGCGCCTGACCCCGGCCAGGGCCCTGGTGAGCGCGTCCGCGTCGTCCAGGGGGACGGCGAGGACCTCCAGCTCGACGCCCTGGTCGGCGAGTTCGGCGAGGGGCTTCAGCTTGCGGGCGAGCGCCGTGTCCCCGTCGAGGAGCGCGGGCCACTCCGCGCGCGGGGGCAGCTCCTCGCGCCCGGTGAGCACGAGCTTGCGCACGCCGTGCCGCGCGACGAAGTGGCGGGCGGTCAGCAGGCCGAGGCCGCGCGTGCCGCCGGTCACCCAGAGCACGTGCCCGTCGGGGACGCGGGGCGTAAGGGCGTCCTCCCGCCGCGGAAGTTCGCGCAGCACGGCCCGGTGGCGTACGCCGCCCTCGCGGTAGGAGACCTCGGGCTCCTCGCCGTCGAGGGCGAGTTCGTCGGCGATCCGCGCGCACGCCTGCTCGTCGGCGCAGGCGCCGAGGTCCGCGTGGCGGGAGCGCAGGTGCCGGTACTCGCTCTGCAGCATGCGGTACAGCCCCACCCGGGCCGCGCCCCCGTGGCCGCCTCCGGCCCCGGGCCGCGACGCCAGCAGCACGCGCAGGTCCCGCGCGCCCCGGTCGACCACGTGCTGGAGCCAGCGCAGCCAGGTGCCGAGCGCCCGGCGGTCGACGGGCGACGCGCTCCCGGCGCACCCCGCGAGGTCCACCACGGCGTCGAACCGTTCCCACCGGGTGCCGGGGGCCGCCAGCTCCTCCTCCATCCGCCCGGACGTGAGCAGCTCGGCCTCCGGCAGCGAGGCCGCCACCCGCGCCGCCAGCGCCTCGGTCCCGGGCGCGACGAGCACGGCGGTACGCCCGGGCAGCGGGCGCCTCGCCGGCGGGTCGGCGGGGACCCAGTCGGAGACGAGGAGGACCCCGGAGCGCGACGCCTCGCCGGACGCGGCAAGGACGACGTCCCGCCCCACGCCGGACAGGCCATCGCCGCCGGACGCGGCGGGCACGCCGGAACCGGCGGCGGTCGCCGCCAGGAGCCCGGTGCCGAGCCCGGCCCCCGGGCCGGTATCGGCGGCGGACGCCGCGCCGGGCGCCGTGCCGCCGACGGCGGCAGAAGGCTCGGCGTGCTGCGCGGAGCGCTCCAGCGCCGCGAGTTCCGCGTCCGCCGCCGCGAGCCAGACGCGGTCGCCGAGGAACGGGTAGCCCGGCAGCGGGACGCGGGACGGGCGGGGGGCGGCGTGCAGGGCGGGCCAGTCGATCACCTGGCCCGCCGTCCAGGCCTCGGCGCAGGACGCGGGGTCGGGGTGCGGGTGCTCGCCCCGGGTGGGCCTGCGGGGATCGACGACGCCGGTCCAGGTGCCGGCGGGGGCGGCCCCCGCGGCGTACTCGTCCAGGAGCGCGGCCAGCCCGTGCAGGGTGTCGAAGCGGACCGCGAGCCGGTGCGCCATGGCCTCGCGCCCGGTCTGGAGCGTCCACGCGACGTCGCGCGGCGCGAACTCGGCTCCCTCGGCACGCAGATGCGCGGCGAGACGGCGTGCCTGCTCGGTCAGCCGGTCGGCGTCGCGCGCGGACAGCACGGCGAGCTGCGGCCCGGACGGGCCCGCCGGAGCCGCCGGAGCGGCGGGGGCGGCGACGGGGGGCTCCTGGAGGATCACGTGCGCGTTGGTGCCGCCCGCGCCGAACGAGCTGACGCCCGCCGTCCTCGGCAGCTCCGTGCCGTCCGCACGCAGGCGGCGCGGCCAGGGTGCCGCCTCCCGCTGGACCTCGAACGGGGTCGCGTCGAAGTCGATGTTCCCGTTCAGCTCGTCGGCGTGCAGCGACGGCGCGAACTCCCCGTGCCGCATCTGGAGCAGCAGCTTGGTGACCGCCGCGATCCCGGCCGCCGACTCGGCGTGCCCGATGCCGGACTTGACCGAGCCGATGGGCAGCCGGTCCGGCACGTCGCCGTCGAACGCGCGCAGCAGGCCGGTGATCTCGACGGGGTCGCCGAGGGCCGTGCCGGTGCCGTGCGCCTCGATGTAGTCGAGGTCGGCCGGGCGCAGCCCGGCCCGGTCCAGCGCGGTCCGCACGAGGTCGCCCTGGGCCTTGGGGCTGGGCACGTTGAAGCCCCGCCCCGTGCCGCCGTGGTTGACGGCGCTGGACCTGACGACAGCCAGCACCCGGTCCCCGTCGGCGCGCGCCGCGTCGAGCCGCTTGAGCAGCACGGCGCCGGAGCCCTCCGAGGGGACGTAGCCCGTGCCGCCCTCGCCGAAGCTGCGGCAGCGGCCGTCCTCGGAGAGGAAGCCGCGCCACGCGAGCTGGAGGTACTTCGCGGGGTGCGTGGAGATGTTGACGCCGCCCGCGACGGCCGTCTCGCAGTCGCCGTCGCGGATGGCCTGGCACGCCTGGTGGATGGCGACCAGCGCGGAGGAGCACATCGTGTCCAGGGCGACGCTGGGGCCCGTGAAGTCGAAGAAGTACGAGACCCGGTTGGCCACCGAGGCGTACGAGGAGTGCGGCGGCAGCCCCTCGCCCCGCAGCGCCTCCTGGACACCGTAGAGCTGGTACTGGCCGTACATCATCCCCGCGAACACGCCCGTACGGGAGCCGCGCAGGCTCTCGCGGGTGTACCCGGCGTCCTCCAGCAGGTGCCAGACGGTCTCCAGGAAGACCCGCTCCTGGGGGTCCGTGTGCTCGGCCTCGATCTGCGACATCCGGAAGAAGAGCGGGTCGAACCGGTCGGCGCCGCGCAGGAATCCGCCCCACTTGCCGTACGTCTTGCCGGTGGCGTTCTTGTCCGCGTCGTAGAACCGGTCGTGGTTCCAGCGGTCGGCGGGGATCTCCTCGATGGCGTCCACGCCCGCGCGCAGGTTGCGCCAGAACTCGTCCACGTCGTCGGCCCGGGGATAGCGTCCCGCGACGCCGATGATCGCGATCTCGTCGCCGCCGCGCTCCTCCCCGGTCTCCGGCTCCACGACGGCGGTCACGGACGGGGCCGGTTCCACGACGGCGGGCGCGGCGGCACCCGTCTCCGCGAACGCGTCCGGGTGCGCCCCGGCCAGGTGGTCGATCAGCTCCTCGGCCGTCACGTACTCGAAGAGCAGCGTCTTCGACAGCGGGCCGCAGCGCTGCTCCAGCCGCTGGGTGACGCTCATGGTGATGAGCGAGTCCACGCCGTAGTGGTCGAAGGACTCGGTGAGGTCGATGTCGGCCTCGGGGAGCTTGAGTTCCTCCGCGAGGATCTGGAGCACGAGCCGCTCGGCCCGCTCCCGCACGCCGCCGCCCGCCGGCTCCGGGGCGGCGGCGGAGGGGGAGGCCGCCGGGGCGGTGTGCGCGGACCTGCCGTCGAGCGCGGTGAGGATGCGGGCGGGGTCGCCGGGCGCGAGCAGCAGCCTCGGGGCCGTACCGGCGAGGGCCCGTTCCAGGGCCTCCAGCGCGGGCGCGGTGCGCAGCGGGCGCATGCCGAGCACCCGGTCCACGTACTCCTGCGCGGCGGGCGCGATCCGCATCGCGCCGTCGGCCCAGACCGGCCAGGCGGCGGCGAACGTACGGCCGTGCCGCTCGCCCAGGAGCCGGGCCTCCTCGCGGCGTTCGGCGAAGTGGTCGAGGAAGGCGTTGGCGAACGCGTAGGGGATCTGGCCCGCGTTCCCGAACGCGGCGGCGGCCGAGGAGAACGTCACGAAGTAGTCGAGCGCGTCCTCCCGCGTCGCCTCGTCCAGCAGCACCGTCCCGTGCACCTTGGCCGCGAGCACGGCCTCGGCGGCGGCGCGGTCCATGCGCTGGAGCAGCCCGTCGCCGAGCACCCCGGCGGCGTGCAGGACGCCGGAGACCGCGCCGTGCGCCGTACGGGCGTCAGCGAGCAGCGCGCGTACGGCCGCGCCGTCGGCCACGTCGGCGCGGACGATCCGGGCGCCGACGGCCTCGGCGCGGTCGCGGGCCTCGGGCCCCGGCTCGCTCCGGGAGACGAGCACGATGCCGCCCCGGGCCGTCCCGGCCTCGGACCGTACGCGCGCGATGTGCTCGGCGAGCAGCAGGCCCAGCGCGCCGGTGCCGCCGGTGATCACATGGGCGCCCTCGCCCGTGAACGCCGAGCCGCCGGGTGCCGGGACGGCGGACGGGAGGCCCGCCTCGCGCCAGGACCGGCGCGACCTGCCCGCCGCGTCGATCCGGACCTCGGGCTCGCCCGGGGCGCCGAGTTCGGCGGCCACGGCGTCCGGGAGGGAGCCGGAGGCGACGGTCAGCACGCCGAAGTCGATCGCCGGGTGCTCCAGCCGTACGGAGCGGGCGAAGGCGGCCATGGCCGGGTGGGCCGGGGAGGCGGCCGGTTCCTGGAGCGCGTAGAGGTAGCGCAGGGCGCCGCGCCGCTGCCGCTGCCACTCCTGGAGGAAGGCGACGGCGGTGTGGAACCCGTGCTCGACGGCCCCGCCCGGGTCCTCGCCGGGACCGGCCAGGTGCACGACGTGGGTGGGGGCGGCGTCGCCGTGCAGCACCGTGCCGGGGTCGAAGTCCGCGCCGAGCGCGACCCGCCGGGCCGTGGCGCCCGCGGCGGTCAGCGCGGCGCACACGGCGTCGCCCTCGGAGGCGCCGGAGCCCTCGGAGGCGCCGGAGCCCTCGGAGGAGCCGGAGCCGCCGGAGGCCGCGTCGAGGACGAGGACGTTCCCCGTCAGCGCGTCACGCGCGGCGGGCGCGGGCTGCCAGTACGGCTCGAAGCCCCGCACCGCGTCCCCCGCCTGCTCCGCCTGGTCCGCGTGCTCCGTCCGGCCCGCCTGGTCCGTCGGCACCTCGCGCAGCGTGAACGCGTCCAGCGACACGACCGGTTCGCCGGTGCGGTCCAGCAGCGTCACGTCGTAGCAGAGCGTCCCCGGCGCGGCCGGGCGCGCGGAGGGCGTGGCGTACGCGTACATCTGCGAGGGCAGCGCCGCGTGGATCCGGACCGCGCCCAGCGCGTACGGCAGGTACGGCAGCGGGCGCGCGGAGTCGTCGGCGCCGGACGCGAGCATGCCCGC
This sequence comes from Streptomyces albiaxialis, assembly GCF_039530985.1. NCBI lineage: Bacteria > Bacillati > Actinomycetota > Actinomycetes > Kitasatosporales > Streptomycetaceae > Streptomyces > Streptomyces albiaxialis. The sequence continues at coordinate 723,015 of NZ_BAAAPE010000001.1, forward strand.
CGTCTGCAGCGCCGCGTCGAGCAGCGAGGGGTGCAGGACGTACGCGTCCGCGTCCCCCGTCCGCTCCACGGGCAGCCGCAGCGCCGCCAGCGCCTCGTCCTCGCCCAGGGCCAGTTCGTCGATCACCTGGAACGCGGGGCCGTAGTCGAGGCCCCGCCGGGAGAAGAGCGCGTAGCAGCTCGCGCCGGTACGCACGTCCGCGCAGCGGCGCCGTACGGACGCGACGTCGGTACGGGCCGGACGCGCCCCGGACTCGCCGAACAGCAAGGTGCCGCGCGCGTGTCCGCGTGCGCCGCCCTCCGCGCTGTGCACCTCGAAGGGCACATCGCCGTCGCGTGCGGCGTCGAGGCGGACGGTCAGCCGCCGTTCCCCGGCGCCCTCGGGCAGCCGCACGGGCGCGGCCCACACCAGGCCCTCGACGCCGCGTACGGGCGAGGAGGCGGTGAGGTCGCCCGCGAGCCGGGCCATCTCCAGGTACACGACACCGGGCAGCACGGGATCGCCGCCCACGACGTGGTCGCGGAGGAAGAACTCCCCGCCGGTCAGCGTCTTCTCGAAGACCCGCTCGCCGCCCTCGGAGACGGTGGCCCTGTCGAGCAGCGTCGGGTGCGGGCGCGGCTCCTCGACGGCCGCCGCCCGTTCCGGCGTGAACCAGTGCCGGGTACGGGCGAAGGGGTAGCCGGGCAGATGGACGCGGCGGCGGCTGGTGCCCTCGTGCAGCGGCTCCCAGTCGACCTCGGCGCCCGTCAGCCACGCGTCCACGGCGGCGTCGAGGCCGTCGCGACTCGCGGTGAGGCCCTCGGGGGCGCTGCGCGCGGCCCGTCCCGTACGGACCGCCGAGGGGCGGCCGTCCAGGTGCGCGGCCAGCTCGGACCGCAGCCCCGCGACGCCGTCCGTGACGACGGCGAGCCGGTGGGCCATCGGCTCGCGGCCCGTCTGGAGCGTGTACGCGAGCGCGCCCGCGGGGACGTCGTCCCGGGTCTCCAGGTGGTCGGCGAGCCGTCGCGCCGCGCTGCGCAGCGCCTCGGGGGTACGGGCCGAGAGCACGTACGCCTGCTCCGTGCTCCCCTCCTCACGGGCGTCCGGCATCTGTGACTCCTCCAGCACGATGTGCGCGTTGGCCCCGCCGAAGCCGAAGGAGCTGACCCCGGCGCGGCGCGGCGTCTCGCGCCCGTCGGCGTCGCGCCTCCGCGGCCAGTCCCGGGCGGTGGCGGCCACCTCGAACGGGCCGCCGTCCAGCTCCAGATACGGGTTCTGTTCCTGGAAGTGCAGGCTGGCGGGGATGGTGCCGTGCCGCAGCGCGAGCACGGCCTTGAACAGCCCGGCGATGCCCGCTGCGGCCTCCAGGTGGCCGATGTTGGTCTTGACCGAGCCGATGGCGCAGCCGGGAGAAGCGGCGTCCGTGCCGCCCGTCCCGTCCGTGCCGCGCTCCGCGCGCAGCCGCCGGAAGGCGGCCGACAGCCCGGCGGTCTCGATCGGGTCGCCCAGCGCGGTGCCGGTGCCGTGCGTCTCGATGTAGCCGACGGTCTCCGGCAGGACGCCGGCCGTGCGGTACGCGTCGACCAGCAGGTCCGCCTGCGCGTCCGGGTTGGGCGCGGTGAGCGAGGTGGTCCGGCCGCCGTGGTTGGCCACGGCCGCCTTGATCACGGCGTGCGGGGCGTCGCCGTCGCGCGCCGCCCGCTCCGCGGGCTTGAGCAGGACGACGCCGACGCCCTCGCCGCGCACATAGCCGTCGGCCCGGCTGTCGAACGCCTTGCAGCGGCCGTCGGGGCTGAGCATCTCGCCCTGGCCCAGGACCTCGTAGACGGACGGGGTGAGGATGAGGTTCACGCCGCCCGCGAGCGCGAGGTCGCAGGTGCCGTCCTGGAGCGCGGCGCACGCCTGGTGGACGGCGGTCAGCGAGCCCGAGCAGGCCGTGTCCACGGCCATGCTGGGGCCGCGCAGGTCCAGCAGGTACGAGACCCGGTTCGGGATCATCGACAGCGCGGAGCCGGTCGCGGTGTGCGCCTGCGGGCCGTTGCCCGCGGCCCGCTGCGCCTCCAGGTAGTCGTTGTTGGCGACGCCGACGAAGACCCCGACGCGCTTGCCCGCGAGGTCGGACGGGCGGTAGCCCGCGTCCTCGACGGCCGACCAGACCGCTTCGAGCAGCAGCCGCTGCTGCGGGTCCATCAGCTCGGCCTCCCGGGGGGAGATCCCGAAGAAGGCCGCGTCGAACCGGTCCACGTCGTCCAGGAACCCGCCCCGGTGGGGGCGGCCGTCCGAAGTGCCGCGCCCCTCCCAGCGGCCCTCGGGAACCTCCCGGACGAGATCGTCCCCGGCGGCCAAGTGCTCCCAGAACTCCGCCAGGTCCTCCGAGCCCGGCAGCCGCCCGGCCATCCCGACGACGGCGATGTCGCCGCCGCCCTCGGGCCGTACGGCCGGGGCCGTGGCCCGTACCGCAACGTCCTGCGCCTCGGTGGCCTGGGCCTCGGTGACCGGCGCCTCCGTGGCCTGGGCCGCCGTGCCGAACCGTGCGGTCAGCTCCGCCGGGAACCGGTCCCACAGGTGCTCGGCCAGCGCCTGGAGAGTGCCCCGGCGGTAGAAGAGCGTGGGGTAGACCTCGATGCCGTAGTCGGCGCGCAGCGCGGCGCTGAGCGCGGTGAAGCCCACCGAGTTCATCCCCGCCTCGCCGAGGGGGGTGTGCGCGCCGATCTCCTCGGCGGGTACGCCCGCCAGCCGCGCGACGTGGGCGGCCAGTTCGGCCCGCAGCGCCCCCACGCGGCCGGAGCCGCCCGTGGTCGGCGCCGGGGCCTCCGGCTGTCCGGCACCGGCGTCGGCGTCGGCGGAGTCGCCGAAGCGGGCGCGGATTTCGGCGAGCGGCAGCGTGGCCAGGGTGGTCCGGTCGACCTTCTCGTTGAGCGTGTGCGGGAAGCCGGTGACCGGGATCAGCACGTCCGGGAGCATGTAAGCGGGCAGCCAGTCCGCGAGGCGCTCGCGGTCCGGGTCGGCGCCGCCGTCGTCCCGTACGTAGCAGGCCAGCAGCGAACGGTCGCCGCCGCCCCGGCCGCGCGCCACCACCACGGCGTCGCGGACGCCGTCCAGGCGGCGCAGCGCCGCCTCGATCTCCTCCAGCTCCACGCGGTGGCCGCGCACCTTGACCTGCGAGTCGATCCGGCCCAGGTGCTCGATCCGCCCGTCGCCGAGCCGCCGCACGAGGTCGCCCGTGCGGTACATCCGCGCGTCGGCGCCGGGGGACGCGGCGAACGGGTCGGCCAGGAAGCGCTCGGCCGTCAGCTCGGGGTGCCCCGGGTAGCCCTCGGCCACCCCGTGGCCGCCGATGTACAGCTCGCCGGGCACCCCGGCGGGGACCGGCCTGCGGGCGCTGTCGAGCACGTACAGCGCGGTGTTGGCGATCGGCTCGCCGATCGTGACCCGCTCGCCGGGGGCGAGGCGGCACGCCGCCGACCAGATGGTCGTCTCGGTGGGCCCGTAGAGGTTCCACACCGCGCCGTTGCCCGCGAGGAGCCGCTCCGCCAGGTCGGCGGGGAGCGCCTCGCCGCCGCACAGCACCGTGAGGCCGGGGTCGCCCCGCCAGCCCGCGGCGAGCAGCATGCTCCAGGTCGCGGGCGTCGCCTGGACGACCGTGGGCGCGCTCCGCTCGACGGCCTCGCGCAGCCGTATGCCGTCCTGGGCGACCTCGGTCGGCAGGATCTCGACGGTGCCGCCGGTGATCAGCGGCAGGTACAGCTCCAGGCCCGAGATGTCGAAGCAGGCCGTGGTGAGCGCCAGCAGCGTGTCCCGGGGCCCGAAGCCGGGCTCGCGGGCCATCGACCAGAGGAAGTTGGTCAGCGCGCGGTGCGGGACGGCCACGCCCTTGGGCCTGCCGGTCGAGCCGGAGGTGTAGATGACGTACGCGGTGTCCGAGGGCCCGGAGGCGCCCGGCGACGGCGCCGCGGGCGGCTCGCTCCCGGAGCCGGGGACCATCCGCGGCACCGTGCCGCCGCAGTCGGCATCCACGGCCGGGTGCGTGAGCAGCAGGTGCAGCCCGGCGTCCTCGGCCATGTACGCGAGCCGCTCCTCCGGGTACGCCGGGTCGAGCGGGACGTACGTGCCCCCGGCGGCCTGCACCGCGAGCAGCGCCACGGGCAGTCCGGCGTCGCGCGGGAGCAGGACGCCGACCGTGCGGCCCCTGCCGACCCCGGCGGTGCGCAGCCGGTCGGCGAGCGCCTCCACCCGCTCGCGCAGCTCGCCGTAGGTGAGTTCGCCGTTCTCGTCGCGGACGGCGACCGCGCGGGGCCGGGCCTCGGCCTGGCTCCGGACCAGGTCCCAGACGAGCTTGTCGGCCGGGTAGTCGGCGGGCGCGGGCGCCTCGGTCGCGGCGCGCTCGGCGGGCGTCAGCAGGTCGAGGGCGCCGACGGCGGTGCCGGGGGCCGCGACGGCGGAGGCGAGCAGCGTGACGAAGTGCGCGCCGAGCCGCTCGACCGTGTCCGCGTCGAAGAGGTCGGGGTCGTACTTGAGCGTGTAGCGGCAGCCCTCGGGGCTGTCGACGAGGTCGAGGGTGAGCGGGAACTCGCCCTCCTGGTGCACGCCTTCGACCCGGTCGCCGACGAGGCCGTCGGTGCGGATGTCGCGGACCCAGTTGTGGAAGTAGAACGCGACGTCGAAGAGCGCGCCCCCGGCTCCCGCACCGCCCGGGCCGCCCGCACCACCGTGCGCCTCGCGGCGCAGGTCCTCGGTGAGCGTGAGCAGCGGGTACGCGCTGTGCTCCAGCGCGCCCAGCACCGTGCGGTGGAGCCGGCGGACCAGCTCGCGGAAGGGCTCGTCGCCCTCGACCCGGTCCGCGACGACGACCATGTTCATGAAATAGCCGAGCACGTCGTCGTAGCCGCTCGCCGGGCGGTTCGCGGTCGGGGTGCCGACGGCGATGTCGGCCTGGTCGCTGTAGCGGTGCAGCAGCGCGAAGAAGCTCGCGAGCATGACGCTGGAGAGCGAGGTGCGCTCCCCCGAGGCCAGCGCGCGGGCCCGCTCGGAGACCTCGGCGGGCACGCGGCCCTCGACGCTGGCGCCCCGGAACCCGGGCACCGCCGGGCGAGGCCGGTCCAGCGGCAGCGGCACGGCCGTCTCCCGGCCGCGCAGCCGCTCGGTCCAGTAGGCGCGCAGCCGCTCGCCCGTGGGCCCGTCGAGCAGCTCGCGCTGCTCCCGCGCGTGGTCGGCGAACGTACGCTCCGGGCGCACGCCCGGCAGCGGGCGGCCCTCGCGCAGCGCGCGGTAGCCGCTGTCGATCTCCTCCAGCAGCAGCGGGATCGACACCCCGTCGAGCACCAGGTGGTGGACGTCCAGCAGCAGGGCCTGCCTGCCGTCGCCGAGGCTGTAGAGCGTGGCGCGCACGAGCGGCCCGTCCGTCAGGTCGAAGGGCTCGCGCATGTCGGCACGCAGCCGCGCGCGCAGGTCGTCGTCGGAGACGGTGGTGAGGAAGACCTGCCGGAAGGGGAGTTCGGGCCCGGCCGCGATACGGACGTACGGCCGGTCGTCCTCCGTACGGACCGTCGCGCGCAGCTCCTCGTGCCGGTCCAGCAGGTCCTGGAGGACGACGCGCAGGGCGAGCACGTCCACGCCCGGGTCGAGCCAGAAGGCGAGCGGCAGGTTGTAGGCGTGGTTGCCGGGCGCGATCTGCTCGATCACCCACAGGGCCCGCTGCCCCTCGGTCATCGGATGCGTGGACGCCTCCGCGTCCGTGGCGTCCGTACGGGGACGCAGCACGCGGCGTGCCTCGTCCGCGGCCGTGGAGGCCACGACGGGGGCCGACACCACGGGCGCGGGCTGCACGGTCGCGGCGGGAACGGCCGTGGCGGGAACGGCCGTGGCGGGGGTCTCCGCCGCCGCGTCGGCGAGCCAGTCCGAGGTGAGGTGGACGGTGAGTTCGCGCAGCGTCGGGCGTTCGAAGAACTCGTCCAGCGGCACCGCGACGCCGAACTCCTCGTCCACGGCGGACACGATCCGCAGTCCGCTCAGCGAGTCGAAGCCGTAGTCCCCCAGCGAGCGGTCCGGGTCGATCGGCTCGTCCAGCTTGAGGATCCGCTCCAGCAGCTCGCGCAGCCGCTCCTGCACCCCCGCGCCGGAGGCGGCCGTCTCAGGGGCGGCCGTCACCGCGGCGGGCACGGCGGCGGGCGCGGGGCCGGGTACGGCCGCCGGTGCGGGCGCCGCGCACTCCGCGACGAGGACCCGCTGCCCCAGATCGGCCGCGTCCGCGCCGAGCGCCTCGGCCCCGACGTACCCCTCCTCCCGGAGGAGCCGCGTCCAGACCTCCGGCGGGGCCAGCGGGGCGCCGTGGACGCGCAGTTCGCTGTCCTCGAAGGCCCACCATCCCTCCATGACGCCGCCGCCGACGGTGAGGTACGGGCGGATGGTGGTCAGCTCGTTGAGCACCAGCAGGCCGCCGGGCCGGAGGAGTTCCCCGATCTTGCGCAGCGTGGCGCGCAGGTTCCGGGTCGCGTGCACGACGTTGGTGGCGATCACCACGTCGGCCGAGCCCGGCGCGACGCCCTGCTCGGACAGCTCGCGCTCCAGGTTGAGCAGCTCGAAGCCGACGTACGGGTGCCCGGCGGCGAAGCGCTCGCGGCCGTGCTCCAGGAAGCGGGGCGAGATGTCGGTGAACGTGTAGCCGACGCGGTCGGCGTGGCCGTCCAGCACGGGCAGCACGCTCTCGGTCGTCGCGCCCGTTCCCGCGCCCAGCTCCACGATCCGGACCTTCTCGCCGTCCGCGAGGAGCGGCAGCCGGGCCTCGGTGCGGCGCAGGACGCGGTCGGCGACGAGCCCGTTGAAGAAGTCGGTGAGCGGATTGCCCTTGTACAGGTCCCGCACCAGCTCCATCGACGCGTCGGGGAACATGACCTCGGTCCCGACGAGTTCGGCGCGCAGCAGCCGGGGATACGCGTGCAGGAACGCGCGGTTGAGCGCGGCGGTCGGCGCGACGTCCGGGCAGTCCCGCACGGCGCGGTCGAACGCGGCCTCCCAGTCGTCCGCGCGGACGGCCTCGGCCGTGGCGGTGACCTCGTCGCCGTCGCGCGTCAGATAGCCCGCGTCCACGAGCAAGCCGAGCAGCGCCCGGTGCAGCCGGGCGAACTTGTCCCTGATCCCGAGCCTGCCGCGCAGCTCCTCGGCCTCGTGCCGCTCCCCCGGCTCCAGGAAGGCGCCCATGCTCCGGTAGGCGGCGAGCACCCCGGCGACCGAGGCGGCGTCGAGCGCCGCGTACCCGTCGAGGACGCGCGCGACGCCGGGATCGACACCGGGCGCGGCACCGGACGAGGAGACGGCGGCGGAGGCCTCGGCAGCGGTCGCGGCAGCGGCGTGCGGCTGCGGGATCCAGCAGTGCTTACGGGCGAACGGGTAGCCCGGCAGCTCGATCCGGCGGGCCCCCGCCGGGGTGATCCGGGCCCACTCGACCTCGGCCCCGGCCAGCCAGTGCCCGGCGACCGCCGCCAGGTCCCGTGCGGCCAGCGCCTCGTCCAGGGCACGGGCCTCGTCCGCGCCGGGCCGCGTGCCCAGGCGGGTGACCTGTCCCGTACGCACCTCGTCGGTGGCGCGGCCCCCGGCGTACGCCTCCAGCGCCGGTACGGCCTCGGCGAGCGAACCGACGGTCAGGGCGAGCCGGAACTCGTAGGCGGTACGGCCCGACTGGAGGGTGTGCGCGACGTCGGCGAGCCGCAGCCCGGGATCGACGGCGACCTCGTCACCGGCGGCGGACGGCATCAGGGGCGCCACGGCCTCGGCGACGGCGCCGAGGGTGTCGGCGGCCGTGGCCGCGGGGGGCAGCTCCGCGCCCAGCTCCTCGGCGAGCGAGGCGAAGTAGCGGGCGCGCTCGGCCAGTCCGAAGCCGCAGTCGACCAGGTCGTCGGCGAGGCCGAGGGAGTCGAGGGGCACATCGGCGAGGTCGGCGGCGAGCCGCAGGCAGAGCCGCCCGGCCTCCTCCCGCGCCCCGTCCGCCGCCGTCTCCGCCGCCGAACCCGTCCCCGGCCCCGTCGCCGTCTCCGTCGGGGATTCCGCTCGCAGCCGGGCCGCGAGGTCGGCCGCGCGGGCCCGGAGGCGGTCCTCGGTCTTCGCGGAGAGGACCAGGACCTGCTCCTGTCCGTCGTCCACGGGCTCCGGCACCTCGGCCGGCACGTACTCCTCCAGCGTCACGCAGGCGTTGGCGCCGCCCGCGCCGAAGGAGCTGACGAGGGCGCGGCGGGGCAGCTCCTGCCGCTCCCAGGGCGCCAGCTCCTGCTGCACGGCGAACGGGGTGGCGCCGAAGTCGATCTCCGGGTTGGGGCGTTCGGAGTGCAGGGACGGCGCGAGCTTCCCGTGCCGGAACTGGAGCAGCACCTTCGTCAGGCCCGCGATGCCCGCCGCGGCCTCCAGGTGGCCGATGTTGGTCTTCACGGAGCCGAGCGCCACGGGCGGCAGCCCGGCGCCCCGCTCCTCGCCGCCGCCGAACACCTCGACCAGACCCGCGATCTCGATGGGGTCGCCCAGGTGGGTGCCGGTGCCGTGGGCCTCGACGTAGCCGATGGTGCCGGGCGCGAACCCGGCGCGGGTCAGCGCCCCGCGCACCACCTCGGCCTGCGCCGACGCCTTCGGGACCGTGTAACCGCCCGCGTCCCCGCCCGCGTTGACGGCGGAGCCGCGGATGACGCCGAGCACCCGGTCGCCGTCGGCGACCGCCGCCGCGAGCGGCTTGAGCAGCACGGCCCCGACGCCCTCGCCGTCCACGAAGCCGTCCGCGTCCGCGCCGAACGCCTTGAGGCGGTCGTCCCGCGAGAGCATCCCGGCCCACGAGAGGCTGCGCAGGTGGTGCGGGTGCAGGATCAGGTTGACGCCGCCCGCGAGCGCCGCGGCGCACTCGCCGGAGCGGATGCTCTGGCACGCCAGGTGGAGCGCGGTCAGCGAGGCCGAGCAGGCGGTGTCCACCGCGAGGCTCGGGCCGGTGAAGTCGAAGAACGACGAGACGCGGTTGGCGACCGACCAGTGGTGGGAGTGCGCGTCGTTCGGGACGCCGAGCGCGTTCGCCTCGCCGCCGATCCACGCGTAGTCGTTGCTCATCACCCCGGCGAAGACCCCGACCGGGCCCTGCGCCGCGAGCCGGGCCGCCGGGTAACCGGCGTCCTCCAGGGTCGCCGCGGCGGTCTCCAGGAACAGCCGCTCCTGGGGGTCCATCGCCTCCGCCTCGGCGGGCGAGATGTGGAAGAAGAGCGGGTCGAACGCGGCCACGTCGTCCAGGAAGCCCGCCCACTTGCTGTACGAGCCCCGGGTGCCGCTCGGGTCGTGGTGCGCGTCCGCGTCCCAGCGGTCGGCGGGGACCTCGCGGATGCCGTGCCGGCCCGCGGCGAGGTTCTCCCACAGGCGGCCGACCGTACCGGCCTGCGGATAGCGGCCCGCGACGCCGACGATCGCGATGCCGTCGTCCACGGCGTCCACGGCGTCCCCGACGGGCGTGGTGGGCTCGGCGGAGGCCTCGGCGGGCCGCCGTCCGGCGCCGGACAGCCGTCCCGCGAGGTAGTCCGTCAGCCGCCTCGGCGTGCGGTGCTCGAAGACCATCGTCGCGGGCAGCCGCAGCCGGGTGCGGGCGGCGAGCCTGTTGCGCAGCTCCAGCGCGCTGAGGGAGGTGAAGCCGAGCCGGTGGAAGTCGGCGTCGGGGTCGATGTCGTCGGCCGAGGCGTGCCCGAGCGCCGCCGCGACCTCGCGCATCACCAGGTCACCGGCGAAGCGCTCGCGTTCGGCGCCGGACATCCCCTGGAGCCCGTCGCCCGCCGGGGCGCCGGGCGCGGCCCCCCGTACGGCCGGGACGGCCCCTGCCGTACGGGCGGGGCGCCGGCGGCGTGCCGGGGCGAGCGTCCGGAACAGGTGCGGGACGGAGCCCTCCCCGTCGTCGAGCGCCGTGGGGTCCAGCCGGGCCGGGAGCAGGTGGGCGCGGCCGTCGCCGCGCGCGGCGTCGAGCGCCGCGTCGAGCAGCGCGAGCCCTTCCTCGGCCGCCATCGGCCGTACGCCCGCGCCCGCCAGCCGCGCCAGGTCGGCCGCGTCGAGGCCGCCGGTGAGCGCGCTGCGCTCGGCCCACAGGCCCCAGCCCAGCGACAGCGCGGGCAGGCCCTCGGCGCGGCGGTGGTGGGCGAGCGCGTCGAGCGCGGCGTTCGCCGCCGCGTAGTTGCCCTGGCCCGCGGTGCCGAGCGTGGCGGCGACCGAGGAGAAGAGCACGAAGGCGGACAGGTCCGCGTCCCGCGTGAGTTCGTGGAGGTGCCGGGCGCCGTCGGCCTTCGCCGCCAGCACCGTGTCCAGCCGCTCCGGGGTGAGCGAGCCGATCACGCCGTCGTCCAGCGTCCCGGCGGCGTGCACGACGGCGCGCAGCGGGCGGTCGCCGGGAACGGAGGCGAGGAGCGCGGCGAGCGCGTCGCGGTCGGCGACGTCGCACGCGGCGGACCTCGCCGTCACGCCGTCCGCCGTCAGCTCCTCGGCGAGTCCCGGCGCCCCGGAGCGGCTCACCAGCAGCAGGTGCCGCACGCCGTGCGCGGCCACCAGGTGCCGGGCCACCAGCCCGCCCAGCGTGCCGGAGGCCCCGGTGACCAGCACGGTGCCGTCGGCGGGGAACGCGGGACCGGCCGGCTCCTCCGGCTCCTCCGGCTCCTCCGATTCCCCGGGCAGCGTCGCCCGTACGAGACGGGGAGCGCTTATCTCCCCGTCTCGCACCAGCAGTTCGGGCTCGCCGGTCGCGAGCAGGGCGGGCAGCGCCGCGTCCAGTCCGTCCGGGTCGTCGGTGCCGACGAGCACGATCCGGCCGGGGTTCTCGGTCCGCGCGGAGCGTACGAGGCCCCGGACGGCGGCGGAGGCGGGGTCCGCCCCGGCGTCACCGGTCACCACGACGAGTCGCCCGTCGCCCTCCTCGTCCTCGGCCAGCCAGGCCTGGAGCCGTCCGAGCACGTCGGCCGTCGCGGCCCGGATCCGCTCGCCCGTGTCGCCCTCGGCGTCGGGGCAGCGCAGCACCGTGACACCCGTGAGGTCCGAGCCCTCGATGTCGGCCCCGGCGTCGGCCCGGACGGGCACCCAGTCCAGCGCGAACAGCGCGTCGCCGCCCGCGAGGGCCCGGCGCGCGGCGCTCAGCGGGCGCAGCGTCAGGGAGTCGGCGGCCAGGACGCCGCGCCCGGTGGCGTCGGTGATCCGCAGGGAGACAGAGCCGTCCTCCAGCAGCGAGACACGCGCCCGCAGGCCCGTCGGCTCCGCCGCCGCGTCCGCGTCCAGCCACCGCACCCCGCTCCAGGAGAACGGCAGCGCGGGCTCGGTCTCCAGGTCGAGCGCGGCGTGCAGCGCCGCGTCGAGCAGCGCGGGGCGTACGGGCTCGGGCAGCGCCACCTCGGCGTACAGGTCGTAGCCGTGCCGCCACAGGGCCCGCAGGCCCCGGAAACCGGGCCCGTACTCCAGGCCGCGTGCCGCCAGGTCCTCGTACCAGGTGGAGAGGTCGGCCTCTTCGGCGCCGGGGGGCGGCCAGGCGGCCAGGTCCGCGTCGTCCGCGTCGTCCGCCTCGGGGCCCGCGGGCCCGCCGAGCGCGCCGGTCGCGTGCAGCTCCCACGCCGCGTCGGACCCGGCCTCGCGGGCGTACACCCGCAACGGCCGCTGCCCGTCGCCGTCCCCGGCGGGCCCGACGAGGACCTGGACCTCGGTCTCGCCCCGCTCTGGCACGAACACGGGTGCCAGCAGCGACAGTTCCTCCACCGTGTCCAGACCGCCGTCCGGACCGCCGCTCGGGCCGCCGTCCAGGCTGCCGCAGGCCGTTCCCGCCTGGAACGCCATCTCCAGCAGCGCCGTCCCCGGCACCACGACGCGGCCCCGTACGCGGTGCCCGGCGAGCCAGGGGTGGCTGCGCAGGGAGAGGCGTCCGGTGAGCACCGTGCCCTCGCCGTCGGCGAGTTCGACGGGGGCGCCCAGCAGCGGCGCGGGAGCCGCCAGCCAGTACGGCGTCCGCGCGAAGGCGTAGGTCGGCAGGTCCACGGCGCGGGCGCCGGTGCCGTCGAAGGCGTGCGTCCAGTCGACCGCGACGCCGTGCGCGTGGAGCCGCGCCATCGACAGCAGGAAACGCCGGACCGCGTCCTCCTCGCGCCGCAGCGTGTCCGCCACGACGACGCCCCCGGCCGGGATCCCGTTCTGCGCGCCGTCCGGCGCGTCGTTCAGCGCGTCGACGGTGTCCTCGACCGCCGTGGTCAGCAGCGGGTGCGCGCTGACCTCCACGAACAGCCCGAACCCGGCGCCGACCAGGGCCCGTACGGTCTCCTCGAAGCGCACCGGCTCCCGCAGATTCCGGTACCAGTACGCGGTGTCCAGCTCCGTGCCGTCGAGCGGGCCCGCCGTCACGGTCGACCAGAACGGCACCTCCGTACGGCGCGGAGCCACTCCGGCGAGGACCCCGGCCAGCTCCTCCTCCAGGGCCTCCACGTGCGCGGAGTGCGCGGAGAAGTCCACGCCGGGCACGTTCCAGCGCATCACCCCGGACTTGGACAGCACGACCCCGAACTCCCGCAGCGCGTCCGGGTCCCCGGAGACGACGACGGTGTTCGGGCCGTTCACCGCGGCGACGGAGATCCGGTCGCCGAAGGGCTCGATCCGCTCCCGCACCCACTCCTGGGAGGCGACGACCGACAGCATCCCGCCGGTGCCGCTGAGGGCCCGCAGGGCGCGGCTGCGCAGCGCGGAGATCCGCGCGCCGTCCTCCAGGGACAGCGCCCCGGCCACGCAGGCGGCGGCGATCTCGCCCTGCGAGTGGCCCACCACGGCGGACGGCGCCAGTCCGGCGGCGCGCCACGCCTCGGCCAGCGCGACCATGACGGCCCACAGCGCGGGCTGCACCACGTCCACTTCGGCGAGCGCGTCCTCGTCGTCGAGGACGTCGGTCAGCGACCAGTCGACGTGCGCGCTCAGCAGCCGCTCGCACTCCTCCAGCCGCGCGGCGAACGCCGGGGACGCGGCGCGCAGTTCCCGCGCCATCCCGGCCCACTGCGCGCCCTGGCCGGGGAACACCCACACGGCGCCGGCCTCGGGGACCACGTGCCCCTCGACCACGCGCGCCAGCGGCTCGCCCCCGGCCAGCGCCGCGAGGCCCTCCACGAGTTCGGCCCGGTCCCCGGCGACGACCACGCCCCGGTGGTCCAGCGCCGTCCGGGTCGTCACCGTGGAGTACCCCAGCTCCGCCGGGCGTACGTCCGCGTCGGCCTCGACGTGCTCCAGCAGCCGCGCGGCCTGGGCGCGCAGCGCCGCGCCGGTCGCGCCGGAGACGACGACGGGCACGGGCCCGGCGGGCGCGGCGGACGCGTCGGGCCCGTCGCCGGAACCGTCGTCGGAACCGGGGTCCTCCAGGGGCGGCTGCTCGACGATCACGTGCGCGTTGGTGCCGCTCGCGCCGAAGGCCGAGACCCCGGCCCGGCGCGGCCGCCCCTCGCCGTGCTCCGGCCACTCGCGCCGCTCGGTGAGGAGTTCGACGGCCCCGGACGACCAGTCCACGTGCCGCGAGGGCTCCTCGGCGTGCAGGGTCCTGGGCAGGACGCCGTGCCGCAGGGCCGTCACCATCTTGATCACGCCGCCGACCCCGGCCGCCGCCTGGGCGTGGCCGATGTTCGACTTGAGCGAGCCCAGCCACAGCGGCTCCGTACGGTCGCGGCCGTACGTCGCCAGCAGGGCCTGCGCCTCGATCGGGTCGCCGAGGACGGTGCCGGTGCCGTGCGCCTCGACCGCGTCCACGTCGGCGGGCGCCAGCCCGGCCGCGGCGAGCGCCTGCGTGATCACCCGTTCCTGGGCGGGGCCGTTGGGCGCGGTGAGGCCGCTGGAGGCGCCGTCCTGGTTGACGGCGGAGCCGCGCAGCACGGCCAGCACCCGGTGGCCGTTGGCGCGGGCGTCGGAGAGCCGTTCGAGGACGAGCATGCCCACGCCCTCGGCCCAGCCCGTGCCGTCGGCCGCGTCCGAGAACGCCTTGCACCGGCCGTCCGGCGAGAGGGCGCGCTGGCGCGCGTACTCCACGAACGTCCTCGGCGTGGACATCACGGCCACGCCGCCCGCGAGCGCGAGCGAGCACTCCCCGGCGCGCAGCGCCTGCGCGGCCAGGTGCAGGGATACCAGCGACGACGAGCACGCGGTGTCCACCGACACCGCCGGGCCCTCCAGCCCGAGCGTGTACGCGACGCGGCCCGAGGCCACGCTCGGCAGGCTCCCGGTGAACAGGTGGCCCTCGTAGCCGCCCGTGTCGTGCCCCAGCCGCGTCCCGTAGTCGCTGTACATCACCCCGGCGAAGACCCCGGTGGCGCTGCCGCGCAGCGAGCCGGGGGCGATACGGGCGTGCTCCAGCGCCTCCCACGACGCCTGGAGCAGCAGCCGCTGCTGCGGGTCGGTCACCAGCGCGTCCTTCGGGGACATGCCGAAGAAGGCCGGGTCGAACTCGGCGGCGTCGTGCAGGAATCCGCCCTGCCGCGTGTAGCTGGTGCCGGGGCGCTCGCCCTCGGGGTCGTAGAGCCCGTCGAGGTCCCAGCCCCGGTCCACGGGGAAGCCGGAGACGGCGTCCACGCCGTCGGCGACCAGCCGGTACAGCTCCTCGGGCGAGGTCACGCCGCCGGGGAAGCGGCAGGCCATGCCGACGATCGCGAGCGGCTCCCGGCCCTCCTGGCCCGCGGACTCCAGCGCGTCCAGCTTCTGCCGCGTGTGGCGCAGTTCGCTGGTCACCCGCTTCAGATATCCGAGCAGCTTCTCGTCGCTCATGTCAGGGCCTTCCCAGCTCATCGTCGATCAGGGCATAGAGCGCGTCCGCGTCCGCGTCGGCGATCTCGTCGTCTCGGGCCGGCTCTGCGGGTCCGGCGGTCTCCAGCGCGGCCATCAGGCGCCACAGGCGGGTGGTGGCGGCCAGGCGGGTCTCGTCGTCGGCGATGCCGGTGACGCTCTCCTCCAGCCGCTCCAGCTCGGCGAGGAGAGGAAGGGGCGCCGACGGCTCGGGCGGACCCTCCGCGCGCGCGGAGGGCTCATCCGGCCCGTCCGGTCCGCCCGGCTCATCCGAAGTCACCGGCTCATCCCGCTCCTCCGGCGTCACCGGCTCCTCCGGCGTGAGCCCCTTCACCAGGTGCCGGGCCAGCGCGGCGGGGCTCGGGTGGTCGAACGTCACGGTCGGCGTCAGCCGCAGTCCCGTGCGGGCGCCGATCCGGTTGCGCAGCTCCAGCGCGGTCAGGGAGTCGAAGCCCAGGTCGGTGAAGCCCCGTTCGACGCCGACGTCCCCCGGGCCGGAGCGGCCCAGTACGGCCGCGATCTCCGACTGCACCATCCGGCGCACCGTCAGCTCCCGGTCGCGCTCGGGCATCGTCGCCAGCCTGTCGCGCAACGTCGGCGCGCCCTCCCGCTCCTGCCCGGCACCCGGGGCGGGGGCGGCGTGAACGGCGGTCACGGCGGGAACGGCGGGAACAAGGCCCCGCAGCAGGGGGTTCGGCGTGCCGGTGTCCCGCAGGGCCGCCACGTCGAACCGGGCGGGCACCAGGTGCGCCCGGTCCGCGCCGAGCCCGAGGTCGAGCAGGGCCAGCCCGGCGTCCGTGGGCAGCGGGCGCAGTCCGCCGCGCGCCATCCGCTCCCTGTCGGCGTCGGTCAGCGCGCCGGTGAGCCCCGTGCTGCGCTCCCACAGGCCCCAGCCGAGCGAGACGGCGGGCAGCCCCTGGGCACGCCGGTGGTGGGCCAGCGCGTCGAGGAACGCGTTCCCCGCCGCGTAGTTGGCCTGTCCGGCCAGCCCCACGGTCGCCGAGACGGAGGAGAAGAGCACGAACGCGGAGAGGTCCAGCTCCCTCGTCAGCTCGTGCAGATGCCAGGCCGCGTCGACCTTGGCGGCCAGCACCGCGCGCAACTGCCCGGGCGTCAGCGAGAGCAGCGCCGCGTCCTGGAGGGTGCCCGCCGCGTGCACCACGGCACGCAGCGGCGCGGTGTCGGGCACGGACGCGAGGACGTCGGCGAGCGCGGCCCGGTCGGTCACGTCGCAGGCGGCGACCGTGACGGTGGCCCCCGCCCCGCTCAGCTCCGCGACGAGCGCGTCGACGCCCTCGGCGTCCGGCCCCCGGCGGCTGACGAGCAGCAGATGGCGCACACCGTGCCGCTCCACCAGGTGCCGGGCGGCCGTCGCGCCCAGCCCCCCGGTGCCGCCGGTGATCAGGACGGTGCCCTCCGCGTCGAGCGCCGCGGCCTCGGGACCGGGCGGCGGCACCGAGCCGCGCCCCAGCCGGGGCACGAGCACGCGCCCCGCGTCCAGGACGAGTTGCGGCTCGCCGGTGGCCAGGGCCCGGCCCAGCTCCTCGGCGTCCGGCTCCTCGTCGCCGGTGGAGTCCACGAGGACGATACGGCCGGGGTGTTCGGTCTGCCCCGCCCGCAGCAGCCCCCACACGGCGGCCCCGGCGAGACCGGAGGCGACGGTGCCGACGGGACCGACAGGACCGGCAGGGGCAGCGCCGGTGTCCGCCCGTACGGGCATGGCTCCCCGCGTCAGCACGACCACGGGCGCCCCGTCGTCGCCGTCCTTGCGGCCCAGCCGCTCCTGGACCTCCCGCAGCACGGCCTCGACGGCCTCGTGCACGCCCTCGGGCACGTCCACCGCCTCCGCGGGACCCACGCGTACGACGGCCGGGCCCTCGGGGCCCACGGGCCGGGCCGGAACCGCCGGGGCCGGGGCCTCGTGCCAGTCGACCTGGAAGAGCGCGGGGTCGAAGCGGCGGGCGTCCAGGGGGCGGAGGGTGAGCGCTCCGACGGTGAGGACCTCGGCGCCGGTGCCGTCGGCGACGGTCAGCGAGGCGCGGTCGGGTCCGTCCGTCGTGACGCGCACCCGGGCCTGGGCGCCGCCCGGCCCGGCGAGCCGCACGCCGGACCACGAGAACGGCACCATCGGCGCCGCCCCCTCGCCCGCCTCCAGCACCACGGGGTGCAGCGCCGCGTCGAGCAGCGCAGGGTGGACGGGGAACGGGCCCGCGTCCTCGCCCAGCGCGATGTCGGCGAGGAGCGCGCCCTCGTGCCGCCAGACCTGCCGCAGGTTGCGGAACGCGGGCCCGTACTCCAGGCCGCGCGCCGCGAGTTCGTCGTACCAGCCCGTACGGTCCACCGGGACCGCCCCTGCGGGCGGCCACTCCGCGAGGACGAGGTCCGGGCCCGGGTCCGGGGCGCCGCCACCGGGCGCCGCAGCGCGGACCGTGCCGGTGGCGTGCAGCCGCCACCCGTCGCCCTCGCCGTCGGCGGAGCCGTGCGTACGGCTGTGGATTCGGACGGCGCGCAGCCCCTCCTCGTCCGGCGCCGCCGCCGTGAGCTGCACCTCGACCTCGTCGCGCTCGGGCACCACCAGCGGGGTGTGCAGGGTCAGTTCGTCCACCGTGGAGCCGACGCGCAGGGCCATGCCCAGCAGCGCGGTCCCCGGCACGACCGCCCGCCCGAGCACGCGGTGGTCGGTCAGCCAGGGGCGGGAGCGCAGGGAGAGGCGTTCGGTGAGGACCGTGCCCCCGCCGTCCGCGAGATCGACCGGCTCGCCCAGGAGGGGCGTGTCGGCCGTGGCGTCCACCCAGTAGCGCTCGTGCTGGAAGGCGTACGTCGGCAGCTCGACGGGGGACGCGCCGGTGCCCTCGAAGGCCGGGGCCCAGTCGACCGTCGCGCCGCGCGTCCACACCCGCGCCACGGAGGTGAGGAACGTGTCCAGGCCGCCCTCGTCGCGCCGCAGCGACCCCGCGACCCGCGAGGCGGCCTCGTCCGCGGCCTCGGAGTCACCGGAACCCCCGGAATCCCCGGACACGCCGGCCTCCAGGATCTCCTGGACGCTCATGGCGAGCACCGGGTGCGAGCTGATCTCGACGAAGGTGCCGTACCCCTGCGCGGCCAGCGCCTCCACGGCGGACCGGAAGTGGACGGTCCGCCGCAGGTTCCGGTACCAGTAGCCCGCGTCCACCAGTCCGTCGCCCAGCCAGTCGCGCTCGACGGTCGAGAAGAACGGCACGCGCGCGGGCCGGGGCCGCACCTCCGCGAGCAGCGCGGCCAGTTCGTCCTCGATGCGCTCCACATGGGGCGTGTGCGAGGCGTAGTCCACGGCGACCTTGCGGGCCCGTACGTCGTCCGCCCGGCACGCGGCGTGCAGCGCGTCCAGCGCCTCCGGCTCGCCCGCGACGACGGTGGAGGAGGGCCCGTTCAGCGCCGCCACCCACAGGCGGCCCTCCCACTCCTCCAGCCGGGACTCCACGTCCGCGAGGGGCAGGGCCACCGACATCATCCCGCCGTGCCCGGCGAGGCCCTTCGCGACGGCCTGCGAGCGCAGCGCGACCACCCGCGCGGCGTCCTCCAGGGACAGCGCCCCGGCCACGCAGGCGGCGGCGATCTCGCCCTGCGAGTGCCCGACGACCGCCGACGGCTCGACGCCGTACGCCCGCCACAGCGCCGCCAGCGACACCATCACCGCCCAGGAGGCGGGCTGTACGACGTCGACGCGCTCCAGCGTGGGCTCGCCGGGCACCTGCCGCAGCACGCCTTCGAGGTCCCAGTCCGTGAACGCGGACAGCGCCTCGGCGCACTCCCGCAGCCGCGCGGCGAAGTCCGGTGCGGTGTCGAGGAGTTCCACGGCCATGCCCGCCCACTGCGAGCCCTGGCCGGGGAAGACGAAGACCACGGGGGCGCCGGTGTGCCGGGCCGTGCCCCGGACCGTGCCCGGGGCCTCGTCGCCGCGCGCCAGCGCGTCCAGCCCGGCCGTCAGCGCGTCGGACCCGTCGGCGACGACGACGGCGCGGTGCTCCAGCGCGGCGCGGGTCGCCGTGGTGGAGAGGCCGAGGTCGGCGGGGCGCGCGTCCGGCGCCGACGCCAGGTGGTCACGCAGCCGCGCGGCCTGGTCCCGCAGCGCCGCCCCGGTCCTGCCGGACAGCACGACGGGTACGGGCCCCGCGGCCCTGTCCGTCGCGCCCTCGCCGGAACCGGTCTCGCCGGAACCGGCCTCGCCGGAACCGGCCTCCTCCGGCGCCGCTTCGAGGACGACGTGCGCGTTGGTGCCGCTGATCCCGAACGAGGAGACGCCGGCCCGGCGCGGGCGCCCCGGCTCCTGCGGCCACTCGCGCCGCTCGGTGAGGAGTTCGACGGCACCG
Source organism: Streptomyces albiaxialis (assembly GCF_039530985.1). NCBI lineage: Bacteria > Bacillati > Actinomycetota > Actinomycetes > Kitasatosporales > Streptomycetaceae > Streptomyces > Streptomyces albiaxialis. Next base: position 742,121 of record NZ_BAAAPE010000001.1, read on the forward strand.
GACGACCAGTCCACGTGCCGCGAGGGCTCCCCGACGTGCAGGGTCCTGGGCAGGACGCCGTGCCGCAGGGCCAGCACCATCTTGATCACGCCGGTGACGCCCGCCGCCGCCTGCGTGTGGCCGAGGTTGGACTTCACCGAGCCCAGCAGCAGCGGCCGTTCGCGCTCCTGCCCGTACGCCGCCAGCAGCGCCTGCGCCTCGATCGGGTCGCCGAGCGCGGTGCCGGTGCCGTGCGCCTCGACCGCGTCCACGTCCGCCGGGGACAGGCCGCCGCTCGCGAGCGCGTCGCGGATGACGGCCTGCTGGGAGGGGCCGTTGGGCGCGCTCAGCCCGTTGGAGGCGCCGTCCTGGTTGATCGCCGAGCCGCGCAGCACGGCCAGCACCCGGTGGCCGTTCGCCCGCGCGTCCGAGAGCCGCTCCAGGACGACCATACCCACGCCCTCGGCCCAGCCCGTGCCGTCGGCCGCGTCCGAGAACGCCTTGCACCGGCCGTCCGGCGACAGTCCGCGCTGCCGCGAGAACTCCACGAACATGCCGGGCGTCGACATCACCGCGACACCGCCCGCGAGCGCGAGCGCGCACTCCCCCGCCCGCAGGGAACGCGCGGCCAGGTGGAGCGAGACCAGCGACGACGAGCACGCCGTGTCCACCGACACCGCCGGGCCCTCCAGCCCGAGGGCGTAGGCGACGCGGCCCGAGGCCACGCTCGGCAGGCTGCCCGTGAGCGCGTGGCCGCCGAAGCTGTCGGACGTCTCGTGCAGCCGGGGCACGTAGTCCTGGTCGCTGATCCCCGCGAAGACGGCCGTACGGCTGCCGCGCAGCGACGTGGGGTCGATCCCCGCGCGCTCCAGCGCCTCCCACGAGACCTCCAGCAACTGCCGCTGCTGCGGGTCCATCGCGCGGGCCTCGCGCGGGCTGATCCGGAAGAGGTCGGCGTCGAAGCCGGGGGCGTCCGCGAGGAAGCCGCCCGTACGGACGCCGCCCGTGACCGCCGGGTCCAGGCTCCAGCCCCGGTCCTCGGGGAACGCCGCGACGGCGTCCCCGCCCGCGTCGAGGAGCCGCCACAGCGCCTCGGGCGAGTCCACGCCGCCGGGCAGGCGGCAGCCCATGCCGACGATCGCGACGGCGTCCTCGTCCCCCGGCGTGCCGCGCGGGGCCGCGCCGGGCGCCCGCGGGCCGTCGCCCGAAAACTCCTCGCCCAGGTGCCGCACGAGCGCGGCAGGGGTCGGGTGGTCGTACAGCAGGGTCGTCGGCAGCCGCAGTCCGGTGGCGCGGCTCAGCCGCCTGCTCACCTCGACGGCCGTCACCGAGTCGGAGCCCAGCTCCTTGAACGAGCGGTCGGCCTCGACCGCTTCGGGGCCCGCGTGCCCGAGCACGGCTGCCGCCTGCCCGCGCACCAGCGCCCACAGGTCCCGCTCCCCGGTGCCGGAGGACGGCACGGGCGCGGGCCCGGACTCCCGTACGGGGGCGGCGGGTACGGCGGGTACGGAGGGCGCCGCCGGTGTGCCCGCGATCCAGTACGGCTCCCGCTGGAAGGCGTACGGGGGCAGCGGCACGGCCGTCGCGCCGGTGCCCGCGAACACCGGGCGCCAGTCGAGCGCGATGCCCTGGACGTACAGCTCCGCCATGGACAGCAGCAGCCGGCGCGTGCCGCCCTCGCCGCGCCGCAGGGTGCCCCCCACCACCGCGCCCGCCACGGACTCCACCGTGTTCACGGTGTCCTGGGCGGGCGTGGTCAGCACGGGGTGCGGGCTGGCCTCCACGAACACCGCGTGGCCGTCCTCCGCCAGGGCGCGGACGGCGTCCCGGAACCGCACGGTCTCCCGTACGTTCCGGTACCAGTACCCGGCGTCCAGCGCCTGCGCGCCGAGCCGCGTGCCGGTGACCGTGGAGTGGAACACGACGCCGGTGTCCCGCGCGGTGACGTGCGCCGCGGCGCGCAGCACCTCGTCGCGGATCTCCTCGACCTGCGGGGAGTGCGAGGCGTAGTCGATGGGGACCATCCGGGCCCGTACGTCCCGCTCCCGGCACTCGGCGACCATCGCGCGCACGACGTCGACGGGGCCCGAGACGACGGTCGCGCCGGGGCCGTTCACCGCGCCGATCGCGACGCGGTCCAGGTCCACCTCCTCCGGGTCCACGGCGAGCTGGGCCATCGCGCCCCGGCCCGAGAGCCGGGCGACGATGACGCGGCTGCGCTCGACCATGAGCCGCAGGGCGTCCTCCAGGGAGATCATCCCGGCGGCGCAGGCCGCGGTGATCTCGCCCTGGGAGTGGCCCACGACGGCCGAGGGCGCGAGCCCCACGGACCGCCACACCTCCGCCAGCGACACCTGCACCGCGAACAGCGCGGGCTGCATCACATCCATGCGCAGCAGGGCGTCCTCGTCGCCGAGCACGTCCCGCAGCGACCAGTCGACCAGCCCGTCCAGCAGCGCGGCGCACGCGTCCATCCGCGCGGCGAACACCGCCGAGGACTCCCACAGTTCGCGGGCCATCCCGGCCCACTGCGGGCCCTGGCCCGGGAACATCCACACGACGCCCGGCGCTGCCCCGGGCCCCGATCCGGTGTCGCCCTCGACCACGTGCGGCGACGGCGTGTCCGAGGCCACCGCGTCGAGCCCGGCGAGGAGTTCGGCGCGGTCGGCGGCGACGACGACGGCGCGGTGCTCCAGCGCCGAGCGGGTCGTGACGGTCGCGTACCCCACGTCCTGGGGGCGCAGCTCCTCGTCGCCCGCCACCCGCTCGCGCAGCCGCCCGGCCTGGGCCCGCAGGGCGGCGCCCGTACGGCCCGAGACGACGACGGGCACGGGCACGGGCGCGCCCGGGGAGTCGGCCCCGTCCGGCTCCGCCGGCCCGGCGGGCGGCGCCTCGCCCACCACCAGGTGGCAGTTGGTGCCGCCCAGGCCGAAGGAGCTGACGCCCGCCAGCCGGGGGCCCTCGGGCCAGGGGGCGGTGGCGGCGTTGACGCGCAGCCGGAGCCGGTCCAGCGGGATCGCCGGGTGCGGCTCCTCGTAGTGCAGGCTCGCCGGGAGGGTGCCGTGGCCGAGGGAGAGCGCGACCTTGATCAGGCCGACGACGCCCGAGGCGCCGTCCAGATGCCCGATGTTGGTCTTCACGGAGCCGACGGCCAGGGGCCGCTCCTCCGGCCGTCCCCCGCCGAGCACCGCGCCGAGCGCCGCGGCCTCGACCGGGTCCCCGGCACGGGTGCCGGTGCCGTGCAGCTCGACGTAGCCGACCCGCGCGGGCTCGACCCCGGCGCGGGCGCAGGCGTCGCGCAGCAGCGCGCGCTGCGCGTCGCCGTCGGGGACGGTGAGGCCCTCGCCGCCGCCGTCGTTGTTGACGGCGCCGCCGAGCAGCACGCAGTGCACGCGGTCGCCGTCGGCCACCGCGTCGGCGAGGCGCTTGAGGACGACCACGCCGCCGCCCTCGCCGCGCACGGTGCCGTCGGCCCGCGCGTCGAACGTACGGCAGCGGCCGTCCGGCGACAGGGCGCCCGACCTGGCGAAGGCCAGCGTGCTGTCCGGGGTGAGGTTGAGGTGGACGCCGCCCGCCAGTGCCAGCCCGGTGGCGCCCGAGAGCAGGCTCTCGCACGCCATGTGCACGGCGACCAGCGACGAGGACTGCGCGGCGTCCACGGTCAGGCTCGGCCCGCGCAGGCCGAGGTGGTACGAGATCCGGTTGGCGATGACGCCCCGGCTGAGCCCCGCCAGGGAGTGGTGGGAGACGGCGTCGCCGCCGTGCCGGTGGACGAGCGTGGCGTAGTCGTCGCCGGTGGCGCCGAGGAAGACCGCGGCGGGGCCGCCGCGCAGCGTCTCCGGCACCACGGCGGCGTGTTCCAGCGCCGTCCAGCTCAGCTCCAGGGCGAGCCGCTGGCGCGGGTCCATCGCGGCGGCCTCGCGGGGCGAGATGCCGAAGAACCCGGGGTCGAAGCCGGCGACCCCGTCGGGGCCGCCGAGGAATCCGCCGCGCAGCACTCCCGCCGCGCGGAGGTCGTCGGGGACGCCGTCGAGGTCCCAGCGCCCCTCGGGCACCTCGCCGACCGCGTCCACGCCGTCGCGCAGCAGCCGCCAGAAGGCGTCGAGGTCCTCGGCGCCGGGGACGCGGCAGGACATGCCGACGACGGCGACCGCGCCGCTCCCGGCCGGGCGTGACGTGTTCGTGTCCCGGGGCTTCCGCTCCGGATGCTCCTGTCGCAAGTGGCTCCTCGTGCGCGCTCACGCGTACCCGCCCGGTCCGGGCCTGCGCGGGCCCGGACCAGGCCCGTCAGGGCTGTCCTCGGATTCGTGCGGGGAGAGCGGGACGGCCCGCTCCCCGGGGGCTCAGACCCCCAGCCGCTCCTTGATCTCGGCGAAGAACGGGATGTGCCGGTAGTCCTTCGCCTCGGGGTCGTAGTCCGTGTACTGGTTGGTGAATTCCAGAAGGTTCTTCTGGACCTCTTCGACGGGCTTTCCGTGGATCCCCGATTCGATCCGCTGGATCTCTCCGAGGAAGCGCGTGAGCACCTCGGGGAGTTCGGGGTGGAGGTGGATCAGACCGTCGCGCAGCTCGATCCCGCCGTTCTGCGACAGGTAGTTGAAGAGGAGCTGGGAGGCGACGGCGTCGTAGTTCGGGCGGGGAATTCCCTCCACGGCGTAGCGCAGCAGCCGCTCGGAGAGGATGTACTCGTAGGCGAGCCGCGATTCGCGCTCGGGGAGGTCGTCGTCGTTGAGGCAGACGAGCATCGCCGAGACGTCGACGCGCAGCTCCTCCAGCCCGGCCAGCGGCTTCCGCTTCTTGTACGGCAGGTAGTCCGGGATCGGCATGTCGCCCTGCCGGTGGTGGTATTCGTGCAGCCGCACCCACCACGACGAGGCCTGCTCCACCGTGACGTCGTCGACGCCCTGGAGGTGCGGGAAGCTGCCCTCGGCCATCACCGCGTCGATCATCTTCCGCGTGATGCGGTTGTGCCGCTCCACGAACTTGTTGATGAAATAGAAGATCAGGTCGTCGCCGTGCTGGACCCCGTCGATGTGGTTCTCCGGGAACAGCGCCACCACGACGCGGGACGTGAATCCCTTCGAGCTGGCCGTGATGTTCACCGGCATGGTGTTGCTGGCGTAGCGGGTGGCCAGGTGCGGATTCGTCGGGAGCGTCTCGTACGTCAGGTACTCCAGCGAGAGGGAGGGGAAGTACGAGGCGTCGAAGAGCGAGAAGATGTGGTGGTCGCGCTCTTCCCCGATATGGGCCTTGACGTTCTCCAGCCGGGGCGCGTCGGAGAAGTTCCGCAGGTCCTCCGCCAGCGCCTTGGCGGCGGGCTGCTGCCCCAGGTGCGGGGAATCGGAGATCCGCTGCGCGAGCTTGTCCAGGAATTCCTGGTCGCGGAATGCCTCGCGCGAGCCCTTGACCTCCTCACGCAGGGCGTCGACCTCTGCGATGAACTCGGGCGTCGTGTTGTTCGACATCGTGCACCTCCTCCTCAGGCGTGGACCCAGGACATGCCGTCGGGCGAGGGGATCAGCCCTCCCTCGAACAGCGGGGTCTCCTCTTCCGCGTCCTCGCCGAGCGAGGCGTGCATCTGCACCTTCGAGCTCTCGGTCATGGCCTCGCGCACGACGGACGAGCCCAGCAGCGGGGCCCAGTTGTCGTTGTCGCCGTCGGAGATCGCCTCGACGGCCTCGGCGAACTCCTGGTTCTGCGCGTTCAGCCGCTTGGCGACCGCCTCGCCGTCGGCGAGCGCGGCCTCGCCGGAGGAGACGCCGCCCACCAGGTCGACGAACGACTCGATGTCGGAGCTGCTGTTCCGGGTGAGCTTCTTGGCCTCCCAGAAGTAGGAGCCCTCGACCTGGTGCATGTCGTAGAACGACATCAGGAACTCGTAGAAGACGCCGTACTCGCGGCGGTAGCGCGTCTCGAACTCCGTCATGGCCGCCTCCTCCTCGACGGTCCCGGCGAGCACGCTGTTGATGGACCGGGCGGCCAGCAGCGCGCTGTACGTCGCGAGGTGCACGCCGGAGGAGAAGACCGGGTCGACGAAGCAGGCGGCGTCGCCGACGAGCATCATCCCGGGCCGCCAGTACGAGGTGTGGTGGTACGAGTAGTCCTTGCGGACCCGGATCTCGCCGTACTGCCCCTCGGTGACCCGGCGGGCCGGGGAGAGGTAGTCGGAGATCATCGGGCACTCGTCGATGAGTGCCTGGAGGGCCTTCTCCGGGTCGCCCTGGACCTTCTCGGCCATGTCGCGGCGGACGACGGCGCCGACGCTGGTGAGGGTGTCGCTGAGCGGGATGTACCAGAACCAGCCGCTGTCGAAGGCCACGCACAGGATGTTGTTCCGGCTCGGCTCCGGCAGCCGCTTGCCGCCCTCGAAGTAGCCGAACAGGGCGAGGTTGCGGAAGAAGTCCGAGTACTCGCGGTGGCCGCCGAGCTTGGTGTTGAGCCTGCTCTTGTTGCCGGAGGCGTCCACCACGAAGCGGGCGGCGACCTCGCGCTTCTCGCCCTTGTCGTCGGTGTAGCGCACGCCGGTGACGCGCTCGCCCTCCTCGCGGATGTCGGAGACTGCGCAGCCCTCGCGGACCTCGGCGCCGACCTTGCGGGCGTTGTCCAGCAGGATCTTGTCGAACTTGGAGCGCTCGACCTGGAACGCGGTCGAGGTCGGGCCGGCCATGCGCGGCGAGACCGCGAACTCGAACTTCCACGGCTCGGGGTTGGCGCCCCAGCGGAACGTGCCGCCCTTCTTGACGGGGAAGCCGGCCTTGGCGATCTCCTCGTCGGCCCCGGTCAGCTTGCAGACGCCGTGGATGGTCGAGGGGAGCAGGGACTCCCCGATCTGGTAGCGGGGGAAGAACTCCTTCTCCAGAAGGAGGACCGAGTGCCCCTGCTTGGCCACGAGTGCGGCCAGCGTCGAACCGCCGGGGCCACCGCCGACGACCACGACATCGAATTCTTCGGTGCTGTTCACGCTGATTTCTCTCCCGTTCGTTCCCCGCCGGGACCGGCGGGCTCCGCAGGCTCTGCGGAATGGGTGGACGTGGTGGAGGTGGACGTACGGGCGGAGTCGGCGGGCCGCCCCTTTCTCTCCTTGCCGACGAGTTGGAGCAGCGGCCCCGTCATGAACGTGGTGACCAGGGCCATGAGGACGAGCACGGCGTACAGGTCCTGGCCGATGAGCCCGGCGGACCTGCCGACGTCCAGCACGATCAGCTCGGTGAGCCCCCGGGTGTTCACCATCACGGCGACCAGCGAGGACTGCCGGGAGTCGAGACCGCCCAGCCGGGCGGCGCCGTAGGCGGGGACGAACTTCCCTGCGATGGCGATCAGCAGGATCAGCGCGAGCAGCCCGAAGCCGTCGCCGCCCAGCGAGCCGATGTCCACGGAGAGCCCGGTACTCACGAAGAAGAGCGGCAGGAGCATCCCGGAGGTCTGTTCCATGGGCCCGAGCACGTCCGCGCTGGGCCGTCCCTCGCGCCGCGGCATGGCCAGCCCGGCGAGGAACCCGCCGAACACGGCGTGCAGGCCCAGCGATTCGGTGACCCACGCGCTGCCCAGGGCGAGGATCATCGCCGCGGGCACGGGGTTGCTCAGCAGCGTCGCGGGCCGGTCGAGCCACCCGCGCAGCAGGGGCCTGACCGCGAGGAACAGGAACGCGGTGAACGCCGCCAGCAGGCCCAGCGCGACCGGCCACGAGAAGCGGGTGGCCTGCCCGGAGTCGCTGAGCACCGCCGCCAGCACCAGCCAGGCCGCGACGTCCATGAACCCGGCGGCGGCGATCGACACGGTGCCCGCGGGCGTCCCGGCGGCGCCGCGCTCCCGCACGATCGCGGCGAGCACCGGCAGCGCGGTGATGGAGACCGCGACGGCCACGTACATCGCGAACGAGCCCTGGTCCGCGTGGCCCGGGTCCACGGCGGAGAACGCCCCGCCGAACAGCGCCACGGCCCCGACCGCCAGCGCCATCGGCGCCAGCAGCCCGGCCGCCGCGACGCCCACGGCGGTGCGCCCGGCGCGGAAGGCCCGGAAGTCCATCTCGTACCCGGCGACGAACATGAACAGGACGATCGCGACCTGCGCGAGCATCGACAGGAACGGCCGGGCGTCCTCGGGGAACAGATGGCCGGACGGATCGCCCGGGATCCGGCCCAGCAGGGTCGGCCCCAGGGCGATGCCCGCGAGGATCTGCCCGATCACCGTGGGCTGCCCCAGGCGCCGGGCGGCGGCGCCGAAGGCCCAGGACACCAGGATCACCAGTGCCACGTCGCCCAGGACGGTCGCTGTCAGGTGGCTCACGCGCGGACGCCCCCGATCGTCGCGCCGGGCTCCGCCACGATCCGTTCGAGCAGCCGTACGTAGCTCCGGCCCAGCCCGGCGGCGGTCGCGGGGGCGAACAGGTCGGTGCTGTACTCCAGGTGGCCGTCCAGTCCGTCGACCGTCTCGTGCAGGGCGAGGCTCAGGTCGAACTTCGCGGTTCCCGAGTCGCTGACGACCGGCTCGGCCTCCAGTCCCTCGATGCCGCCGTCCCCGTCGCTACCGCCGTGGGCGACCAGGTTGAACATCACCTGGAACACCGGGGAGCAGGACGGGTCGGGCTCCGGCACCAGGTCCCGGGCGAGTTCCGCGAACGGCAGGTCCTTGTGCGCCTGCGCCTCCGCGACCACCTCCCGGGCCTGCGCCAGCAGCTCCGGGAACGTCCGCTCGGGCGCGATGTCGAGGCGCAGCACGAGCGCGTTGACGAAGTAGCCGACCAGCTCCTCCAGTTCGGCGGCCGGACGGTGGGTCACCGGGGAACCGACGGCCAGCTCGCGGTCGTCGGTACGGCCGCCGAGGAGCACGGCGTACGCGGCGAGCAGCACCATGTAGAGCGAGGCCCCCTGGTCGGCGCCGAGCTTCCGCAGCCGCTCCGTCAGCGCGGCCGGGACGGCGAAGTCCACCGCCGCGCCCTGGTACGACTTCACGGGGCACCGGGGGTAGTCGGTGCGCAGCGCCAGGCACCCGGGCAGGCCGTCGAGCCGCTTGCGCCAGTGGTCGCGCTGCCGGTCCAGCTCCGCCGCGTCCAGCGTGCCGCTCTGCCAGCGGGCGAAGTCGGCGTACTGCAGGGGCAGCGGCGCGAGCCCGTGGGCGCGGCCCGCGCTCAGCTCCCGGTAGGCGCTCGCCAGTTCGCGCAGGAGGAGGCCCGTCGACCAGCCGTCGAAGACGCCCCAGGGCCGGGTGAGCACCAGAACGTGGTCCTCGTCCCCGAGCGCGAGCAGGTGCGCCCGCAGCGCGAACGGGCCCTCGGGCGCGAACGGCCGCAGCCGCTCGGCCCGCAGCCACGCGGCCGGCGCCCCGTCCCCGTCCCCCTCCTCCTGCGGGACGTCGAGCACCGGCACCTCGAAGCCGCCGGCGCCGTTCACACGCTGCACATAGGCGTCCTCGCGGCGCACATAGCCCGTGCGCAGGACCGCGTGCCGCTCCACCAGGGCGCGTACGGCCCCGGTCAGGGCCTCGCGGTCCAGCGTGCCCCGCATCCGCACGGCGAGCTGCACATTGTCGTACGCGCTGCCCAGGTGGCCGGGGCCGCGCAGGAACCACAGGTCGCGCTGGAACGTGGACAGCGGCGCCTCGGCGCCCTCGGCGGCGGGCGTCGCGGGCACCAGGCCCGGGCCCTCCTCCTCGCCCAGCTCCTCCTCCAGCGCGGAGGCCATCTCCTCCATCGTGGCGGCGGTGAGGATGAGCTGGAGCGACAGCTCGACGCCCGTCTCCTTCTTGACCCGCAGATTGAGCCGGGTGGCCAGCAGTGAGTGGCCGCCCAGGTTGAAGAAGTTGTCCTGGAGGCCGACCCGTTCGAGCTGGAGGACGTCCCCGACGATCCGGCACAGCGTCCGCTGGGCCTCGGTGCGGGGCGCGACGTAGACCTCCTTGGCCAGGTCCTCCTCGTCCGGCGCGGGCAGCGCCCGCTTGTCGATCTTGCCCTGCGGGGTGACCGGCAGCTCCTCCAGCACGACGAAGGCGCCGGGGACCAGGTGGTCGGGGAGCCGGTCGGCCAGGTGGTCGCGCAGCTCCTTGACCAGGCCCGTGCCCAGCCTGTCCACCTGCGGCGCGTTCGCCAGGCGCCGCTCGCGGTACGGGGACCGCGCCCGCGCCCGGGGCGCCCCGCCGCGGGCGAGGATCAGGTCGAGGCCGTCCAGCCGGTCCTGCGACCAGGTGGCCGCCACCTCGTACCCGAGGGACTCGGCGTGCAGCAGCGCCGCCTCCAGCTCGCGGACCTCCTCCCGGGCCTCCGGGGAGAGCCTGCCGCCGCGCGGCAGCGGCTCGACCTGGCGGGACGGCGCCCAGCGGGAGAGGGACGTGCACACGCGCACGTCCTCGGCGACCCGGTGGTTGGTCAGCCCCGTGACGCCGAAGACGTCGGGGGCGCCGCCGTCCAGCAGGGCGCGCAGCTCCGCCGGGGTCGCGGCCTCCAGCCAGGGGTGCTGGGGCGCCGCCGGGACGGTGCCCTTGGTCAGCACCACGTCGTAGCGGTAGGCGAGCATCTCGTTGTCGCCGGTGCCGCGCTTGACCATGAGGTCCACGGCGCCCACCTCCCCGAACCGCTCCGGGAGCAGGGTGAAGTACGTGGGGCTGACGAGGAGTTCGGTCTCCTGGCGCCTGCGGCGCTGCACCTGTGCGTTGAGCGCGCCCGCCGTGCCGGGCACGCCGGAGCGGCTGCGCTCGATCGCGGAGACGTGCGCGGAGAACAGGTCGAGGTTGCGGATGTCGCCCAGCAGGATCCGGCCGCCGTCGGCGACGAGGGGCAGGACCCGCGCGAGCACCTCGTCCAGGTAGTTGCGGCTGGGGAAGTACTGGGCGACGGAGTTGAGCACGACGACGTCGAAGAGCGCGCCGTCCGTGCCCTGGCCGTCCGCCTCCTCCCCGAGCCGGTCCACGGAGAGCGCGTCGCCCTGGGCCAGGGTGACGTGGGACCAGCCGCGCCGAGCGGCGCCCCGGCGTACGTCCGCGAGGGCCGAGGCGGAGATGTCCACGCCGTGCACGGACTCGCACTCCTCCGCGTAGCGGAAGAGGAGCAGGCCCGTGCCGCAGCCGATCTCCAGGAGCCGCTTCGGGCGGAGCGCGCGGATGGTGGCGACGGTGCCGTCGATCCACTCGCGCATCTCGTCCTCGGGCACGGGCTCGCCCGTGTAGCTGCTCTCCCAGCCGGCGAGGTTGAGGTCGTCGGGCACGGACTCGTCGCCGCCGCGCGCGTACTGGTCCTCGAACAGCCGCTCCCACTGGCCCAGGTGCTCGGAGGTCTGCGCCTCGGCCGCCGCCTCCAGCCACTCCTCGGCGGGGCTCACATAGGCGCTGAGGCTCTGCACCTCGTCGGCCGTGCGCGGGACGACGACGGCGCTGTGCACCGAGGGGTGCGCGTGCAGCACCGTCTCGATCTCGCCGGGCTCGACGCGGAAGCCCCGCACCTTGATCTGGTCGTCCACCCGGCCGCGGAACTCCAGCGTGCCGTCGGGCAGCCTGCGCACCAGGTCGCCGGTGCGGTACAGCCGCCCGCCGGGCTCCTCGCCGAAGGGGTCGCGGACGAACCGCTCGGCCGTCGTCTCCGGCGCGTCGAGATAGCCGCGCGCGACACCGGCGCCGCCCAGGCACAGTTCGCCGATCACGCCGTCGGGCACCAGCCGCAGCCGCTCGTCCGTCACGTACGCGGTGGTGTGCGGGACGGGGCGGCCGATGGGCACGCGGGCCTCGTCGGCAAGGTCCCGGGGGATCTCGTGGTACGTCGAGGCGATGCTGTTCTCCGTCGGCCCGTAGCCGTTGACGACGGTCAGGCCCGGCTGGGCCTCGTACAGCCGCCGCACGTCGCGCGCGGAGAACGTGTCGCCGACGACCGCCAGGTACCGCAGCGCCAGCTCCCGGCCCGCGGCGGACTGGACGAACGCCGGGAGGAAGGCCGCGGACAGCAGCATGGTGGTGACACCGGCGCGCGCGACGGTGTCCAGCACCTGCGCCGGGTCCTTCGACTCGCCGTCGTGCAGGACGAGTTCGCCGCCGGTCAGCAGCGGGGTCAGGACCTCCTGGGAGCCCGCGTCGAACGAGATCGACGAGTGGTGCAGCACCACCGCGTCCTCGTCGCAGGCGAAGTAGTCCGGGTTGGTGACGAGCCGGACCACGCCGCGCTGCTCCACGAGCACCCCCTTGGGCCGCCCCGTCGAGCCGGAGGTGAAGATCGCGTAGGCCAGGTGGTCCGGGGTGAGGCCCGTCTCCGCGCGGGGCACGTCCTCCTCGGCCAGGTCCTCCAGTACCCGCGCCCCGTCGGCGGCCCGCTGCCCCGTGTCGAGGTGCAGGACCTCGTCCACGTCGCCGAACAGCCCGCCGGGCAGCCGTGACTGGGCCAGCACCACGCGCACCCCGGAGGTCTCCACGAGGCTCCGCACGCGCTGCTCGGGGTAGTCGGGGTCGATCGGCACATAGGCGCCGCCCGCCTTGAGGATGCCCAGCATCCCGACGACCAGGTCCGGCGTGCGGTCGGCGCACAGACCCACCAGCACGTCGGGGCCGACCCCGGCGCCGCGCAGATGGCGGGCGACCTGGTTGGCCCGGGCGTTGAGCCGGGCGTACGTGAGGGTGCTCGCGCCGTGCCGTACGGCGACCGCGTCGGGCCGCCGTGCCGCCCGCTCCTCGAACAGCCCGGCCAGGCAGGCGTCCTCGGGGTACGCGGGCCGCTCGCCCCGCGCCGCGGCCAGCAGCAGCTTCCGCTCGTCCGGGGGCAGCACCTCGACGTCGAGGGCGCGGGTGCCGTGCCCGTCGCCGTCGGCCAGGGCCGTCACGATGCCGTCGAGCGCGGTCTCCACGTACCGCAGCAGCGTCTCGGGCTCGACCGCGTCCTCGACCTGGACGGTGAGGGACAGCTCCTCGCCGGTGTCGTCCAGCGACATGCCCATCGGGTAGTTGGTGCGGTCCATGACGCCCAGCCACGCGATGCCCTGCCCTTCGAGGGTGGGCGCGCCGGCGTCCTCGTTGCCGGGCTCGAAGTGCCGGAAGTTGATCGCGGCGCTGAAGAGCGGGGTGTCGCTGTCGAGCCCGCTGCACCGCTGCGCCAGGCTCAGCGAGGACTGCTCGCGGGCGATCAGCTCGCGCACCCCCGAGGCCACCTCGTCGACCAGCTCGCGCACGGACCTGCCGTCCAGCCGGACGCGCAGGGGCAGCGTGTTGATGAAGTTGCCCAGCATCCGCTCCACGCCGGGCACGCCCTGGAGGCGGCCCGACATCACGGTGCCGAACACCACGTCGTCGCGCCCGCTGCTGGCGGCCACGACGCGGGCGCAGGCCGCGTGGAAGAGCCAGGCCGGGCTGAGGCCCAGCCGCCCCGCCTCGTCCCGCAGCCGCCGGGTGAGCCCGGCGTCCAGGGAGCGGCGCGGCTTGCGGGTGCGGCGGCCGTCGCCGTGCACGTCGCTCAGGCCGAACGGCACGGTGGGCTCGGTGACGTCGCCGAGCGTCGCGCGGAAGAACTCCTCCGCGTCGCCCGTGCGCAGCTCGTGCAGGGTGTGGGCGACGAAGTCGCGGTACGGCGCGGGCGGGGCCAGCAGGTCGGCGCGCCCGGCCATGAGCGCCGCCAGCTCGTCGAAGATCAGCCGCAGCGAGGTGGCGTCCTCGATGAGGTGGTGGAAGGTCACCAGCAGGAAGCGGCGCTCCGTGCCCGGCTCGGGCGCGACGCGGAGCTGCATCATCGGCGCCCGGTCGGGCAGCAGCGGCGGCGGGGTGTGCAGCAGCGCCTTGACCCGCTCCTCGGCCTCCTCGCCCGCCGCCACGTCGCCGTCCGCGTCCAGCCGGATGCGCGTCACGGGCAGCTCGGCCGAGCGGTGCACGACCTGCACCGGCTCCGGCAGCCCCTCGGTGAGCACCGCCGTACGCATCACGTCGTGGCGGTCGATCACGCCCTGGAGGGCCTCGGTGAACGCGGCGCACGCGGCCTCGTCCGGCGCGGTGAACGCCGCGGACATCACGTACGGGTCGTTCTCCGGATCCATCAGGTGGTGGAAGAGGATGCCGTCCTGGGAGGGGACCAGCGGGTAGACGTCCTGGATGTTGGCCGCGCCGCCGGGGACCCGGTCCGCGAGCGAGTCCAGGTGCTCCTGCGTCAGTTCGACCAGGGGCAGCATGCCGGGCGTGAGCCGCTCGCAGCCCTCGGGGACGCCGTTGGGCGGGACGGTGTAGGGCGCGGCCGCCGTGCCGCCGCCCGGGCCCGGGCCCGCCGCGCCGCCGGACGAGGCGTTCTCGTCGATGCGCGCGGCCAGCGCCTCCAGGGTCGGCGCGCTGAACGTGTCGCGCACGGTGAGGTGCAGTCCGGCGTCCTTCAGCCGCGCCACCAGCACGGTGATCAGCAGCGAATGGCCGCCCAGCGTGAAGAAGTTGTCGTGCGCCCCGATCCGGTCCTGCTCGAAGCCGAGCAGCTCGGCCCAGACCCGCGCCAGCTCGCGCTCGGTCGCGGTGGAGGGCGCGACGTACGTGTGCTCGGCGCGGCGCGCGTAGGCGTCGATGCCGGGCGCGGGGAGCGCGGCGCGGTCCAGCTTGCCGTTGGTGGTCAGCGGCAGGACGGGGAGGAAGACGTACGCGCCGGGCAGCATGTAGTCGGGCAGCGTGCGGCGGGCGAGCCGGTCCAGCTCGGCGCGCAGCCCGGACTGCCGTTCGTCGTCCTCGTCCTCGCCGGAAGCGGTCGCGGAAGCGGACACGGGCACCACGTACGCCACGAGCCGCCGGTCGCCGGGCTGGTCCTCGCGGACCACGACCGCGCACGAGCCGACCTCGGGGTGCTCGTCGAGGCGCGCGGAGATCTCGCCCAGCTCGATGCGGTGCCCGCGGATCTTGACCTGGTCGTCGTTGCGCCCGTGGTACTCCAGCGAGCCGTCGGCCAGCACCCGGCCCAGGTCCCCGGTGCGGTACATCCGGGCGCCGGGCACGCCGCGGAACGGGTCGTCCAGGAAGCGCTCGGCGGTCAGCTCCCGCCGGTTGAGGTAGCCGCGGGCCACGCCCTCGCCGCCCACGTACATCTCGCCGACGGCGCCCGTGGGCACCGGGTTCCCGTGCGCGTCCAGCACGTAGACCGTCAGGTCCGGGAGGGGGCCGCCGATGGGGCTGACGGCGCGCGCGGTGTCGGCCTCGGTGAGCGGCCGGTGGGTGACGTGCACGGTGGTCTCGGTGATCCCGTACATGTTGACCAGCTCGGTCCCGGCGTTGACCGGGCGCGCGTACCAGGGCCGCAGCGCGGCCGTGTCCAGCGCCTCGCCGCCGAAGACCACGGTCCGCAGCGAGTGCGGGGCTGCCTCCTCGCCGTGCTCGCCCTGCGCCGCGATCAACTGGCCGAAGGCGCTGGGCGTCTGGTTGAGGACGGTGACGCCCTCCTCGACCAGCAGCGCGTAGAAGTCCCTGGGGCTGCGCGTCGTCGCGTGCGGGACGACGACGAGCCGGCCGCCGTGCAGCAGCGCGCCCCACATCTCCCAGACGGTGAAGTCGAACGCGAAGGAGTGGAAGAGCGTCCACACGTCGTCCGGCCCGAAGCCGAACCACTCCCGGGTCGAGGTGAACAGCCGCGAGACGTTGCGGTGCTCGACCATCACGCCCTTGGGCACGCCCGTCGAGCCGGACGTGTAGATCACGTACGCGAGGTTCGAGGGGAACGCCCCGTCCACCGGCTGGAGGTCGTCGTCGGGCAGCCAGTCCCAGCGGTCCCGCACGTCCACCACGGAGGCACGCCCGACGTCCAGGCCCTCCGGCACCCCGCCGTCGACCAGGACGACCTTCGGGGCGCTGTCGGTGAGCACGTGCCGCAGCCGCTCGGGCGGCGCCGAGGGATCCAGCGGTACGTACGCGCCTCCGGCCTTCAGCGCGGCCAGCGCGCCCACCACGAGCCACTCGCCGCGCGGCAGGCACAGCGCCACCAGCGACTCGCGGCCGACGCCCCGGGTGCGCAGGAAGCGGGCGACCTGGTTGGCGCGCGCGTTCAGCTCCGCGTAGGTCAGGGTCGTCTCCCCCGACCGGACGGCGACCGCGTCCGGCGAGGCGCGCACGACCTCCTCGAACCACTCGTGCAGACAGCGCTCCGAGGAGTCCTCGGCGGGCGGCGTGCGCCACTCCTCGGCCCGGCGCTCGCGCTCGGCGGCGTCCATCAGCTCCAGGCGGGATATCGGCTGCTCCGGCCCGTCGGCTATGGACTCCAGGAGGGTCGTGAAGTGCCGGACGAAGCGCTGGACGGTCTCCCGGTCGAAGAGCGAGGTCGCGTACTCCACGGCGCCCGTCAGCCCGTCCGGGGTCTCGCGCAGGTCCAGGGTCAGGTCGAACTTGCTGATGTCGAAGTCGACATCGACCGAGGTCACCTCCAGCCCGCCCAGCGTGAGCCGCGGCTCGGCCTGCTCCTCCTGGAGGACCAGCACGGTCTGGAACACCGGCGAGTGGCTGAGGCTCCGCTCGGCCTGGAGCGCGTCCACCACGGCCTCGAACGGCACGTCCTGGTGGTCGTAGCCCTCCAGCGCGGTCTTCTTCACCCGGCCCAGCAGCTCGGAGAAGGCCGGGTCGCCGGCGAGGTCGTTCCGCATCACCAGGGTGTTGGCGAACAGCCCGATGAGCCCCTCGATCTCGGCCCTGCCCCGGTTGGCCACGATGGTGCCGACGGCGATGTCGGTCCGCTGGGTGTAGCGGTGCAGCAGGACGGAGTAGGCGGCCAGCAGCGTCATGTAGAGCGTGGCGTCGTGCTGCTCGGAGAGCTTCCGCAGCCGGGCCAGCAGCTCGGGGGAGCAGCGGAAGAACTCCCGGGTGCCCTCGTGGTCCCGGACCGCCGGGCGCGGCCGGTCGGCGGGGAGCGTCAGGCCCGGGTCCACGCCGTCGAGCTGCTTCTTCCAGTACTCGATCTGCCGCGTCTGCACCTCGCCCGCGAGCCACTGGCGCTGCCATGCCGCGAAGTCCGCGTACTGCACGGGCAGCGTCTCCAGCGCCGCGTCCCGGTCCTGCCGGTGCGCCTCGTACAGCTCGGTCACCTCGCGGAAGAACACCCCGACCGACCAGCCGTCCGAGACGATGTGGTGCATCGTCACCATCAGGACGTGCTCGGTGTCGCTCTGCCGCAGCAGCAGCGCCCGGATCAGCGGGTCCCGCGCGAGGTCGAAGGGGGCGAGCATCTCCTCCCGGCAGGCCCGGACGACCTCCTGCGGGTCGGCCGTCTCCCGCTCCCGCACGGTGAAGTCCGCGCCGTCGTCGATGATCTGGCGCGGCACGCCGTCACTGTCCTCGAAGCGGGTGCGCAGGGCCTCGTGCCGCAGCACCAGGCCGGACAGCGCGCGGCGCAGCGCCGGGCGGTCGAGCTTCCCGTGCAGCCGCAGGGCCAGTGGGACGTTGTAGTGCGCGCCGGTGTCCTCCAACTGGGCCAGGAACCACAGCCGCTGCTGGGCGAAGGACAGCGGGAGCGGCTGGTCGTCGGAGCGGGGCAGGCGGGGGATCAGGTCCAGCGCGGACACGTCCACGCCCTGCTTGCGCAGCAGCGCGATCACGGCGCGCTGCCGCTTGAAGGGCATGGACTGGATCCGGCGGATCAGCTCCTGCCCGCTCTCCTCGTGCGGCATGCTCATCTCGCTCTCTCTGCCTAGCTCTCGGTGGCGGGGACGGGGGCGGTGTCGATGTCCAGGGCGTCCAGCTCCTCGTCGCTGAGGTTCTGGACGAGGCTGATGCTGTCGCTGAGCGCGTCCAGGTCGAGCGCGGCGGCGGGCCCGCTGTCCGGGGTCAGCCGCTCCACGTCGGCGGCCAGGTGCGCGAGCTGCTCGGCGCCGAAGATCGTCTGGACCCGCAGCTCGACGCCCGTACGCCGCTTGATCAGGTTGATCATCCGGGTGACCAGCAGCGAATTGCCGCCGAGCGAGAAGAAGTTGCTGTCCCGCCCCAGGAGCCCGGCGTCCAGGTCGAGCAGCTCCGCCCAGACCTCGGCGACGACGCGCTCGGCCGGGGTGTCCAGCTCCGCCGCCCCGTCGGCGGACCTGCGGGGCAGCTCGGGCTCGGGCAGGGCGTGGGTGTCGAGCTTGCCGTTGCTGGTGAGCGGCAGCGCGTCGAGCATCACGTAGCCGGACGGCGCCATGTACGCGGGCAGCGCGGCCCGTACGGCGGCGTCCAGCTCCGCCTTCAGCACCCCCTCGTTCGGCCAGCGCGGCACGGCGACGTCGCCGAGGGGCGTACGGTCGCCCCCGGGATCCGGGGCCCGGCGGGCGCGGAGGACGTACGTCCCGCTGCCGCCCTCGCTCTCCTCGCCGGAGACCTCGTATCCGCGCTCCTCCAGCAGCGCCGTGACCGTCTTCCGCCGCCCGTCCGCGTCGTCGCGCAGCTCGACCACGAGCTGGCGGACGGCGCGCCAGCCGTCGCCGGTCAGGCCGTCGAGCAGCGCGTGTCCCGTGTCGTCCGCGCCGAGGCGCAGCAGGCCCACACCGCCGCCGTCCGCCAGGAGCGCGGACAGCGCGGTGGCCGGGTCGCCGTCGTGGACCCGCGCTTCGAGGCCGTACAGCGCGAGGTTGGCGCGCAGCGCTTCCTGGAGCAGCGGGTCCCGCTCGTGCGCGTGCAGCTCGGCGTCCGGGCGGGACAGCCCCGCCAGCAGCGTGAAGAGGCCGGGACCGGCCCCCATGTCCACGACGCGCTCGCCCGCGCCGAGCGTCAGCCCGTGCTCCCCGGTGAGCGGCACGGCCGTGCCCCCCTCGGGGTCGAGGACCGGGAGCCCACCGGGGAGTTCGCGGACGGTGTCGTGGAGCCCGGGGCGCTCGGCGGCGAGGCGGCGCAGGGCCCGCATCGGGCCCGTGTCCTGGTCGGCGGGGACGACGTAGCCGACGAGGCGGCGCTCGTCGCCCTGGCCCCGGACGACGACGCGGGCCTCGGCGACGGCGGGGTGCTCGTTGAGCCGGGTCGAGATCTCGCCCAGCTCGATGCGGTAGCCGCGGACCTTGACCTGGCCGTCGTTGCGGCCGAGGAACTCCAGCGTCCCGTCGGGCAGCCGCCGCCCCAGGTCGCCGGTGCGGTACATCCGCGCGTCCGGCAGCGTGGCGTACGGGTCGGGCACGAAGCGCTCGGCGGTCAGCTCCTCCCGGTTGAGGTAGCCGCGCGAGACGCCCTCGCCGCCGATGACCAGCTCGCCCACGGCGCCGGTCGGCGCCGGATTGCCGCGCGGGTCGAGCACGTACACGCTGTTGCCCGGCATCGGGCGGCCGATGGGCCGGGTGGTGAGGCGGGTGTCGGGCTCGACGACCTGGCGGAAGGTGGTGACCACCGTCGTCTCGGTGGTGCCCCACATGTTGATCAGCTTCACCCCGTCGTTGACGGGCCGCTGGAACCACGGGGCGAGCGGCGAGGCGTCCAGCTCCTCGCCGCCGATGAGCACGGTCCGCAGCGAGTGCGAGGCGCCCTTTTCGAGGTACTCACCCTGCGCGTCGATGAGCTGGCCGAAGCCGGTCGGCGTCTGGCCCATGACCGTGACGCGCTCGGCGCACATCAGCGCGTAGAAGTCCTTGGGGCTGCGGGCCACGTCCTGCGTGACGACCACGAGACGGCCCTGGTGCAGCAGCGCGCCCCACATCTCCCACACGGTGAAGTCGAAGGCGAAGGAGTGGAAGAGCGTCCACACGTCCCCGGTCCGGTAGCCGAACCACTCGTGGCACGCGACGAAGAACCGCGACATGTTCCGGTGCTCGACCATCACGCCCTTGGGCAGGCCCGTCGAGCCCGAGGTGTAGATCACGTACGCGAGGTCGGCGGCCGAGGCGCCCGCCACGGGCTCCAGGTCGCCGTCGGGCAGGTCCGCCCACCGGTCCGCGTCGCCCGGCACGTCCACGACCGTGGCGCCGCCCGCGTCGAGGCCCTCCGGCACTCCGCCGGAGACGAGCAGCACGCGCGGCGCGCTGTCCCGCATCACATGGCCGATGCGCTCGGCGGGCGCGGACGGGTCCAGCGGTACGTACGCGCCTCCGGCCTTCACCACGGCCAGCGCGCTCACCACGAGCCACTCGCTGCGCGGCAGGCACACGGCCACCAGCCCGTCCCGGCCCACGCCCCGCTCGCGCAGGTAGCGCGCGAGGCGGTTCGCCCGCGCGTTCAGCTCGGCGTAGGTCAGGTCGCGGTCCTCGCAGCGCACGGCGACCTGGTCGGGCGCCGCGCGGACGATCTCCTCGAACCACGCGTCCATCCGCCGGTCGGCCTCGCCGAGCGGGATCCCCGTCTCCACGGGCTCCCAGGCGTACGAGCCGGTCTCGCGCTCCCGCATCACGGGCGGCAGCACCGACAGCTCCAGCGCCGGGGCGTCCGCGCGCTCCTCGTCGGACAGCGCGTCGACGAGCGCGGCCATGGCCGCCTCCAGGCAGTCGACGACCACGTCGGCGTCCTGGGCCCGGTGGATCTGGGCGTCGATCTGGAAGCTGCCCTCGATGTCGTTGACGGAGACGGTCAGCGGGTAGTTGCTGCGCTCGATGACCTCGGTGGACAGCGGCGTGACGCCGACCCGCTCCAGCATCTGCTCGACGCCGTGGTCGCCGGGCATCTGGCGGTAGTTGAGGATCGCGTTGAAGAGCGGGGACTCGGGGCTCGGCAGCCCGCTGTGCGCGCGGGCCTCGGAGAGCGGCGTCTGCTCGTACCGCACGATCCCGTTCAGCGTCTCGTCGGCCCGCTCCACCAGCTCCCGTACGCTGCTGCCGGCCAGCCGGAAGCGCACGGGCAGCGTGTTGATGAAGCTGCCGAGCATGCTCTCCGTCCCGGCGGGCCCCTGGAGCCGGCCCCACATGACGGTGCCGAACACCACGTCGTCACGGCCCGCGCAGGCGGCGGCCGTCAGGGCCCAGCCCGCGTGGAAGAGGGTCGCCGGGCTGGTCGCCAGCTCAGCGGCGAGCGCGCGCACCCGCCGTCCGAGCCCCTCGTCCAGCGAACGGCGCAGCTCGCGGACCTCCTCGCCGTCCCCGTGCACATCGTGGAGCCCGAACATCACGGTCGGCTCCTCCACGTCGCCGAGCAGTTCGCCGAAGAACGCGGCGGCCTCGGACCGTTCCGCAGGACCACGCCGGGTGTGCTCGATGAACGCCCGGTACTGCGCGGGCTCCGGCAGCTCCGCCGCCCGCCCGTCCATGTGCGCGCCGATGTCGGCGAACAGCAACCCGAGCGAGGAGGCGTCGTGGATCGTGTGGTGCAGGCTGAGCGCCGCGTGCCAGACCCCGGTGTCCGGGTGCCTGCCGCCGCGCAGCCGGATGAGCGGCGCCTGGTCGAGCGGCATCCGCGGCGCCTGCCGCAGCAGCTCGGCGAGCTGCTCCCCGGCGGGCTCCCCGGACCGCAGCCCGACCTCCTCCAGGGCGAGTTCGACGCTCCGGAGGACGGCCTGGACGGGCCCGTCGAGCCCGTCGGAGAGGATCACCGTGCGCAGCGCGTCGTGCCGCGCGACGACGGCCCGCAGCGCCGCCGCGAACCGGTCCAGACACTCCCGGTCCGCGAAGGAGAACAGCCCCGTCGACACGTACGGGTCGTGCGCGTCCTCCCTGACGTGGTGGAAGAACATGCCCTCCTGCATCGGGGCGAGCGGATACACGTCCTGCAGATTCGCCGCCCCGCCCGGCACAGCCGCGACGACGGCCGCGACCTCGTCCTCCGTGAGAGCGACGAGGGGGAGCATCTCGGGGGTGACGCGGGTGGTGTGCGGCGGGATGCCGACGGGGGAGGGTGCAGAGGAGGGGGCCTCTACGGGTTCCGCGGACGCTACGGGCTGCGCGGACGCGACGGGCTCCGCGGGCGCTACGGGCTGCGCGGACGCCTCGGCCTCCACGGGCTCCCCCACGTATTCCGCCGCCTCCGCGATGTCCGCGAGCGAGCGGGCCCGCAGGATGCTGGGCGGGTCGCAGTCCAGGCCCCGTTCGCGCAGGTCGGCGGCGAGGCGGTGCGCGACCAGGGAGTGGCCGCCGAGCGCCACGAAGCCGTCGCCGGGCCCGATCTGGCCGGGCTCGAACCCGAGCAGCTCGGCGCAGGCGGCGACGACGGCGGCCTCCTTACGGGCCTGAAGGGTCCCGGCATCGGCGTACTCCGCGCCTTCCGCGGGCCGGACGCCGTTCGAGGTGCCGGTCACTCCCGGAGCCGGACCGGCGTACGCGCCGCCGCTCCCGTTCGGGCTCCCGTTCCCGTTCCCGGAGAGCTGGTCGTGGCCGCTCATCCGATCGAGCCAGTGGCTGCCCCGCTCGAACGCGGTGCCCGGCAGCGGGACCACGGTCCGCCCCTCCAGGTGCAGCGCGCTCCAGGGCACACGGGCCCCGTTCACCCACAGCTCGGCGAGGCGGGCCAGGTCGCGGTCGTCGACGAGGGCGGCGAGGAAGGCCTTGCCGGAGGCGCCGTCGAGCACCGAGAGCAGCGAACCCGTCCTGCTGTCCCGGGCGTTGCCCGTGTGCGCGGCGGGGTCCTCGTCCCTGGTGAGGAAGCGGGCGAGAGAGGCGCGCAGTCCTTCGAGGTCGTGCGCCACCACGGCGAACCGCTCGGGCAGGGCCTCGCGGCCGGTCTGCAGCGTGTACGCGACGTCCGCCAGGCTCACCTCGCCGCCGCCCGGCCCCGCGTCGCCCGCGAGGCAGGTATCCAGGTACGCGTCCAGCCGCCGTACCGCCCCGGTCAGCCGCTCCCGGCTCGGCGCGGACACCACGACGAGCTGCGGGCGGGCGTCGTCCCGCGCGCCCGTGCGGGGCGCGCGCTCGGGCGGGGCCTCGACCACCAGGCTGACGTGACTGCCGCCCACCGCGACGGAGTTGACCAGCGCGCGGCGCGGGACCTCGCGGCCCTCCGCGTCCCGGCGCCGCTCCCAGGGCGTCAGCTCCTCGCAGAGGGCGAGGGCGCCGCCGTCCAGGGGGAGGGCGGGGTTGGGCTCCCCGGCGCCGACGAGCGGCGCCAGCTCGCCGTGGCGGAACTGGAGGGCGACCTTGGTGAGCTGGGCGATGCCGGAGGCGGCCTCCGGGTGCCCGAGGTTCGACTTGACGGTGCCCACGGGCACGGGCGTACGGGCGTCCGCGAACACGTCGCGGAGTGCGGCCAGTTCGGCCCCGTCGCCCGCGGGGGCGCCGCTCGCCGCGGCCTCGACGTAACCGATCGAGGCCGGTTCGGCCCCGGCCTGCTCCAGCGCCCGGCGCATCACGGCGGCCTGGGCGCGGCGGCTGGGCCTGAGGAAGCCGTCGGCGCGCCCGCTGTGCAGCGAGGCGCTGCCCTTGATGACGGCGTGTACGGTGTCGCCGTCGCGCAGCGCGGCGTCCAGCGGCTTGAGCAGCACGGCGCCGACCGCCTCTGCGGGCAGATAGCCGTCCCCGTCGCGGAAGCTGCGGCTGCCCGGGTGGCTGCCGAGCAGCCCCATCTCGGAGAGCCCGAGGAACTTGTCCGGGTGCGTGGCCAGGTTGACGCCCCCGGCGACGGCGAGCGCGCTCTCCCCGCGCGCCAGGTCGGCGCAGGCGAGGTGGACGGCCATGGCCGAGGACGCGCACATGCTGTCCACCGCCAGGCTGGGCCCCTCCAGTCCGAAGAAGTGGGACACCCGGTTGGCGATGAGGTTGTACGAGGCCATGGAGGTGAGCGCCGCGAGGGGGCGGTCGGCGGCGTCCGCCCGGTAGAGCTGGTACGCCGCGCCCACGTAGACCCCGACGCGGCGGTCGTACCGCTGCTCGACGGCGTCCTGCGTGACGCCGCTGCTCTCCAGCAGCTCCCACACCGTCTCCAGGAACAGCCGCTGCTGCGGGTCCATCACCGCCGCCTCGCGGGGCGAGACGCCGAACAGCGCGGGGTCGAACCTGTCGATGCCGTCGAGGAATCCGCCCCACACCTCGGGCCGGCTGTCCTCGTCCCAGCGGTCCTCGGGCGGCCGGGTCACGCAGTCCTGGCCTGCCCGCAGGTGTGCCCAGAGCGTGTCCAGGTCCTCCGACCCCGGATAGCGCCCCGTGATGCCGATGACTGCGACGTCCATCAATTCACCTCTGCTTTCGGCGCGCCAGAACGAGGCACGCTCCGGCGCGGACCCGACCCCGCGCTCCGTGGACGGGTGGCGCCGGTGTCCGGGCATGCCGGAGCCGAGGACTCGGCAGCGGTCCCTGCGAACGCCGGCGGATCGATCATGGATATCCGTTTCTGGATAGCGTCGAACCAGCAGTGAAGCCGGGCGCGGAATCGACGCACTTGTCGTTCCGGCAACCGTGAGGAATGAGTTCGGGTTCGATATGACGTTTCGGCGCACGTGAAATCAGGGATACCGGCGAACACCCCTGTAGGCACGGAATCCCGGAATGCCGAAGAACGTCACAGAGTCACAAAAAGCTCTGCGGATGCTTCAAGCAGAAGACGGCAGCTATGCCGTGGAGAATTGAGCGGCGTAAGCGCCGCACCCATGAATGATCATTACATTTCGCCTGCCCCCGTACTGATGGGTCGCGTCTTTCACGACCCCAGAACCCAGGGGGGACACACAGAAAGCCCCGTCACCCCCGTGATCGACAATCACCCTAACGGACGACTCTGGCGAGATGCAATGAACTCCGGTACCGAGTACGCCCGTTCTCTGTAACCGGTGGGTAATATTTCTTCCCCCGTTCAGCGCCGACCTCGGGTTTTTGCCTCCGCGCCACCGGCCCGTACGCCGTGAAGCGCCGTGCGCGCGGGCGGAGACGAGGGGAAGCGGTGCAACCACCCGCCGGGACGACGTACGTTGACCCCATGGCCACTCAGCTTGCCGTCACCGAAGAACTGCTCGCCTACGTCGAGGACGTCTCCAGCCCCGAGGACGAGGTGCTGACCGCCCTGCGCACGCTGACGGCGGAGCTGCCCGGGGGCACGTCGATGCAGGTCCCGCCCACAGAGGCCCGGTTCCTCGCGCTGCTCGTCCAACTCACGGGCGCCGCGCGGGTCCTGGAGGTCGGCACCTTCACCGGGTACAGCACCCTCGCCATGGCCCGGGCGCTCCCCGCCGGCGGACGCCTGATCACCTGCGACATCAGCGAGAAGTGGACCGACATCGGCGCCGAGCACTGGGAGCGCGCGGGCGTCGCCGACCGCATCGAGCGCCGTACGGGCGACGCGCGCGAGACCCTCGCCGAACTGCGCTCCACGGAGGGCGAGAACAGCTTCGACCTGGTCTTCGTCGACGCCGACAAGACGGGTTACCCCGCGTACTACGAGGCGGCGGTCGGCCTGGTCAGGCCGGGCGGTCTCGTCGTCCTGGACAACACCCTCTTCTTCGGCCGGGTCGTCGACCCGGAGGCCGACGACCCGGACACCCGCGCCATCCGCGAGGTGAACCGGCTGGTGCGCGGGGACGAGCGCGTGGAGATCTGCGTCCTCCCGCTGGCGGACGGCCTGACGCTGGCCCGCAAGAAGACGGCGTAACGGAGCAACGGGGCAACGGGGCACGGGAGGCCGCCCGGCCTCCCGCCTGCCGCCTCCCGTACCGAGGCCCGACCGACGCCTACGCGCCGGGAACGGACACCGCGCGTTCCCCGGCGTCGTCCGTACGTCCGCCCAGGTCAGGGGTGAACAGCCGCATTGTGACCGGCGGATCGCGCCGCTCGGTGACCAGGTGCAGCCGCTCCACGCCCTCGGTCTCCGGCGCGGGCAGCCCGGCGCGGCACGCGCAGTCCTCGCCGTCGAAGCCCGCGAACCGGTAGGCGATCTCCATCATCCGGTTCCGGTCGGTGCGCCGGAAGTCCGCGAGCAGGTGCGCACCGGCCGCCGCGGCCTCGCTCGCCAGCCAGTTCAGGACGGTCGCGCCGACCCCGAAGGAGACCACGCGGCAGGACGTGGCCAGCAGTTTCAGATGCCAGGCCGAGGGCCGCCGCTCGACCAGCAGCACACCGATCGCGCCGTGCGTGCCGAACCGGTCGGAGAGGGTCGCGACCAGCACCTCGTGGCTCTCGGAGGCGAGGAGCCCCCGCAGCTCCTCGTCGGAGTAGTGCACGCCCGTCGCGTTCATCTGGCTGGTGCGCTGGGTCAGTTCCTCGACGCGGCTCAGCTCGGTCTCCGTCGCCCGGAAGACGCGCAGTTCGAGGTCGAGGGAGCGGAGGAACGCCTCGTCGGGGCCGGTGAACTCGGCCCGTTCGGCGTCGCGCCGGAAGTTCGCCTGGTACATCGCGCGCCGCTTGGCGGAGTCGACGGTCCTGGCCGCGGGCGTGAACTCGGGCAGCTCCGTGAGCCGGGCCGCCTCCTCGGCCGGATAGCAGCGGACCTCCGGGAGGTGGAACTCCACCTCGGCGCGCTCGGCGGGCTGGTCGTCGATGAACGCGAGGGTGCGCTCGGCGAAGTTGAGCCGCTCGGCGATCGACCGTACCGAACGGGACTTGGGGCCCCAGCCGATCTCGGCGAGCACGAAGTACTCGGCGAGGCCCAGCTCCTCCAGCCGCGCCCAGGTCGGTTCGTGGTCGTTCTTGCTGGCCACGGCCTGGAGGATGCCCCGCGCGTCCAGCTCCTCGACGACCTCCCGTATCCCGTCGGCGATGCGCACGTCACCGTCCTCCAGGAGCGTGCCCTGCCACAGCGTGTTGTCCAGATCCCAGACCAGGCACTTCACCGTGGTCGTGGCTTTCTCGCTCACCGGCTTACCTCCATCATTGCCAATTCTTTGTCGGGATTTGGCAAGCCCCCGGTTTTCCGGCCAAGGGTGGCCACGGCCCCATCCTTGGGGAGTCGCCCCGGAAGTACGCGAGCGACAGGGCGATTGTGCCGCACCTCACAACTGTGCCGCCCGAAGGTTCCGTTACCCGCACGCGCGGCGGGAATTCCCGCGCACCGGCGGCCGTTGACACGATTGCCGCGCCCTTGTTTTGATGCGGCGGCGGTGCGCGTCAGCGACTACGCAACGGGGGATGGGCGTACGGATGAACGGAAAGCTGCTCGCCGTCAGCGATCTGCATGTCGCGTTCCGGGAGAATCACACGGTCCTCGACTCCTTGCACCCCACAACCGACGCCGACTGGCTGATCGTCGCGGGCGATGTCGCCGAGCGGTTCTGGGACATCGAGCGGGCCCTCGGACTTCTCAGCGACCGTTTCGCCAAGGTCGTCTGGGCCCCGGGCAATCACGAGCTGTGGACCCACCCGAGCGACCCGGTGACCCTGCGCGGCGACCGGCGCTACCGCCGCCTGGTCAAGGCCTGCCGGGACATGGGCGTCGTCACGCCCGAGGACCCGTACCCGGTCTGGCACGACGAGGAGGGCCCGGTCACGGTCGCCCCCCTCTTCGTGCTCTACGACTACTCGTTCCGGGCTCCGGGCGCCGCGACCAAGGACGAGTCGCTGCGCCTCGCCCATGACGCCGGGGTCGTCTGCACGGACGAGTATCTGCTCCACCCCGACCCGTATCCGACGCGGGACGCGTGGTGCCGGGCGCGCGTGGAGTGGACCGAGCGCCGCCTCGAAGACATCCCCGCGTCCCACCGCACGGTCCTCGTCAACCACTTCCCGCTGGTCCGCGAGCCCACCAGGATCCTGCGCCACCCCGAGTTCGCACAGTGGTGCGGCACGGAGCGTACGGCGGACTGGCACCGCCGCTTCCGCGCCACGGCGGTGGTCTACGGGCATCTGCACATCCCCCGGGTCACCTGGCACGACGGGGTCCGCTTCGAGGAGGTCTCGCTCGGCTATCCGCGCGAGTGGCGCCCCCGGCCCCCGCGCGAGCCCCTCCGCACGGTGCCCACCACCGCGGCGCCCGGGCCCACCCTCGTCCAGGAGCTGTTGCCCGGCGCCGCGGCGACGAGCGAGGCGTTCACGGACGCCGAGGGCCCGCCGGAGAAACATCTGTATCCGGAGGAGCTGGAGATCGTCGAAGACGCCGTGCCCTCGCGCCGGCGCGAGTTCGCCACCGGGCGCGTCTGCGCGCGCCGCGCGCTGCGCGGCCTCGGCGTGCCCCCGGCCCCGCTCCTGCGCAACCGGCGCGGCGCCCCGCAGTGGCCCGAGGGCGTGACCGGCTCCATGACCCACTGCGCGGGGTACCGCGCGGCGGCGGTCGCCCGGCGCGGCGACGTCCTGGGCCTCGGCATCGACGCGGAGCCCAACGAGGCCCTGCCGGAGGGCGTCCTGGAGGCCATCGCCCTCCCCCGCGAGCAGGAGTGGGTGGCCGCCCTCTCCCGTAAGGAACCCGGGGTCCACTGGGGACGGCTGCTGTTCAGCGCCAAGGAGTCGGTGTTCAAGGTCTGGTATCCGCTGACCCGCCGCGAGCTGGGCTTCGAGGAGGCGCTCATCGAGGCGGACCCGGACAAGGGGACGTTCACAGCCCGCGTCCTGGTCCCCGCGCCCACGGTCGGGGGACGCCCGCTCGACCACTTCTCCGGCCGCTGGCTCTGCCGCGAGGGGCTGCTCCTCACGGCGGTGACGCTGCTTCCGGCGCCGGTCGGCGAGAGCGCGCCTACCCCGCCCTCGGGCCCACAAAACCGCAGGTCATCGGGGCCGTCAGAGCAATCAGCACAAATGACCTCTTAGTCGTCACCACCCTTCCGGAATGCCTGTGACCTTGGCAGACTTCCCGCGTCCCTGCAGTCCCGCGCCTTCCAAAGGTCCTCAGTCATGCCTGAACTCAACCGGCGGCGTTTCCTCCAGATAACGGGAGCGACCGCGGGCTTCGCAGCCCTCTCCAGCAGCATCGAGCGGGCCGCGGCCATCCCGGCCGCGCGCCGCACCGGCTCGCTCAAGGACGTCGAGCACATCGTCGTCCTGATGCAGGAGAACCGGTCCTTCGACCAGTACTTCGGCGCCATGAAGGGCGTGCGCGGCTTCGGCGACCCCCGCCCCGTCACGCTGCCCGGCGGCAAGAACGTCTTCCATCAGCCCAAGAAGCCCGGCGACGCGACCGAGGTGCTGCCCTACCGCGCCGACGACGAGGACCTCGGCATGAAGTTCCTCGCGGGCCTCGACCACAGTTGGAACGGCAGCCACCAGGCCCTCAACGGCGGCAAGTACGACGGCTGGATCGCCGCGAAGTCCGAGGAGACCATGGCGTACATGAACCGGGACGACATCCCGTTCTTCTACGCCCTCGCCGACAAGTTCACCGTCTGCGACGCCTACCACTGCTCGTACATCGGCAACACCGAGCCCAACCGCTACTACATGTGGACCGGCTACCAGGGCGGCGAGAAGGACGGCATCGGCGGCCAGGTCGTCTCCGGCGACAAGCCGGGCAACCCGGGCATCAGCTACCCCGAGCGGCTGGAAGAGGCCGGGATCTCCTGGAAGTTCTACCAGGACATCGGCAACGGCCTGAACGGCGCGGGCGAGTGGGGCTGGACCGACGACGCCTACATCGGCTGCTACGGCTGCAACACGCTGCTCTACAACAAGACCTTCCGCGAGGCGAAGCCCGGCGAGCCGCTCTACGAGAAGTCGCGGCGCGGCACCGAGATCAAGAAGAGCGGCGAACTCCTGGACGACCTGCGCGCCGACATCCGCGCGGGCAAGCTGCCCCAGGTCTCGTACGTCACCGCCCCCGAGGCCTTCGACGAGCACCCGAACTGGCCCACCAACTATGGCGCCTGGTACATCGCCCAGCTCCTGGACGTGCTCACCTCCGACCCCGAGGTGTGGAGCAAGACCGCGCTGTTCATCACGTACGACGAGAACGACGGCTACTTCGACCACGTCGTCCCGCCCTACGCCCCGGCCGACGCGAACCAGGGCAAGGCCACCATGGACACGGCCGCCGAGCACTACAAGGGCGATGCGAAGAACCAGGCGGGCCCGTACGGCCTCGGCCCCCGCGTCCCCATGCTCGTCGTCTCCCCCTGGTCGACCGGCGGCTACGTCTGCTCGGAGACCTTCGACCACACCTCGATCATCCGCTTCATCGAGGAGCGCTTCGGCGTCGAGGAGCCGCAGATCACCCCATGGCGCCGCGCGGTCTGCGGCGACCTCACCTCCGCCTTCGACTTCTCCCTCAAGGACACCGACCGCCCGGACCTCCCGGACGTCGACGCCTACGAGCCGCCGGACAACGACCGCCACGACTCCTGGAACCCGGCCCGCCCCGACGTCCCGCAGGCCCTCAAGCAGGAGAAGGGCGCACGCCGGACCCGTCCCCTCCCCTACGCCCCGCTGACGGACCTCGCATCCGACCCGACCACGGGCAAGGTGACCCTGACGTTCGGCGGCGGCGAGAAGGCGGGCGCGCACTTCCACGTCACCTCGGGCAACCGTACGGACGGCCCCTGGGTCTACACGACGGAGGCGGGCAAAACGCTCGCGGACACCTGGAACACCTCGCAGACGAAGGACGCCTACGACCTGACGGTCCACGGCCCCAACGGCTTCCTCCGCACCTTCCAGGGCCCGGCCAAGAAGCGGACCCCGGAGGTCACCGCCCGCCACGCCGCGAAGGGCGCGCTGGAGCTGGCGTTCACCAACCCCACGGGCTCGAAGGTGACGGTCCAGGTGACCAACGCCTACGGCGGCAGGTCCAAGAAGCTGACCCTCCGCCCCGGCGCCACCACGACCCACACCCTCCCCCTCGGACCCACCCGCCACTGGTACGACGTCCGCATCACGATCGACGGCGACTCCGCGTACCTCCGGCGCCTCGCGGGCCACGTGGAGACGGGCAAGCCGGGCGTGAGCGACCCGGCGATCGCGACGCACTGAGCCGCGTACTGAGCCCGCACTGAGCCGTACCGCTGCTCGTACCGCTACCGGACGGGGACCAGGCCGAGGGTGCGCTCCAGCCCCTCGGCTCCCTCGTCCGTCACGCGGACCACGCGCGGCGCGGCGCCCCAGCGCACCCAGTCCAGGGCGAACAGCCGGGCCGTCAGCGCCGCGCCGAGCCCCCCGGCGAGGTGGTGCCGTTGCTCGCTCCAGTCGACGCAGTACAGCACCGGGGGACGGCGCGGCGGCAGCCGCTCGGCGTGAACGCCGAGTTCACGGAGCAACTCCCGCCCGGGGCCCGTCATCCGATACCGGATGTCACGCCCGTAGGAGGCGGGCCGGTCGCGGACCGCCTCCTCGGGCCGGTGGATGCCGTCGTACCCGGTCAGCACCCCGCGGTCGAGCAGCGCGGCCATCAGATCGGCCCCGAGCCGCCCGGCCAGATGGTCGTAGCAGGTACGGGCGCGGTGCAGGGCGCCCGCGCGGTTGCTCTGCTTCAGCGAGGTGACGGGCAGCGGCGGGGCGATCAGCGCCAGGGCCTCCAGCGCCGCGGACACCTCGGGCCCGGCCAGCCGGAAGAGCCGGTGCCGCCCCTGCCTGGCGACGGTGACCAGCTCCCCCTCGACCAGCTTGGCCAGGTGCACGCTCGCGGTGGCGGCACTGACCCCCGCCTCACCGGCGAGCGCGCTCGCGGCCAGGGCCCGCCCGTCGGCCAGGCACTTGAGCATCCGCGCCCGCGACGGATCGGCGACCAGCGCGGCGGCGCGGGCGATGTCGGTCTGCTGCTTGAGCGGCTCGTCGGTCATGGCCGCAGCGTAGAACATCGACACTTAGACGGCCGACGAAGCGTCCGGCTCCGATGATCTCTCCATGCCCACGACGAAGCAGAACCCGAAGTCGACGCACGTACTCCACTACACGGCGTTCACCACCGACCCGGCCGGCGGCAACGGAGCGGGCGTCATCCTCGACGCCTCCTCCCTCGACGACGCCGACATGGTCGCGATCGCCGCCGAACTCGGCTACTCGGAGTCCGCCTTCCTCACCCCCGGCCCCGACCCGGCCGACGACCGCTCGTACACGCTG
Source organism: Streptomyces albiaxialis (assembly GCF_039530985.1). Lineage (NCBI taxonomy): Bacteria > Bacillati > Actinomycetota > Actinomycetes > Kitasatosporales > Streptomycetaceae > Streptomyces > Streptomyces albiaxialis. The sequence continues at coordinate 773,773 of NZ_BAAAPE010000001.1, forward strand.
CGCTTCTTCAGCCCCAAGGCGGAGGTGGACTTCTGCGGCCACGCCACGGTGGCCGCCGCGGTCGCGCTCGGCGAGCTGCACGGCGAGGGCGACTTCGGCTTCCACACCTCGGCGGGCCACGTCCCCGTCACCGTCCGCGCCGAGGACGGCGTCCTCAAGGCCACCCTCACCAGCGTCGTCCCCCGCCTCCACGACGCCGCCCCGGCCGACGTCACGGAGGCCCTGGCGGCCCTCGGCTGGCACCACTCCGAACTCGACGGCGCACTCCCCCCGAGGATCGCCTTCGCGGGCGTCCGCCACCTCGTCCTGGCCGCCGCCACCCGCGAACGACTGGCCGACCTGGACTACGACTTCGACCGCCTGCTCCGCCTGATGCGGCGCCTCGACCTGACGACCGTGCAGCTCGTCTGGCGCGAATCGCCGACCGTCTTCCACGTCCGCGACCCGTTCCCGGTCGGCGGCGTGGTCGAGGACGCCGCGACGGGCGCCGCGGCCGCCGCCTTCGGCGCCTACGCCCGCGCCCTCTCCCTCGTCCCCCCGACCACCCGCCTCACCCTCCACCAGGGCCACGACATGGGCCGCCCCTCCCTCCTGGAAGTAGACCTCCAGGAGAACGACCCCCGCATCCACGTAACGGGCGCGGCGATCCCCACCCACTGACCGCCCCAAAGAAAAGAGCCCAGGCCACGAAAATCGTGACCTGGGCTCTGACGGAGCCGCCTAAGGGAATCGAACCCTTGACCTACGCATTACGAGTGCGTCGCTCTGGCCGACTGAGCTAAGGCGGCAGGCTGCGTGCGACCAGCGTGGCAGCCGCAGCGGCGATAAGTCTACATGGTTTATCGGGGTGGTCCCGACCATGGTCGGGAGGGCTTACGAGCAGGTGGTGCCGTCCTTGGGCGGGCGGTTGTCGAGGAGGTAGGCGTCGATCGCCTCGTCGACGCACTTGCTGCCGCGCTGGTACGCGGTGTGGCCGTCGCCCTCGTACGTGAGGAGGCGGGCCGAGTCGAGCTGGCCGGCCAGGCCGCGGGCCCAGCGGTAGGGGGTGGCGGGGTCGCGGGTCGTGCCGACGACCACGATGGGGGCCGCGCCCTTGGCCTCGACGTGGTGCGGGCGCCCGGTGGGCTTCTTCGGCCAGGAGCCGCAGTTGAGCGCAGCCCAGGCGAAGCCCCGGCCGAAGACCGGGGACGCCTTCTCGAAGGAGGCGAGGGACTTCTCGACGTCGGCGGAGGAGGTGAACGCCGGGGGGAGGTCCAGGCAGTTCACGGCCGGGTTCGCGAACATGATGTTGGTGTACTTGCCGTCGGCCCCCCGCTCGAAGTAGTCGTCGGAGAGGGCGAGCAGCGGCGCCCCCTCGCCCTTCTTCGCGGCGGCGAGGGCCTCGCGGAGGGTGGGCCAGGAGCCCTCGTCGTACATCGCGCGGATCACGCCCGTCGTCGCGAGGGACTCCGTGAGCTTCCGGGAGTCGTCGTCCGTACGGACCGGGTCGGCGTCGATCTTCTTGAAGAGGGCGCTCAGCTCGCGCCCGGCCTCCTTCACGCCGCCCGTGCCGAGCGGGCAGTCGTCGCGCTCCGCGCAGTCGCGTGCGAACGCCCGGAACGCGGTGTCGAAGCCCGCCGTCTGCTCCCGGTTGACCCGCAGGGACGAGAGCGTGGGGTCCATCGCGCCGTCCAGCACGAGGCGCCCGGAGCGCTGGGGGAAGAGGCCGGCGTAGTAGGCCCCGAGGTACGTGCCGTACGAGGCGCCGACGTAGTGCAGCTTCTTGTCGCCGAGCGCCGCCCGCAGCACGTCCATGTCGCGCGCCGCCTCGGTCGTCGAGACATGACCGAGCCGCTTGCCCGTACGCCCCTCGCAGCCCTTCGCGAAGCGTTCGTACGCGGACGTCAGGCGGCGGGTCTCCGCGCGGCTGTCGGGTGTCTGGTCGGTGCGCGTGAAGGCGTCCATCTGGCGGTCGCTCAGACACTCGACGGGCTCGCTGCGGGCGACGCCGCGCGGGTCCATGCCGACGATGTCGTACCGCTTGCGCACCTCGGGCGGGTACGCGAGTCCGGCGGCCTGCTCGACGTAGTCGACCGCGGAGCCGCCGGGGCCGCCCGGGTTGACCTGGAGGGAGCCGATGCGGTCCTTCTTGCCGCCCTCGGCCTTCTTACGGGTCACGGCCAGGCGCAGATCGCCGCCGTCCCGGTCCCCGTCCCCGCTCCCGTCCCCGGGGTGCGCGTAGTCCAGCGGGACGCGCAGTTCGGCGCACTGGAAGTCCCCCGAGCCCGCGGCGCCGCACGGGCGCCACTCCAGCTTCTGCGCGTAGTACGGCTTCAGCTCCTTCGGGATCCCGGCGGGGAGGGGCTTGAGCCGGGGCGCGTCGGCGCCCGCGGTGGCGCCGCGCGCCGACGCGTTCGCGCGGGGCTCGGCGGGCGAGCCCTCGTCCGAGCAGCCCGAGAGCGCTGACAGAGCCGACAGCGCCACCACGGCCGTCGCGAGCGCCGCCGTCGCCCTCCCCGCACGGGAGGCCCGGCGCACGCTCCCGGTCGTGCGCCTGGTGTCACTGGGCTGCATGGGCGGATCCCTTCGCTCGCGGCGCGTCCTGGGGAGCGTATCCGGGGGCGTACGGACCATGCGGGGGCGCCCGCCCCTCCTCCTCGGACGAGTGACCGAGGGCCGGGCCGGGCGGGCCGGGCCGGGCCGGGCCGGAGACGGACGCGGAGGCAGAGGCCCGGCGTCAGCCCGCCCGCAGTGCCATCGTCATCGACTCGACCGCCAGCAACGGCGCCACGTTCCGGTCCAGCGCCTGGCGGCACTCCAGCACCGCCTCTATCCGGCGCAGCGTCTGCTCGGGCCCCGAGGTGGACGCCAGACGGCCGATCGTCTCGGCGCTCTCCGTGTGCGCGAGGGCGACGTCGGAGCCCAACTGGCGGGCCAGCACATCCCGGTAGAAGCCCGTGAGGTCGGTGAGCGCGAGGTCGAGCGAGTCCCGCTGCGTACGGGTCGAGCGGCGCTTCTGCTTGTCCTCCAGCTCCTTCATCGCGCCCGCCGTGCCGCGCGGCATCCGCTTGCCCTCGGAGCCGCCCAGGGCCGCGCGCAGCTCCTCGGTCTCCTTGGCGTCCAGTTCCTCGGCGACCTGCTTGGCGTCCTCCGTCGCGGCGTCGATCAGCTCCTGGGCCGCGCGCAGCGCCCCGCCCACGTCGTCCACCCGGCCCGGCAGCTTGAGCACGGCCTCGCGCCGCGCCCGGGCGCGCTCGTCGGTGGCCAGACGGCGGGCGTGGTCGATGTGGCCCTGGGTGGCCCGGGCCGCGTACGCCGCCATCTCCGGCTCGATGCCGTCCCGCCGCATCAGCAGGTCGGCGACGGCGTCCACCGGGGGCGTACGGAGCGCGAGGTGGCGGCAGCGCGAACGGATCGTCGGCAGCACGTCCTCCGTCGACGGCGCGCACAGCAGCCATACGGTGCGGGGAGCGGGCTCCTCGACGGCCTTCAGCAGCACGTTCCCCGCGCCCTCGGTGAGGCGGTCGCCGTCCTCCAGCACGATGACCTGCCAGCGGCCGCCCGCGGGCGACATCTGGGCCCTGCGCACCAGGTCGCGGGTCTCCTTCACGCCGATGGTCAGCAGGTCGGTGCGGACGACCTCGACATCGGCGTGCGTCCCCACCATCGCCGTGTGGCAGCCCTCGCAGAAGCCGCAGCCCGGCGCTCCGCCGAGCGCGCGGTCCGGGCTGACGCACTGGAGCGCGGCGGCGAACGCGCGCGCCGCTGCGGCACGCCCCGCGCCGGGCGGGCCGGTGAACAGCCAGGCGTGGGTCATCGACGAGCCGGACAGCACCGCGCTGCCCCGGCCCGCCGCCTCGGCCGTGACATACGCGTCCGCGTCCCGGGCGGCGGCGCCGAGCTGCGCCGTGGCCCGCTCCTGGCCGACCACGTCGTCCCAGACCGCCATGGGCTCAGCCCTCCCTTCCGCGCCGTGCGTGACGTACGGCTTCCATTCTCACGGACGCCACTGACAACCAGCTCCCACCGGGGCCGTGGGCGATCAGCCGCGCCCGGAGCCCTTGTCCCGGCCCTCGTCCTCGTCCCCGGTCCCGTCCCCGTGCGGCCCGAGCAGCTCGTCCGCGAGCGACGGGACGTCGTCCAGCGGGGTCTCCTCGGCCCACTCGGGGCGCGGCAGCTCGTGGGTACGGTCGCGCTCGCGGCCCTCGTCGTACGCCTCGTCCGGCTCCTGGAAGTGCGGCAGCATCGCCGTCTCCTCGGCATCCGTCGGCTCGTACGGCTGGGGCTCGGCCTGAGGCTCCGGCTGGACCTGGGCCTGCGGGAGGAGGGCCGTCTCCTCGGCGTCCGACGGCATCTGGGCCTGGGGGAGCAGCGCGGTCTCCTCCGCGTCCGGCGTGCCCCCGGGCGCCACCTGGGGGAGCTGTGCCGTGTCCGCCTCGGTCCCGTCGGGGTTCAGCGCGGGGCCGGAGCCGGAGCCGGAGCCGATACCGGAGTCCGGGCCCTGCTCCTTCCGCATCGTGTACGGCGCCGCGGCCTGTGCCTGTGCCTGGGCCTGCCGGGCCCGCTCCTGTTCGGCCTGCTCAGCACGCCGCGCCTCCTCGGCCCGCTCGCGCTCGGCCCGCTCGCGTTCGGCGCGCTCCTGCTCGGCCCTGGCCTGCTCGACCCTGGCCTGCTCGGCGCGTGCCTGCTCCGCGCGGACCAGCGCCTCCTCGGCCTTGCGCTGCTTCTCCAGCCGCCGCTCCTCGGCCTCGGCCCGCAGCCGGGTCTCCTCCTCGTGCTGGCGGCGCAGCCGCTCCTGCTCCTCCTGGCGGACGCGCTCCTCGGCCTCCCGGCGCTGGCGCTCCTCCTCGGCGATCCGCCGGGCCTCCTCGGCCTGCTTGCGGGCCTCTTCCGCGCGCCGGGCCTCCTCGCGCTGGCGCTCCAGCTCGGCCTCGCGCTTCTTGCGCTCCTCCTCCTCGCGGCGGAGCTTCTCCAACTGCTCCTGGCGCTCGCGCTCCAGGCGCTCCTCCTCGGCCTTCCGCGCGGCCTCTTCCTCGGCCTTGCGGCGCGCCTCCTCCTCGGCCCGCTGACGGGCCTCCTCCTGGGCCTTCTTCTCGGCCTCGGACAGGGGCAGCACCTGGTCGAGCCGGTGCCGTACGACCGTGGTGACGGCCTCCGGCTCCTGGCCCGCGTCCACGACGAGGTAGCGCGCGGGGTCGGCGGCGGCGAGCGTCAGGAATCCGGCCCGCACCCGCTGGTGGAACTCGGCGGGCTCCGACTCCAGCCGGTCCGGCGCCTCCGTGAAGCGCTCCCGCGCGGTCTCCGGGGAGACGTCGAGCAGCACCGTCAGATGGGGCACCAGGCCGTCCGTGGCCCAGCGGGAGATACGGGCGATCTCGGTCGGCGACAGGTCGCGCCCCGCGCCCTGGTAGGCGACGGAGGAGTCGATGTAGCGGTCGGAGATGACGACGGCGCCGCGCTCCAGGGCGGGGCGGACGACCGTATCGACGTGCTCGGCGCGGTCTGCCGCGTAGAGCAGTGCCTCCGCGCGGTGCGAGAGTCCGGCGGAGGAGACGTCCAGAAGGATCGAGCGGAGCCGCTTGCCGATCGGCGTCGAGCCGGGCTCCTTGGTGACGACGACCTCGTGGCCCTTGCCCCTGATCCATTCGGCGAGGGTCTCGACCTGGGTGGACTTGCCCGCGCCGTCACCGCCCTCCAGGGCGATGAAGAAGCCCGTGGCGGCCGGTGCCTGGACGGGCTGGCCGCCGCCGAACGCCTCGCGCAGGTCGCGCCGCAGCGACACGCCCTGGCGGTCGTCGGCGCGGCTCAGGAAGAGCGCGGCGACGGGCAGCAGCAGGGCGCCGACGAGCATCAGCGTGAACGACGCGCCCCCGTGGTCGAAGACGAACTCGCCCTGCTCGACCCGGTGCGGCCCGATCAGCGCGGCCAGTACAGGCGCGACGAGCGCGCACACGGCGAGCGCGAGCCGCGCGGCGGCCTGGAGGTGCTCGGTCGTACGGGCGCGCCGGTGGTCCTCGGTCTCCTGGTCGAGCAGCGTGTGCCCGGTGTTGGCGGCGACGCCCGCCGAGACGCCCGCGAGCAGCGCGAGGCCGAGCACGGTCGCCGTGTCGGGCACCAGCCCGGCCGCGAGCAGCGCGACGCCGGTGCAGGACAGGGCGAGGGAGAGCAGCCGGCGCCGGGAGAGCGACGGGAGCGTACGGGGCGCGAGGCGGATCCCCGCGACCGTGCCGCCCGTCAGCAGGACCACGAGCAGGCCGAAGGTGACGGGGCCGCCGCCCAGGTCGGCCGCGTGCAGCGGGGCGAGCGCGACGGCCGAGGCGACGGCCCCGGCGACGGCGGCGCTGGCGAGCACGAGCAGCGGAATGGCGCCCGTACGCCCCTTGTCGGTGCCGCTGCCGGAGGCGGTCCGCGGCCTGCGCAGCCCCTCCAGGGGCGAGCGGGGGCGGGGCGTCGTGGTGTCGGGCAGCTCCAGGAAATAGACGACCGAGGCGGCCGCGGCGAAGAGCCCCGCCGCGACGTACGACGCGAGGGCGGCCTGGTGGGAGCCGAACCAGTCGATCCCGGCGCCCAGCAGGTTGCTCACCAGGGTGACGGCGACCAGTGCCGCCGCCGCGAGCGGGAGCGCCACGAAGCTCGTACGGAGCCAGAGGCGGCGCAGCGCGTCGTGGTGGTCGGGCAGCGGCCGTACGGCCACGCCCTCGGGCGGGGCCGCGGGCAGCAGCGCGGGCGCCGCGCTGTCCCGGGTGACGGTCGAGAGGCGCTCGGCGGCGCCCGTGACGAAGACGGTGACGAGCAGGACCGCGAACGCGCTGCCCGCCGTCCAGTCGATCCACAGGGGCGCGACGATCAGTGCGAGCGCCCGCAGCACATCGGCGCCGAACATGGTCCAGCGGCGGTCGAGGATCTTCTTCTCCCGGCCCGGACCGCCCCGGCCCGGACCGCCCTGGCCCGAACCGTCCCGGTCCGGCCCCCGGTTCACCAGCGCGGAGACCGGGCCCAGCAGGACAGCGCCGAACAGCAGCGTGGACAGCAGCCGCACCCCGAACACCGCGGCGACGACGAAGGCCATGCCGCGGTACCCGCCGCCGAAGAGGGGGTCACCTGCGGCCGACCGTACGGCGGCGGCCTGCATCGTGAGCAACAGCAGCACCAGGAGTGCCAGCATGTCGCCGATGCCGCTCGTGAACTGCGCGCTCCACAACCGTCGCAACGGAGGGAAGCGCAGGAGCGCGCCGACCGCGTTCTCACGGGATTCCGCGGCGAGGGAGTCGTCGGGGGCGTCGTGGGGGGTGTGGTCCGCGCCCGTTGGCTGCTCTGCACCGGTCATTCCGCCAGCGTATAGGGAGTGACCGACAGGTTGCCGCGCCCCCGAACAAGTGCCCGGTTCCCCGGATTCCGCCCCGTGCGAACGGCAACGGGACGGTTGTTCCCCACGTGTCCGTCACGGGTCCTCCGCACCGTCTGCCGACGGTGCGGAGGGAAGTGGGCGCCGTCGGCCGTCGTCACCCGTCCGAAGACGCCGCCGTCACTCGCCGGAAGACGCCGCCGTCACTCGTCCGAAGACGCCTTCTTCGCGGCGGTGGCCTTCTTGGCCGTGGCCGTCTTCTTGGCGGTGGTCTTCTTCGCCGTCGTCTTCTTGGCCGCGGTCTTCTTCGCGGGGGCCTTCTTGGCCGCCGTCTTCTTCGCGGCCGTCTTCTTGGCCGGAGCCTTCTTCGCCGCCTTCTTGGCGGGGCCCTTGGCCCGCTTCTCGGCGAGCAGCTCGAAACCGCGCTCCGGCGTGATGGTCTCGACGTCGTCGTCCCGGCGCAGGGTCGCGTTCGTCTCGCCGTCCGTCACGTACGGACCGAACCGGCCGTCCTTGACGACCACCGGCTTCTCGGTCTGCGGGTCGGTGCCCAGCTCCTTGAGCGGCGGCTTGGCCGCGGCACGGCCGCGCTGCTTGGGCTTGGAGTAGATCTCCAGGGCCTGTTCCAGCGTGATCGTGAAGATCTGCTCCTCGCTCTCCAGGGAGCGCGAGTCGGTGCCCTTCTTCATGTACGGCCCGTAGCGGCCGTTCTGCGCGGTGATCTCCTGGCCCGACTCGGGGTCGGTCCCGACGACGCGGGGCAGCGCGAGGATCCTGAGCGCCTGCTCAAGAGTGATCGTGTCCAGCGACATCGAACGGAACAGGGAGGCCGTCCGCGGCTTGACCGCGTTCTTGCCCGTCTTGGGCGTGCCCTCGGGCAGCACCTCCGTGACGTACGGCCCGTACCGCCCGTCGCGCGCGACGATCGGCCGGCCGCTCTCCGGGTCGGTGCCCAGCTCGAAGTCGCCGGTGGGCTTGGCCAGCAGCTCCTTCGCGTACTCGACGGTCAGCTCGTCCGGCGGCAGGTCGTCCGGGACGTCGGCGCGCTGTCCGGGCTCGCCCTCCGTCTCGCTGGGGCCCTCGACGTACGGCCCGTACCGGCCGACGCGGAGCGTGATGCCCTCGCCCACGGGGAACGAGGAGACGCCGCGGGCGTCGATCGCGCCGAGGTCGGACACCAGTTCCTTCAGACCGCCGAGATGGTCGCCGTCCCCGTTGCCGGAGTCGGCCGCCGTCCCGTTGACCGTGCCCTCGCTCTCCTCGCCGAAGTAGAAGCGGCGCAGCCACGGGATCGCCTCCGCGTTCCCGGCGGCGATGCGGTCGAGGTCGTCCTCCATCTTGGCCGTGAAGTCGTAGTCGACCAGGCGGCCGAAGTGCTTCTCCAGCAGCCCGACCACGGCGAAGCTCAGGAAGGACGGCACCAGGGCCGTGCCCTTCTTGAAGACGTACCGCCGGTCGAGGATGGTGCTGATGATCGACGCGTACGTCGACGGGCGGCCGATCTCGCGCTCTTCCAGCTCCTTGACCAGCGTGGCCTCGGTGTAGCGGGCCGGAGGCTTGGTCGCGTGGCCGTCGACCGACATCTCGGTCGCGGACAGCGGGTCGCCCTCGGCGACCTGCGGGAGGCGCCGCTCGCGGTCGTCCAGCTCGGCGTTCGGGTCGTCGGCGCCCTCGACGTAGGCCTTGAGGAAGCCGTGGAAGGTGATGATCTTGCCGGTCGCGCTGAACTCGGCGTCCCGCCCGTCGGCGGAGCGTCCGCCGACCTTGACGGTGACCGACTGGCCGACGGCGTCCTTCATCTGGGAGGCGACGGTCCGCTTCCAGATCAGCTCGTAGAGCTTGAACTGGTCGCCCGTCAGGCCCGTCTCGGCCGGGGTGCGGAAACGGTCCCCCGAGGGGCGGATCGCCTCGTGCGCCTCCTGCGCGTTCTTGACCTTGCCCGCGTACGTCCGCGGCCTGTCCGGGAGGTACTCGCTGCCGTAGAGCTGCGTGACCTGCGCCCGGGCGGCCTGCACGGCGGTGTCGGAGAGCGTCGTGGAGTCCGTACGCATGTACGTGATGAAGCCGTTCTCGTACAGCTTCTGGGCGACCTGCATCGTGGACTTCGCGCCGAAGCCCAGCTTGCGGCTGGCCTCCTGCTGGAGCGTGGTCGTCCGGAACGGCGCGTACGGCGAGCGGCGGTACGGCTTGGACTCGACGGAGCGGACCGCGAAGGCCGTGTCCTCCAGCGCGGCGGCCAGCGCACGCGCGTTCGCCTCGTCCAGGTGCAGCACCGACCCGTCATCCCGTCCGGGGGCCTTGAGCTGCCCGTCGGCACCGAAGTCGCGGCCCTGCGCCACGCGGCGCCCGTCGACGGTCGTGAGCCTGGCGCCGAAGGTCCCCGGGTCGCCCGCGGCGGCCGAGGCATCCCCCGCCTGCCCCGTCGCGAACGTGCCGGTCAGGTCCCAGTACTCGGCGGAGCGGAACGCCATCCGCTCGCGCTCCCGCTCGACCACGAGCCGGGTCGCCACGGACTGCACGCGGCCCGCCGACAGCCGCGGCATGACCTTCTTCCACAGGACCGGCGAGACCTCGTAACCGTACAGACGGTCGAGGATGCGGCGGGTCTCCTGCGCGTCGACCAGGCGCTGGTTCAGGTCGCGGGGATTGCGGACCGCGGTCTGGATCGCGTCCTTGGTGATCTCGTGGAAGACCATCCGCTTGACCGGGACCTTGGGCTTGAGGACCTCGCGCAGATGCCAGGCGATGGCCTCGCCCTCGCGGTCCTCATCGGTGGCGAGGAAGAGCTCGTCGGACTCGGCCAGAAGCTGCTTCAGCTTCTTGACCTGATCCTTCTTGTCGCTGTTCACGACATACAGCGGTTCGAAGTCGTGATCCACATTTACGCCGAGGCGCGCCCACGACTCGCCCTTGTATTTCGCGGGGACCTCCGCCGCACCGTTCGGAAGGTCGCGGATGTGCCCGACGCTGGCCTCGACCACGTAGCCAGGGCCGAGATAGCCCTTGATCGTCTTAGCCTTGGCAGGGGACTCGACGATCACGAGTCGGCGCCCACCGTTTGCGGTCTCGTGGGTCGGGGACAACTTCGCTCTTCTCTCGGTCGGCTGTGGTTACTGCGGTCCGGTATCGGTTCTGCATCAGTGTCGCTGCGGAGTGTGACGGTACCTCCCGCCCCCATGTCAAACGGGAAAAGTCCGCAACGCCACTCGAACGGTAACCCGACAACCAGCCATCCTGCCGCCCGGTGACTCTGGCAACATGTCTCGGGCTTTCAGGTACCGCTCGACCTCGGAGGACCAGGTGTCCAATCCCAACCAGCCCGGTTACGGCTACCCGCAGGACCCGGGACAGAACCCCTACGCCCAGCAGCCCGGCGCCGCCCCTGGCCAGCCCGCTTACGGCTACCCCCAGCAGGGCATGGGCGCCCAGATGGGCGCGCCCGCCGGCTACGACCCGAACGCCCCGTACGGCTACGACGCCTACGGCCGCCCGCTCTCGAACAAGTCGAAGATCGTCGCCGGAGTGCTGCAGCTCTTCGTCGGCGGCCTCGGCATAGGCCGGTTCTACACCGGCCACGTCGGCATGGGCATCGCCCAGCTCTTCACCTGCGGTGGAATGGGCATCTGGTCCCTGGTCGACGGAATCATCTTCCTCACCAGCGACAGCCGCACGGACAAGGACGGCCGCGTTCTGCGTGGCTGACATGCGCCCGGAGAAAACGGTGGCGCGGCATCACGGGGGTCAAAGCGGGGGTAAAAATCACGGGGGGATTCACGGGGGAAACAATGACCCCGCGGTGAAGAAGCCAGTCCCCAGCCCCTTCATCGCCCGCGTCCGCGCCGCCGTACGGCATCCGGCCGCACCGCCGCTCGCCGCCGCCACGGTGGCGGCGGGCGGTGCCGTGTATCTGTTCGGCACCAATCCGCACGAGGGCGGCCACTGGCTGCCCCGCTGCCCCTTCAACTGGGCCACCGGACTGCTCTGCCCCGCCTGCGGCGGTACGCGCATGGCGTACGACCTGATGCACGGCGACTTCTCCGCCGCGCTGCACGACAACGCGGCCCTGCTCCTCCTCGGCCTGCCCGCCGCCGCGTACTTCTCGGGGCGCTGGCTCTACGAGGGGCTGCGCGGCCGCCGCTACAGCCCGGACCTGGGCCGGCGCGGCACGCTGGCGCTGCTCACGGCCGCGGTGGCGTGGGCGGTGGCCCGGAACCTCTCGGGCTGAGCTGCGGGCCCCGAGCCCCGCCCGCCCGCTAGCTCCGCGGCACGTCGACGGGGGTGAGGAAGCCCTGTTCGACCAGGAGCCGGATCGAGGCGGGCGTACGGGCGCGCAGTTCCGTCACGTCCTCGCCGAGAAGCTGTCCGATGGCGTCCAGAATCCGCCCCGCGCTGAGCGAGCCGTCGCTCACGCCCGCGAAGCCGGCGCCCACCGTGTCCACGGTCGTCGCGCGCCGCATGCCCCGGTTCTGGCGCAGCACCACATATTCCGGATCCTCCGCGCCGGGCAGCCCGATCTGCTCCTGCACGACCTCGTCCGCGAGGGCGTAGTGGTGGTCGAGCAGCTCGGCGTCGTCGGTCCTGCGCAGGAAGTCCTGGCGTTCGAAGTGGGCGCGGATCACCTCGCCGAGCGGCTGTTCGACCGGGTGCGTCCACTCCTCCGCGATCACTGACGGACGTTCCGCTTCCGTACGGCGCAGGGTGATCCAGCCGAAGCCGACGGCCTTGGTGCCGCGCGCCGCGAACTCGTCGAGCCAGGCGTCGTACCGCTCGGCGTAGGTGGCCTGGGGGTACCTCCCGGACGAAGTCTGGGGGACAGCGCGGTGGTCGCCCGCGTCCCGCAGCCACAGCTCCGCGTACTGCGTGACGTCCTGCACCTCGCGCTGCACGATCCACGCGTCGCAGCCGGACGGCACCCAGGCCGAGACCCGGTCGCGCCAGTCCTCGTCCTCCCGGTGCTCCCAGTTGGCGAGCACCTGGCAGTAGCCGCCCTGCGTCAGGCGCCCGACGGACTCGCGGACGAGCGTGCGGCACAGATCGTCCCCGCTCATGCCCCCGTCCCGGTACGTCAGACGGGCTCCGGGAGAGATCACGAAGGGCGGGTTGGAGACGATCAGGTCGTACGGCTCCTCGTCGGCGACGGGCGCGAAGAGGGCGCCCTCGCGCAGCTCGGCCGCCGGGGCGCCGGAGAGCGCGAGCGTGAGGCGCGTGAAGTCCAGCGCGCGCGGGTTGAGGTCCGTGGCCGTGACGTGGGTGGCGAAACGTGACGCGTGCAGCGCCTGGACCCCGGACCCGGTCCCGAGGTCGAGCGCCCGTCCGACGGGCCTGCGGACCATGATCCCGGCCAGCGTCGTCGAGGCGCCGCCGACGCCGAGCACGACGTCCTCGCGCCGCTCCGCACTGCCACTCGCGCCCCCGACGGCGCAGCCGAGGTCCGAGACGATCCACCAGTCCTCGCCCTCGGGCCCGCTGTACGGCCGTACATCCACGGTCGCGCACAGCTCGCCCTGGTTCTCCCCCGCGCCGCCCACACGGCCCGCACGGCCCGCCGTGCGCTCCAGCCAGCCGTCCGCGAGCGCCTCCTCGGCGGGCAGCACGGCGGCGACGCTCACGTACGGGGCGGGCTGCTGGAGGAGGAAGAGGCGTACGAGCGTCTCCAGGGGCCCGTCGCCGCGGGTGGCGCGCAGCGCGGGCACGGTCTCTCCGCGCGCGAGCGCCGCGTACGCGGGCGCGCCGAGCAGCTCCAGCAACCCGTCCGCGGTGAACCGCGCGGCGCTCAGGGCCTCGCGCAGCCGCCGTACGTTCTCGTCCTGGACCACGGGAAGGGCGTTGTCGATCACGGGCTCATTCTCCCCGACGCCGGCCCGCCCTTCTCCCGTCGCCACGGCGAGGGCGGGCTCACGGCGAGGGCGGGCTCACGGGGCGCGGGGCGGAGATCAGTCCGCCGCGGGCCCCGAGGGCGCCCCCGTCGGCTTCTTGCAGCCTTCCTGGTTCGTCATCGACTTGCCCAGGTCGCCCTTGCCGAGCTTGTCGAAGGCCTTGGCGCCGCCCTTGCCCAGCTCGCCGAGCTTGGTGGCGATCTCCTCCAGGCCCTTGTCGAAGCCCTTGTCGGGGTTGAGCTTGTCCGCCTTCTTCTTCAGGTCGGCGTAGCCCTTGGAGAGGCTGTCCAGCTCGGCGACGACGTCCTTCTGGGTCTTCTCGCCGCCGTCGACGGGCGGAGCGCCCGCCTCCTTGAACGACGCGGCCAGCGAGCCGTACGCGTCGGAGACCTTCTGGAAGGCGGCCGCGTCGGCCTTCTTGACCTCCTCGGGGGAGTTCTGCCCCCGGTTCACCTTGGCGAGCGAGGCGTTCGCCTCCTGGATCTTCTTGACCTGGGTCTGCATGTCGTCGCAGACCTTCTTGGCCCAGTCATCCGTCTTCTTGCCGCTGTCGTCGCTGCAACCCGTCAGCGCGAGTACGAGTGCCGCACAGCCGGACAGTGCAGCCGCAAGCTTCTTGTTCACCGGATCGGTCCCTTCCATGGCTGTTCGGCCCGGAACATACACGCCGGAGAGGGGCTCACGACGAGTCGAGTGAATCTTCCATCCGGGATTACAGCCATTTGCACCAAACGCACAGGCGGCACACCGTCCGATCACACGAAAGGCGGACGAGGCGCCAACGCGCCCCGCCCGCCTCTCAGTTGTCGCAGCTCGCGCCGCGTGTCCGCCGAACGGCGGCTAGGAGGCCGCCACCGGGTCGGAGGACTTGGCGATCCTTTCGCTGTTGTCTTCCTCACCCACCGCGATGCCGCGGCGCTTCGAGACGTAGACCGCGGCGATGATCACCACGACGGAGACCACCGCCACAGCGGCCCGGAGGCCGACGCTCTTGTCCTCGCCGTAGCTGAACTTCACGACGGCGGGGGCGATGAGGAGCGCGACGAGGTTCATGACCTTCAGCAGCGGGTTGATCGCCGGGCCGGCCGTGTCCTTGAAGGGGTCACCGACCGTGTCGCCGATCACCGTCGCGGCGTGGGCCTCGCTGCCCTTGCCGCCGTGGTGACCGTCCTCGACGAGCTTCTTGGCGTTGTCCCAGGCACCGCCCGAGTTGGCCAGGAAGACCGCCATCAGCGTGCCCGTGCCGATCGCGCCCGCGAGGAACGCGGCGAGCGCGCCCACGCCGAAGGTGAACCCGACGAGGATCGGCGCCATCACCGCCAGCAGACCCGGGGTCGTCAGCTCGCGCAGCGCGTCCCTGGTGCAGATGTCGACGACGCGGCCGTACTCGGGCTTCTCGGTGTAGTCCATGATCCCGGGCTTCTCCCGGAACTGCCGCCGCACCTCGTAGACCACCGCGCCCGCCGAGCGGGAGACCGCGTTGATCGCCAGCCCCGAGAAGAGGAAGACGACCGCGGCCCCGAACATCAGCCCGACCAGCGTGCTGGGCTGCGCGATGTCCACCAGTTCCAGCATCTTGCCCGCGTGCTGATCCGCCTCGGCGAGAGCCTTGGCCAGCTCCGTACGGTACGAGCCGAAGAGCGCGGCGGCGGCGAGCACGGCCGTGGCGATGGCGATGCCCTTGGTGATCGCCTTGGTGGTGTTGCCGACCGCGTCCAGGTCGGTGAGGACCTGCGCGCCCGCGCCCTCGACGTCCCCGGACATCTCGGCGATGCCCTGCGCGTTGTCGGCGACGGGCCCGAAGGTGTCCATCGCGACGATGACGCCGACGGTCGTGAGCAGGCCGGTACCCGCGAGCGCGACCGCGAACAGCGCGAGCATCACGGTGCCGCCGCCGAGCAGGAACGCGCCGTAGACGCTCAGGCCGATCAACAGCGCGGTGTAGACGGCGGATTCGAGACCGAGCGAGATCCCGGACAGGACGACGGTGGCCGGGCCGGTCAGCGAGGTCTTGCCGACGTCGCGCACGGGCTTGCGCGTGGTCTCCGTGAAGTAGCCGGTGAGCTGCTGGATCACGGCGGCCAGCACGATGCCGATCGCGACGGCGACGACGGCCAGCACGCGGGGGTCCCCGTCGTGCCCGAGGATCTCCTTCGCGTCGCTGCCGGAGACGCCCTTCAAGTCGGCGTAGCTGGACGGCAGATACGCGAACGCCGCCACCGCCACGAGCACCAGCGAGATGCCCGCCGAGATGAAGAAACCCCGGTTGATCGCGGTCATGCCGCTGCGGTCGGAGCGCCGCGGCGCGACGACGAACACGCCGATCATCGCGGTGAGCACGCCGATGGCCGGAACGAGCAGCGGGAACGCCAGCCCCTCGTTGCCGAACACTGCGGTGCCGAGGATCAGCGCGGCGACGAGCGTGACCGCGTACGACTCGAAGAGGTCGGCCGCCATCCCGGCGCAGTCGCCGACGTTGTCGCCGACGTTGTCCGCGATCGTGGCCGCGTTGCGCGGGTCGTCCTCGGGAATGCCCTGCTCGACCTTGCCGACGAGGTCGGCGCCGACGTCCGCGGCCTTGGTGAAGATGCCGCCGCCGACACGCATGAACATCGCGATCAGCGCGGCACCGAGCCCGAAGCCCTCCAGGACCTTGGGCGCGTCCGCGGCGTAGACGAGCACGACGCAGGCCGCACCGAGAAGTCCGAGGCCGACGGTGAACATGCCGACGACGCCGCCCGTACGGAAAGCGATCTTCATCGCCTTGTGCGAAACGGTCGTGAGGTCCGCCGCGGGCTCGCCTTCGCCCGGAGTCGCCTCACGCGCCGCAGCCGCCACTCGTACATTGCTGCGCACCGCGAGCCACATGCCGATATAGCCGGTGGCGGCGGAGAACGCCGCACCGACCAGGAAGAACAACGAACGGCCGATCCGCTGTTTCATATCGTCCGCGGGCAGCAGCATGAGCAGGAAGAACACCACGACGGCGAATACGCCGAGGGTGCGCAACTGCCGTGCCAGGTAGGCATTCGCGCCTTCCTGGACCGCCGATGCGATCTTCTTCATGCTGTCCGTGCCCTCGCCGGCGGCGAGCACTTGTCGTACCAGCACCAGCGCGACGCCGAGGGCTGCCAGGGCGACAACCGCGATCACGATCACGAGACCACGGTTGCCGCTCGTCAGCTCGGCGGCGTCGGCCAGATGCTGGGAGTTCTGAAGTGGGCTGAGATGCCCCGCCATTCGTCCTCCTTGACGTTTGGCACATGGGCGCGCGCAAGCACGCTCAGGCGCGTCCTGCTGCAAAGATGTGGACGGATTGTAGGGAGCGCCACTAGATCAAAACAGAGCGCAGCAGCGGGAATTCGCCCCGAGCGGCGAAGATCGGCCGGAGCGGCACCGAATAATTCCCTCGCATGAGGGAAGCCGCAAATTCAACTGACGCCGGGAAAATGATCTCTTCTGCGATCAACGGGGATCAAGAAAGCCGGTGAAATCGCTGGTCAGAACCTGCGTGAAAGTAGGGCTGAAGTACCGTGGGAGCGGCCGGGGAAAGGCACAGAAGATCGAAAACGCCCGCCGTGGATACGGCGGGCGTCTCGACCACGGACCTGGCGGGTCCGTCTCAGATCTCTCGAAGATCTCGGAGGCCTCGGAGGTCTCAAAGGCCTCGGAGGTCTCGAAGATCTCGGAGACCGCGAAGGCCTCGAAGATCTCTCAGTTGTCTCAGCTCACTCGGCCCTCTCAGGGCAGGACGGACTCCGGCGCTGTCGGCCAGCTCATCTTGATCACTCCGCCGTTCTCGTCGGCGGAGACCTCGACGTCGTCCACGAGGCCGCTGATCACGGCGAGACCCATCTCGCCGTCGCCCTCGTCCTCCTCGGGGGCCGGCTCGGGGATCTCGTCCCGCGCGCCGGGCAGCAGAGCGCCCTCGGCCTCCACCACCCCGTTGCCCTCGGGGCCGCCCGTCGCCGCGCTCGCGTGGGCCGACGCCGCGTGGGCCGTGGCCGCCGCGGACGACGTGGCGAGACGCGGATGCGGGGCGTCGTCGCCGACCTCGATCGAGAACTTCTTCTCGTCCTCGATCAGCGCCACGCGCACCGGGGTCTCCACCCCGTTGCTCATGTGCAGTCCGACGGCGCGTGTGCACGCCTCACCCACGGCGAGGCGCACCTCGTCGAGCACGGCCTCGTCCACCCCGGACCGCCGTGCCACGGCGGCAGCCACCAGTCGCGCCGTCCGGACATGCTCCGGCAGCGCGCTGAATAGGAGTTCCACGGTGGCCATGCCATCCCCCTCGGTCTTCCCTGTGTCCTGCGCGGGGACCGGGCTGCGGGACTCACAGACCCGGTACCCCCGCTCACGCGTTCCCAATCAACCGTGAACTCGCACGCGCGCCTGGACGGCGCGTGCGCAAGAACGACTCAGTCGGTCGCGGCCACGGCCTCATCGACCGACTGGTGGATGGGGAACACCTTGGTCAGACCGGTGATACGGAAGATCTTGAGAATGCGCTCCTGGTTACAGACCAGACGCAGAGAGCCCTCATGGGCACGGACCCGCTTGAGTCCGCCGACGAGCACGCCAAGCCCCGTGGAGTCCAGGAAGTCGACGCCCTCCATGTCCACGACGAGGTGGTAGCTCCCATCGTTCACGAGCTCGACGAGCTGCTCGCGCAGCTTGGGCGCGGTGTATACATCAATCTCGCCACCGACCTCGACGATCGTGCGATCGCCTACGGTACGGGTCGACAGGGACAGGTCCACAGATCCTCCAGCACCTTGCTATCGAGCGGTCAGCCCCCTCGGTTCTCCCTCCCCCTGCCTGACGGAGGGAGGTGCCCCCAAAGGCAGGGGACGGATCGGCAGCCGCAGAAGCATTCAATCACTTACCAGCAGGCGAGTACGACGCCTTGCAGCCATTGTCCGTCTCGCCAGTGACACACTCGGTACCGATGGCCAACGAAGAGCCGACACGGTCCGCAGGCATACGCCCCCGGTCCGTGCTCACCCGCAAGGCTTCCCGCGACACCCCCCGCGACGTGCTCGCCCGCCTCGCCGAGGGGGAGCACCGCGCTGGGCGCATCACCCATACGGAGCACTTGCCCCCGCGGAGCGGTCGCCATGCGGATTGGCCTGAGCGGATCCGGCCAGAAGTGATCGAAGCCGTACGCGCGGCGGGCATCGACCGCCCCTGGGAGCACCAGGCGCGCGCCGCTGAACACGCCCTCGACGGCAATTCAGTGATCGTCGCCACAGGCACCGCCTCGGGCAAGTCGCTCTCCTACCTCGTCCCGGCCCTCAGCACCGTCCTCGACGGCTCCGAGGCCCCGAACGGCCGGGGCGCCACCGCCCTCTACCTCGCCCCGACCAAGGCCCTCGCCGCCGACCAGCGCCGCGCCGTCGCCGAACTGGCCCGCCCCCTCGGCAAAGCCGTACGCCCCGCCGTCTTCGACGGCGACACGCCCTTCGAGGAACGCGAGTGGGTCCGCCTCTTCTCGAACTACGTCCTCACCAACCCGGACATGCTCCACCGCGGCATCCTCCCCGCGCACGCCCGCTGGTCCTCCTTCCTGCGCGCCCTGCGTTACGTCGTCATCGACGAGTGCCACACCTACCGCGGCGTCTTCGGCTCCCACGTCGCCCAGGTCATCCGCCGCCTGCGCCGGATCTGCGCCCGCTACGGCTCCGACCCCGTCTTCCTCCTCTCCTCCGCCACGGCCGCCGACCCCGGCGAGGCCGCGGCCCGCCTCACCGGCCACCGGGCCGTCGAGATCACCGAGGACACCTCCCCCAGGGGCGAACTGGTCTTCGCCCTGTGGGAGCCGCCCCTCACCAACCTGGAGGGCGAACGCGGCGCCCCCGTCCGCCGCACCGCCACCGCCGAGACCGCCGACCTCCTCACCGACCTCGCGGTCCAGGGCGTCCGCACCGTCGCCTTCGTCCGCTCCCGCCGCGGCGCCGAGCTGATCTCCCTCATCGCCCAGGACCGCCTCTCCGCGATCCCTGCGCCCCGCATCCCCCTGCCCGGGACCGGGTCCGGAAGCGGGGACGGGTCCGGGGGCAGGGACGGGTCCGGAAGCGGGGACGGCGCTCTGGACGGCACGGGCGGCACCGACGGCACGGGCGGCGCAGGCGAGGGTGGCCGCGGGAGGCACGTGAACCTCTCCTCCCGTATCGCCGCCTACCGGGGCGGCTACCTCCCGGAGGAGCGCCGCGCCCTGGAACGCGCCCTCCACAGCGGCGAACTGCTCGGCCTGGCCGCCACCAACGCCCTCGAACTCGGCATCGACATCTCAGGCCTGGACGCCGTCCTCATCACCGGATATCCGGGCACCCGTGCCTCCCTCTGGCAGCAGGCCGGACGCGCGGGCCGCGCCGGCCAGGGCGCGCTCGCCATCCTCGTCGCCCGCGACGAACCCCTGGACACCTACCTCGTCCACCACCCCGACTCTCTCTTCCGCACCCCTGTCGAGACCACCGTCCTCGACCCGCACAATCCGTACGTCCTCGCTCCTCACCTCTGCGCAGCCGCAGCCGAGATCCCCCTCACCGAGGACGACTTCGACCTCTTCGGGCCCGAGACGGCCGCGCTCCTGGGCAAGCTCGAACAGCGCAAGCTGCTCCGCCGCAGGGGCACCGCCTGGCACTGGACCCGCAAGGAGCGCGCGGCGGACCTCACCGACATCCGCGGCAGCGGCGGCAAGCCGGTCCAGATCGTGGAGGCGGACACCGGGCGGCTGCTCGGCACGGTGGACGCGGCGGCCGCCCACACCACCGTCCACGACGGCGCCGTGCACCTCCATCAGGGCCGCACCTACGTCGTCCGGCACTTCGACCTGGAGGACTCCGCCGCGCTCGTCGACGAGGCCAGCCCACCGTGGACGACGATGGCCCGCGACACGACGTCGCTCACCATCCTGGAGACCGAGGCCGAGATCCCCTGGGGCGACGCCCGCCTGTGCTACGGCTCCGTCGAGGTCACCAACCAGGTCGTCTCCTATCTGCGCCGCCGCCTGATGACCGGCGAAGTCCTCGGCGAGACGAAACTCGACCTCCCTCCGCGCACCCTGCGCACCCGCGCCGTCTGGTGGACGGTCACCGAGGACCAGCTCGATGCCGCCCGGATCAACCCCGAGATCCTCGCGGGCGCCCTGCACGCCGCCGAGCACGCCTCCATCGGCATCCTCCCGCTCTTCGCCACCTGCGACCGCTGGGACATCGGCGGCGTCTCCATCGCCCAGCACCCGGACACCCTCCTTCCCACGGTCTTCGTCTACGACGGCCAGCCCGGCGGCGCCGGATTCGCCGAACGCGCCTTCCACACCGCCCGCGACTGGCTCACCGCCACCCGGGACGCCATCGCCGCCTGCGACTGCGAGGCGGGCTGCCCCTCGTGCATCCAGTCGCCCAAGTGCGGCAACGCCAACGACCCCCTCCACAAGCGCGGCGCCATCCGCCTCCTCACCCAGCTCCTCTCCTCCGCCCCGTAGCACCACCGGCCTACGTGGTCCCGTCCTCCACCAGGTCCACGGGCCCCGCCCGCGACCGCACCCGGGGCCCGTACGGTCCCCAGCTCACCTCCGCGACCAGGTCGGCGACCTCGCCCCGCACCGCGCAACGGACCACCCGCGCCTCCTGCGCCTCCGCCACCCGCCGGGCCCGCGCGCAGGCCCGGCCCTCGCCCTCCAGGGCGTGGTCGGCCGCCGCCAGCACGGCCAAGTCGGCCGCTCCGCCCGCCCGATGCCGTACCGCGACGGCCTGACCGAGCCCGAGCACCGTGCCGAACACCCCGCACAACGCCACCGCGCTCAACGCCGCCCACACCGTCACGGAGCCCCGCTCACCGCCGCGCCCCGCCCTACGAGCCCGTACCGGCGCCCGAGGCCGTACGCCCACCCCCGTCGTCCGCACCCGTCTCCGTGCCGCCGTCCGTACCCCCACTCCCGCGTATGTCCAGGTCTCCGTCCGTGTGCCCGTCCGTCTCCGTGCCCCGGTCCGCATCCGTGTCCGTGTCCGCATCGGCATGCCCATGCGCACCCCCGCCCTTGCCCGTCTCCGCGTCCTTGCCCGTGTCCGTCTCCGCGTCGGCACCCGCTTCCGTCCTCCCGGCACCCGCGTCCGCGTCCGCGTCCGCACCCACGTCCGTGTCCGGGGCCGCGCCCATGCCCCCGTCCGTCCTCGCTCCCTCCGCGCCGCCGCTCTCTCCTCCCGCTCCCTCCCTCGACGCGACCGCCTGCTCCGTCAGCCGTACGGCCAAGGGCCCCGGGCCCGTTGCCCGCGCGCGGACCGTGACCCGTACCAGCTCTCCCTCCCCGCTCGTCTCGACGGACGCCCCGGCCGGTCCGGTCTTTCGTACGACAGCCCGTACGCTCTCCGGCGATTCGCCCCGTGCCACCGCCCGTGCGCCCGCCCTCGCGGCGTCGACGCACTGGATCCGGGCGACGGACGCCATCACGCCCCACAGCAGGCCCGCCACGAAGAGGACCAGTGCCGGGATGACGACCGCGGCCTCCGCCGTCACATAGCCCGCACTCGGGTCGAACCGACGCCGCTCAGGCCCACGCCCGCGCCCGCGTCCGCGTCCGCGCTCACGTCCGCCACCGTCGTCAGGTCCGCACACTGAGCGCCCGCTCGATCAACTGCTGCATCTCAGCGCTCACCGCACCCGAGGTCAGGATCTTGTAGAGCACCGCCGCGAAGCCCGCCGCGGCCACCGTGCCCACCGCGTACTCAGCCGTGCTCATCCCCCTGTCTCCCGCCTCGCCGCGCGCCACGCGCCATGCCCTGCGCACCCTCGCCAACATCCCTGCTCCTCCCTGCCTTTCGCGTCTCCCTCATGTCTCCGTCACGCCTCTCGCACCCTCCCGGGCCGCTCACCAGAGCGAACGCGCGAGTCCCAGCACCACCGGTGCCACCCCGACCACCAGGAAGGCGGGCAGGAAGCACAGCCCCAGCGGGCCCGTCACCAGCACGGAGGCCCGGCGGGCGCGGCCTATCGCCTGGCGCGCCTGCTGGCGGCGCAGCTCGTCGGCGAGCCGGGTCACCGTCTCCACGGCCGGGGCCCCCGTCGTGCCGGCCCGTTCCAGGCAGCGGGCGAACCCCGCGCTCCACGGCTGCGCCCCGAACCGGCCCCACACGGCCTCCGGTTCACCGCCGAGCCGCAGCTCCGTCGCCGCCCGGGTCAGCCGCGTCCCGAGCGGGCCTCCGACTGAACGGCCGACCGCCTCGGCCGCCTGGCCGGGCCCGGCACCGGCCGCGAGACACGCGGCCATCAGATCGGCGGTCAGCGGAAGTTGGGCCTCCGCCACCCGCGCCTCGGCCGCCGCCTCGCCGCCACGCCCGCGCTCGGCCGTCCGGCCCCGCAACCAGCGCCACGCGGCATACGCGCCGACCGCGCCGAGGAACCAGCCCCAGACCCCGCCGAGCATCACCACCGCGAACGCCGCGGCGCCCATCGCGCCCGCTCCCTCCTTCCACGGCCACCCCCGACATCGCGCCACCCGCCTCGCCATGAAGCCGTCCGCGCCGCGTGCCCCCGGCCCCGGTCCCCTCGCGGCACGCTCGCCGTCACCCGGCCCTGCCCGTACGCCCAGCACCGCCGTCACCCTTCGTCGCACGCCTCTCTCGCGCCGCCAGCCGACGGCCGAAGCCACCACGCACCCGGACCCGCCGAGCGCCGCGAGCACCGTCCACAGGCCGGGGAAACCGCCGGGCCCCGGCCACGGCCCCGTCACGACGTCCCTCCGTCCTCGCCCTCCGCCGCGCGGACGATCCGCGCGACCCAGGCCAGCCCCGCCCACTCCAGAAGCGCCCCGGCAACCAGGCACGCGAGCCCCGCCGGGCTGTGCAGCAGAACGTCGAGCGGATCGGCGTCCATCGCGCTGCCGAGCAGCAGCCCGAACAGGGGCAGCAGCGCCAGCACCACGGCCGTCGCCCGGGGGCCGGCCAACTGCGCCCGCAGCTCCTCGCGCTGGTCCCTCCTGGCCCGCAGCGCCGCCGCCGTACGGTCCAGTCCCTCGGCCAGGCCCGCACCGCCCTCGACCGCGACCTGCCAGCAGGCGGCGACGCCCCGCAGCCCTTCGGCACCGGGCTCTCGCGCCGCGTCCCGCAGCGCCCCGGGAACGTCGCCGCCGAAGCGGGCCGCCGCGAGCAGCGCGGCGCCCGGCTCCCCGAATCCGCGCGTCACCGTGGCACCCGCCGAGAGCAGCGCCCTGTCGGGCTGCCACCCGGCCCTCAACTCGCCCGAGACGGCGGCGCACAGCTCCACGACGGCCATCTCCCGCGCTTCCGCCGCGCCACGCCGCTCCCGCTGCCTCAGCCAGCGCCGCACACAGGGCATGGCCACGGCACCCGCGAGCAGCGGCAGCACGGACTCCCCCAGCACGGCCGCCAGCACCGCCACCGGAAGGCACCAGCCCTCACGGCCGACCCGCCCTCCGACCCGCTGCCGGAACAAGGCCACCAGCTCCCTCAGCCACCCGGGCGGCTCCAGCGCCCGGGGCCCCGGGGTGGCCGGCTCTCCTCCGCCTGCCAGCAGCAGCCGCGCCCGCCGCACCCCGTCGTCGTGCCCCACCATCAGCCATGCCGCCGCTCCCGCGCACAGCATCGCCGCGTACACCGGTGTCGCCTCCGCACCCGGAATCACCGGTCCCCCTGCCCCCGTCATCGCCCGCTCCTTCCCACCACGACCCCGGCATCGGGCCCAGCACCGCGCCCGGCACCGGACCTGGCACCGGCTCCAACCCGGCCCACGTCCGCGCCGACCCCGCACAGCGCCTCCGGCTCGCCCTCCCGTTCGCCGCGCAGGCACAGCCGCTCCAGCTCCGGCCAGCCGCGCTCCTTCTCGAAGCCTCCGGCCAGTCCGCCCCCGCCCGTCCGCCGCGAGGCGGCTCTGTCGGCACGCCCGCTCCACACGGCGGCCGGGACCGTGGTCACCAGGCCCTCGCGGTCGCGCTCCAGGACATGGATCTCGGCGATCCTCCGGCGGCCCCTCCGGTCCCGCACCAGGTGGACGACCACGTCCAGCGCCGCGGCCAACTGGCTGTGCAGCGCCGCCCGGTCGAGCCCGGCCGTGGTGCCCAGCGCCTCCAGGCGCGCGGGGACGTCCGCGGCGGCGTTGGCATGGACCGTGCCCGAGCCGCCCTCATGTCCCGTGTTCAGCGCGGCGAGCAGGTCGGTCACCTCGGCGCCCCGCACCTCACCGACGACGAGCCTGTCGGGACGCATCCGCAGGGCCTGACGCACCAGGTCGCGCAGCTCGACGCGGCCCACGCCCTCCTGGTTCGCGGGACGGGACTCCAGCCGCACCACATGGGGGTGGTCGGGACGCAGCTCCGCCGAATCCTCGGCGAGCACGATCCGCTCCTCGGGCCCGACGAGGCCGAGCAGCGTGGAGAGCAGCGTCGTCTTCCCCGAGCCGGTGCCGCCACTGATCACGTACGACAACCGGGCGTCCAGCACCGCGCGCAGCAGCCGCTCGCCACCGGGTGGCACCGTGCCCGCCGCCACCAGCTCGTCCAGCGAGAACGCCCGGGGCCGCACCGCCCGCAGGGACAGGCACGTCGAACCCACGGCCACGGGCGGCAGCACCGCGTGCAGCCGCGTGCCGTCGGGCAGCCTGGCGTCGACCCAGGGCCTGGCGTCGTCGAGACGGCGTCCGGCCGAGGTCGCCAGCCGCTGGGCCAGACGGCGCACCGCCCCGGCGTCGGGGAAGCGCACGCTCGTCCGCTCCAGACCCCGACCCCGGTCCACCCACACCTCGTCGGGCCGGGTCACCAGGACGTCCGTGACCTCCGGGTCGGCGAGCAGGGCCTCCAGCGGCCCCGCACCGACCAGTTCGGACCGGAGCGCCTCGACCACGCCGAGCACCGCGCTGTCCCCGAGCAGCCGCCCCTGGGCGCGGAGCGCCGCCGCGACGCGCGCGGGGGTCGGCTCGCCACCGGTCTCGGCGAGGCTGCGCCGCACCGCGTCCAGCAGCCCGGCGCCCGGAACGGCACACTCCACCCGCTGGCCCCGCCGCGTCCTCCGGGCTCCCCGCGTCCCTGTCCGCACGCCCTCTCCCGCCGACGCCGCCGGGACTTCCCGCACCCCGCTCACGCCGCCACCTCCCCGCCGCCGAACGCCTGGTCCCAGAAGGCGCGGCAGAATCGGGCAAGGGCGCCGCTCTTCTCGTGCCCGGGCGGAATTCCCCGGTCGATGTCCTCCAGGAGGCCGCGCTCCCAGGGCAGTTCACCGGCGAGGGGAAGCTCCAGGAGGCGAGCGACCTCGTCCTCGTCGAGCCCCGGCCCGTACGACCGCTCGCCGCCGGGGCCGCCCGGGGTGCGCACGACCACGCGCAGGTCCCGCACCACCATCCGCACGCGGGAGGCCATCCGGTGGGCAGCGGCGACGGCGCGCAGCTCGGCAGGGACGACGGCGAGGCCGAGGTCGAGCTGCACGAGCGCCTCGGTGACCGTCTCGTCGACCCGCCGGGGCAGATCGACGACGACCACGCCACCGCGCCGCCTCGCGGCGGAGAGCACGGACTTCATCGCGTCCGCGGGGATCAGCACGGAGTCCCCTCGGTCCCAGCTCAGCACGGTCAAGTCGTGCAATCTCGGCAACGACTCCTCCAGGGCGGCGCCCGCGACCCGCCCCCGCGACTCCGCAAAGGCCGGCCACCGCAGCCCCTCCGTCCCCTCTCCGCCCAGCAGCACGTCGATGCCGCCGCCGAGCGGATCGCCGTCGATGAGCATGGTGCGGCGGCCCGCCCGCGCCGCGGTGACGGCGAGGGCGCAGGCGAGGGTGGACGCTCCCGCGCCGCCGCGCCCGCCGAAGACGCCGACGGTCAGCGCGGGCTGCCCGATCTCCTCGGCCGCGTCCGCGATGCGGCCCGTGAGCCAGCTCTCCGCATCGGGCAGCACCACCACGCCCTCGGCTCCGATGCGGGCGCCGCGCTCCCATACGCCCGAGTCGTCGAGATCCCTTCCGACAAGGAGCACACCTGGTCTCCGCAGCGCCCCGGGCGGGCCCGTCGCCACCTCGCCGCCGAATCCCGGGGCCCGCGCGCAGTCGTCCCCCACCAGGATCAGAGGGGCGCGCTCCCACGAGGCGGCTCCGCCCCAACTCGCCCAGCTCACACCGCTCGTAGGGGCTCCGTGCGCGACGTCCGCCTCGGTCCCCGCAGCAGCGCACAGTCGCAGTAGGTCATCGAGGAGTTCCTCGTCCTCGGTCACAATCAGAATGTTTTCAGCCATGATCCCGACCGCCTTCGCACCGGGCGTCCTCGCGTCCGCAAACGCCTGCGGACACCGCCGGGAATCACCGTCCTGCGAACCGGAAAAACTTGGGGATCATGGTCCAAAACTGTGGACAACTCAGGGGTCGTGAAAAATTCCGTCACCCATACCAGTGACTTCCGGAGAGCAGCGTATCGATTACGCTGAGTTACTCAACCGGGAGACCGTCCACCGCGGAACAAGAAGATCCGAAAAAGCGGAGTGGCAGCCTCACACCCCGCGAAAATACCCCCGGACATGCGACGACCCCCGCCGGGGGGGAGAGCGGGGGTCGTCCCCACGGCCGACTCGGGGGGGGAGGAGTCGGGCCGGGTTAGCACGGTCGCGAACGATCCGTGACTTCCATGGTGTACCCGAGAGCCTTCTCAGGCAAACCCACGCGCCCCACCTTACGCCGAATGGTTGGCGCCTATGCTCACTCTCGTGGAAAACCTAGCGATGCCCCGCACAGCCGCCTTCTTCGATCTGGACAAGACGGTCATTGCGAAGTCGAGCACGCTCACCTTCGGCAAGTCCTTCTACCAAGGTGGCCTGATCAATCGCCGCGCCGTACTCCGCACCGCCTACGCGCAGTTCGTATATCTCCTCGGCGGTGCCGACCACGACCAGATGGAACGGATGCGCGAGTATCTCTCGGCACTCAGCCGCGGCTGGGACGTCGAGCAGGTCAAGGAGATCGTCGCGGAGACGATCCACGACCTCATCGACCCCATCATCTACGACGAGGCCGCCTCCCTCATCGAGGAGCACCACCTCGCCGGCCGCGACGTCGTGATCGTCTCCACCTCCGGCGCCGAGGTCGTCGAGCCGATCGGGGAGATGATCGGCGCCGACCGCGTGGTCGCGACCCGCATGGTCGTCCAGGACGGGCGCTACACCGGCGACATCGAGTACTACGCCTACGGGCCCACGAAGGCCGAAGCCATCCGCGAGCTCGCCGAGTCGGAGGGGTACGACCTCTCGCGCTGCTACGCCTACAGCGACTCGGGCACCGACATGCCCATGCTCGAAGCCGTCGGTCACCCGCATGCCGTCAATCCGGACCGGGCGCTCCGCAAGGAGGCGCTCGCACGGGACTGGCCGGTGCTGTCCTTCTCCCGTCCCGTCCGGCTCAAGCAGCGGATCCCCAGCCTTTCGATGCCCTCCAGGCCCGCGCTCGCGCTGACCGCGGCCGCCGTGGGAGCGGCAGCCGCGACGGCGGGACTCGTCTGGTACAACAGCCGACGCCGCTCCCGGTTGCCCCACTTCTGACCGATTGCATCGTATTGCTGGCCGCTTCTGCCATTTGAAGCGAAAAGTAAAGATCTGCGCCGAGGGGTTCCGCTTGCCGGTGCCGGGGAGTACAAAGGACTCAACGGCCCGCGAGACCAGCGGCATCCGCGAGGATCCCGCCTACGCATGAAGGCCCCACGGACCGGACGCATGAAGACTGGGCACCCACGCGACGCAGAGCCCGCGGATCGGGCAGGTTTCACCAGGAAACGGGCAAAGTCCCGTCCTGATGGACACACATAAGTGCACGCACTGGTAACCCGGCCGACATGCCAGCGGCGGCAGCGCACAGGCGGTGCCGCCGCAATTCTGTGCCGGAGCCGTTCCGACGGAACGGGCCGCGCGAGGGCCCGCGGCCGCCTCAGGCCTGCGACCACCTCCGGCCTCGCGGACCGTACCTCCGGTCTCGCGACCGCGCCTCCGGCCTCGCGGCCGCCTCAGGCCGCGCCGCGCTGCAGTGCCTCGCAGACCGCCGTGCTCTCCCGGACCCCCAGTTCCACCGCGCGCCCGCAGTGGGCGATCCATTCGGCGACGCCCTCGGGCGTGCCGGAGGCGTATCCCTTCAGAGCCCGCAGATACGCCTCGCGCCCCTGTTCCGCCTGGCCCGCCTCGGCCGGGCAGATCGACTTGGGGTCGAGGCCGCTGCCGACGAGCACGATCCGCTCGGCCGCCCGCGCGACCGGACCGTTGAACGAGCCGAAGGGCCGCAGCGTGAGCAGTTCCCCGTGCACCACCGACGCCGTGACCAGTGCGGGGGCCGAGGTGCCGCCCGTGATGATCGCGGCCAGTCCGTCCAGCCGCGCGGCCACCTCGTCGACATCGGGCACCGGGAGTCCGAGCTCCGGTCCCTCCACCGCCTCACCGGCGAGCCGGGGCCTGCCCACGGCCTCGTCCGGAACGGCCTTCCCGGCGGCGACAAGGTGGAGCCTGGCCAGCACGCGCAGCGGTGACTGCCCCCAGATGTCCAGGAGCTGACCGGCCTCCGCGGTGACACGCAGCGCGGCGCCGACCGCACGGGGCTCGCCCTCGACGCCGAAGTCGGTACGGCGGCGCACCTCCTCCAGCGCCCAGTCCGCGCCGTCCAGCGCGGCCGAGGCCCGCGCGCCGCGCAGTGCCGCCTCGCCGCTCACCTCGCTGCTGCGGCGGCGCATGATCCGGTGCCCGTAGACCCGGTCGACGGACTTCCGCACGGATTCCACGGCCTCGGGCACACCGGGCAGGGCGGCGAGCGGAGCCAGCGGGTCGGCGGGGTCAGCGGTGCTACTCATGCGTACGACCCTACGCACCGGCCGCCACGGCCCAACACCTCGTTCGAGTGGTCTTCTTCACTCGTCCCTCCCCGCGAAGGGGATCTTGCGCATTACGCTAATGAACATGAAGATCGCTTTCGTAGGGAAGGGCGGCAGCGGCAAGACGACGCTGTCCTCGCTGTTCATCCGGCACCTGGCCGCGCGGGGCCTCCCGCTGATCGCCGTGGACGCCGACATCAACCAGCACCTGGGCGTCGCCCTCGGGCTGGACGAGGACGAGGCCGCCGCACTGCCCGCGATGGGCGCGCGGCTTCCGCTGATCAAGGACTA
Organism: Streptomyces albiaxialis; assembly: GCF_039530985.1. Taxonomy (NCBI): domain Bacteria; kingdom Bacillati; phylum Actinomycetota; class Actinomycetes; order Kitasatosporales; family Streptomycetaceae; genus Streptomyces; species Streptomyces albiaxialis. The sequence goes on from NZ_BAAAPE010000001.1 coordinate 803,101, forward strand.
TCTGCGCGGCTCGAACCCGCGGATCACCTCGGCGGACACGATGATCAAGACGACTCCGCCGGGCGAGGGCTCCCGTCTGCTGCGCATCGCCGAGGACAACCCGGTCTACGAGGCGTGTGCGCGTACGGTCGCGCTGGAGGGCGGCACGGCACGGTTGCTGGCCACCGGCCCCTTCACCGACTCCGACCTGGGCGTCGCCTGCTACCACTCGAAGACGGGCGCGGTGGAGCTGTGCCTGAACCATCTGGTCGACGGGCGGGACGAGTTCGTCGTCGTCGACATGACGGCGGGCAGCGACTCGTTCGCCTCGGGGATGTTCACGCGGTTCGACATGACGTTCCTGGTGGCCGAGCCGACCCGGAAGGGCGTCTCGGTCTACCGGCAGTACAAGGAGTACGCCCGCGATTTCGGCGTCCCCCTGCGCGTGGTGGGCAACAAGGTGCAGAGCGAGGACGACCTCGACTTCCTCCGCCAGGAGGCGGGGGACGACCTGCTCGTGACCGTCGGCCATTCGGACTGGGTGCGCGCCATGGAAAAGGGCCGCGCCCGCCCCTTCGCCGAATTGGAGCAGCACAATGTCCTCGCCCTGGACACGCTGTACGACGCTGCCGTCGGCGCGTACGGACAGCGCGACTGGGAGCGCTACACGCGCCAGATGGTCCACTTCCACCTGCGGAACGCGGAGAGCTGGGGGAACGAGAGGACGGGCGCGGATCTCGCGGCCCAGGTCGACCCCTCGTTCGTCCTGCACGAGGACCTGACCCCGCAGCCCGCCTGACGACCCTGCCCACCCGGCCCGCCCGGCACGACCGGCCCGTCCAGCGGGCCCCCGTACGCGGCCCTCCGTCACCGGCACACCATCCGGCCGGTGACGGAGGACCGTCCCTGGGGACGCCGTTCGCTCAGCGTGCCTGTACGTTCCTTCCGCTGTTCAGGGAGAGGAAGGAACGCCAGCCTCCGGCGGGCCGCTCCCCCACCTCCAGGGTGCGCAGCTTGGCCAGCACGCGGGGGTCCTGCGCGTCCAGCCAGTCGACGAGCTGCCGGAAGGAGACGCAGCGCACGCCCTTCTTGGGACAGACCGTCTTCATCACGTCCTCGACAGCGTCCATGTAGACACCGCCGTTCCAGTCCTCGAAGTGGTTCCCGATGACCATGGGGGCGCGGTTGGTGGTGTACGCGCGGTTGAACCCGGCGAGCAGGCCGTCACGCATCTGCTTGCCATAGGCCGCGCGTTTCTCGACGGGTCCGTTGACCGTCACGGACTGGTTGGCGAGGAAGTTGTAGTCCATGGAGAGCGTCTCGAACTCCCGCCCCGGCATGGGCACCTGCTGGAGGGGCAGGTCCCACAGGCCGCTCTTCTTGCCGGGCCAGACCTGTGTGCCGTTGCCGCTGGAGTCGTAGCGGAAGCCCATCTGGCGTGCGGCCGGGAGGAGGTTGCGCTGCCCTTCGAGGCAGGGGGCGCGCCCGCCGACCAGCTCGGTGGAGTAATTGAAGGGGAGGGGTTTGCCGCCGCGCCATCCGGTGGTGGTCTTCCAGTTCTGGACGAACCACCGGGCCTGTCGGATCTCGCTCTTCCACTGCTCGACGGACCAGCTCCCGACGCCGTTCGCGCCGCAGAAATGGCCGTTGAAGTGGGTGCCGATCTCACTGCCGTCGAGCCATGCACCGCGGATCTGCCGCAGGGTGGCGCGGACGTTCTCGTCCTTGAGGTATCCGATGTCGGAGGCCCCATGGCCGTGCCCGGGCGCGGCGTAACGTTTCTTCTGTCCTTCGGGGAGCAGGTACACCCCGCTCAGGAAGTACGTCTGCGAGGCGCCGTACTTCTTGCCGGCCTTGCGGAAGCGGGAGAAGAGCTTCTTGCTGTCCTCGCCCGCTCCGTCCCAGGAGAAGACCACGAACTGCGGTGGCTTCTGACCGGGCCTCAGCTCCCGGAAGCGCGGCTGGTACGGCTGCCGCCCGGTGATCGACGTCGAGCCGTCACCCAGGAGGCGGACCGGCGTCTTGGGCTTCTGCTCCGGGGCCTGGCGCTCCGTCCCCTCGGACCGCTCCGAGGTGCCGCCTCCGCACCCGTTGAGCAGCAGGGTCAGTGACAGCACTCCCAGCAAGGCCGCGCTGCCCGCGGATCGTCTTCGCACGGCCGTCATCGGCTCACCTCGTCCTCTCGCCTCGTGCTCCGACGCGGGTGACCAGAGGTCCCCGCACGGACAAAACGTGACATACAGGACGAAAAAAGTATTTACGACAAGCTGACTTTCCTTGCCGTTCACTCGATGGACGGAACACGGGCGCCATTCGCCCGTTCCGCGCTTCTCCGGCTCTTTACTTGGGATTACTCTCCATTTACCACCACTTGGGAGTCACCAGACGGTCACTCACCGTGCCATCCAGCAAGGGAGACACGATGTCCGCCTGCACCCCCGTCCGCAGGGGCGCCACGGAGCGCCCACCGCCCCCTCGGCGTGCGGACACGACCGGCCTTCCCCCGCGAAAGCGCTGGTCAGCCGACCTTTCCGCATCCATCACCGTGTTCTTGATCGCCCTGCCGCTCTCGCTCGGCATCGCCCTCGCGACGGGCGCTCCGCTCCAGTCAGGGCTCGTCGCCGCGGCCGTGGGCGGCGTCGTGGGAGGACTGCTGGGCGGGGCTCCGCTCCAGGTCAGCGGCCCCGCCGCGGGGCTCACCGTGGTGACGGCCGAGATGATCCAGGTCTACGGATGGCGCGTCACCTGCGCGATCACCATCCTCGCCGGGGTCGCCCAGATCGGGCTGGGCTTCCTCCGCGTCGCCCGCTCCGCGCTCGCGGTGAGCCCCGCGATCGTCCACGGCATGCTCGCCGGGATCGGCGTGACCATCGCGCTGGCCCAGTTGCACGTCGTGCTCGGCGGGAGCCCCGACAGCTCCGCCGTATCCAACGCCCTGGCGCTGCCGGGCCAGTTGGCACACCCGCATCCGGCCGCCCTCTCCGTCAGCCTCCTGACGATCGGGCTGCTGCTCCTGTGGCCGCGGCTGCGCGGCCTGACGGGCAGGTTCGGGCAGGCGCTCGGGAAGGTGCCCGCCGCGCTGGTCGCCGTCGGCGCCGCGACGGCCGTGGCGTCCCTGGCCGGACTGCGGCTCCCCCGCGTCCATCTGCCGTCCTGGCGCAGCCACGCGCTGCCGGAGATGCCCGACGGGCCCGTGCTCGGCCTGCTGTCGGCCGTCCTCACGATCACCCTGGTCACCAGCGTGCAGTCCCTGCTGTCGGCCGTCGCGGTCGACAAGCTGGCGTCCCGCCGCGGCGGGGACGACCGGGTCCCGAGGGCGAACCTCGACCGGGAGCTGCGCGGCCTGGGCGTGACGAACGTGGTCTCGGGGGCGCTCGGCGGCCTCCCCGTCGCCGGCGTGGCCGTACGGAGCGCGGCGAACGTGGCGGCGGGCGCGGTCAGCCGCAACTCCGCCGTGCTGCACGGCATCTGGGTGCTGCTCGCCGCCGGGCTGCTGGTCGGCGCGCTGGAGCTGATCCCGCTCGCGGCGCTCGCCGCGCTGGTGATGGTCGTCGGCATCCAGATGGTGAGCCTGACGCACATCAGGACCGTCACCCGCCACCGCGAGGTGGTGGTCTACGGGGCGACGGCGGTGTCCGTCGTGGTGCTGGGGGTGCTGGAGGGCGTCGGGATCGGCGTCGCGGTGGCGGTGGCCCTGTCGCTGCGCCGGCTGACGCGCACACGCATCACCGTCGAGAAGGAGGACCGCCCGCGTCATCCCGTCCACCGGGTGTGCGTGCGGGGACAGTTGACGTTTCTGGCCGTGCCCCGGCTGAGCCGGGCGCTGGGCCAGGTACCGGAGGGAGAGAAGGCGGTCGTGGAGCTCAACGGTTCGTTCATGGACCACGCCGCGTACGAGACGCTGGAGGACTGGCGCAGCGCGCACACGGCGGGAGGCGGCAGCGTGGAGATCACCGGCCGCGCGGGGCAGCACATCGGGGAGCACGCCTCCTCCCACACCTGCACGCCCTGGACCCCGTGGCGCAACCATCAGTGCACCCGTCCCCACACGGACCACGCGCACCACACGCCCCGCAGGGGGCAACTGCTCGGCGGGGTGCGGAACTTCCAGCGGACCACGGCCCCGCTCGTCCGGGACGAGCTTGCGCGGCTGGCCGAGGAGGGGCAGCGGCCCTCGCAGCTCTTCCTCACCTGCGCGGACTCCCGGCTGGTCACCAGCATGATCACATCGAGCGGCCCGGGCGATCTCTTCACCGTGCGGAACGTCGGCAATCTCGTGCCCCTCCCCGGCGAGGAGGCGGGCGACGAGTCGGTGGCCGCCGCGATCGAGTACGCGGTGGATGTGCTGAGGGTCGAGTCGATCACCGTCTGCGGGCACTCGGGCTGCGGCGCGATGCAGGCGCTGCACGGCGGGGCGGGGGATCGCGACACGCCCGAGGGCGGCGGGACTCCGCTCGGCCGCTGGCTGCGGCACGGCCGTCCCAGCCTGGAGCGCCTGGCCGTACGGGACGAGGAGGCCGCGCCCCGTATCGCCGACCGGGACACGGCGGACGAGGTCGAGCTGCTCTGCCTGGCCAATGTGGTGCAGCAGTTGGAGCACCTGGCGGCCCATGAGTGCGTGGCCCGGCGCGTCCGGGAGGGCTCCCTTGAGCTGCACGGGATGTACTTCCACGTGGGCGAGGCCCAGACGTATGTGATGGACCTGGGCGGAACGAGCGTGCGCCGTCCGGTATTCGCGGCCGTACGGCCCGACGCGCGTGCCGTCTGACGAGGGCACGCGGCGATACGCGAGGGGGGCCGGGGAGGCACAAGAGGTCTACACCATTTTCGACTGAGGCCCTTGTCACAAGGGCGGGGCGGCTGATGAGCTATGGCCGGGACACAGCGCACACCCTGGGAATGGGAGATGTCGTGAGCAACGAAAGCCTGGCCAACCTCTTGAAGGAGGAGCGGAGGTTCGCCCCGCCCGCCGACCTGGCGGCGAACGCCAACGTGAAAGCGGAGGCGTACGAGCAGGCGAAGGCTGACCGGCTGGGCTTCTGGGCCGAGCAGGCGCGCCGCCTGAGCTGGGGCACCGAGCCGACCGAGACGCTCGACTGGTCGAATCCGCCGTTCGCCAAGTGGTTCAAGGACGGCAAGCTGAACGTGGCCTACAACTGCGTGGACCGCCACGTCGAGGCGGGCCGCGGCGACCGGGTCGCGATCCACTTCGAGGGCGAGCCCGGCGACACCCGCAGCCTGACCTACGCGGACCTCCAGCGCGAGGTCTCCAAGGCGGCCAACGCGCTGACGGAGCTGGGCGTCCAGGCGGGCGACCGCGTCGCCGTCTACATGCCGATGATCCCCGAGACGATCGTGGCGATGCTGGCGTGCGCCCGTATCGGCGCCCCGCACTCCGTGGTCTTCGGGGGCTTCTCGGCCGACGCGCTCGCCACCCGTATCGAGGACGCCGACGCGCGCGTGGTCATCACCGCCGACGGCGGATACCGCAAGGGCGGCGCCTCCGCGCTCAAGCCCGCCGTGGACGAGGCGCTGACCCGCCCGGGCACCGAGAAGGTGCGCAACGTGCTGGTGGTCAAGCGCACCGGGCAGGACGACATCTCCTGGACCGAGGGCCGCGACGTGTGGTGGCACGATGTCGTCGAGCGCCAGTCCGAGGAGCACACCCCGCAGGACTTCGACGCCGAGCACCCGCTCTTCATCCTCTACACCTCGGGGACGACGGGTAAGCCCAAGGGCATCCTGCACACCACGGGCGGCTATCTCACCCAGGTCTCCTACACCCACAGCGCCGTCTTCGACCTGAAGCCGGAGAGCGACGTCTTCTGGTGCACCGCCGACGTCGGATGGGTGACGGGACACTCGTACATCGTGTACGGACCGCTGGCCAACGGGGCGACGGAGGTGCTCTACGAGGGCACGCCCGACTCGCCGCACAAGGGCCGCTGGTGGGAGATCGTCCAGAAGTTCGGCGTCACCATCCTCTACACCGCGCCGACCGCCATCCGCGCCTGCATGAAGTGGGGCGACGACATCCCGGCGAAGTTCGACCTGTCGTCGCTGCGGATCCTGGGTTCGGTGGGCGAGCCGATCAACCCGGAGGCCTGGGTCTGGTACCGGCACCACATCGGCGCGGACCGTACGCCCGTGGTGGACACCTGGTGGCAGACCGAGACCGGCGGCATCATGATCAGCCCGCTGCCGGGCGTCACCGAGACCAAGCCGGGCTCCGCGCAGGTGCCGCTGCCGGGCATCAGCGCGACCGTCGTGGACGACGAGGCGCGCGAGGTCCCGGACGGCGCCGGCGGCTATCTGGTGCTCACCGAGCCGTGGCCGTCGATGCTGCGCACCATCTGGGGCGACGACCAGCGGTACCTGGACACGTACTGGTCGCGCTTCGAAGGCAAGTACTTCGCGGGTGACGGCGCCAAGAAGGACGACGACGGCGACATCTGGCTCCTGGGCCGGGTCGACGACGTGATGCTGGTCTCCGGGCACAACATCTCGACGACCGAGGTCGAGTCGGCCCTGGTCTCGCACCCGAAGGTCGCCGAGGCGGCGGTCGTCGGCGCGACCGACCCGCAGACCACGCAGGCGATCTGCGCCTTCGTCATCCTCCGGGGCAACGCGGCCGCGGAAGAGGGCCTGGTCAACGAGCTGCGCGACCACGTGGCCAAGCAGCTCGGCCCGATCGCCAAGCCCAAGCGGATCCTGCCGGTCGCGGAGCTGCCCAAGACCCGTTCCGGCAAGATCATGCGCCGCTTGCTGCGGGACGTCGCGGAGAACCGCACGCTGGGTGACACGCAGACCCTCACCGACTCCTCGGTGATGGACCTCATCCAGGCGCAGCTCCCCGGCGCCGCCAGCGAGGACTGAGCCGCACCCGTACGAGTGACGGGTGACGAGGGGCATCCGGCGACCGCGCCGGGTGCCCCTCACTCGTATTGGTTAGGGTGTGGAGCGCGGCGTAAGAGTCGCGGCAAGAATTGGAGCGCCGGGAAGTCTGGTCGGCACGCAGCACGCTATTGTCCGCCGACCCTCTGGAGGCCCTTCCGTGACCGCGCCGAACCCCGACACCGGCCACGAGAACGAAAGCCGTGAGAACGGCAGCCGCGAGCGCCGGACCGTCCTCTTCGGACGGCTCCCCCTCGGCGAGCGGACCTTCCTCGCCGACGCCCTGCGTACCGAGACCGTCGGCGGCATGCTCCTGCTGGCCGCCGCTGTCGTGGCGCTGGTCATGGCCAACACCGGGCTGAGCGGCTTCTACGAGGACGTCAAGGGCTTCCACTTCGGCCCCGAGGCCCTCCATCTGAACCTCTCCGTCGCCGACTGGGCGAAGGACGGGCTCCTCACCGTCTTCTTCTTCGTCGCGGGCATCGAACTCAAGCGCGAGCTGGTCGCGGGCGAGCTGCGCGACCCCAAGGCCGCGGCCCTGCCCATCGTCTCGGCGCTCTGCGGCATGGTCGTGCCCGCGCTCGTCTACACCGGCTTCGCGCTGGGCGGCGGCGGTGACCTCAAGGGCTGGGCCATCCCGATGGCCACGGACATCGCCTTCGCGCTCGGCGTGCTGGCGGTGCTCGGCACCGGGCTGCCCTCCGCGCTGCGCGCCTTCCTGCTGACGCTCGCCGTGGTCGACGACCTCGGCGCGATCATCATCATCGCGATCTTCTACTCGGCGGGCATCAGCGTCTGGGCGCTGCTCGCCTCGGTCGCCGGACTGGCGCTCTTCTGGTTCCTGCACCACCGGGGCGTACGCGGCTGGTACGTGTACGTGCCGCTGGCGCTCGTCATCTGGGCGCTCATGCACGCCAGCGGGGTGCATGCCACCGTCGCGGGCGTCGCCATGGGTCTGCTGCTGCGCTGCACCCTCGCGCCCGGCGAGAAGACCTCGCCCGCCGAACACATCGAGCACCTGGTGCGCCCGCTCTCGGCAGGACTCGCGGTGCCGCTGTTCGCGCTGTTCGCGGCGGGCGTGGGGATCTCGGAGAAGGCGCTCAGGGACGTGTTCACGCAGCCGGAGACCCTGGGCGTGGTCCTCGGCCTGCTGGCGGGCAAGACGCTCGGCGTCTTCGGCGGCGCCTGGCTCGCGGCCCGCTTCACCAAGGCCGAGCTGAACCGGGATCTCGCCTGGGCCGATGTTCTGGCCATTGCCGCACTCTCCGGCATCGGCTTCACCGTCTCGCTCCTGATCAGCGAACTCGCCTTCAGCGGCGACCCCGGGCTGACCGACGAGGCCAAGGCAGCCGTGCTGATGGGCTCTCTCCTGGCGGCCGTACTGGCGGGCGTCGTACTCAAGCTACGGGCGAAGAAGTACCGTTCGCTGCTGGAAGACGAGGACCGCGACGAGGACGGCGACGGCATTCCGGACATCTACGAGCAGGACAATCCGGAATACCACCTGCGCATGGCCGCCCTCCACGAGGCCAAGGCGGCCGAGCACCGCAGGCTCGCCGAAGTAGCGGGGGCCCGGGACGTGTCGGACGATGGTCCGGCATGATCTGACCTGCGGGAACCACGCACGGAACCAGAACACGGACCCGGAGCACGGGAACCGGACCACAGGAACCGAGAAAACCACAGGGAGAGAGCGATGAGCGCAGCCGACGAGGGCCGCAGCCTCGGCCAGTTGGTCGCCTCGGCGACCGCCGAGATGTCCGCGCTGGTGCACGACGAGATCGCGCTGGCGAAGGCCGAGCTCCGCCAGGACGTCAAGCGCGGCGCACTCGGCAGCGGGGCCGCCATCGGCGCGGGGGTGCTGCTGCTCTTCTCGCTCCCCGTGCTGAGCTTCGCCGCGGCCTACGGCATCCACAACCTCGGCCTCGGGCTGGCCTGGTCGTTCCTCATCGTGGGCGGTGCCTACATCCTGCTGGCGCTGCTCCTGCTGGCGTGGGCCGGGCTCAAGTTCAAGAAGATCAAGAAGAGCCAGGGGGCGCAGAAGTCGATCGCGTCCGCCAAGGAGAGCGCCGCCGTGCTCTCGAACGTCAAGCCGCATCCGCGGGCCTCCGAGGACGGCGCGAAGGAGAGCCCTGCCCTTGAGCATGTGACACGCTCGTCCGTATGACCCTCGCAGAAAGTCCCGCGGCAGTGGTCCGCACCGAAGGCCCGTGGACGCACCGGGACGTGGCCGCGAACGGCGCCCGGTTCCACATCGCCGAAATGGGCGAAGGCCCGCTGGTGCTTCTGCTGCACGGCTTTCCGCAGTTCTGGTGGACCTGGCGGCACCAGTTGCCCGCGCTCGCCGACGCGGGCTACCGGGCGGTCGCCATGGACCTGCGCGGGGTGGGCGGCAGCGACCGCACCCCCCGGGGCTACGACCCGGCGAACCTCGCGCTCGACGTCACCGGCGTCATCCGCTCCCTCGGCGAGCCCGACGCCGCGCTGGTCGGGCACGACCTGGGCGGCTATCTGGCCTGGACGGCCGCGGTCATGCGGCCCAAGCTGATCCGGCGCCTCGCGGTCTCCTCGATGCCGCACCCGCGCCGCTGGCGCGCCTCGATGCTGGGCGACGCGCGGCAGACCGCGGCCAGTTCCTACATCTGGGGCTTCCAGCGCCCCTGGGTCCCCGAACGGCAGCTCGTCGCCGACAACGGCGCCCTGGTCGGACGGCTGATCCGGGACTGGGCGGGGCCCAAGCTCGCGGGGCCGGCCGAGGACGCGGCGGTCGAGAACTACCGCCGCGCGATGTGCGTCCCCTCGACGGCGCACTGCTCCATCGAGCCGTACCGGTGGATGGTGCGCTCGATGGCTCGCCCCGACGGGGTGCAGTTCTACAGGCGGATGAAACGACCCGTACGGGTGCCGACGCTCCATCTGCACGGCTCACTCGATCCGGTGATGCGCACCCGCAGCGCGGCGGGCTCCGGGGAGTACGTCGAAGCCCCGTACCGCTGGCGGCTCTTCGACGGGCTGGGCCACTGGCCGCACGAGGAGGATCCGGCGGCCTTCACGACCGAACTCGTGCACTGGCTGAGCGATCCCGAGCCGGACCGCTGACGCTCCGCCCCCCACGACCCCCAAGAACCGAACACATGCCCGCCGCATAGGCCAATTGAGGGAGCCGCGGGCGATTACTGACCTTGAGCCGGGGGCAGGGACCGGTGTATGGGCTGGACGCACGACTTCCGTGACGTGGCACGTAACCGCAGCCAGCTAGGGGATCCGCGCGAGCATTCCGCGCGCTTCACGGCCCGGCTGCAACCCCAGCACCCCGAGCTGGGGATCCCCCGCATTCTGCGCCGCCGAGCGCGCTGGTTCGGCGCGCGGATACGGCATACGCGCGGCTGACGCGACTGGCACGGCTGAAGCGCCTTCCGCGCGCCCCGGCGCCGCACCTCACATCGCGCATCCCTCGCTGTCGACCTGCTTCGTGGCCGAACGGCCCTTCGCGATGTCCTGGCGCAGCTCGTCGGTGGTCAGCGCGTACCCCGTACGGTCGTCGTCCAGGGACTTCGCGAAGATGACGCCGTAGACGCGGCCGTCGGGGGTCAGCAGCGGTCCGCCGGAGTTGCCCTGACGGATCGTCGCGTAGAGCGAGTAGACGTCGCGGCTGACGGTGCCGCGGTGGTAGATGTCCGGACCGTTGGCCTGGATACGGCCGCGGACGCGGGCGGAGCGGACGTCGAAGGCGCCGTTCTCCGGGAAGCCCGCGACGATCGCCCCGTTGCCGCTGCCCGCGTCCTTCTCGCTGAAGCGGAGCGCGGGCGCCCGGAGCTGGGGCACGTCCAGGACGGCGATGTCGCGCTTCCAGTCGTAGAGCACCACACGCGCGTCGTAGCGCCTGCCCTCGCCGCCGACCTGCACGGTCGGCTCGTCGACGCCGCCGACCACGTGCGCGTTGGTCATCACCTTGTGGTCGCCGAAGACGAAGCCGGTGCCCTCCAGGACCTTCGAGCAGCTCTGCGCGGTGCCGACGACCTTGACGATGCTCTTCTTGGCCTGCTGCGGCACGGGGCTGCCCGCGAGCTTCGGGTCGGGCGGCGGGACGTCCTGGATCGGCTCGTCGGAGAACGGGGTGAACACCTGCGGGTAACCGTTCTTGGCGAGCACGGAGGAGAAATCGGCGAACCAGCCGTCCGTCTGCTCCGGCATCACCCGCGAGACCCCGAGCAGGATCTTGGAGCCGCGCACCTCCTTGCCGAGCGTCGGCAGCGTCGTACCGGCGAGGGCCGAGCCGATGAGCCAGGCGACGAGCAGCATGGCCAGCACGTTCACGAGCGCGCCGCCCGTGGCGTCCAGGGCGCGCGCGGGGGACCAGGTGATGTACTGCCGCAGCTTGTTGCCGAGGTGGGTGGTGAGGGCCTGGCCGACCGAGGCGCAGATGATGACGACGACCACGGCCGCGATGACGCCCCCGGTGCCCGGCTTGCTGCCGTCGGTGAACTCGTCCCAGAGCGGCGGGAGGACGAGCAGGGCGATGAGGCCGCCCCCGAGGAAACCGATCACCGACAGGATGCCGACGACAAAGCCCTGGCGGTAGCCGACGATCGCGAACCACACGGCCGCGAGCACCAGCAGTACGTCCAGCACGTTCACCGAATCAGCCCTCGCCTCGGTCTCTGGTCCAACGGAAGAGACACCGTCTCATGCGCGGGAGTCGAGCGAGACCCGGCGGTCGCGGTCCCACGGCCGCTCCCAGCCGGCGTGGTGCAGGATCCGGTCGATCACTCCCGCGGTGAACCCCCAGACCAGTGCGGAGCCCACGAGGAAGGCCGGACCGGCGTGGCCCGAAGGGTGCACGGCCGTGGCCCGGTTGGCCGGATCGGTCAGGTCGGAGACGGGCACGGTGAACACCCGCGCCGTCTCCGCGGGGTCCACGGGCGCGACGGGCGTGGGCCGCCGCCACCAGCCGAGCACGGGGGTCACCACGAAGCCGCTGACGGGAATGTAAAGGCTCGGGAGCACGCCGAAGAGCTGAACACCCGCGGGGTCCAGCCCCGTCTCCTCCTGGGCCTCACGCAGCGCCGCACGGAGCCGTCCCTCGCCCTGCGGGTCCCCGTCCTCCGGGTCGAGCGCGCCGCCGGGGAAGGAGGGCTGGCCCGCGTGGGACCTCAGGCTGGAGGCGCGCTCCATCAGCAGCAGCTCAGGGCCCTGCCGCCCCTCCCCGAAGAGCACGAGGACGGCCGAGGGCCGCCCGCCGCCGTCCTCGGGCGGCAGGAAACGGCTGAGCTGGGACGGACGCACCGTCCTCGACGCGTCGAGGACGGGCGTGAGCCAGCCGGGCAGACCTCGGTCGCTGACCTCGACGCTGCCGTACGGCTGCAGATCCGGCTGCGGATCCGGCTCGGCACGGCCGTACGGCTCCGGCCCGGCGCTCCGGGCCGACCGACTGTGAGCACCCGTCACCGGGCGGCCCCGGCGGCCGTCGGCGCGGGCCGACCGGGGAGGGGCGGCGCCGGGGTGCCCGGATAGTCCGGCGGGGGCTTGAGCCGCTGGCCGGGCTGACCGCCCATCTCGTACTTCAGCAGCTTCTTGGCCTTCTCCGGGTCCGTCTCGCCCTCTCCGTACGAGGGGCAGATCTCGGCGATCGGGCAGGCGCCGCAGGCGGGCTTGCGGGAATGGCAGACGCGGCGGCCGTGGAAGATCGTGCGGTGCGAGAACATCGTCCACTCACTCTTGGGCAGCAGCTCCCCGATCTCCGCCTCGACCTTCTCCGGATCGGTCTGCTCGGTGAGCTTCCAGCGGCGCACCAGCCGACCGAAGTGGGTGTCCACGGTGAGCCCGGGAACCCCGAACGCGTTCCCCAGCACGACGAAGGCGGTCTTACGGCCGACTCCCGGCAGCTTCACGAGGTCCTCGACGGTCCCGGGGACCTCGCCGCCGAAGTCGTCCCTCAGCCCCTTGGAGAGGCCGAGCAGCGACTTCGCCTTGGCGCGGAAGAAGCCGGTCGGGCGGATCAGCTCCTCCAGCTCCTCCGGATTGGCCGCGGCCATGTCCTCGGGCGTGGGATAGGCGGCGAAGAGCGCGGGCGTCGTCTGGTTGACCCTCAGGTCCGTGGTCTGGGCGGAGAGGACGGTGGCGACGAGGAGCTGGAAGGGGTTCTCGAAGTCCAGCTCGGGATGCGCGTAGTAGTACACCTCCGCCAGCTCGCGGTTGATACGGCGGGCACGGCGGACCTTGGTGACGTGCGACTCGGCGGCGGTCTTCTTGGAAGCGACCGTCTTCTTGGCGGCGGCCGTCTTCTTGGCGGCGGCCGTCTTCTTGGCGGCGGCCGTCTTGGTTGCTGCCTTCTTGGCCGTGGCGGCCTTCTTGGCGGCGGGGGCCTTCTTGTCCGCCGCGGTCTTCTTGGCGGCCGTCGTCTCCTTGGCCACCGTCTTCTTCGTGGCGGCCTTCTTGGCGGTGGTCTTCTTCGCCGGGGCCTGCTTCTTCGCGGCGGTGGTCTTCTTCGTCGCGGCCTTCTTGGTCACGGCCTTCTTGGCCGCTTTCGTCCCCTTCGCCTTCTTGGCGGGGTCGTGTTCGCCCACAGCGGAATCCTCCGTCGCCGTCACCCGCCCGGCCCCCTCTCTCCGTGCGCTCACCGGGGTATTGGACACCCGGCCAGACTAAGGGGGGCCGCCGACATTCGCCCCGCACGCAGCCGATCCTCGACCCCAATCGGCCCCTGCGTTGGGGGCCCCGGTGTGCGTACGTCAAACTTGTGACTGATTGCTGTGACTGATCGCACTGTTTGACCGTCCGGCATCATGGGATTGACGCATCCCATGGGCAGGTCGACAAGGAGAGAACTCGTGGACGACGTTCTGCGGCGCGCGCCGCTCTTCGCGGCGCTCGATGAGGAGCAGGCCGCTGAGCTGCGTGCCTCCATGACCGAGACGACTCTCGCCCGCGGTGAGGCCCTGTTCCACGAGGGCGACCCAGGCGACCGGCTCTACGTCGTGACCGAGGGCAAGGTGAAGCTGCACCGCACCTCCCCGGACGGGCGCGAGAACATGCTGGCGGTGCTCGGCCCCGGCGAGCTGATCGGCGAGCTGTCGCTGTTCGACCCGGGTCCGCGTACGGCGACGGCGTCGGCGCTGACCGAGGTCAAGCTGCTCGGCCTGGGCCACGGCGACCTCCAGCCCTGGCTGAACGCACGCCCGGAGGTGGCCACCGCCCTGCTGCGCGCCATCGCCCGGCGCCTGCGGCGCACCAACGACTCCATGTCCGACCTCGTCTTCTCCGACGTGCCGGGCCGGGTCGCCAAGCAGCTCCTCGACCTGTCGCGCCGTTTCGGCGTGCAGTCCGAGGAGGGCATCCACGTGGTGCACGACCTCACGCAGGAAGAGCTGGCCCAGTTGGTCGGCGCGTCCCGCGAGACGGTCAACAAGGCGCTGGCGGACTTCGCCGGCCGCGGCTGGCTCCGTCTGGAGGCCCGCGCGGTCATCCTGCTCGACATCGAGCGCCTGGCGAAGCGGTCCCGCTGACCCTTCGCCCCCACGGGCCCTAGGGCCCTACAGCCCCTATGCCCTCGGCACGTCCGCACGTCCCTACGCGCCGGGAGCCGTCTCCTGCTGGGTGGCGCAGTGCACGCCCCCACCGCCCTCCGCCACCGTGTCAATGGCGACCTGGCGGACCTCGCGGTCCGGGTGAAGGTCCCGCAGGAGGCTCACCGCACGGGCGTCTCCCCTGCGATCGCCGAAGCGCGGCAGGATGACGGCACCGTTGCAGACGTAGTGGTTCACGTAGCTCGCGAGGAAGTCCTCGCCCCTGTCGCCCAGCTCCGACGGTTCGGCCTCGGGCAGCTCCACCAGGGTGAGCCGCCGCCCCCGTGCGTCCGTCGCCTCCCTCAGGACCTCGCGCGCCTGTGCGTAGACCCCCGCCCATACGGGCCCCGCGTCCCGTGAGGGGCGGCTGAGGACCACGACGCCGGGCGCCGCGAACCGGGCCAGGGCGTCCACATGGCAGTCGGTGATGTCGTGTCCCCGCACGCCACGGAGCCAGATCACCTTTTCGACGCCCAGGGCGTGCTTGAGGACACGCTCGATCTCGTCCCTGCTCAGGCCCGGGTTGCGGTTGGCGTTGACCAGGGAGCTCTCGGTCACCAGGAGGGTGCCCTGGCCGTCGGCCTCCAGCGAACCGCCCTCGGCGACGAGGCCCGGCCGGATACGGGGCGTGCCCGTACGGCGCAGGACGCGACGGGCCACGCGGTGGTCGTGGAAATGGGTCTGCTTGCCACCCCAGCCGTTGAACCCGAGGTCCAGACCCGCGCGGGCGCCGTCCGCGCGCAGGACGCTCACCGGCCCGGTGTCCCGCACCCACAGGTCGTCGACCGGGACGGGCCAGACCTCAGCCGCGCCCCCGGTGCGGCAGCGCGCGTCCCGTACGTCCCCGGGGCGCGCGAGCAGCACCACCGGCTCGTACTCGGCGATCGCGCGCGCCAGGGCCGCGATGTCGCGCCGTACGCGCGGCGCCCAGGCTCCCCACACGGGCCCCTCGGGCGGCCAGGCCATGAACGTACGGGAGTGGGGGCTCCGCTCGTCGGGCATCCGCCAGGGGCCCTGTACGCCCTTCTGAGCGCCGGGCGCGGCGACGGCGGGGTCAGCGGCGCCGAGGACGCCCGCGCCCGCGAGCGCGGCGCCCAGGCGCAGGACGGCGCGGCGTGCGGGTGTGTGCGGCATGGTGCGCCTCCGTTTCCGTCAGGGATTCCGTCAGGGATTCCGTTCGGGCTTCCGGTCGGCTTCTGTTCGGGCCGTAGATCCCGGATTCCTGACTGAATTTTCAGTCAGCCTCATCGAGCGTACCCCGCCGCCCGGTACTGTGCGCTCTGTGTCCGACCGGCGAACCCGCATCCTCGAAGCGTCCACCCGCTGCATCGCGCGCGACGGCGTGCGCGGACTGCGCGTGGAGGAGGTCGCCGCGGGGGCCGGGGTCTCGACCGGGCTGATCTACTACCACTTCAAGGACCGCCCGGGCCTGCTGCGCGCCACGCTGGACCACGTCAACGAGCGCACCGAGCGCTACACCGAGCCCCGGGGCGCGACCGCCCGCGAGCGGCTCGAGGAGACGCTGCTGCTGGAACTCCAGGACACCGACGAGGTGCGCGAGGTCAGCGCCGCCTGGGGCGAGTTGCGCGCCACCACCGTCTTCGATCCCCAACTGCGCGACCAGTTGCGCCTCTCGACGGCGGAATGGACGGCCGAACTGGCCGGACTGGTGCGCGCGGCACACACGGAGGAGCCCGCACGGCGCGCGGCCGACCCGGAGGACTCCGCCGGCCGTCTCGTCGCGCTGGTGGAGGGGCTCAGCGAACTGTGGCTCAGCGGCTCGATGGAGCTGGACCGCGCCCGCGCCCTGCTGCGCGGGGCCGTCGCCCTCGAACTCGGCTGAGCCCCGCGCCCTCCGGGCCGTCAGATCAGCCCGTGCTCGCCCAGATAGTCGAGCTGCGCCCGTACGGACAGTTCGGCCGCGGGCCACAGGGAGCGGTCCACGTCCGCGTAGACATGGGCCACCACCTCGGAGGCCGTACGGTGGCCCTCCTCGACTGCCGTCTCGACCTGGGCGAGACGGTTCGCGCGGTGGGCCAGATAGAAATCGACGGCCCCTTGCGCGTCGTTCAGCACGGGACCGTGTCCGGGAAGGATGCGGGACACGCCGTCGTCGACCGTCAGGGAGCGCAGACGGCGCAGGGAGTCCAGGTAGTCGCCGAGCCGCCCGTCCGGATGGGCCACCACGGTCGTGCCGCGGCCCAGGACGGTGTCGCCCGTCAGCACGGCGGCGTCGGCGGGCAGATGGAAGCAGAGCGAGTCGGCCGTATGGCCCGGGGTGGGCACGACGCGCATCTCCAGGCCGCCGGTCGCGATGACGTCCCCCGCCGCCAGCCCCTCGTCCCCCAGCCGCAGCGCGGGATCGAGCGCCCGTACGTGCGTACCGGTCAGCTCGGCGAACCGGGCCGCGCCCTCCGCGTGGTCCGGGTGGCCGTGGGTGAGCAGGGTGAGGGCGACGCGCTTGCCCAGCCGTTCGGCGGTGGCGACGACCGTACGCAGATGGCCGTCGTCCAGCGGTCCCGGGTCGATGACGACGGCGAGGTCGGAGTCGGGCTCGGCGACGATCCAGGTGTTCGTGCCGTCGAGCGTCATGGGCGACGGGTTGGGGGCGAGCACGCAGTACGCGCGGGGACTCGCCTGGCCGTCGATCGCGCCGCCGCGCGGCTGGCCGGGCAGTGCTGCGGCGTCGGTCATGCGGTATCCGTCCCCTTGTCGGTCCGTTCGTCGGCCGGCCGGTGGCCCTCTGGGTCGACGCGTTTGGTGAACTCGTCGTGCCCCGGCCACGTCAGCACGATCTGCCCGTCCTCCAGACGCGCCCGCGCGATCACGGGCGTCAGGTCGCGCCGTACGGAGGCATCGAGCGCCGCCGCGGCCGTACCGTACGGACGCAGTTCCCGGAGGGCCGCGATGGTCGGCGGCATCATCAGCAGCTCGCCCCTGTCGTACCCGTCGGCCGCGTCCCCTGGGCGCACCCATTCCGTACGGTCGGCCTCCGTGGACGCGTTACGGGTGCGCTGCCCCTCGGGGAGGGCGGCGACGAAGAACCAGGTGTCGTAGCGCCGTTCCTCGAACTCCGGGGTGATCCAGCGCGCCCAGGCGCCCAGCAGGTCGCTGCGCAGGGCGAGCCCCCTGCGGGCCAGGAAGTCGGCGAAGGACAGCTCCCGCGCGACGAGGGCCGCGCGGTCCTCCTCCCAGTCGTCGCCGGTCGTGTCGGCCACGACGGTGCGCGCGTCGGGTCCGGCGAGCAGGACGCCCGCCTCCTCGAAGGTCTCGCGTACGGCCGCGCAGACGATGGACCGCGCCGTCGCCTCGTCCGTACCGAAACGGTCCGCCCATTCCGCAGCGGTCGGACCCGCCCATTTGGTCTCGCGTGTGTCCCTGGGATCGACCGAACCGCCGGGGTACGCGTAGGCGCCGCCCGCGAAGGCCATGGAGGCGCGCCTGCGCAGCATGTACACATCGGGGCCGCCCCGCGCGTCGCGCAGGAGCATCACGGTCGCCGCGCGCCGCGGGGTGACGGGCGTGAGCTCTCCCGCCGCGAGCGCCCGGATGCGCTCCGGCCACTGCGGCGGGTACCACTGGCCGTTCGCCGGGCCGTCCTTCCGTCCGTCCGACGGAGGTGGCCCGGCCGGTGCGGGCGGAGAAGACGACATGGGCGGATGCTACGGCCCGCCGCCTCGATGTTCGAGAGGCAGCGGGCCGTGACGATCAGCACGCGGGAGCGGGGGCCGCGGCGCCCCGTCCGTCACTCGGTGATCTCGACCTGCATCTCGACCTCGACGGGCGCGTCCATCGGCAGCACCGCGACGCCGACCGCGCTGCGGGCGTGGACGCCCCTGGCGCCCAGGACCTCGCCGAGCAGTTCGCTCGCGCCGTTGATGACGCCCGGCTGGCCCGTGAAGTCCGGAGCGGAGGCGACGAAACCGGTGACCTTGACGACACGCGCGATGCGGTCCAGGTCGCCGGTGACGGACTTGACCGCCGCCAGGGCGTTCAGCGCGCACGTCCGCGCCAGCTCCTTGGCCTCCTCGGGGGTGACCTCGCCGCCGACCTTGCCGGTGACCGGGAGGGCGCCCTCGACCAGGGGGACCTGGCCCGCCGTGTAGACGTAGCTGCCGGACCGCAGCGCGGGCACGTAGGCGCCCGCCGGGGTGGCCGTCTCGGGCAGGGTCAGCCCCAGCTCGGCGAGCTTGTCCTCGACGGCGCTCATGCGGCCTTCTCCCGCTTGAGGTAGGCCACGAGCTGCTCCGGATTGTTGGGCCCGGGAACGACCTGGACCAGCTCCCAGCCGTCCTCGCCCCAGGTGTCCAGGATCTGCTTCGTCGCGTGCACGAGGAGCGGCACGGTCGCGTATTCCCACTTCGTCATGGGGACGACCCTAATCCCTCGCGACTAGCCCGAGCGCGCGCTGGTTAGGCTCCCAGCCGTGAGCAGGCTCCACGTAGTGACCGGCAAGGGCGGGACCGGCAAGACGACGGTCGCCGCCGCCCTCGCGCTCGCGCTGGCGGGCGAGGGGCGGCGCACGCTGCTCGTCGAGGTCGAGGGCAGGCAGGGCATCGCGCAGCTCTTCGAGACCGAGCCGCTGCCGTACGAGGAACGGAAGATCGCCGTCTCCCACGGCGGGGGCGAGGTGTACGCGCTGGCGATCGACGCCGAGCGCGCCCTCCTCGACTACCTGCAGATGTTCTACAAACTGGGCAGCGCCGGACGGGCGCTCAAGAGACTCGGCGCCATCGACTTCGCGACGACCATCGCACCCGGGCTGCGGGACGTCCTGCTGACCGGAAAGGCGTGCGAGGCGGTGCGCCGCAGGGACAAGCACCAGCGGCCCGTGTACGACGCGGTGGTGATGGACGCTCCGCCGACCGGACGGATCACCCGTTTCCTGGGCGTCAACGAGGAGGTCGCCGGGCTGGCCAAGGTCGGCCCCGTGCACAACCAGGCGCAGGCCGTGATGCGCGTCCTCAAGTCACCCGAGACAGCGGTCCATCTGGTCACGCTGCTGGAGGAGATGCCGGTGCAGGAGACCGTGGACGGACTGGCCGAGCTGCGCGCCGCGGGGCTCCCGACCGGCGCGCTCGTGGTCAACATGGTGCGGCCCTCCCTGCCCGGCGAGGAGCACCTGGACGCCGCCGGGGAGCGCACGGCGGACCTCGCGCGCGCCTTCGCGCGCGCCGGTCTGGGCGGCGCCCGCCGGGGCGGCCACGCCGAGCGCCTGGTCGCGCCGCTGCTGGCCCAGGGCAGGGAGCACGCCGAACGCGTCAGGCTGGAGAGCGGCCTGCGCGCCGAGCTGCACGCGCAGAACGCGCCCGTACGGGAACTCGGCCTGCTCGGCGAGGGAGTCGAGCTGGCGGGCCTGTACCGGCTCTCCACCGAGCTGCGCGAGCAGTGGCCGTGACGGCCGCGCCGGCGGCCGGGAGAGCCGGGAGAACCGCGAGTGCGGGCGCCGAGGCCGCGAGTGCGGGCGCTGGCGCCGGAAGCGCGGGCGCTGACGCCGCGAGAGGGGAGACATCATGAGCACCGGGGACACGGCGGCCTCCGAGGCCCCGCTCGACGCCGAGGCCCCCCTCGACATCGACCCTCTGCTGGACGATCCGAGGACCCGGATCGTCGTGTGCTGCGGCTCGGGCGGCGTCGGCAAGACGACGACCGCCGCCGCGCTGGGCGTACGGGCGGCGGAGCGCGGCCGCAGGACGGTGGTGCTGACCATCGACCCCGCGCGCCGTCTCGCGCAGTCGATGGGCCTGTCCGAGCTGGACAACACCCCGCGCGAGGTCCCCGGGGTGGACACCTCGGCGGGCGGCGAGCTGCACGCGATGATGCTCGACATGAAGCGGACGTTCGACGAGATCGTCGAGGCGCACGCGGACCCCGAGCGGGCCAAGGCGATCCTGGAGAACCCCTTCTACCAGTCCCTGTCGGCCGGTTTCGCCGGTACGCAGGAGTACATGGCGATGGAGAAGCTCGGCCAGCTCAGGACGAGCGACGAGTGGGACCTCATCATCGTGGACACGCCCCCGTCGCGCTCGGCCCTGGACTTCCTGGACGCGCCGAAGCGGCTGGGCTCCTTCCTGGACGGGAAGTTCATCAAGCTGATGATGGCTCCCGCGAAGGTCGGCGGGCGGGCCGGGATGAAGTTCGTGAACCTGGGGATGGCCGGGCTCTCGATGTTCACGGGGGCGCTCAACAAGCTGCTGGGCGCCGGGCTGCTCCGGGACGTACAGACGTTCGTCGCGGCGATGGACACCATGTTCGGCGGCTTCCGCACCCGGGCCGACGCCACCTACCGGCTGCTCCAGGCGCCGGGCACAGCCTTCCTCGTGGTCGCGGCTCCGGAGCGGGACGCGCTGCGCGAGGCGGCGTACTTCGTGGAGCGGCTGGCGGCCGACCGCATGCCGCTGGCGGGGCTGGTGCTCAACCGGATGCACGGAACGGACGCGGCCGGGCTGAGCGCCGAACGGGCGCTCGCGGCGGCGGAAAATCTTGAGGACCGCGGCATTGTGGATCGCGGCCCGGGGAAGGGTGAAGGGCGAAACGCCCCGTCGGCCGGTTCCGAGGGCATGGCTCCCGAGGACGGCTCCCCCGTCACAGACGGCCCTGGCCCCGCCAGGCCCGCCGCCACTCCCTCGCACGCCGACGGCACCTCGCACGCCGCCAAGAGTTCACGGACCTCTCCCGTCACGGAGAAGTCCGCGCCGCCGCCCGGCCCGTCGCACGCCGACGCGCCGGACGCGACCGTTACCACCGCCGCAGGCGCGGCAGACACGACCGGGGGGTCAGCACACCAGGCACCGCGTACGCACGACACGCACAGCGCACCCACGGCCGGTCCGGCCGACGCCTCCTCAGGGGACGGTTCCGCGTCCGCCGCCGACACTCCTCCGTCGCCGTCGGCGCACGCCGCCCGGACCGATGACGTCGATCACGCCGATGGCGCCGGTCGCGCCGTGGACGCCGACAACACCGTGGCCGACGAGAACACCGTGACCGACGAGACCGACGAGACCGCGCAGGTGGACCTGCTGGCCGCCGGTCTGCTCCGGCTGCACGCGGAGCGCATGCGGCTGCTCGCACGCGAGCGGCGCACGCGTGACCGATTCACGGCCCGGCACCCCGAGGTGCCCGTGGCCGAGGTCGTCGCGCTGCCCGGGGACGTACACGATCTCGCGGGCCTGCGCACCGTGGCTGAGCGGCTGGCGGGGCAGGCACGGCAGACCGGCACGTCCTGAGGCACGGCCTCGTGATGCGACCACGTGATGCGGCCTCGCGATGCGCGGGGCGCCAGGACGTCCGCGCACGCCGTGACGTACGCGTCGTGAGGTACGCGTGCGGCCGCCTTCCGGCCGCCGCCTGGCGGGCCAGGACACGCTGCGCGTACCGCTCGCGCCACTGGTGCCTCTGGTGCCGCACGTGTCGTGGGAGCCGTTGTGCCCGTCGCTGCTGTCCGTAAAAGTCAGTAGCCGTCGCTCTGTGCCGCGGCTCCGCGCGGTGTGGCCCGGGGGCCCGTGCATGCACGCGAGTGGCACGCGTTGTCCGTGTCGCACATGTGGCTCAGCCCATGACGGCGTGCCTCGTGCCGACGCAGCTCGTGCCGACGTGGCTCGTGCCGGTGTCCGAGCGGCCCGTCTGCCGTCCGGACGTCGGGGCTAGCCCGCCGCGGCGTAGTCCTGCTCTGCTTCGTCGAAGTCCACGGGCAGCATTCCGCCCGTGCTGCGCTCGTACTCCGAGCGCGCTGTCTCCAGCAGACGGCGCCACGAGGTGACCGTCGGGCGACGGCGCAGCAGCGCCCTCCGCTCCCGTTCGGTCATACCGCCCCAGACACCGAATTCCACACGGTTGTCGAGAGCGTCCGCGAGGCACTCCGTCCGCACCGGACACCCGGTGCATACGGCCTTGGCGCGGTTCTGCGCCGCCCCTTGCACGAACAGTTCGTCCGGATCCGTAGTGCGGCACGCTGCTTGCGCGCTCCAGTCTGTCACCCAGCTCATAGCCGGCGCCGTCCTCTCCCGAATCGAGGCTCCCCCACGGCGGCGAACGGCATATTCACCGTTGCCAGTTGAGGACGTTACGGAAGGCAGGCAGGGCGCAACACCCCCTGCGGGCCCAATCTTGAATGGCCCGAACGGACTATGCGTACGCGGCAGATCACCCAACGGAGTGAGCGGGTGACAAGCGCGACCTTCCCGGCGCATCCGGGCAGTTCAGGTGCCCTTCACCAGGTCTCCACCGGGCTTGCGGGGGGTAGCCGGACATGCGTCTTACCGATTTCTCCTGGCATATGACGGAAATCCGGGCAGTTCTCATCACTCACTTGAGTGACTACGAGGGCGAGGGAGAGGCAGTGACGAAGAACCGCAGAAGTGACGTGTGTGAGAACGAAACTGAGCTCAGCCTAAGCGACCGTGCATCCCCCTGTCCGGCGTTTGGCTCCATTGCCGTCCGACAGCTCCCGGCACACCGGACCCCGGCGTACGGCCACTCCCGTCGTAGGCTCTCCCCATGGCTAAGAAGCGCGCGGGTGGCGGACTGACCGGTCCCCAGCAGGTCGCCAAGTTCGTCGGCGTCAGTGTGCTCGCCGGTGCCGTGATGGCGGGGCTCGCGCTGCCCGCGATCGGGACGCTGGGCCTGGCCGCCAAGGGGACCGTCGAGGGCTTCGACGAGCTGCCGGTCAATCTCAAGCGCCCGCCGCTCAGCCAGCGCACCACGATCCTGGACGCGAAAGGCGACGAGATCGCGAAGGTCTATTCGCGCGACCGTACGGTCGTGGACCTCAAGGACATCTCCCCGTACATGCGCCAGGCGATCGTCGCGATCGAGGACGCGCGCTTCTACAAGCACGGCGCCGTCGACCTCAAGGGCGTCCTCCGGGCACTCAACCGGAACGCGCGGTCCGGCGAGGTGTCCGAGGGCGCCTCGACGCTCACGCAGCAGTACGTCAAGAACGTCTTCGTCGAGGAGGCGGGCAACGACCCGGACAAGGTCGCCCTCGCCACCCAGCAGACCGTCGGCCGGAAGATCAAGGAGCTGAAGTACGCGATCCAGGTCGAGGAGGAGCTGGGCAAGAAGCAGATCCTGGAGAACTACCTCAACATCACGTTCTTCGGCCAGCAGGCGTACGGCGTGGAGGCCGCCTCCCAGCGGTACTTCTCCAAGTCGGCCAAGGACCTGTCCCTGGAGGAGTCCGCGCTGCTCGCCGGGATCGTGCAGTCGCCGAGCCGGTACGACCCCGTCAATGACGAGCAGGAGGCGAAGAAGCGCCGCAACACCGTGCTCAACCGGATGGCGGCGCACGGCGACATCTCCAGGACCGAGGCGGCCGACGCCAAGAAAAGGCCCATCAAGCTGAACGTCAGCAGCCCGCAGAACGGCTGCATCACGGCCGTGAAGGGCGCGGGCTTCTTCTGCGACTACGTGCGCGAGGTGTTCCTCAAGGACCCCACCTTCGGCAAGACGTCCAAGGTGCGGGCCAAGCGCTGGAACCAGGGCGGCCTCACCATCCGGACCACCCTCGATCCCAAGGCGCAGCAGTCGGTGCGCGACTCGATCGAGCAGCACGTCAACAAGTCCGACAAGGTCGCCACGGCCGTCTCGATCGTCGAGCCCGGCACGGGCAAGATCCTCGGCATGGGCCAGTCACGGCCGTACGGCTTCGGGAAGGACCAGACGCAGATCAATCTGTCGGTCGACCGCAGCATGGGCGGCGGCGCCGGCTACCAGCCCGGATCGACGTTCAAGCCGGTGATCGCGGCGGCGGCGCTCGACAGGGGCATGAGCCCGTACAAGTCGTATCCCTCGCCGTACCGGATGCAGTATCCGTCGCCGGTGAAGACGTGCAAGGGCGACTGGAAGGGCAAGGCGCCGGTCGAGAACGAGAACCGGTCGGAGAAGGGGCCGTACCGGATGA
Organism: Streptomyces albiaxialis; assembly: GCF_039530985.1. Classification (NCBI taxonomy): domain Bacteria; kingdom Bacillati; phylum Actinomycetota; class Actinomycetes; order Kitasatosporales; family Streptomycetaceae; genus Streptomyces; species Streptomyces albiaxialis. The sequence goes on from NZ_BAAAPE010000001.1 coordinate 827,443, forward strand.
AGGAGGCGACCGCGAAGTCGGTCAACACCTACTTCGTCTCGCTCATCTCCGACACCGGCATCTGCCCCGTCACCGACATGGCCAAGAAGATGGGCATCGACCGGGCCGACGGCAAGAAGATCGACCAGGTGCCGTCCATCTCGCTCGGTACGCAGGAGATGTCGCCGCTGACCATGGCCGAGGGGTACGCGACCTTCGCCAACCGGGGCGTCCACTGCACGCCGGTCGCCATCGAGTCCATCACGGACGCGCGGGGCAAGAAGCTGCGCGTGCCCAAGACCTCGTGCAAGCGCGCCATGAAGACGAAGACGGCCGACACGGTCAACTCGCTCCTGCGGGGCGTGGTCGAGGACGGTACGGGCAAGAAGGCCGGCCTGAGCGGGCGCGACAGCGCGGGCAAGACGGGTACGACGGACCAGCGGTACGCCGCCTGGTTCGTGGGCTACACCCCGAACATGTCCGGCGCCGTCTGGGTCGGCGACCCCGCGCACCGTACGCAGATGGTCGACATCACTATCGGCGGCGTCCCGTACGACAAGGTCTTCGGTGGTGAGGTCCCCGGTCCCATCTGGCGGGACGCGATGCAGGGCGCCCTGGCGGACAAGCCCTCGCCCGACTTCCACCGCGTGAAGATCCGCGACCCCGACAAGGGGCGCGGCGGCGGTCACGGGAACGACGACGGCGGGGACGATGGCAGGGACGACGACCAGAACCCCGGTCCCGGCGGCCCGGACCCTGACCCCTGGCCGGACGTCACCGTCCCGCCGGACCTCATCGGCGGCGGCGACAACGGCGGGGGCAACGGGAACGGCGGCGGAAACGGCGGCGGAAACGGCAACGGCGGCTGGGGCAACGGCGGCGGCGACGGCGGCGGTTGGGGCGACGGCGGCGGAGGCTGGGACGTCGGCGGCGGCTGGCCGTAAGCCGGTAGCCGTGGCCGTAAGCCATAGGCCATAGGCCGTAAGAGGCGGCCGTAGGGCCTGGGACATGCGTAAGGGGCGCTCTCCATGGGAGGGCGCCCCTTACATTTCTTGCCCGGCGGGCCCCGGGCCCGTACGGGCTTACGGCCTACGGCTAGCCGGCGAGCTGCTTCTTCACCGCGGCGGCGACCCGGCCGCCCTCGGCGCGGCCCGCGACCTTGGGGTTGACGATCTTCATGACGGCGCCCATGGCGCGCGGGCCCTCCGCGCCCGAGGCGCGCGCCTCGGCGACGGCCTCGCCCACGAGCGACTCCAGTTCCTCGTCCGAGAGCTGCTTCGGCAGATAGTCCGCGAGCACCTCGCCCTCGGCGCGCTCCCGCTCGGCCTGCTCGGCACGCCCGCCGTCCGCGAAGGCCTCCGCCGCCTCGCGGCGCTTCTTCGCCTCGCGCGTGATGACCTTCTGCACCTCGTCGTCGGAGAGTTCGCGTGCCTCCTTGCCCGCGACCTCCTCCTTGGTGATCGCGGCGAGGGTCATCCGGAGGGTGGCGGAGCGGAGCTCGTCGCGTTCCTTGATGGCCGCGGTGAGGTCGTCCTGGAGACGGGATTTGAGCGTGGTCATGCGCTCAGTGTGCCAGGGGGCCAGTGTGCGGGACCCACTGCGCCGTACTGGTGGCGTCTGCGACGATAGGACGATGCGCGCGCAATACCGCATCCCCCTGGCGGCGTCCCTCGGCATCACGGCACTCGGCGCGGCATGCGTCGGCTACGCGGCGGGGGTGGAGGTCCGCTCCTTCCGCCTGCGACGGGTGACCGTGCCGGTCCTCCCCCGCGGCATGCACCCCCTGCGGGTGCTGCAGATCTCCGACATCCACATGGTCAGCGGGCAGCGCAAGAAGCAGCGATGGCTCCAGTCCCTCGCGGGCCTGCGCCCGGACTTCGTGATCAACACCGGGGACAACCTCTCCGACACCGAGGGCATCCCCGAGGTCCTGGACGCGCTCGGCCCGCTGATGGAGTTCCCCGGCGCGTACGTCTTCGGGTCGAACGACTACTACGGTCCGAAGCCGCGCAACCCCGCCCGGTATCTGCTGGAGAAGGTGAGCGGGCGGCACGGGCTGAACGGCAATCCGCCGGTCGTCGGCGCCGTCCACAATCCGTGGGAGGGCCTGCGGGACGCCTTCGACGCGGCCGGCTGGGTCGGCCTCTCCAACACGCGCGGCCGGATCAAGCTCGACGGCGGCCAGGAGATCGCCCTGACCGGCCTGGACGACCCGCACATCAAGCGCGACCGCTACGGCGAGGTCGCGGGCGGCCCCGAGGAGGACGCGGACCTCTCGCTCGCGGTCGTCCACGCCCCGTACCTGCGCGTCCTGGACGCCTTCACCGCCGACCGCTACCCGCTGATCCTCGCCGGCCACACCCACGGCGGCCAGGTCTGCGTCCCCTTCTACGGCGCCCTGGTCACCAACTGCGACCTGGACACGGAGCGCGTGAAGGGCCTCTCCACCCATCGCGCGGGCGGCCACGAGTCGTACCTCCACGTCTCCGCGGGCTGCGGCACCAACCGCTACACCCCGGTCCGCTTCGCCTGCCCCCCGGAGGCGACGCTCCTCACACTGACGCCCCGCGAGGACTGACCCTGGCGGGGCCCGGGGCCCCACCAGAAACCGGATTTCGCGTCACGGCTCACCTGGGCTAAAGTAGTCGTCGTTGCTTCGGGGTGTAGCGCAGCTTGGCAGCGCGCTTCGTTCGGGACGAAGAGGTCGTGGGTTCAAATCCCGCCACCCCGACTGAAGAAACAGCAGGTCAGGGGCCTGATCCGTATCATGGATCAGGCCCCTGACTCGTTTCCAGAGATCGTTTGGGAGAAATCTGGAAGAAGGTCTTGATCAGCTTCTCCCAGCGGGTGTCGGCTGGGGTCCTGCTCCAGACCACGGGTACGGGTCTCTGTCTCTGCACATTCGCGAATCGCCCCCCGTGCGACCACATCAGCCCAGCTGTCGAGATCCGCTGCCGCCCGGTCGTGCCCCGACAAGGCCAGGGCTGTAACGGCCCGTCGTGCGAGTGTCAGATGGTGGCACCCGATGCGGCCCACGTCGCAGGCGACGCGGTCGACGGCTCGCCTGGGGACGACCAGCATCGGCTGGCGGAACTTCGCTGGGTGGCTGCGCCCAAATCCCGCTGCTACAGACGCCGTTGTCAGTGGCGGATTGCATCATCGCCCGCATGGCTACAGCACAGGCAAGTGGTGAAGCGGCCCAGGGACATCACCAGTCGCGCTTCCGGTCCTGGGTGAGATTCGATGGCGACCTGCTCCAGCGTCACCCCCGGACCGCGATTCCTCGCGACCCGCACGACGTCCTGGCGGAACTCTTCCGGATACGGCTTCGGCACAACGACATCCTTCCCGCCCCCACCCCCCACCCCACAGGGCAAGCCAGTTCAGATGTCACCCGATCATGCATCAGACCCGGGCGAGGACTGGCCCCGTAGTAAGGGTCTGGAGCTGGGACGGTGGCTCGTGAAACGCGAGCTGGGCTCCGATGCGGCGAACGGCGTCGAGATGATGATGGAGTACGAGGCGCGCGGCACCATCTGGGAGACCCACGCGCCCCGTTCCCGCTGACCTCCCCCTGGCCGGACGCCGGTTCCGGGCGGCCTCAGTGGTGGTCATGGCCGCCGCGGCCCGTTTTGCCCGGCCCCGGTCTTCCGGGCTTCTCGCCTGGCTCTACGACCGCGAACTGGCCCATCAGCCCCTGGTCTTCGTGGTACAGGATGTGGCAGTGGTACATGTACGGCATGTCGCGGTCGCTGTGGTCGCGGAAGCGCATGGCGAGGCGGAACGGGATGCCGGGGCGGGTGTGGACGGTGTCCTTCCAGCCTGCCAATTCGGGGGGTGGCGGTTTGCCGTCGACGGAGAGCACCTGGAACTGGACGTCGTGCACATGGAAGTTGTGCTGCGTACCGTCGGTGGCGGTGACCTCCCACACTTCGGTCGCGTCCAAGTCCACCGCGAAGTCGATGCGGCGCATGTCCATGCTCTTTCCGTTGATCGTGAAGCCAGACAGCTCGAACTTCCGGTCCACGGCCGTGGTTCTGGGGGCCAGCGCCGGTGCGGGGGCGAGTTCGTCCGGCAACCGGGGTGAGGGTTCGAGCGCACGGGCGGCGCGAAGTTCGAGGATGTCCAGGGCGTCGTCCCCGCCGGCGAATCGGCGGTCCCAGAGGTTCAGTCCGAGGTCGGGAGGGAAGCTGCGCAGCACGGCGCGCTCCCCGGGGCGGAGCGTCACCACGATCTCGGCGCGTTCGGCCGGGGAGAGCTGGATACGAGTGGTCTTGTACGGCGCTGGGAGCAATCCGCCGTCGGTGCCGACGAGCGCGAAGGGCCGGTCGTCGGCGAAGCCGAAGCGGTAGATCCGGGCGTTGGAGGCGTTCAGCAGCCGCAGCCGGACGCGTTCCGTGGTGACCGGGTGGTGCGGGCCCGTGGTCCCGTTGACGCAGATCACGTCGCCGAGGAGACCGACCTCGCTCATGCGGGGGTGGCTCTCGTCGAGCTGGTTGGCGTCGTCGAGGCGCTTGTCCTGGACGATGACGGGGATGTCGTCGACCCCGTAGCGGCTGGGCAGTGCGCCGCCGGTGGGCCCCGTCTTCGGGGTCTTCGGGTCGTCCAGGATGAACATGCCTGCCAGGCCGCGGTAGACGTGCCGGGCCGTCTCACCGTGGGGGTGCGGGTGGTACCAGAGCGTCGCGGCAGGCTGGTCGATGGTCCAGGTCGGGGACCAGGTCGCGCCCGGTTTCACGGGCTGGTGCGGGCCGCCGTCCATGCGGGCGGGCAGGTGCATGCCGTGCCAGTGCAGGCTCGTCGTCTCCCGCAGTCCGTTCCGTACGTTCACGCGTACGGTCTCGCCGCGCGCTGCCCGCAGCGTGGGGCCGAGGTAGGAGCCGTTGAGGCCCCAGGTGGCGGTGGGGCGGCCGGGGCGCAGCCGGTGCTTGCCCGGCGCCGCGCGGAGGTCGAAGACCTTGCGGCCCTCGGCGTCACGGCGGGCCGGGGCCAGGGGCGGGATGGCCAGGCGTCTCTCGAACTCCACACGGCCCGCGGTGTCGATGTCGGCGGACGCCCACCACCATCCGAAGGCGCCGCCCGTGCCGACGGCGGCGGCGCCCACGCCGCCCAGTCCGGCCTTCAGCAGTGTGCGGCGCTTCACATGTCCTCCTCAGGGCGTGCCGGGGCCGGTGTTCGGTGCGGATGCGGGTGCGGGTGCGTGGGCATGCGGGGCTCCTGCCATCAGTGCGGGGCGGTGCGGTGGGGTGAGCGCGGTGCTCACAGGTCGAGAGCGATGCGCGGGCCTCGGGCCCGCGAGACGCAGGGGTAGATGACGTCGCGGCGCTCGCGCTCGTGCTCCTGCAGCACGCTGTCGCGGTGCTCGGGTGTGCCGCCGACCACGCGGGTCTCACAACTGCCGCAGATCCCGTCCGCGCAGGAGAAGTCCAGCGCGGGCTCGACCTCACGGAGGGCGTCCAGCAGGCTGCCGCCGGGCTCGACGCGTACGACCTCGCCGGTGCGGGTCAGTTCGGCCTCGAAGGGCTCGTCGGTCTCAGGGCCGGGCCGGTCAGCGGCGCAGAAGCGTTCCGTGTACAGCCGCCCGTGGGAGCAGGTCGCTCGCATGGCGGCGGAGACCGCGTCGAGCATCGGCACGGGCCCGCAGGAGTAGACCGCCACGCCCTGCGGTGCGGCGCTCAGGAGTTCGTCGAGGGCGGGACGCGGGTCCGTGTCCGAGGCGGTCACTCCGGCCCGGCCCGGATACCGGCGGAGCAGGTCGTCGGCGAACGCCATCGCTGCGCGCGTACGCCCTCTGTAGAGCAGCTTCCAGTCGGCGCCCTCGGCGTCCAGCCGCCGGATCATCGAGAGGAACGGGGTGATACCGATCCCGCCCGCGACGAATACGTACGCTGGGGCCTCGACCAGCGGGAAGTTGTTCCGGGGGCCGCGGATCGCGGCGGTGGCACCGGGCCGGAGCTCATGCGCCTCGGCGGAGCCCCCACGGCCCTCGGGCTCCCTCAGCACCGCGATCCGGTAGGCGGCCACGGCTCCCTCGCCGACCTGTCCGCCCTGCCTGTCCCGCCCGCCCCGACTGCTGTAGAGGGAATACTGGCGCACCCTTCCGGACGGCAGGATCAGGTCGACATGCGCCCCCGGCTGCCACGGCGGCAGCGTGCCACCATCTGTGCGCCGCAGTTCCAGCGAGACGACGCCGTCGGCGAGCTGCTGAACCTCGCTCACGGTCACCGGGGTCTGCGTGACGGGTGTCTTCTTCTGGGCCGGGACCCTCGCCCCGTCGCGGCGCGACCGCCCGCCGCCGCGTCCCCAGCGGGTCCGGCCCCCGGGCTTGACGACGGAGAGGATGACCGCGATCCACAACAGCAGGGTGAACGTGGCCAGACAGACCGCCAGTGTGACGCCGGTGCCGCCCGGCTCGGCGGCGGGGTCCTTCGTCAGCGCCTGGAGACTCCTGATCCACTTGCTCTCGAAGAAGGCCGCGACCGTCGGCAGGCTCAGCGCGATGACGAACTTGAGCAGCACCCACCAGTGCCTGACCAGGCCCCACGGTGTCCCGAGCGAGAGGACCAGGCCGGAGAGTACGGACACCGCCATGCTGGGGATGACGAGGGTGAGGTCGAACAGGTGCATGAGCTCGTAGGCACCATGCCGGACCGCATGCGTATCGGCGGTGAGACCTGCCACGGCCAGCACCGTCATCCCCAGGGACAGACCCAGCCAGCTCACGGCGACGCCGATGTGCACCGTCAGCCAGACCTTGCGGGCCCTGCGCCCCAGCCGTGGGAAGCGCGGCTTGAGCAGCACGACGAAGACCGCGGACAGCACCATCCCCGCCAGCGGCTCGAAGTTACCGAAGCTGAAGAGGAACTGGAGCGGTATGAACAGGAGATGGAAGACGATGAGGGTCTTGCGGGCGCTCGCCGCACGCGCCTCACGGGACGGGCGCCGCAGGGCGACGGCGCAGGCGGCCACCAGCGGCGCGGCCAGGAGATAGCCGATCACGCCGGCCTGTTGAATCACGGGGAAGACGCCGTCCTTGCGCAGGCTCAGCACCAGCGCTGTGCCGACGCAGAAGAGGGCGAAGACGAGCTGTCCGTTCCGCACAAGGCCGGGTCGCCGAGGTGCGGCGGGGGGCCGGGAGCGCTGCGTGCCGGTTCCGGCGCGGTTCCGGTGCGGGCGGACGAGTGGGGTTGTCGTTGGCATGGGGCCAGCCTCGCGAGGGCGGTGGCCGCCCGGCGTCCGCCGATCACCGTGCACAGTGTCAACGGAATGGCGCAGACCCCCGGCGGCCCCGTACAACTATCGACGGACGCTCCCCCGACACGGCGCGGCTAGCCTCACCCCATGAGTTGGTCCCAGCGCTATGCGGTCGTGCGGGAACGCGTGCGGCCGGTCGCCGACGTGGCGGTGGCACTCGCCCTCGCGGCGACCACCGCCGCGCAGGACGGCCGGTCCGCCAACTTCGCCTACCTTGATCCGTCCCCTTCGCCCTGGCTGGCCGTCCCGCTGGGACTGCTGACCGGCGCGGCGGCCTGGCAGCGGCGCCGCCGCCCGGAGCTGTTCCTGCTGTGCGCCCTGCTCTCCTTCGTCGCGCTGTCGTCATGGGTGGCGGTGCTGGTCGCGCAGTACACGCTGGCGGAGCGCACCACCTCCTGGCGGAAGGTCGCGCCTGCCACGCTGATCGCCCTCGTAGTGGTCGCCGTGCCGGTGTGGCGGATGGGCGGTCCCGACGCCGCCGCGCCCATCAGCCTGGGGATCTGTCTGCTGCCGACGCTGCTCGGACTCTACGTAGGCGCCCACCGCGCGCTCCTGGCGCAGCTCCGCGAGCGCGCCGAGCGCGCCGAGCGGGAGCAGCACCAGCGGGTGAGGCAGGCCCGCAGCGACGAGCGAGCCCAGATCGCCCGGGACATGCACGACGTGGTCACCCACCGAGTCTCACTGATCGTGCTGCACGCCACCGCGCTCGAAGCCGCCAAGGGCGAGAGCGCCCTCACCCTCGGCCGCCAGATCGGCACCATCGGACGCGAGGCCCTGAGCGAACTCCGCTCCCTGGTCGAAGTGCTGCGCTCCGAAGCGGACGTACCGCTGGCCCCTCAGCCCGGCCTGGCCGAACTGGAGGACCTGGTGGCCGAGTCCCGCCGTACCGGCATACCCGTCACCCTGACGATGACCGACGGCGACGGCGACGAGCTGCCCGGACTGCCGGCGCTGGTCGAACACGCCGTCTACCGCGTCGTCCAGGAAGCACTGACCAACGTCCGCAAGCACGCAGGTGACGCCGAGACCCGCGTCGAGATCCGGCACACCCCGCGGCTGCTGCGGCTGTCGGTGACCAACCAGAGCGGCACGACGGACTGCACCCCCGACCTGCCCGGCGGCGGACACGGCCTCCTCGGCATCGCCGAACGCATTCGCCTCCTCGGTGGCGAGCTGACCGCCCGGCCTGCACGGGACGGCGGCTTCGAAGTCCTCGGCCAGATCCCGCTCGACGGGCCCTCACGCCCCACAGCACACCGCCCCGAGACCTCCCAGACAACGGAACCGGACCGATGAGCGAGACGAGCGAGACGATCAGCGTCCTGATCGTGGACGACGAATGGATGGTCCGCTCCATGCTGCGCACCATCATGGAATCCGCACCCGACGTCACCGTGGCCGGCGAGGCAGCCGACGGCAACACCGCGGTGAGCATGGCAGCATCCCTGCGACCGGACGTCGTCCTGATGGACATCCGCATGCCCCACGCCGATGGGCTGACGGCCACCGAACGGCTCACCCGCTCGGACCACCCGCCACACGTCGTCGTCCTCACCACCTTCGACCTGGACGACTACGTACGCACCGCGCTGCGCCACGGCGCGGTCGGCTTCCTGCTCAAGGACGCCACGGCAGACGACATGATCACCGCGGTACGCAGCGCGGCGCGCGGCGACGCCATGCTCTCCCCCAAGGTGACCCGCCGTCTGCTGCGGCACTTCACCGAGGACGACGGGCGACGCGGAACGCGGACCGAACAGCGGGCGGCCGAAGCACGGCAGCGCCTCGGCACCCTCACGGCCAAGGAACGCGAGGTCCTCGTCGCCCTGGGCAAGGGCCTGTCCAACAACGACATCGCCACCGCCCTGCGCATGACAGAGGCCACCGCGAAGACCCACATCAGCCGCATCCTCGCCAAGCTCTCCGCCGCCAACCGGGTCCAGGCCGCCATCCTCGCCCACCACGCGGGCCTCCTCGAATGAAGATCCCCTCGGCCTGACGGGAGCCATTGGGGAGCCGATCCGCTCCTCGAACCCCCGCGAGACCCCGTAAGACCGACCGAGGCCATGCCCTTGACCAGGGGGAACACCATCTACGCAGGCAAGATCACCACCGCCCGGTGCTGAGAGATCAGCGCCGGGCCTGTTCTGTTGTGTGCGGGAGGGCCGCGCTCCAACTGGGGGAAGCGCGGGCTCTCTTGGCATCGGGGTCAGAGCGTGAAGGCCTCGGTCAGGGTCCACACCGCCAGGGCCGCCATGCAGGCGGCGCCGATGCGCTGGACCGTCTTCAGGGGGACGCGCTGGGCGATGAAGCGGCCGACCAGGAGGGCCAGGGCCGAGACGGACATCAGGGCCGCGGCGGAGCCGATGGCGGTGGGGAGCCAGCCGTTGGTGGCGGCGAGGTTGGCCGTGGTGATCTGGGTGAGGTCGCCCCACTCGCTGATGAAGACCGCCGTGAAGGCCGTGGTGTAGACGGGCCAGAATCCGGTGACCGTGCGGGCGGCCCCGTCCTCCTCGTCGTCGTCCCCGCCGCGCAGCAGGACGAACGCGCCGAAGGCGAAGAGGGCGGCCGAGACGAGCTTGACGGCGATCTGGGGCAGCAGGCCGAGGAGGCTTCCCGCGCCGACCGCGAGGGCGACGTGCACGATGAACGCGGTCGAGGTGCCGAACCATACGTACAGCGGGCGCATGCGGGTGCCCATGGCCAGCGAGGCGAACATGGTCTTGTCGGGGAGTTCGGCGAGGAAGATCAGCCCGAAGGCGGTGACGATCGCCAGGGGGTCGAGTGTCATTCCGGGGCGCTTTCTGCTGGGAGCCGGGCCTTGAGGCTCGTACGACACCCAGTCGGGCGGCGGGGGAGTCCCTTTCGGCCCGGCATGACGGGACCGCCCGCACGGGGGTGCGGGCAGGATCATGCCTTGGCCGAAGGTCTCGTCCGCCCCGCACCTCGTGCGGCGGCCCGATGGCCGGGGCGTCCTCGGACGTCCAGTGTGTCGACCAGCGGTTCTCGGGACTACTCCCCTTCGCGACCATCCATACTAACCAACCCCGGACCCGCCTGGCCCGTCTGGCCCGGGCCGGGCCAGGCGGGTCCGGGCCAGACGGGCCAGGCGGGGCGCTCTACGCGCGGGCCGGGATCGGCACTACCGTCGCTGGAGACGTGAGCATGTCAGCCGTTCCGAGGAGGAGCCGCTATGCCGAGCACGTTCAGTGACGACGCCGCAGCCGCCCGCCGCCGCCGGGAAGCGGACGAAGAGGAGCGCCGGCGGAGGCGGGAGCGGGAGGAGGAAGAGCGGCGGGCCGCGCAGCAGCAGGCGGACGACGACCAGCGGCGGCAGCAGGAAGCGCAGCAACAGCAGCAGTACGAGGCCCAGCAGCAGCAACAGCAACAGCAGTACGACTGGTAGGCGCTGGTAGGCCCCTGCTTACTTCCAGGGGTCCGTGAACGAGCGGCCCGGCACCGGCTTGGCGATCAGGGCGATGGGCGTGAAGAAGCCGACCTGCCCTATCGCGCACATCAGCGTGGCGAACGCCCTGGGCTCGTAGTGCCGGGCCGCCTCGGCGTACAGCTCCTCCGGGACGCGCTCGCCGCCCGCGGCGGGCTGGAGGACCGCCTCCACCAGCGCCAGGGCGGCGCGCTCGGCGCCGGTGAAGTACGGCGAGTCCTTCCAGGACGCCACCGACGTGATCTGCTCCTCCGGCGCTCCCGCGTCGCGCAGGAACCCGGTGTGGAGGACGGTCAGATACGTGCTGCCGGCGATCTGCCCCGCCCTGAGGTGGACGAGGCTGATCGTGGTGCGGGGCAGCGAGCCGTTGCCGACGGCCTTGAACAGCGCCGCCGACACCTCCGCCAGCTCGGGCAGCAGCTCCGCCGGGTCCTCCGGCATCCTCGGGGCCTTCCGGATCTCCTCCGTGATCGCACCCATCTCGGTCTCCTTCTCTCTTCGCGGGCTCCCTGCGAGCCCTCTCACCGCTCTGACGGGCGGCGGCGGGGAGATGTGACCGATCGGGGCGAACGGCTTCAGTCCTCTTCCAGCTCCCCCTCCGTCTCCAGGTAGATCTCCCGGAGGCGTTCGAGGACGGCGGGGTCGGGCTTGGACCAGAGGCCGCGGGACTCGGCTTCGAGGAGGCGCTCGGTGATGCCGTGGAGGGCCCAGGGGTTGGCCTCCTGGAGGAACTCGCGGTTCTCCTGGTCCAGGACGTACGTCTCCGTGAGCTTGTCGTACATCCAGTCGGCGACCACGCCCGTGGTCGCGTCGTAGCCGAAGAGGTAGTCGACGGTGGCGGCGAGTTCGAAGGCGCCCTTGTAGCCGTGGCGGCGCATCGCCTCGATCCACTTGGGGTTCACGACCCGCGCGCGGAAGACGCGGCTCGTCTCCTCGACCAGGGTGCGGGTGCGGACCGTCTCGGGGCGGGTGGAGTCGCCGATGTACGCCTCGGGGGCCGTGCCGCGCAGGGCGCGGACCGTGGCGACCATGCCGCCGTGGTACTGGAAGTAGTCGTCGGAGTCGGCGATGTCGTGCTCGCGGGTGTCGGTGTTCTTCGCCGCGACCGCGATGCGCTTGTACGCCGTCTCCATGTCCTCGCGGGCCTGGCGGCCTTCGAGTCCGCGACCGTACGCGTAGCCGCCCCAGACCGTGTAGACCTCCGCCAGGTCGGCGTCGGTGCGCCAGTCGCGGGAGTCGATGAGCTGGAGGAGGCCCGCGCCGTACGTGCCGGGGCGGGAGCCGAAGATACGGGTCGTCGCGCGGCGTTCGTCGCCGTGCTCGGCGAGGTCGGCCTGGGCGTGGGCCCGTACGAAGTTCCGGTCGGCCGGCTCGTCCAGGGACGCCGCCAGGCGTACGGCGTCGTCCAGCAGGCCGATCGTGTGCGGGAACGCGTCGCGGAAGAAGCCCGAGATGCGCAGCGTCACGTCGATACGCGGACGGCCGAGTTCCGCAAGCGGTACCGGCTCCAGGCCCGTCACGCGGCGTGAGGCGTCGTCCCAGACCGGGCGGACGCCCAGCAGCGCGAGGGCCTCGGCGACGTCGTCGCCCGCCGTGCGCATCGCGCTGGTGCCCCAGAGGGAGAGGCCGACGGACGTGGGCCACTCTCCCCCAGCCTCCGGCCGGGGGGACCCCCAGTTGTCCGCGCGGTACCGCTCCAGGAGGGAGTCCGCGAGGGCCTGGCCCGTCTCCCAGGCGAGGCGGGAGGGCACGGCCTTGGGGTCGACGGAGTAGAAGTTGCGGCCCGTCGGGAGGACGTTGACCAGGCCGCGGAGCGGGGAGCCGGAGGGGCCCGCGGGGACGAAGCCGCCGTTCAGCGCCCGTACGGTGTGGTCGAGTTCGGCCGTGGTCGCCGTCAGGCGGGGGACGACCTCGCGGGCCGCGAACTCCAGGATCGCCCTGACCTCGTCACCATGGGAGGAGGGCAGCGCGGAGAGGTCCCAGTCCGCGTCGTCCATCGCCTGGACCAGGGCCCGCGCCGTCTCCTCGGCCTCGTCCGCCGTCGTACGGGTCGCCGCCGACTCGTCGAGGCCCAGCGCCTCGCGCAGGCCGGGGAGGGCCTGCGTGCCGCCCCAGATCTGGCGGGCGCGGAGGATCGCGAGGACGAGGTTGACGCGGTCCCCGCCGCTCGGCGCCGTGCCGAGGACGTGGAGGCCGTCGCGGATCTGCGCGTCCTTGACCTCGCAGAGCCAGCCGTCGACGTGCAGCAGGAAGTCGTCGAAGCCGTCGTCGTCGGGGCGGTCCTCCAGGCCGAGGTCGTGGTCGAGCTTGGCGGCCTGGATGAGGGTCCAGATCTGGGCCCGGATGGCGGGGAGCTTGGCCGGGTCCATCGAGCTGATCTGGGCGTACTCGTCGAGGAGCTGTTCGAGCCGGGCGATGTCGCCGTACGAGTCGGCGCGGGCCATCGGCGGGACCAGGTGGTCGATCAGCGTGGCGTGGACGCGGCGCTTGGCCTGGGTGCCCTCGCCCGGGTCGTTGACCAGGAAGGGGTAGACGAGGGGCAGGTCGCCGAGCGCGGCGTCGGGGGCGCAGGCGGCGGAGAGGCCCGCGTTCTTGCCCGGCAGCCACTCCAGGTTGCCGTGCTTGCCCAGGTGGATCATGGCGTCGGCGCCGAAGCCCCGCTCCCGCTCGGGCGCGGCGATCCAGCGGTAGGCCGCCAGGTAGTGGTGGGACGGCGGGAGATCCGGGTCGTGGTAGATCGCGATCGGGTTCTCGCCGAAGCCGCGCGGCGGCTGGATGAGGATGAGCAGATTGCCGTGGCGCAGGGCGGCGAGGACGATGTCGCCGTCCGGGTTCCGGCTGCGGTCGACGAACATCTCGCCGGGCGGCGGGCCCCAGTGCTCCTCGACGGACTCGCGCAGCTCCCGCGGCAGCGTCACGTACCAGCGGCGGTAGTCGGCGGCCGGGATACGGACGGGGTTACGGGCCAACTGCTCCTCGGTCAGCCAGTCCTGGTCGTGGCCGCCCGCCTCGATGAGCGCGCGGATCAGCTCGTCGCCGTCGCCGGAGGCGAGCCCCGGGATCTCCGCGTCCCCGAAGTCGTACCCCTCCTCGATCAGCCGCCGCAGCAGGGCGACGGCGCTCGCGGGGGTGTCGAGGCCGACCGCGTTGCCGATGCGGGAGTGCTTGGTCGGGTACGCGGACAGGACGAGCGCGAGGCGCTTGTCGGCCGCCGGGATGTGGCGCAGGCGGGCGTGCCGGACCGCGATCCCGGCCACGCGGGCGGCGCGCTCCGGGTCGGCGGCGTACGCCGGGAGGCCGTCCTCGTCGATCTCCTTGAAGGAGAACGGGACGGTGATCAGGCGGCCGTCGAACTCCGGGACCGCGATCTGGCTCGCGGCGTCGAGCGGCGAGACGCCCTCGTCATTCGCCTCCCAGTCGGCGCGGGAGGAGGTGAGGCAGAGTGCCTGGAGGATCGGGACGTCCAGTTCGGCCAGCGCGCCCGCGTCCCAGGACTCGTCGTCGCCGCCCGCGGAGGCCTCGGCCGGGCGGCTGCCGCCCGCCGCGAGGACGGTGGTGACGATCGCGTCGGCCCCGCGCAGCTCCTCGATCAGCTCGGGCTCGGGGGCGCGCAGCGAGGCGACGTACAGCGGACGGGCCCGGCCGCCCGCGCGGTTGATCTCGTCGCACAGCGCGTGGACGAACGCGGTGTTGCCGCTCATGTGGTGCGCCCGGTAGTAGAGCACCGCGACCAGCGGGAAGTCCGGCTGCGTGCCCGGCAGCGGCAGGTGGTCCAGCGGGCCCCAGGTCGGCGCGGGGGCCGGGGGCTCGAAGCCGTGGCCGGTGAGGAGGACGGTGTCGGAGAGGAAGCGGGCGAGCTGGGCGAGGTTGGCGGGGCCGCCGTGCGCGAGGTAGGCGTGGGCCTCGGCTGCGATACCGACGGGGACCGTGGAGGCGGTCATCAACTGGGCGTCGGGGGCCTGTTCGCCGGTGAGCACGACGACCGGGAGGCCGGTCGCGGTGAGCTGGTCGAGCCCCTCCTGCCAGGCGCGGACGCCGCCCAGCAGGCGGACGACGACGAGTTCGACGCCGTCGAGGAGGGCGGGCAGCTCGTCGAGGGAGAGGCGGGAGGGGTTCGCGAAGCGGTAGGCCACGGGGCTGTCGGCCGCGCTCGCGGTGTCCGCGGTGTCCGCGGTGTCCGCCGCGCTCGCGGATTCCGCCGAGTTCGCCTCAGGTGCCGCGTTCGCCGCGTTCGCCGCGTTCGTCACGTTCGACGCGTGGGCCGCGTTCGCCGCGCGTGCGCTGAGCAGGTCGGTGTCGGACGTCGACAGGAGCAGGAGCATGCGTCGTCTGGCCTTCCTCGGGGTGTCCGCGCCCCGGGTGGTGTTTGGGGTATCCCCTGCTCGAAGAGCTCGGGGAAGGCAGGAGTTCCTGGCTCGCCCCCGCGGAGGGGGCTCACAGTGGCGGGACCGCGCCGGACTCGCACCGGCTTCCTCCCCTGTCGCCGTCGCCGGCGATGACGGACCGGGTGGCCCGCCGAGAAGCATCGTAAGGGCCGATCGCCGGGAGTGGGTGGCCAGCGCCCCTAGGTATGCTCGCCGCCATGTCCACGCCCTCCAGCAGCTCACCGGCCACGCCGCCCGCGGCGCGTACCGGCGGTGACGCCTGCCCCGGCGCGCTGCGGCTGCACGCGGCGGACGACGGGGCGCTGGCGCGCGTACGGGTCCCCGGCGGCGTGCTCACCGTCCGGCAGGCCGGGGCCCTCGCCGAGGCCGCCCGGCGGCTCGGCGACGGAGTGCTGCATCTCACGTCGCGCGGCAACGTCCAGCTCCGCGGCCTCGCGGGCGGCGACGCCTGCGGCACGGAGCTGGCCGCGCGCCTCGACGCCGCGGGCCTGCTCCCCTCGTACGCCCACGAGCGCGTACGGAACATCGTCGCGTCCCCCCTCTCCGGCCTCGACGAACGGGGCGTGAGGGACGTACGGCCGTGGCTCACCGGGCTCGACGCGCTGCTGTGCGGCAGCGCGACGGCCGCCGCGCTCTCCGGCCGCTTCCTCTTCGCGCTCGACGACGGCCGCGGGGACGTCGCGTCGCTCGGGCCCGATGTGACGGTACGGGCGGCGGAGGACGGGCGGCACGCGCTCATCTCCCCCGGCACGCCCGCCGCTCGCCTGCGGGTCCCGTACGAGGACGCGCCCCTGGCCGCGCTGACCGCCGCCGAGACCTTCGTGGAGGCGGCACGCGCGCAGGGCGGCCGGGTGTGGCGGGTGGCCGAACTGCGGCTCGATCCGGACGCGTTGACCCGTACGGTCGCGGAGCGGCTCCCGGACGCCGAGGTCGTGTCCGGGACCGCCGCCGCTCCCCTCGCGGAGGGCCCGGCGCCCGGCCGCCATCCGCGCGCCCTCTCCGCGCACGCGCCCTTCGGGCGCCTCTCCTCCGCGCAGTGGCGGGAGTTGACGGCCGTCGCCGCCGATGCCGGGTCGGGCGAGCTGCGGCTGACGCCCTGGCGCGGGGCCGTCGTCCCCGTGCCCGGCGTCTCCGACGCGCACGCCGAGGAGCTGCTCGCGCGGCTCGCCGCGACCGGGCTGATCACCGATCCCGCCTCGCCCTGGCCCGGCGTCAGCGCCTGCGTCGGCCGGCCGGGCTGCGCCAAGTCCCTCGCGGACGTACGGGCCGACGCGGAACGGGCCCTGGGCCAGGGCGCGTACGCGCTGCCCGTCCACTGGTCCGGCTGCGAGCGGCGCTGCGGGCACCCGCCCGGCGACCGGACGGACGTGGTCGCCGCCGGGGACGGGACGTACCGCGTCTCCGTCGTGAGCGACGGCACGGCCACCCCCGTATCCACCTTCCCGATCCCGTGAGTGAGAGCAGAGTGTTCGACTACGAGAAGGACGGCGCGGCGATCTACCGCGAGTCCTTTGCCACCATCCGCGCGGAGGCGGACCTCGCGGGACTGCCCGCCGACGTCAGCCAGGTCGCGGTCCGGATGATCCACGCCTGCGGCATGGTCGACCTCGTGCGCGACCTCGCGTACACGCCGGACGTGGTGGCGCGCGCCCGTAAGGCGCTGCGCGCCGGGGCGCCGATCCTGTGCGACGCGCAGATGGTCGCCTCCGGCGTCACCCGCAAGCGGCTGCCCGCCGACAACGAGGTGATCTGCACGCTCTCCGACCCGTCCGTGCCCGCGCTCGCCGCCGAGCTGGGCACGACGCGCTCCGCCGCCGCGCTCGAACTCTGGCGCGACCGGATGGACGGCGCGGTCGTGGCCGTCGGGAACGCGCCGACCGCGCTGTTCCGGCTGCTGGAGATGATCGAGGAAGGCGGGAAGGGGGCCCCGCGCCCGGCCGCCGTCATCGGTGTGCCCGTCGGCTTCGTCGGCGCCGCCGAGTCCAAGGACGCGCTCGCCGCGCACCCCTCAGGCCTGGAGCACCTGGTCGTACGCGGCCGCCGCGGCGGCTCCGCGATGGCGGCCGGTGCCCTCAACGCGATCGCGAGCGAGGAAGAATGAGCACCACCACGGAACCCGGCAAGCTGTTCGGCGTCGGGCTCGGGCCCGGCGACCCGTCGCTGATGACCGTCCGCGCCGTGGAGGTCATCACGGGAGCCGACGTCGTCGCGTACCACAGCGCCCGGCACGGCCGGTCGATCGCGCGCTCGATCGCCGCGCGGCATCTGCGCGAGGACCACATCGAGGAGCGGCTGGTCTACCCGGTCACGACCGAGATCACCGACCATCCGGGCGGCTACCAGGGCGCGATGGACGAGTTCTACGAGGAGGCGTCGGCCCGGCTCGCCGCGCACCTCGACGCGGGGCGCACGGTCGCGATCCTCGCCGCGGGCGACCCGCTCTTCTACGGCTCGTACATGCACATGCACAAGCGGCTCGCGCACCGGTACGAGACCGAGGTGATCCCCGGCGTCACCTCCGTCAGCGCGGCCTCCGCCCGGCTCGGCACCCCGCTGTGCGAGGGCGAGGAGGTGCTGACGGTGCTGCCGGGCACGCTGCCCGAGGAGGAACTGACCGCGCGCCTGGCGGCGACGGACGCGGCGGTCGTGATGAAGCTGGGGCGCACGTTCGGCAAGGTGCGCACGGCGCTGGAGCGTTCGGGGCGGCTGGACGAGGCGCGGTACGTCGAGCGCGCGACGATGGAGGGCGAGCGTACGGGCGCCTTCGCGGACGTCGATCCGGACTCGGTGCCGTACTTCTCGGTGGCGGTGCTGCCGAGCCGCGTCGACGCGGAGCCCGTACGGCGGGAGCGCGGCGAGGACGGTGAGCGCGGCGAGGACGGCGAGCACGGCGAGGACGGCGAGCACGGCGAGGACGGTGAGCGCGGCGAGGACGGTGAGCGCGGCGAGGTCGTGGTCGTCGGCACCGGGCCCGCCGGGCCGCTGTGGCTGACGCCCGAGACGCGGGGCGCGCTCGCCGCCGCCGACGACCTGGTGGGCTACACGACGTATCTGGACCGGGTGCCGCACCGCCCGGGGCAGGCCCGGCACGGCTCGGACAACAAGGTCGAGGCCGAGCGCGCCGAGTTCGCGCTCGACCTGGCCCGGCGCGGACGCCGCGTGGCCGTGGTCTCGGGCGGTGACCCGGGCGTCTTCGCGATGGCGACGGCCGTGCTGGAGGCAGCCGCGCAGGAGCCGTACGCGGAGGTCCCGGTGCGGGTCCTGCCGGGCGTGACCGCCGCGAACGCCGCCGCCGCGCGCGCCGGTGCGCCCCTCGGGCACGACTACGCGACGGTCTCGCTCTCCGACCGCCTCAAGCCCTGGGAGGTCATCGCGGAACGGCTGCGCGCCGCCGCCTCGGCCGACCTGGTGCTCGCGCTCTACAACCCGGGCTCGCGCAGCCGCACCTGGCAGGTCGGCAAGGCCCGCGAGCTGCTGCTGGAGTTCCGCGCGCCCGACACCCCGGTGGTGCTGGCGCGGGACGTCGGCGGGGAGGGCGAGCGCGTGCGGATCGTACGGCTGGCCGAACTCGACCCGGCGGACGTGGACATGCGCACGATCCTGCTCGTCGGCTCTTCGCAGACGCGCACGGTCCGGCGCGGGAACGGCGAGGAGATCGTCTGGACGCCCCGCCGCTACCCGGAGTGAACCCCGGGGGACTGGGCCCTGCCCCTGACCCACTCGGCCGCCGCGTCCGGGTCCCGTACGACGGGGACGCCCTCGGGCGCGGACGGCCTGCGCACCACGACCACCGGCAGCCCGGCCTCGCGCGCCGCCGTGAGCTTGGGCGCCGTGGCAGTACCGCCGCTGTCCTTGGTCACGACGACGTCGATACGGTGCCGCCGCAGCAGCTCCCGTTCGCCGTCGAGCGTGAACGGGCCCCGGTCGAGCAGCACCTCCATGCGCGGCGGGCACGGGCCCTCCGGCGGCTCGACGGACCGTACGAGGAACCACGGGGTCTCCAGCCCCGAGAAGACGGCCAGCCCCATGCGCCCGGTCGTCAGGAAGACCCGGTGCCCCAGCATGGGCAGCACCCGCGCCGCCTCCTCCAGGGAACCGGCGTCGTGCCAGTCGTCGCCCTCGCCGGGGACCCAGCCGGGGCGGCGCAGCGCCAGCAGGGGAACATGTGCCATGGCGGCGGCCTCCGCCGCGTGGAAACTGATCGTCCCGGCGAAAGGGTGGGTGGCGTCGATGAGCGCGTCCACACGCTGCTCGCGCAGCCACCCGGCCAGCCCTCCGGACCCGCCGAAGCCGCCGACGCGCACCTCGCCCGGGGGCAGGCGGGGGCTCGCGACACGGCCCGCGAGCGAGCTGGTGAGGCGCAGGCCCGGCGCGGGGTGCAGCAGCTCGGCGACGCGGCGGGCCTCGGTCGTTCCTCCGAGTATCAGTACGTGCACGGCGATCGGTTTCCCTGGTGAGTGAGACGGACGCGGCCAAGGGCGGGCGCGGCGCTCAACTCAAGCACACCGGGCTGCGCCCCGGGTGGACGACCGGTGCCTGCGCGACGGCGGCGACGACCGCGGCGTACACGGCGCTGCTCGCGGGCGACTTCCCCGACCCCGTCACGATCACCTTGCCCAAGGGCCAGACGCCGTCGTTCGCGCTGGCGGCGGAGGAGCTGGCCGCCGACTCCTCGTACGCCATGGCCGGGATCGTGAAGGACGCGGGCGACGACCCGGACGTCACGCACGGCGCGCTCGTCCGCTCGACGGTACGGGCGCTGCCGCCGGGCTCGGGCGTCGCCTTCCGCGCGGGCCCGGGCGTGGGAACGGTGACGCGCGCGGGGCTCCCCCTCGCCGTCGGGGAGCCCGCGATCAATCCGGTGCCGAGGGAGATGATGCGCGAGCATGTGGCGCGGGTCGCGCGGGCGTACGGGCGCGAGACGGCCGACGTCGAGATCACGCTCTCCGTCGACCACGGCGAGGAGATCGCCCGTTCCACGTGGAACGGGCGCCTCGGCATCCTCGGCGGCCTCTCGATCCTCGGGACGACGGGGATCGTGGTCCCCTACTCCTGCTCCGCGTGGATCGACTCGATCCGGCGCGGCGTCGACGTCGCGCGCGCGGCGGGGCGCACGCATGTCGCGGGGTGCACGGGTTCGACATCGGAGCGGACCGTCGTCGCCGAGTACGGGCTGCCGGAGGACGCGCTGCTCGACATGGGGGACTTCGCGGGGGCCGTCCTCAAGTACGTGCGCCGCCACCCCGTCGACCGGCTCACGGTCTGCGGAGGCTTCGCCAAGCTGTCGAAACTGGCCGCGGGCCATCTCGACCTGCACTCGGCGCGCTCCCAGGTGGACAAGGGCTTCCTGGCGGACCTCGCCCGGCGGGGCGGCGCGGGCGAGGCCCTGGCGGCGGAGGTGGCCGGGGCCAACACCGGCCTCGCGGCCCTCCAGCTCTGCGCCGCGGCGGGCGTCCCGCTGGGGGACCTCGTGGCCGAGAGGGCCCGCGACGAGGCACTGGCGGTGCTGCGCGGGGCCCCGGTGGCGGTCGACGTGATCTGCATCGACAGAGCGGGCACGGTGGTGGGCCGCAGCGCGGTGCGGTAACGAGTCGATCAAGGTTCAACCCTCGTCCACCTGGAGCACCACGCACCGTGCATCATACGTTCGACTTCCGGAAGCCCGGAATGTCTTCTACGACATCCCTTCTACGAAAAGCGAGGCAGCGTGAGGCTCCGCACGACATTCGGCAGGACAGCAACCAGGTTCACGGCGATCGGTGCGGCAGCACTGGCGATCGTCGGCGTCACCGCGACGAGCGCTGCGGCGGGGGACAGCGTCTCGGTGGAAGGCGCGTACGGAGCGGCGACCTTCTACGACAAGGGCGACCTCTTCGCCGCCTACGACCTCCATGCCGACGGGCGCAGCGTCCAGGCGAAGCTGAAGGTGCCGTACCGGGGCAAGACCTACAGCGTCCGGGCCTCCGGGGCGGGCGACGAGGCGAGGATGAACCTGAACCTGGCGGAAGGCGCCACCGTCTACCTGAAGATGTGCTACGTGGACAACGGCACCGCCGACTGCGGCTCCTGGCACAAGGGCGTCGCCTGATCCCGGGCCCGAGGCGTCGGCAGCCGGGACGCCTCGGGCCCCTCAGTGCCGCTGCCGGTCCGCCGAGTACAGGTAGCTGTCCCCGAACTGCTCGGCACCCAGCGTCCGCCCGACCATGATCACGGCCGTACGCAGCACACCGGACGCGGCCACCTGCCCGGCGATGTCCCGGAGAGCACCCCGGAGGATCAGCTCGTTCTCGCGGCTCGCGTAGGCGACGACCGCCGCCGGGCAGTCAGCCCCGTAGTGGGGCGTCAGCTCCTCGACCACGCGGTCCACGTGCCGCGCCGCGAGGTGCAGGACCAGCAGCGCACCGCTCCGGCCCAGTGTGGCGAGGTCCTCGCCCTCCGGCATCGCCGTGGCCTGGTGCGCGACGCGCGTGAGGATCACGGTCTGGCCGACGGTCGGCACCGTCAGCTCCCGCTTCAGTGAGGCCGCCGCCGCGGCGAACGCGGGGACGCCCGGCACCATCTCGTACGGCACGCCCGCCGCGTCGAGGCGCCGCATCTGCTCGGCGACCGCGCTGTAGACGGACGGGTCGCCCGAGTGCAGCCGGGCCACGTCGTGGCCCGCCTCGTGCGCGGCGACCATCTCGGCGGTGATCGCGTCGAGGTCCATCCGCGCGGTGTCCACCAGCCTCGCCCCGTCCGGGCATTCGGCGAGCAGCTCGCCGGGGACGAGGCTGCCCGCGTAGAGACAGACCTGGCAGGCGGCGAGCGTACGGGCGCCGCGCAGCGTGATCAGGTCGGCGGCGCCCGGTCCGGCGCCGATGAAGTGCACGGTCATGTCAGGTCTCCTTCGTGACGGACCACTGCGTGACCGGCATCGCCTGGCGCCAGCCGGTGAAGCCGCCGACGGGGACGGCGTGGGCGACGGCGAGCCGGGTCAGTTCGCCGCCGTGCCGCGCGCGCCGGTCGGCGAGCAGCGCCTCGGACTCCAGCGTCACGGTGTTGGCGACGAGCCGGCCGCCGGGCGCGAGCGCCGCCCAGCAGGCGTCGAGGAGGCCGGGCGCGGTGAGGCCGCCGCCGACGAAGACGGCGTCGGGCGCGGGGAGCCCGGCCAGGGCGTGCGGGGCCTCGCCCGCGACGGTCCTGAGCCCCGGTACGCCGAGGCGCTCCGCGTTGCGGTCGATGCGCGCGGCGCGCTCGGGGTCGCGCTCCACGCTCACCGCGCGGCAGCTCGGATGCGTCCGCATCCACTCGACGGCGATCGAGCCGGAGCCGCCGCCGACGTCCCAGAGGAGTTCGCCGGGCGCGGGCGCGAGCGCGGCGAGGGTCGCGGCCCGTACATGGCGCTTGGTGAGCTGCCCGTCGTGCTCGTACGCCTCGTCGGGCAGGCCGGGAGCCGCGCCCAGGCGGAGGGCGCCGGGGGCGCGGCGGCACTCGACGGCGAGGACGTTGAGGGGGTCGCCGGGCGGCGCCGTCCAGTCGTCGGCCACGCCCTCGTACGTCCGCTCGCGCGGCCCGCCGAGCTGTTCGAGGACGCGCAGGCGGCTCGGCCCGAAGCCGCGGTCGCGCAGCAGCGCGGCGACCTCGGCGGGCGTCGCGGCGCCCGCGCTGAGCACGAGCAGCCGCCGCCCGTCGTGCAGCGCGGCGGCGAGCCGGGCCGTGGGGCGGCCGACGGCCGTGACGACCTCGGTGTCCTCCTGCGGCCAGCCGAGCCGGGCGCAGGCGTACGCGACGGAGGACGGGTGCGGCAGCACGCGCAGCGCGCCGGGCCCCAGCTCCTCGGCCAGGGCGCGGCCGATCCCGTGGAAGAAGGGGTCGCCGCTGGCCAGTACGGCGATACGGCGTCCGGCGTGCACGGCGAGCAGCCCGGGGACGGCGGGGCGCAGCGGCGAGGGCCAGGCGACGCGTTCGCCCGCGCACTCGGGCGCGGGGGGCAGCAGGTCGAGCTGGCGCGGGCCGCCGATGAGCACCTCGGCGTCCCTCAGCGCGGTACGGGCGGCGTCCGGGAGCCCCTCCCACCCGTCGGCGCCGACGCCGACGACGGTCACGCGGGAGGCGCGGAAGGCAGGGTTCTCGGAGGTCACAGGGGCGCACTCTACTGGGGGCCCGCGCGGCGCCCGCCGTCGTACCCTTTATTGCGTACCACTTGCAATAGCGGATGTATGGCAAGAGTAGGGAGGGGCGGTGCCGTGAACGGGTCCTCCGTGGTGGTGCTCGGGATCGAGTCGTCCTGCGACGAGACGGGCGCGGGGCTCGTGCGGGACGGGCGGCTGCTCGGGCACGCGGTCGCGTCGAGCATGGACGAGCACGCCCGCTTCGGCGGCGTCGTGCCGGAGATCGCGGCCCGCGCGCACGTGCACGCGCTGCGGCCCGTCGTCGGGCGGGCGCTCGACGAGGCGGGGCTGCGGATGACGGACATCGGCGCCGTCGCCGTGACGGCGGGCCCGGGGCTCGCGGGCGCGCTCCAGGTCGGGCTCGCGGGCGCGAAAGGGCTGGCCTACGGGCTGGGCGTCCCGCTGTACGGGGTGCACCACCTCGCCGGGCACGTCGCCGCCGACACCCTCGCGCACGGGCCGCTGCCCGACCCCTGCGTGGTGCTGATCGTCTCCGGCGGCCACACCTCGCTCCTGCTCGTACGGGACCTCGCGCGCGACCCCGTCGTCCACCTCGGGGACACGCGGGACGACGCGGCGGGCGAGTGCTTCGACAAGGTCGCGCGGGTCTTCGGGCTGCCGTACCCGGGCGGGCCCGCGATCGACCGTGCCGCGCGGGACGGGGACCCGCGCGCGGTCGCCTTCCCGCGCCCCCTCACCGGGCCGCGCGACGATCCGTACGCCTTCTCCTTCTCGGGCCTGAAGACGGCGGCGGCGCGCTGGGCCGAGTCGTACGGCGGTCGTCCGCTGCCCGTCGCCGACGGCGCCGCCTCGCTCCAGGAGGCCGTCGCCGACGTGCTGACCCGCAAGGCGGTGGCGGCGTGCCTCGCGTACGGGGTGGACACGCTGGTCGTCGTCGGCGGCGTCGCCGCGAACTCGCGCGTGCGGTCCCTCTGCGAGGAGCGGTGTGCGGACGCCGGGATCCTTCTCCGCGTACCGCCGTTGCGGCTGTGCACGGACAACGGCGCGATGATCGCCGCCGTCGGCGACCTCCTCGTACGAGCGGGGGCCGCCCCTGCGCCCCTCGACCTGACGGTCGGTCCGTCGGCGCCGCTTGAGCTTGCCCTTTTGCAGCCTCGGGGCTGGACAGGGGCTGCCCCTGACCGCGCGTTCCAGACTGCGGGTGCTTCGTAGTCGCTCGCGCAGTTCCCCGCGCCCCTAGGCCTCAACTACCGGAGCCCCCTTATGCGTACCGCCGAAATCCGTCAGCGTTTTCTCGACTTCTTCTCCTCGCGCGGGCACGCGCTCGTGCCGAGTGCGCCTCTGCCGACGCCCGATCCCACGTTGCTGTTCGTCAACGCGGGGATGGTGCCGTTCAAGCCGTATCTGACCGGCGAGGCCGCGGCGCCCTGGGCGCGGGCGGCGAGTGTGCAGAAGTGTGTGCGGACCCTCGACATCGAGGAGGTCGGGCGGACGACGCGGCACGGCTCGTTCTTCCAGATGTGCGGCAACTTCTCCTTCGGGGACTACTTCAAGGAGGAGGCGATCCGGTTCGCCTGGGAGCTGTCCACCACCCCCGTCGCCGAGGGCGGGTACGGGCTGGACCCGGGCCGGATCTGGGTCACTGTCCACCACTCCGACGACGAGGCCCGCGCCCTGTGGCGGCGGATCGCGGAGCTGCCGGACGCGCGGATCGTGGCGCGCGGCGACGAGGACAACTTCTGGTCGATGGGCGTCCCGGGGCCGTGCGGGCCCTGCTCCGAGTTGTACTACGACCGGGGTCCGGCGTACGGCGAGGCGGGCGGCCCGGCGGTGGACGAGGACCGGTACATGGAGTTCTGGAACCTCGTCTTCATGCAGTACGAGCGCGGCGAGGGGACCGGCAAGTCCGGCTATCCGGTCCTCGGCGAGCTGCCGCGCCGCAACATCGACACCGGCATGGGCCTGGAGCGCATGGCGACCCTCCTCCAGGGCGTCGACAACCTGTACGAGACCGACGAGACCCGGCCCGTCCTGGACCGCGCCGCCGCGCTCGCCGGGGTGCGGTACGGGGACGAGGAGCAGGCGGACGTCCGCCTGCGGGTCGTCGCCGACCACGTCCGTACGGCCCTGATGCTGCTCGCCGACGGCACCGCGCCCGGCAACGAGGGGCGGGGCTATGTGCTGCGCCGCATCCTGCGCCGCGCCGTCCGCTCGATGCGCCAGCTCGGGTACGAGGACGCGGCGCTCGGCGAGCTGCTGGCCGTCGCGCGCGACCGCATGGTGGACAGCTACCCGGAGATCGCCGACGCCTACGAGCGGATCGCCGCGCGGGCGGGGGCCGAGGAGGACGCGTTCCGGGCGACGCTGCGGCAGGGGACGGCCGTCCTCGACACCGCCGTCGGGCGCGTCAAGGAGGAGGGAGGGCGCCAACTGCCCGGCGCCCAGGCCTTCCTGCTGCACGACACCTACGGCTTCCCGCTCGACCTCACCCTGGAGATGGCCGCCGAGCAGGGCGTCGAGGTCGACCGCGAGGGGTTCGCCGCGCTGATGCGGGAGCAGCGGGAGCGGGCGCGGGCCGACGCGCGGGCGCGCAAGTCGGGCGGTACGGCCGACACCTCGGCCCTCCGCGCCGTCCTGGACGCGCACGGGCCGACGGACTGGCGCGCCTGGGACACGCTCACCACCGAGTCCCGCGTCCTCGCCCTGCTGGGCCCCGCCGGTCCCGTACCGGCGGCGGAGGAGGGCGAGATCGTGACGGCGGTGCTCGACCGTACGCCGTTCTACGCCGAGTCCGGCGGACAGGAGAGCGACGCGGGCACGTTGTCGGGCGCCTCCGTGGAGGCCGAGGTGCTGGACGTGCAGCGGCCGTTGCCCGGGGTGGTCGCGCACCGGGTCCGGATCACGGCGGGCGCGCTCGCGCCCGGCGGGAGCGTGCACGCGGCCGTCGACCCCGAGTGGCGGCTCGGCGCGCGCCAGGCGCACTCCGGTACGCACGTGCTGCACGCCGCGCTGCGCGAGATTCTCGGCCCGACGGCGCTCCAGTCCGGCTCGTACAACCGGCCCGGCTATCTGCGCCTGGACTTCCCCTGGCGCGGCGCCCTGTCCCCGGCGGTGCGCTCCGAGGTCGAGGAGGCCGCGAACCGGGCGCTGCGCCGCGATCTGCCGGTCGGCGTGCGGTGGATGACGCTGCCGGAGGCGAAGGAGCTGGGCGCGCTGGCGCTGTTCGACGAGACGTACGGCGAGAAGGTGCGGGTCGTGGAGATCGGCGGCGCCTGGTCGCGCGAGCTGTGCGGCGGTACGCACGTGGAGCACGCCTCGCAGGTCGGGACGGTGGCGCTGACCTCCGAGTCCTCGGTCGGCGCGGGCATGCGCCGGCTGGAGGCGGCCGTCGGCGTCGAGGGCTTCGGGTATCTCGCGCGCGAGCGCGACCTGGTGACGCGGATCGCCGAGCAGCTCGGGGCGCCGCGCGCCGAACTCCCGGACCGGATCGCCGGGCTGCTCGACCGGCTCAAGGCGGCCGACCGCGAGAATCAGCGGCTGCGGCAGCACGCCACCGACGCGCGCGCCGCAGAACTCGCCCGCGCGGCCGAGCCGGTGGACGGCGTCGTCACGGTCACGGCCACCTCCGAGGAGGCGGGCGGCACCGACGACGCCCGCGCGCTCGCGACCGCCGTGCGCGACCGGCTGCCCGCGCGCGCCCCCGGCATCGTCGCGGTCGGCGCCCCCGCGGGGGAGCGGGCCGTCGTGGTGATCGCCGTCAACCGGGCGGCACGGGAGGCGGGTCACGACGCGGGCGCGCTGGTGCGGCGGCTGCTCGACGGGCGCGGCGGCGGCTCCCCCGGGCTGGCCCAGGGCGGCGGCGTGCCCGCGGCGCGGCTCGCGGAACTGCTGGCCCGGGTGCCCCGCCTGACCGCCCCGTCCCACTGAACGCGGGGGCGCCGCGCGTGACGCCCGTACGCCGCGCGCAGCGCCCGACGCGCCACAACTGACCGATTACGGGCCGGGCCCGGCCGCTCTAGCGTCGTGACATGTCCTCCAAAGACGTACAGGCGATCGAGCAAGCCAACGCGTCGGGCCGCGCCCCGATCGTGTTCGTGCACGGGCTCTGGCTGCTCGCCGGGAGCTGGACGCCCTGGGCCGCGCACGCCGAGGCGGCGGGCTACGCGCCCGTCCCGCTGACGTGGCCGGACGAGCCGGAGACCGTACGGGAGGCGCGGGCGAAACCGGAGGTGTTCGCGCGCAAGAGCGTGGGCGCGGTCGCGGACCACCTCGCGGAGCTGATCGGGCGGCTGGAGCGCAGGCCCGCCCTCGTCGGGCACAACTTCGGCGGGGTCCTCGTCCAGATCCTCGCGGGGCGCGGCCTGTCGGCGGCCACGGTCGCGATCGGCCCGGAGCCGTTCCGCGGGGTGCTGACACTGCCGCTCTCCTCGCTGCGCGCGTCGATGCCGGTGCTGGGCAGCCCGTTCAACAGGCGCCGTGCCGTGCCGCTGACGTTCCCGCAGTTCCGCTACGCCTTCGCGAACGCGGTGAGCGAGGAGGAGGCCCGCGAGCTGTACGACACCTTCGCCGTGCCCGCCTCCGGCGTCCCCCTCTTCCAGCAGGCGGGGGCCAACCTCAACCCCCGTACCGACCTGCGGGTGGACACCCGCAACCCCGACCGGGGCCCGCTGCTGATCCTCGCGGGCGAGAAGGACACCTCGATCCCCTGGGCGCTGGCCCACGCCGCCCACCGGCGGCAGAAGCGGAACGCGGGCGTCACCGAGATCACGGAGATGCCGGGGCGCGGCCACTCGCTCGTCATCGACAGCGGCTGGAAGGACGTCGCCGACGCCGCGCTCGCGTTCGTACGCCGCCACGTACCGGCGGGACCGGCAGGACCGGCGGAAACGGGTCCATGAGTTGCCGAGGGGCGGGGGCGGAGGTGCACTGAAGAGAGGAACCGGAGAACCGATGGGGGGACGGATCGCGAGGCAGCGCCATGGCACACGCACACGCACCCGCACACGGACATCTCCCCCGGACCCCGATGCCCGCGCCCGTCCGGCGCGGCCTCGCCGCGCTCACCGGCCCCGTGCTGGTCGGGCTCGTCTACGGCCTGTGGGCGCTCGCCATCCAGCGCAAGGGAGAACCGGCCACCGGCGGTGAGATCCTGCTCTCGGTCGTGGCCGGTGTCGTCGTCGCCGTCGTCTTCCACGTCCTGCGCCACCAGGCGCGACGGCTCCAGGACGAGACGCGCGCCGCCGCGTGGGGCGTCTCGGCCGGGATCGCGGTGGGCTTCCTCCACAGCCTGGTGAACACCAGCGTCCTGTGGTCCGGCACGCTCGGTTTCTTCGTCGCACTCGGAGTGATCCCCCTCGCCTACTACCGCTTCGCCGAAGTGGAGAAGTGACGCCCCGGCCGTCTTCCTCCGCCGCCGCGACACAATGGGCGCATGAGTGAGAGCCAGGGTGAGAGCCAGGGGATGCCCGACTGGGAGAAGCGGTTCCGGGCGGCGCGCGTGTCGCTGCCGTCGTGGGCCGAGGACGCGCCGGAGCGGTCGCTGTTCATCTCGAACGCCACGGGCACGTTCGAGCTGTATACGTGGGACCGTACGGGCGGCGAGCAGCGGCAGGTCACCGACCGGCCGAACGGGACGACCGACGGGACGCTGACCCCCGACGGCAAATGGATCTGGTGGTTCTCCGACACCGACGGGGACGAGTTCGGCGTCTGGATGCGGCAGCCGTTCGGCGGCGGCGAGGACGAGCCCGTGGCCGACCTGCCCGCCTCGTACCCGGCCGGGCTCGCGCTGGGCCGGGACGGCACCGCCGTCATCGGCCGCTCCACCGACGAGGACGGCACGACCCTCCACGTCGTACGGCCCGGCGAGGCCGGGTCGCGCGAGATCTACCGGCACCGGGAGTCGGCCGGGGTCGGCGACCTGTCGCACGACGGCACGCTCCTCGTCATCGAGCACACGGAGCACGGCGACGCGATGCACTCGGCGCTCCGCGTCGTACGGACCGCGGACGGGACGACCGTCGCCGAGCTGGACGACAGCGAGGGCGGCACCAAGGAGCTGGGCCTGTCGGTGCTGGGCTTCGCGCCGGTCTCCGGGGACCAGCGGCTGCTCGTCGGACACCAGCGGAACGGCCGCTGGGAGCCGATGATCTGGGACCCGGTGTCGGGCACCACGTCCGAGCCCGCGCTGGACCTGCCCGGCGACGTCGAGGCCGAGTGGTACCCGGACGCGAGCGCGCTGCTCGTCTCGCACAGCCGCCACGCCCGCGACGAGCTGTGGCGGTACGAGATCGCGACGGGCGCCCTCACCCGCATCGAGACGCCCGCGGGGTCCGTGCTCTCGGCGACGGCCCGCCCCGACGGCACCGTCGAGTTCCTGTGGTCGTCCGCCGCGCGCCCGCCGCGCGTGCTCTCGACGACCGGCGAGGTCGTCATGGACCCGCCCGGCATGAAGGCGCCCGCCTCCGTGGCCGTCGAGGACGCGTGGGTGGAGGGCCCGGGTGGCACGGTCCACGCGCTGGTCCAGAAGCCGGAGGGCGAGGGTCCGTTCCCGACCGTCTTCGAGGTGCACGGCGGCCCCACGCACCACGACACCGACGCGTTCGCGGCCCAGCCCGCGGCCTGGGTCGACCACGGCTTCGCCGTCGTCCGCGTCAACTACCGCGGCTCCACCGGCTACGGCCGCGAGTGGACCGACGCCCTCAAGCACCGCGTCGGCCTGATCGAGCTGGAGGACATCGACGCCGTACGCGAGTGGGCCGTCGGCTCGGGCCTCGCCGACCCGGAGAGGCTGGTCCTGGCGGGCGGCTCCTGGGGCGGCTACCTCACCCTCCTCGGCCTCGGCACCCAGCCCGAGGCGTGGGCGCTGGGCCTCGCGGCCGTGCCCGTCGCGGACTACGTCACGGCGTACCACGACGAGATGGAGGCCCTGAAGTCGATGGACCGCACCCTGCTCGGCGGCACGCCCGAGGAGGTCCCGGAGCGCTTCGAGGCCTCGTCACCGCTGACGTACGTCGACAAGGTCCGCGCGCCCGTCTACATCTCGGCCGGGGTGAACGACCCCCGCTGCCCCATCCGGCAGGTCGAGAACTACGTCGACCGGCTGAAGGAACGCGGTCACCCCCACGAGGTCTACCGCTACGACGCCGGGCACGGCTCCCTCGTCGTGGAGGAGCGGGTCAAACAGGTGCGGCTGGAGATCGGCTTCGCCCTGCGTCATCTTCCGGGGACGGCTCAGGGGGCTCCGGAATGAGGCCCAGCGCCGCGTCCTTGGCGATCTCCCGCTCGCGGCGGAAGAGCCGGAACCACATGAAGATCACGAACCCGGCGAAGACGAACCACTCCGCCGTGTAGCCGAGGTTCTGGAAGGCCTTCATGTCGAGGCCGGTGTTGTCGGGCGCGACCGGCGGCACCGGCCTCAGCGGCTTCTCGGTGTGCTGGACGGTGAGCCAGGCGTTGTGCACGTCGTACGGGACCACGTTCACCAGGCCCGCCGCGCTGATGAAGCCGAGCTGCCCCTTGGGCAGGCCCCCGGCGGCCCCGGGCCCGGCCGCCTCGTGCGACTCCGAGGCCTGCAGGACGCCCTTGACGGTGACCTCGCCGCGCGGCATCGGGGGCACGTCGGCGGCGTCCGGCTTCCCCGGCAGCCAGCCGCGCACGACGGGGATCGCCTTGCCGCCGTCGGTGCGCAGCAGCGAGAGCACATACGCGCCGGACTTCCCGTCCAGCGTCCTGTCGGGCACGAGCAGGGGGTGACCGGTGTCGTACCGGCCCCGCGTCTCCGCCGTACGCCCGGCGGTCTTCTCGGTGATCGGCAGCAGCGAACCCAGCGGCTCGGCCTTGGCGTGCGCCGCCCGCGAGGCGTTGTCCTGCTGCTCCCGGTGGTTGTCGACGCGGGCGTCGAACCGCCCGAGCTGCCAGCTCCCCATCAACAGACAGACCGGGATCGCCAGCACGGCGAAGATGTTGATCCCCCACCATCGTGGAGTCAGCAGGAACCGGTACACATCCCTACGGTACGTCCGCACGCGGGGCCCGCCGCCATCGGGGCTCTCCTCCTGGGCCGCGACGCCCGGCAAGGGCAGCCCCTGTGCGGCGTCAAAAGGCGCTGAAGGCTACTTCGCCGGGAGGACGCCCGTGCGGTAGACCGTGCCGCCGCACGCGCCGTCCACGACGGCGTCCGCCGCCGCCGGAGTGCCGACGTCGGGCGTGTGGCTGATGACGACCTTGGGGTCCTCGCCCGTGCCGCCCCCGCTGTCGCCGCCGCCCGTCGCGCCGCCGTCGCCGGGGCCCTCGCTGCCGCCCGTGCCGCCGCCCGAGTCCGTACCGCCCGTGGTCTCGCCGCCGCCGCTCGTCTCGGCGCCCGCGGTGGGGGGCTCCGCGTCGGTGGCGGCGCCGCTCTGGGCGCTCGTCTCCGGCGAGGGCGTGCTGTCGGCGCACGTCCCGCCCTGGTTGGGCACCCAGGCGAAGCGGACCAGGTACGACTCGCCGGGCTTCAGCACCAGTTCGTCGCTCTCGGCCGCCGGGTCGGGCAGTCCCGTGGCCGGGTCTCCCGGGGTGTGGACGGCGACCTGGACCCGTGCCCGCGCGTTCCCCTCCGTGGACGCGCCGACCATGCCCTCGCCGTCGACCGTGCAGGCGTCGCCCGAGGTGTTGGTGACGCGGAAGCTGCCGTAGACCTTGCCGTCGGCGCCGGGGGAGCCGGCCTGCGACGAGCCGTTGCCGAGCTGTTCGCGGCCGCAGGTGGGCGCGCTGGCCACGAGGGAGTCGCTGGGGTCGGCCCCGCCGCTCTCCTTGCCGCCGGACGGCGAGGAGGGGTCGGTCTTGTCCTTGTCCTTCTCGTCCTTGTCCTTGCCGTCCTTGCCGCCGTCCTTGCCCCGCTGCTCGCCCTCCTTGCCGCCGCCGGACTCGGAGCCCTCGCCGGGGCCCTGGGTCTCGCCGTGGCTGCTGGAGGCGGTCAGCGGATGCCGGTCGTCGCCGACGCCGGGCACGACGCCGCCGTAGAGCAGCGCGGGGATGCCGACGACCGCGACGAGCGCGGCGGCGACCACGCCGACCAGCGCCTGGCGCCGGTGCTGGCGGCGCGCGGGCACGGCGCGCTGGAGCGCTTCGAGGGATTCGGGCGAGGGCTCGATGTCGCGGACGCTGTCCTGGAGGAGCCGGCGCAGCGCCTGCTCCTCGGAGTCCATCCCGTCGCCGTGAGCGCCGTTCGTACCGGAATCGTTCGTCCCGGAACCGTTCGTCCCGGGGTCGTCCGTACCGTTCGCGCGGTCGTCACCGCTGCCGCCGCCCGGCCCGAGCAGGCCGTCGCTCATGAGGCTGCCTCCATGGCGGTACGGAGGGCGGCGATGCCGCGCGAGCCGTACGCCTTGACCGAGCCGAGGGAGAGCCCGAGCACCTCGGCGACCTGGGCCTCGGTCATGTCGGCGAAATAGCGCAGCACGAGGACCTCCCGCTGCCGTCGCTGGAGGCCACGCATCGCCTGGATCAACTGGTCCCGTTCGAGCTGTTCGTACGCCCCCTCCTCGGCGCTCGCCATGTCGGGCATCGGCTTCGAGAGGAGCTTGAGGCCGAGTATGCGGCGGCGCAGCGCGGAGCGGGAGAGATTGACGACGGTCTGGCGGAGGTAGGCGAGCGTCTTCTCGGGGTCACGGACGCGCTTGCGCGCGGAGTGGACGCGGATGAACGCTTCCTGCACGACGTCCTCGCAGGAGGCGGTGTCGTCGAGGAGCAGGGCCGCGAGCCCGAGCAGGGACTTGTAGTGCGCGCGGTAGGTCTCGGTGAGGTGGTCGACTGTGGTGCCCGCTGCCATCGCGTCGTCAGTTTCCCCACGCTGTCCGGGCATGGGGGCGGGGCGCGCGGCCGGCCATGGCGCGATCACGGGCATGCCTCCGGCCGTGATGCCGGAGCGCCCAGGGGCCGTTGCGATTCCGAGTACCTCTGCCACGCTTGTTGGACACACTTCCCCCCGTCAGGGTTGTACGCGAAAGGCACTGTGCCAAAGGATGCGCTGAATGCCGTCATACGTACCAGCTCTTCCTCGATGCCCCAATTTCCACAGTTACTTGCCCTCCCCCAAGCTCTCCGAGCAGGGGGTCCCCCTTCACCCCGTGGAAGTCCCTGGCAGCGGAAACAAAGACGCTCCCCGCCTGCCTGCCGGTTGCAGGGAGGCGGGGAGCGAAATTCTCCGTCAGGAGACGTGCGACCCGCCAGTGGCCAAGGGCCCCGCGTGGTCACACATGCTTCACATGCGGAGCGTCGTACCTACGTTGTGCGTAGACGGCGTACGTACGCGTCCCGTCCGTGACGTCTAGCGACCGGTCCCGCCGTAGACGACCGCCTCGTCGCTCTCGCTGTCGAGGCCGAACGCCGTGTGCACCGCGCGCACCGCGTCGTTCACGGCCTCCTCGCGCGTGACCACCGAGATGCGGATCTCGGATGTCGAGATCAGCTCGATGTTCACGCCCGCGTTGGAGAGCGCCTCGAAGAAGGTCGCGGTCACGCCCGGGTTGGTCTTCATCCCGGCGCCGACCAGCGAGATCTTGGCGATCTGGTCGTCGTAGCGCAGCGAGTCGTAACCGACGGCGCCCTGCACCTTCTCCAGCGCGGCGACGGCCTTGCGGCCCTCGGCCTTCGGCAGGGTGAAGGAGATGTCCGTCAGGCCGGTCGACGCGGCGGAGACGTTCTGCACCACCATGTCGATGTTGACCTCGGAGTCGGCGATCGTACGGAAGATCGCCGCGGCCTCGCCCGGCTTGTCGGGCACCCCGACGACCGTGATCTTCGCCTCGGACGTGTCGTGTGCGACACCCGAGATGATCGCCTGCTCCATCGACTCTTCCCCTTGCCCGTCCGGCTGCTCGTTGCTGACCCACGTGCCCTTCAGGCCGGAGAAGGACGACCGCACGTGGATTGGGATGTTGTAGCGGCGCGCGTACTCCACGCACCGGTGCAGCAGCACCTTGGACCCGGAGCTGGCCAGCTCCAGCATGTCCTCGAACGAGATCCGGTCGATCTTCTTCGCCTTCTTGACGACCCGGGGGTCGGCGGTGAAGACGCCGTCGACGTCGGTGTAGATCTCGCAGACCTCGGCGTTCAGCGCGGCGGCCAGCGCGACAGCGGTCGTGTCGGACCCGCCGCGGCCGAGGGTGGTGATGTCCTTGCTGTCCTGCGACACGCCCTGGAACCCGGCGACGATGGCGATGTTGCCCTCGTCGACGGAACTCTGGATGCGCCCGGGCGTCACATCGATGATCCGCGCCTTGTTGTGCGCGGAGTCGGTGATCAGACCGGCCTGGCTGCCCGTGAAGGACTGCGCCTCGTGTCCGAGGGATTTGATCGCCATCGCCAGCAGGGCCATGGAGATGCGCTCTCCGGCGGTCAGCAGCATGTCGAACTCGCGCCCGGAGGCGACGGGAGAGACCTCTCCCGCGAGATCGATCAGCTCGTCCGTCGTGTCACCCATCGCCGACACCACGACAACCACCTGGTTGCCGTTCTTCTTGGCTTCGACGATTCGCTTGGCAACGCGCTTGATGCCTTCGGCATCGGCAACGGAGGAGCCGCCGTACTTCTGCACGACAAGGCCCACGTGTGCTCGCTCCTCGTAACTCACTCCGGGACCGTTCCAGCCGGGCCCCGCGTCGGCTCAGTCTAACGAGCGGCCGGAATCGTCCCCTCTGGCATCAGTATGTGAGACGCCCGAGGCACCGAGTGCCACTCATCATCCGACCCGGCACCTGCCCCCCGTCCCCGGGTGCCACACGGAAACGTGGCGTGACTCACAGCCGACCGCCCACAGGGCGGGCGCTAGGGGGTGTCTGACCAATGAGCGCGGGAGAAGGAGCGGTGTCTGGTGCGTGCGCTCGCAAGGCGCCGGAGCGCCCTCGTAGCGGAGCTACCAGGGCGATTCGGCAACGCCGCGAGCGTGCGTGCCGGACACCGCGACGCCGCGGGCATTGGTCAGACACCCCCTAACGCGAGGCGTACGGGAGGAGGGCCATCTCGCGGGCGTTCTTGATCGCGCGGGCGAGCCGGCGCTGCTGCTGGGACGTGACGCGGGTGACGCGGCGGCTGCGGATCTTGCCGCGGTCGGAGATGAACTTCCGCAGCAGATCGGTGTCCTTGTAGTCGATGTACGTGATCCCGGCGGCGTCGAGCGGGTTCGGGCGGTGCTTGGCCGGTTTGCGGGCGTCGGCGGTACGGCGCGAGGGCATGTCCGGTCTCTCCTTGCGGTCTACGAGGGGGTGCTGAGCAGGTCGTCGAAGGCGCCCGCGTAGCGGCGCCAGGCCTCGGGGCCGCCCGCGTGCTCCGCGTCCGTCAGCACGCAGGAGTCGAGCAGCGCGCCCAGCCCGTCGGTGTCCAGGCCGGGCGCCGTGAAGACCAGGTGCTGGCCGCGGTCGCCCTGCACCGGGTGCCAGTCGAGCGCGGCGGCGGCGCGGCGTACGGGCGGGACCATCTCCCAGGCGGCGTCCGGCAGCGCGGCCAGCCAGGGCCCGCGCTCCTCGACGCACAGGGCACCGCCCGCCGCGTCCCACGACAGCAGCGTGTCCGGCCGGTCGGCGAGCCAGAACCGGCCGCGGCTGCGCACCGCCACGCAGGCCAGCTCCTGGAGCGCCGCGTGCAGCCGCGCCGGGTGGAAGGGGCGCCGCGCGCGCCAGACGAATGTCGTGACGCCCTCGGCGTCGGCCTCCTGCGGCAGCAGCGCGCACGCCGGGTACTGCCGTGCCGCGGCGGCGCCCACGTCGAAGCCCTCCGTCGCCGCGCGGCCCAGCTCCGCGCCGTCCTCGGCACGGACCCGGCGGGCCACGGGGTGGAGCTGGCGCAGCAGCTCCCGGTCGGCGTCGTCGGCCTCCTCCTCGCCCCCGGCCAGCACCAGCACGGGCGCGTATTCGAGCTGCCGCGCGAAGGTGTCGGCGACCGTGCGCTCGTCCGTCGGCGCCGCCGCCAGTCCGGCCTCGGAGAGATCGTCGGCGGCGGCGAGGTACGGCAGGACCAGCGCCGGGTCGACGGCCGTCAGCACACCGGTCACCTCCAGCGCGTCCGCGCTGTGCGCGGCGACGACCTCGGCCATCGCCTGCGGCTCGACCGAGTCCCACAGCTCGACGACGGCCAGCGCGCACGTACGGGAGTCAGCGAGCCGCAGCAGCTCCGGCACGAGGTCCTCGCGCAGGGCGCAGCAGGCGCAGTTGTTGACGAGCGGCGCCTCACCTTCGTCGAGCGCCCCCTCGTGCGACCGTACGGTGCGCCGTACGCTCCCCTCCGACGCGGCGGCCGACAGGTCGTGATGCAGCGCGACGGCGCCGGGCACCGCGCGCAGCAGCCCCTCGACGGCCGCCTGCCGCGCCTCGGCGTGCAGCCCGGCGACGAGCACGACGGGCAGCCGCTCCTCGCCCCCGTTCACTTCCCGCCCCGGCCGTAACGGCGCTCGAAGCGCTCCACGCGCCCCGCGGTGTCGATGACGCGCTGCGCGCCGGTGTAGAAGGGGTGGCTCGCCGAGGAGATCTCGACGTCGATGACGGGGTACGTCGCGCCGTCCTCCCACTCGACGGTCCTGTCGCTGGTCGCGGTGGACCGCGTCAGGAACGCGAAGCCGGCGGCCCGGTCGCGGAAGACGACGGGGCGGTACGGGGGATGGATCCCGGGTTTCATCTCGCTCCTCCCTCTCTCTGTCTCTCTGTTCTCTGCTTCTCAGCGCTCTTCGCGGAACGCGACGTGGCGGCGGGCCACGGGGTCGTACTTGCGCAGCTCCAGCCGGTCGGGGTGGTTCCGGCGGTTCTTCCGGGTCACGTACGTGAAGCCGGTGCCGGCCGTCGAGCGGAGCTTGATCACGGGGCGTAGGTCGTTGCGGGGCATGTCGGCTACCCTACACAAACGACAATCATTTTCAATAAAAGGAGGGAGTCGCCCCATGGCGAAGAAGAGCAAGATCGCGAAGAACGAGCAGCGGCGCGAGGTCGTCGCGCGCTACGCCGCGCGCAGGGCCGAGCTGAAGGAGATCATCCGCAGCCCGGACACGCCGGAGGCCGAACGGATCGCCGCGCAGGCCGAGTTGCGCCGCCAGCCGCGCGACGCGAGCGCGACCCGCGTCCGCAACCGGGACAGCGTGGACGGCCGCCCCCGCGGCCACCTGCGCGCGTTCGGCCTCTCGCGGGTGAACCTGCGCACGATGGCGCACGCCGGGCAACTGCCCGGCGTGCGCAAGTCGAGCTGGTAGCCCAGCCCGTAGAAGTCGTGCCCGGGAGCGGGCAGGACTCAGCCCCAGATCTCCTTGACCCACTCGGGGTGGTCGATGAACGGGTTCCGGTTGTGCTGGAACTTCTCGAATATGACCTCGTTGCGGTTCTTCTCGAAGTCCGAGGGCGGGTCCTGCTCGTTCCACTTCTTGAGCGCGGACAGCTTGCCGTGCAGCGGCTGGGACCCGTTCTCGACCTTGTCGTTGGGCTCCAGGTCCGGGTAGTCGTCCTTGCCCTCGTACCGGACGGCCATGTAGAGGATCATGCGGGCGACGTCGCCCTTGACCTCGTCGCGGGGCTCGTAGGAGTCGCCGTCGGTGAAGTTGCCGGGGGCCTCCTCGACCTCCTCGCCGCCCTCGTCGAAGTCCTTGCTGCCGCGCGTGCTGTTGACCGAGACATCGGTCGGGCGCAGGTGGTGGATGTCGGTGCCGGGGCCGGTCGCGGTGCCGAAGTCGCCGTGCGACTTGGCCCATACGTGCTCGCGGTTCCACTGGTCGGCGCCGCCTCCGTTGTCCTCCTTGGACTGGGAGCGGCCCGTGTAGAGGAGGAGCACGTTGGACTTGTTCGCCGGGTCCTCGTCGGTGGCCTTCAGCGCCTCCCAGACCTGGTCGTAGGAGAGCTGGTCGCCCTCGCTGATGATCGTGTTGAGGGCTGCCTTCAGCTCGTCGCCGGTCTTGCCCTCGGCGTCCTTGTAGTAGTCGCCGGGCGCCTCGGCCGCGGCCTGCTGCGTGGCCTGCTTCTCGGCCTGCGGCGGCTCGGCGGACGCCGTCGCCGGGAGCTGCGTCAGGGCGCCGGCGAGCAGCGCCGTACTGCCGAGCAGCACCGCGGAACGACGCCAAGTGACGCGCGTAGAAAGAAGATTGCGCATGGTGGGGGGCCTCTCCGTTTCCGGGAAGGGAGCGCAGAGAGAACAGCACATGACCGGTGGGTGGCCGGTACATGACAAGCTACTGTTCGAACTGACGCCCCAGGGGCATACGTCCGTGGCAGCTTGCCACAGAGACGTACGCCCCCGTAAGACCCCGCGATTCGGGCGTTCTTGAGGCTCGGGCGCGCTGGAGGCTCGGGCGTTCTTGAGGCTCAGGCGTTCTTGAGGCCGAGCGGCGCGGCGATCTCCGCCGCCATGACCTTGCCCGCCTCGGCCTCCAGCTTGCCGTCGTCACCGTCGGCGTCGCTGTCGGTGTCCAGCCCGTTCAGCTCGTCGAGCGGGGTGTCCAGGCGGACGTGCGCGACCAGCGACTGGAGCGCGCGCAGCGCGGCCGAGGCGGTCGGGCCCCAGTTCGAGAGGTACGAGAACTGCCACCACCACAGCGCCTCGGACACCCGGCCCGCTCGGTAGTGCGCCATGCCGTGCCGCAGGTCCGTGACGACATCGGCGAGGTCGTCCGAGATCCGGCAGGCGACGGGCGCCGAGCGCGGCACGTACGGATCGAAGACCTCCGAGTAGACATCGACCGGGTCCAGCAGCGCCGCGAGCCGCTCGCGCAGCTCGTCGACGTCCGGCTCCGGGCCGACGTCCGGCTCGTACCGCTCGTCCGGGACGATGTCCTCGTGCGCGCCG
This sequence comes from Streptomyces albiaxialis, assembly GCF_039530985.1. Lineage (NCBI taxonomy): Bacteria > Bacillati > Actinomycetota > Actinomycetes > Kitasatosporales > Streptomycetaceae > Streptomyces > Streptomyces albiaxialis. The sequence continues at coordinate 866,412 of NZ_BAAAPE010000001.1, forward strand.
AGCCGCCCGCCCGCGAGCAGGAGCTGCGAGACCTCCAGCAGCAGATACGGCACGGCGCTGTCCGGGTCGTCTCCCCTCGCCACCTCGGCGACCGAGACGATGAAGCTCTCGACCTGGTCGGAGATCTGGACGGCGAAGTCGTCGGGCGCGTCCTTGATCGAGTTCAGCGTGGCGTCAGACATCGAGCAACCTTCTCCCCTCAAAGGCACGCCCAAGCGTGACCTCGTCCGCGTACTCCAGATCTCCCCCGACGGGGAGGCCGCTGGCCAGTCGCGTCACCTTGAGCCCCATGGCGGAGACCATGCGCGCGAGATACGTGGCCGTGGCCTCGCCCTCCAGGTTGGGATCGGTGGCCAGGATCAGTTCTGTGACGGTGCCGTCCGCGAGGCGGGCCAGCAGTTCCCGTATCCGCAGATCGTCCGGGCCGACGCCCTCGATCGGGCTGATCGCCCCGCCGAGCACGTGGTACCGGCCCCGGAACTCACGCGTCCGCTCGATCGCGACGACGTCCTTCGGCTCCTCGACCACGCAGATCACCGCGGGATCGCGGCGCGGGTCGGCACAGACCCGGCACTGCTCCTCCTGCGCGACATTGCCGCAGACGGCGCAGAATCTGACCTTCTCCTTGACCTCGGTCAGCGCGTGCGCGAGGCGCCGGACGTCCGCGGGCTCGGCCTGGAGGATGTGGAAGGCGATCCGCTGCGCGCTCTTGGGACCGACGCCGGGCAGCCTGCCCAACTCGTCGATGAGGTCCTGGACCACGCCTTCGTACACGGAAGCTCCGCTCTGCCTCTGCCGCTGCCCCGGCCGCCGGCTCTGCCGTCGGCTGCCTGTACTGCTCTCCGTACGTTAGTTGCCCGTACGGCGCTCTAGAAGGGAAGCCCCGGCATTCCGCCCAGGCCCTGTGCGAGGGGGCCGAGCTTCTGCTGCTGGAGCTCCTGCGCGGCGCTGCCCGCGTCGCGGACGGCCGCGAGGACCAGGTCCGCGAGGGTCTCGGCCGTCTCCTCGGGGGAAGCGGCCTCCGGGTCCACGGCCTTCGGGTCGATGACCAGGCCCCGGAGCTCGCCGGAACCCGTCACGGTCGCCTTCACCAGGCCCCCGCCCGCCGAGCCCTCGACAGGGGTCTCGGCCAGCTCCTGCTGGGCCGCGGCGAGGTCCTGCTGCATCTTCTGGGCCTGCTGCAGCAACTGCTGCATATCGGGCTGGCCACCACCGGGAATCACGTCTTGGCTCCTGGCTCGCTTGACGACGTCTTGCTGGCTGCTCCGAGCCTACGTGCTCCCCGGGCCGCCCCGCCGCCCCCTGCCGGTCACCCGCCCGCACGGGGTTCCTCTCGCTCATCCGTGCCTGGGGCCCCGGGCGCGGGCCCGGGGTCACTCGTGCTGGAACTCCTCTATGACCGTGGCGCCCAGCTCGCGGACGATCAGGTCGTGCCCGGAGAGGACCGACTCGTCGAGGTCGGGGTCGTCCTCGGCGGGCATGTCCTCCTCGACGCCGACGTAGGACCCGGGGCCAGAGCCAGGGCCGGGTCCGGTGGCCTGGGCCGGGGGTGCCTCGGCGGGCGGAGCGGACGGCTCCGCGGCCGGAGCGGACGCCGGGGAGGGCGCGGGGGCGGCGGGCGCGGGCGCCGCCATGCCGTCCCGGACACCGCCGCCGGGGCCGCCGCTCTGTGGAGCGGACGGAGAGGACGGAGAGGACGGAGCAGGGGCCTGCGGGGGCGGTGCGGGGGCCTGAGGTGCCGCGGGGGCGGCGGCGGGCGGCGCGTACGCCTGCTGCGGGCGCCCCGGGCCGCCGGGGCCGGGCCCCGCCGGACCGCCAGGACCGCCGGGTGCGGCGCCGCCGCCACCGGGACCGCCGGTGCCGCCCGACGGGTCGACGATGGCCTCGACCTTCCACTGCACGCCGAGCGCGTCGCTGAGCGCCTGGCGCAGGACCTCGTCGCTGCCGCCGTTGGCGAAGCTGTCCCGCGCGCCCGCGTTGGAGAACCCGATCTGGAGGGTCGTGCCGTCGAAGCCGACGACCTGGGCGTTCTGGCTGAGCAGGATCCAGGTGAAGCGCCGCCGGTTCTTCACGGCCTCCAGGATCTGCGGCCACATCTGCCGCACCTGCGAGGGATCGCCGGACACCGCCGGGTTCTGCACCTGGGCCGGGGCCGGTGAGGCGGACGGCGGAGGCGGCGGTGCGGAGGGCTGCGGCGCGGCTGCCTGCGAGGGCGCGGCGGTGGGCCACGCACCGGGCCGCGAACCGCCACCGGCGCCACCGCCACCACCGCCGCCGGGAGCGGCGGCGTCGGGCCAGGCCCCGGGCCGGTGACCACCGGACCCGGACTGGGGGGCGGCGGCCTCGGGGGGGCTCTCGGGCGCGGGAGCGGGGGCGGGCGCCGGGGCAGGGGCAGGGGCTTCCGCGGGGGCCGGAGGAGCCGGTGCCGGAGCAGCCGGGCCCGGAGCGGGGGCGGCGGGGGCACCGACGGGGTCGGCAGGAGCAGCGGGAGCGACGGGAGCAGCGGCGGCAGCGGCAGTGGCGGCGCCCAGCGCGGCGCCGCGCTCCAGCCGGTCGAGCCGGGCCTGGACGGACCGCTCGTCGCCGTACGTGGCGGGGAGCAGCACGCGGGCGCAGATCAGCTCCAGTTGGAGCCGGGGGGAGGTGGCACCGCGCATCTCCGTGAGCCCGGTGCTCACGAGGTCGGCTGCGCGGCTCAGCTCGGCGGCGCCGAACACCGACGCCTGCGCCCTCATCCGCTCCACGACGTCACCGGGCGCGTCGATGAGGCCCTTCTCCCCCGCCTCGGGAACGGCGGCGAGGATCACCAGGTCGCGCAGCCGCTCCAGCAGGTCGGCGACGAAGCGCCGGGGATCGTTCCCGCCCTCGATGACGCGGTCGACGATCTCGAAGGCCCGCGCGCCGTCCCCGGAGGCGAAGGCGTCGACGACATCGTCGAGAAGCGCCGCATCCGTGTACCCGAGCAGGGCGGTCGCCATGGGATACGTCACACCGTCCTCGCCGGCTCCGGCGAGCAACTGGTCCATGACGGACATGGAGTCACGCACGGACCCGGCCCCCGCCCGTACGGCCAGCGGCAGCACGGCGTCGTCCACGGGGATGGCCTCGCGCTCGCACACCTCGGCCAGATAGTCACGCAGCGTCCCGGGCGGCACGAGCCGGAACGGATAGTGATGGGTCCGCGACCGGATGGTCCCGATGACCTTCTCGGGCTCGGTCGTGGCGAAGATGAACTTCAGGTGCTCCGGCGGCTCTTCGACGACCTTCAGCAGGGCGTTGAACCCCGCCGGGGTGACCATGTGGGCCTCGTCGACGATATAGATCTTGTAACGACTCGACGCGGGGCCGAAGAACGCCTTCTCCCTCAGCTCGCGGGCGTCGTCCACACCACCGTGCGAGGCGGCGTCGATCTCGATCACGTCGATCGAGCCCGGCCCGTTCCGCGCGAGGTCCGTGCACGACTGGCACTCCCCGCAGGGCGTGGGCGTCGGCCCCTGCTCACAGTTGAGACAGCGGGCGAGGATGCGGGCGCTGGTCGTCTTGCCACAGCCGCGCGGGCCGCTGAAGAGATACGCGTGGTTCACGCGGTTGTTGCGCAGCGCCTGCTGAAGCGGATCGGTCACATGCTCTTGCCCGATGACCTCGGCGAAGGTCTCGGGGCGATAGCGGCGGTACAGGGCGAGGGACGACACACCCCCGACGATATAGGGGACCGCCGACAAGTGGCCCCGGTCACACAAACGCCCCTCACGCACCCGCCAGAGCCAACCTACCCTTGCTGCCTTCCGGCCCTGGGGGAGTTCAGTCAGATAGCGCCACGTGAGGGGCTGGCCCCAACCCTACCCGATCCCGACCGGCGGCTACGAGTTCGCGAGCACTCCTCGGAGTCTTGTATTGTTTGCGGCGGAGGATTCGCCTAGTGGCCTAGGGCGCACGCTTGGAAAGCGTGTTGGGGGCAACCCCTCACGAGTTCGAATCTCGTATCCTCCGCCCAGCCTCACCGGGCTGTCACGTAGGGCCCCACCGTTTCGGCGGTGGGGCCCTACGTCGTTTCGGGGGTCTGTGGGGTGGGCTCGGGGTGGATGTGGGTGAGTTTTTCCGGGTTGGTGACGATGTAGACGGCGGAGACCTGGTCGCCTTCCGGGGTGAGGTCCATGACCATCACGGCGAACGGGGAGTCGCCGGTGAACAGCACCGCGGCGTCGTCGCCGTTCACGCGCCGGTGGTGGACATCCATGTCCTCGGTGCGTCGGCCGGCGTAGCCCGCCAGCAGGCGGGCGGCCTTGTCGCGGCCGCGGACCGGACGGAGGCCCGCCGCCCGGCGTGCGCCTCCGCCGTCGGTCCAGACCGTCACGTCCGGGGCGAGGATCTCCATCAGGGAGCCGATGTCGCCGCCGAGGGCCGCCGCGACGAAGCGTTCGGTCGCCTGCCTGCGGACGCGGGGGTGTGCCCGGAAGCGGGGGCGGCGGGCGTGGACGTGGGCGCGGGCCCGGCGGGCCACCTGGCGTACGGCGGCGTGGCCGCGGCCGAGGATGTCGGCGATCTCGGTGTGCGGGTAGCCGAACACCTCGTGCAGGACGAACACCGCGCGTTCCAGGGGAGTGAGGGTCTCCAGGACGACCAGCAGGGCCATGGAGACCTCGTCCGCGCGCAGCGCGTGATCCGCCGCGTCGGGGGCGGGTCCGGCGGCGGGTTCGGCGGCGGCCTCGGCGCCGACCAGCGGTTCGGGCAGCCAGGGGCCGACGTACGTCTCGCGACGGCGGGCGACGAGGGCCCGCCACGCGAGCGCGTGATTGACGGCCACGCGTACGAGATAGGCGCGCGGGTTGTCGACCCCGGCCGTGGACCGGCGGTTCCTGCCGGACCACGACAGCCAGGTCTCCTGGAGGACGTCCTCGGTGTCGGCGACGGTGCCGAGCATGTTGTAGGCGAGGGAGAACAACAGCTCGCGGTGGGCGAGGAAGTGGCGTGTCGCTGCGTCGTCGCCTGTCGGTTTCATGGAGGGGCGCCCTTCTGTCCGGTGCTTCCCCATAAGAGGGGCGCGGCGGCGGGAATGTGACACCGCGCCTCCGCACGTCTCCCGGTGGTCCCCTTGGGCGCCTGGTCATTTCTTGGCGCCGAACGCCTCCTGGCGCAGGACGTCGAGCGTGCTCGGGGTGCCCCGCGTCGTACGGACATCGACGAAGGCGCGGACATGGCCTTCGCCGGTCGCCTCCGCCAGCATCGCGTCCGCCAGGTCTGCGCGCGAGGTGAACCGTCCGGGCAGGCGCGCGGTGGCGACGCGGTAGTCGCTGACGTCGTCGGTGTCGAAGAGACCGGCGGGGCGTATGACCGTCCACGCGTGGTCGCTGCGGCGCACGATCTCCTCCATGCGCCGCATGTCCTCGTACACCGTGCGCCCGAGGGTGCCCGCGATCAGGGGTTCGAGCACCTTCCTGAAGAAGAAACCCTCCTCCGGTACGGGGGCGCCGAAGAGCACGGTCGAGGTGACGGCGACCAGCCTGCGTACGCCGTGTTCCGTCATGGCCCGGCCGATGTGGGCGGTGCCCTCGGAGTACACGGTGACGGGCTTCCGGCCGTACGGCGCCCCGAGTGCCGAGAGGACCGCGTCCTGCCCGGCGACGGCGCGTTCGACGGCGGCGGGGTCGCGTACGTCCGCGCGTGCGACGCGGAGGCGTGGGGCGTCCAGGGGGAAGCCCCCGGAACGGCGGGTGACGGCGGTGACCGTGTGCCCCTGGGCGAGCGCCCGCGCGGTCACCTGGCGCCCGGTCGGGCCGTTCGCTCCGAATACGACGAGCTTCATGTGCCGTTCCCTTCTCTCCTGTTGGCGGTTCGCCGTTCGCCAATCAGGAGGGCCGGGCGGGAGCGAGTGTGACATCGTGCGCGGAGTGCCGAAGAGTTGGCAGTGTCAGATTTTCTCCACAGATTTCAAACCGGCTGTGTCCAGCGGGATTCTTCCGTCGTACGGTCGGACCATGTCCGCAGCCGAGCACACGACCACCGCCTCGCTCTCCCTGCGTCAGCGGCGTCGGGCCGTCGCCACGCAGGAGATCCTGGAGGCCGCCGAGCGCCATGTCACCGAGCACGGGCCGCACGCGCTGTCCCTGCGGGCCGTCGCCCGGAGCCTCGGCATGACCGTGCAGGCGCTGTACCACTACTTCCCGAACCGGGACGCGCTCGTCACGGCGCTCATCGCGCAGGCGTACGACGACCTGGCCGACGCCACACAGGCGGCCGTCGACTCCTTGCCGGAGGGGGAGGGGGAGGGAGACGGTGAGGGCGAAGTGCCCCGGCTGGTGATCGCGGCCGAGGGGTACCGGCAGTGGGCCATCGACAATCCCGAGCGCTTCCAGCTCATCTTCGGCGCCCCGCTGCGGCATTACGAGGCACCGGTCGAGGGCCCGACCACGCACGCGATGCGGCGGATCAGCGCGATATTCGAGCAGGAGACGTTCGGCGGGTTCACGGCGGAGCAGTTGGAGGCCGCCGACGTCCACGCGCTCTCCCCCGGGCTGCGGGCCCACCTGGGCGGGCTGCCGTCGGCCGGGATGGGGAGCATGCCGCCCGCCGCGATCACGCTCCTCCTGAGCGCCTGGGGCCATATGCACGGTCTCGTCGTGCTGGAGGTGTTCGGCCACGGATCGTTCCTCGGCGGCCACCAGCCCGAGATCTTCCGCCTGTCGATGCGGAACATGCTCGCCGACATCCACCGCCGGATCCCCCGCACGGCCACTCCCCGTACGGACACTCCTCCCGTGGACGCCGTATGACCGTGGGGGACGCCGTATGACCGTAGGGGAGCACGCGCGGCTGTGGACCGCGGCGGGGAACGCGCGGGTGGAGCTGCTGGCCGCCCGCTTCGAACGGTTCGCGTTCGACCGGCACAGCCATGAACAGCTCTCCGTCGGTGTCATCGAACAGGGCGCGGAGGGGCTGCACATGGCCGGAGGGACGGTCGTCGTCCCCGCCGGGGAGCTGGTCGTGCTCAACCCCGGGCAGGTGCACACCGGGTTCGCCGCGGAGGAGTCGGGCTGGCGGTACCGGATGTTCTACTTCGACACCGGCATGGTCGAAGAGCTGGCCCGCGCGCATCTGGGGGCCGGGAGCGTCTGGTTCCCGGACACGGCCGTACGGGACTCCGGGCTGTTCGAACGGCTCCGGCGCGTGCACCGCGAGCAGGAACGCGCCGGTGATCCCCTCACCGCCGAGTCCCTGCTGCTCGACGGTCTGGGCGCCGTGCTGCGACGGCACGCGCGTACGGGCCGCGTCCGCCGGCCCGTTGCGGGGCGCGCGGTGGGCGACCGTACGCCGCGCGCGCTCGACCGCGCGCGGCAGGTGCTGCACGACCGGTGGACCGAGCCCGTCACGGTGGCGGAGCTGAGCGCCGCCTCGGGGCTGCCGCGGGCGTCGCTCATCGCCGCGTTCCGGCAGGCGTACGGACTGCCGCCGCACGCCTATCTGTTGCGGCTGCGCGCCAACCGCGCCCGGCGGCTGCTGCTCGCCGGGCGGCGTCCCGTAGACGTGGCCGCCGTCACCGGGTTCGCGGACCAGGCGCATCTGACCCGGGTGTGCAAGCGGTACTTCGGGGTCACGCCGGGTGCCATGGCCGCGCCGGGCGCACGCCCCGCGCTCCCGCGCTGAGTCCTCCCGTCCGACTTTCGTTCAAGACCGGCCGCCGCGCGTACGGCGAGTCTGTGCCTGCCCGTGCCGTGCCCGTTTCGTGCCCGTGCACAGGGCGGACGGCGATGGCGGACGGCGAACGGAAGGCGGCGGTTTCGGTGGTGTGGGCCTGGGCGGTGTCTCCGCTCGTGATGGTGCTGGGAGTGATCGCGGGGCTGCGGCGGCCCGCGTACTGGGCTGCCGGGGCCGGTGTCGCGCTCGCGGCACTGTTGATCTGGTGGCTGCCGGAGTTCGCGCTTCCGGACGGCGCCGCAGACGGGGCGGGAGGCGCCGGGCTGCTCGTCCTCAACGCCGCCGCGGTGATGCTGCCCGGCGTCCATCTCAGCCAGGTGCTCACCCGGCGCGGCGTCCACGGCGCGCTACGGGAATGGGTGCGCGAACTGCCGTTGCCGGGGCCCGCGAAGATCGCCCTGGTGGTCGCCGGGATCGCGCCGACGGTCGAGGCGTTGACCGGGTTCGGGGTGTCGCTGCTGGTCACCGTGCCGGTGCTGCTCGCGTTGGCGCCGCCCGCGACCGCGCTGCGGCAGGCCATGCTCGGCATGAACGTCATGCCGTGGGGCACTCTCGGTCTCGCGACCGTGATCGGCGCCGCGCTCACCGGGACCGGTACGGCGGAGCTGGGCACCGCGACCGCCGTGACGAGCGCCCTCGTCTTTCCGCTGATGACCGTATGGGCGGCGCTGCTGGCCCGGCCCCGGCGCCGCTTCCTCGCCGCCCTCGTGGCGGCGGGCGCGGGCGGCACGCTCTCCCTCGGCCTGCTCGCCCTCAACCTCGCGGGCGCGGTCCAGCCCGCGGGCGTACTGGCCGGGTTGTGCACCACGGCGCTCGGGCTGACGCTGTGCGCCGTACGGCGCCGGGACCGCGCCGGGCGCGGAGGCGGGCACGGTGCCGGGCACGGAGATGGGCGCGGAGGCGGACGGCTCGTTCCGCCGCGCGTCGTCCTCTCCGCGTACGGGCTGGTGCTGGGCGGCATCGCCCTCGCCCGCGCGGCGACGGCGGCCGGAGTGCCCCCGCTGGAACTGCACGCGGGCGGCGCGGGCTTCGCGCTGCTCTCCTCGCCGGGTCTGCCGCTGCTGGCCGCCGCGCTGGTGCTGGACAGGGGGCGCCTGCGCGGTGGGGACGTGCGTGCCGCGTTCGGGCGCGTGGGACGGCCGTTGCTCGCGCTGACGGGGTTCGTCGTGCTCGGCCGGCTGATGGCGGACAGCGGCATGATCGGCGAGCTGGGCGCGGCGGTCGCCGGGGCCCCGCCGCTGGTCACGGCCGTGGCCGCACCCGCGCTCGGCATGCTCAGCGGCTTCCTCACCGGTTCGAACGTCGGTGGCAACGCGCTGATGATGCCGCTCCAGCAGCGCCTCGCGCCGGACGGCGCCGGGCTCGACACCTGGTTCGCCGCCCTCCAGAACAGCGCCTCGGGCCACGCCGTCTTCACCTCGCTGCCAATGATCATGCTGATCCTCGCCGTCGCGGGCGACAGCCTTCCCTCGCGCCGGTCTGCGGGCCCGGATGCGGACGTGGCGGAGCACACCCTGCTGCGTTTCGGCCTCGGCGTGGCCGTCGGGGTGTACGCCGTCCTCGCCGCGACCGCGGCGTTCCTGGTCCTGCTCCACGGGGGCTGACGTCGCCTGACGTCGCCTGACGCGGTCTGACCCGGTGCCTGGCGCGTATGTGCGGCGACCGGCCCGGAGGACGATGCGGGACGATGCCTGATGTGCGAGACGACGAGGCCCGGAACGGTGCGACGGGCGGGGCGAGGGACGGGGCGGGGAACGAGGACGTCGGCGCGGCCCTGCGAGAGGCGGCCCGGCACGGTCCGTTCTTCGCGCTGAGCGTCGGGCGGGTCGGGCGTGAGGGGGCGCCCGTCTCGTCCCCGGGCTGGCGACCGCTCGCGCGCTCCGGACCCGACGTGCTGCGGCCCGTGATCCGCTCGTACGCCGCGAAGCTCCGCACCGACGAGCCGCGCGTCGCCGCCTCGATCCTCTTCCAGGCACTCGCCGCCCGGCTGTGGACGCCGGTGCTCGCGACGGCCACGGGGCCGCAGCGCGTCGTGCCCGATCTCGCGGAGCTGCGCTGGCGGTACGCGGAGGAGGACGGCATCTCCCTGTGGCTCCCGGAGCCCTTGCCGTACGTACGGGGAAGCGGTCCCGCCGGGCCCGTCGCGGCGCTTCACGACACGGTGGTCGACGCGCTGCTGCGGCCTCTGGCCGGGGCCTTCACGGCGACCGTGAAGATCGCCGAGCCGCTGCTGTGGGGCAACGCGGCGTCCGCCCTCGCCGGCGCGGTGCACACCTCCCCGCGCCGGGAGCGTACGGCCACGCTCGTACGCGCCGTGCACGCCCTCGAACCGCTGCGGGACAGCGGCGAATTCACCCCCGGCGGCTACCTCCGCCGGAGCTGCTGCCTCTACTACCGGGTGCCGCCCGGCGGCGCCAAGTGCGGCGACTGCGCGCTGCGCACGTAGGAGGACCAGGGCTCAGCGGCGTTGCTGGTCGAGCGCGGTCCGGAGCGTCTCGCTTATGTCGTGGAGGGCGTCGAGCTGCTCGGGCGAGAGGGCGTCGAAGAGGCATTCGCGGACCTCGTTGACGTGCCCGGGCGCGGCCCGTACGAGCGCGTCGTACCCGGCGTCGGTGAGCTGCGCGACGGCGGCGCGGCGGTCGCCGCCCGCGATGCCGCAGCGCGACACGTAGCCGAGCTTCTCCAGGGCCGCGACGGCGTGGGACAGACGGCTGCGCGAGGAGTTGCACAGTTCGGCGAGGCGGGTCATGCGGAGGGAGCGGCCGGGGCTCTCGGAGAGCATCACGAGGATCTCGTAGTACGCCACGGGCATGCCCGACTCGGCCTTGAGCTGACGGTCGATACGCGCCTGGAGCGCAAGGCTCGCCGCCATGTACGAACGCCAGATCTGCTGCTCACGGGGGGTGAGCCAGCGGGTCTCAGCGGGGTTTTCCATGGCTCCAGAGTACACAATGGTTGAGGATTCAACATCATCGCGTTATGGTTGTTGAAAGCTCAGCTAAATGAGCGCCGCCTGACCCGGTCCGGTCCCCCGTCCGGTCGGGCAATATCGGGCACGGGGCACACCGCCCCGGGCACCGGACACCCCGTCGAGCAGCTCTAGGAGCCACCGATATGTCCACTCCCACAGCAGCGTCCATCCCCGGCTACACGACCGGCACCTGGGCCATCGACCCGATCCACTCCGAGGTCGCCTTCTCCGTGAAGCACCTGGGCATCGCCAAGGTCCGCGGCCGGTTCGACGAGTTCGAGGGTCAGATCGTCACCGCCGAGGACCCGCTGGACTCCACCGTCACCGCGACCATCCGCACCGCCTCGGTGTCCACCGGGAACGAGCAGCGGGACGAGCACGTACGGACGGCGGACTTCCTGAACGTCGAGGAGGCCCCCGAGATGACCTTCCGCTCGACCGGCCTGCGGGCGAACGGCAGCGCCGGGTTCCAGGTCGACGGCGAGCTGACGCTGCGCGGCGTCACCCGCCCCGTCACCCTCGACCTGGAGCTGAACGGCTTCGGGCAGGGCATGGAGGGCAAGCCCGCCCTCGGCCTCTCCGCGAGCACGGAGATCAGCCGTTCCGACTTCGGCGTCACGGCCGGTCCGGCGAGCGCCGTCGTCGGCGACACCATCAAGATCACGCTGGACGTCGAGGCGAACCAGGTCTGAGACCGCCGGTCTGAGACGGCCGGTCCGAGACGGCCGGTCTGAGACGGCCGGTCTGAGACGCTCGCACATCCGGTTGAGCGTCGGCGTCATGTCGGGCCCGTACGCGGACGAGTTGACTGATCCGCATGACAGACGACATGACGCAGAACATGAAGCAGAACGCCCCGCACGGCACCGCAGACGTACGGAAGACGCTGGTCATCGGCGGCACCGGCAAGTCCGGGCGCCGGGTCGCCGAGCGGCTGGCCGCGCGCGGAGTGCCGGTGCGCATCGGCTCGCGCACCGGTACGCCCCCCTTCGTCTGGGAGGACCCGGACACCTGGGGCGCGGCACTCGACGGCGTGGGCGCCGTCTACGTCACGTACTACCCGGACCTCTCCTTCCCGGGCGCCGCCGAGCAGATCGGCGCGTTCGCGAAGCTCGCGGTCTCGCGGGGCGCCGACCGCCTGGTGCTGCTCTCGGGGCGGGGCGAGGAGGGCGCGGTCGTCAGCGAGAACGCGCTGAAGGAATCCGGCGCCGACTGGACGGTCCTGCGCTCCAGCTTCTTCGCCCAGAACTTCAGCGAGGACTTCTTCCTGGAGCCCGTACGCGCGGGTGAGATAGTGCTGCCGACCGCCGACGCGGTCGAGGCCTTCGTCGATCTCGACGACCTCGCCGACGTCGCCGTCGCGGCGCTCACCGACCCCGCGCACGCGGGCAGGACGTACGAGCTGTCCGGCCCGCGCCTGCTCGGCTTCGGCCAGGTGGCCGAAGAGCTCAGCAGGGCGACGGGCCGCGGGATCCGTTACGTGCCGGTCTCCAAGGAGGAGTACCGCGCGGCCCTCGAACAGCAGGGCCTGCCGGGCGAGTTCGCCGAGCTGTTCGAGAGCGTGCTGGACGGGCGGAACGCCCACCTCGTGCCCGGCGTGCGCGAGGCCCTCGGGCGCGAGCCGCGCGATTTCGCGGACTACGCGCGCGAGGCGGCGGCCACCGGTGTCTGGTCGGATCAGGAGGGCTGAGCCTCTATGGCCCAGCGGCCGACCTCGCGGTAGGCCGAGTCGTAGATGACCGAGCCGTCGCCCGGCTTCAGCTCGTAGTGGTGGAGGTTGCCGCCCCAGTACCGGAGGATCCGGCCCAGCTCACGAGCGGCGTCTCCCTCGGACAGCGCGTCGTCCATGTCGACTTCGAGTGAGAACTTCATGGCTTCAATTCTTTCATTGAAGTTCCTTTAGAGACTTTTCCGGAGCGAGGAACGGAATTTCTCCGGGATTGCTCGGTGGTTGCTCGGAGAAGTCTCAAATCCCGTGGAGAGCCCGCTGCTCCGGGACGGGGTGGGCCGTGGGGTGGGGTGGGGTGGGGTGGGCTGGGGTGCGGCGGGACGAGGCAGGCCGAGGGCGGGCCGGGCCGGGTGGGGGGGCCGGTGTGGGCCCGAGTGGGACGTCGCGCGCGGTCATCGTTGGCCGGGTGGCCGGGAGTTCTGGCCAGTCGGCAGAGGCGGCGGACCGGAAGGCCCTCGTACGCTCGAAGAATGATCGACGGGAGTGGTGTCACGGGCTTCGCACCGCGGTCGCTGCTGCCGGGCGAGCTGGCGGCGGCGAGCGTGGGGGCGGGGGTGAGCGGCCGGAAAGTGCGGCGGACGTTCCGGGACGGAGTGGTGGACGGGCTGCTCTTCATCGGCGCGGTGATGGTGGGCCTGGTCATGCTCGGCACCGGCCAGAGCACCAGGGGCGTGCCGCCGTGGCTCCAGGAGCTGGACCCCTTGCTGGGCGCGATCGCGTGCCTCGCGCTGTGGTGGAGGCGGCGCTTCCCCCTCGCCGTCACGCTGATCGCGCTTCCGGCGATCTCGATGTCCACCAGCGCCTTCGGAGCGGGCATGGCCATCATCGCCAACCTGGCGATACGGGTCCCGTGGGACCGCTCGATCCCCGTCCTCGGCCTCTATCTGGCGTCCTCGGTCCCGAATCTGCTGATCGTCTCCGTCCCGCGCGGCGACGTCGGGCTGACCATAGCGTTCACCGTCGCGTATTACCTGCTGTTCTTCGCCTGGGGCAGCGCCCTGCGGGCCCGGCGGCTGCTGGTGCTGAAGCTGCGGGAGGAGGCGGACAGGGAGCGCGCGGACCATGCCCGTCGTCTGCGGGACGCCCGCAGGGCCGAGCGGCGCGCGATAGCCCGCGAGATGCACGACGTGCTGGCCCATCGGATATCCCTGCTCTCGGTCCACGCGGGCGCCCTGGCGTACCGCAGCAAGCAGGCGGACGCGGGGACGGCGCCGGCCCTCAGCGACGCCGAGGTCTCCGCGAGCGCCCAGGTGATCAGGGGAAACGCGCATCAGGCGCTGGAGGAGCTCCGCGAGGTCCTGCACATACTCCGCACCGAGGGCGGCGAGGAAGGAGACGGCGGCACACAGACGGACGGGACAGAGGGCACCGCGGCGCCGCAGCCGCGACTGGAGGACATCCGGCACCTGGTCGAGGAGGCCCGGGCGGCGGGACAGCCGGTCGAGTTCCGCGACGAGGAGCTGAGAGCCGGCGAGCTGCCGCCCCGCCCCCAGCAGCAGCGGACGGTCTACCGAGCGGTGCAGGAAGGACTGACGAACGCGCGCAAGCACGCGCCCGGAGCCAAGGTCACGGTCCGGCTGGGCGGCGGCCCCGGCGGGGAGCTGACGGTGGAGATCAGCAATCCACTGCCGTCGGGCTCGCCGGGCTCGCCGGGAGGCTCGTCGGCCCCGGGCATCCCGGCCCCCGGCATCCCGGGCGCGGGCGCGGGGCTGACCGGACTGAGCGAGCGAGTGGAGCTGGAGGGCGGAGTCCTGGAGCACGACGGGGCGGACGGCGTGTTCACCCTCCGGGCACGGCTACCGTGGCCCGCGAGGTGAAGCCATGATTCGCGTACTGCTGGCCGATGACGATCCGTTGGTCCGCGCCGGGCTGAAGTTGATGCTGCGGGGCGCCGACGGCATCGGGGTCGTCGGCGAGGTCGAGGACGGCGCGAGCGTGGCGGAGGCCGTGCGCGAGCTGACGCCGGACGTCGTGCTGATGGACATCCGGATGCCGGTGCTCGACGGGATCGCCGCGACACGGGCCCTGGCCCAGGCGCGTGCCGCCGACCAGTCGGCGCCTGCCCCGCAGGTGATCGTGCTGACCACCTTCGACAAGGACACCACCGTGTTGGAGGCGATGCGCGCCGGGGCCGCGGGCTATCTGCTCAAGCACACCGAGCCGGAGGAGATCGTCGAGGCGGTGCGCAGCGCCGCGAAGGGGAGACCCGCGCTCTCCCCGTCCGTGGCCCGCACCCTGATCGACTACGCGGCAGGGGGTTCCGGTACCCGGGCCGAGGAGGCCCGGGCGCAGCTCGCCCAACTCTCCGGGCGCGAGCGGGAGATCGCCGGCACCGTAGCGGAGGGCCTGTCCAACAGCGAGATCGCCGAGCGCCTCCATCTCTCGCCGGGGACGGTCAAGGCCCACCTCTCCAGCGCCCTCGCCAAGCTCGGGCTGGACAACCGCATCCAGCTCGCGCTCCTGGCGCACGACGCGAGCGAGCGCTAGGGACCGGGAGCCGAGGGACCGAGGGGCGGGGTGGCCGCGTCAGTCGCCCCCGCCCCCGCCCCCGCTCCCGCCCGCGCCGGAGCCCGCGCCCGCGCCGGAGCCGCGGTCCGCCTGGGCCGGTACGGCCAGTGCCGCCAGTACCGCCGTCGTGCCAAGCGCCGCGCCCCCGGCGAGCGCCGCACGCCGCCGTCGCTGTCCCCGTCGCTGTCCCGGCCGTTGTCCCCGTCTCTGTCCCCGTCGCCCGTCCATGTCCAGACCGCTCCCGTAGTCGTACTGTCTCTTGATCCGTCGGCAGGAACGCTATGAAGATCGGCAGCCGCCCACGAGGGGCCTGGGTGCCGGGCGCGGGGTGGTGCTCGCCGAACCTCGCCCGGGGGGTGGGGGGGCTACGGCGTGCCTCTCCGGTCTGGTGGCGCGGCCGTGCGCTGGCCGATGATGTTCCGGTACGGCCGAGGGCCGTGCTGACCATGCGCCGTGTGCGCGAATTGGGGTTCTGGAGATGGGGGTTACGGCATGGACAGGCGCGGCTTTCTGAGAGGAGCGGCGGTCCTTCCGGCGACGGGTCTGCTGGCGTACGCGGGGGCGGGGACGGGACTCGCCGCGGCCCCCGCCAAGGCTCCCGGGAGAGCGGCCGCCGGGCCGCAGGACTGGATGGCCGGGCTGGACGCGGCGACGCCGCTGCGCACGCTGTCCATTCCGGGTACGCACGACGCGGGCGCGCGGTTCGGCGGACCCTGGGTCGAGTGCCAGGACACGTTGATAGCGGACCAACTCGCGGCCGGGGTGCGCTTCCTGGACGTGCGGTGCCGGGCGATCGACGGGGTGTTCGCCATCCACCACGCGGCGTTCTTCCAGCACCTGATGTTCGGCGACGTGCTCATCGCCTGCCGCGACTTCCTCGCGGCGCACCCCGGCGAGACCGTGCTGATGCGCGTCAAGCAGGAGTACTCGGAGGAGAGCGACGCCGAGTTCCGCCGCATCTTCGACATCTACCTGGACCAGAAGGGCTGGCGTTCCCTCTTCCACCTCGGCGGCACGCTCCCGGCGCTCGGGGAGGCGCGCGGCAAGGTCGTGCTGCTCGCGGACAACGGCGGGCTGCCGGGCGTGCGCTGGGCCGACCCCGCGGTGTTCGACGTGCAGGACGACTACCAGGCGGAGCCCTTCGCGAAGTACCCGAAGATCGAGGACCAGTTCCGCGAGGCGGCGGACAGCCCCGGACCGTTCTATGTGAACTTCGTCAGCACGGCGGCCGGGCTCCCGCCCAAGTGGAACGCCGACCGGCTCAACCCCCAGGTCCGCGCCTTCCTCGACGGGCCCGAGATGGCGGGGAGGACCGGGCTCGGCATCGTTCCCATGGACTTCCCGCAGTCCGAGCCGGGTCTGATCGCCTCCGTCCTCAAGCACAACCCGGGAGCTGAATGACCATGCGTATCGGCCTCTACCTCGCCCACCCCCGCCCCGGAAGCTTCAACCACGCCCTGTTCGAGGCCGTCGCCGACGAGTTGGGGGCGCGGGGACACGAAGTGCGGGCGCACGATCTGCACGCCGAGGGCTTCGACCCCGTCCTGCGCGCAGACGAGACGGAGACCGTCGACGCGGCGTCGGACGCGGCCGCCTCCCCCGACCCCCAGGTCGCCGCGCACCGCGCCGAACTGCCCACGCTGGACGGCCTGGTGTTCGTCCACCCCAACTGGTGGGGCATGCCGCCCGCGCTGCTCACCGGCTGGACCCAGCGCGTCCTCGTCCCCGGCGTCGCCTACAAGCTCGGCACCGCCGACGGCGAGCCCGTCGGCCTCCTCAAGGCGGGCCGCGCCCTCGTCCTCAACACCTCCGACACCCCGGAGGCCCGCGAACGCGAGGAGTTCGGCGACCCGCTCCAGCACATCTGGGCCGCCTGCGTCCTCCCCTACACCGGCGTCACCCACGTCCGCCGCACCGTCTTCCGTACGGTGAGCGACGCGACACCCGAACAGCGCGCGACGTGGCTCACCCAGGCCCGCGAACAGGCGGCGGAGCTGGTGTCGTAGTCCGGGGCCGGAGCCCGAAGCCCGAAGCCCGGTGTCCCCTGGTGTCCGGGAATGAGGGAAGTGGTCGTCGAATCGGCATATGCGGACTCATGTTCGCTGTGCGGGCCGTCGCCCGCCCTCGACGCCGGAGATCGAGTGCATCGTCGTCGCCGCGTTCGACACGGCCCTCTAGCGCACGCGATACGGGGCGCGGTCCTCCGGAGAGGGCCGCGCCCCGTACGGGCCGGGTGCTGTCAGGTGCCGCTACTTACCGTTCTTGCCGCCCCCTTTACCGCTCTTACCGCCCTTGCCGCCCTTGCCGCCCTTGCCGCCCTTCTCGCGGTCGTTCTCCAGGGCGACGGTGATGCCCTGGGCCGCGTTGTCGGCGGTGATGCGGTACGGGCCCGTGACCGTACGGGACGGCATGTCGTAGCCGTCGGGGACGGCCGTCTCGCGCAGGTAGTACGAGTCCGGCGGCAGTTCCTCGAACGTGCACCGGCCGCGGACGTCCGTGGCGCAGCCGGGGCCGACGCGGGTGTCGGGGTCGCCGCCGGAGGTCTGGAGGCCCGGGCGGCCGTTGGTCTCGCGCCAGGCCTCGAAGACGGCGCCCCGGAGCGGCTTGCCGGTGGAGGCGTCCTTCTTCATCACCGTGAGCGAGCCCTTGGTCTTCGGCGGCTGCGGATCGCTGTGGCAGGTCGGCAGGTCGCCGTCGAACGGGTAGTTGTGGATCTCCTGGCCGCCGCCCCCGGTGGCGCTGGAGGTGTGGGTGAGCGAACCGGCGGTGTAGAGGCGGCCGTTCTGGCCCGGCAGGCTCAGCGTGGTGGTGCTGGACTGGTTGCCGACCAGGACGCTGCCCTGGAACTGGCCCGTGCCCGCCAGGGTGACCTGGTCGGCGTCCGGGAAGTTCCACAGCAGCCGTTCGCGGAGCTGGTTGAAGGGATCGGTGTCGGCGACGCCGCCGCTGTAGGTGTTGATGGTGCGGGGCCCGCCGATGACGTTGACCAGGACCGTGGCTCCGGAGGGAATGCCCGCGAACTCCAGCCCCTGCTGTCCGCCGCCCGGCGCCACCATGTCGAAGTCGACGTTGAAGACCTGGAGGTCGGAGGTGCCGTCGCCGGTGAAGACGGTGGAGCCGCCGGTGTTGACGGCCGTGCCGGTGGCGGGGCGGCCGGAGCCGTTGTCGCCGTACGCGTAGCAGTTGCTGGCGTCCGTGAGCTGGTCGCGCAGACCGGCGTACGGGGCGACCGCGCCCGGGTCCTTGACGGTGCGCCGGGCGAGGACCGTGCCGGTGGCGTCCCCCGCGTGCCGGACGACGCCCTTCTCGGCGAGGAGCCGCTGGCCGTCGGCGATGGAGACGTCGCCGCCGGTGGTGAGCCAGTCCGAGCCGTCGGGCGGCGGGACGCGGGAGCCGACGCCGGCCTCGCCGATGTTGTAGACGGCTCCGCCGCGCGTCCTGTTCATGTCGAACCTGCCGAGGGTGACGACGCGGCCCTCCGTCTCCGCCGCGCCCTCGCGGACGAGGAAGTCGCCGCCGACGAAGACGCTGAGGTTGCTGTCGTGCCCGGCGACGGGCCCGTTGTTGACCGGCGGGAACGGGTCCGGGCAGTCGGGCCCCGCGCACGGGCCGAGCCCGCCGGGGAGCGTGTCGGCGGCGGCCGGGACGGCCGGGGCAAGGGCCCCGAGGCCGCCCAGCGCGAGAACGGCGAGCCCCGCGAGCCCGGTGCGTACGGGCCGGGGCGTCCGGCGGCGTCCGCGGACGGCCGAGAGCCAGGTTGACAGCGTCATCGTGTTCCTCCTGTGACGGCAGGGGCGTGTGGCCCTGCGAAGGGCGTGTGGCCCTGCGAAGGAGGATCGCGCCGCTCGGCCGACGGCCCGGCCAGCGACACCGCCGCGGGGCGGTCACCGGGACGATGATCACCCCATCGGGCCCACCTCCGGTCGCGTCCGGACGGCTCGCGCCCACCGCCTACGCCGCGGCGGGCGGCGTCAGGTCCACCGGCGCCGGGTTCAGCCGGGCGAAGCCCTCCTGGCGCTGGTACGGGAAGTACGGGTACGGCGCGTGCCGGGCGCTCGCGGCGTCGAGGCGGGCGGTCTGCTCGGGGGTGAGGGACCAGCCGACGGCGCCGATGTTCTGCCGGAGCTGCTCCTCGTTGCGGGCGCCGACGATGACGGAGGAGACGGTGGGGCGCCGGAGCAGCCAGTTGAGGGCGATCTGCGGGACGGTCCTGTCCGTCTCCTCCGCGAGCGCGTCGAGCACGTCGACGACGCGGAAGAGCACCTCGTCCTCGACGGGCGGCCCGAACGAGGCGGTGTCGTGGAGGCGGCTCCCGGCGGGGAGGGGCTCTCCCCGCCGGATCTTCCCGGTGAGCCGGCCCCAGCCGAGCGGGCTCCAGACGACGGCGCCGACGCCCTGGTCGAGGCCGAGGGGCATCAGCTCGTACTCGTAGTCGCGGCCGACGAGCGAGTAGTAGACCTGGTGGGCCACGTGGCGGGGGTGGCCGTGCCGGTCGGCGGCGGCCAGGGACTTCATGAGCTGCCAGCCGGAGTAGTTGGAGACGCCGGTGTAGCGGATCTTGCCCGCGCGCACGAGCTGGTCGAGGGTGCCGAGCACCTCCTCGACGGGGGTCGAGGCGTCGTAGGCGTGGAGCTGGAAGAGGTCGAGGTGGTCGGTGCCGAGGCGGCGCAGCGCGTCGTCCGTGGCCTTGATCAGCCGGGACCGGGAGGCGCCCCAGTCGCCGGGGCCCTCGCCCATCGGGAGACCGGCCTTGGTGGAGAGGATCACCTGGTCCCTGCGGCCCTTGATCGCCTGGCCGAGCACCTCCTCGGAGGCGCCGTCCGAGTACACGTCGGCGCTGTCGAACATCGTGATGCCCGCGTCCAGCGCGATGTCCACCAGGCGGCGGGCCTCGCGGGCGTCGGTGTCGCCCCACGCCCCGAAGAGCGGGCCGCGCCCGCCGAAGGTGCCGGTGCCGAGGCTGAGAGCGGGGACCTTGAGGCCGGAGGCGCCCAACTGCCGGTATTCCATGATCGGTTCACTCCTTGGGGAGGGACGGGGAGGGCCTGACGGCTTAACGGGACTACTTTCCCGTTAAGCTGAGCAGTACCGTAGCAGGGACGAGGCGTTAATGGAACTGGAGAACCGTTATGGCGCGTGAGCCGGAGGCCAACGAGACCGCACCACCGGGCCCCACCGGGTCCGGCCCTGATCCAGGAACCGGTTCCGGTTCCTGGACCGGAACCGGCCCCGGGACCGTGCGGCCCGGCGGGCGGACGGCGCGGGTCCGGGAGGCCGTGCTGCGCGCGGCGGGCGACGCGCTCGCCGAGTGCGGCTTCGCGCACCTCGACCTCGCGGACGTCGCGCGCCGCGCCGACGTGGGCAAGACGACCGTCTACCGCCGCTGGGGCACGGTGAACGGGCTGCTCGCCGACCTCCTCTCGGAGATGGCCGAGTCCTCGCTGCCCCGCACCGACACCGGCACACTCCTCGGCGACCTCAAGGCGAACGCGGCGCTCGTGCGCCGGACCCTCACCGACCCGCGCCAGGGGCCCCTCTTCAAGGCCCTGATCGCGGCCGCGACCTGCGACGAGCGGACGGCGGAGGCGCTGCGCCGCTTCTACGCGGCGCGCGTCGAGGAGTGGGTGCCCTGCGTACGCCAGGGCGTCGCGCGCGGCGAGGTCCCGGAGGGCACGGACCCGCACGAGGTCGTCCGCGCGGTCTCGGCCCCCCTCTACTACCGCCTGCTGGCGAGCGGCGGCCCGCTGGACGAGACGTGCGCGGAACGCGCCGCGGAGGCGGCGTACGAGGCGGCCCGCGTGGGCGCGTACCGGACCGGCGCATACCGGATCGGCGGCGAACAGCCGAACGAAGGGGAGTGAGGCGGCCGTTCACCTTCGGGGCATTACCCTTCGGGACATTCCCCTTCGGGGGCTCCCCTTCAGGACGTCGCGTCCGTGCCGTTCACCGGCGCCCCCGCCCCTGACAGACTCCGGCCATGACTGATGCTGCTGCTGTGCTGAACGTCGCCGTCTTCGGGGCCGGAAGCGTCGGGTGCTACGTCGGCGGCCATCTCGCGGGCGTCTGCGACGTGACGCTCGTCGGGAGGGCCGCCGCGATGGAGACCGTACGGGAGCGCGGGCTGACGCTGACCGCCTCGGACGCGGACGAGCTGCGCGTGAAGCCGGGCGCGCTGCGCACCGCGAGCGACGCGACGGGCGTCCGGGACGCCGACTACGTGCTGGTCACCGTGAAGTCGGCGGCCACGCGGGAGGCCGCCGAGGCGATACGCCCGCACCTGCGGGACGGCGCCGTGATCGTCAGCTTCCAGAACGGGCTGCGCAACCCCGGCATCCTGCGCGAGGCCCTCCCCGGCCACGAGGTGCTGACCGGGATGGTGCCGTACAACGTGCTGGGCGTCGGGCCCGGCACGTACCACCGCGGCGTGGGCGGCGCGCTGATGCTCGACGAGGGCGCGGCGGGCGCGCGGCTCGCCGGGGCGCTGCGGGACGCCGGGCTGGAGGCGGAGACGCGGGCGGACATGCGGGAAGTGCAGTACGGGAAGCTGCTGCTGAACCTCAACAACGCGGTCAACGCGCTCTCCGGGCTGCCCCTGCGCGAGCAGCTCGCCCAGCGCGCGTACCGCCGGTGCCTCGCGCAGTGCCAGGAGGAGGCGCTGGCCGTCTTCCGCGCGGCGGGCGTCGAGCCCGCGCACCTCGGCCCGGCCGCGCCCGACCTGATCATCGACGTGCTGCGCCTCCCCGATGACGACTACCGCCAACTGGCCGCCGCGAGCCTCGACATCGACGCGACGGCCCGTTCCTCGATGTGGGAGGACTTCCAGCGCGGCCGTCCCACCGAGATCGACACCCTCCAGGGCGAGATCGTGGCCCTCGCCGCGGCGCACGGCCTGGAGGCCCCCGCGAACGCCCGTATGACCGCCCTCGTCCACGAGGCCGAACGCGCGGGCGAGCCCCCGTCCTGGCCGGGCCCGGAGCTGCTGGCCGCGCTCACCCAGGGCTGAGCGCCACGGGACGGCGGCGGCTCAGAGCACCTCGCGGGCCGTGTGGGCGAAGGCCCGGACCGTGGGGGTGTGGTGGGTCTGCCGCCACACCAGCCCGTACGCGAGCGGTTCGGCGTCGGCGAGCGGCACGTAGGTGACGCCGGGCCAGGGGTGGTACGTCGCGGCGTGCGCCGCGGTGAGCCAGGCGCCCTTCTCGGCGGCGACGAAGACCAGGGCCTCCTGGGCGTTGGACACCGCGGGGCCCTGCGGCACCGGGCGGCCCGACGGGGTGCGCTCCGGGGCGAGCAGGACGCGGCAGGCGGCGGGGAGCGGGGCGTCGACGGTGAGGACCGGGACGTCGGCCAGGTCCTCCAGGGAGGCCACGGGGCGCGAGGCGAGCGGATGGGACCTGCCGACGGCCAGCACCCGGGCCTCGGTGAACAGCACGGGGCCGCTCGCGAGGTCGGACTCGGTGCCGCCGACGGGGAGTTCGACGAGCTGCGTGTCGTAGATCCCCTCGCGCAGCGCGCTGTACGGGTCGGCGAACGGCACCTCGCACACATGCACCTCCACCCCCGGGTGGCGGGCGCCCAGCGCGTCGGCGGTCCGCATCACGGCCTCGCCCGCGAGGGGGCCGGAGAAGCCGACGTTCAGCGTGCCCTCGACGGCGCGGGCCGAGGCGGCGGCGCGGGCGAGCGCGGCGTCGATCGCGCGGTGGTGCGGCTCCAGCTCGTCGCGGAGCGCGGCGCCGAGCGCGGTGAGGACCACCCGGCGGCTCGTACGGACGAACAGGGGCGCCCCCACGCGGCGTTCGAGCCGCTGGACGAGCTGGCTGACCCGGGCGCGGGAGAGCCGCATCCGCTCCGCCGTACGCCCGAAGTGCAGCTCCTCGGCGAGGATCAGCAGCACCTCCACCTCCTCGCGCTCCATGCGCTCGCCCCTCCCGCCCAGGATGTTCGGTAAGCCTGGCTTACCGAACATTGCGATGTTCGCCGTTGTTCCCCCTCCGCCCGCGCCCGAGGGTTGAGGACATGTCCACCACCACCTCAGGCCCTGCCCCCGTCCGCATGTCGCGGCGCGAGGTCGGCGTCCTCTTCGTCCTGTGCGGAGCGATCTTCCTCGAAGGCATCGACATCGCGATGCTCAACGTCGCCCTGCCCGAGATCCGGGCCGACATGGGCATGGCCACCGGCGAGCTGCAGTGGGTGATGAGCGCCTACGTGCTCGGCTACGGCGGCTTCATGCTGCTGGGCGGGCGCGCGGCCGACCTGTTCGGGCGGCGCCGGATGTTCGTGTCCTGGCTCGCCGTCTTCCTGGTCTTCTCCGGCCTCGGCGGCTTCGCGACGGAGGGCTGGATGCTGATCGTGGCCCGCTTCGTGTCGGGTGTCGCGGCGGCGTTCATGACCCCGGCGGGCCTCTCCCTCATCACCACCGGTTTCGCGGAGGGCCCGCCGCGCGACAGGGCGCTGCTGATCTACTCCGGGACCGGCGCCGGCGGCTTCGCCAGCGGGCTCGTCATCGGCGGGCTGCTCACCACCGCCGGATGGCGCTGGGTCTTCTTCGCGCCGGTCGTGATCTCGGCGGTGGTCCTCGCCGCCGCGCTCGTCTGGATCCCCAGGGCCCAGCCGCCCGTACGGGAGCCCGGGCAGCGCTTCGACGTCGCGGGCGGCGTGGCCGTCACGGCGGCGATCGTGCTGCTCGTCCTCGGTGTGGAGCGCGCCCCGCACGCCACGCCGGGCGTCACCGCGCTCACGGTGGCCGCGGGCCTCGCCCTCCTCGCCGTCTTCGTCGCCGTCGAACGCCGCTCGGCGGCGCCGCTGATCCGCCTCGGCATCCTCCGCTCGGCCGCGCTCCTCCGCGCCAACGTCTCCGGAATGCTCCTGGCCGCCGGGTTCTTCGGCTTCCAGTTCCTCGTCGTGCTCTACCTCCAGGAGCTGCGGGGCTGGAGCACGATGGAGACCAGCCTCGCGATGCTGGTCGCGGGCGCCGACGCGATCCTGTCGCCGACCCTGACCCCCGTGCTGGTACGGCGCTTCGGCCACGCCCGGGTCATCTTCGCCGGGCTGCTGGCGGCCACGCTCGCCTACGGGCTGTTCCTGCCGCTCGGCGCCGACTGGACGTACCTCGCGATGCTGCCGAGCCTCATCCTGATGGGCCTCGCCTTCGCACTGGTGTACGGGCCGCTCACGATCCAGGTGACGACGGGCATCCGGGAGGACGAGCAGGGCCTCGCGGGCAGCCTCTTCTACACCTGCTTCCAGTTCGGCGCGGCCCTCGGCCTCTCCTCCGCCGCGGCCGTCAACGTCGCGGCCACGCACGGCGGCTCGCCCTCAGCCGCCCTCGACGGATACCGCGCCGCGCTCCTCGTCCCCTTCCTCATCGCCCTGCTGGCGGCCCTCGTCAACGGCGCCGCCCTGTTCAAGCGCCACCACGTCGCCGTACGACGGCACGTGCCCGGCGACGGGACGCCCCTCGCGCACGGCGACGGCGGCCTCGACGGCGGCACCGAGCGCCCGGCGGAAGAGCAGCGAGCCGAGGCTCACCCGGCCCACCCCCAGCTCGGCCAGCACGGGGAGCGGGGGCAGGGCAGGGGTGTGCAGAACGTTGAGCGGGACGCCGAGGGCGGCGACCAGCCGGGCGAGGTCTGCCGGGTCTGAGACGCCGGGGACGAACGCGCCATCGGCGCCCGCGCGTTCGTAGACGGCGAGCCGTTCGAGCGCCTCGTCCAGCCGCCGGTCCCCGGCGGGGCCGGGGAGCCAGTGGGTGTCGGTGCGGGCGTTGACGAAGAGGCCCGGCGCGGCCTCCTTCACGGCGGCGATCTTCTCCGCGTGGGCGGCGGGCGGCCCGAGGGCGTCCTCCAGGTTGATGCCGACGGCCCCCGCCTCGCTCAGCTCGCGCGCGAGCGCGGCGACGGCCGACGGGTCGTCGCTGAACCCGCCCTCGATGTCCACGGACAGCGCGCATGCCGCGCCGCGCAGCCGGTGTGCCAGCCGTACGGTCTCCTCGCGGGCCCGCCGGGCCCCTGCCCCGTCCTTCGCACCGGCCGCGGCGGCCACGCCGAGGCTGGTCGTCCCGATCACCCTGAACCCCTGTGCGGCGAGTGCCGCCGCCGAGGCGTGGTCCCAGGCGTTCGGCATCAGCAGCGGCGCGGACGGCCCCTTGTGCAGGGCGGCGAACGCCGCGCCGTCCCTGGGCGCCGCGCCCGTCCTGCCCCCGCCCGCACGCCGCAGACCACCGGTGCGCGGTGGCTCAGCGCGCAGTTCCCCGCGCCCCAGAAGCCACCCCTCCGGGGCGCTTCCCGGCTCCTGGGCGTGCCCCTCCAGGGGCGCGGGGAACTGCGCGAGCGGCCACGACGCGGCCGCAGACCGCGAAGCAGCGGCGGGGCACCCCGTACCCGGCGGCAGGTCGGCATCCGCGGACAGGATGGCCGTGGCCAGGGCCAAGGCGTGGGGTCGGCCCGGGCAGGGGCGGGGAGCCGCACCGAACGCGAGGGTCACCGAAGGGGGCGCCGCCTCCGCCGTGCGGAGCAGCACCGTGTCGCCCGGCGCGATCGACGCCACGCCGACCCGCGTGGCCGAGGCGGCCCGCCGCCGCATCGTCCGGAGCGGCGGATCCTCCCGGAGCGTACGGGCGAGGAGCGTGCCCACGTCCTCGCCCTCGCGCCGCCCACGCCGCGCCCGCGCGACCAGCGCGGCCGTCGCGTCGCACGCCTGCACGAGGAGCCCGATGCGGTTCGCCGCCAGTTCCGCTTCGCCCCCGACGCGCGGCAGCAGCCAGGCCACCGCCTCGTCGCCCGCCGGGTCCGGGCCGTCCCCGCCGAAGTAGCCGCCCGCGACGACGACCACGGCACGCGCGACGCCCTCGGGGTCCCCGTACCCCAGGCACGCGGCGAGCGCGCCGACCGCCGTCAGCCGGTCGTCGCCGAGGCCGGGCCGGGCCGCGGCGGCGCGCCGCAGCGAGTCCGGCGCGAGCCGCGCCAACTCGCCCTCCACCAGCGCCCGGCGCCGCGCGTGCGCCTCCCCCGCGCAGAACCGCGCGACCGTCGCCCGCAGCCACGCCATGGTCCCCGGAGCCCCGGCCCCCCGCTGCCCGCCGTCCGGCGGAAGGGGCGGCTCCGGAACGAGCGCCGGGTCCGCGAGCGCGGCGACGACGTCCTCGTAGCGGTCGAGGACGATCTCCTCGTGACGGTCGAGGACCACGTCCCCGTGGCGGTCGAGGACCACGTCCCCCTGGCGGTCGTTCCCGTGCGTCCCGTGCGTGCTCATGCTCCGACGCTAGGCCCCCCTCACTTCGGCCCCCGCCGAAGTGAGGGGTGGCGACGCCGTTCCCGCACCGGCCTCCCACGGTTCAGGACAGCGTCTCGCAGAGGTCCTCGTACTCTCCGTCCAGCGCGAGGACCTCACGCTTCGTACGGTCGCCCTCGGTGGTGATCTTGATGGACAGGTAACCGCGCGCGATGATCAGCTTGTTCGCGGGCTTGTCGCCCTTGTGCAGCACCCCGGCCCAGTCGGTACCGCTGAGGATGTCCGTGTTCTTGTCGGGGTACGTGTGCGTGCCCGTGCCGGAGATGTCGCGCTCGACGGTCTCGCCGGTCTCGGTGTTCGTCACGCGCGCCACCAGGGGGCCGCTCTCGATCCCGAACACGGGGTCGCCCGCGTCGTTCTTCCAGGTCCGCAACGTCAGGTCGGCGACGGGGAATTCGGTGTGCATGTCGAACGGGCACACGTCCCCCGCCGGGTTGTCGCGCGGCTTCATCTCCGGGTGGGTGACGTACGGCCCGTGCAGTCCGCCGCCCGTCCTCTCGCCGCGCGTCCTCTCGCCGTCCGCGCCCTGTCCCGCGTTCGCGCCGGGTGCCGCCGTCAGCAGCCAGGTGACGGCGGCACCCGCGGCGAGCACGGCGAGCGCCCGTGTTCTCCTCCGCGTGCTCATGGGCCTACGGTGCCGGGAGGGGGACGTGCCGGGAAAGACGATTCGGCCGTGACCGACACGTCCGGACCGCGGCGTCCGTATCGGCACGTCCGGACCGGCGCCTCCGGACCGGCGCCTCCGGACGGACTCGCGCAGGGGGAGGACGAAGGGAATTGCGGATCCATTTCACGGTCGGCGACCTCGCCAGGACGCGGCTCGGCAGCCGCCCCAGCCCGCTCGCCACGGCCACGTTCAGCGCCTACCGGCTCTCCCGGCCGCCCACCCGCACCGAGCCCTCGATCGACCTGTGGCGCCGCACCGTACGGGCCGCGTGGCGGCAGCCCCGGCCGCCCATGTTCAGCGAGCTGGCGGCGAGCGAACCCTCGCACCCGATCCCGCGCTTCCTGCGCCCGTACGAGGGACTGCCCTCTCTGAACGCCGAGTTGGCGCGTCTGCGCGCCACCCCGCGCTCCGCGCTCCGCGCCGACCTCGCGTACGTGGCACGGCACCGGGAGATGCCCCGCTGGGCGGGCGATCTCGCGGACGGGGACGACGGCACGGCGAACGGGCTGGTCGCGTCCGTCCGCGCCTACCACCGGGTGGCCCTCGCGCCGTACTGGCACGGCATGGCGGCGGGCCTCGACGCCGACCTCGCCGCCCGGGCCCGGCAGTGGCGGGACGGCGGAGTCGAGCGCGTGCTCGAAGGACTCGGGCCCGCCTTCCACTGGCGCCCGCCCTTCCTGGAGATCGAGGACGTCGCGGGCCCCGACTACGAACTGCGGGGCCGGGGACTGCTGCTGGCGCCCGCCGCGTTCTCCGCGTACTTCCCGTGCGACCCGGACGACGAGCAGCCCGCGCTCTTCTACGAGGTGCCGACCCGGCCCGCCCGTTCGGACCGTGCCGCCCTCTCCGCCCGTTCCGGCCGTTCCGGCCGTTCCGCCGCCGGGACCGGCGAGAGCGGGCTCGCCGCGCTGCTCGGGCACAGCCGCGCCGCCGTCCTCGAAACGGTCGCCGCGTACGACGGGCTGTCCACCGGCGCACTCGCCCGCCGTGCCGGGCTCTCGTCCCCCTCGGCCAGCGAGCACGCGAAGGTCCTGCGCGGCGGCGGGCTCATCGCGACCGTCCGCTCGGGCAGGACCAGCCGTCACACGGTCACCGAGCTGGGCGCCGAGCTCCTCCTGCGCGCGACGACGCCCGCCGAGCACACCGCCACCGCCAGCAGCGCCACGGCCAGCGCCGCCACCAACGCCGGGGGCACGAGGGCCGGTTCGCCGGGCGCGCGGGTCGCGCCCATGTAGTCGAGCGGGGGCATCCCGTTGACGACGACGTACCAGAGGGGCAGATAGACGGCCTGGAAGAGCCGGTGCGTGCGGCTCACCGTGCCCAGCGCGAGCGCCAGCGCGGGCACGAACAGCGCGCCCGCCGCCCAGGACGCGACCCCGTGCCCCTCCCCGTCGCGCACGAGCACCACGAGCGGGCCCAGCCCGAGCACGGCGGTGAGCGCGACGCCCGCCGCCCACTCGGCGCAGACCCGCCGCGCGGGGCGGGGCGCGGCGCCCAGCAGCGCCTCGACACCGTGCTCGCGCGCCTGCGTGCCCAGCCTCGACCACAGCACGACGGGCCACACCCACGCCATGGGCAGCACGACGCGCGTGGCGCCGCTGCCGGTCGCGGCCAGCGCGGTGAGCGAGATCAGCGCGGCACCCGCCCACCACCAGGGGGACACCCCCCGCACCAGCACCCGCAGTTCACCGCCGAGCAGCCGGGGCAGCGCGGGCCCGCCGGTGCGCGCCGGGGTCACGGGCAGCCCGGACGGGGGCGCCGACCAGGCCACGCGGGACTCCTCACGCCGCCCCCGCGTGCCCGTGCCCTCCGCCGCCGCCTCCTTCGCCCTCGCGCGCGCCGGGTCGAAGCGGGTGAACCAGAGCGCGGGCAGCAGCGCGCACGCCACGGCGCCCGCCATCAGCGCCGCGCGGCCCAGCAGAAAGCCGGTGTCCGGCGTGAAGCCGCCCCAGTCGAAGGGGGACAGCGGCTTCTCGACGTAGGTGAAGCCGAGGCTGAACTCCCCGCCGCGCACGTCCTCGCCGCGCAGCGCCTCCCGCATCGAGTCCGCCGCGACGTCCGTGCCGAGCGCGCCCTGGCCGCCGAGGACCAGCACCATCCACACGAAGAACCACACGACGTTGCCGAGCCCGCCGCGCAGCCCCGGCACCGCCTCCATCAGCAGCGCGGCGGCACCGGTCACCACGGCCAGCGGCAGCGCGATCACCACGAACGGCAGCAGCAGTTCGCCCGGACGCACCGCGTACGACTCGCCGCGCAGGAGCTGCATCGCGAGCGCGGTCACCGCCAGCACGCCGAGCATCGACGCGAGGACGAGCACGTTGCTCAGCAGCTTGCCCGCGAAGTACGTGAGGCCGCGCAGCGGCGTGGCCGCCAGGAGCCTGCCGACGCCGCCCGCCTCATCGCGCGTGACCGGCCCTCGTACGACGTAGAACCCGCCGAGCGCCAGCCACAGCGCCCCGGCGAGCGAGGTCGCGAAGCCGACGTACGCGCTGGTGTAGCGGCCTCGGAACGGGCCGATCTGGAGGATCGCCCAGTGCGATTCCGTGTCCGGCACGGCGAGATAGCCGAGCCCCACGGCGGCGAGCAGGATGACCAGGTACGCGGGCCGCCGCACCCGGTCCCGGAAGTCGGCGACCGCCACACCCCAGGCGCCGTTCACAGGGTCACCCCCGCGTTCACGACGGCCAGGTAGGCGTCCTCCAGGTCCGGCACGGCGGGCGCGGCGCCGGCCTGCGGGCAGGTGTGCGACAGCACCCGTACGCGCACGCCCTCCGCCGTGCGCACCATCCGGCTGACCAGGTGCCGCGCCCGTACGGCCGTGAGCGCGTCCGGCGGGATCGTCAGCTCCCACACCATCCCGGCGGTCTCGCGCAGCAGTTGCTCGGGCGTGGCCCGGCGCAGCAGCCGCCCGCCCGCGACGACGGCGATGTCGCGGGCCACGGACTCGACGTCGGAGACGATGTGCGTGGAGAGCATCACGACGCGGTCGGCGGCCAGGTCGCTCAGCAGGTTGCGGAACCGCACCCGTTCCTCCGGGTCGAGCCCCGCCGTCGGCTCGTCCACGATCAGCACCTGCGGGTCGGCGAGGAGCGCCTGCGCGATGCCGACGCGGCGCAGCATGCCGCCGGAGTACGCGCCGAGGGGGCGCTTGCCCGTCTCGGCGAGGTTGACGAGGTGCAGCAGCTCCTCGATCCGCGCCCGCGCGGCACGGGCCCGCAGGCCCTTCGCGGCGGCGAGGTACGAGAGGAACTCCCGCGCGGAGAGGTTGGGATAGACCCCGAAGTCCTGTGGCAGGTACCCGAGCCGGGCCCGCAGGGCGCCGGGCCGCGCGACGGCGTCCTCCCCGTGGAAGAGCACGCGCCCCGCCGTCGGGCGGGTCACGGTCGCCGCGACGCGCATGAGCGAGGACTTGCCCGCGCCGTTGGGGCCCAGCAGTCCCACCATCCCGGGCCCCATCCGCAGCGTCACGCCGTCGACGGCACGCTTCCCGCCCCGGTACGTCTTGCTGACGTCGACGAGCTCGAACACGCGGTTTCCTCCCGGCAGGCTGCTTTCGGTACGCCCCCGAGCCTGCGCCGGGACACCGGTCCCGCACATCTGCCGAACGGCAGATATCGCGCCCCCGCCTCAGCGCCCGCCCCCACGTCAGCGCCCGCGCCCGCTTCGGCGCCCGCGCCCGCTTCGGGCCCGCGTCAGCGGGGCAGCGTCGCCCGTACCCGCCAGCCGTCCCCGTGCGGCCCCCACTCCAGCGTTCCGCCCAGCGCCTCGACGCGCGCCGCGAGCCCCGCGAGGCCGGTGCCGCCGCCGTCCCGCGCGCGCTTCCTGCCCACGGGCGCCCCGCCGTCGTCCGTGACGGCCGCCTCGACGCCGTCCGCGCACCGCGCGACCCGTACCCGTACGGCCCGCGCGCCGGGCGCGTGCCGCCGTACGTTCGTCAGCGCCTCCGTCACCACCCGGTGCAGGGCGTCCTCGGCGGCGCGCGAGAGCGTGCCGGACACGTCGTCGGCGAGGTCGAGCCGCGCGCCCGGCACATGGCCGACCGTTTCCGGAAGGTCGGCGAGGCCCCTGACCCGTACGGGCGCCGACTCGGTCCGCAGCGAACGCACCGTGTGGTCCATGGAGTCCAGCGCCCGCGTCCCCGCCGCCTCGATACGGGACAGCGCCTCGCGGTCGTCCTCCTCGCCGCCCCCGAAACGGGCTGCCTGGGCCTCCAGCACGATGCCCGTCAGCTCGTGCGCGACGAAGTCGTGCAGGTCGGCGGCGACTTCGAGCCGCTGGGCGCGCAGCGCGTCGGAGACGGCACGGGCCCGGCGGTTGTCGAGCGTACGGAAGTACAGCCCGACGCCCACCGCGCAGCTTGCCGGGAAGAGGGCGAGCGCGCAGGTGAGGGCCACCGCCTGGCCCTCGGCGCCGGGGTGCGCGAACAGGAACCGCACGGGCAGTGCCACCAGCGCGCACACGGCCAGCGCCCCGGCCCCGGCCGCCTGCCGCTCGGGAGCCCGCCGTACGGCCCGCCCGGTGAGCACGAGCAGCGCCGGGAACTCCACCAGCGCCCACAGCACGAGCTGCGCCTTGGGCCCGTGGAACGCGACGTCGGCGCCGAGCGAGAGCAGGGCGGCACCGGCGACGAGCGGCGCGGCCCGTACGGTGCCGGGCAGCAGGGCCGCGAACGCCGCGCCCGCGGACGGTACGGCGACCACGAGCGCGAAGGGCAGCCCCGCGAGCGAGGGCAGCAGGACGACGGCTGCGGCGAGCCCGGCGAGGACCAGCCGCCCCCTGTCCCGCGCCACGGGCGTCACGGGGGGCGGCCCCGTCACGGCGTGCCCTCCGCGTACCCCATCTCCCAGGCGTGGACGGCGACGCCCACCCGGTTGCGGGCGCCGAGCTTGCGCTGGATCGCGGCGACGTGGGTCTTGACCGTGCCCGGCGAGATGAAGAGGGCACGGGCGATGTCGGCGTTGGTGAGGCCCTGCGCGACGTGCCCGGCGATCTCCTTCTCGCGCGCGGTGAGTTCCTCGTGCGGCGGCGCGGGCGCCTTCGGAGCCCTCGGGCCGGGGCCGGGGCCGGAGGCGTGGGCGGAGGCGGGCCCTCCGGTGACGTGCTTGAGGAGGCGGACCGTGACCGAGGGGCTGATCAGGCTGTCCCCCGCGACGGCCGCCCGTACCGCCTCCACCAGCAGCGCTGGCCCCGACCGCTTGAGCAGGAAGCCGGAGGCGCCGTACCGGAGCGCCGGGTAGACGTACTCGTCCAGGTCGAAGGTGGTCACGACCACGACCCGTACGCCCTCGGGGCCCCCGCAGAGGCGGCGGGTGACCTCGATGCCGTCGAGGCGCGGCATACGGACGTCCACGAGCGCGACGTCGGGCCGCAGCGCGCGGGCCTGCGCGAGGGCCGCCTCGCCGTCGGCCGCCTCGCCCACGACCTCGATGTCGTCCTGGCCGGAGAGGATGCGGCGGATGCCGCGCCGGACCATCTCCTGGTCGTCGGCGACCAGGACGCGGATCGGCGCGCTCACGCGGATTCCCCCTTCGGCGGCCAGTGGTCGAGCGGGAGCGGGCCCCGGCTCAGCGTCGTCCGGATCGCGAAGGAGCTGTGCGCGTCGCGCACGGGGTGGATGCCGAGGATGTCGTCGAGCAGCACCCGCTCGTACGCGGCGAGGTCCGGGACGACCAGCTCCAGCAGGAAGTCCGCGTCGGCGCCGGAGACGACATGGCAGGCGACGACGGCGGGCAGCGCGGTGAGCGCGTCCTCGATCTGGCGGGAGACGGCGCGCGAGTGCTGGTCGACCTTGAGCGAGACGAAGACGGTCAGCCCGAGGCCGAGCCGGGCCCGGTCGAGATCGGCGCGGTATCCCTCGATGAGCCCGTCGGCCTCCAGCGCCTTGGTGCGGCGCAGGCAGGCGGAGGGGGAGAGGCGGACGGCCTCGGCCAGCTCGACGTTCGGGATGCGCCCGGCGCGCTGGAGATGGGCGAGGATCTCGCGGTCCACACGGTCGTAGGCGGGGCGGGAGGAAGGCTTCGGCATGCTGTGCAGCGTAATCCCGCATTCGCGGCACGGAATTGTGCGGAAGCCCGCCGGCACGACCGAACTCGACACCGCGTGCGGCGCCTTCCGGGCCATTCTGCCGCCATGACTCCACCCGACACCTCCCTGTCCACGACCCGTGCCGCCTCCCTCTACATCGGTGCCCTCCTCGGCCCCGGCCTGCTCCTGCTGCCCGGCCTGGCGGCGCGCGCCGCCGGTCCCGCCTCGGTCCTCGCGTGGGCCGGACTGCTGGTGCTGTCGGCGCTGCTGGCGGCGGTGTTCAGCGGGCTCGGCACCCGCGTCGGCTCGGGCAGCGGCGTCGCCGGATACGCGGCGGCCGGGCTCGGGGCGCGGGCCGGTCGCGCGACCGCGTGGTCCTTCCTGGCGGGCGTGGTCGCGGGCGCCCCGGTGGTGTGCTGGATCGGCGGCACGTACGTGGCGGAGCTGACCGGCACCGGCCGCACCGGCACCTTCGTGGCGTCGGCGGCACTGCTGGCGGTGGTCCTCGCGATGCGGCTCGCGGGCGCGCGTACGGGCACGGGCGTGCAGCTCGCACTGGTGTCAGGCCTGACGGTCCTGGTCGTCCTCGCGGTGGCGGGCTCGGCCGGGTCGGTACGGGCCGCGCACTGGGAGCCGTTCGCGCCCCAGGGCTGGTCGGGGGTGACCCGGGCCGCCTCGCTGCTGATGCTGTCGTTCGTCGGCTGGGAGGCGGTCGCGCCGCTGACCGTGCGGCTGCGCGACCCGCGCCGGACGCTGCCGCGCGTCATGGTCCTCGCCTTCACGGTGACGGCCGCGCTCTACCTCGGCCTGGCCTGCGCGACGGTGGGCGCGCTGGGCCCGGACGCGGGCGGCGAGGTCCCGCTGGCCGACCTGCTGGAGCTGGCGATCGGCGGCGCGGGCCCCGCGGTCGCGGCGGCCATGGCGGTGGCGCTGACGCTGGCCGCGACCAACGCCTATCTGACGGGCGCCGCGGCGCTGGCCGCCGAGCTGTCGCCCCGGGCGGCGGGCCGGGGCGCCTCCCGCGCGCTGACGCTGGCGATCGGCGTCGCGGGCGCGGCGCTGCTGTCCCTGGCGGGCGCGGGCGCGGTCACCCCGGAGGCCCTGGTGACGGTGCCGACGGCGCTCTTCCTGCTCGTCTATCTGACGTGCACTGCGGCGGCGACCCGCCTGCTGACCGGCGGCTACCGCGCCGTCTCCGCCGTGGCCTGCGCCCTGGTGGCCCTGCTGCTGGCCACCTGCGGCTGGGCTGCTCCGGCGGCGGGCGCTGTGGCGACGGTGGCGGCGCTGGGCGCGCGAGAGCGCTCCGGCGGCAGCGGTGACGGCAGCGGCTCCGGCCTGTCCGGCACGGAGCCCGACCGGTCACGACGGCCACGCGGGCGCGCCCGCGTCCGCGCGGATTGACGACGCCGCAAGCCGCCCCCGCCGGGGACCGCTGGTCCGGCGTAGGCGCGCCCTCGCGTGCCCAGCGCCGCGTCCCCGGACGCGCCCGTGCTGTAGCGAACCTCGTGGCCGTCGCACGCGAGGTCACGCGCGTCCCCGAGACCGGCTGACGTCCCCGTACGGGCCCGTGGCTGCGCCCGCCTGCCGTCGGGCGTCAGCCGCGGGCCGTGGGGAGGGCGACCTGACCGGTGACGAACCGGCTCCAGAGCCCGAAGCCCAGGGCTTCCCGGGCGGAGCCGTGCTCTGCGCGAAGCTGTGCTTCGTCCCGTCCGCCTCCCGGACGGCGCCGAACGTCACCGTGAACCGGCTGACCGCCGGGCGGTCCTGAGGCGGGTCGGCGCTCGGAACGATCAGCTCGTCCAGGACTGGACGGCCGCGTCGAGCGTGTCGATGTCGACCGGCCCTTCGACCTCCGGTTCCCCGGGGTGCGCGGGCCCGCCCGGAGCCGGGTCGGGGAGTGCGGCGGCAGCGGACGGGGCGGCGAGTGGACCGGTCAGCACAGCGGCGGCGACGGCGGCCACGGCAGTGCGGACGGCGGCGGGCTTCGCGGAGCGGCGGGACGGGCGGGATCAGCGGCGGTTCACGGATCTCCGATCTCTTCGATTCGATTCCCTGCGATCCGATACGTATCGTCCGAGCGTTCGGGACGGAACACGGCGGCGCGGGCTACCGCACGTAGAGCAGGGTGCCGAAGCCCAACTCGTCGAAGCCGCCGCTGTTGCCGCCGTAGTCGCCGCCGCCGCCCTCCGGGGAGTTGGTCTCGGCCATCTTCCGCATGTTCGGGCAGTCCTGGTTCAGCCGGCCCGAGTAGTGGTGGTAGACCCGCTCCCAGACCGGGCGCGCCTGGCCGCGGCCTCCCTCTCCAGGAACGGTCTGGTTCACGTCGTCGCAGTTGTTGTAGGTGGTGTACGGCACATCGCGACCCAGGTTGTACCGGGCCACGTACTCGCACGCCTTGCGGAACCTGTGATCGTCCGCGGCGTAGAGGTCGACGCCCTGGCTGTACGCCATCTCGCACAGGGTGCCCATCAGGCCGATGCCCATGATGCTGTGCGCCTGGTCGCGGCCTGTCTCCTGCCACTGTGCGAGGCCCTCGTCGTCATGGACGAAGGGGATCGCGTTGGCGAGCGCGCCGGCGCCCGCGCCGTTGTGGAAGTAGTCCACCGCCTCGTCGAACGTGGCCTGGTCGTCGCAGAGGATGCCGATGGCCATGATCGAGGCCATGTTGCACAGGTCCCAGTTGGCCCAGTAATGGGTGTCACAGGTCCCGTTGTGACGGACCAGGAAGTCGCTGTTCAGCGGATAGAAGACGTCTTTCATCAGCTTCTGGAACCGCGGCAGGTCGAAGCCCTCGTAGTCGCGCATGATCTCGCCGACGTTGGCGAACTGATACCCGTAGATGCCCGACGCGAGCCGCGACTCGGAGTAGGTGGGGTCGAGGGACTTCAGCGTCTCCGACCATGCGTTGCAGATGTCCCGCGCGGTGTCGGCATGGGCGGTGTCGCCGGTCACCTTCCAGCGCAGCGCGTTCTGATACGCCGCGTGGACGTCTCTGTAGAGAATCCCGTAGTTCTCTCCCTTGCCGCCGCCGCGGATGATCGTCTCCTGCGGGTCGGGGGCCCAGTCCGCCGAGGAGTGCGGGTTGGCGGTGAGCCGTTCCCAGCCGGCCCGCCATGGCTGGTCGCCCGCTGCGACCTTCTCCGCCATCCGGTCGAAGGCCTCTTGGGTGTGCAGCGCACCCGGGTGCGTGAAGGGGGCTGCTTTGGCCCCTGCCCTGGTCCCTTCCTCGGCAGCGGCGTCGGCGGGGTCGCCGTTCCAGACGGCGGTCGCGCCGCCCACGGCCCCGGCCGCCGCCAGCCCTCCGGATATCTGCAGAACTCTGCGGCGGCTCATGCGGTGTGCGTTGTGGTGACCCATGTAAGGGCTCCTCTGAGTGGGGGGTGTGGGGATGTGGGGGAGAGATGGCGCGTCAGATGTTCCGGCCGAAACCTCGCACAGCGTTCGGAATTCCGAACAGAATCATCACGCCGCGCACTCAGCTTCGAAGTGGGCCCAAATGCTGTCAAGTGGCGTGCGCAGCATCGGATTTCCCCCCTGCCACGGCGGGGCCGCGGCCGACTCGGCCGCGGCCCCGCTCGGACATCGGGGGCAGGACGGGATCAGGACGGGATCAGGAGAGGTCAGGACGGGTCGCCGTACTGGAGGCCGCGCCCGTTGGTGCCGACGTAGACGCGGCCGTAGGTGTCGGGGTCGCCGGTGATGACGCCGGAGCCGCCGATGGCGCCCCACTGGTGGGCGTCGTCGTTGACACGGGTCCAGGTGGCGCCCTTGTCGGTGGAGCGGAAGATTCCGGTGACATCCTTGACGGTGCCGATCATGTACATGGTCCGGTAGAAGGCGCCGGGCTTGGCCTTGCCGAAGCCAAGTGCCGAGGCGGACTCGGCTGTCTTGAGCGTGGTGAAGGTCCGGCCGCCGTCGGTGGAGTGCAGCAGCCCCTTGTCCCCGCCGGCGATCCACAGGTCCCCGGCCTTGCCGGGCAGGGCCGTGAGCTTGCCGGAGAGCAGGCCGGAGGCGCGGGCGGTGAAGGTCGCGCCGCCGTCGGTGCTGGCGTACAGGGTGCCGCCGGACAGCGAGTAGAAGGTCCGGGGCGAGGAGCGGTCGGCGACGACCACGGCGCCGGTGTCCAGGCCGTCCGCCTTCTTCCAGCTCGCGCCCTTGTCGGTGGAGCGGTAGGGGGCCTGGCCGTCCTGGGTCCACACGATGCTGGAGCCGTCGGCGGCGAGCGCGACGTGGCCGGTGTCGGCGCCGGCGACCGGTTCCGAAGCGAAGCCGTGCCAGCTTCTGCCGCCGTCGGTGGAGTAGGCGCCGTCCTGCTTGCCGCCGCGGCCGACACGCACCATCGTCTCCGGCTCGGACTGGGCGAAGTCGATGTCGGTGCTGTTGGTCATCGTCGGGTTCTTCAGCCGGCCCGCGGCGGGCGACTTGGTCAGGGAGTCGTGGCGGAAGCCGCCCAGGTCGCCCATGGAAGTCACGACTTGGGCGCCGCCGGGCGGGGCGACCGCGTCCAGTACCGCGGTCTCCTCCAGCCCCCGGGCCCCCGGGGTCCAGTGGCTGGTGCCGCCGTTGTCGGTGGCGTCGGCGTCCTCGCTGCGCCAGATGCCGCTGCCGGTTCCGTAGAGCGCGTGCCCGGAGTCGAAGGGGTCGATGGCCAGGGCCGTCATCCAGTGCCCGACACCGTCACCGACGTAGGGAGCGGCGGAGGCGTCCCGGCGCGACCTCTTGCTCTGCGTCTTCCAGGACCTGCCGCCGTCCGTGCTGCGGTAGAGCTCGTCCTCGGGATACCAGCGGCCGAGCGTGGTGGCCATCACCGTGGACGGCTTGCGCGGGTCGACGGCCAGGCCGGAGAACCCGTAGTTGCCCTGGGAGGGGGAGATGTCCTTCCACTTCCCGCCGTCCGGCGTGTGCTTCCACACCGATCCCGCCGTCACGTCGTTGGGACCGAGGGTGTTGGTGTACGTCACGTACAGCGAGCCGTCACCGGAGAGCACGCCGTGCTGCGGTATCTGGCCGGTGGGCTGCCCGGGAACGGCCTGCCAGGTCCTGCCGCCGTCGGTGGAGCGGTACAGGGACCGGGACTTGTCGGCGACACCCACATAGACCGTCTTGCTCTTGGCCGGGCCGTAGGTCACGAAGGAGATGCCCCCGCCGCTGCTCGCCCCGTCCTTGACGGGAAACGAGGAGACCTGGCTCCAGGTCCCGCCGTGGTCGGTGCTGCGCCACAGGCCGTTCTTGCGGGTGCCCAGCAGCAGGGTGCCGTTGTCCGCGGGGTCGACCACGAGCCG
Organism: Streptomyces albiaxialis; assembly: GCF_039530985.1. Lineage (NCBI taxonomy): Bacteria > Bacillati > Actinomycetota > Actinomycetes > Kitasatosporales > Streptomycetaceae > Streptomyces > Streptomyces albiaxialis. The sequence goes on from NZ_BAAAPE010000001.1 coordinate 904,574, forward strand.
TTCGCCCGCCCCGCGGCCGTCCTCGTTGGCGCCCAGCTTGAAGGGCAGGCTGGTGCGCTTGAAGGTGCGGCCCCGGTCGGTGGAGCGCAGGAGCGCGCCGTTGCCCGCCTTGTCGTCGGTGTAGGTGCCCGTCGCGAGGTAGAGCCGGTCGGGGTCGACGGGGTCGGTGGCCACCGAGTCGATGCCCAGGTGGTTCCAGTCCTTCTCGCCGAGCCAGTCGGTCAGCGGGATCCACCGCTCCGACCTGGCGTCCCAGCGGTAGGCGCCGCCCATGTCGGTACGCGCGTACAGCAGGCCCTTCTCCCGCTGGTTGAAGACCAGCCCGGTGACGTAGCCGCCGCCCACCACCTCCGCGTTCTTCCAGGTGTACGGTCCGGCTGCGCCCGCGGGGCCGGCCTGCGAGTCCTCCTGCGCGAACAGAAGATACGGCACGAGGATGGCGGACACACCGAGCGAGAGACCGGCGACGGTCCAGCGACGACGGCGGTGGCGCCCATGGCGTCTGCCGTTCGGAAGATCGTTCATTGGGGGGATGTTCTCCTTGCGGATCGTTCACCAGAAGAAGGTCGGATCCGGACGGTGGAGAGACCGGATCCGACTTCTTGTCGTCACCGACACCGCAAAGGGTTGCCACTGCACGGCGATCAGCCTCGTGGGAGGGGGAGGGCGTCAGAGACAGAGCTGACGCTCGCAGGCCCGGCGGTACGTCTCGCGTTCACCGACCCGGCCCACAGCACGCGCACGCTCGCGCGCCCGCGCGCCGGCAGTGCGGCCAACAGGTCCCCGTCACCCGCGGGTTCCGGTCACCGACCGCGCGACCAGCGGCCACCCGTCCCGCCCCGGTCGGCCGAAGGTCCCCAACGGCCCGGCACCGGTGATGGCGCCCGCCGCCTGGTCCTCGTTCATCGACGCCCTCAAGGGCGGGGACGGGGAACTCCCCGCCTGAGGCCGCGTCGGGGGCGGGGCCTCAGCCCAGGCCCCGCCCCGACAACGCCAGCGCCCGCTCGAAGTCCGAGGCCCCCGCCGGCACCGGCCGCGCCTCGGCGAAGCCGTCGTACTGGCGGTAGATCTCCGCGTGCTGCTCGACCACGCCGAGCACGAACGCACCCAGCGCGGGCGAGACCCGCACCTCCTGGCCCGTCGCCCGCGCGACGTCCCACCCGTGCACGGCCATCTCCTTGATGACCATCCCCGCGATCTCGGCGGCCGGCATGACCATGCCCCCGCCGAGGTCGATCTCCCCCTCCCATGGCTCCGGCGCGGCCCAGGCCGCAACCGCCCGTTCGAGCTGGGTGGCGTAGTCCGCCGCCCAGCCCGGCTCGGCCGGAAAATCGCGGGCCGACAGGCCCTCCGGCAGTGGTTCGCGCCGCGCACGCCGCTCCAGGCCGTGCGCGGTGTAGAGGACCCAGTGCTGGAGCAGCGCGCGCAGGTCCCAGTCGGCGCAGGGGGTGGGGGCGCCCAGGGGCGCGTCCGAGGGGACGCCGCGCGCGATGCGGGCCGCCTCGGCGGCGGCCTCGCGCATGCAGATCAGACCGTTTTCGTACACCTGTTCGCTCATGCGGCCCACGCTACGGCTCCGCCTCTCGGCCCTCTTGAAGAAATACGACACAGGGTGTCCGCATTACTGAGTACGCTGTACTCAATGAATCCCATGACCCACGCCGACGCCCACAACGTCATCGAGGTCCGCGGCGCCCGCGAGAACAATCTCGCGGACGTCGACCTGGACATACCCAAGCGCCGCCTGACCGTCTTCACCGGTGTCTCCGGCTCCGGCAAGTCCTCGCTCGTGTTCGGCACCATCGCCGCCGAGTCCCAGCGGCTGATCAACGAGACGTACACCGCGTTCATCCAGTCGTTCCTGCCGAGCCTGGGCCGCCCCGACACCGACACGCTGCGCAATCTGAGCGCGGCCATCGTCGTCGACCAGGAGCGGATGGGCGCCAACTCCCGCTCCACGGTGGGCACCGCCACCGACGCGTACACGATGCTGCGGATCGTCTTCAGCCGCCTCGGCACCCCGCACATCGGCACCTCGACCGCCTTCAGCTTCAACAGCGCCGAGGGCATGTGCCCGGAGTGCGAGGGCCTCGGGCAGGTCTCGACCATCGACGTCGACGAGATCCTCGACCGCGACCTCTCGCTCAACGAGGGCGCGATCACGGCGCCGGGCTTCGCCGTCGGCAACTGGTACTGGCAGGTGATGGTCTCCTCCGGGCTCCACGACCCGGACAAGAAGCTCAGGGACTACACCGAGCAGGAGTGGACGGACCTCCTCCACCGCCCCACCGGCAAGATCAAGCTCGACCCGGGCGCGGGGGTCACGAACGTCACGTACGAGGGCGTCGTCACCCGCATCCAGCGCACGATGCTCGCCAAGGACCGCGACTCGATGCAGTCGCACATCCGCGCGTTCGCCGACCGCGCCGTGGTCTTCGCCGCGTGCCCCGCCTGCGAGGGCACCCGGCTCGGCCCCGCCGCGCTCTCCTCCACCATCGGCGGCACGAACATCGCGCAGTGCTCGTCGATGCAGATCAGCGACCTCGCGGAGTTCGTGAAGACCCTGGACGACCCCGCGGTGGCGCCGCTGCTGGCCACCCTTCGCCAGACCCTGGACTCGCTGGTCGAGATCGGCCTCGGCTACCTCAGCCTCGACCGCACCTCCTCCTCGCTCTCCGGCGGCGAGGCCCAGCGCGTGAAGATGGTCCGCCACCTGGGATCGAGCCTGACGGACGTGACGTACGTCTTCGACGAGCCGACCGTCGGGCTGCACCCGCACGACATCCAGCGGATGAACGACCTGCTGCTGCGGCTGCGCGACAAGGGCAACACCGTCCTCGTCGTCGAGCACAAGCCCGAGGTCATCGCCATCGCCGACCACGTCGTGGACCTCGGCCCCGGCGCGGGAGCGGACGGCGGCCGGGTCTGCTACACGGGCGACGTCCCCGGACTGCGCGCCTCCGGCACCCTCACGGGCCGCCACCTCGGCCACCGCGCGCGGCCGCGCGAGACGGTCCGTACGCCCAAGGGCGAACTGCTCATCGAGGGCGCCTCGCTGCACAACCTCAAGGACGTCAGCGTGCGCATCCCGACCGGCGTCCTGACCGTCGTCACGGGCGTCGCCGGGTCCGGCAAGAGTTCGCTGATCCACGGCTATCTCGCGGGCAGGGACGGGGTGCTGGTCGCCGACCAGTCCCCGATCCGCGGCTCCCGGCGCAGCAACCCGGCCACCTACACGGGCCTGCTGAGCCATGTGCGCACGGCCTTCGCCAAGGCCAACGGGGTCAAGGCGGCGCTCTTCTCCGCGAATTCGGCCGGCGCCTGCCCCAAGTGCAACGGGATCGGGCTCGTCTACACCGACCTGGCGATGATGGCCGGGGTCGCCTCGGTCTGCGAGCAGTGCGAGGGCAAGCGGTTCACGCCCGAGGTGCTGACGTACACGCTGCGCGGCAAGAACATCAGCGAGGTGCTGGCCATGTCGGTCGCCGAGGCCCGGGAGTTCTTCCCCTCGGGCGCGCCCCGCGCGGTTCTCGACCGGCTCTCCGACACCGGGCTCGGCTACCTCCGCCTGGGCCAGCCGCTCAACACCCTCTCCGGCGGCGAGCGCCAGCGCGTGAAGCTCGCCATCCACATGGCCGAGAAGGCCACGACGTACGTCCTGGACGAGCCCACGACGGGCCTGCACCTGGCCGACGTCGACCAGCTCCTGGGCCTCCTGGACCGGCTGGTGGACGACGGCGGCACGGTCGTCGTCATCGAGCACCACCAGGCCGTGATGGCCCACGCCGACTGGATCGTCGACCTGGGCCCCGGCGGCGGGCACGACGGCGGCGAGGTCGTCTTCACCGGCACGCCCGCCGAGCTCGTCGCCCGCGGGGACACCCTGACGGCGGCCCATCTGCGGGAGTACGTCGGCGGCTGAGCGCCGCGCGGGCCCGGACGGCGCTCAGCGCGTGAGCAGTGCGGGGTCCAGTTCCCCGTCGAGGAGCTGCCGCGCGACGTCGGCCAGCCGGACCCCGTGCGCACGGGCGTACGTCCGCAGCACCGCGAACGCCTCGTCCAGGCTGGCCTGCCGGCGCTCCGACAGCACGCCCTTGGCCTGCTCGATCGCGATGCGGCTGGTGAGCGCGGCCTGCAACTGCGCCCTCTCCAGGTTGCTCTGGGCGAGGGTGCGCTGCTGCAGGATGGCGATGGTCGCCACGTCGGCGAGGGCCTGCGCCACCCGCGCGTCGGCCGGGGTGAGCGTGCCCGCCCGGGTGTGGAAGAGGCTCATCGCGCCGATGGGGCGGTCGCGCAGGCGCATCGGCAGCGCGTGGGCGACCAGATACCCGGCCTCCCGCGCCCGCCGCGCGAACGGGCCGAGCCCGTCGGCCTCCCCGAGCCCCGTCAGATCGACGTCGAGCCGGGCGACGCCGCTGCGGAAGCTCTCCGCGCTCGGGCCCCGGTCGTGCTGGAGCGCGAACAGCTCCAGCAGGCCCGCGTGTTCGTCGGAGGCGGCGATGGGCTGGAGCGCCCCGTGCTCGTCGGCGATCACCACGCCGACCGCGGCCACGCCGAGCAGCTCGACGCACCTCACCGACATCCGGTGCAGGAAGTCGATCAGGTCGAAGTCCTCGGTCAGCGTGTCGATGGCCTCGACGACGATCTCCAGAACCCGTTCCTCGCGGGCCATGTCCTTCATCCCCTCACCTCGACGGCAGGGTCGGTCCCCTGGCCGTCGTCTCGAAACCGCAGTCGCCGGGCGACGACGTCCTCCGCCACCTCCACCACCGGCCTGCCGTACCGGTACGCGTGGGCGCGCAGGAGCAGGAGCGCCTGGGCCACGGGAACGCCCGCCTGGACACTGACCATCCCGCTCGCCTGGTGCACCACCACCCGGTGCAGCCCGGAGCCGTCACCCTCCGGGCCCCCGGGCCGCCCGTCCCCGCCCAGCACCACCCCCGTCAAAGCGGCGCCGAGAACGATCGCGTCATCCATCTGTGCCGGGGAAAGCGGCCCGGCCCGTCCTCTGTGCAGCGTAAGTACCCCCACGCCCGCCGCACCCACCCTCAGCGGAAAACAGAAGACCGCGCCCACCGCGAGCGCGGTCAGCTCCGGGAGCAGCAGCGGCCACCGGGAGAGGGGGACTCTGCCGAGGTCGTGCTCCAGGACCAGCGAGAGGCTCTGGAGCGCCTCGACGCCCGGCCCCTCACCCAGGGTGAACTGGAGGTCGTCCAGCCGCGCGCTCACCCCCGGAGTGCTCCACACCAGCTCGCTGTGCCGGTCGCCGGCGGCCAGGGAGACGGCGACGCCGTCCACGCCCAGCACGCCCGCGTACTGCCGGGGGTCGCCCCCCACGAACCGCTGCGGCGCGGGGTCCCTGAGGGTGTGCAGCAACGCAGCCATCCGAGCACTGGCTACCATCGCTGTCCTTCCACGGTCCGGGCCCGGGGCCCTTTTTGTGCGCAGCCTAGCGCCGGGACCTCGGCCCCGGCGCGGTCCCGGCGCCCCGCCCGCCTCCGTCCGGATCACCGCCGGTAACGGCATAGCGCACCCCTGTCCAGAACTTCCCGGAATCCACACTCGAACGGGTGATTTCGCCCTCGGGTTGACGTGATGAATCGTCTCTTCGCACCACAGGCCGTACGGCGGCGATTAACCTCCCGGAATCCGGCCCCGGACCCCGGCCGCGCACACACCGGCATCTGCCGGGACCGCCGCCGCCAGGGATGAAGGTCCGCTCATGGTTACCACCCTGCACCACCCCACCACGGAACACAGCGGTTTCTGGCTCGTCCAGGCCTCCGGCGAGCTGGACATCGACACCCTCCCCGGACTGGAGCGGGAGCTGTTCCAGGCGCTCGGCGCCTCCCCGCCGCCCTCGACCCCGCTGCTCGTGCTGGACCTGCTGCCCGTGACGTTCCTGGACTGCGCGGCCGTGCGCCTGCTGCACCGGACCCGGTCCGCCGTCCTGGGCCGGGGCGGCTGGTTCAGCCTCGTCCACTCCGAGCGGCCCGCCGGGCTGCTGCTGCGCAGGCTCCACCTCCAGCACCTCTTCCCCGGCCACGCCTCCGTCGCGGACGCCGTACGCGCGGCCTCCGTGCCCGCGTGCGGTGGCGGGCCCGAGGGTTCCGCCCCAACAATGGCATATGAGCGGAATACCGGGTAACGACCCTCTCGCACCTTTCGCCCGGCTCGCCAAGAGCGCCTGGCAGACGGTGCTCACCGGCGGCGTGCTGGCGCTGGCCCTGGGCGTGCTGGTGCTGGTCTGGCCGGGCGTGACACTGCTCGTCGTCGGCGTCCTCTTCGGCATCTATCTGCTGGTCAGCGGCGTCGCCCAGCTCGTCGCCGCGTTCGGCACGCACACCGCGACGGAGCTGCGCGTGATGGCCTTCATCAGCGGCGCCCTCTCGGTCCTGCTGGGCCTCTTCTGCTTCCGGGGCGCGTTCCAGTCGATCCTGCTCCTCGCCCTGTGGATCGGCATCGGCTGGCTCTTCCGCGGCATCACCCAGACCGTGGCCGCCGCCTCCGACCCGGGGATGCCCGCGCGCGGCTGGCAGGTCTTCCTCGGCGTCGTCAGCGCGCTCGCGGGGATCGTCCTCCTCGTCTCCCCGTTCGAGTCGGTCGCCGTCCTCACCGTCGTCGGCGGCTGCTGGCTGATCGCGCTGGGCGTCGTCGAGATCGCCACGGCGCTCCGCGTCAGGGGCCGGCTCCGCGAGCACGGGACCACATCCCCGGCTCCGTGAACACAACGACCACAACAACCAATACTTTCCTTACCGCACGCGTGCAGACACCGCCCCGGCACCAGGGCACGATGTGGGCCACCTCACCCCCGTCCCCCTCGAAAGGCGGTGCCGCGCGTGCGCCTCCGCGCCGTCCTCCCCCCGCTCGCCGCCCTCGCGGCGACGCTCCTGGTGCCCCCGCTCCTCACGACCGGCAGCGGCGCCGAGACCGGCACGAACATCCCCGGCCTGCGCATCATGGTCCCCAACACCCCCGGCGGGGGCTACGACATCACGGCCCGTACGGCCGCGAAGGACGCGGAGGACGCCGGGCTCAACCACAACATCGAGGTCTTCAACCTGCCCGGCGCGGGCGGCACCGTCGGCCTCAGCCGCCTCGTGAACGAGCGCGGCAACGGCAAGCTCGCGATGTCCATGGGCCTCGGCGTCGTCGGCGCCGTCCACACCAACAAGTCCCCCTCGACGCTCGCCGACGCCACCCCCGTCGCGCGGCTCGTCGAGGAGCCGAACATCGTGGTCGTCGCCAAGAACTCGAAGTACGAGACCTTCGAACAGCTCCTCGCCGACTGGAAGAAGAACCCCCGCTCCCTCCCCGTCGGCGGCGGCTCCTCGGCGGGCGGGCCCGACCACCTCGCGCCCATGCTCATGGCCCGCGCGGCCGGGATCACGCCCAAGTCCGTGAACTACGTGCCCTTCGACGGCGGCGGCGAACTCCTCGCCTCCGTCCTCGGCGGCAAGGTCAAGTTCGGCGTCTCCGGCATCGGCGAGTACCGCGACCAGATCAAGTCCGGCGAACTCCGCCTCCTCGCCGTCACCGGGCCCGAGCGCGTCAAGGGCTTCAAGGCCCCCACCCTCAAGGAGACGGGCCTGGACGTCGAGTTCACCAACTGGCGTGGCGTCATGGCCCCGCCCGGGCTCTCCGGGGCCCAGCGCGACAAGCTCGTCCACTTCGTCTCCGAGCTGCGCCGCTCGAAGGAGTGGAAGAAATCGCTCCGTACGAACGGCTGGGACGACGCCTTCCTCCCCGGCGAGAAGTACGGCCGCTTCCTCAAGGCCCAGGACAGACGGGTCGACACCGTGCTGAAGGAGCTGGGCCAATGAGCGAGGCACGGACCATTCCCTCCTTCCTGCGCGGCCGTTCCGAACTCGGCGTCTGCGCCCTGCTCCTGGCCGTCGGCGTCCTCGTGCTGACGGACGCCCTCACCATGGACACCGTCGCCTCGGTACGCGGCCCCGTCGGCCCCCGCACCGTCCCGCTCGTCGTCGGCGGCGCGCTGCTCCTCGTCGCCGTCCTCCTCGCCGTGGACGTGCTGCGCGGCGGCCGCGGCGAGGCCGAGGGCGGCGAGGACGTCGATCTGACCGAGCCGGGCGACTGGCGTACGGTCGCGCTGCTGGCCGGTGTCTTCCTCGCGTTCGCCGCGCTCATCGAGCCGCTCGGCTTCCCCCTCGCCGGGGCGCTGCTCTTCTGGGGCTCGGCGTACGCGCTCGGCAGCCGCCAACACGCCCTCACCCGCGACCCGTTGATCGCCGCGGGCCTCTCCCTCGTGACGTACGTCGTCTTCGACACCCTCCTCGGGGTCCCCCTCCCCGGCGGCCCGCTGATGGAGGTGATCTGAGCATGGATTCCCTGAACAACCTCCTCGACGGCTTCGGCACCGCGCTCACCCCGCTCAACCTGCTGTGGGCCGCGCTCGGCGTGCTGCTCGGCACCGCCATCGGCGTCCTGCCCGGCATCGGCCCCGCGATGGCCGTCGCGCTGCTGCTCCCGGTCACCTACGGGCTCGACCCGACGGCCGCGTTCATCATGTTCGCGGGCATCTACTACGGCGGCATGTTCGGCGGCTCGACGACCTCGATCCTGCTCAACACCCCGGGCGAGAGCGCCGCCGTCATCGCCGCGATCGAGGGCAACCCGATGGCCAAGGCCGGACGGGGCTCGCAGGCCCTCGCCGCCGCCGCCATCGGCCACTTCGCGGGCGGCATCATCGGCACGGTCCTGCTCGTGGCCCTCGCGCCGACGGTCGCGGACCTGGCCGTGGACATCGGCGCCCCCGACTACTTCGCGATCATGGTGCTGGCCTTCGTCGCCGTGACCTCGGTCCTCGGCTCGTCGCGGATCCGGGGCTTCGCCTCGCTCCTGATCGGCCTCACCCTGGGCCTCGTCGGGCTCGACCAGATGACGGGGCAGCAGCGGCTGACGTTCGGCAGCCTCCAGCTCTCGGACGGCATCGACGTCGTGATCGTCGCCGTCGGCCTCTTCGCGATCGGCGAGGCGCTGTGGGTCGCCGCGCACCTGCGCCGCGAGCAGGACCGGGTGATCCCCGTCGGCCGCCCGTGGCTGAGCCGCGACGAGCTGCGCCGCACCTGGAAGCCCTGGCTGCGCGGGCCCGCGATCGGCTTCCCGTTCGGGGCGATCCCGGCGGGCGGCGCGGAGATCCCCACGTTCCTCTCGTACATCACGGAGAAGCGGCTCTCGCGCCACAAGAAGGAGTTCGGCAAGGGCGCGATCGAGGGCGTGGCCGGACCGGAGTCGGCCGCCTCGGCGTCGGCGGCGGGAACGCTCGTCTCGATGCTGACGCTGGGCCTGCCCACGACGGCCGTCGCGGCGGTCATGCTGGCGGCCTTCCAGCAGTACGGCATCCAGCCGGGCCCGCTGCTCTTCGAGCGCGAGCCGGAGCTGGTGTGGGGCCTGATCGCCTCGCTGTTCGTCGGTATGGTCATGCTGCTGGTGCTGAACCTCCCCCTGGCCCCGGTCTGGGCGAAGCTGCTGCGCATCCCGCGTCCGTACCTCTACGCGGGCATCCTCTTCTTCGCGGCGGTCGGCGCGTACGCGGTGGGCGGCGAGGCGATCGACCTGGTCATCCTCCTGATCATCGGCCTGATCGGCCTGATGATGCGCCGCTACGGCCTGCCGGTGCTCCCCGCGATCATCGGCGTGATCCTCGGCCCGGCCGCCGAGCAGCAGCTCCGCAGGGCCCTCCAGATCAGCGACGGCAGCGTGACGGGACTGGTCGACACCCCGTTCTCGGTCACGGTCTACGCGGTGATCGCGCTGCTCCTGCTGTGGCCCTGGCTCAAGAAGGGACTCAAGAAGGCCGTCACGCGCGGGAGTTCACGCGCGACCTGACCCCACCGTCCCTCCCAGACCCCGTGCCCCGCCGCGAGCCCCCCGCGCGACGGGGCACGGTCACGTTTCCGCAGGTCAGAGGCTTTGTAAATGGTTTGGTAAAGTAACTATTAACGCTTCCTTGACGATCTCTTGACCTTGCCGGAGGAGCCATCCCCTTGCTCACGCCTGCCCGCACGCCCATATCCGTCCACGGAGGCGGGTGATCATGGGGCACGCAGACACCCTGCTCGCCATGGGCGGTGCCTTCGTCGCCGCCGCCGTCCTCGCCCGCCTCGGCAGCCGTATCGGCCTGCCCACCATCCCCCTCTTCATCCTGGCCGGGATCCTGCTCGGGCCGAACACGCCCGGTTTCGTCCTGCTCCACGACCCGCACGACCTGGAGATGCTCTCCGCCCTCGGGCTCGTGCTGCTGCTCTTCTACCTCGGCCTCGAGTTCCACATGGACGACCTCAAGACCGGTGGCCGCAAGATGGCGACGGCCGGCGGCCTCTACCTCGCGCTGAACGTCGGCGCGGGCCTGGCGTTCGGATTCGCCCTCGGCTGGGGCACGTCCGAGGCCCTGGTCCTCGCGGGCGTCCTGGGCATCTCGTCCTCCGCGATCGTCACCAAGACGCTCGTCGACCTGAACCGGATCGGGAACCCGGAGACCAAGCCCATCCTCGGGATCATCGTCGTCGAGGACATCTTCCTGGCGCTCTATCTCGCCGCGCTCCAGCCGGTGCTGGCGGGCGCGGAGGACATCGGCAGCGCCGTCGTCCAGATCGGCAAGGCGTTCGGCTTCCTGCTCGCCCTCGCGCTGCTGGCCCGCTTCGGCACGAAGGCCATCGGCAAGCTCTTCGCCACCAAGGACAACGAGCTGCTGGTGATCTCCTTCCTCGGCGCGGCCGTGCTGGTCGCGGGCATCGCGGAGGAGTTCGGCGTCGCCGACGCGATCGGCGCCTTCATGGTCGGCCTGATGCTGGGCAACACCTCGTCCGGCGAGCGCATCCGCGAGCTGGTCCACCCCCTGCGGGACGCCTTCGGCGCGATCTTCTTCTTCGCCTTCGGCCTCTCGATCGACCCGGGGGACCTGCCGAGCGTCCTCGTCCCCGTGCTCATCGCGGTCGCCGTCACGATCGCCATGAACGTCCTCGCGGGCCTCTGCGCCGCGAAGATCTACTCCTTCGGCCCCGGCCAGGCGGCCAACGTGGCGACCACGCTGCTGGCCCGCGGCGAGTTCGCGCTGATCCTCGCGACGATGGCCGCGGCGGCGGGCCTCGACGCCCGCCTCTCCCCGTTCATCGCGGGCTACGTCCTGATCCTCGCGGTGGTCGCCCCCCTGGTGGCGGGCCGCAGCCACTGGCTGGCCCGCGTTCTGCCCGGCGACCAGGAAACCCCGTCAGGGGCGCGGGGAACTGCGCGGGAATCCACGGAGCAGCCGGAGTCCGCGACGCACGGCTAGGGGCAGCCCCTGCCCGGCCCACTCCACCGGAACGGCGAAAGGTCAACGACGAGCGTGCTTGCCCCGCCCGCCGGGGCGCGGCGGCACCTGACCGGCCGGAGAAGGAGCGGCGGCCTCCGCGGGGGCGCCGCTCTTCTTCCGGGAGCGGAGATACTCGATCACGATCGGCAGGACGGACAGCAGCACGATGCCGATCAGCATCGCCTCGATGTTCTCGTGCACGAAGTCGATCTGGCCCAGCGCGGCGCCCAGCAGCGTGACGCCCGCGCCCCACAGCGTGCCGCCGATGATGTTGAAGAGCACGAACGTCCGGTAGCGCATCCCGGAGACACCGGCGATGATCGGTGTGAACGTCCGCACGATCGGCACGAAGCGCGCCAGGACCAGCGCCTTCGGCCCGTGCTTCTCGAAGAACTCGTGTGCCTTCTCCACGTTCTCCTGCTTGAACAGGCGCGAATCGGGCCGCTTGAAGAGCGAGGGGCCGACCTTCTTGCCGAAGAGATAGCCGACCTGGTCCCCGAGGATCGCCGCGATCACGATCATCACGCACATCAGCCACAGCGGGAGGTGCAGATACTGATCGGTGACGATCAGCAGACCCGTCGTGAACAGCAGCGAGTCGCCCGGCAGGAAGAAGCCGATGAGCAGGCCCGACTCCGCGAAGACGATCGCCAGGATCCCGACCACGCCGAAGGTCTGGATCAGGTAATCAGGATCCAGCCAGCTTGGTCCGAGTGCGAGTTGGGTCACGGAGGGCTCCTGATCAGGGGCACGGGAGAGCGGAGTCGGAGATTACACGCTACCAACGCGGCCCCTCGCCCCACCGTTCCCCACCGGCCAACCACGGGCCGTAAGCAGTCATCGGCACCCGTGGCAATCCGTAAAACAGGCGTTCCGCACACCCCTGGGGCCCGCTACGTTCCCGCCGAACGGCACAGCACTGCGGCACCGTCCCTCGTACGGAAGGACCAGGTCTGTGAACGTACCGATCCGCAAGAGACCCCGGCGCGCGAAGGCGCTGGCCGTGCTCGCGGCCACCGCGCTCGCCGCGCCGCTCTTCCTCTCCACCGCCGACGGCGGCCCCGCCTCCGCGGTCGGCGACCCCGGCAAGGAGGGCGACAAGCTGGCCCGCAAGCTCGTCCAGCGCACCGGCGCCAAGGGCGCCATGAAGCACATGGTCGCCCTCCAGGCCATCGCCAGGGCCAGCGGCGGCGACCGCGCCGCCGGGTTCGAGGGCCACGAGCGCTCGGCGAAGTACGCGGGCGCCGTGCTGAAGGCGGCCGGGTACAAGGTCACGTACCGGAACTTCGAGTTCACGTACCGCGAGACCCTCGCCGAGAAGCTGAACGTCCTCACGCCCGAGCAGCGTGACGTGCCCATCACGCTGATGACGTACACGAAGTCGACACCCGTCGGGGGTATCGAGGCGCCCGTGGCAGAGGTGCCCGTGGACGCCGACGGCACGACCGGCTGCGAGGCGGGCGACTACGCCGCCGGGGCGTTCACCGGCAAGATCGCGCTGATCCGGCGCGGCGGCTGCTCGTTCGCCCAGAAACAGGCCACGGCCGCCGACGCGGGGGCGGTCGGCGCGGTGATCTACAACAACGTCGACGGCGCCCTGAACGGCACCCTCGGCGAACCGGCCGCCGCCCGCATCCCCACCGGCGGGGTCAGCAAGGCGGACGGCGAGGAGCTCTCCTCGCTCGTCGCCAAGGGCGGCGTGACCGTCAAGCTGGAGGTGCGCGAGCACCAGGAGCAGCGCACCACGCCGAACGTCCTCGCCGAGACCCGCGGCGGCGACCCGGACAATGTCGTCATGCTCGGCGCCCACCTCGACTCCGTCTCCGACGGCCCGGGGATCAACGACAACGGGTCCGGCACCGCCGGCATCCTGGAGGCCGCCCGCCAGCTCGCCAAGGCCGACCACAAGGGCAGGCACGCCAACAAGGTGCGCTTCGCGCTCTGGAGCGCGGAGGAGCTGGGCCTGGTCGGCTCCGAGAAGTACGTCGAGCAACTGCCGCCCGCCGAACGCGAGAAGATCGCCCTCTACCTCAACTTCGACATGATCGCGAGCCCGAACTACGGCCTGTTCGCGTACGACGGCGACGACTCGGACGGCACCGGCGCGGGCCCCGGCCCGGAGGGCTCGGCCCAACTGGAGAAGGACATCGTCGACTTCCTCGCCGGGCGCGGCCTGAAGACCCGCGGCACGGACTTCGACGGCCGCTCCGACTACGGCGCGTTCATCGCCAACGGCATCCCCGCCGGGGGTACCTTCACCGGCGCCGAGGGGATCAAGACGGAGGAGCAGCGCAAGCTCTGGGGCGGCAAGGCGGGCGTCGCGTACGACCCCTGCTACCACCAGGCGTGCGACGACATCAGGAACGTCAGCACCAAGGCGCTCGACGCCAACGTCAAGGTGATCGCGAACGCCGTCGGCCACTACGCGTGGGACACCGGCGGCATCGGCGGCGCCACGAAGGACGGCAAGTCCCTCTCCCGCGAGGAGAGTTCCGCCCCGTACCGGGGTGGCCTGCTCGTGCGGTGAGCGAGCGGCCGGGGAGTTGTGCACAGGCTGTGCACAACTCCCCACACCCGCGAGCGCGACCCCCTTCGAGCGAATCGCGCGCGGCCTGCCCTTTTTCGCCGCGAAAAGCCGGGATTGCACCAGTGACACAAGGCTGCGCCCGGTACCGCAAGCCCGGTAGGCTTTCCGTGTGATCTTCAAGCGAATCGGAAACGGGCGGCCGTACCCCGACCACGGCCGGGAGAGCACCCGCCAGTGGGCGGATGTTGCCCCACGCCCGGTGCGCCTTGACCAGCTCGTCACCACCAAGGGCCAGCTCGACCTGGAGACCCTCCTCGCGGAGGACTCGACCTTCTACGGCGATCTCTTCGCCCACGTCGTGAAGTGGCAGGGTGACCTCTATTTGGAGGACGGCCTTCACCGGGCCGTTCGGGCGGCTCTCCAGCAGCGCCAGGTGCTCCACGCCCGGGTCCTTGAGCTGGACTGACGCCCGTGGCGCGCCCCTGAGCGGGCCCGTACCCGCGTGTGGGGGTTGGCCCGTTCGGGTTGGCGCTGCGACCATTCGCTGATCGTTCAATAGGCAGCCCGACCTCAGCGCATTACGCTGCGCACATGAGCATGCTCACTCCCCCCGGCATGGGCGGAAAGTACCGCATCAAGGGTGACCGTTACCCGCGTATGCGCAGGTCGCGGGGGCGGGGAAAGATCATCGCGTCGTCCGTCGCCGCGGTCGTGGCCCTCGCCGTGACCGGGTGGGGGACGCTCCAGCTCATCGACATCTTCTCCGGCGGCGACAGGACCGCGAGCGCCTCCGACGGCCGCGACGACGGCCCCTCAGGCTGCGCGAGCGCGTCCGCCTCCGCGTCCCGCGCCGCGAAGAAGGCCGCCCCGCTCCCCTCCCCCGGCTCCGTCGAGGTCAACGTCCTCAACGCGACGTCCCGCGCGGGCCTGGCCAAGTCCACCGCCGACGAGCTGAAGAAGCGCGGCTTCAAGATCGGCAAGGTGGGGAACGCGCCGAAGGCCCTCGACAAGAAGGTCAAGAAGACCGGCGTCCTCATCGGCGCCCCCGGCACCGGCTCCGCGGCGGGCCTCAAGGTGCTCGGCACCCAACTCGACGGCGCCGACACCCGGCTCGACAAGGCACGCAAGGGCGCGGCCGTCGACCTGGTGATCGGGGAGAAGTTCAAGAAACTGGAGAAGGAGGGCGCGGCGGCCAGGACCCTGGCCGAGCTGAGCAAGCCCTCACCGGGCCCGAGCGCCACCCGCTGCTAGGCGTCCCGCCGCCGGACGGTCAGCCGGCGGTCCCGTACATCCGGTCCCCGGCGTCGCCGAGGCCCGGGACGATGAAGCCCTGCTCGTTCAGCCGCTCGTCGACCGAGGCCGTCACGACGGTGACCGGCGTGCCCGCCAGCTCCCGCTCCATGACCTCGACGCCCTCGGGCGCCGCCAGCAGGCACAGCGCCGTCACATCGTCGGCGCCGCGCTCGATCAGCTCGCGGATCGCGGCGACCAGCGTCCCGCCCGTCGCGAGCATCGGGTCCAGCACGTAGACCTGCCGCCCGGACAGGTCGTCGGGCATCCGGTTCGCGTACGTCGACGCCTGGAGCGTCTCCTCGTCGCGGATCATGCCGAGGAAGCCGACCTCCGCCGTGGGCAGCAGCCGGACCATCCCCTCCAGCATCCCGAGTCCGGCCCGGATGATCGGCACGACCAGGGGGCGCGGGCGCGAGAGCTGCACGCCGGTCGTCTCCGTCACCGGGGTCCGGATCCCCACCTCTTCGACGCGCACGTCCCGCGTCGCCTCGTAGGCGAGCAGGGTCACCAGTTCGTCGGCGAGCCGACGGAAGGTGGGGGAGTCGGTGCGCGCGTCGCGCAGGGTGGTCAGTTTGTGCGCCACCAGCGGGTGGTCGACGACGTGGGTCCGCATGCTCCGACAGTATCGGAGGGGAGGCGTGCGGGACCCGGGCGGGACCCGCGCGCGTGCACGGCGGCCCGCACTGGCGTACGCCCGCGCGGAGAGGGAAGGTAGGCAGGTACGCCGGAGGTGTGCATATGCCAGAACCGCAAGAGCCCACGAACTCCCGGGAGTCGGTCCAGGCGGCCCGACGCCGCGCCGCCGACGCCGAGCGGCTCCGCCGCAGGGCGCGTTTTCTCCGAGAGCTGAACGAGGCGAGGGAGCTGCGCGAACGCGTCCAGCCGCGCCGTACGCGCGTCGCCCGCATGCGGCAGCAGGCGCTGCGCATGCGCTCGTTCCGCTGGTGACCCCGGAGGCGAGCCTCCACGAAGTGGTCCAATCCTCAACCAGCTCACGCGCTCCGAGGTATCTCTGAGTCGCGAGGGATGACGGTGCGTCGCCGCCGCGCCGGATCTGCGCAAACACCGGCACGACGCACTGTCGAAGACCCTTCGCGCGGCGCGGGTTTCTGCCACGATTCCGATGGGGCGGGGGCACGGTCCTCGTCAGCACTCGGGCACATCTTGAATCAGTGGGAGAGTCACGGTGTATTTCGCCGCACTGCTCGCGCGCACCGAAGACGGGTGGGAAGCGAGCGACACGGAGCTGGATGATGTGGAGACCCTGGCAGACCTGGCCGACCTGGCCCGGGAGGCCACGACCGACGACGAGACAGTGCTGGTCTGCATCGAGCAGGAGGGCGCCTGGTTCGGCGTCGTCCGCGTGGACGGCGAGGACGATCCCCGTGTCTTCGTCTCCGACGCGGCGGCGGCCATGCGCAGCTCGTACGGCGAGATACTGCTCTCGGACGAGCTGCTGGGCCGCGAACCGGAGGACCCCGCAGCACTCGACCAGCTCGTCGACCTCGACGGCACGGAAGAAGGGGAGCCGGAGACCGGGTCCGACGCGGACGACGGCACGGACGGGGACGGGGACTCGGAGGCGGCCCCGCTCGGCCCTCTCGGCGACGCGAGCCTCCTGACCGACCTCGGCCTGGAGGACAAGGCCCTCCTCTCCCTCACACCGGAGGACGCCCTGAGCGAGATCGCCGACGCCCTGGGCTGCACCGACGTGCTGGAAGCGGTGCGCTGACCGGGCACCGCCGACGGAAGCGGACGCGCGGCGGGAGGGCCACCCCTTCCCGCCGCGACGGGCCCCCGGGCGACACTGTCCGTATGACCGCACCGACCGGACCCACCGGGCCGACCGGGCCGACCGGGCCCCGGGAAGAGCCCGACCCCGTACGCGATCCCTGGCTGCCCGCCATGCGCCAGGCCCTCGCAGAGGCGGCCGCGGCCCGTACGACCGGCGACGTCCCGGTCGGCGCCGTGGTGCTCGGCCCGGACGGCACGACGCTGGCCCGTGCCCACAACACCCGCGAGGCCGACGGAGATCCCACGGCCCACGCCGAACTCCTCGCCCTGCGCGCCGCCGCGCGCGCCCGCGGCACCGGCGACTGGCGGCTGCGCGGCTGCACCCTCGTCGTGACCCTGGAGCCCTGCGTGATGTGCGCCGGCGCGAGCGTCCTCGCCCGCGTCGACCGCGTCGTCTACGGCGCCCTCGACCCCAAGGCGGGCGCCGCGGGCTCCCTGTGGGACCTGCTGCGCGACCGCCGCCTCAACCACCGCCCCGAGGTCGTGAACGCCGTCCTCGCCGACGACTGCTCCCGCCTCCTCACCGACTTCTTCCGCTCCGGTCCCCCCACCCCCGAATCGGATTTCGGCTCAGGGCCCCCCTTGGGCTAGAGTTCCTCTCGGTAGCGTGTCCGAGCGGCCGAAGGAGCTCGCCTCGAAAGCGAGTGAGGGGGCAACTCCTCCGTGGGTTCAAATCCCACCGCTACCGCTGTGAGCAGCACCGGAGAAGGTCCGGATCCCCTCGGGGGTCCGGGCCTTCTTCGCGTGCCGGGCCCCCGGCCCTGGCGTACGTTGAGAAGGCCGACTGTTCCCAGGGGGGAGCGAGGAGCGGGCCATGCGTGCTGTGGCGGTGAAGGAGCCGGGAGCCGGGCCCGAGGTGACGGACGTGGCGCGTCCCGAGCCCGTCGGCAACGAGGTGCTGGTGCGGATCGAGGCCGCCGGGCTCAACCCGGTGGACTGGCAGATCGCCGACGGCACGCTGAAGGACGCGCGGGCGTACACGTTCCCGATGACGATAGGCGTCGACTTCGCGGGATACGTCGAGGACACCGGGCCCGACGCACGCCGCTTCCGGATCGGCGACGCGGTGTACGGACAGGTGATCGACCCCGACCGCGGCGGGACGTACGCGGAGTACGTGGTGGTGCCCGACGACGGGGCCGTCGCGCCGTCGCCCTCGTCCGTGCCGCACGACGTCTCGGCGGGCGTGCCGACGGCGGGCATGACGGCGCGCGGGATCGTCGAGGCGGCGGCGCTGCGGTCGTACGAGAGCGTGCTGGTCGTGGGCGCGGCCGGGGGCGTGGGCACCTTCCTCACCCAGTTGGCGGCGGGCCACGATCTGCGGGTCGTCGCGGCGACGCACGGGAACGACCAGCGCCGCATGGGCACCTTCGGCGCCGCCCTCACGCTCAACAGCAAGGAGAGCCCGCTGGCCGAGGGCGTACGCGCGGAGTACCCGGACGGGGTGGACGCTCTGGTGGACCTGGCCTCGGGCCCGGAGGATTTCGCGGAGCACGCGCGGCTCGTACGGAAGGGGGGCGTGGCCGTCAGCACGCGCTACGCGGCCGACCCGTACGCGCTGTACGCGGCGGGGGTGGAGGGCCTCAACTTCTCGGTCGGCGCCTCGGCGGAGCTGCTGGACGGGCTGGCCCGGGAGATCGACAGCGGGGCGCTGATCGTGCCGATCGAGGCGCGGGTGCCGCTGGACCAGGCACCGGGCGCGGTCGCCAGGAACCGGGCCGGCGGGGCGCGCGGGAAGACCGTCATCACCCTCTGACCCGGAGGTCCGGAGGTCCGGAGACCCGGGGGCCCGGCGGCCCGGCGGAGGCCGGAGAGGCGACAGGGGCGGGGAAAGCGGCTACGGGGGGACAAGCCGCTTCCCCCACCGTGGACGCGGCCCGGGCCCGGCGCCGCGCACGGGGGAAGCCGCGGTCTGCCGGGCCCCGCAGTGCGGGGCACGTCCCGGCCCGGGGGATTCCTGCCAGATCCTGCCCGGGCCCTGCCTCCATGGTTCCGGGCGGCCAGCCCCGGCGGGACAGGCAAAGGACCTTGTTCGCCGGGCCTTTGGTCCCCGAAGCCTGGTTCGCGCGGCGCGCACGGCCGCTACACTCACACAACTGCACAGGTGTACGCACGGGGAACAGGGACAGCATGGACCGCGTCCGGGGGGAGAGGCAGGACGATGGGTAACGCGAAGAAGGTCATCACGTACGCGGCCATCGTCTTCGTGCTCTACACGATCATCACGTCACCGGCCCGGGCGGCCGACCTCGTCCAGATCGGCTTCGAGGGCATATCGGACGCCGCGCAGGGCGTCGGCACCTTCATGACGGAGCTGATCAGCTAAAACCTCCGGTTCCTTTCCGCCCCTCGGCCGTTCGCGGCACGGGGGGCTTTTCCGTGTCCTGGGGGCGTTTTCGCTGGTCTCCCCTCCAACTGGCAAGCAACACGGAGTTATCGGGTGCTTGCACACGGTGCACATGTCTTGTGATGCTATGACCGCTTTTGGCGGATGAATGACCGAACCGTAAAGGGGTGGTGGCTGAGTGGACGGGACAGGGACCACCGAGGCTCCGCCTTCCCCAGCCGAAGCCCAGCGGGAGCGGGCCGCGCGGACCCGCGCGTTGACCCAGTCACTCTTCGAGCAGTTGACCGACCTCCAGCCGGGCACGGCCGAGCACGAGCGGGTGCGCTGCGCGCTGATCGAGGCGAACCTGCCGCTGGTGCGGTATGTCGCCGCGCGCTTCCGCAGCAGGAACGAGCCGATGGAGGACGTCGTCCAGGTCGGCACGATCGGCCTGATCAACGCCATCGACCGGTTCGACGCCGGCCGGGGCGTGCAGTTCCCGACGTTCGCGATGCCCACCATCGTCGGCGAGATCCGGCGGTACTTCCGGGACAACGTCCGCACCGTGCACGTGCCCCGGCGGCTGCACGAGATGTGGGTGCAGGTCAGCGGCGCGACCGAGGACCTGACGACGCTGCACGGGCGCTCGCCGACCACGTCCGAGATCGCCGAGCGGCTGAACATCACCGAGGAGGAGGTCCTCGCCTGCGTCGAGGCCGGACGGGCGTACCGCGCCACGTCGTTGGAGGCCGCCCAGGAGCGCGAGGACGGGATGCCGGGCCTGCTGGACCGGCTCGGCTACGAGGATCCGGAACTGGACGGGGTCGAGCACCGCGATCTGGTCCGGCACCTCCTCGTCCAGTTGCCGGAGCGGGAGCAGCGGATCCTTCTCCTCCGGTACTACCGGAATCTGACGCAGTCCCAGATCAGCGCCGAGCTGGGGGTCTCGCAGATGCATGTGTCGCGCCTGCTCTCGCGCAGCTTCGCCCGTCTGAGGGCCGCAAATCGAATCGACGCCTAACCGGATCGGGCGACCCTTGTCCCGGTCCCACAGCCCTCATCTGTGCAGTTTTATCGACATGAGGCTACGTCGCGTTGCCTACTTGTGACATTCTGCAAGAGCTGCGTTTGCCGCGGCGGCGGTTCCGGTAGGCAGGGGAGGGTGCTTCCCTCTCCCGGTGGCGCCGCAGCGACCCGTCCGCGACCTCAAGGGGGTGGCATGTCCGTAGAACTGGGCAGCTCAAAGGTGCTCACCGAGAACACGACGGCGGGAGGACCCCCGCCAGGGCCTCCGGCACCCGTGACCGCGCCGCACGACCTCGCGGAGACCCCAGGCACCCCCGAACTGGCCGGTGCCGCCGCCTCCGCGCTGTCCCCGCTGCCGTCTTCCAGTGACGCGATCGACACCCGCACGCTCTCCCGCTCGCTCTTCCTGCGCCTCGCGGCGCTCGACAAGGCGGCGGCCGAGGGCGGCCAGGGAGCGCCCAGCGCGGAGCGGATGTACGTCAGGGACACGCTCATCGAGCTGAACCTGCCCCTGGTGCGGTACGCGGCGGCCCGCTTCCGCAGCAGGAACGAGCCGATGGAGGACATCGTCCAGGTCGGCACCATCGGCCTGATCAAGGCGATCGACCGCTTCGACTGCGAACGGGGCGTGGAATTCCCGACGTTCGCGATGCCGACCGTCGTCGGCGAGATCAAGCGGTTCTTCCGCGACACCTCCTGGTCGGTGCGCGTCCCGCGCCGCCTCCAGGAGCTGCGTCTCGCGCTCACCAAGGCGAGCGACGAGCTGTCGCAGACCCTCGACCGCTCCCCGACCGTGACCGAACTCGCCACCTGCCTCGGGGTGTCGGAGGAGGACGTGGTCGACGGCCTGGCCGTGGGGAACGCGTACACGGCGTCGTCCCTCGACTCCCCCTCCATGGAGGACGACGGCGGCGAGGGCTCGCTCGCCGACCGGCTGGGGTACGAGGACACGGCGCTGGAAGGCGTCGAGTACCGCGAGTCGCTCAAGCCCCTGCTGGCCAAACTCCCGCCGCGTGAGCGCCAGATCATCATGCTGCGCTTCTTCGCGAACATGACGCAGTCGCAGATCGGCGAGGAGGTCGGCATCTCCCAGATGCACGTCTCCCGGCTGCTGACCCGCACCCTGGCCCAGCTCCGCGAGGGTCTGATCGCCGAGGACTAGCGGCGGAGGAGGCGGAACTGATTGCGGGGGATACGCTTCACATCTGACGTAGCGTCAGCAACACTGCGCGCATGCGACGGACTCATACGACGAGCCGCCGGGGCGGCCTGACAGCCGCCTCGGCGGCTCTGGTCTGTCTCGGCGGCGCCGCGCTGACGGGCTGCGGCGCGGGCCAGGACGACGGGTACGTGGCGGTCGGCACGGAGCGCTCCGGAACAGCCGAACGCCCGAAGGACGAGGTCTCCCTCGTCCCCTTGCCCGCGGACAAGCGCCGGGGACAGGACCGCGCCGAGAAGCGCGGCACGGCACGGGAGACGGGCGGGGCGCCCTCCTCACCCTCCTCGCCGTCCCCCTCGCCGTCGAACCGGGCCTCGGGCACCCCCGGCCCCGGGCCGAGCGGCAGCACGGGAGCACCGAGCGGCTCTTCCGATGCCCCGGAGCCGAGCGGGGGCGACAGCCCCGGCACACCGCCGGGCTCCGGATCCGGTTCCGAGCCCCCGAAGGGGCCCGCCCTCCTCAAGACCGGGAAGCCCGAGCGGGCGGAGGCGGAGGACCGGTGGTGCGAGAAGGTGACCGTGACGTTCCGGAACGCCGGAGGGCGGCCCGTGGACTCCGGCACCGTCACCTTCGGGACGCACGTGATCGACGCGCTGGGCACCGACTGGGCCACCCGGGAGAGCACCCGGAAGCTGCCCGTGCCGATCGCGCCGGGGAAGAAGAAGGAGAAGACCTGGAAGGTCTGCCTCGACGCGTGGCGCGTGCCGCTCGGCATGCACGTCGAGACGCGGGACGTGAAGGTCAGCGGCTGGCGCTAGGGGGTGTCTTGTGGGTCAGGGCGCCGTCAGCCGAAGGCCAGCCATCCGACGGCGGCGAGGACCACGACGACGGCGACGATGCCGACGATCATGCCGATCCGCGGACCGGACTGCGGCTGGACCGCCGCCGTGCGCTGCTGCGGGCCGCCCTCGTCGACGAAGGCGCGGAACATCTGGGTGCTGCCTGCCGGGTCCTGGTGACCGTCGGGACCCTGCGGAGCCTGCGGGTTGTGAGCCATGGGGCAGGACACTAGCGAACCGTGCGCGCGCGTTACAGCCCGGGCTCGCGGCCCGACTTGGGGCCCGACTTGGGGCCCGGCCCGGGGTCCGGTTCGGGGTCCGGTTCGGGGGTCCGGCGGGGCCCGGCGGGGTGTCCGGCCCGGGACCCCACTTGGTGTTCCGCACACGCTTCCTTTGTTGATTGTTTGCCTCGCATGCCCGAAATCAACTTGCGTGCAGCAACTAACCGACTCTATGGTTGCCCTAAGCAACAAGTTCATGGGGTACAGATGGCCGAACGCAGTCAGTACGAGGAGCTGGCCCGGCAGATCAGCGCCATCGGTGCCGTCAAGCGCGGAATGGCGCGCGAGCTTCCGCACGACTGTCCCCCCGCCTCAGCGGCCGTTCTGATGCTGCTGAGCAGGCACGGGGAGATGCGGACGAGCGGCCTGGCCGAGCTGATGGCCATCGACATGTCTGTCATGAGCCGCCATGTGGCACACGTGGCGGAGCGCGGCTGGATCGAACGCCACCCCGACCCGCAGGACGGCCGCGTACGGCTGCTGCGGATCAGCGAGGCGGGCGAAAGCCTGCTGGACGACCTGTCCGAGCGCACGGCCCTGGCGCTGGAGCGGCATCTGAGCGAGTGGAGCGACACCGACGTCGCCCAGCTCAGCGCGCTGCTCCACCGGCTCCGCACGAGCTTCGGGGACTGCCGCGCTCGCGGCCCCCACCACGAGACCAGCACCACCGCATCCGTAACGAGCACGACCGAGTAAGAAGGACGCCGAATGGCAACCACCCGCCCCCAGGCGCAGGGAGCACACGGGGCCGGGGGCGGAGCGAAGCACGCGGCACACGGCCACGCGCACTCCGCCTCAGCACCGACCCCGGCTTCCGCGTCCGCACCCCCGGGCTCCGGCGACGCGGCGCCGATGACCCACCGGCAGATCATGGAGGCGCTCTCCGGGCTGCTGCTCGGCATGTTCGTCGCCATCCTGTCGTCGACGATCGTCTCCACGGCCCTGCCGAAGATCATTTCCGATCTGAACGGCAGCCAGAGCAGCTACACCTGGGTCGTCACGGCCTCGCTGCTGGCCATGACCGCCTCCACGCCCCTCTGGGGCAAGCTCGCCGACCTCGCCAGCAAGAAGGTGCTGGTCCAGAGCGCGCTGATCCTCTTCGTCCTCGCCTCGGCGGGCGCCGGGCTCTCCCAGAACCCGGGCATGCTCATCAGCTTCCGCGTGGCCCAGGGCATAGGCATGGGCGGTCTCTCCGCCCTGGCCCAGATCTGCATGGCCGCGATGATCTCCCCGCGCGAGCGCGGGCGGTACAGCGGCTACCTCGGTGCCACGTTCGCCGTCGCCACCGTCGGCGGGCCGCTGCTCGGCGGCGTGATCACCGACACGAGCTGGCTCGGCTGGCGCTGGTGCTTCTACGTCGGCGTCCCGTTCGCCGTCATCGCCCTGATCGTTCTGCAGAAGACCCTCCACCTGCCCGTCGTGAAGCGCCAGGGCGTCAAGGTGGACTGGCTCGGCGCCTTCTTCATCGCCGCGGCCGCCTCGCTGCTGCTGATCTGGGTCACCTTCGCCGGGGACAAGTACGACTGGCTGTCCTGGCAGACGTACACCATGGTCGCGGGAGCGATCGTGCTCGGGCTGATCTTCGTGCTCGTCGAGTCGAAGGCCAAGGAGCCGATCATCCCGCTGCGGCTGTTCCGCAACCGCACCATCACCCTGGCCTCGGTCGGCTCGCTCTTCGTCGGCATCGCGATGTTCGGCGCGACCGTCTTCCTGAGCCAGTACTTCCAGCTCGCGCGCGGCAAGTCGCCGACGATGGCCGGCGTCATGACGATCCCGATGATCGCGGGCCTCTTCGTCTCCACCACCGTCTCCGGCCAGGTCATCAGCCGTACGGGCAAGTGGAAGTCGTGGCTCATCTCCGGCGGCGTGCTGATGACCGCGGGCATGGCCCTGCTGGGCACGCTGCGGTACGACACCGAGTACTGGCACATGGCGATCTTCATGGCCCTGCTCGGCCTGGGCGTCGGCATGATGATGCAGAACCTCGTCCTCGCCACCCAGAACCAGGTGTCCCCGCAGGACCTCGGTGCCGCCAGCTCCACGGTCAACTTCTTCCGTTCCCTGGGCGGCGCGGTCGGCGTCTCGGCGCTCGGCGCCGTGCTCTCGAACCGCATCACCCACTACATGGAGGACGGCTTCGCCAAGATCGGCGTGAAGCCGGGCGGCGGCGCGACGGGCGGCGGCGGCAGCGCCCTGCCCGACCTCGACAAGCTGCCCGCGCCGGTCAGGACCGTCGTGGAGAGCGCGTACGGGCACGGCATCGGCGACATCTACCTGTACGCGGCACCGATCGCGTTCGTCGCGCTGATCTGCGTGCTGTTCATCAAGGAGGTCCCGCTGAAGACCCAGTCCGGCATCGAGCAGGGCAAGGCCCCTGCCGCCACTCCGTCCGACGAGGTCCCCGCCGTTGAGCGGACCGCGCCGCAGCCGGTCGCGGTGGGCGCCTCCCAGGCCTCCCCGGCTCCGCAGGCCAACGGCAACGGTCAGGAGCAGGCACAGGCCCAGGCCCAGACCCAGCAGCTCCGCGAGTACGCGGCCATGGCCGCCGCGCCTGCCGCTCCCTCGGGCTCCGGCATCCACGGCACCGTCCGCAACGCGGAGGGCGTCGGCGTCGCCCGCGCCGCCGTCACGCTGATCTCGCTCAGCGGGCGCCAGTTGGGCCGCTCCGTCACCCGCGAGGACGGCTCGTACGGACTGGACGCCCCCGGCGCCGGCTCGTACGTGCTGATCGCCGCCGCCGACGGCCACCAGCCGCAGGCGTCGACGGTCGTCGTCGGCGACGAGCCGCTCAGCCACGACCTGCTGCTCTCCGGCACCAGCGGCCTCGCGGGCCAGGTGCGCAGCACGGTCGACGGCGCGGCCGTCCAGGGCGCGATGGTCGTCGTCACCGATGTGCGCGGCGAGGTCCTGGCCACCGGACTCACCGGCGAGCAGGGCGAGTTCCGCTTCGACGAGCTGGTGACCGGCACCTTCACGGTCGCCGTCAACGCCTCGGGCTTCCGCCCGACGGCCATCCCGGTCGACGTGCAGGGCCAGGGCATCACCCGCCTGGACGTCGAACTCGCCGCGGGCGCCCGGGTGTCGGGTGTCGTGCGTGCCGGGGCCGACCGCAGGCCGCTGGCCGACGCCCGGGTCACGCTCGTGGACGCCGCGGGCAACGTGCTCGCCACATCCACCACCGGTGAGGACGGCGCGTACGCCTTCACCGACCTGGACGCGGGCGACTACTCGGTCATCGCGAGCGGCTACCCGCCCATGGCCAACGCCCTGCACGTCACGGGCCCCGGTGTCGACGCGTACGACATCGAGCTGCACCACCCGGACGAGTGACCCGGGCGCCCGGGCACCAAGGACACCACCGGTGCCCGGGCGAGTAGACCCCCCGGTTCCGGACGGCGCGCGGATCGAGCGGAGCGCGCGGCGTCCGGCCCGGGGCGGGGAAGGGCCCCGGCAGCCGCGGCCGTGAGGCGGGCAGGGGACGGCCCGCCGGCACGGCGGCCGGGGCCCCGTATGCGAGCTATTGAGGAGCGAACAGGGATGTCAGCCGCAGGAGCGGGCGTACGCGCACGGGTGCGCACCCGGGACGGATGGGCGGTGCAGCACGCCGTGCTGACCGTCACGGACATGACGGGGACGCAGGTGCTGCGCGCCGAGGCCGACGACGAGGGGCTGGTACGCAGCGCGGAGCCGCTGCCGTCCGGCCCGTACACGGTCATCGCCACCGCCGTGGGCTACGCCCCCGCGGCCTCCACCGCGATGGTCACGGCCTCCGGCCGGGCCGACCTGGGCACGCTGGTGCTCGCGCGGCAGGGCGGCGTCGAACTGCCGCCGCCGGGCGCCTGGACCATCGACCCGATGCACTCGACGATCGCCGCGAGCGCCCAGCACCTGGGGATGACCAGCGTGCACGGCCGGTTCACGGAGTTCGGCGGGCGCGTGGAGATCGCGCAGGACCCGGAGAAGTCCCGCGTCGAGGCGGTCATACGGGCCGCGAGCATCGACACGGGCAACGAGATGCGCGACCAGCACCTGCGCTCGGCGGACTTCCTGAACGTCGAGGAGTACCCGGAGCTGACGTACCGCAGCACCGGCATCGTGCCCGCCGGGCCCGACCGCTGGACGGTCGAGGGCGAGCTGGCGATGCACGGCGTCGTCCGCGAGGTCGGCCTCGACCTCAGCTACCTCGGCACCGGCCCCGACCCCTGGGGCGGCGTCCGCGCCTCGTTCCGCGCGACGGCCGAACTGCGCCGCTCGGACTTCGCGATGAACTACAACCAGGTCGTCGCCGCCGGGATCGCCGCGATCGGCACCACCCTCAAGGTCGAGCTGGACATCCAGGCGGTGCAGGGGGAGTCACTGCCGTTCGGCTGAGCCCCGCGTGCGCCGGCCCGGTCGGCGCCAGCGCCCCGATGCCCTCGATCACGCAGTCGAGCGCGACGGCGAAGTCCCGCTCGCGCGCGTCGAGCCCGTCCCCGTCCCGCTGCCCCACCACCGGGACGGAGCCGGGGGAGGACTCCCGCAGGGCACGGCGGCACTCCCCGGGGCTGAGCCCCGCCTCCCGGCAGCGGCCGTCCCACCCCGTCTCGGCGGCCGCGTGCCCGTGCACGAACGAGAACAGCGCGGTGAGCGCCCCGTCCGCCTGCCGCTCCGGAATCCCGGCGTCCAGCAGAAGGAGGCGCACGCCGCTCGCGTACGCCCTCGCGCGGGGGCCGATGTCGAGGCACCGGCCGATCAGCGCCGGCGCCCACGGGTGACGGCGCAGGAGCGCGCGCCGGTCGTGGGCCACGGCCCGGAGCTGCTGCCGCCAGTCCCCCGCGCCGCCGGGCGCCTCCAACTCGCCCTGCGCGGCGTCCAGGGCGAGTTCGAGCAGGTCCTCCTTGCTGTCCACGTACCAGTACACGGACATGGCCGTCACGCCCAGCTCGGCGGCGAGGCGGCGCATCGAGAACCGCGCCAGCCCGTCCGCGTCCAGGATCCGCACCGCCGTGGCCGTGATCCGCTCGCGGTCCAGCCCGTCCGGCTGCGCGTCGCTCCCCGACCCCGAACGCCTTTTCACCCCGGGTCTCTTCGCCGCGGGCCTCTTCTCCAGCCACACGCTGACCCGGCCCCTGCCCTGCGTCATACGCGCCCGCTCCTTCGAGGGATGCCCGCCCCGTAACCCCTTCGATACTAAACCGTGTCCCGCTATACGGACGCCTGTCGGGCGCGGGTGCCAAGTCGCATACGTCCCTCTCGCGGCATGCGTCACGAGCCGGGCAGTTCCGAGAAGTTCGGGGCAGGTCCGGGGAGTTGAGGCGCGCCTCAGGCGCGGGCGCGCCGTGGACGTACGGCCACACCGAGCACGGCGTCGGCGCGGACGTAGCCGAAGTGCCGGGAATCCTGCGTGTTCTGGGCGTCGCCCCGGACGACGAGGCGGCCCCGGGGCACCCGCGTACCGGGGCGTGCGCCGACCGCGCGCAGCACCTCGGGCGGCACCGGCGCGCCCGGCAGCGCGGTGGCCCGCTTCACGAGCCAGCGCGGCCCGTCCGGGCTCCGCTCCTCCAGCGGGTTGCGGAAGACGACCACGTCACCGTCCCGTACGCGCGCGCCCGTTCGTACGAGCAGCCGTTCCCCGTCCTCGTACGTCGGCGTCATGCTCGTCCCCGTGACGCGGATCAGCCGGAGTCGGCGGCGGGCGGCGGCCCTCGCCCCCATGACGAGGACCGCCGCGGTCACCGCGAGGACCGTGCGGCGCCCGTGCCCGTGCCCGTGCCCGCGCCTCACCGCTCCCCCGCCGTCGCCTCGCTCACCGGTGACGCCTCGCCCACCCGCGCGTCCTGGTAGCCAGCCGCCTGGACGGCGAACAGGTGTGCGTAGCGGCCCTGTTCGCTCATGAGCGCGTCGTGTGTGCCCGTCTCGACGACCGCGCCGTCCTCCAGGACGACGATCACGTCCGCGTCGCGCAGCGCGCTGAGCCGGTGCGAGACGAGGAGGCTGGTCCTGCCCTCACGGTGCGCGCGCAGCGTCCGGTTGATGTCGTGCTCGGCCTGCGCGTCCAGCGCCGAGCTGGGCTCGTCGAGGATCAGCAGTTCGCTGTCGCGGCGCATCAACGAGCGGGCCAGCGCGACGCGTTGCCACTGACCGCCGGAGAGGGTGACGCCGGGCGCGGCGTCGTAGTCGTCCACCTGGACCCGGCTGAGCAGCGTGTCGTAGCCGCTGGGCAGGCCGGCCAGCTTCTCGTCGATCTCGGCCTCGCGCGCCGCCGCGCGCACTCCCTCGCGGTCCTCCAGGCGCGGGAGATCGCCGACGCCGATGTTCTCCTGGGCCGTGAGGTCGTACGCCATGTGGTCCTGGAACGTCACGCCGATACGGCGGCGCAGCTCCTCGACGTCGAGGGCGCGCAGGTCCACGCCGTCCCACAGGATGCTGCCGCGCACCGGGTCGTAGAACCGGCACAGCAGCTTGACCAGCGTGCTCTTCCCCGCGCCGTTCCGGCCCACCAGGCCGACCGCCGCGCCCGCCGGCACGGTCAGGTCGACACCACGCAGCACCCACGGCCCCGAGTCGTCGTACCGGAACCAGACGTCGCGCAGCTCGATGCCGCGCGCGAGGGGCCGTACGGGCGCGGAACCGTCACTTTCTTCCGCTGCCGTACGGAGGTCGTCCGGCAGTTCCATCACGTCGAGGTAGTGCCCGAACAGCCGGATGCCCTCGACCGCCATCCCGGCCTGCATCACGAACCCGCCGAACGTCGACTGGATCCCGGCCGCCGCGGCGATGAACAGGGTCACGTCGCCGACGCTGAACCGCCCCTGCGCCGCGCCCGTCGCGACGATGACCGTGCCGAGCCCGGTGACGGCCGCGTTCAGCAGCGCGAAGCCGGACTGGACGAGCGTGCCCCGGCGCGCGACGCGCAGTTCGGCGTCCGTCGCGTCGCCGAGCGCGGTCACGAGCCGGGAGTGCAGGAACCCGCCGAGCCCGAAGAGCCGTATCTCCTTGGCGGCCCGGGGGTCGGTCAGCAGACCCCGGTAGAACAGCCTGCGGCGGTACTTGCCCGAGACGATCTCGGAGACCTCGGCCTGGCGGCGGGCCTGGAAGAGCTGCGCGACGAGCGCGGCGCCGCCGGAGAGGAAGAGCAGCCCCACCATCGGCGGCCACACCGCGAGCAGCACCCCGGTGAAGCCGGAGACGGTGGCAACGGCCTGGACGCTGAGCTGGCTGAACATGGTGATGTTGTGCGGCGCGTCCTGCGCCGCCTCCTGCGCCAGCCGCAGCCGGTCGTGGAACGCGGGCGACTCGAAGAACCGCAGCCCCCGGAACTCGTTGACGCGCGCGAAGAGCCGGTCCTCGACGGCCACCACGAGCCGCTGCCGTACGACCTCGTCGAGGTACCCGGCGAGCTGCTGGAGGAGGGCGGTCAGCGCGCCGACGGCCGCCACGGAGAGGGCGAGATAGGTGGCGCGCGCGGTGTCCGCGTCGCCGCCGCGCCCGATCTCGTCGAAGAGCAGCTTGCCGAGCCACGCGCCGAAGGCGGGCAGCAGCCCGGCGGCCACGGCGGTGCCGAACATCGCGCTCGCACCCGCCCGGGTGGCCTGGAACTGGAGCGCCACACAGATCAGCGCGGCCCGCAGCCGCAGCCGGGAACGGGGCACGGTTCCGGGCGCTGTTTCGGGCACTGTTTCAGGCACGGTGCCGGAATCCTTCGCTGTGGGCGGCCCGTATGACGACAACGGCTATGACTGCGGATTGACGACGGCTGTGGCGACGGCCATGGCGACGGCTATGGCCACGAACGGCACGGCTCCCGGGCGATATCCGCGGTTCACCCGAGAGCCCTTCAGAACTGCCGGATCAGCAGCCCTTGGTGCTCTTGGTGCAGATCCCGTAGCAGTTCATGTAGTACTTCTTGCCGCTGCGGCAGTAGCAGTAGTTGCCGTGCTCCGGAACACACGCACCCGCGCGCTCCTCGCGCAGAACGAGCCCCAGAACCTTGTCGCTCAACTTGCCAAGCATGGGTTCTCCCCTCGGTGGCTGATCAGGACAGCCGGAACCCTACGTGGCCGAACACCCCCGCGCCAGAGGGGATTTGGGAACTCCGCTTCTCGTCGAAATGTTCTGGAATTCAGAACTCCGCTTTTCCCGCCGCCCGCTTCCGCCCGCCATTCCCCCCGACCCGTTTCCGGGGTTAGATTTCCTCCGACACCGAGCGGCACACGGGGGATTCCATGGACTACGCGCTGCTGACCTGCCGACTTCTGCTGGGCGGGATCTTCGTGGTCTCCGCCGCGAGCAAGCTGCGCGGGCGCGTCGCCTTCCGGGAATTCGAGTCCGCCGCCCGCGGAATGGGCGCCCCCGCACGGTTTCTGCGCCCGGTCGCGGTGGCCGTCGTGGCGGTGGAGTGCCTCATTCCGCCGCTGCTCCTCGTCCCGCCGGGCGGACTGCCCGGCCTTCTGCTCTCCGGCGCGCTGCTCCTCGTCCTCACCGCCGCGCTCGCGGGCGCCCTCCGGCGCGGCACGCGCACGTCCTGCGCCTGCTTCGGCTCCTCGACCGCGCCGGTCGGCCGCCGGCACGTCGCGCGCAACGCGGCGCTGCTGGCGGTCGTGGCCGCGGGCGTCCCCATGTCCCTCTCCGGCGCGCCCGAACTCCCCGCCCACCCCGGCGGAATCGCCACGGCCGCTTTCGCCGCCCTCGTCGGCGGCCTGCTGGTCGTCTCGCTGGACGCCCTGACCGCCCTGCTGACAGACGCCCCCGCAACACCCCGGGAGACCTGATGCCGTTCCTGACCGCAGCCGTCGTGATCCTGGCGGTGCTGTGCCTGCTGAACCTGCTGCTGACGTTCGGGATCATCCGCAAACTGAAGGCGGGAGGCGGGACGGGGGCCGCCTCCTCCGCCCCGGCGCTGATGCTGCCGAACGGCTCGGCCGTACCGGAGTTCGAGGCAGAGACGCTGGACGGCGACCGCGTCTCGGCGGAGACCCTGCGCAACGCGCTCGTCGGCTTCGTCTCGACGTCCTGCCCCGCCTGCAAGGAGAAGCTCCCGCACTACGCGAAGCTCGCCGAACGCCACCGCGCCCTCGGCCGTACGGTCGTCACCTTCGTCCACGGCGACACCACCGAGGCCCTGGAGATGGCCGAGCCGCTCCGCTCCCTCTCCCACGTCGTGATCGAGGACACGGAGGGCCAGGGCCCGACGGAAAAGGCGTTCGCCATCGAGGGCTACCCGGTCTTCGCCCTCACGGACGCCACGGGCACGCTGACGACGAGCCACTACGACCCCGCGAAGCTCCCCACCCCCGCGGAAAACCTCACCTCGGCCTGACGCCTCCTGACGCCGCCTGAGGCCCCTGACGCTCCAACGCAAGAGGGCCCCGGGATGACCCGGGGCCCTCTCACCTGCTGCGCGCTCGGCAGGATTCGAACCTGCAACCTTCTGATCCGTAGTCAGATGCTCTATCCGTTAAGCTACGAGCGCTTGTGCTTTCCGGCCTTTCGGGCCGGGCGGCGCGTTGCGGGAACAACATTACATGACCTGCGGCGCGAGGCGAAATCCGATTCGGATACCCGGCCTGACCTGCGAAAACGCAAGAGCCCCGGCCGATGGCCGGGGCTCTGGTGACTGCGGAGGCTGAGGGATTTGAACCCTCGATCAGGGGGTTACCCCGAAACCGCATTAGCAGTGCGGCGCCATAGACCAGACTAGGCGAAGCCTCCAGACACACTCGGGCCGTGGCCACGAGGTGTGTGCAGATGATGGCACAGCCGCGCGGGCTGTCTCCAATCGGCCCCTACCGTACTCGGTCCGGGGACCGCTGGGCAAAGGCGTTGTGCGGGAGGGCGCGAGGGCGCAACGAACCGCGCATATGGGCGTTAGTCGGAAGAGAGGGGTGGCTGCCCCTCGGTCCGTTCCCCTGCCGTACTGACGCCCGAACCGGGAGTGCCCATGCGCCGTCGCCGCCGCCGTCACCTCACCAGCACCACCACCCTCACCGCCGCCACCGCGCTCGCCGCGCTCGGCATGCTGGCGGAGGCGCTGTCCGCCCCGGCCGCGCTCGCGCGCGGCGGGGCCGACGAGCTGACCTTCACCGTCACGGACAGCGGGGGCAACGCGACGGACGGTACGTACACCGTGCGGTGCCGGCCCGCGGGCGGGGACCACCCCGAACCCGAACGCGCGTGCGCGGCGCTCGACGAGGCGAGCAGGGGCGGACGGGATCCGTTCGCGCCGGTGCCGCACTCCGAGCGATGCACGATGATCTACGGCGGTCCCGCGACGGCCCACGTCACCGGCGTCTGGCGCGGCCGTTCCGTGGACGCGCGCTTCAAGAGGAGCAACGGCTGCGAGATCGAGCGCTGGGACGCCCTCGTTCCCGCGCTCCCCAGGGCTTCCTAGCCGTACGTACGGCCGCGCGCCCCGTACGCCCGTACGTCACGTCCGTACCTCACACCCGTACCTCGCATCCGCTCCGTTCCGTATTCGTTCCGCATCCGTCAGAACTCATCCGTACTCGTTCGCACTCGTTCCTACTCGTCCGTACGAGGCCGTGGCGGCGGGCTTCGAGGAGGGGGCTTTCTCCCCGCCCCGGTTCACGTTCCTCCCCCACATCCGCCGCCGCGCGCACAACCGCTGCCCGTAGACTCCCCCTAGTGGCACGCCCGGGGCGAGCGGCAGACTGACTGCCGTGATCTGACCGACCGGCCCCCGACGGGCGGACAGTCACGCGCACCGTGGGGTCAGCAGGGAGGAAGAGTCGCCGTGAGCAGCAGGCCATCCCGAGGCGCTGCTCGCCTCGCCGCCATACTCGACGCGCTGCCCGATGCGCTGCTCCTGGTCAACTGCAACGGCACGGTGGTGAACGCGAACGCCATCGCGCTCGAAGCCTTCGAGACCCCGGGCACGGCGCTCGTCGGGCGCGGGCTGCTCGACCTGCTGCCGGAGTTCGACTCCAAGCGGATCCCGGGTTCGATGCGGCGGCCGGACGAGATGGCCGCGCAGGCGCAGGGGCGTACGAAGCCGACGCGCATGGTCGCGCGGCGCACGGACGGCACCGAGTTCCCGGTCGAGGTGACCAGCGCCAACCTGGAGGACGGGCGGACGCCGTACGCCTCCGCGTTCGAGGCCGCGTTCGCCGACCACGGCGGGGGCCCCGGGTACACGGGGGACGAGCTGCTGATGCTCGTCGTCCGCGACCTCACCGGGACGCTCGACACCGAGGCGGAGCTGGGGCGCCAGCAGCGGCAGACGGAGATGATCCTGCGCGCCGCCTCCGAGGGCGTCGTCGGTGTCGACGCCGAGGGCCGCGTCGTGCTCGTCAACCCGGCGGCCGCGCAGATACTGGGCTACCGCGCCAGCGACCTCGGCGGCCAGCCGCTCCACCCCCTCGTCCACCACTCGCGCCCGGACGGCACGCCCCTCGCGTACGAGGAGACGCCGCTCGCCGACACGCTGCGCTCCGGGCGCAAGCACCGGGTGCGGGCCGGGCAGGTGCTGTGGACGAAGGACGGCACCGCGGTGTCCGTGGACATGACGACGGCCCCGGTGCGCGACGGGGAGCAACTGGTCGGCGCGGTGCTGGCCTTCACCGACCGCCGCCCGTACGAGACCGTGGTCGCCCGGCACCGGCAGCTCCGGGCCCTGCTCGGCGAGGCGCTGCGCGGGCCGCTGGAGCAGTTGCGCGGCGACCTGTCCGGGCTCGCCGCCGACCCGGCGGGTCAGCTCTGGCCCGAGGCCAACCAGGTGCTGCACCACCTCGCCGCCGGATACGCCCGGATGACGACCCTGGTGGACAACGTGCTGGGCTTCCAGCGCCTGGACGCCGGGCAGGACAAGCTCGCGACCGAGCTGGTCGCGCTCGACGGCGTGGTGTCGGCGGGCGTCGAGGGCGCGGTCGAGCTGATCGGTCCGGGACGGGCGCAGTTCGCGGTGCACGCGCCGCCGATAGAGGCCGAGGTCGACCCGGAGCGGATGGCGACGGCGCTGGCGCACCTGATCGCCGACGTCGCGGGCGTCGACGCCACGGGCCAGTCGGCGGTCGCCCCGCCGCCCGGCGTGGACCCCACGATCGTGGTGGCGGCGGCCCAGCGCGGCGATGTCGTACGGATCGAGGTGCGCGGCCCGCACAGCGGCGGCAGCCCCGTCCACGAGCCGATCGTCCGCGGCATCGTGCGGCGCCACGGCGGCGTGCTCCAGACCCACGAGGTGCCGGGGGCCGCCGGGGGCAGCGCGTACGTACTGGAGGTGCCCGTCGCTTCCACGGGCGGTACGGGTGGTACGTCCGGTACGGGCGGTACGGGCGCCGGTCACGCCACGAACGGGCGGGGGAAGGCGACCGGCGAGACGACGGTCATGCCCGTCCCCGCCGAACCGGCGCGCGGCACGGAGCAGGCGCCGGGGTCCGCGCCGGGGCCGGCCGCCCCGATGATCCCGGCACAGCCCGCGCAGGAGCAGCCGCAGGAGCAGCCGCAAGGCTCCCCGGTGCCGGAGGCGCAGGGTCAGATTCCGGGTCCGGTTCCGGGTCCGGAGACCGGTGGCGGCGGCGTCGAGGCCGTACCGCGGCCGACCGGGCGGCGCCGCGGGCGCCCGAGCCCCGCCGAGGAGCAGCACGAGCAGGCGGCGGCGCTGGAGCAGGCCGCGACGCGCGGCGGCGCCATCGCGCTGCCCCCGGGCGGGAGCCCGGGCGGGAGCGAGGGCGCGAACGCGCCCGTGCCCGCGCAGGGTTCGGGACGGCGCGCCCGCCGCGCCCTCGCCGACCCCACCGAGAACCAGAGCCGTCAGCCGATGCCGCTCCCCGCGGGCGCGAGTACGGGCGAGGCCACGGGCGACACGCCGGGGCACGCGATTCCCGCCCAGGGGCACGCGCAGCAGCAGCCGGAGGAGACCCAGCAGGCTCAGCAGGCCCAGGCCCTCCAGGTGCAGCCCGGTACGGGCCGGCGCGCACGTGGCCGTGCCGTCGAGACGGCCCAGGCCGAGGGCGTGTCCGGCGTCCAGGAGACCGACCCCGGCGCCGCCGGGCAGAGCATCGGCGAGGGCGAGCAGCTCGCGCCCGGAACGGCCGGGGCACCCGAAGCGCCCGGAAGCGCGTTGGAGGTGCCCGCGAGCGGCGGGCGCCGCGCGCGGCGTATCGCGGCGGCGCAGGCGCGTGCGCGGGCGCAGGCGGAGGCGCAGCAGGGCCCGCAGCACGCCCCGTTCGCGCTGCCGCCCGCTCCCACCAGCGCGGACGACGCCGAGGGGGCGGCCGTGGCCGTCCCCACCGAGCCCGCCCCGCCCGCCGCCCCCGTCGAGCCCACCGCCGACCAGGCCGCGTTGCCCGCGCAGGCCGATGAGGCCGCGCAGGAGGCCGCGCCGCAGGCCGTCGAGCACACGGTCGTCGCGGCGAGCCCCATCCTGGGCGGCGGTCCGTTCCCGCAGCAGCCCTCGTCGCAGCCGCAGGGCCTGCCCATGCCCGAGCGGACCGCGCCGCCCTCGTACGGGGACGACCAGGGCCCGCGCGTACGTACCCTCGGGCAGGGGATGCCGTTCAGCCAGCGCGTCGCCGAGCAGGCGGCGCAGCAGTGGCACGGCCAGGCGCCCTCCGCGCCCTCACCGGCGCCCGCCATACCGTCCACGCCCTCCACGCCCCTCCCCGCGCCCGGTTCGGGCCGTCGGCGGAAGCTGGGGACCCCGCAGGAGAAGAGCGAGGGCGACAACGGGACCGCTCCGGCCCCCCAGGCCGGGCCCGGACCCATGCCGATGCCCCACGAGCAGCAGCAGGGCGGCGGGCTGCCGACCTCGCCGCGCGAGTTCAGCATCGGCTCCATCGGCACGCCCGGCGGTTCCGTGACCGAGGGGCCCGAGCCCCTGGACGGGCCCGACAGTCCGGTCGAGATGACCGACGGGCGCGGCCTGTCGCTGCCGCCCCAGGCGGTCGACGACGAACTGCCGCCCGAGCCGCTCGACAACCCGCGTCGGCTGCTCGTCTGGCCGGAGCCGGACGTCTCCACGCAGCAGGCCCTGTCCGACCGCGGCTACCGCCCCGTGCTGGTGCACTCGCGTGAGGAGGTGGACGCGCAGATCGCGGCGTATCCGGCCGCGCTGTTCGTCGACCCGCTGACGGGCCCGATCACCAGGACGGCGCTCCAGTCGCTCCGTACGGCCGCGGTGGCGGCCGAGGTGCCGGTGCTGGTCACGGCGGGGCTCGGGCAGGCGACGCGCGAGGCGGCGTACGGCGCGGACCCGGCCGTGCTGCTCAAGGCGCTGGCCCCGCGCGACAGCGAGCAGCATCCGCCGCGGGTGCTGCTGGTGGAGGAGCACGAGGCCATCGCGGGCGCGTTCGCGGCGACGCTGGAGCGGCGCGGGATGCAGGTCGCGCACGCCCCGACGGACTCGGACGCGGTGAACGTCGCCGCGCAGGTCCGGCCGAACCTGGTCGTGATGGACCTGATGCAGGTGCGCCGCCGCCGCGCCGGGATCATCGACTGGCTGCGCGTGAACGGGCTGCTGAACCGCACGCCCTTCGTCGTCTACACCTCGGCCGACATGGACCCGGCCGAGCTGCCCCGGCTCGCTTCGGGCGAGACGGTGCTCTTCCTCGCGGAGAGGTCGACGAACACGGAGGTGCAGTCCCGGATCGTCGACCTCCTCACGAAGATCGGCGCGAGCTGACGGCCGTACGGGCTCAGTCGTCGAGGCGGGTGACGTCCAGCTCCCCGTCGGCGTACTGCTTGCGCAGTACCTTCTTGTCGAACTTGCCGACGCTCGTCTTCGGCACGGACCCGACCGTCGTCCAGCGCTCGGGGAGCTGCCAGCGGGCGAGGTCCTTGCCCAGGTGGGTGCGCAGCTCGTCGTAGGGGACTGCGGATTCGTCCTCGTGGAAGACGACGGCGGCGAGCGGGCGTTCGCCCCACTTCTCGTCCGGTACGGCCACCACGGCGGCCTCGGCGACCGCGTCGTGCGCCATCAGGGCGTTCTCCAGCTCGACCGAGGAGATCCACTCGCCGCCGGACTTGATGACGTCCTTGGCGCGGTCGGTGATCGTGAGATAGCCGTCCGGGGAGATGCTGCCGACGTCACCGGTCCGCAGCCAGCCGTCCGGGCTGAACTTGTCGTCGGGGCGGATCGGCTCGCCGTCGGCACCGCCGTAGTAGGCACCGGCGATCCAGGGGCCGCGCACCTCCAGTTCGCCCGTGGAGGAGCCGTCCCAGGGCGCGAACGTGCCGTCGGGCGCCGCGAGCCGCGCCTCGACGCCGGCCGGGAAGCGGCCCTGGGTGACGCGGTACGCGAACTCCTCCTCGGCGCTCACGCCGCCCGGGGGCATCGCGACGCTGCCCAGCGGGGAGGTCTCCGTCATGCCCCAGGCGTGGCACAGGGTCACGCCGTGCCGCTCCTCGAAGGCGGACATCAGAGAGGGCGGGCAGGCCGCGCCGCCGATGGTCACGCGCTTCATGGAGGACACGTCGCGCGGGCGCGCGTCCAGCTCTGCCAGCAGCCCCTGCCAGATGGTGGGCACGGCGGCGGCGTGCGTGGGGCGTTCGGTGGCGATCATCTCGGCGAGGGGCGCGGGCTGGAGGAAGCGGTCCGGCATCAGCAGGTTCACGCCCGTCATCAGCGCCGCGTGGGGGAGGCCCCAGGCGTTCACATGGAACATGGGGACGACGGGGAGGGACGTGTCCGCGTCCGTCAGCGCCATCGACTGGGTCATGTTGACCTGCATGGAGTGCAGGTAGATCGAACGGTGCGAGTAGACGACGCCCTTGGGGTCGCCCGTCGTGCCGGAGGTGTAGCACATGGCCGCGGCGGAACGCTCGTCCAGCTCGGGCCAGTCATAGGCGTCGGGACGGCCCGCGAGCAGGTCCTCATAGGCGTGCACGCGCGCCGGGTGGCCCTCCAGGGCCGAGTCCAGGGCCGAGGTGTCGCCCGGGCCGACGACGACGATGTGCTCGACCGTCTCCAGCCGGGGCATCAGGGGCGCCAGCAGCGGGATCAGGGAGCCGTTGACGAGGACGACGCGGTCGGCCGCGTGGTTGACGATCCAGGCGAGCTGGTCGGCGGGCAGCCGGAGGTTGAGGGTGTGCAGGACGGCGCCCATGGCGGGCACCGCGAAGTACGCCTCCACGTGCTCGCTGTTGTTCCACATCAGGGTCGCGACACGGTCCTCCTCGCGCACCCCCAGTTCGTCGCGCAGCGCGTGGGCGAGCCTGGCCACGCGTTCACCGGTCTCGGCGAACGTCTGGCGGTGCGGCGCGCCGTCGCCCGTCCATGTCGTGATCCGCGATCCGCCGTGCACGCGCGTGCCGTGGCGCAGAATGCGCGCGATGGTCAGCGGTACGTCCTGCATCGTGCTCAGCACCGGGGCCTCCCCAGGTTTCCGGTTGCCTGTGCCTACGCGTGAGTAGGCGCGGGTTTTCGCGGAAGCCTGCCACCGACCGGGCGGTATGTCACGGGGTCGCGCACAGGAGCAAGGGGCGGCGAGAGTGCCGTACGCGGCGGCGGGAAGACGCCGTACGCTGCGGCGCCGCGATCTGTCAGGCCGCGGCGCGCGCCTCCACGGTCCCCCCTGCCGTTCCCCCGTCCGTGGCCGCTCCGAGGACGTCGGAGGCGAGCTGCGCGTCCTCGCGCAGCTTGGCCAGCGCGCGGGAGACCGCGCTCTTCACGGTGCCGACCGAGACCCCCAGCACCTCGGCCGTCTGCACCTCGCTGAGGTCCTCGTAGTAGCGCAGCACGACCATGGCGCGCTGCCGCGCGGGCAGCTTCAGCACGGCCCGCCACATCGCGTCCCGTACCGCCTGCTGTTCGGCGGGGTCGGGCGCGGGCAGCGGGTCGGGCTCCGGCAGCTCGTCGACGGCGAACTCGTCCACCTTGCGCCTGCGCCACTGCGAGGTGCGGGTGTTCACGAGCGCCCGGCGCACGTAGCCGTCGAGGGCGCGGTGGTCCTCGATGCGCTCCCAGGCGAGGTAGGTCTTGGTCAGCGCGGTCTGCAGCAGGTCCTCGGCGTCGCACGGGTTGGCGGTCAGCGAGCGGGCGGTGCGCAGCAGCACCGGCCCGCGCGCCTGCACGTACGACGCGAACGTCAGCGGTGTTCCCCCCGAGCCTGGGGGCACGGGAGGACGACCCGCGTGCTTCGTCTCTGTGGTCCTGACCCTCTCGGTGAGAACGGGCCGGACTGTCCCAGGCGTGGTCATGGCTCAACGCTAGAAGTCGAGGGGGGTGCCACGGATCGCCCGGAGGTCCCGATGAGACGTCCGCCCTAGGGCGTAGGGGTGGTGCTGCCTACACCTCCTGAAGGTGGAGACCGTCCACCGAGGGGATCAGGGACGCCCTCAGGGTCTCATCCCATCACCGCGACGGGCGCGTCCACCAGATTCTGGTCGATGTGGAGCGTGCGTCCACCGTACGTCCGCTTCACGTTCCCCGTGAACTGGTGGATACGGCGGTGCGGCTGCCAGGCCTGGGGGTGCATACGGTGCTCGGCCCCCGTGGAGGCGGGCACCCTCCAGCGGGCGAACCACATGGCCGTCGGCAGCCCCCTGCTGCCCGCGGCGCGTGCCCTCTCCATGTGGGAGATCCCGGAGTCCGCACTGCTGTAGAAGCCGGGGATGTACCGCTGCTGGCGTACGGCCGCG
This sequence comes from Streptomyces albiaxialis, assembly GCF_039530985.1. Classification (NCBI taxonomy): domain Bacteria; kingdom Bacillati; phylum Actinomycetota; class Actinomycetes; order Kitasatosporales; family Streptomycetaceae; genus Streptomyces; species Streptomyces albiaxialis. The sequence continues at coordinate 944,710 of NZ_BAAAPE010000001.1, forward strand.
TTCCAGCCCTGGACGAACCGCAGGGTCGTCGCCGCGCAGCGGGACTGCTTGTGCCGGTATGCCTCCATGTCGAGGTAGATCGTGGTGCGGGGGACCATCCCGAGGGCGCGTGCCCGCTGCACCGCGTCCAGGCCCTCGCGCTGCCCGCGCGTGTAGGGCGCGCTGTGGCTCATGGCGAACTTGCGCTTGTGCTTCGCGATGACGCAGGGCGCCTGCGAGCCGACGTACAGGGGGAGCATCTTCCAGCCCATCCGGTGCACACCACGCGTCCAGGAGGGGGTGAGGTTCTTCTGGTCCGGGCAGCCGCGCCCCCGCCCTCCGATGTAGACGCCGACGGCGCCGTACGGGGAGGACTTCCGCCAGGCACGCATCGTGGCGTACGAGGGGGCCTGGCAGGCGTCGAAGGCGTAGCCCTTGAAGGTCTCGGCACCGAAGCGGCGGGGGTCGCCCTGGATGAGCGAGGGAGGCCCCGCGGCGGCCTCACCGGTCCGTTCACCGGGGGCCGTGCCGGCGCCGGTGCTCGCAGGCGCGTCGCCGTTCGTGCTCGCGTCCGCGTTCGCGTTCGCGGGCAGGGAGCCGCCCGTCAGGAGGGAGGCGAAGGCCGCGAGGAACACGACCACATGTCGCATAGTGTGACTTTTCTGGCGCATGGGGCGAGTGAAGCGAGCCCGCGCCCCGCGCGCAGGTCACCACGCCCGCCGCCGCCCCGGATTCAGCCGTCTGAGCCATCCGACGCGAGGACCAGCCCCGAGGTGGGCACACCCGTTCCCGCCGTCACGAGGACCCGCTCGGCTCCCCGCACCTGGTTGACCGACGTCCCGCGGAGCTGGCGCACGGCCTCGGCGATGCCGTTCATCCCGTGCAGATACGCCTCGCCGAGCTGTCCCCCGTGCGTGTTGAGCGGCAGCGTCTCCTCCGCCACGAAAGGGCCGCCCTCGCCGCGCCCGCAGAAGCCGAACTCCTCCAGTTGCGCCAGCACGAACGGCGTGAAGTGGTCGTACAGGATCGCCACGTCCACGTCCGAGGGGCCGCACCGGGCCGTGCGCCAGAGCTGGCGGGCGACCACACCCATCTCGGGCAGCCCGGTCAGGTCGTCCCGGTAGAAGCTCGTCATCTGCTCCTGCCCGCGCCCCGCGCCCTGCGCCGCCGCCGCGACGACCGCGGGCGGGTGCCGCAGGTCCCGGGCGCGCTCGGGGGTCGTGACGACGAGCGCCTGACCGCCGTCCGTCTCCTGGCAGCAGTCCAGCAGCCGCAGCGGCTCGACGATCCAGCGCGAGGCGGCGTGCTCGGCGAGGGTGAGGGGCTTGCCGTGGAAATACGCGGCCGGGTTGGCCGCCGCGTACTTGCGGTCCACCACCGCGACATGGCCGAAGACCTCCGGCGTCAGCCCGTAGACGTGCAGATAGCGGCGGGCCGCCATCGCCACCCACGACGCGGGCGTGAGCAGCCCGAAGGGCAGCGCCCAGCCGAGCGCGGCGCCCTCGGCGGTCGGCTCGCGGTGCTGGACGCCCGCGCCGAAGCGGCGGCCCGAACGCTCGTTGAAGGCGCGGTAGCACACGACGACCTCCGCGACGCCCGACGCGACCGCCATCGCCGCCTGCTGGACGGTGGCGCAGGCGGCGCCCCCGCCGTAGTGCACCCGCGAGAAGAAGGACAGCTCGCCGATCCCCGCCGCCTGCGCGACGGTGATCTCGGGGCTCGTGTCCATCGTGAAGGTGACCATGCCGTCGACGTCGGCGGGGGCGAGCCCCGCGTCGTCCAGTGCCGCGCGGACGGCCTCGACGGCGAGCCTCAGCTCGCTGCGCCCGGAGTCCTTGGAGAACTCGGTCGCGCCGATGCCCGCGACGGCCGCCCGTCCGCCCAGCTCGTCACGGTGCCGGACGCTCATCGCACGGCCTCCTCGGACGCCGGGAGGGCCGTCGCCCCGGCCGGGACGACCGTGACCCTGGCCGTGACGTGACTGCCCAGGCCGTTCGTGCCCGTGACGGCCAGCTCGACGGCCCCGTCGTCCGCGAGGGCGGTGACCCGGCCGCGCAGGGTGAGCGTGTCGCCGGGGTAGTTCGGTACACCCAGCCGTACGGCGACGCGGCGCAGCACGGCGTCCGCGCCGGCCCATTCGGCGACGTAGCGGCCCACGAGCCCGTTGGTCGTCAGGATGTTCATGAAGATGTCCGGGGAGCCCTTCTCCCTGGCGGCCTCCGCGTCGTGGTGCACGTCCTGGTGGTCGCGCGAGGCGAGGGCGCCGGAGACGATCAGAGTGCGGGTCACGGGGATCTCCAGCGGCGGCAGCTCCTCGCCCACGGCCGCCCTCGTCCCCGTCCCTGTCGCCGCCCCCTCTGCCTCCGTCCCCGTCTCCTCTGCCTCTGCCTCTGTCCCTGTCCCCTCTGGCCCTGCCCTCGTCATACGTCCTCCCGCCATTCGGTGTCGTTGCCGGGGTCGGCGAGCACGTCGCCCAGTTCGGCCAGCAGCCGGCCCGGGGCGCCCAGGTGGGCGTCGAGCTGGCGCCCCCAGAGGAAGTGCCGGTGCACGGGGTGGGTGAGGTCGGCGCCGATGCCCCCGTGCAGGTGCTGGCCCGCGTGCACGACGCGCCGCCCCGCCTCGGAGGCCCACCAGGCGGCCGTCAGCGCGTGCGTACGGAACGGGAGTCCCTGGTCGTGCCGCCAGGCCGCCTCGTGGACGGTCACTCGGATCGCCTCGGTGTCCATATGGGCCTCGGCAGCGCGGAGCTGTACCGCCTGCCGGGTGGCGAGAGGGCGGCCGAACTGCTCGCGCCGGGTCGTATGTTCCACCGCCCGGGCCACCGACCCGGCGCACACGCCCACTTGGAGCGCGGCGAAGGCCGTACGGGCGCGGGCGAGCGTCGGCCCGTACGCGCCCTCGCGCAGGGGCTCGCCGACGGCGCCGTCCAGTTCGAGGCGTCCGCACGACCAAGGGGCGGTGGTTTCGACGGGGGCGACGGTGGCCTCCGCACGCGCCGTCTCGACGAGATGGCACCGACCGGTACCGTCTGCCACCAGGACGTGCGTGGCGTCCCGCAGCCAGGGGACGACGGGAACGGTCCCGGACAGCCGCGTTTCCTCGCTCCCTACGGACGCCGAAAGGGCCGCACCGTTCCCTGGTGTTCCTGGTGTTCCTGGTGTTCCTGGTGTTCCTGGTGTTCCTGGTGTTCCTGGTGTTCCCGGTGTTCCCGGCCCTCCCGGGAGCGGAAGGGCGCCCGTCACCACCGCCGTACCGTCGCGCAGGGACGGCAGCAGACGGGCGCGCTGTTCGTCCGTACCGTGCGCGGCGACCGTCAGCACGCCGAACGCGCAGGCCGCCGCGAGCGGCACCTGCGCCGTGGTGCGGCCCTGCTCCTCCAGGACGAGCGCGAGGCCCAGCAGCCCGGTCTCCTCGACGGCCTCGGGAAGTCCGGCCGCACACAGGGTCTTCCACAGCGCGCGGTCGGTCTCCGTGCGCTCCGTCCGGAGCGCGGATAGCCGCTCGGGCGTGGACTGGTCGGCGAAGATACGCGCGGCGAGCCCGCGCGCCGCCTCCTGCTCCTCGGTGGGCGTGAAGTCCATCAGTCCCCCTCGACGGCCCGGAAGACGGGCAGTTCCAGCTCGTCGTCCACGCGCAGGAACTCCAGCTCGACCGGCATCCCAACGCGCACCCGGTCGTGCGGGACGCCCGTGATGTTGCTGATCACCCGCACGCCCTCGGCGAGTTCGACCAGCGCGACCGCGTACGGCACGTCGAAGGCGGGGAAGGGCGGATGGTGCATCACCACGTACGAGTAGACGGTGCCGCGTCCCGAGGCCTCCACCTCCGACCAGGCGTCCGAGCCGCACGCGTTGCAGCCGGGCAGCCAGGGGAAGCGGAGGGTCTCGCAGGAGTCGCAGCGCTGGACGAGCAGCCGGTGCCGGGCGACGCCCTCCCAGAAGCCCGCGTTGTCGCGGTTGACGACGGGGCGGGGGCGGGGAGGCCTCGTCCTCGTGCCCGCCGGGCGGTACTTGAGGATCCGGAACCGGTGCGTCCCGACGAGCGCGCCGTCCCCGCTCCTGCGGACGTCCATCCGGGTCGTCACGAAGTAGCCCGTGCCGAGCTTGGTGGTCTTGCGCGGGGAGACGGATTCGATCACCGAGTCATAGGTGACCCCGTCGCCCGGCCGCAGCGGGAGGGCGTACTCCTGCTCGCTGTCGGTGGCCACGACCGAGGTGCAGCCCGCCTCGTCAAGGGCGCCGAGGAGTTCGTCGTACGCGGACGCGCGCGCGGCACGGCCGCGGTCGAGGCCGGGCATCGTCCAGACCTGGAGCATCGTGGCGGGGGCCGAGCCGTCGGGTGGCGCGGGGTGGCCCATGGCCTCGCACCAGTGCCGGATCATGGGCGCGTTGACCGGATCCCGCCCCCGTGCCCCCTGAGCCGCGGGCTGCCCCTCGTACGCCCTGAGCTTCTCGTGGAGCGCGTCGGCGGCTCCGGCCGGGCCTCCGCCTCCGTCACCGCCTCCGTCGCCGCCGTCACCCCCGCCCCCGCCTCCGTCCGGTTCGCCCTTCGGGACCGCTTCGCTCACCGTTTCGTCCTCCGCATCCCCAGCCGGGTGGTCGCGACGATCTCGCGCTGGACCTCGCTCACTCCGCCGCCGAAGGTGTTGATCTGCGCGGCGCGGTTCATCCGTTCCAGCTCGCCGTCCCCGAAGGCGCCGGGCGCGCCCGCGCGCAGCAGGCCCTGCTCGCCGAGGACCTCCTGGCAGAGCGCGTAGACGGCGACGGTGCTCTCCGTGCCCGCGAACTTCACCCCGCTCGCGTCCCCGGGGGCGAGGGAGCCCGCGCCCACGTCCCCGACGAGGCGCCAGTTGAGCAGCCGGGTCGCGGCCAGGCGCGCGTACGCCTCCGCGAGGCGCCCCCGCGCCCAGGGCTGTTCGAGGGCACCGGACGCGCGTACGGCGTCCAGGACCTCGGTGAAGTGGTCGCCCGCCTGCATGCCGAGCGCGGCGAGGGCGACGCGCTCGTGGTTGAGCTGGTTGGTGATCAGGTCCCAGCCCGCGTTCTCCTCGCCGACCAGATGCGCGGCGGGCACGCGGACGCCGTCGTAGTACGTCGCGGTGGTGGTGAGCCCGCCGACGGTCTCGATGGGCGTCCAGGAGAATCCCGGCGCGTCGGTCGGCACGAGGAGGATCGAGATGCCACGGTGCTTGGGCGCCTCGGGCGCGGTCCGGCACGCGAGCCAGATCCAGTCCGCGTGCTGGGCGTTGCTGGTGAAGCTCTTCGCGCCGTCGATCCGCCAGCGCCACCCCACGCCACCGCCCGTACCCGCGCCCCCACCCGGGGCCGTGCGCGACGGCGTGCCCGACGGCATGACCGCGCCCTCGCCGTCGAGAGGTTCCCGCACCGCGCGAGTACGCAGGGACGCGAGGTCCGTTCCGGCCTCCGGCTCGGTGTAGCCGATCGCGAAGACCGTCTCGCCGCTGAGGATGCCGGGGAGGAACCGCTCCTTCTGCTCCGCGGTGCCGTACCGCATCAGCGTCGGCCCCACGGTGTTCAGGGTGACCATCGAGACCGGGGCGCCCGCGCGGTACGCCTCGTCGAAGAACACGAACTGCTCGTCCGGGCCGCGCCCCTGACCGCCGTACTCGACGGGCCAGCCCAGCCCGAGCCAGCCGTCGGTGCCGATGCGGCGCAGCAGCCGGCGCTGCTCGTCGGGGGCGAGGGCGCCGGGGGTGCGGGCGCCCGGGGGCATGACCGCGCGGAAGTAGGCGCGCAGCTCGGCGCGGAGCGCACGCTGGCGCTCGGTCGGTGCGAGACGCATTTCCTGACTGTCCGTCAGATTCCGAACGCCTGTCAAGGCACGGGAGCGACCCCGCGCACGGACAAGCGGCCGACTCCGCACGGATACGGAGGTGCCCGCGCACGCAAAAGCAGCCGCGCGTCCGCACCAGGTGCGGACGCGCGGCCTCAGCCCATCCCCATGAACGCCCGGCTCCTAAGGAGCCGTCAGTCGAACCCGTCGGTCTCAGTCGATGTTGCTGAAGACCACGGTGTAGGTGACCGTGTTGTTCGTGGTCTCGTTCGACTGGTCGACCACGGCACCGTTGCCGTTGACGGTCGCGTTGTTGGCGTTGTTGGTGTTGTTGCCCTTGCCCTCGGCGTTCTGCGCCTGAACGCTGGAGCTCGACTGCGAGTTCGAGGCAGAGCCGTCGTCCGCAAAGGAGCCGTTGTCAGCGTGCGCCACGCCGCCGAGGACAGCGAAGGCCAGCGGGACGGAAGCGGCCGCTGCGATGACGCGGGCGGTGCGGATGCTTGCCATGTTCATTCCTCCAGGAAGTAAGTGCTGTGTTGCGCAAGGCAGTTGGCCGTACTGCCTCGGTGTCGCTACGACGTCGCGGATCCAGAGTTGCCCACCGAATCCCCGGCGAACCACCCCGACCGGTGCGATTCGCTCGCAAGCATGACGACGTGTCGATAAACCTCCTACACGCCCGCGATCCCCCCACAGCACCCGTTTCACCACAGGCATCGCCCTTGCCCCGCAAGCGGTAAAGCGTTCCTGCATCTTTTCGGCCAAATTCACGTGCACGGCCGGTACGGGCCAATCCACCCCTCCCGGCCACTTTTCGACCCCGAACCCGCGTACGAAGCTGGCGTCATGAGCATCGCCGCTCTCGATCACGCGCTGGCCGCCGCCAGCCGCGGACTGCCCGTGCTGCCGCTCTCCCGCACCAAGCTTCCGGCCGTACGTTCGCCTCACCGCGCACGCGAGACCGCAAGCGCCCCTCCAGGCTCCCCCGCACCCCCCGCACCCCCCGCAGCCCCGGCGCCGCCCGAGGAACCGGTGTGCCAGGGCGAGTGCGGGCTGCCCGGGCACGGGGTCCACGACGCCACGACCGACCCCGACGCCATCCGTGCCCTCTTCGCCGCCGCCCCCTGGGCCACCGGCTACGGCATCGCCTGCGGCCGCTCCCCGCTCCATCTCGTCGGCCTCGACCTCGACGTGAAGAACGGGACCGACTCGCTCGCCGCGCTGGAACGCCTCGGGGCGGAGCACGGGTTCACCATCCCCGAGACGACGACCGTGCTCACGCCGAGCGGCGGGCGGCACCTGTGGCTGCGCGGCCCCGGCGACGTCACGATCCCCAACTCCGCGGGACGCCTGGCCCCCGGCATCGACGTCCGCGGCCTCGGCGGCTATCTCGTCGGCCCCGGCTCGGTGACCGTACGCGGCACGTACCGCCTCGCCCCCGGCTCCCGGACGCGCGCGCCCGCCGCCGTGCCCACCCGGCTGCTCCCCCTGCTGCTGCCCCCGCCGCCGGTGCCGGCGCCGCGGCCGTATCCGCACCCGTACGCGCGGGAAGACGAGGACGGCCGGGCGCGCGGCGGCACGGCGCTCGTCCACTTCGTACGCGGCGCCCGCGTCGGCCAGCGCAACGCCCGCCTCTTCTGGGCGGCCTGCCGCGCGTACGAGACGGGGCACGGCCCTGAGCTGGCGGACGCGCTGGTCGAGGCCGCCGTCGCGACGGGGCTGCCCGCGCGGGAGGCCCGCGCGACGCTCCTCTCGGCGTCCCACCGCGCGGCCCGGCTCAGCCCCCGCTCGGGCTGACCCCGTCCGGATCCACGTTCCAGGTCTCCGGCAGGTCCATGCCGCAGAAGACGCAGACGAAGTCGCCCTCGCGCACGATGGCCCGTTCCCGGCAGCGAGGACAGCGGCGGAAGACCACCTCGTACGTGAATCCGTTCGGCCGTCCGAGCCCGGCGCGGTCCAGGGCCTCGGCGACCGCGTGCCACGAACTCACGTCCGGGCAGTACCCGGTCGACTGGTTGCTGACCTCGTCCACCGTCCAGCGCCCCGCCTCGCGCGCGAACGCGATCTCCCCCGCGCCCCGCACCGGCCCGCCGTCCGCGCACGCCACGTGCTCGCTGCGGCGCGGGGCCAGCCGCAGCACCCCGTCCACGCCGACCACGAACGTGAACGACTCGGCCAGCTCGGCGTCCGTACGCTCGCCCGCCCAGGCGTCGAAGTCGGCCGGCGAGCCGATGCGGCGTCCGCCGCCGCCCTGGCCGGGCCGGACGGCGGCGCGCAGCAGTTCGGGCGGGCCCACGTACCGGTAGCTCCGTACCGCGCGCTCATCCCCCTCGTCCTTCTCGTGCCTCTCTTCCGTCATCCGGGAAAAGCTAGCCCGCCTTCGGGGGCTGCCAGTGGGGATCGCGGCCGCCGAGGCCCACGACCTGGTCCAGCAGAGGCGCGTCGGCGGCGACGGGTACGGGCGTCCCGAACAGCCCGGCGCCCTCCCCGCCCTCCGCACCGTCCTCCCCACCTTTCTCGCCGCCGTCTTCCGCGCCCTCCTGCGGGGAGAGCAGGCCGCGGACCGCGTGCAGGCTCGCCTCGTCGGGGGCGAAGTCCTGGCCCGTCGCGCGCGCGAGGTCCCAGCCGTGCAGCACCAGCTCGTCCAGGGCGATCAGCCCGGCGATCTCGCCGGGGAGGTCCACGCCGCCGGCCCGCGTCATGCCCGTCCACGCGTCCGGGGCGCGCCACGCCTCGGCGAGCGCGTCCAGCTCGCGCGGCAGCCGTTCGCGCCAGTCCGCTTCGAGCGGCCGGATGCCGCGCTCGTCCGGGCTGGTGTCCGTCGTCTCCCCGAGATCCTTGCGGGCCGCGTCACGGAACGCGACCGACAGATCGCTCACGTGCCGGAGCAGATGGCGCACCGCGTACTCCTCGCACGGCGTCGGCCCGTCCAGCGCCCCGTCCCGCACCCCGCGTACGAGGACGGCCATCGCGCCCGCCGCAGGTCCCAGGTCCACGGCCGGTACGGCCTGGGCGCCCTCCGCTCGCGTCGTCTCGCTCATGTCCCCACGCCTCCGATTCCGGTCCACGGGCCCTTCTCCCGTACTGACCGCATGGGCGTACGAAACTCATCGGTCGCCGGAGGCGGCTTCGGGCAGCGATCGCCGCAGATAGTCCGCCGTGTGCGAGTCCCCCTCGCGCGCCATCCGCTCCGGCGTCCCGGCGAAGACGATCCGCCCGCCGTGCCTGCCCGCCTCGGGGCCGATGTCGATGATCCAGTCCGCGCGCTTGACCACGTCGAGGTCGTGCTCGACGACGACCACCGTGCTGCCGCCGTCGACCAGCCGGTCGAGCAGCGCGAGCAGGGTGTCGATGTCGGCCATGTGCAGCCCGGTGGTGGGCTCGTCGAACACGTACACGCCGCCGCCGTGCGGGGCGTTCCTGCCGCCGTCCCTCAGGTGGTTCGCGAGCTTGATGCGCTGCCGTTCGCCGCCGGACAGCAGGGAGAGGGGGCGGCCGAGGGTGAGATAGCCGAGGCCGACGTCGTTCAGGGGTACGAGTCCGCGGCGGATGGCCGGATCCGTGCCCAGCGGCCCGTTCTCCACGACCGTCAGGGCCTCCTCGACGGTCAGCTCCAGCAGCTCCGCGACATCGAGCCCGCCGACGCGCAGTTCCAGCACCTCCGCGCGGTACCGGCGCCCCTCGCACACCTCGCACACGGTCGTCACCGGGTCCAGGAAGGCCATGTCCATGGTGATGACGCCCCGCCCCTGGCACGCGGGGCACCCGCCCGTGGAGTTGAAGCTGAACAGCCCCGGATCGACGCCGTGCTCCCGGGCGTACGCCCGCCGCACCGGGTCCCAGATCCGGGTGTACGAGGCCGGGGTCGAGCGCGGCGAGATCCCGACGGCCGACTGGTCGAGGACGATCGCCTCCGGGTACGCCTCGGCGAACACCCCCGACACGAGCGTGCTCTTGCCCGAGCCCGCCACCCCCGTGACCGCCGTGAGCACCCCGGCCGGGATGCCCACGGTGACGTCCCGCAGGTTGTGCCGCGTCGCGTTCCGTACGGGCAGCGTCCCCTTCGGCGTACGGACCTCCGCGTCCGACTTGAGCGGGGGCAGCGCGCGGTAGCGGCGTCCGGTCCCGCTGTCACCGGCGGCCAGCTCGGCGACCGTACCGGCGAACACGACGTCCCCTCCGTGCGCCCCCGCGCCCGGGCCCATGTCGATGACGTGGTCGGCGACGGCGATGACGTCCCGGTCGTGCTCGACGATCAGCACGGTGTTGCCCTTGTCTCGCAGGGCGAGCAGGAGTTCGGTGAGCCGGTCCACGTCGCGGGCGTGCAGCCCGACGCTGGGCTCGTCGAAGACGTACGTCATGCCCGTGAGGCTGCTGCCCAGGTGGCGCACGGTCTTGAGGCGCTGGCCCTCGCCCCCGGACAGCGTCCTGGTGGGCCGGTCCAGGGTGAGGTAGCCCAGCCCGACCGACTCGACGCGGCGCAGCGCGGTGAGCGCGGCGGCGAGCACGGGCCGGGCGGAGTCGGGAAGCACGAGCCCTTCCAGCACGCGGATCAACTCGCCGATCTCCAGGGCGCACAGCTCGGCGATGTTCGGCCCTTCCGGGCCTCCCAGGCGCGAGGCGAGGGCACGCTCATTGAGCCGCGCGCCCCCGCAACGGGCGCACACCTGCTCGGAGACGACGCGCTCGGCCTGCTCCCGCTCGCGGTCGTTCAACGATTCCAGCCCGGGCTTGAGGAAGCGGCGCGTGAAGCGCGGCACGATCCCCTCGAAGTCGTTGACGGCCACGGAACCGTCCCGGTGCGGCCGCCGGGTCCGGAACCCCTCGCCGTACAGCAGCAGTTGCCGCTCCTCGGCCGTGTAAGCGCGCAGCGGCTTGTCCGGGTCGAACACGAGCGGGCCCGCGGGCGCGTCCAGCGGTTCGCCCCTCCCGTAGCGGCTGATCTCGGCGTACCGCTTCCAGTAGTTGGTGCCGACGGCGAACGAGGGATGCTGGATCGCCCCCTCGTTCAGCGAGCGGTCCTCGTCCAGCAGCTTCTCCAGGTCGAGCTGGAGCATCCGCCCGAGGCCCTCGCAGTCCGGGCACATCCCCTGCGGATCGTTGAACGTGTAGACGTGGGAGAGCCCGGCGGCGGGCTGCCCGTACCGCGAGAACAGCACCCGCAGCACCGGGTTGACCTCCGTCATCGTCCCCACGGTCGAACGGGAGCCGCCCCCGACGGGCTTCTGGTCCACGATGATCGCCGGGGCCAGGTTCTCCATGAAGTCGAACTTCGGCCGCTCGTACTGCGGCATCCGGTTCCGTACGAACAGGGGGTACACCTCGTTCAACTGCCGCTGCGACTCCACCGCGAGGGTCCCGAACACCAGCGACGACTTCCCCGACCCCGACACCCCGGTCACGACCGTCATCCGCCCCACGGGGATCCGCACCGTGATCCCCTTCAGATTGTTCTCCCGCGCCCCACTGACCACGATGTACTCACCCGGCACCCGTCGCTCCCCTCTCTCACTGCGCACGGGCTCCACTTTTCCCGGAAATCCAGACACCAACTGTCGAGTTTTCCCATGACCACACACGGTCACACCGCCGCGCGCTCAGAAGGGCCCCGCAGCCCTTGCGACGTCCCTTCTCCTCCGCGGCGCTCATTGCGTACGCGGAGGCGGCAGGCTTTGAGCCCACGGTGACATCGCCGTCACGACGGCTTTCAAGAGGTACAGGATGCAGAGATCAACATCCGTGTGACCAGGAGCGGACGGCGACCGGTAGTTTCTCGGACTCCGGCGTGGGCCGGACATGGGCCGCAGAGGCTCTGCACGAGTCCGCCAGACCGTCGACGCCCCACACGCGGACACTCCTTGGACCTGCACGGAACGACCCATCAGCCGCACCGTAGCCACGAGCCTTATGCCCGGCTGCGTGGATCATGAACGACCGCGCCTCGTACTTCCGACTGCGTGCCCGAGACCAGGCCCCGAGGTACTTCCAGCTTCCCAACGGCCAGCTCCGACTTCGCCGCGCAGATGTCGACGCCTGGTTCGCAAAGTGCGAGCGGTCGGAGCCTGAGTGCTGAGCTATGACGTGACGGTCTATGAGATCCGCTCCCGTCCCGACAGCCACGGCCGCATCGGCCCAGGTGGATCGTCGGGGGTAGGGAGCACTCTCGAAGCTTCCGCCTCAAGCCACAAGCGGAAGGACGTCAGTCAGAGCTCCTGGCTGCGCTGCGCAACCGCGAGCCGTTCGACATCGAGAGCGGGCTACCGCTGTCAGAGTTCCACGAGCTGAACTCCCCGACCTGGTTCGAGCACGCGCGAGGCTACGTGCTCATGAAGTGGCCACAAGCGGCAGCGAAGCATCGCGCCAGCATTGCCGATTCTCTGGCCACAGTGACGCCGGTATTCGTCTCGTCAACGCGTGGCATGCCTGACCCGAAGGTCTTACGGCGGGCCCTCTACGCATGGGCCTTCCGCGTGGCCGTCAGCCCAGAGGGCAAGCTCATCACCGACTCCAACGGCGAGCCGATGACCCGTGCCGAAGCCAACTCACCGCCAGAACACCTCGCCTCCACCCTGGCCTGGCTGGCCAAGCACTCGCTGAAGGTCAGCGAAGCAGCTCAGCCGATTCACATGCGACGGGCAGTCACGGCTCTGTCGCTGAAGCTCAACGGCGAACCAGCCACCGAGAACACCGTGAAGCGCAAGGTGATGGTGCTGAGCAACGCCATGCGCTACGCCATCGAGACAGGGGTGATCACCCGCCACCCCTTGCTCGGCATTGACTGGACTCCCCGGGAGCCAGATGACGAGGTCGACTTCCGCTACGTCCTCGGGCCGCGGCTCGCTCGCACCCTCATCCAGGCGGTGCACGACCAAGGGCCGCGGGGCAAGCACCTGACGGCCTTCTTCGGCTGCATCTACTACGCTGCCACACGCCCCGGCGAGGCCGCGGCACTGAAAGACACCGACTGCGTCCTGCCGCCGGAGAGCCAGCCAGAAGAATGGTGGCGAGTTGCTCCTGGAGGAGAGCCAGCCAGAGGTCGGAGCTGACTGGACGACGGCGGCACGTCGTACGACAAGCGGGGCTTGAAGCACCGTGCCCGTCGCACTTTCCGCTCAGGCCCCATCCCGCCTGTACTGGTCCGCATGATCCGCACTCACCTCCGCACCTACGGCGCGGCCCCCGACGAGCGCCTCTTCTGGGCACCGCGCGGCGGACGTGTCCGATCGACCGAATACTCCGAACTGTAGGCAGCAGCGCGGGAGGCGGTGCTCACGCCACAAGAAGCAGAATCGCCGCTCGCTGAGGTCCCGTACTCGCTACGGCATGCGGGCATCTCCCTGTGGATCAAGGCCAGAGTCGCCCCAGCCGAAGTCGCCCGCCGCGCCGGCCACAGCCTCGCCGTCCTGTTCCGCTTCTACGCCAAGCTTCTGCGAGGAGGCCAAGCCCAGGACAACAAACGGATCAGCCTCGCGCTAGAGAACGAAGAGTAACGGCCCCCGAGACCGTGCCGGGTCCGTAGAGACTACGCATGCCAATCGCCCACTTCCCTGGGCCACCGGGGGCAGGCGAGGGTGGGGCATCGGTGGCCATGCACGTGGCGCGACTCTCGGCCGAGTGTCCATCCCCCGCCACACCGATGCCGAGCGGTCCACCGCAACCTTGACCGCTCGGCACAGTGGCAGGCCGTTTCGGCCCCCCTACTCCCACACCAGGCGCCCACTGAGTGAATAGTTACTCCACATCTTCAAGGTTCGCTGCACTCCCGTTCGCCTGGGCGGCCGAAAGCGCCTATCGTCCAGCGCTTCGAGAATTCAATCGGTGACACAGATAGGCCCGCGAGTCTCCCCCGCCAGGATCCGGCCTATGAGGGAAAATCCGGCAGCAGCCGTAGAATCACAGGGCACACGCGCACAGAACGCCCCTTCAGAGCCCCCGCATCCGGGCAGTTCGCAAAGGGATTGACCCGCAGGCGATGGCCGCACACGCGCGGCGGCCACGGGGACTGCCGCACCATAAGGTCACAGACACTTTGGGTCACCGAACAGGCCGGATCGTGTCGGCGAGGCTCGCGGACTCGCCCGCTACCTGGGCGACACCCTGGCGGCGACCGCCGCCGCTGACAACCACGCCCGACCTCAAGCCCCCTCGAACACTGGTGGCCGCAGGCCAACTTCACAGGCTCCAGGGTTGAAACATACCCACAAGCAATCTGCACTGTCACACAGACGACACGGAGCAGAGAAACAATTCCGTTAGCCGCGATATTCCAGGTGGGGCGCCATCGTGAAACTCCGCACTGGATTGCACGTGCGACTAAGCTAGCATTCGTCCGACAATCCAGGCATGCAAGGAATCAACAAGTTCCTTGTAATTGGCAACGTTCATCTTGCCTCCGCTGTAGCTACGCCCATGCGCAACTCTATTCCGCACAGCGAGTAGCAATCCGAGGTTGTTTCGACGTTCGTCATCATCCAAGACTTTTTTTAGAGATCCGCTTTCCACGACTCACCAAATCTTCCGATTAGAGCCACCAGGGCGTCCGGTGTCAGATTGGGAGATTTCTTGAACCATGACATAGCAAAGCTGCCGGCAGGACCACCGGATGCACTTGCTATGTAGCCCGTGACAGCCTCAAACATGAGCTGTTCCAAATACCCAGCTAGCCTGATACACATGTACTTGTGGAGATCTTCCTGAATCTCGATCTCCACGGCGCTCAAGCTTCGATTGTATCTGTCATACGTAGCATCCAGTTCCGACTTTATGGATTGAACCTGCTTCCTCGCGGCTTCACGACTCGTCGGCAAGAGGGTTCCCCTCGAAGGCTGCAATCGTATACCTGATGCGCGCCTTCACCTGATCCGCATGAGAAGTGCTCTCGGAAACCGCCTTGCGGTACTTTTCATTGCCCATCAGGGACTCAAGTGAGCCTCTTACTTTAGCCACATCAAGGTTTACCCCATTACTGATTGCCACCATCAACCCTACAAGCACCGCATCCGTATGGGCAGCGTTCACCTGTCGCCCGCCGAGTTTCAGCGCCCCTGGATTCGCTTCTTTCAGTAGTCGGCAACCTTCAGAAAAATCTTGCTTAATTTCATCCACATCAGAGGGAAGCGCATCTGAATGAACGGAAAGATATTCGTTTAGGAATTTAGCCATGGGCGGCTTGAAGATCCTATCCGTCCAAACTGTTTCAAGCAGTGCGAGCGCACGAAGGATGAGTTCATGGTCCTTCAGGTCGCGAGTATGCGGCCCGAACAGATCTCTCCAATCAGAGTTTGAGTTCAGCTCCCGTACGAAGTTCACCGCTTCACCGGCAAACAGTGCCACTCGGATCTGCTGGGGCCTGAGATTCGTGCCGCCACTATTGATGCGCTCAAAGAGCGCATACACAGCCTTCTTTCCGGCCTCACCTTTTGGCACTACGATAGTCGCCTGAATGAAGGTGTTATCGAATAGAAGCCGCAACTCCGAGGGGAGATCTGCGTAGGTGAGGCCCTTGTAAGCATCGCCGACATAGCGCAGCGAGAACTTACGAGTTCCCCCCTTGACAGGATATTTTCCATGCCGAAAACTGTGGAGTGTCGTCATGCGCTGCTGCCCGTCAAGCACCAAGTACCGTCGACTGGGCAGTTCAACGAGAAAGATTCCAGGAACTGGATAGCCCAGCAGGATAGATTCAACAAACCTGTCCATCTGCTTCTTTTTCCAGACCAGCCCACGCTGAAATCCTTCATATCCCTCTGTCTCGGCCTCAGCCAGCGGCTCGAATGTGGGGACTATGAATGTTTCATTCTCCAGACGACGCACAAGCCCGTCCACGTCGAAGTCCGCACCAAAATATCGGAGTGCTTCTTCGGCCCGAGCCGGATCGGCATCCACGTCGTCAGTTTCCGGATCAACAACATCCGACACCTCAGCGACGGTGCTCTCTTCGGGATCTTCAACATCATCCGGAGCTGGACCGGAGCCTTCTGATACCGCATCAGTCATGAGAAGAGCTTATAGGCGAAAGCCCCACAGGGAGCCCCGATTGGCAAGCAACACCAACGACAGCTTACGTTCAGTGGGTCCCGCTGGGTTCAGCGCAGTACCGCAACCGTCCCTGAGAGCCTGGGCGTCCAGCGCAGCAGACCTCGGGCCCCTACGCTTAGTTCGCATCTGGAGGAGCGGCCTGCGAGCGGCGAACTATCCATGGGCAAGGACTGACCTACAGCTCGCCCTTGCAGCCGTGATCTGTACATTTGTGCGGGACCGAAGCGTCCTCCGGGACCGTATGCGAGTAGCTGTCCTTGAAGTCGACTGACACCTCCGTGAGGTACCAACAGCGCACAGCCACTTTGAAACATGATCATGCGAGTGCACCGGAGTTTCCGGGAGGCACGCCTGCGCGGAGGCCGAGCGCAGGACAAGGAATGGACCAGCCTCGCGCCCCAAGACGGAGAGTGGCGCACCCCTCTGGACCGCACATGGCCCGTAGAGGCTGGTCAAACCTGGGGCACCGGCGAGAAATCGTGAGACAGTTCGAATGCAAGAGGGGTACCGCAGCCAGTGCGGTACCCCTTCTCATCTGCGGCTCTCTCACCAACGCGGAGGCGGTGGGATTTGAACCCACGGTGACATCGCTGCCACGACGGTTTTCAAGAGGGTGCGGGATGATCAAGGCTGCAAGGCTCTGGCCTGCCCACATCCGTCACTGTCGGCTCACGGGTGCGGACACTGGTCCACCGTGGGTCCATGCGCGCCGGTTCGAGTCCGTGCCCTCTCTGGGATGCTGGTCGCATCAGTCGAGAGGGGCAGCGTTTCATGGAATGGAAGACCTTCGGCGAGCGGTCGCTCTACAACAACCAGTGGCTGAACCTGTCCCTCATCGACGTCCAGCAGCCAGACGGCCGCCGCTGGGAACACCACGTCGTGCGCCTGCGGCACCTGGCCGTAGCCGCCGTGGTCAACAACCGCCGCGAAGTCCTGATGATCTGGCGCCACCGCTTCATCACGGACGCGTGGGCCTGGGAACTGCCAATGGGCCTCATCGAGGACGGGGAGGAACCGGAGCACGCGGCGGCCCGTGAGGTCGAGGAAGAGACCGGCTGGCGCCCCGGGGCCATGAAGCCGCTGATCTACGGGGAACCCGCGAACGGCATCACGGATTCGCAGCACCACGTGTTCCGGGCGGACGGGGCAACGCACATCGGCCCGCCGACGGAGAAGAACGAGGCAGCCCGCATCGAGTGGGTTCCACTCGACCGCGTACGCGGCATGATCGACCGCCGCGAGATCGTCAGTAGCGGCTCGCTGGTCGGACTGCTCTACGTACTCATGGACGAGGGGATCCGCTGAGGTCGGCGGACAACACTTCCCGCAGTCGGGCCTCGAAGGTCATGGCTGCGGGCTCCTGGCGGTGGGGCTCCAACTGAGCATGGAATTCACGCAGATGACCCGTGACGCGCTCTGAGGTGACAGCCGAAGCCGAGGTCAGGGCGCCCATCGCTGTGTGGCATGCCTCGTCCAGCTTGCCGCGCTGAAGCTGCGTACGGGCGAGCCAGAAGGAGTGGAAGGCACGCCCCCGGTGGTTCGCTCGGTCCTCGCGGTGCAATGCATCTGTGATCAGGGGCTCGGCAACTTCGGCCTCGCCGAGGCGGGCGTGTGCGATGCCGGTGTCCACGATCAGCTTGGGCTCATCGAAGTAGGCCACCCACTCCGGGTCCGGATCGTCGGCGGTGATCTGCTCGAACTGCCGTTGCGACTCCGCGAGTGCCGCGTGGGCCTCCCGCCTGCGGGTAAGGGTGGCGTGGGCGAACGCCTCACGCATGGACAGCATCGCCATCACGCGCGGCGTTCCGGCTGAGGCTCGGGCATGGTCCTGAGCGGCCGTCGCGAGTGCGACCGCATCACCTGGGCGGTCCTGGTACGTGGCCTGGAGGCTCATGCACGCCATGACGTTGGCCATGAATGCCTGGTCGTCCACGGTCTTCGCAAGCCGCAGCGCTTCGGTGAAGTAGGTCCGGGCCTGGCTGTACTGCCGCGCGTCGAAGTACGTCCAGCCCGTGAGGCGCGCAAGCTCGGCAGCGACCGCGTACAAGTCGCGCTTGGCCTCCTCGTGTCCTGCCTCGCGAAGAAGGCTCATGGTGTACCGGAACTGGCCGACCACGGCGGGCCTGAGCGCTTCGCCGCCGTGCTCGTCGTCGCGCTTCCAGTAGTCCTGGATGGACGAGCGGAGGGCCTGGAGGGTGGACGGGTTCGGGCTGCCCGTTGCGGCTGCCGCGAGGATGCGATCCACCTCTGTCCCCGGCAGGGTGCTGTCCTCGTCGGGAGGCTGCTCCTCCTGCTCCGGTTCCCTCTCGCGTGCCGCCAGCACCGGCGGTGTCTCCCAGTCCCGCCGCGCCAGTCCGAGCAGATGTCCGGGGATCCGCAGACCGTCAGCGATGCGCTCGATCACGTCCATGTGTCGCAACTCGCGTCGCCCCGCCATGACTTCACCGACACGGCTGGGCGTCAGCCCGCATCGCCGCGCGATCATCGACGGATAGACACCCGCGTGCCGCTGGACCAACCGGAAGACCCGCGCGAAGTCGCGGACACCGCAGGCGTCCACCATCTCCGGGTTGTTGAGCAGTCGCACGGGAAGTTCCGGCGGGCTGCTGGAGTGCTCGGGCATGAGGCACGCTCCGGGCTGCGCGGGATCGGGGTCAACTGATCGTCGCTGAGTCGCTGCGTTCCGTGATGTTACCCAAGTTGGGTAATCACCTGGGCCTTTCTGGGCTACTGCCCGTCCCGGGACGCTGCTGCACACGGGGCAAGCAACCAGAAGCCACCACTGGAGAGGTGCAGCGGCATGACGGCGAGAAAGGTGGGGACGGCAGCCCTCGACGACTGCCGGGGCGCACTTGTGGAGGACATCGCGACGGGATTCGTGGGCGTCCTGGTGGATGTGATCCACGAATTCGTGGATCCGGCCCAGCCGCGCACGGACCGACCCCGCGACATGGTCTTCATCCGCCCGCGCGGTGGCGGAAGGGAGCATACGACGGCCCCGGACATGGTCTGTCTGGTGGAGGTCGCCCAGGGCCGGTCGTGCTCTCACCCGCGCACGGAAGAGCGGGGCGGCAAGATCTACTGCTCGTCCTGCGGCGCACAGCTCTACCTCTGAGCCTCGCCCCCTCAGCCCTCCGCCCGTGTCCGAACCGGACTGGTCACCGGTTCCCCCCAGACACGTGCGGGGAAGGCGGTCCGGCTCGCCCCTGATGGTCGCTCAAGGGTCGGGGCAGCCGGGCCGCGCATCACCGAGACTCCCGCCCGGATCGGCGGATCGGTGCCGTGGACAGGTCGGGCGCCGGTCGGGGCGGGATTGTCCGTACGGCTGTCATGCGTGACGGCGGACAGCCGTACGGGCCTGCCACGCACACAACCGCGAAGGAGAGTGCAGCAGTGAACGCGACACTGGAGCGCCCGGCCCCGGAGAAGGCGGCGGAGCGCGCGAGGGAGATGCTGGCGACGCTGGAGGCGGACCCGGAGTTCGAGCGGTTGGCGAAGTCCTGCAAGTCCTACGACGAAGCCTGGACGGACTTCACCGGCTACGCCCTGCTGGACGGCTACGACGTCCGCAAGGACACGGACCCGCTGTTCCCCGAAGCCATCCGCGCGATGATCATCAAGTCGGCCGTGTACGAGCTGACGGACGGCAACGAGGATGCGGCCGAGGTCGCCGTACCGGTCCCGGTAGACGTGATGATTCACGCGCTGGCCGCGCAGTTCACCGTGCTGAGCCGGATCCAGGAGCGGACGGGGATCAAGTTCGTGCACGCCACGGACCGTGAATCCATCGGCGCATGGGAGCCGGGCGACTACACGCATCAGGTGTACCGCGCGGCCTGGGGCCCGGTGAACGACCGCTACTGGCTCGGCAAGGACGAGACGGAGCGACGGACAGCCATCGTCACCAAGAAGTACGAGCGACTGGGCATCTACGAAGCGGGACGACGCATTGCCCCGGGCTTCGCCACGGTCGCTGATGTGGCCGCTGCCTAGGCCATGAACGCACGGCGCAGCATCGCGGTGGAATCCACCTTCGGGAACCGCTCGTTGATCTCCCGGCTGGCCTGCTCAAGCAGCGATTCCAGCACCCCGGGCGCTGCGCCGTGCACCATGTCGCGGAGATACGTCTCCAACTCGGCCACATCGGCGGGCAACTCCAGATCCGCGACCAGCGGCACCCCATCCGACTTGTACCGCCCGGCCGGCACTCCCACCTTCTCCGGATGGACGCAGACCGGCACGCCCGCGGCCGTGTAGCGGTGCCCATCCTCCGGGCTGAAGGGGAATTCACGGCTCGGCCGCTCTGCGATGTCGAACTCGCCCAACGGCAAACGGCGCGACGGACAGATACCGCACGCCCAATGGTCCTCGCCCCTGACGAACGCCTCAGCCATGACCGAAGGCTAGGGCCTGGACAGCCCCGCCCGTGCACCATTGCCGCCCCTCAACACACGGGCGGGTGAGCGCCTGTCTGACGGCCTGGTGCTCCGCATCGATGCCGCTGTCCCGCCCGGTTGGAACGGTCACCACAGACAGCGCGCCACGGCGAGAGGGAGAGCCGTACGGGCTGGCGCGCGTGTGGCTCGCCGTACCACCGGTCACATCAGCCACGCCGTTTGATCGTCAAGAGGCGCGGTGCTGGATCGCGTGCCGTGGGAGTCTCGCGGGAAGTTCTGCGGGTGCGTGGAGCGGGGAGGGTGCGTGCTGCCGGTGGGATTCGGGCGTCCTGCCTGGGGCTGCTGGCCTTGCGGCGTGTGCTCGTTGTGGCCGGTGCCCTTGTCTGTGGTGCTGTGCGCGTTGCCAGCGGTCGCGTGCTGCCCGCTGTCTTGATTGTGCGGCGCGAGCGGCGGGGGCGTCGCGAAGTGGGGCGGCAGACAGGAACAAAGCGGCGACACAGCCGCCGCGCCGCGCGGCCCGCGCCAGCGGGCCGCCTTGATCCAGTAGGGAAACTTTGAACAGCCCCGATTGCGGGGCTTCGGCTCCTGTCGAGCATTGCTCCGGGATGCCTGCTCGCTTTGAAGCGACGCTCTGTGGCTCCCCCGCGTATCACGCCTGCCTGAATCCGACGCTATGCACCAGATTGAACCTCTCTGCTCCTGCGGTCGCAATACTTTATCCACAGGTTCATGATGCCAGAATCCTTCCATCTCACGTGATGAACCGTCAGAGCGGAGAAATGGGAGGAACGTGCGCAATGCGACCGGTGAAGTTCTGTGATCTGTGCAACTTTTCTCGGCGAGGGCGTTGTTGGCATGCCGAGCCCACGCGGCCGGAAACGGATCCAACAGGATGGAAACGGGGTCGAGAATGATCGAGCCCTATAAACGCGGGGTACCGATCGCCTCGGCATGCGTCTGCACCGAGATTCGCATTGGCTCCAACGTTCCCCGCAGGCTTGTCATGCGACGCCGGGGCAACCATCGGGGCAACTACTCGCGCGCGATTGCCCTTGCCTCGTTGTGGATTCGTGACCAGTGGCAACCCGCTGGGGCAAACATCCGGGCAACCCCGCTCTGCTCTGCTGGTGCTCACGGCACGGCTTCCGTGGCCGGAGAAGGAGAGTGAGCGACGTGGGTGGTCTCATCTGTCTGATGGCGGCGAAGCTGTGCCGTTTGGTGCGGCCGGGATTTCTCCGGATAGTGGCCCTCCGGCCAGTACCTACTCGGCGCTATATAACACGGGGTCGCCGGTTTTGCGAACCGGCCGTCAGACCACTAATGGAAGGCATGCCATCGCACGCACGAGAAATCTTCGCTGGCGCTGTCACACCGCGCCGACTGCACGCACCTGTAGCAGGTGAGCCCCGAGGGCCCGCTTCGAAGATTCCGGGCCTGGGGTCACATCCGAGGCTCGCGGGGGCCCTTGGGCCAGGTGTACGGGGAAGTCCGTGGAAGGGGAGAGCACATGCGCAGGAGCCAGTCGGGCAGCCGCCGCATGTTGGTCGGGCTCGTGGTCGCCCCGACCATGACCACGGTGACCGGAACGTGACCGTGGTCGGGGCTGCGTGGTCGCCGGTCTGGACGGGGCTGGCGGGTTGTGTCGAGGCGTGAAGACACGAAGCCGTGAGGAGTCGGGCCGATGATGCGCAGCGCATGCGAGCGAAGTACGGCCGCGAGGAAGAGGCGCTCCTCTCCAGCACCGGGCACGGACCACTTGACCGCAATTTCCCGCCTCGCGGGACCGGGGAGTGCAGCGCTGGCTCTCCACGCGGGACGGCCACCCGGCATTTCGGGGGGTGTCCGCTTCCGGGGGTGTACTTACCACCGCGCTTACCACCAGTGCCGTTGCCGAACCGTGCCCAGAAAAGCCGGATTTGGTGAGCGGCTTGGAAAGCGCGCACGGCATCACTGGAGCAACGACAGCGCGAGGCACCAGAACAAGGAGACGGGACAGTGAGCGAGGAATCAGGGCTCATGGCCGAGATCGCAGCCATGCTCGCCCGTATGCGGACCGAAGTTCGTGAGGTTCGGGAGGAGCTGACGGAGCTGACGGAGTCGGTTTCTACTCCGCCTGCGGCTTCGCCGCCTTCAGCTCGGCGACTTCCCTCTTGATGTCCTGGAGGTCGGCGCTCATGATTCTGAGCTGCTCGCGCAGAGCGCGTAGCTCGTCCGCGGAAACGCCACTGCCGGGGTCGGACTGGTCGCTCGTCTTCGAGCCCGGTTTGATCCCGGCAGCCGGGGCCGCGTCGGCGACATAGCTGCCGCGCCCCTGAACCGTGTAGATCAGCCCTTCGTCGCGCAGGACGCGAAGGGCACTGCGGGCGGTCATGTTGGCGATATCGAATCGCTCTTGCAGCTCCCGGTATGAGGGGACCTGCTCCCCCGGCTTGATCTTGCCGCTCTCGATCTCGCGCCGGATGAGGTCGGCTGCCTGCTGGTAGGGCGGGCGTGGATCACTGGTCGACAAGCTCATGCCTCAAGCGTAGCCCGCGTTAGCAGACCTAACCCACCCCACAGACCAAACGGCACAGCTAGCCCTAGTTGACACTGCTAGCTGGGCGAGGTACTAATTGATCTCCCGCCTCGGCTGGTCCCCAGCCGGGCAACGCAGAAAGGAATCCACCCATGGCTAAGCCGTTTGCCCGTGTCGACGTCAGCGCGTCCACGTTCATGGTGGCCACGATGCCTGTACCGAAGATCCGCAACATGGAGACCGGAGAGGCTGCCACGGACCGGGCCACCGGGGAGACCCTGCACACCGTGCAGTTGGTCGAGACCCTGGAGGAGCGCGTCCAGGTCATCAAGGTCACTGTTCCCGCGAACGGCCTCCCGGAAGGGCTGGCTCAGGGCGCGATGGTCAAGCCGGTGGCGTTGATCGCCAGCCCGTGGGCCAACAGCTTCGGTGACCAGATCAACTCCGGCCTGTCCTACCGGGCCGAGGGCATCAAGGTGGCCAAGTGAGCGTGCTGGAGGTCGGGGAGTTCGTCTCCCGAGACGGCCCCCGGGTCGTGGTCGCGGTGGGCGTCTTGGCGGCTGTGCTGCTGCTGGCCCGAGCTTCGGTATGGCTGGTGCGCTATGCGCGTGCCGCTGGTGAGGTCCGGGCGAGTATGCGGCAGGAGATCCGGATCAATCGCGGGTGGCGACGGTTGGCGCGGCTGTCGGGACTGTCGGTCACCGACCGCACGCCCACGCTGATGACGTCGCTGTCCACGGAGCAGGGCCGCGAGCCCAAACCGCGCGTGCTGGTGCCGAAGATTCACACGGTGCCGGATGAGTTCGGGGTGCAGGTCACGGTCAAGGCGTTGCCGAAGGTCGGTCTGGAGGAGTTCCAGCGAGCTGCGCCATATCTGGCGGACGCGTGGGGATGTACGCGGCTGTCGGTACGGCAGCAGTCTCCTGGCGTCCTGGTGCTGCGGGCTGTGCGACGAGACCCGTTGATCTCTCCGACGTTCCACAGCCCCACGGGGCAGGCGCCGCAGGAGGTGAGCATCTGGGACGTGGGGCTGGATGAGTACGCGGAAGCCATCCGCTGCGAGCTTGCCAACGTTCCCGGCATCACGGTCGCGGGGCTGCCCGGCTATGGGAAGACCTCGCTCATCAACCGCCTGATCTGTGACCTGGCGCCCTCGGGTGCGGTGCAGTTCGCAGTGGCGGACGGCAAGGTCAACGGGGCGCATGAGGGCGACTACGCGGACATGCAGGATCGCCTCTTCGCCTTCGCCGGGGATGATCTGGAGACCGCCAACACCCTGTTCAAGCGGCTGGTCGCGCTGATGCGCAGCCGGTCGGCCCTGGCTAGGGAGTATTTCGGCACGACGAACATGTGGCACAAGGGGCCGTCGCCGGATTGGCCGTTGGTGGTGCTCGTCATCGACGAAGCCCATACCTTCTTCCGTGACCACAAGGGCAGCGATCGGGAGACCAAGCGGCTCGCGGCGCTGGCGGCGGAGAACACCCGGCTGGTCGAAGCATTGGTCAAGATCGGCCGTAGCTTCGGGATGCTCACCATCGTGGCCACGCAGAAGGCGACCGGGGATGCCATTCCCACCTTCATCCGGGACGTGTGCCCGGTCGGGCTGTCCTTCGCGCAGAAGACCGCCGATGCGGCCGTGGCCGCCTTGGGGGACGACATCCGCGAGTACCCGGATGCCAGTCCGGTCGCGTTGCAGGACCCCCGCTATGTCGGTGTCGCGGTCATGTCCCAGTACGGCCGAGAGGGCTTCGTCCGGGTCCGCACCCCCTACGTGGAGCCCGAGGACGCCGCTCGCGTCGCGGCCTCTACGGCGCATCTGACCCGCGATCCGGCTGACCTGCTCAGCGCCGTGCGCGGGCCCAGCCTCCTCAAGCCGCCCCGCGCCGCGTGATCCCCGCGCCTGTCTCTCAGCGCTCGTCCGTGGAAGGAGGTGATTCCCCTTGATGGCCGGTGAACAGCTCACCCAGCGCACCGTCACCGCCGTGATGGCCGTGATCGCCACGCTCGCGTTCGTCTTCTCCTTCGGCAACGTGTGGGCCCTCGCCCTCCGCCTGGGCGTCCCCCGCCCCATCGCGCCCCTGATCGCGCCGATGGTCGACCTGTCCGTCCTCGGCCTCCTGGTCGGCCTGCGGCACCTGGCCCTGCGCGGCGTCCCCGCCAGCGAGCTGCGCGCGGCCGTGCGGCTGATGCACGCCTCCGGCCTGCTCACCCTTGCCCTGAACGTCGCCGAACCGCTGCTCGCCGGACACTACGGCAGAGCCGCCCTGGATGCGGTCGCCCCCGTGCTCCTGCTGGGCTGGGGCGCCGTCGGCCCCGGGCTCCTGCGCCACCTGCACGCTTCTCCGACCGCCGAACCCGCCCCGGCACCATCTCCCGAGCCCGCTGCGGCGCCTGCCGTAGAACCCGCTCCTGTGCCCGAACCACTCCTTCAGGCCGCGCGCAACATCGCTGCCGCTCATGAGAGCGAGCACGGAGCACCCATCACCCCCGACCGGCTCCGCGCACGCCTGGGCATCGCGCCCGCGTTGGCCGAGACGCTGCACGCGCGTCTGACCGTCTGAGCCGCCAACCCGTCACCCCTCTGCGCCGCCCCGGCCTGGCCTAGCCCTGCCCTCGTGCGGCATGCCCCGGCCGGAACGCCGATCGCCTGGCAGCTACCGCGTTCCGGTCCGGGGTGCCCCTACCGATCCACTCGGAAGGAGACTCCAGCGTGACAGCCACGCCGCCTCCGCGTCACAAGCTCAGCCCCGCTCTGCGGGATCTGCTCGCACTCGGACGTCATGACGGTGATCTCGACCGTGTACGCAACCAGGTTGAACGCGTCCGCGGCTGTACCCGACCCGTCCAGCTCACCGGCTACAGCGCCACCCTGGACGCCGAAACCGGCGAGCCCCTGCACGTCTTCACCACCCTGGACGAGCCCACCGGCCGCCTCCTCATCCCCTGCGGCAACCGCCGCGCAAGCCGCTGCCCGTCCTGCTCCCGCCTCTACGCCGCCGACACCTTCCATCTCATCCGCGCCGGACTCACGGGCGGCAAGGGCACCACGGAAGCGGTCCGCTCCCACCCGCGTGTCTTCGCCACCCTCACCGCGCCCTCCTTCGGTCCGGTCCACAACCGGCCCGCCACGCCCTCCGGCCGGCGCCTGCCCTGCCGCTGCGGAAGTCACCACCGCGAGGACGACCCGGCGCTTGGCACCCCCGTGCACCCGCCGACGTACGACTACGCCGGAGCGGTGCTGTGGAACGCGCACGCCTCTGCCCTGTGGGCCCGGTTCACCACCTACCTCCGCCGCGAACTGGCCGCCCTCCTCGGCCTGACACAGAAGGAGCTGCGCACCGTCCTGCGCGTCTCCTTCGCGAAGGTCGCCGAGTACCAAAAGCGCGGCCTGGTCCACTTCCACGCCGTTATCCGCCTCGACGGCCCGGACGGTTCCGGCACCCACCCGCCTGCCGGGGCGACTGCCGATGTGCTCACCTGCGCGCTGCGCCGCGCCCGCGAACGCGTCTCGCTCATCCTGGACTCCGATGTCCTGGGCCCGCGTGAACTGTGCTGGGGCGAGCAGCTAGACGTCCGCGAGATCGCAGCCTTCGCAGCGGGCTCGGACCTGACCGACGAAGCTGTAGCCGCGTACATCGCCAAGTACGCCACCAAGGGCGCCGAAGACGCGGGCGCCCTCGACGCGCCGCTTACCTGCGGCTCCTGCAAGGGCACCGGAGATCGCCACGGCACCGGCTGCGCCCACTGCGACGGCACCGGCTACCACCAGGACCCCGCACGCCTCCCCCTCGCCCAGCACGCCCGCCAGATGGTCCGTACTGCCTGGGACCTCGGCGCCCTGACCGAGCTGGCTCACCTCAAGCTCCGCAAGTGGGCCCACATGCTCGGCTTCCGGGGCCACTTCTCCACCAAGTCCCGCCGCTACTCCACCACCCTCGGCGCACTCCGCGACACCCGCCGCGCCTGGCGGGCCGACCAGTCCCGCGCTCGCCTCGGCCTGGCCGACCGCGACGAATCCACCCTCGTCCTCGAATCCGCCTGGACCTTCCACGGCACCGGCTACACCCCCGGCGAACGCCTCCTCGCCGAAACGGTCCGCCAACAACAGGCCCTCGCTCTCCAGCTCAAGCACGAAGGGGCGGAGGGCCGATGAAGACCACACCGACACAGGGAGGCACCCTCACCCTTCCCGAAGTCCTCGCCGAGCTGCGTATGTCCCGAGCCGCGTTCTACCGCCTCCGCGCCCGGGGTCTGGCACCTACATGCCTCAAGCTGCCCAACGGACAGATTCGGGTCCGCCGCTCGGACCTCGACGCCTGGTTCGAGGGCTGCGAGCAGGTGATCGCGTGCTGACCTACGACGTGAAGATCTGGAGCATCCGCAAGCGCGCGAACCGCGCACGCCCCTTCCAACTGCGCTGGCGCGTCGGCACGCAACCGCATTCCAAGAGCTACACCCTCAAGGCTCAGGCGGACGGCCGCCGTTCCGAGTTGATGACGGCGCTGCGCAACGGCGAGCAGTTCGACACGGAGACCGGGCTACCGGCGTCCGAGCTGCACGCCCAGCGTTCTCCCTCCTGGTTCGCGCACGCCTGCGCCTACGCCCGTATGAAGTGGCCTGATGCGTCTGCCAAGCACCGTGCGGGCATCGCTGACGCCCTGGCCACGGTCGCACCCTCCCTGGTGTCCGACACCCGTGGTGCCCCGCCGCTGCGGCTCCTGCGGCGTGCGCTGTATTCCTGGGCATTCAGCTTCCGCACCACCGAAGACGGCACACTCGTGCCCCGCCACGAACACGAAGAGGCCCCGGCCGAGATCGTCTCCGCGCTGGAGTGGATCGGCCGCAAGTCCGTCAACGTCAACGAGCTGGACACCCCGGCCGTGCTCCGCACCGCCCTGGACGCGCTCAAACTCAAGCTCGACGGAAAACCGGCCGCCGCGAACACGGTGCACCGCAAGCTGCCCGTCTTCACCAACTGCCTCCGGTACGCGGTCGAACGGGAACTGCTCCCCGCCCTCCCGCTCCACAAGGTGGACTGGAAGGCGCCGCAGACGGATGACGAGGTGGATTTCCGCTTCGTGCCCGGCCCCAAGCTGGCCCGAAAGCTGATCGCTGCGGTCCGCGCCCAGGGCAGGCGCGGCAGGCACCTGCACGCCTTCTACGGCTGCATGTACTACGCCGCCATGCGTCCGGCCGAGGTCACCGACCTGCGCCTGTCGGCCTGCCACCTCCCGGAATCCGGCTGGGGCGAACTCGTCCTCTCCGGCACCACACCCCGGGTCGGCTCCGCTTGGACCGACTCCGGCGAGTCCTACGACTCCCGGGGCCTGAAGAAGCGCGCCCGCAAGTCCACCCGCTCCATCCCCATCCCGCCCGTCCTGGTCCGCATGCTCCGCGCCCACATCGAGGAATTCGGAGTCGCCGAGGACGGCCGTCTCTTCCGCGCCGCCCGCGGCGGTCATGTCCTGTCCAAGGAGTACGGCGAGATCTGGCAGGCGGCCCGCCTGGCCGTGCTTCCCGAAGCTGACGCGTCCTCCCCGCTCGCCGAGGTCCCCTACTCACTGCGGCACGCGTGCGTCTCATTCTGGCTGACTTCCGGCGTAGCCCCCGCCGAGGTCGCCCGCCGTGCTGGCCACAGCATTGCCGTGCTCTTCCGCTTCTACGCGAAGGTCATCCACGGCAGCCAGGACAAGACCAACCAGCAGATCGAAGACGCCCTCAACGAAGCGGAGGACGCGGACACAGCCGAAGACTGACCCACGCGCATCGTGGCTCCTGGCCGCTGGCACCCGTTCCCAGGGCGTCAGCGGCCCTTATGCGCGGTAGTTATCTAATGGTGAATGACCTTCCCAAGGTCACGGCGTTGCAGGGCTTTCAGGCACGTGAGGAACGATCAGGCGCCCGCACCCGAAGTTGATGCCCCTGCTCCGCCGTTCAGACTGGGGGGCCAAATCATGTCAATCTTCCATGGTTCCACCAACGGCTCCAGCCGTTCGGCGAACGGGTCGCCTCCGCCTGCCGCCTTGTCGGCCGCCCACTGCCGCAAGGCGCCCGCCGCCCAATCGGCAAGCTGCAACTGCGGATGAGCCTTGCTGTCCGCGAAGTTGATCTGAGAGACCGGCAACTGCTGCATGAATCCACCGGGATTAGCCGGGTCGGGGAAAAGGTGCGCCGTACGCAGGGGCACGACCCACTGGTGAACCACCTTCGATGAGTCGTGCACAACCCGGAACCGGCCGATGGAAGCGCCGAAGTTCAGACACAGCCGGTAGAGCACGGGCACCGCAGGGTCCAGCACGTCCCGTGTCTCGCCCGAGGCGATCTCTGAGGCCATCTCGTCAGCGAACGGCCGACAGTGCTCCAGCATCTCGAAGAACCCAGCCATGCCCTCGTGCTTCACGGTCTGCCTGAATGCCTCGATGGCGCCGAACAGGTCGTCCGTGGAGGTCCGCTGCCTGACCCAATCCACGAACGTCAGGAGCATCCGGTCGTACGCCGCCTTGTCCCCGAGACCCGCCGTCCCACATACATGCATCATGTCGGCCAGCGCCAGGTGCTGCTGCCCCTCGTACAGGTTGAACCCGGTCACCGCCGCCAGCGGCTCCATCAGAAGGTCGACCATCTTGGTCATCACCATGAACGGCTTGTGCACCGGCATCGCCCGGACGCTGCCGACAGACAACTGCGCGAACGCCCACAGCAGTGCCTCACGGCCCCGCGTTGCCTTCGCTAGGGAGCCGTACTTCGGCTCGCCCTGCGTGGCTGGCAACCGGGAGCAGACCTCGGCCACGATGTCCGCCGCCGTCTCATCCTTGAGATGGACACCCGCCAGGGCGAAGATCGGCTGGCCTGGGTCGAGCAGGTTCTGGCCCGAGTTGCCGGTCTCGTCCATGTAGACCACGGGCTCTCCGAGAGCATGCATTCCCCAAGGATGCCGAAGCACAAGGCGACGCAGCGGAGGATTTTCACATGCCGAACATTCCTGGAGAACCAGCGGATACCTATGAGGCATGTGCTCCTGGTGCTACTTGCCTGACATACCTTCTCCGAATTATTGCGAGAGAGGCCATCTAACGTCCGATCTCCCTCCCTGTCAGTCCGTCTTCGGGGGCAAGGAACATCGGCGTCAGATCGTGCGCCTGTACTGTCCGGACGATGCGCGGCGCTCGCTATCCGAGGGCATCCGCATCTGCGATCACCACGATCCCCCCTAATCTGTCGGTCACCCCGGCCGGAGGGGTTCGCCCCGCCATGATGTCGCGTACATAGTCGGGAACCCTTGTACGCAGACCGCGCAGCACGTGGTCGAGGTACGGCACCGAGAAGTAGCCATGGTGGGCCGGGACGTCTCTCAAGAGGGCATCGGCCGTTGATGCCACATGCTCCAAGGTCTTCGCGCTGGAGAACACGCCACGCCTGACCCGCTCCAGCGGCCGAAGCAACTCCTTGGCCACACGCCGAGCCCCCCTCTGCGGCTGCCGGAGGAACATCGCGAGCTCCTCGTTCAGTTCCTTTACGGGGCGGACCGGCTCGTCCAGACCTTCGACAGGGCTCGCGATGTCCTCCACCGGGACCGCGTCGTGGAAGACCTCCACGCCAGACTGCGCCCTGTACGCCAGCAGAGCGCACGCCACCGACACTCCCACACGCTCACGATCGCGGCATAGGACACCGTCGTGGCTGCGGCTGCACTCCAGGGTTCTCCTGTACTCCCGATCGCCGCAGTACAGGACGTAGGCTGCGGGTACGGAGTACGGCTCGGCTGCCGCGATGAGTTTGGTGATCTGCGACCGGGAGTGACCTCTGGTTGTGTACCCGAAGTCGACAGTCCACCGACGGCCGCTTACCTTGAGGATCTTCGCCTGGGTCAGAAGGCCGAAGCAGGTGCCATCGCGGTCCACCCACCACCACATCCAGTCCGCCCCGGTCTTCGCTTCCTCGGCTGAGGTGAACTCCTCGAAGAGCACTCGCGGGCTTGCCCCTGCCAGCAAGACCTGGGTTGCGGTCACCTCGCGTAGGGTCCCGCCGCTGGCGGCGAGGTCTGCGGCCAAACGGTCCACAGCCTTGCGGCCTCTCTGCAAGGCTTCGTAGGGGCCGGTTCCGTGGCTGTGTAGGCCGCTCATGATCACCTTTCATGGAAAAACAGGCACGTAACTGGTCCACATCTGGTCCACACAGGCTGATCCATACGCGAGATCCGGGCGTCCAAAGTGAGACACGCGCCATGCAGAAGGGGCGCCCCTGTTGGGACGCCCCTTAGCTGACCTGCTGGCCTTCTGACCTCTGCGGAGGCGGTGGGATTTGAACCCACGGTGACATCGCTGCCACGACGGTTTTCAAGACCGTTCCCTTCGGCCGCTCGGGCACACCTCCCCGCGTCGTCCCTGGGGACGGCGCGGGGACAGCCTAGCGTGTGGTGGCCTGCGGAGACGAAGGACTACTGGTCGCCCTTGCGGGAGCCCAGGGTGACGTCGGTCGTGCGTTCCTTGCCGTCGCGCTCGTAGGTGATCTTGACCTTCTCGCCCGGCTTGTGGGTCCAGATCGTGCCGATGAGGGTCTGGCCGCTGTCGATCGCCGTGTCGTTCAGCTTGGTGATGACGTCGCCCGCCTTGAGGCCCGCCTTGTCGGCCGGGCCGTCGGGGGTGACGGCCGGTTCGCCCTCGCTCTGGCCGGTGCGGGAGATGGTGGCACCGTTCCCGTTGCCGCCGCCCGTCTCGACTGTGGCTCCTATCACCGGGTAGACCGGCTGGCCCGTCTTGATGAGCTGGCCCGCGACGCGCTTGGCCTGGTTGACGGGGATCGCGAAGCCGAGGCCGACGCTGCCGCCCTGGCCTCCGCCGCCGCCCATGCCGTCGCCGCCACCGCCGGGCTGGATGGCGGAGTTGACGCCGACGACCGCGCCCTGCGCGTTCAGCAGCGGGCCGCCGGAGTTGCCCGGGTTGATGGACGCGTCCGTCTGGAGCGCGCTCATGTACGAGGAGCTGGCGCCCTGGCCGTCGCTGGAGGCGACCGGACGGTTCTTGGCGCTGACGATGCCGGTGGTGACGGTGCCCGACAGGCCGTACGGGGCGCCGATGGCGATCGTGGCGTCGCCGACCTCGACGTCCTTGGAGTCGGCGAGAGGGATCGGGGTCAGCTTGCGGTCGTCCGCGCCCTTGAGCTTGAGGACGGCGATGTCGTACCCCTGGGCCTCGCCGACGACCTCCGCGTCGTACTTCTTGCCGTCGGAGAAGGTGGCCTTGAGCTGGCCTCCCCGCGCCCCGTTCGCCACGACGTGGTTGTTGGTGAGGATGTGGCCTTCCTTGTCGTAGACAAAGCCGGTGCCCGTGCCCTCCTCACCGCCTCCCGACGACTGGATGGTCACGACGCTGGGCAGCGCCTTCGCCGCTATCCCGGCCACCGATTTGGGCGAACGGTTCAACGTCTTGGGGTCGGCGGACGAGCTGATCGTCGTCGAGTCCCCGTTCGAGCTGCGGTCCGCGGCCCAGAAACCGAGACCACCGCCGACACCGCCCGCCACGAGCGCGGCGACGACGATCGCGGCGACGAGACCGCCCCGGCGCCCGCCGCCGTTCGGAGCCGGTACGGGCGCGGAGGGCATGGCCCACGGGTCGTGCGGCGGAGGCGTCCCCGGACCGCCGGGGCCAACCGGGCCGCCGGGGCCCGCCGGACCGCCGCCGTACGGGGGAGGCGGGGGAGGAGTGCCCGCGCCCCCTGCCGCGCCCGACGCGCCGTACCCCCAGCCGCCGCCGGAGGCGGGCGGGGGCGGCGGCTCCGCGGAGTGCTTGCTCAGATCCGCACCACCCTGCGGCTGGGACGGCTGGGACGGCTGCGTCGGCTGGGCTGACTGAGCCGACTGGGGCGGCTGCGTCGGCGGGGACGGCTGCGTGGGCTCGGGAGCCCGCTCCGTCGCCGTCGGAGCCGGAGCCGGAGCCGGGGCCGGGGCCGACGCCGGAGCCTTGTCGGACGGTGCGGCGTCAGCCGGAGCCGCGTCGGACGCGTCCGGTGAGGCCAGCGAGAAGTCTTCGTCCTCCGCGCGCGTCGAGGCGCCGGCCGACGGCGCTTCGTCGGCCGCCGGGGGCGTGGGATTCGGCCCCGCCGCAGGCGTCACGGCAGCGCCCTCGTTCTCGGTGCTCACAACTTACTCCTCATCAGGTGCACGACATCGCAAGGACGGGGTGTTCATATATTTGGGTATCCACGCACAGCCTTTCCCATGACGCGTCAGACGGACGTAAGCCGCCGCACGCATCCACCGGCCCGGCGCTTACGCCCCGCCGACGGACGGCCGGCGTGCGTCCGCTCCGGGCGGCCGGAAGACACCGCTCGCTCCGGATCAAGAGTAGGCCGGGCCCCCGCGAGCCGCCCCCGGGCGGGGGCCAGTGGCACGATGACCCGGTGAGCTCTGAGATCGACACCGGTCCGCGCCCGTCCCCCGCGCGCCCCCTGTCCGTCATCGCCCACCGGGGCGCCTCCGTCGCGGCCCCCGAGCACACGCTGGCCGCGTACCGCAGGGCCATCGAGGAGGGGGCCGACGGCCTGGAGTGCGACGTACGGCTCACCGCCGACGGGCACCTCGTCTGCGTGCACGACCGCCGGGTCAACCGCACGTCCAACGGCCGCGGGGCCGTCTCCGCACTGGAGCTGGCCGATCTGGCGGCCCTCGACTTCGGCTCCTGGAAGGACCGCGACGCGGATCCGTACGAGTCGCCGGACACCGTCACCGACGTGGACGCCCGCGCCGACGACCCGGAACGGACCTCCGTGCTCACCCTCGAACGGCTGCTCCAGCTCGTCGCCGAGGCCCCGCGCCCCGTCGAGCTGGCCATCGAGACCAAGCACCCCACCCGCTGGGCCGGCCAGGTCGAGCAGAGGCTGCTGGAGCTGCTCGACCGCCACAGGCCCACGACACCCGTCCGGGTCATGAGCTTCTCCGCGCGCTCCCTGCACCGCGTACGGGCCGCGGCGCCGCACCTGCCCACCGTCTACCTGATGCAGCTCCTCCTGCCCCGCCACCGCGACGGACGGCTCCCGCCCGGCGTACGGATCGCGGGGCCCAGCATGCGCATCCTGCGGGCCCACCCCGACTACGTGGACCGGGCCCACCAGGCGGGGAACCAGGTGCACGTATGGACGGTGGACGACCCGGCCGACGTCGAGCTGTGCGCCCGGCTCGGCGTGGACGCCGTGATCACCAACCGGCCCCGCCAGGTGCGCGCCCAGCTCGACGAGCTGGGCTGATCGTCCTCCGTCCGCCCCCCGTCGCCCCTACCGGGTGTGCACCGGCGCATTCACCGCGTAGGGGAAGGTTGCGAATGCGTCAAGACAGGAGGGGCGGCCGGTTTCCTGCCCGCTCACTTGGGGCATTCATCCCGTGGCGTGGGGCAAAGGAGGTCTCGGGGGTGGCGTTGGTGGTGGCACAGGAGGTGCCTACTTCGTCGACCATGACCGTGCCCCATGGGCCGGCGGGCGTGGGCGTCGCACGGCGCAGGATGCGCGAGGAGCTTCTCGCGAGCGGGGCGCCGGAATCCGTGGTCGATGACGCGGTTCTCATTCTTTCCGAGCTGCTCAGCAACGCGTACCGGCATGCCCGGCCGTTGCCGAACAGCCAGTCCGTCAGAGCGTCCTGGAGCCGGGACGGCCAGGGCGAGCTGACCATCGCCGTCACGGACGGCGGCGGTCCCACCCGTCCCCTTCCGGCCACGCCCTCCGTGAGCGCGAGGGGCGGGCGCGGGCTCTCCATCATCTCGGCGCTCGCGCGCGACTGGGGCGTCAGGTCCGGCCCGCCGTGCGAGGACGTGACCGTATGGGCGGTGCTCCCGGCGGCCAGCGGTTTCAGCGACAGACTCGCCGCGAGCCTGGCCCTGGACCTCGCCGGGATCGACGAGCTGGCGTAACCACGAGGGCGTGACCCCGGGGGCATCACCACGAGGGCGTGACCACGGGTGACCACGGGGCTCCGTCGTCACAGGGCGCGTCATCACGGGGCGCGCGCGGCGCGTCCCCGGGCGCGCAGCTCCGGGACCGCGCCCGTGCGGCCCCGGACAGCGACTAGGATCGCGGCCCCAACCACTGCCGCAGACCTGGAGTACCGCTCGTCATGGCAAAGAAGCGCCGACCTCAGACCCCGGCCGCGACGGCGAAGGAAAGCGAGGGAAGCTACCCCGTCGTCGGCGCGCGCCAGCCGTGCCCGTGCGGCTCGGGCCGCCGCTACAAGGCGTGTCACGGGCGGGCCGCCGCCCACGCCGTCACCGAGCTGGTGCGCCGCCCCTTCGAGGGCCTGCCCGGCGAGAGCGACTGGGTCGCGCTGCGCGAGCTGGTGCCCGCCGCCACGGCGCGGCTGACCCTCAAGGACGGCCTGCCGGACGACGTGCCGTCCGTGACGCTCGCGACAGTGCTCCCCATGGCCTGGCCCGCGCTGCGCCGCGACAACGGCGAGGTGCTGCTCGGCCTCCAGAACGACACCGCGTCCGGCGACCTCAGCCGTGACCTCGCGAGCACCCTCCAGCGGGCGCTCACCGCGCGGCCCGGCTCGCCGGTCGAGGGGCAGCGCCCGGAGCCGGAGGGTCCGCGTCTCCAGGACCTGCTCGACCTCGACGCGCCGTTCGTCCCCGAGGTCCACAGCGGGTTCGAGTTCTGGCTCGACGGTACGGACAGCGCGGAGCAGCCCTCGGGGGAGGTCGCGGCGTCGCTGGAGCGTGCCAATTCAGCCGCCATCCCGACGGCCCGTCTGGCGGGCGTCGAGGGTGCCTACTGGTGCGACGCGGGCGACAAGAACCATTTGCGCTGGGTCATGACGCACCCCGAGGAGCAGCTCCTCGACGCCCTCGCGCGGCTTCACGCGGCCGGGGGCTCTTCGCTCGGCGACGGCCCGTCCGCCGCCGAGGGGGAGGGGTCGCGCCTTGTCGGATCCTTCCGCGCGCACGGTCTGACGGTGCCGGTGTGGGACCTTCCGGTCGGTATGACCTCGGAGGACTGCGAGAAGCCCGCCGCGGCCTTCGCCGAGCGGCTGGCCGAGGCGCTGGCCGTCACGGCACCGCTCACCGCCGACGAGCGCCGGGCGCGCAGCGGTCTCACCAACCGTCAGGTGACGCTGAGCTAGCGGACGTCGAGGAGGACGCCGGGGGATTCGGCAACGGCCTTGCGAAGAAATCGTGACCGTGACTCGCGTCACACTGGGCGCCCAACTACCCGTACTCACAGGTAAATCCGCGTCCGGATCTGCGCGATCGAATTTGCGAACAGCCGATCTCTTGTTACCGTTCTAGGAGCCCGGTCGCTGGTGCATCCCCCGTCGCCAGCGACCGGGTTCTTCTATGTCCGGCTCAGGGGGCGCGAGTTGCCGCCCCCGGGACCGCCGGGAGCGCTCCCGGCCCGCAGCAGGAGCCGCTCCCCGTCCGCCGAGGCGACCTCCGCCACCGCCGTGGCCTCCTCACCTTCCGCCGCCGGTACGCGCGGCGTCTCGCACAGCCCCGGCTCGCTCGCCGCGGGCATCGCGCACCGCACCCGCATCGCACGGCCGTCGGGCCGCATCAGGGTGAGGACGGTCGCCAACTCGCTGTTCGTCGCGTTCCTGTAGTACGTCCTGGCCCAGGTGGAGTCACCCTGGGTCAACACGCAGGTCTGGGCCTCCACCCCTTCGGGTGAAGTGATTTCGGGTCCGCAGACGGAGTCCGGGCGCCCTTCGTCCGCGAGTCGACGCGAGAGCGTGCCACCCGCGCCGCCTGTTTCCGGCCCCGATTCCGACGCCGACCCCGGCGCCGCCCCCGGCTGCCGCCCCGGTCCCGCCTCACGTCCCGCCTCGCGCCCCGCTCCGGGCTCCTGGCCTGCTCCGGGCTCCTGGCTCGCTCCGCCGCCCGGCGCGGGCGGGGACCCGGGCCGTACGGGCGCGTCCTGGCCGGCCGTGGCGGCGGCGAGCGGCAGCGCGACGGCGAGCGCGACCGTACTGGCGAGCGCGACCACGCGGAGACGGGAAGCGCGCTGCGACTGTTGCATGGAGGGGCACACCTGCGAATCGCTGGGGAGAGACGGGGGAGAGGGGAGAGAGCGGAAGAGGCCGGACCGGCCGGTGAGGTGAACATATCGGGGGAAAGGGGCCGGTGGGAGCCGCCTGGCCGTCCGTTCCCGTACTCGCCCGGCAGCTCCTACCCGTACGAGTGAAGCCCCGAGGACGTGCGGCCTTCAGCCCTCCGGGGAAGGGAGGCCGCGGGGAGACCCGGGCGCGGGGCCCGGGGTCTCAGTACGCGAGCCTGCTGCCGCTGCCCGGCGTCGCCGCGCTCTCCTCGACGAGCACGTCCAGCAGGGTCTCCATACGCGGCAGCCAGGGCGCGTCCTCCCCCATGCGGGCCCCGCCGCGGGCCCCGTCACGGGCACCGTCGGACTCGGGCTGGCGCTCCCAGCGGACCTTGCCCGCACCGGTCTCGGAGGGGGGCAGCGCGACATAGCCGCCCTCCCCGTGGAAGCGCAGCGAACTGGGCACCCAGTCCTGGGCGTAGAGCAACTCGCCCAGCTCCTCCAGTCCGTACGGCTCGACCAGAACGGAGAAGCGGGTCGGGGTCGCGACCACGGGGCCCAGGCGGACACCCGTCCTGTCGAACGTCGCCAGGGCACGCGCGCCCGCGACAGCCGGGAGGCTGATCGCGCAGGGTGCGCGGCCGCCGGTGGCCAGGATCACGGGAGCGCCCGGGCGGTTCGTCCACCACCAGCGGACCATGGACTCGTCGGTCGTCGCCGCGAGCAGGACCGGGTCGAAGGGGTGCGCGCCCGGGACCACGCAGTCCGGGTCCGGGCAGGAGCACACCGCCGCGGCGGCCTTCCCCGACGCCTTGCCGGAGACGGCGGCGCCCGGGACCACGGGCCAGTGCCATCGGGTGGCACAGGCGAGCGCCGCGTTCCGCAGCGATGACCTGTGGGGAGACCTCCGAGAAGTCCCCCACAGCCTTCGGCCCGAGAGGTGCTCCCAGGCCCAGGTGAAGCGTCGCCTTCCGAGGATCTCGCGCATGAGCGCTCGTTCCTTTCCGTCAAACGCCAACTGACCGTCTCGTCGGAGATCTAGCCCTACACACCGAGTGGATCGTTCGTGACCGCGCGTACAGGACAGCGCATCATGCCGCGGGCCGAGCGTGGAACGTGGCGGGGGGTGGCGCGCGCCTGGCGCTTGCGTGACGAACTGCCGTGCGGCCACCTGTGCCGGTACTGCTCTGACTGCGCCCGTTCGTACAGCGACTGTGCCGCCTGGTGCATTCCCGCCGAGGAAGAGGGCGGGACGCGCTCGCTGGTTCCTAAGACGCTGTGGTTCCCCACTGGGTTCCGTACCCGCAGCAGCCATGCCAACGCGCTGCCGGATGGCCTCAGTCGACAGCAATATGCACTCCGGGAGGGCTGTTTTCCGCCATTCTTCACCAACCCCGGCCAGCCCCCGTGAAATCAGCATGCCACCACGGACACCATCAACCCTGCTGGCACAGTGCTGGACATCACGTCAACGGTGTGTGTACATGTAGTGCCATTGATAGCGGAGCAGCATGACATGGGGGTTTGCGATGCTATTGAGAGAGTTCCTCCGCAGTCAGAGCCGCCTCCCATGACGGCCCCGCGCTCGCCGAAAGTGGCTGGAATCCAACCGGCGATTTCGCCACCGTCGCAAACTCCGCCCTCCGAGTCCCGAGCTGCCTCCTCGACCGACACGGCGGACCAGGCGGACGCGTCGGAGCGGCTCTCCGACCTCACCGCCCTTCACGAACTCACCGCTGAACTCGCACGTACGGAATCCCTCGACGCCGCCCTGCGCGAGACCCTGCGCGCCGGTGCCGCGCTCCTGGGCGCCCGGCGCGGACTGATCGCGCTCGAACCCGGGGCGGCGCCCGGCACCGCGCCGGAGCGCACCATCGGGCTGGGTCTCGGGCACGCCGATCTCGGCCAGATCGAGACGGTGCCGCGTGCCTCGGCCGCGTACGCCCGCATCCTCGACGGAACGGCCGACACCGAGCAGTCCGCCGGTCCGTCCGTGGGGCAGCCCGCCGGACCGTCCGTGGCCCCCGCCGTCGCCCCGCCCGCGCCATCCGGCCCGTCCGCCCCGTCGTCCGCCCCGTCCCCCGGGCACTCCCGCGCGGCCGAGCACGAGGAGGAGGCAGCCGAGCATCCGCACCCGGAGTCCCCGGACGCCGATCCGGCCGGGATCACGTACCCGGACATCGCCGCCGACGAGGCCCTCGACCCGCGGCACCGCGAGGTCGCGGCCCGGCTCGGCTTCGCCGCGAGCTACGCGGTGCCGCTCGACACCCGCGACGGCACCCGCCTCGGCGCCGCCGTCTGGCTCTACGACGACCCCTCCGAGCCCAGCGCCCGCCAGCGCCATCTGCTGTGCCAGTACCTGCGGTACGCGACCGAGCACGCGGCCCGTATCGGCGAACTCGCACGGGCGCGCGCCGAGATGACGGCGCTCCGCGAGGAGCTGCTGCCTCCGGCGCTGCCCCGCGTCCCCGGCGTCCGGCTCGCCGCGCGGCACCGGACCGGGCCGCGCGGCGGCGGCGACTGGTACGACGCGCTGCCGCTGCCCGACCGCGCGCTGGGCCTCGCCGTCGGCGGGGTGACCGGGAGCGGTCCCACGGCCGTCGCCGCGATGGGCAGGCTGCGGGCCTCGCTGCGCGCGTACGCCGTGATGGAGGGCGAGGACCCCGTCGCCGTCCTCTCCGACCTGGAGCTGCTGCTGCGGCTGACGGAGCCCGCGCGCTCCGCGACGGCCCTGTTCGCGTACGCCGAGCCCGCGAGCCGTCGTGTCCTGATCGCCGGGGCCGGGCACTGTCCGCCGCTCGTGGTCGGGCCCGAGCGTGTCGAGCCCGTCGAGACCACGCTCTCGGCGCCGCTGGGCATGCTCGCGTGCTGGGAGGCGCCCAGCGTCGAGGTGACCCTGCGGGAAGGCGAAACGCTCCTCTTCTACAGCGACGGGCTGCTGCACCGCACCGGCGATCCCATGGACCGCGCCTTCGCGCGGCTGCACGGGGCCGCTGCGGGGGCGCCGCCCCAGGCGCGCGACGATCCGGACGCGCTCGTCGAGCACGTCCTGCACACCCTGCTCCCCGGCCCTCTCGCCGACCAGACCGACCATCCCGAGGACGTCGTCCTCCTCGCCGCCCGTTTCTGACGTCTTCGTTCGACGACGTCAGAAACGGCTCCGGCCCCGCCACCGGATTCAGCTCCGGGTCCAGGCCTCCGAATTCGGCTCCGACTTCGTTCGACGACGGCTTCCGGCGTCCGTTCCCGACGCTCGCCGTCGCCCGGAGGGTTGCCTCCGCGGCGGGGGCCGAAGGTCACATCCGCACGCCTCTGGACCACGCCTGCCCCGGCCATACGATGGAAGACGGTCTTATCCATCCAAGAGGAGGCACACGTGGCAGACGCCGCTGA
The DNA here is from genome assembly GCF_039530985.1 of Streptomyces albiaxialis. NCBI lineage: Bacteria > Bacillati > Actinomycetota > Actinomycetes > Kitasatosporales > Streptomycetaceae > Streptomyces > Streptomyces albiaxialis. The sequence goes on from NZ_BAAAPE010000001.1 coordinate 984,838, forward strand.
GGAGCAGCCGATCAAGCAGCGGAAGAACGGCCTGTACGCGGGCGTCTCCGACGAACTGGCCGCGAACATGAAGTCCGGCTGGGCCGACACCGAACTGCGCGATCTGGAGCCGATACCGCAGGCCGCCGAGACGGCGGCCCGTCGCGCCCGGCTCTCCGAGCGCTTCCCCGGCGAGCGGCTCGTCGTCCCGGCGGGCAACCTCAAGACGCGGTCGAACGACACGGAGTACCCCTTCCGCGCCTCCGTCGAGTACGCGTACCTCACCGGCAACCTCGTCGAGGACGGCGTGCTCGTCCTGGAGCCCACGGGCGAGACCGGCCACCGGGCCACGCTCCACCTCCTCCCCCGCTCCGACCGCGAGAACGGCGAGTTCTGGCTCGACGGGCAGGGCGAGCTGTGGGTCGGCCGCCGCAACAGCCTCGCCGAGAGCGAGCAGCTCTACGGACTGCCCTGCGCGGACGTCCGTACGGTCGCCGACGACCTGCGCAAGGCCACAGGCCCGGTGCGCGTGGTGCGCGGGTACGACGCGGGGATCGAGGCGGCGCTCGCCGACAAGGTCACCCTGGAGCGCGACGAGGAGCTGCGCGGCTTCCTCTCGGAGATGCGCCTGGTGAAGGACGACTTCGAGGTCGGCGAGCTGCAGAAGGCGTGCGACTCGACCGTGCGCGGCTTCGAGGACGTCGTGCGCGTCCTGGACAAGGCCGAGGCGACCTCCGAGCGGTACATCGAGGGCACGTTCTTCCTCCGCGCCCGCGTGGAGGGCAACGACGTCGGTTACGGCTCGATCTGCGCCGCCGGCCCCGACGCCACCCATCTGCACTGGATGCGCAACGACGGCCCGGTCCGCTCCGGCGAGCTGCTCCTGCTGGACGCGGGCGTGGAGACCCACACGCTCTACACGGCCGACGTCACCCGCACCCTCCCGGTCAGCGGCCGCTTCACCGATCTCCAGCGGAAGATCTACGACGCGGTGTACGAGGCGCAGGAGGCCGGCATCGCGGCCGTCAGGCCCGGCGCGAAGTACCTCGACTTCCACGAGGCCGCGCAGCGCGTGCTGGCCGCCAAGCTGGTCGAGTGGGGCCTCATCGAGGGCCCGGTCGAGCGCGTGCTGGAGCTGGGCCTCCAGCGCCGCTTCACGCTGCACGGCACCGGCCACATGCTCGGCATGGACGTGCACGACTGCGCCGTCGCCCGCCGCGAGACCTACGCCGAGGGCACCCTGGAGCCCGGCATGTGCCTCACCGTCGAGCCGGGGCTGTACTTCCAGGCGGACGACACGACCGTGCCCGAGGAGTACCGCGGCATCGGCGTCCGTATCGAGGACGACATCCTGGTCACCGAGGACGGTAACCGGAACCTGTCCGGCGCCCTGCCCCGGACCAGCCAGGACGTCGAGCTGTGGATGGCGAAGCTGAAGGCGTGAGCCGCAGCACACGGTAGAGGGGGCGCCGAGGCGCCGTACCCGACGAGGAAGAGAGCACGCTTTGGTATCCCGGTTGCGCACCGGACTGCTGTCCGCGTTCCCCTTCCTCGCCATGGGCTGCGTCACCCTCGTCGACCTGATGGGCGGTCCGGGGATCGGGCTGCTGCCCATGATGGCCCTGGGGCCCGCCTTCGCGGGCCTCATCGGCGGCATGCGGCGCACCGCCTTCGTGGGGGCGCTCGCGGTGGCGCTCTCCATCGCCCTGAGCATCTACAACGGGCAGTTCGGCGAGCGGCGCGGCGACGCGACGCTGATCTCGGTCGGCGGCGTCGCCGTCGCGGCGCTGCTGGCCACCTCCATGCGGCAGCGCCGCGAGGCCGAGCTGGCCAGCGTCCGTTCCATCGCCGAGGCGGCACAGCGCGTGCTGCTGCGCCCCGTTCCGCGCGGCGCGGGACGGCTGCGCGTCGCCGTCTCGTACACGTCGGCGGTGGCCGAGGCGCGCATCGGGGGCGACCTGTACGAGGTCGTCACCTCCCCGCACGGGGTCCGCGTCATCGTCGGCGACGTGCAGGGCAAAGGGCTGGAGGCGGTCGAGACGGCGGCCGTGGTGCTGGGCGCGTTCCGCGAGGCGGCGTACGACGAGCCGGACCTCGTGGCCGTGGGGGAGCGCCTGGAGCGGGCCCTGGACCGGCATCTGCTGGGCGAGAAGTTCGTCACCGCCGTCCTCGCCGAGGTCCGCCAGGCGTACCCGGGGAACGCGGGGACGGAGGGCGGCGACCGCGCCGTCCTGCTCAACTACGGGCATCCCGCGCCCCTCGCCATACGGCACGACGGCACCGTGCGCTACGCCGAGCCCCCCGAGCGCACGCTCCCGCTCGGCCTGGGGCTGCACGGGACGGAGCCGCCCCGGCCGCACGAGGTGCCGTTCGCGCCGGGCGACCAGATGCTCTTCTACACGGACGGCGTCACCGAGGCCCGGGACAGCTCGAACACCTTCTATCCCCTGGACGAGCGGTCCCATCTGCTCAAGGACACCGATCCGGACGCCGCGCTGGAGGCCGTCCGCCAGGACATCGAGGAGCATGTGCGCTCCCCGCTCAACGACGACGCGGCGATGCTGCTGCTCCGCTACCGCGACTGCGCCGAGCCGGTCACCGCGTCATGACGCCGAGGCGAGTTCGTCCGCGGGGACCGGTTTGAGGAGCTTGTCGAAGCTGACTACGGCGCCGCCCCGCCCCGGGCGGTTCCGGAACCGGACGTGGTCGGCGAGGGACTCGATGAGGAAGAGCCCCCGTCCCGTCTCCGGCACCGCGCCGCCCCGCCCGGCGCCCTCCTCCGGCTGCTCCCCCGCGGCGTCCGCGCAGCACCCGGCGGGGAAGCCCGGGCCCGAGTCGGCGACCTCGATACGACAGCGGTCGCCCTCCAGATAGGCCGTGACGCGGTACGCGCCGCTGCCGTGCTCGACCGCGTTGGCGCACGCCTCCGTCAGCGCGAGCGACAGTTCGAAGGAAATCTCCGGATCGGCCCCCGCCGCCTCCATCGCCCCCAGCAGCAGCCGCCGCGCGAGGGGCACACTGGCGGCCTCGCGCCGCAGCCGCAGAGACCACCACAGGCTGCTCATGCTCACCCTCCACCCGGCTCGACGGGGCCTACAGGGCCTGGCCACACGGGTTACGTATTGCCTCACCGGCCACGCCCTACGCGGCGCCGGGACGATGACGCCCGTACGGCGGATGCGCGCGCCGCCAGGTGTGTGTAGTGCGACCCCCACACGCGTACCGCGCGTCACACACGGACCCGGGGCGGACGACAGGGACGCAGAGCGGACCAGAGGGGACCAGAGGGGCACCCTGCCCGGAATCGTCGGGGAGGGCCAGTGCGACAATGAGGCCGCCATGACTGCCGGGCTGGATCTCAGAGCGCTGCGGGCCGCGGTGTTCGCCGCGGTCTGCGTCTCGGTGTCCGCCGCCGGTCACATCCTCGCCGCCGGTACGGGCGTGCCCGCGGTGACCCTGGTCCTCGGCTTCGCCGCCGCCTTCGCCGTCGCGCTGCCGCTCGCCGGGCGCGAGCGGACCCTCCCCGGCATCGCCTCGCTGCTCGCCCTCGGCCAGCTCGGGCTGCATCTGCTCTTCTCCTGCGGCCAGGGCGCACAGGGCCACATGTCCGCCGCGGGCGGCCATAGGCCGGGCGGCTCCGGCGGGGGCGGGAACGTGCGGGACCTCGCCCGCTCGCTGCTGTGCGGCGACGCGGCGAGCGGGATGACCGACGCGCAGGCCCACCGCGTCGTCACGCAGGCCGGGCTCCCGGCCGACGGCGCGGGGCACGCGGCGCACGCGTCCGGGCAGGCGGCCGGGGCCGGCGCGCTGCCCGACACCCCGCTCGACTGCCTGCGCGACGCCGCGCGTGCCGCGCTCGGCCTGCTCGACGCCCCCATGCTCCTCGGCCACCTGCTCGCGGCCCTCCTGCTCGGCTGGACGCTGCGCCGGGGCGAGGCCGCGCTGTGGCGCCTGGTGCGGCTCTCCGCGGAGCTGGCGGCCTCGGCCGACGAGGTCGTCGCCGCCCGCGCGCTGCGCGCCGCGCTGGCGTACGTACGGGCGCTGCACGCCGGGCTGCTGCCCCACGCGCCGGTGTCCGTGGCCTTCACAGCGGAGCGGGACGCGCGTACGCCCTGTTCCGTGACGCTCCAGCACTCCGTGCACCGCAGGGGTCCGCCCGCGGTCCGGGCGGATTCGCTCACTCTCGCGGCCTGACGTACACGAACCGCGCGTACGGGGCCGCCGACCGCGTGTGCGCGCGTGCCTCGGCGCACGCCCCGCGCGGGTCTCCACGTCCCATGCCACTCCGTCCTGTCCGCACAGGAGCCCACACTCATGAAGAACGCACACCGCCGCGCCGCACTCGTCGGCGCCGTCGCCGTCGCCTCGGTCCTCACGCTGGCCGGTCCGGCCTCCGCGCACGTCAGCGTGGACCCGCAGGAGGCCCCCAAGGGCGGCTTCGCCACGGTCAACTTCAAGGTCCCCAACGAGCAGGACGACGCCTCGACCGTCAAGCTCGAAGTCACCTTCCCGACCGACCATCCGCTGGCCTCGGTCATGCCGCAGCCCGTCCCCGGCTGGGACATCAAGGTCACCAAGAGCAAGCTCGACAAGCCGATCGAGATGCACGGCGAGAAGATCACCGAGGCCGTCTCGAAGGTCACCTGGAGCGGCGGCAAGGTGAACCCGGGCGAGTTCCAGCAGTTCCCCGTCTCCATGGGCCAACTGCCCGAGAAGGGGGACCAGCTCGTCTTCAAGGCCCTCCAGACCTACGACAACAAGGACGTCGTACGGTGGATCGAGGAGCCGGAGGAGGGCCAGGAAGAGCCCGAGAACCCGGCGCCCGTCCTGAAGCTCACCGCCGCCGAGGGCGAGCACGGCGACGCCGAGAACGGCGCGGAGAGCGCCGCGAGCAAGGCGGACTCCGGCTCCGGTGACGGTTCCGGCGGCTCCGACAGCTCCGACACCACCGCCCGCGTGCTCGGCGTCGTCGGCATCGTCGTCGGCATCGCCGGTGTGGCCTTCGGCGTGCTCGCCGGACGCCGCCGCTCCGCCTGACCCTGCCCCATGGCGGCGCGGCCCCCGGGCCGCGCCGCCCGCACCCACGGGAACGCACTATGCGCACTACCAGAACCGTCACCACGGCCGCCGCCTTCGCCGCCGCGGCCGCCCTCACGCTCACCGCCTGCGGCGGCTCGGGCGACTCGGACGACGACGCGGGCGCCACCAAGCCCGCGACCATCGAGAAGGAGCAGAAGAAGGGCGGCTCCGTACTCGACTCGCCGTTCGAGAAGCCGGACCTCACGCTCACGGACACGCGGGGCAAGCAGTACGACATGATCGAGGAGACCAAGGGCCACCCGACCCTGCTCTACTTCGGCTACACGAACTGCCCGGACATCTGCCCGCTGACGATGAGCAACATCGCGGTCGCCAAGTCCAAGCTCCCCAAGGACCAGCAGAAGAAGCTCCGGGTCGTCTTCGTCACGTCCGACCCCAAGCGGGACACCCCCAAGCAGCTCGGCAAGTGGCTGAAGGGGCAGGACCCGTCGTTCATCGGGCTCACCGGCGACTTCGAGACCATCCAGGCGGGGGCCCGCAGCGTCGGCGTCTCCATCGAGCCCTCGTACAAGAAGAAGAACGGCGACATCGTCTCCACCCACGGGGCGCAGCTTCTGGCCTTCTCCCCGAAGGACGACAAGGCGCACGTCCTCTACACGGAGCGCAACACCACGCCGGAGGTCCTGGAGAAGGAGCTTCCGAGCATCATCAAGGGGGAGAAGCCGTGAGCCCCGCCCGCCGCAGTGCTGTGGTCCTTCCGGTCGCCGCGTCCGTCGTGACCACCCTGGCGCTCTCCCTGGTCGCCTGTTCCTCCGACGGGGAGGGCGCGAAGGACGGGAAGGGCGAGGAGAAGAAGGCCGCCGCCGCGGGGTCCGTACCGAAGCTGAAGATCGAGGGCGCGTACGTCCCCCAGCCCGTGGACGACAAGATGGCCGGCGGTTTCCTCACCGTCCGCAACTCCGGCGGTACGGCGGACAAGCTGACCTCCGTCACGAGCGACATCGCCGCGGACGTGACCATGCACAAGACGGTCAAGCAGCAGATGAGCGCGGTCAAGTCGTTCCCCGTTCCCGCCGACGGCGCCCTGAAGCTGGAGCGGGGCGGCAACCATCTGATGCTCATGGAGCTGAAGCGGAAGCCGAAGAAGGGTGACAAGGTCACCTTCACGCTGCACTTCGCCAAGTCGGGCGCCGTCACCGTGAAGGCACCGGTCGAGGCGACGAACCACACACCGGACAAGTGAGGTGCGCAGGCGTGCTGCCCACCACCGCCGCTGAACGGTCCGCGATACCCCGCGTGCTGCTCGCCGTCCTCCTCGCCGCTCTGTGCGCCCTGGGAGTCGTCGGTACGGCCACTCCGGCCTCGGCCCACGCCGCGCTGACCGGCAGCGATCCGGCCGAGGGCGCGGTGGTGGACAGTGCGCCCCGTCAGGTCACCCTGACGTTCTCCGAGGGCGTCGCCATGTCCGACGGCTCCATCCGTGTCCTCGACCCGGACGGCAAGCGGGCCGACAAGGGCACCGTCAAGGACGTCGGAAAGGGCGGCTCCGTCCGCCGCGCCGCGGCCCTCAAGTCCGGCCTGGCGGAGGGCACCTACACGGTGGCCTGGCAGGCCGTCTCCGCGGACAGCCATCCCGTGGCGGGCGCGTTCACGTTCTCCATCGGCAAGCCCTCCAAGACGACGGCGAGCGTGCCGGGGCAGGACACCGAGGCGGGCGGCGGCACGGTCGGGGTGCTCTACGACATCGGGCGGTACGCCGCGTACGCGGGCTTCGTGCTGCTCGTCGGCGCCGCCGCCTTCGTGCTGGCCTGCTGGCCGCGCGCCGCCGCCGCGCGCTCCGTGCAGCGCCTGACCGTCGCGGGCTGGACGACGCTCGCCGCCTCGACCCTCGCCATGCTGCTGCTCCGCAATCCGTACACGAATTCGGGCGAGCTGGCCGACGCGTTCGACCTGGGCGGGCTGAAGTCCGTCGTGGAGACCAAGCCGGGCGCGGCGCTCGTCTCGCGGCTGCTGCTGCTCGCCGCCGCGGCGCTCTTCGTCTCCGTGCTGTTCGGCACGTACGCCAAGCAGCGCGAGGACGACGACCCGAAGGGCGCCCGGGACCTGCGTTTCGGGCTCGCCCTGGGCGGCACGGTCGTCGCGGCCGGGCTGGGCGCCACCTGGGCCATGGCCGAGCACGCCTCGACCGGCATCCAGACGGCGCTCGCCATGCCCGTCGACGTGCTGCACCTGCTGGCCGTCGCGCTCTGGCTCGGCGGGCTGGCGGCCCTGCTCACCACGCTGCGCTGGGGCCCGGTGCCCACCCGCGCGGCCGTGGACCGCTTCTCCCGTACGGCGCTCGTCTGCGTGACCGTCCTGGCGGCCACCGGGCTCTACCAGTCCTGGCGCCAGGTCGGCTCCTGGAACGCGCTGGGCAGCACCTCCTACGGGCAGCTCCTGATCGTCAAGGTCGGGCTGGTCGCGCTGCTCGTGTCCATCGGCTGGATCTCGCGACGCTGGACGCGCCGCCTGGCGGACGTGCCGGAGGAGCGCGCCCGGCGGGAAGCGGAGGCGGAACCGGAGGAGGAGCCGGAGAAGGAGCCGGAGGAAGCACGCGTCACCGTGGGCGCCGGGAGCGGCGATCCCGTACGTGCCGCGCAGCTCGCCCGGCAGCGGGCCGCCGCCAACGCCGCGCGCCGCAGGAAGGAGCGCGACGCCGACCCCGACCGGGGCGGACTGCGCCGTTCCGTGACGGCCGAGACCGCGATCGCCGTCGTCCTCCTCGCCGTCACGACCGTGCTCACCAGTACGGAGCCGGGGCGCACGGAGGAGCAGGCCCGCGCCGCCGGGTCCGGCGGGGAGCAGCGCGGGAAGGCGAGCGGGCCCGTGAGGCTGACGGTCCCGTTCGACACCGGAGGACCCAAGGGCAAGGGCACGGCGAAGCTGCGCATCAGCCCGGGGCGCAGCGGCGACAACACCCTGGACCTGCGCACGACCGCGCCCGGCGGCGAGCCGCTGGACGCGCCCGAGGTGAAGGTCTCGCTCACCCTGCCCGCCAAAGACGTGGGCCCGCTGCCGGTGAAGCCCGCGCCCGTCGAGGGCGAGAAGGGACACTGGAAGGCCACGTCGGTGCAGCTCCCGATGGCCGGGAAGTGGAAGATCGCGATCACCATCCGCACCTCGGACATCGACCAGACCACGGAGACGAAGACCGCGAGAGTCGGCTGAACCACCATGACGCAGCACACACCAGAGAAGACGTCGGAGAACGCACGCGACGAGGAGCGGGAGGGGACCGGCGTCTCGCGGCGCCGCCTCCTCGGCACCGCGTCGGCCGCCGGTGTCGCCGGGCTCGCGCTCGGCGGCGCGGGCGGCGCCTACGCGCACGCGGCCACCCGCGAGGATCCCCCCACCGCGCTGAGCACGCTCGGCTCGCGGAGCGTCCCGTTCCACGGCGCCCACCAGGCGGGCATCACCACGCCCGCGCAGGCCCACGGCCATCTCGTCGCGTTCGACCTGGCGCCGGGCGCGGGCCGCAAGGAGGCCGCCGCGCTGCTGCGCCGCTGGTCGGACGCCGCGCGCCGGATGATGGCGGGCGAGCCGGTGAAGGGCGGCCGCGGCGGCGCCGACACGGGCATCGCCCTGGACGCGGGCCCGTCGTCGTTGACGGTCACCTTCGGATTCGGCCGTACGTTCTTCGGACGTACGGGCCTCAAGGACCGGCTCCCCCGCGAGCTGGCGCCGCTGCCCGACTTCTCCGCGGACGTGCTCGACAAGAAGCGCTCGGACGGCGACCTCTGGGTCCAGGTAGGCGCCGACGACGCGCTGGTCGCCTTCCACGCCCTGCGCGCCCTCCAGCGCGAGGCGGGGAAGACCGCGAAGCCGCGCTGGCAGATGAACGGGTTCAACCGCTCGCCCGGCGCGACCTCGCACCCCATGACCGTCCGCAATCTGATGGGCCAGGTCGACGGCACCAACAACCCCAAGCAGTCCGAGAAGGACTTCGCCGAGAAGGTGTTCGTCCCCGAGGGCGGCTCCCCCGAGTGGATGGCCGGAGGCTCGTACGTCGTGCTGCGACGCATCCGGATGCTGCTCGACGACTGGGACGAGCGCTCCCTGGCCGAGCAGGAGAAGGTCATAGGGCGCCGCAAGTCCGACGGCGCTCCCCTGTCGGGCGGCAAGGAGCACACGAAGCCCGATCTGGAGAAGCGCGCCAAGGGCACGCTGGCCATCGCCGCCAACGCGCACATCCGGGTGGCCGCGCCGGAGACGAACGGGGACGCGGCGATGCTGCGCCGCCCCTTCTCCTTCCACGACGGCTTCCGCGACGACGGCGCGCCGGACGCCGGGCTGCTCTTCCTCGCCTGGCAGGCCGACCCGCTGCGCGGCTTCGTCCCTGTGCAGCGGAAGCTCGACAGGGGGGACGCGCTGTCGCCGTTCCTGCGGCACGAGGCGAGCGGCCTGTTCGCGGTGCCGGGCGGTCCGCGCGAGGGCGAGTACGTGGGGCAGCGGCTGCTCGAAGGGTGAGATCGCGCCGACGCGCCGTCCCGCCCGCGACTACCGTGGCGGCATGTCACCAGCGAGCCGCTATACGTATCTCGGTCCCGAAGGGACCTTCACCGAAGCCGCCCTGCACACCCTTCCCGAGGCCGCCACCCGCCAGCTCACGCCCATGGTCTCGGTGCCCGCCGCGCTCGACGCCGTGCGCAGCGGCGAGGCGCAGGCCGCGTTCGTCCCGATCGAGAACTCGGTGGAGGGCGGGGTGACCGCGACCCTCGACGAGCTGGCGAGCGGCACCCCGCTGATGATCTACCGCGAGGTCCTGCTGCCGATCGCCTTCGCGCTGCTGGTCCGCCCCGGCACCGCGCTGGGCGACGTCAAGACGGTGACGGGCCACCCGGTGGCGCAGCCGCAGGTGCGCGGATGGCTGGGAGCGAACCTGCCGGACGCGCTGTGGGAGTCGGCGGCCTCGAACGCGGACGGGGCGCGGCTGGTGCAGGAGGGGCGGTACGACGCGGCGTTCGCGGGCGAGTTCGCGGCGGCCACCTACGGCCTTGAGCCGCTGGTGACGGACATCCACGACGCGGAGAACGCGGTGACGCGGTTCGTGCTGGTGGGCCGCCCCGCGCGCCCGGCGGCGCCGACGGGCGCGGACAAGACCTCGGCGGTGTTCTGGCTGCGTACGGACCATCCCGGTGCGCTGCTGGAGGTGCTCCAGGAGTTCGCGGCGCGCGGGGTCAACATGATGCGGATCGAGTCGCGGCCGACCGGCGAGGGCATCGGCCGCTACTGCTTCTCCGTCGACTGCGAGGGCCATGTGCAGGACCGCCGCGTCGGCGACGTCCTGATGGGCCTCAAGCGCGCCTGCCGCGAGGTGCGGTTCCTCGGCTCGTACCCGCGCGCGGACGAGCAGGCGCCGACGCTGCGCGAGGGCACGGCGGACGGCGACTTCGTGGCGGCGGCCGACTGGCTGACGCGGTGCCTGGACGGGCGGGGCTGAGGACAACCTCCGAGTTATCCACAGGCCTGGGGGTGCGGCTGTGGATTAGTCGACAGGCAAAGCGGACGTTGTCGACAAAGAGGCATGCAGACCGCATCTCCATCCACAGCGGCTCACGTCACCCCCGTCAGCACAATTCCCTTGATCGACACCATGGAGTGAGCAAATCCCGCTCGATTGAGTGTGTATTTCGGGTTTGGGGCGGGAATTCTGCGCCAGCCGAACAGACGGCGGAACGATCACGTCCAATTTCCACAGCCGGAGGAAAGAGCCTGTGGACAACTCCGTGGGCAACTCTCCGGCTGTGGATAAGTTGGTGGATGACGCGTCCTCAACTCGCCCCGTGCGACGCGCAGATCGGCGCGCGGTCCCGTCAACGCGCGACAGCGGAATTCCCCGAAAGTGGCCCGGGGATAAACAACCCGCAATACGGACAAAGTGCCACTAAAGCCATATCGAGTCGAGCGCCCTCCCCGCCCACCGGTAGGCTGGCCGCGTGATTGACCTTCGCCTGCTTCGTGAGGACCCCGACCGTGCGCGCGCCTCGCAGCGCGCCCGTGGAGAGGACGTCGGCCTTGTCGACGCGGTGCTCTCCGCCGACGAGCGGCGCAGGTCCTCCAGCGTCCGCTTCGACGAGCTGCGCTCCGAGCAGAAGCAGCTCGGCAAGCTGATCCCCAAGGCCGAGGGAGACGAGAAGGCCGAGCTGCTGCGCCGCGCGGGCGAGCTGTCCGCCGCCGTGAAGGCCGCCGGCGCCGAGCAGGACGAGGCCGCGGAGGAGACGCGCCGCCTGCTGCTCCAGCTCGGCAATCTGGTCCACCCCGAGGTGCCGGTCGGCGGCGAGGAGGACTTCACCGTCCGCGAGACCATCGGCACCCCGCGCGACTTCGCGGCCGAGGGCTTCGAGCCGAAGGACCACCTGGAGCTGGGCCAGATGCTCGGCGCCATCGACGTCGAGCGCGGCGCCAAGGTCTCCGGCTCGCGTTTCTACTACCTGACGGGGGTCGGCGCGCTCCTGGAGCTCGCGCTGGTCAACGCCGCCGTCGCGCAGGCCACCGCGGCGGGCTTCACACCGATGCTCACGCCCGCGCTGGTCAAGCCGCAGGCCATGGAGGGCACCGGCTTCCTCGGCCAGGCCGCGCAGGACGTCTATCACCTGGAGAAGGACGACTTCTATCTCGTCGGCACCTCCGAGGTCGCCCTCGCCGGGTATCACATGGACGAGATCCTCGAAGCCGACCGGCTGCCGCTGCGGTACGCCGCGTTCTCCCCCTGCTTCCGCCGCGAGGCGGGCTCGTACGGGAAGGACACCCGGGGCATCTTCCGCGTCCACCAGTTCGACAAGGTCGAGATGTTCTCGTACGTCGCACCGGAGGACTCCGAGGCCGAGCACCTGCGGCTCCTGGAGTGGGAGAAGGAGTGGCTCCAGGGCCTGGAGCTGCCGTTCCAGGTGATCGACGTGGCCACCGGCGACCTGGGCTCCTCCGCCGCGCGGAAGTACGACTGCGAGGCGTGGATCCCCACCCAGGGCAAGTACCGCGAGCTGACCTCCACCTCCGACTGCACCGAGTTCCAGGCCCGGCGCCTGTCGATCCGGATGCGCGACGGCAAGCAGGTGCGGCCGCTGGCGACGCTGAACGGGACGCTGTGCGCCGTGCCGCGCACGATCGTCGCGCTCCTGGAGAACCACCAGCGCGAGGACGGCTCTGTGTGGGTGCCGCCGGTCCTGCGGCCGTATCTCGGGGGCCGGGAGCTGCTGGAGCCGGTCTCCAAGTGAGCGACGCACGCGCGGCTGCCGGGCCGCAGACCGCCACGAAGGCCGCACGCAGCCGCGCGGGCGGAGAAGCGAACGGACAAGCACAGTGAGCGACGCACGCGCGGCTGCCGGGCCGCAGACCGCCACGAAGGCCGCACGCAGCCGCGCGGGCGGAGAAGCGAACGGACAAGCGCAGTGAGCGACGCGTTCCCCTACAGGCTGGTCGCCACCGACCTCGACGGCACGCTCCTGCGCCCCGACGGTTCGGTGTCGGCGCGTACGCGGGGCGCGCTGGACGAGGCGTGCGCGCGGGGCGCGGCGCACATCGTCGTCACCGGCCGTGCCGTGCCCTGGACCCGGGACATCCTGGACGACCTGGGCTATCGCGGCCTCGCGGTGTGCGGACAGGGCTCGCAGGTCTACGACGCGGGGGCCGGGCGGCTGCTGACGTCCGTCACGCTCGACCGGCGGCTCGCCGGGACGGCGCTGGAGCGGATCGAGGCCGAGATCGGCCCCCTCGCCGTGGCCGCCTCGCGGGACGGCGTGGACGGCGAGGTGCTGGTCGGCCCCGGTTACGACATGGGGGACGGCGGGCTCGCCTCCACGCCCTTCACCGACCCCGCGGCGCTGTGGGCGGAGCCGCTCAACAAGCTCTACGTCCAGCATCCCGGCGGCCTGGCGGACGACACGCTCGCGGAGGCCGCGCGGCTGGCAGCGGGCGACCTGGTGGGCGTCACGGTGTCGGGGCCCGGGATCGTCGAGCTGCTGCCGCTGGGGCTGAACAAGGCCAGGGGCCTCTCGCTGGCGGCCCGTCGGCTGGGCGTGCACGCGTCGGACACGGTCGCCTTCGGGGACATGCCGAACGACATCCCGATGTTCGCCTGGGCCGAGCGCGGCATCGCGATGCGGAACGCGCACCCCGAACTGCTGTCGGTGGCCGACGAGGTGACCGGGTCGAACGAGGACGACGGCATCGCCCAGGTGCTTGAGCGACTGCTCAACGACCAGTCACGCCCGTAGGCACCCGACAGACGCGCTGACAGGCACTCGATAGGCACGTGATGTGCGGCCTGTCCTATACGGGCGGAAGAAAAGGCCCCGGGCCCTTGATGGAGCGGATCATCGGATACGTCTCCACCTGCCGGACGGCGGGCAGTTCGGCGATGGGGCCCGTCAGGTACGTGTAGAGCGCGGCCGTGTCGCGGACGACGACCGCGAGGAAGAGGTTCGCGGGGCCCGTCATCGCGCAGGCGAAGCCGACCTCCGGGTGCTGGGCCACCGCCTTGCCCGCGGCCTCCAGTTCGGCCGGCGGGACGGAGAGCCAGAGGGCGGCGCGGACGCGCAGGCCGAACAGGTCGTGCCCGTAGTCCACGTCGAAGTAGAGCGCGCCGCACTCGCGCAGTTCGGCCACCCTGCGGCGGGCCGTGGTGAGCGACCACCCCGCGGCGTCGGCGAGTTCGACGTAGGACGCCCTGCCGTCCCTGGCGAGGACTTCGAGCATCCCGTGGTCGTCGGCGGCGAGCCGGACGGGCTCCTCCGGCCGTACGGGCTCGGGCGGCGCGAGCGCGGCCACCTGCTCGGCGGTGAGCATCCCGGTCTTGAGGACGAGCCCCTGGGCCCCGCCGAAGTACGAACGGAGCTGGAGGTGCGCCGTCACCCCCAGGACGCCGGGCGTGCGGGGAAGCTGGCTCAGCAGCACGTTGTCGGCTTCCAGATCGCTGTACGGACGTCCCTCCGGCGGCGGCCGCACGCCGGAGCGGACGACGGCGCTGACCTCCGTGCCGCCCGCCAGGAGGGCGACCCAGGAGGTGTCGGTCCTGCGCGCCAGGGCCTGCGCGAGGGGCACGGCCGCGTCGGGGGTGGTCTGGACGCGCATGCACCAGATGGTCTCGCCCAGCACCTCGGGCTCCGTCAGGCCCAGCACCCGCATGGTGCCGCTGGAGCGGAGCTTGGCCCAGCGGCGCGCGACCGTCTGGTCGGAGACGCCCAGCACCTCGGCGACGCGCGAGAAGGGCGCCCTCCCGTCGAGCTGGAGCGCGTGTCCGATCTTCCGGTCGAGGTCGTCGAGCGGCGGCCCTTCCCGGCGCACCCTCCGTTCCCGCGCTCTCATGCCTCCCGTGCCTCCCGTGCCCCGCATTCCTCCCGTGTCGGATCCCATTTCTCCGAGGCTACTCGGCGTCGGAAAACGCCGCCCTTCCGGAGCTGGCTGGGGAATCCCACGGGGCGGCTCGCAGCCTGACGGGCATGAGGAACAAGTGGTGGCCCCTTACGGCCATATGTCTCGGCGGCTTCATGCTGCTGATCGACGTGACGATCGTGACCACGGCCCTTCCGGACATGGCGCGGTCCCTGGACGCCTCGTTCACCGCGCTCCAGTGGGTCGTCGACATCTACGCGGTCGCCCTGGCGGCGCTGCTGATGGCCGCCGGTTCGGTGGCCGATCTGTACGGCAGGCGGCGGGTGTTCGTGTGGGGGCTGGCGCTTTTCGCGCTGTCCTCGCTCGCCTGCGGCCTGGCGCCCGGGGAGAGCGCGCTGATCGCGGCCCGCGCGGTGCAGGGGATCGGCGCCGCGGCAGTGTTCGCGGCCAACGCGCCGCTGATCACCGCGACGTACCACGGGAAGGACCGCGGGGTCGCCTTCGGCGTGTGGGGGGCCGTGATCGGCGCGGCGACCGGCTTCGGGCTGGCCCTGGGCGGGCTGCTGACCGAGTACGTGAGCTGGCGCGCGATCTTCTTCGTCAACCTGCCGCTGTGCGCCGTGGCCCTGTGGATCACGCTGCGCACGGTCCCGGAGTCCAAGGCGCCCGCGCCGGCCTCGGGGCGTGCGCGGATCGACTGGCCGGGTGCGGCCCTGTTCACCCTGGCCGCGGGCGCGCTGACCTACGGGCTGGTGCGCGGCGGGGACGCGGGCTGGACGGACCCGCTCGCGCTGGTGTCGCTGACGGCCGCCGCCGTCGCGGCCGTTGCCTTCGTCCTGGCCGAACGGAACCGACCGGTGCCGTTGTTGGACCTGGCGCTGCTGCGGCGCCCGTCGTTCGCGGTGCTCATGGGGGCGGCCCTGCTGGTCCAGGCGGCGGCGTTCGCGCACTTCGTCTACAGCTCGCTGTGGGTGCAGTCGGTGCTGGGCATGAGCCCGCTGGAGGCCGGTACGGCCATGCTGCCGATGGCCGCCGCCTCGTTCCTGGTGTCGGGCCTGGGCGGACGGTACTTCCTCCGGATGCGGCCGCAACTGCCGCTGGGCGTAGGGGTGATGGTGATCGGCGCCGGAGTGTTGGCGATGACGCTGGTCGGGCCCGGCTCGTCCTGGACGGCGCTGCTGCCGGGCTGCGTGCTCACGGGGTGCGGCGTCGGGCTGGCGATGACGGTGCTGGTGTCGGCCGCGCTGGGGGCCGCTCCGCCGGAGCGCGCCGGGATGGCCAGCGGCGCCGTCAACACCTTCCGGCAGCTCGGGTACGCGCTGGGCATCGCCGTGCTGGGCACGGTCTTCGCCTCGCGGGTGAAGGACTCGCTGGGCGCGCACGGGGTGCCGGAGGAGACGGCCGACGCGGTCGGCAGCGGCCGGGCGATGGGCTCGGGTGTCCCGATGGGCCAGGTGCGCGAGGCGTTCGCCTCGGGGCTCGACCTGATCTTCGTGATCAGCGGGGTGACGGCGCTGCTGGTGGGCCTCGTGGTGCTGCTCGTCGTACGCGAGCGGGCGCCCGGCGCGGACCACGGCCCGCGCCCCCCTCCGGCACCGCTCCCGAGGGGCCTCAGGGCGCCTCTGCGGCTCCGGGAGGCGTCGTGGGGGCCACCGCCGGGGATGCGGGCGGTGCCGGGGACACGGGCGGCGCGGGGCCCACGGACGGCGCCGGGTCTGTCGGGGCCGGAGTGGCGTCGTAGAGGGCCTGGACGGCGGCGGCCCGGCGTGCCAGTTCGGCCCGGGCCTCCGGCGGGTCCAGGACCTCGACCGAGGTGGAGAACTGGAGGAGCTGGTTGACGGCGGCGAGCAGGGGAAAGGCCAGCCGGACGGGGACCCACTCACCCGGCTCCTCCTCGGACACGTCCGTCACGTTGGAGCCGAGGACCCGCAGGAACATGTCCAGGCGGACGCGCCGCACCCGCGCGGTGACGTGCACCGGGTCGGGCCACTCCTCGACCCAGCGGCGCAGTTCCTCCCACACCTGCGCCAGTTCCACGCCCTCGCGGCGCCTCACGGGCGTGTCCGTGACCGTCGCCGCGGCGACACGGTCCGCGCGGAACGGATAGGGCTTCCCTCGGCGGTCGGCGACCAGGTACCAGGAGTCGGCCTTGTGCACCAGGCCGTACGGATCGACCGTGTACGTCCTGTGCTCCGTCGTCCCTCCGTGCCGGTAACGGATGCGCAGCCTGCGATCCGCGAAGACGCCGGTGTGCAGCACCTCCAGATCGACGGCGCGCTTCGAGCCGGACCGCCAGGCGCCGGGGTCGACGAGGATGCGCCGGCTGGTCAGCTCGGCGGCGGGCCTGTGGGGCGCGGGCAGGGCGGCCATCACCTTGCGCAGGGCCGAACCGAGCGCGCCCTCCAGGCCGAGCGCCGTATGGGCGCCCTCGGCGGCCAGCACGAACAGGGCACGCGCCTCGTCGGCGGTCAGCCCGGTGACGTCCGTACGGAAGCCGGGGAGCAGGGAGATGCCGCCGTTCCGGCCGCGCTCGGCGTAGACGGGCACTCCGGCGGTCGAGAGGGCCTCGACGTCGCGGTAGATCGTGCGGGCGGACACCTCCAGGCGCTCGGCCAGTTCGGCGGCGGAAACGCGGCCCCGGGTCTGGAGAAGCAGCAGGATCGACAGGAGACGGTCGGATTTCACGTTCTCCAGGGTGCCGCGAAAACTTGACGGCCGGTGTCCAGTTATCCGGTGAGACTTCTTCCTGTCCGGGCCCGTGGGCGGCCCGGACGGACCGAAGGAGTGAGACAGCGTGAGCGAGACATCCGTGGTGACGGACCAGCAGGACCCGCGCCCCCGTCTGGCCCGGGCGACAGCGCGGTTCGGCGCGCTGGTCGAGCGGGTGCGTCCCGGGCAGCTCGGGCGGCCGACGCCGTGTGCGGAGTTCGACGTACAGGCCCTGGTGGGGCACATGGTCGGCGTGACGCGCCGGATCGCCCACGTCGGCGAGGGCGGCGCCTTCGCCGACGCGCCCCCGTCGGCGGACGACGTCCGGGACGGTGACTGGGCGCGGGCGTACCGCGAGGCCAGGGAGCGTGCCCTCGCCGCCTGGGAGGACGACGCCAAGCTGACGGAGGCCGTCGGGGTGCCGTGGGGAACGGTACCGGGCAGTTCCGCGCTGGAAGGCTGGACGATGGAGGTCGTCACGCACACCTGGGACCTGGCGCGCGCCCTGGGCCTGGACGGTGAACTGGAGGGCGAGCCGGAAGGGACGGACGGGTCGGACGGCGCGGGCGTCGGGGGCGTCGGGGATGCCGGGGCTGCCGAACTGGGCGCGTTCGCCCTGGAACGCGCCCGGACGGTGCCCCGCGAGGGGCGGGGCGGCCCGGTCCCGTTCGGGGAGGTGCGCGAGGCCCCGGAGGGCGCGGACGCGCACACGCGGCTGGCCGCCTGGCTGGGCCGCGACCCGGAGTGGCGCCCGGCGCGCGGACCGGTCCTCACGCCCGACGACGAGGGGTACGACGAGGAGCGCACCGGCTTCCAGGCGGGCGACGCGCACCGCCCCGACCGCCTGGTCGTCGCCGAGACCGCGCAGGACGTTCAGGAGGCCGTGACGTACGCCCGTGAGCGCGGCCTTCCCGTGGCCGTGCAGGCGACGGGGCACGGGCTGTCACAAGCGTCCCGGGAGGGCGTCCTGATCAGCACCCGCCGGATGACGGGGATCCGGGTGGATCCGCAGGCCCGTACGGCGTGGGTCGAGGCGGGCGTCCTGGCGGGCGATCTGGTGGCGGAGACGGCCCGGCACGGCCTGGCCCCGGTCAACGGCTCGTTCCCCGGCGTGGGGGTCGTCTCGTACACCCTCGGGGGCGGCGTGGGCATCCTGGGACGCCGGTTCGGCTACACGACGGACCATGTGCGCCGTGTCGACGTCGTGACGGCCGACGGACGGCTGCGGAGGGTCACGGCGGAGAGCGACCCCGAGCTGTTCCGGGGGCTGCGCGGCGGCGCCGCGCACCTGGGCGTCGTCACGGGGCTGGAGCTGGCCCTGGTGCCCGTGGAGCGGATCTACGGCGGCATGCTGATCTTCGACGGTGCGGGCGTCGGGGGCGTGGGGACCGCCGAGGACGTGGTGAACGCCTGGCGGGCGTGGACGGAGACCGTTCCGGAGGAGATGGCGTCGGCCGTCTCGCTGCTGCCGATGCCGGACGTGCCCGGCGTCCCCGAACCGCTGCGCGGGCGCTATCTGGCGCAACTGCACTTCGCGTTCACCGGCAGCCCCGAGGAGGGCGAACGGCTGATCGCACCGCTGCGCGAGGTGGGGCCCGTACTGGTGGACCGTGTACGGGAGATGCCGTACACGGAGTGCGCCTCGGTCTTCAGCGAGCCGGAGGCACCGCACGCGTACCGGAGCGTCAACTCACTCGTGGACGGGCGGGGGCTCGGCCCCGCCGAGGTGCGGTCCCTGGTGAAGCGGACGGGCCCGGAGACCCCCGCGATGTGCGTCGTGGGCATCCGGCACATGGGCGGCGCCCTCGCCCGCGATCCGGAGGTGCCGGACACGGTGGGGCACAGGGGCGCCGCCTATCTGGTCGGGGTGCTCTCCCCGCTGGGCGGGACGGGCGAGGCGACGGTGCGCGAGCTGCACGCCCAGGCGCTGGACGCGGTGGGCCCGCACACGGTGGGGCGGCGGATGAACTTCCTGTACGGGCCGCAGGAACCGGAGACCGTACGTGCCGCCTACGAGCCGGAGGACCTGGCCCGGCTGCGTGCCCTCAAGGAGGCCCTCGACCCCGCGGACATGTTCCGCTTCGCTCCGGGCCCCGGACTGCCGGGCGAAGGCGGCACGCCGCTTCGTTAGACCTTATAACTATAGCGAGGTAGTCTTACGGCAGGGCGGCCGAGGGGCCGTCACCGTGCCGAAGGGAAGTGCGTCATGCCTCAGCAGATCCACGCCGTCCTGGGTGCCGGCCCCGCCGGCCGGACCCTCGCCGCCACGCTCGTCGCACGCGGCCACCGGGTCCGTACGGTCGACCGGGGCACGGGCGGCGCGCCCTCCGTGCCCGGCACCGAGCACGTCGTCGCCGACCTGTCCGACACCGCCGCGGCGCGCGGGGCCCTCGACGGCGCGGCCGTCGCGTACCACTGCGTGAACGTCGCCTATCACCTCCAGACCGAGGCCATGCCCGGCATCCAGGAGGCCGTACTGGAGGGCGCGGCGGCGGCCGGGGCACGCCTCGTGGTGCTCGACACGCTCTACCCGTACGGGCCGACCGGCGGGGCCGTCATGACCGAGGACACGCCCTGGAACGCGACCACCCGCAAGGGGCGGATGCGCGCGGCGCTGGACGAGCGCTATCTGGAGGCCCACCGTTCGGGCCGGGTGCCGGTGAGCCTCGGGCGCGCCGCCGACTTCTACGGGCCGGGCGTCCTCAACTCCACGCTCGGCGGCGCCGTCTTCCCCGGCGCACTCTCCGGTAGCACGGTCCTGGGCATGGGCGACCTGGACCTGCCGCACAGCTACTCGTACATCGGGGACGTCGCCCTGGGACTCGCCCTGCTGGGCGAGACGCCCGCCACGGACGGCCGGGTCTGGCACCTGCCCACGGCCCCGGCCCGTACGACGCGCGAGGTGCACGCGCTGATAGCCGGGCTGGTCGGCGCGCCGCTGAAGGTGGAGGTGCTGGAGGAGGCGCGCGCCTGGGGGCCGTTCGACGAGGTGTTCATGGGCGCCTACGCCGAGCTGTTCTACCAGCACACCGAGCCCCAGGTGATGGACTCCTCCGCCTTCGAACGGCGCTTCGGAACCGGCCCGACGCCGCTGGAGGAGGGGCTGGCCAGGACGGTGGCCTGGTACCGCGAGCAGGGCTGAGCCCCTCGCCGTGTGAGCGAACCCATACCGTGACCCCGCCTCGTGCGGGGTCGCGGTATTTGTAGGATGACTGGGCAACCGGGCGAACCCATGACTCACACACGCGGGAGAAGCGCGCATGGCCCTGCAAGCGGCGGGACGGCAGTCCCTGGTAGACACCGTGGTCGCCGAGCTGCGCGCGCAGCTCACGGCGGGCGAGTGGCCCGTGGGCGAGCGCATCCCCACCGAGCACGCGCTGGCCGAGCAGCTCCAGGTCGGGCGGAACACGGTCCGCGAGGCCGTCCGCGTCCTCGTGCACTCCGGGATGCTCCGCTCGCGCCAGGGCGAGGGCACCTTCGTGGTGTCCCACACCGACCCCGGCGAGGTCATGCGCGGCGTGCGGCTCGCCGACGTGCGCGACGTGCTGGAGCTGCGCATCGCGCTGGAGGCCGAGGGCGCCCGTCTCGCGGCCCTGCGGCACACCGCCGAGGATCTGGAGCGGATGCGGGCCGCGCTCGCCGCACAGGCCGCCTTCAAGGACGAGGAGGGCTTCCCCTCGCTCGGCCAGGTCGAGCTGTACGCGGAGCACGACATCGAGTTCCACATCGCCGTCGTGGACGCCGCGCACAACTCGGCGCTGAGCGCCACGTACGGCTGGTTCAGCACCTCCGTGCGCGAGGCCCTCGTCACCTCGCTGCACGACACGCAGATGCCGCGCATCCACGCCGACGACCACCACGAACTGGTGGACACCATCGCCGGCGGCGACCCGGACGCAGCGGAACGGGCGGCCAGGGCGCTGCTCGCCAGGCCCAAGCAGGCCGTCGACGCCCTGCTGTCGCACGACGACTGAACGCACCACACACGCACCACAACTGAAAGAGAGCACCATCCCGTATGCCGTCGCACCGCACCGAAGGGCGCACCGCTCACGAACTGGCTGAGGCCGAACTGATCGACGCCGAGGAGGACCTGGCGCCCGCGCCGCCCGTCGCGGCTGCGCGCGCCCGGCTGCGCGCGCACCCGCTGCTCCTGCTGCTCGGCATCGTGCTGGCCTCGCTCAACATGAGGGCCGCGCTCGCCGGGGTCTCCCCCGTTCTGGGGGACATCAGCGACGACTTCGGGATGACCTCGACCACCAGCAGCCTGGTGACGACCATTCCGCTCGTCTTCATGGGCCTCGCCTCGCCCGTCGCGCCCCGGCTGGCGCGGCGCTGGGGCACCGAGACGGTCCTCTTCGGCGCCCTCGTGCTGCTCGCGGGCGGCATAGCCCTGCGGGTGGCGCCGCCCGTGGTCACGCTGTTCGCCGGGTGCGCCGTGGTCGGCACGGGCATCGCGCTGCTCAACGTGCTGATGCCGGGCCTGATCAAGCGGGACTTCCCGGAGAAGGCCGCCGGGATGACGGCCCTCTACTCGACGGCGATGATCCTCGGCGCGACCGTCTCCGCCGCGGCCGCCGTGCCGCTGGAGCACGCGCTGGGCGGCTGGCGGGGCTCGCTGGTCTCCTGGGCACTGCTCGCCGCCCTCGCGGCCCTCGTCTGGCTGCCGCAGGCCGTGCTCGCCCGGCGCGGCACCCACCACGGCGAGTCCGCGGCAGTGGCGGCGCACCGTACGGACGACACGGCGGAGGCCCGTCTGACGCGCTCCGGACTCGCCTGGCAGGTCACGCTGTTCATGGGCTCGCAGTCCCTCGTCGCGTACGTGACGATCGCCTGGATGCCGACCATCTTCACCGACAACGGCATGAGCAGGGCCACCGCCGGGCTGGTCTTCGCGTTCAGCACCCTTGTCCAGATGGCCGGTTCGTTCGTCGTGCCGACCCTCGCGGGACGGATGCGCGGTCAGCGGCTGCTCGCCGCGGGCGTCGCGGTCCTCATGGCCGCGGGTATCGCCGGACTGCTCGTCGCCCCGGTGGCCGGGGCGTGGGTGTGGGCGGCGCTCCTGGGCGTCGGCCAGGGCGGCGCGCTCGGTCTGGCCCTCACGATGATGGTCCTGCGCTCGGGCGACGCGCACACGGCCGCGCGGCTGTCCGGCATGGCACAGACCTGGGGCTATCTGCTGGCCGCCGCCGGCCCGTTGGCGCTGGGCGCCGTGCACCAGGCGACGGACGGCTGGACCGCGCCGATCGTGCTCCTGCTGTGCGTGTGCGCGGGCCTCGTCCTGCTGGGGCTCGGCGCCGGGCGCGACCGGAAGATCGGCCCGACGCCGTAGGACGCGTAGGACGCCGTAGGACACGTAGGACGCCGTAGGACACGTAGGACGCCGTCGTCAGGAGGGCAGGGGCTACTCGTCCCCCGCCAGCGTGAGGGTGCGCAGCTTCTGGCCCGCCAGCCATGTGCCGCCCACGGTGACGACGACCAGCAGCACCAGGGCGACGGGCAGTCCCACCGACGAGGTGACGTCGGCGCCGTTGCCCGCGACCTTCTCGCCCAGGGCGAGCGCCCACTGCTGCACGCTGAGCGTCTTCGCGCCCTCCACCAGGCTGCCGAAGAGGGCCTCCCAGATGAGCGAGTAGATGAGGCCGATGACGACCGCGTGCCTGCTGACCGTGCCGAGCAGCAGGAACAGCGCGCTGTACGCGACGGAGGCGACGGCGGCGGCGAGTGCGTAGGCCACCGCGATCTGCTGGCTGTTGCCGTTCAGGATGATGCCCGCGACGAGGACCGGTACGGCCGTGAAGACGGCGGTCACACCGGTGGCCACGATGAGCTTGGTGACGATGATGCTGGGCCGCTTGACCGGCTTGGACAGCAGATAGACCACCGAGCCGTCGTCGATCTCGGGCCCGATCGCGCCCGTACCGGCGATGACGCCGACCAGGGGGACCATCGTCGCCAGGGCGAAGCCGCCCAGGAGCTGCGTGGTGACCTCGTCGTCGGCGCCGACCATGGCCCGTACGGCGGCCGCCACGACCAGCAGCAGGGCGGGCAGCGCGCACAGGATGAGCGCGCGGCGGCGGCCCAGGAGGGCCCGGTAGGTGAGCCGGGCGACTGTGGGATTGAACATCGGAAAGAGGCTCCCTTCGGGCCGCTAGGCAGCGACGAGGTACGAGAAGACGCTCTCCAGGGACTCGTCGGAGGGCGAGACCGTGTAGAGCCTGATGCCGTGCTCGCGGGCGACGCGCGGGAGCAGCTCGGTGAAGCGGGCGAAATCGATGGCCTGGATGCGCAGGGCCTTCTCGGTCCAGTCCAGCTCGATACCGGCCGTGGAGGCGTCCGCGATGAGCGCGGCCGCGAGCCGGCGGTCGTCGCTGGAGCGGACCAGGTAGCGGTGCGGCCTGTCCGTCATCAGGCGGCGGATCTTGCGGAAGTCGCCGCTGGCCGCGTGCCGCCCGGCGACGATCACCTCGATGTGCGAGGCCAGTTGCTCGACCTCCTCCAGGATGTGCGAGGAGAACAGCACGGTGCGGCCCTCTTCGCCCATCCTGCGCAGCAGGTCCATGAGCTGCATGCGCTGCCGTGGGTCCATCCCGTTGAACGGTTCGTCCAGAAGCAGCACGGACGGCTCGTGCACCAGCGCGGAGGCCATCTTCACGCGCTGCCGCATGCCCTTGCTGTACGTCGAGATCTTGCGGTCCTGGGCGTACTCCATCTCGACCGTGGCGAGCGCCTTCTGGGCCGCCGCCTTCGGGTCGGGGAGCTGGTGCAGCTCGGCGTTGGCCAGCACGAACTCGGAGCCCGTGAGGAAGTCGTACATCCCCTCGCGCTCGGGGACGAGCCCGATCTCCCGGTAGGCCTGCTCGTTGCGCCAGATCGGCGCGCCGTCCAGGGTCACGCTGCCATTGGAGGGGGCGAGGAAGCCGCCCATCATGTGGATGAGGGTGGACTTGCCCGCGCCGTTGGGGCCCAACAGGCCCGTGACTCCGGGGCCGATCTCCATGGTGATGTCGTTGACGGCGACGACGTTCCCGAACCAGCGGGAGGTGCGGTCGATGTGGATCGTTGTCACAGTCCGGCCTTTCGGTAGCGGCGGAGCAGGAGCGCGTACGCGCCGGCGGTGAGCGCCGCGATGACGACGAGGTAGAGCGGTCCCTGCGCGTTGGTGAGGGCCTCACCGCCCGGGAACTGGGAGGTGCCGCCCAGGAACTTGCTCTGGAGGCCGTCCATGAGCGAGCCGGGCGAGCCGAGACCGAGCCAGCCGATGGACGAGTCGGCGTCCTGCTCCATGGCGATGCCCTGCAGCGCGCTGATGAGGAAGAACGGGATGGTCAGCACCACGATGATCGCGGCGATGCCGAAGCCGCGGCGCGGGGTGAGCGCCGCCATGCACGCGCCGAGGGCCGCGTGCAGCAGGGCGAACACCGCGCAGAACACCAGGCCCTGGAGGAAGCCCTTGGTGGACTCGCCGAAGTCGAGCTTGGCCAGCAGCGCCCCCACGTACATGATCACGACGGGGAAGGCGGTGAAGACGAAGAGGGCCGCGGAGAGCGCCGCGTACTTCGCCGCGACGTAGTCGCCGCGCTCGATGGGGCGCGAGAAATAGAGCGGCGTGATCTTGAACCGCAGGTCGAGCGAGACCAGTTGGGGCGCGACGGCGGCGATGAAGATCCCGATGACGGGCTGGAGCATCAGGATGTACTCGGAGTACCCGACGGGCAGTTCGTCGGCCTTGGTCGCGACGGCCACGGCCACGATGATCGCGGCGGGCAGGCAGATCACCGCGAAGAGGATCATCGGCAGGACCTTGGACTTGGCCGAGCGCCCGAGACCGTACGCGCCGCGCAGGGACTGCGAGAAGAGCGAGCGTCGGGCGTACGCGCGGCCGAGCCGGGCGCCCTCGTACTCGCGGTAGCCGATGTTGTGGATGACGTCCTGGCCGCGCTGGGGCGGGGCGGGCGCCGTGGGGGTGGGCGTGGGGTCAGGCGACATCGGCGCCGCTCCTCTCCTGCTGTCCCTGCTGCTGGCCCTGCTGACCTTGTTGGTGGTCCTGGTGCGGTCGCGCGGCGCGGGCGCCCTCGTCGTCCGAGGTGAAGACCTCGGAGATCTGGTGCCTGCGCTGCTCCATCCGCACGAGGCCCACGCCGAGTTCGGCCGCGGCGTCGCGGACCGCGTCGTACACGGACTCGTCGTCGGCGTCCACGTACAGCAGGTGGCCCGTCCCCGGGGCCGCGTGCCCGGCCTCGGGGGTGTGGACGGCGAGCCCGGCGCGGTCGAGCGCGGTGCGCAGCGCGGCGGTGCCGTCGGGGTGCAGGTCGGTGTCGGTGACCTCGACGGCGAGGACCGCCGTGGTCTGCGTGAAGTCGGCGGTGGAGGAGGCCCGCAGCAGCTTGCCGCCGTCGATGACGACGACGTGGTCACAGGTGCGCTCCAGCTCGCCGAGCAGGTGCGAGGTGACGAGGACCGAGATGCCGAAGTCCGTGTGGACGCGCCGGATCAGCGCGAGCATGTCGTCACGGCCGACGGGGTCGAGGCCGTTGGTGGGCTCGTCGAGGAGGACCAGCCGGGGGTCGTGCACCAGCGCCTGGGCGAGCTTGACGCGCTGCTTCATGCCCGTCGAGTAGCCGCCCATCGGGCGGTACCGCTCCTCGTAGAGGCCGACGTGGCGCAGCGTGTCGGCGGTGCGCTCGCGGGCCGCCGTCGGGGGCAGCCCCGACATCCGGGCCATGTGCACCACGAACTCGGTCGCCGAGACGTCGGGCGGCAGGCAGTCGTGCTCCGGCATGTAGCCGACGCGCTCCCTGATGGCCCCGCCGTGGGTCCGTACGTCCATGCCGAGGACGGTGGCGTTGCCCTCGGTGGCGGGTTCGAGCCCGAGCAGGATCTTGATCAGGGTCGATTTGCCGGCGCCGTTGGCACCCACCAGGCCAGTGACGCCCGGTGTGATGCCGACGGTCAGCCGGTCGAGCGCGGTCACCCGCGGGAACCGCTTGCTGAGGCTTTCGGTCGCGATCACAGTCACGTCCTCGACGCTAGTGGCGCAGCTCACGCTCCGCGTCCGTCGGGGCGTCGGTTTCTCCCTACCTCTCAGGTCGGAGAAACCCGTAAGGGCTCGGTCCTGAGGGGGCTGACGAAAGTCGCCGAGGGGAGCTGACGAAAGTTATCCACAGGCCGGGGAGGGGCTCTTGCCCGCGCCATGGATCGATGTCACATTCGTTGATGTCAAGTTGCGGAGCGGCGCCGGGCGGGGTGCGGCCCGGCGGATCCGCGCGTCGTGTTCGGGAGAGGGGCGGTGGGCGATGCCTGCGAGGGGTCACGGCTGTTCCCCCGCTGATCTGCGGGGCTTCAGAGAAGTGCAGCAGCTCAGCTATGAGTGCGCCGAGTCGGTCGCCGCCCGGCTCCGGCCGGGGGTGACCGAGCGCGAGGCGGCGCGCATGCAGCGCGAGTGGCTGCGGGAGAGAGGGGTGCGGGACTGGTTCCATCTCCCCTTCGCGTGGTTCGGTGACCGCACGGCGTTCGCCGGGTTCAAGGTCCCGCTGCAGTTCTTCCCGACGAACCGGAAGCTGGAGCCCGGGATGCCCTTCATCCTCGACATGGCTCCGATCCACCGCGGCTTCACCGCGGACATCGGCTATTCCGGCTGCCTCGGGCTCAATCCGCTGCACGAGCGGCTGATGTCCGACCTGCGGGAGCACCGAGAGCTGCTGCTCCGCGAGGTCCGCGAGCGCCGCCCGCTCCGGGAGATCTATGAGGACGTGGAGCGGCTCATGATCCGCCAGGGCCACGCGAACCGGCACCGGGTCTATCCGTTCGGCGTGATCGCGCACAAGGTCGGCCGGGTCAAGGACCGCCGCTGGTCCCCCACCGTCTTCGGCTTCGGCACCAACGCCCTGCGGGGCCTGGCGAGCGACGCCCTGCACGGCCATCGGGACGGCTGGTCCCCGCTGTGGAGTCCGTACCGCTTCTCGGACCACCCGCCCGAGCCCGGCCTGTGGGCGGTCGAGCCGCACCTCGGATTCCGGGGCACGGGCGCGAAGTTCGAGGAGATCCTCGTCGTCACCGACTCCAGGGACCCGGAGGAGAGCGCCTTCTGGCTCGACGACGACCTGCCGCATGTGCGCCGCTGGCAGGAGGAGGCGGTCGCGCGATGACGGCGGAGGACGGCGCACGGAAGCCGGAGACGGCGCGCGGGACGGAGACAGCCCGCGAGATGGCGCGGAAGACGGAGACGGCGCGGAGGACCGGGAGGACGCGGGAGATGGCCGACGTGGAAAAGGGCGGGGAGGGCGTGCCGCGCGGAGAGCGCGAGCGCCGGGTCCGCACCGGCGGGGTCGAGCTGTGCGTCGTGGAGCGGGGCGACCCCGAGAGGCCCACGGTGGTGCTGGTGCACGGCTATCCGGACAGTAAGGAGGTCTGGTCCGACGTCGCCGACCGCCTGGAGGCCAGCTTCCACGTGGTGATGTACGACGTGCGGGGCTGCGGCCGTTCCTCCGCCCCCAAGCCCCTGCGCGGCGGCTTCACCCTGGAGAAGCTGACCGACGACTTCCTGGCCGTGGCCGACGCGGTCAGCCCCGGCAGCCCCGTGCACCTCGTCGGACACGACTGGGGTTCGGTGCAGGGCTGGGAGTTCGCGACGGTCAGGAGGACCGAGGGTCGCATCGCGTCGTTCACGACGATGTCGGGCCCCTCGCTCGACCACTTCGGGCACTGGATCAAGAAGCGGATGACCCGCCCAACCCCGCGCCGCGCGGCACAACTCCTCGGCCAGGGCGCCAAGTCCTGGTATGTGTACATGCTGCATACGCCGGTCCTCCCCGAGCTGACCTGGAAGGGCCCCCTCGGCAAGAAGTGGCCGAAGATCCTGGAGATGATGGAGAAGGTCCCCGCCTCCCCCGGGGACGACCGCCCGGCGTATCCGACTCCCTCCCTGCCCACGGACGCCGCACACGGCGCCTGGCTCTACCGGGACAATGTCCGCGCGAGGCTCCGCCGCCCCCGCCCCGACTGCTACGCCCATGTACCGGTCCAGCTCATCACCCCCACCGGCGACGCCTTCCTCAGCCAGCGGCTCTACGACGACCTGGAGCTGTGGGCCCCGAAGCTGACGCGGCGCACGCTGCCCGCCAAGCACTGGGTGCCCCGCACCCGGCCCGACCAGCTCGCCGCCTGGATCGGCGAGTTCGTCTCCGCCGCCGAGTCCGAGACCCCGCGCGAGCCGGCCGCCACCGGGCCGTACGTGGACCGGTTCGCGGGCCAGCTCGTGCTGGTCACGGGCGCGGGCAGCGGGATCGGGAGGGCGACGGCGTTCTCGTTCGCCGAGGCGGGCGCGCGGATCGTCGCCGTCGACCGGGACGCGGAGAGCGCGGCCCGCACGGCCGACATGGCGCGGCTCGTCGGTGCCCCGGAAGCCTGGGACGAGACGGTGGACGTGGCCGACGAGCAGCAGATGGAGAAGCTCGCCCAGAAGGTCGCCGAGGAGTACGGGGTGGTGGACGTCCTGGTGAACAACGCCGGGGTGGGCGTCTCCGGCTCCTTCCTGGAGACCTCCTCCGAGGACTGGAAGCGCGTTCTGGACATCAATCTGTGGGGGGTCATCCACGGCTGCCGTCTCTTCGGCCGTCAGATGGCCGAGCGCGGCCAGGGCGGCCATATCGTCAACACGGCCTCGGCCGCCGCCTATCAGCCCTCCCGCGCCCTCCCGGCCTACAGCACCTCGAAGGCCGCCGTGCTGATGCTCAGCGAGTGCCTGCGGGCCGAGCTGGCGGGTCAGGGCATCGGCGTCACCGCGGTCTGCCCCGGCGTGGTGAACACCAACATCACCGCGACCACCCGCTTCACCGGGGTCGACGAGGAGGAGCAGCAGCGCCGCCGCCGACGCACCTCCCGGCTCTACGGGATGCGGAACTATCCCCCGGAGAAGGTCGCCGACGCCGTGCTCCGCGCGGTCGTGCGCAACCAGGCGGTGGTGCCGGTGACCCCGGAGGCACGCGGCGCCCATGTGCTCTCCCGCCTCGCCCCGCGTACGCTCCGCGCGATAGCCCGCCTGAAGCCCCCGATGTAGCAGCCCCATGCGCCCCGCCCCCGCCCGCGGGCGGCGCGGCGAGCGAGGAGACCGACCATGTCCCTGTCCGACGCCGAGTACCGGATCGAGGATCTCGCCCACCACAGCGGCGCCACGGTGCGCACGATCCGCGCGTACCAGGACAGGGGCCTGCTGCCCAAGCCCGAGCGCCGCGGCAGGGCCAATGTGTACGACGACTCGCACCTGGCCCGGCTGCGTCAGATCGCGGACCTCCTGGAGCGGGGTTACACCCTGGCGTCCATCAAGGAGCTGCTCCAGGCATGGGACGAAGGCCGGGGTCTGGGCGGGGTGCTGGGGCTGGTCGCGGAGGTCGAGGGGCCGTGGACCGACGAGGAGTCGGGGCGCGTGACCCGTGCGGAGCTGGACGAGCTGTTCGCCGGCGAGCACAACGACACGGCGGTCGCCGAGGCCGTCTCCCTGGGTGTGCTGGTGCCGCTGCCCGACAGGCCGGACGAGTTCCTGGTCCCGAGCCCGCAGGAGCTGGCCGTGGCAGCGGAGCTGCACAAGGCGGGCGTCCCGCTGCTCGCGATCACCGGCCATCTGCGGGAGCTGCGGGGGCAGATGGAGCACATCGCGGCCCGTTTCCTGGACTTCACGAACGAGCACGTGTTCATCCGCTATCTCGGCATGCGCCCCTCGGACAGCGACGCGTCCGAGGCGGCCGACCTGGTCCGCAGACTGCGCCCGCTCGCCCAGCAGACCGTGGAGGCGGAGCTGGCACGGGCCATGGGAAAGCTGGCGTCGCGCAATCTGCGGGACCACCTGCGCTCGGCCGCCGCCGCGCCCCCGCCGCCCCCCTCGGGCCCCCGCGCCGAGGCGGTGCCGCTGCCGTCCGCCACGGTGGAGTCGGTACGAACCCTGGTCGGCGAGGAGCGCACCCCCGCGTTCATCACGGCCGCCACGGAACGAGAGGTCCAGGCCCGCACGATGGACCGCCTCGCGACGGAGGGGGGGTAAGGGCTGAAGGAGCCGAGCCCGTGCTCCTCTGGGGCCCCGGGCCGCGCGGGCCCCGGGCCGGTGCGGGGTCTCAGGGCATTCGGGCCCCGGGGCAGTTGTGGGTCAGGTCAGACCTGGTCAGCCCACAGGCCTGGCCAGCCCAGACCAGGTCAGCCCCAGGTGGGGTCAGCCCCAGGTTGGGCAGGTCAGGTCAGGCCTGCTCGGGAGAGGCCCTCTGTGGCGATGCGTTCGAAGAGGGGGGTGTGCAGGGCGAAGCGGGTGTCGGGGAGGGGCCAGTGGAGGACGAGTTCGTCGAAGCCGAGTTCGGCGTGGCGGGCCGCGAAGTCGGCGAAGGCGTCCAGTGAGTCCAGGGCGCCCAGCGAGGAGTCCGGGGTGAAGCCGGTGAGCAGGATGCGGTCCAGCTCGGCCGGGTCGCGGCCCTCCTCCGCGCAGGCCTTCTCCAGGCGCGTGGCCTGGCGGGCGAGGGCGGCGTGGGAGTCGGTGGCGGAGCCGGAGGAGTTGGCGGCGGGGTCGCCCGTCGTCAGCCAGGCCTGGCCGTGGCGGGCGGCGAGCCGCAGCCCCCGGGGCCCCGTGGCGGCGACGGCGAACGGGAGGCGGGGGCGCTGGACGCAGCCGGGGAGGTTGCGCGCCTCGTGGGCGGAGTAGTGGGTGCCCTCGTGGGTGACCTCGTCCTCGGTCAGGAGGCGGTCGAGGAGGGGGACGAACTCGCCGAAGCGGTCGGCGCGTTCGCGCGCGGTCCACGCCTCCTGGCCGAGGGTCGTCGCGTCGAAGCCGGAGCCTCCGGCGCCGATGCCGAGGGTCATCCGGCCGCCGCTGAGGTCGTCGAGGGAGACGAGTTCCTTGGCGAGGGTGACGGGGTGGCGGAAGTTGGGGGAGCCGAATCCCTGTTCGTACCATCGGTCGCATGCAACGCACCAAGCCCCACAAGCCGACGATAGCCCCAGGTGAACCGGCGGCCCTGTACTGCCGAATATCGCAGGCAGACGATGACGACCAGACCGGCGTCGACCGTCAGGAGCGCATCTGCCGGGAGATCGCCGAGCGCCGGGGCTTGGTCATCGACCCCGCCCACGTCTTCGTCGACAACAGCCGTTCCGCCTGGAGCCGGGGCCGCAAGCGGCCGGGCTGGGACCAGCTCCTCGAACGCGCCGAGCGCCGCGAATTCCGGCACATCATCGCGTACCACCCGGACCGGCTGATGCGGCAGCCGAGGGACCTTGAGGAGCTGCTTCAGGTCTCCGACGAGCATGCGATCACCCTGCACGGCGAGGCGAACCGGCGGGACCTGTCGGACCCCGACGACCGCTTCATCCTGCGGATCGAGGTCGCGCACGCCTGCCGGTCGTCGGACGACACCTCGCGACGGCTGAAATCCGCTTTGAAGGAGCGCGCCGAGACCGGTCTGCCGCACTCGGGCAAGCGCCGCTTCGGGTACGAGAAGGACGGCATGACCATCAGGAAGGACGAGGCGGAGATCGTGCGGGAGATCTTCGACCGCTACCTCAAAGGGGAGAGCCCGAGCGCGATCGGGCTCAATCTGCACAAGCGGGGCATCAAGACCGTGTACGGCAAGGAGTGGACGCAGGGGACCGTGCGGGCCCTCCTCGATTCGCGGCACGTCGCCGGCATCCGGATGCACCAGGGCGAGGAGGTCGGCCAGGGGAAGTGGCCCGCGATCATCGAGCCCGGAATCTGGGAGGAGACTCGCACCCGGCGCGAGTACCGCTCCGCCGTCCACCAGACCAACCTGGAACTGCGCCGCTTCTACCTGCTGCGCGGCCTGGTCATGTGCAAGCGCTGCGGCACCCTCATGTCCGGTACCAAGGTCGGTGCCGTTCCCTCGTATCTGTGCACGCGCAAGAGCCGCAACGACGAGAAGAAGTGCGTCCGCCGCATCACCGCCGTAAAGCTGGAGGAGTTCGTCACCGAGGCGGCGATCAACCTGCTCGGCAAGCTCGCCGTGTCCGGGAAGCTCGCGTCCACGAACCTGCCGGACGCCGCTACGGAGTCCGTCGAGGCCGACCAGCGGCAGCTCGACGAGCTGAACGAGATGTGGACCGGGAAGGAGATCACGACAGCGGAATACCGCAAGATGCGGAAGGAGATCACCGACCGCATCGCCAAGACCCAGCGCCGCCTGGTCGTCCGTCCGATGAAGCTGCTCGACGGCCTGACCGGCGAGGGCGCGAAGGCCGCCTGGTACGCCGACGACATGACGGACGAGCGACGCAATGCGGTGCTGCGGTTCCTCTTCTCAGGCGTGGTCATCGACGCGTCCAGCAAGCCGAGCGGCGTCTTCGACTGGGACCGGATCGCCATCGAGCAGAACCCGCTGTAGACGGCTGCCCGCCACTGCAGAACCCCAGTGGCTGGAGTGGGGGAAGGCGGAATGTAGCAGTGGATCGCCGGTTTCCCAAACCGGCGATTCTCCGGACAGTGGGTCGGGCCGCGCGGGGCTGACCTGCCAGTCCGCTGCGTGCGGTGGACGCCGCCCTGGGCGTTGGAGCGCCCAGGGGCCGGTGTGCCCGACCGACCGCCCATGGACACCGGTGGTGCCGAACCTGCCAGTTCGGCACCACCAGCAAGGACCCGCGCATGCAACCGCTGCCCGACCGCCCTCCCTCTTCACGCCCCGCCCCTGCCCCCGCCCAGAGCCGCCGCCAGGCCCAGGAGGCGGCCCGCGAGCAAGCCCTGGCCCGCGTCTGTGAGGGCTTCCGGACGACGATCAGCCCGCACAGTGCGGAGCGGCTGGCCGACTTGATGACGACAGCCACGACGTACGCGAAGGCCGCGTAGGCGCCACCGCAGATATGGGAGTGGCCCCCGGTGTTGGAGCACCAAGGGGCCGCACGACTCCCATTCGACCGCCCATAAACGATCTTTTCCCGGCGCCAGGGCCTGCCAGCCCGTTACGGCACCGAGTGAGGAAGTTCTGTGTTTCAGAGTACGGTCACCCGCCCCCAAGCCGCATCCCCGCAGTCCGCCGCCGAGCGGTACACGCTTGTCGCGGCGGGCCTCGTCATCGCCGCCCTCACCGCCGGTGGATTCTGGCTCTCGTATGCGCACCTCTCCGAGGTCGCCGGAGCACACGGGCTCGGCGGCTCGCCAATCCGCCAGTGGGCCTGGCCCGCGACCCTGGACGCATTCATCGTCGCGGGCGAGTTGCTCATGCTCCGCGCGGGCCTGCGCCAGGTCACCGACGGCTGGGCCATCGGTCTGACCGCCACTGGCTCGGTCGGCTCCATCGCGCTGAACGCCGCCGGGGTCATCGGCACCCGTGACGCCGCCGACGTACCGCTGCTCGACTACGTGGTCGCCGCAGTGCCCCCGACTGCCGCGATGCTCGCCTTCGCTGCCCTGATGCGCCAGATCCACCAGCTCGTCGACCGGACCGCCGACCGACCGCAACCCGCCCCTGGCCAAGTGCCGGAATCCTCGCTGACCGCGTCCACCGGTCCCGGCGGTCTGCCCTCGGCCGCATCCGGAACACCGCACGAGCCGGCGCCCGATACCGCTGCGCGTTCTCACGACCGCGGTCATCCGACGCGTGACGCCCGTGAACAAGGAGACGATCACACCACAGCCGAGGAACCCCGCGACTCGTCCGAGTCAGTGCCCGCTGCGAAGGAGGAGTCGACTCCTCAGCGCACCGGACGGCCACCGAACGCTTCGCTAGACGAGCTTCTGGCCATCGCCCGCCCTGTGGTCGCGCGGACGGGCGGAGACGTCGACCGCGAGAAGATCGCGAAGGAGATCCGGGACGTCCACAGCCGGAAGGTATCCAATGACCGGCTGAAGAAGATCGTCGAGATTCTGGAGAACGACCAAGAACGTCTGTGGGACGCCGCCGACGACATCGCAAACCGCGAATGAGCCGGACCACCGGAAGTACCGGAACGACTTCCGGTACTTCCGGTGGTCCCCACCGTCCGCTCCTCCCCACGGCCGATCGGCAAGCCCTCACCGGACCGCGTCCGGCAGGTCCTGGGCCCTGGGACGACACACCCACCACACACGTGGCAGTCCTTCGCCCCATTCGTCACGGAGACACGTTCCATGCACGATCAGCAGCCTGAACCCTCCTCGCTCCAGGAGCAGATGACGACCACCTCTGCCCCAGGCGGAGCAAGCAATAGCGTTGGACCGTCCACGGGCCGGTCCAACGCGGACTCCTCCGCCCCGGGGGTGGCGGAGGAGCGGCTCTGGCACGAGGGCGTGCCAGAGCAGGAGCCGGGGGTGGGCGAAGGTGTTGCCGCCGAGCGGCAGCCGTCTGCCGTTGTACGCGCTGCCGACGAAGCCGCGCTCTATCGCGTCGCCAAGCGCCGCGAGCGAGACGACGAGCAGCGCACCGCTCGTGTCGACGTGCGCTACAGCTTCGACGAGAAGTCCAGGATCCTGGCCAAGGCGAAGCAGTTGGGCCTCGCCGGCGCGCACCTGGTCGGCGCGGTCGTCATGGCCTTCGTCAACGGTGACCAGCATCTGCCTGCCCAGCGCACCGTCTACGACGATGCGATCGACGAGTTCGCCGCTCTCCGCACGCAGATCGCCCGGCTCGGTACCAACGTCAACCAGATCGCCCGCCGCCTCAACAGCGACGGCGACCCACACCCTGTGGACGCCGCGATACTCGACCGGACAGAGCGCCTTCTGGCCACCGCTCGGGACACGGTCAAGGCAGTGGACGAGGCCGCATTCCGGGCCGCAGGGCAGAAGACCGGCCGGGCGTGATCGCGAACATCGTCAAACCCGGGAGCAAGACCCGAGGTGTCCTGGCGTATCTCTTCGGGCCAGGCAGGGCGACCGTGCACACCAACCCGCACATCGTGGCCTCCTGGGACGGTTTCGCCCCCGACCCCGGCCCCGAAGTCAGCCCTGGCCACAAACAGCGCATGGCCCAGCTCACCCAGGCCCTCGACCTGCGCGTCAAGCAGGCAGGCGACCGCGCCCCCGAGGGCCACGTGTGGCACTGCTCGGTGCGCGCCGCACCCGAGGACCGCACCCTCGCCGACGCCGACTGGGCCACCATCGCCCATCGCATAGTGCACGCGACCGGCATCGCGCCCGAGGGCGATCAGGATGGCTGCCGCTGGATCGCGGTGCGCCACGCGGATGACCATATTCACATCGTCGCCACCAAAATGCGTGGCGATCTGCGCCCGCCACGCAACTGGAACGACTACCACCGCGCCATGACCGAACTCACCCAGATCGAGGAGGACTTCGGCCTCACCCAAGTTCCCCGCGGCCCCGAGGCCGCCGTCGGCACCCCGGCCGCGAAGCGCCCCACCCGCGCCGAGCAGGAGAAGGCCAAGCGCCTCGGCCACGACAAGACTGCACGCGAACGACTGCGGCACACCGTGCGCACCGCGCTCTCCCACGCCCAGAACCTGGACGAGTTCTTCAACCTGCTCGCCGACACCGGCCTCCAGGTCGAAACCCGCGCCCTGCCCTCCGGCGACCTGAACGGCTACAAGGTCGCCCTACCCGACGACGCCACGGGCGGAAAACTGATCTGGTACTCCGGCTCCAGCCTCGCCACCGACCTGTCCCTGCCCAGCATCACCAAACGTCTGGCCGCCACTGACCCCGCCGCCCCTGAACCATCACCGACCGGGCAACGGCGGCAGAACCCGTGGCATCAGGCCACCGCCGCCGCCGAACACATTCCGCACCATCTCGACCACGCCGACGACACCCTCGCCCAGGACCACCTGACCGTCTTCGGCGAAGTCCTCTACGCCCTGCCCGCCCACGCCTCTACTTCTCACCTGCGCACCGAGCTTCACCGCGCTGCCGCTGCCTTCGAGCACGCCGCCCACACCTGTGCCCGCACCGGGTACGAGCACGCCCGCGCCCTGCGCGGCGCTCTGAAGGCCATGCGCTACCAGCCCGCTGACGGCACCGGCCTGGCCATGCTCCTGGACGCCGCCATCCTCGTCGTCCTCGCCGCCCAACGGCGCAGCGCTCTGCGCCACCACAACCACCAGGTCGCCGCAGCCCGCCAGACCCTCATCCACCTCCAGGCCGCCTACGACCAGACCGCACCCACGACCCTCGCCGCCCTGACCCGGCACCGCCCGCCCATCACCGCCGTCCACAAATACGCCCGCCACATTCACGAGGTCCTGCCCACATATGCCGAGCAGATCCTCGCCGAGGACGCCTGGCCCGCACTGACCGCCGCCCTCGCCGCCGCCGAGCACGCTGGCCACGATCCCGCCGCTGTCCTCCACCATGCAGCCCACAAACGCCCCCTGAACGACGCGAAGTCCGCCTCCGAAGTCCTCGTCTGGCGCATCCAACGCCTCGGCGCACGCCACGCCCCCGGCAACGAAGCGCGCGCCCGCGCCGCACGAGCCAGCAGCACCCGCCTCCCCCGCACCCGGCCCACCCCACAGGCCGCTGCAGGTCCTCCTCACGCCCCCGCACCGCAGGCGCCTCGACCGCACCGTTCGCGATAGATGCCTGGCCCCTTAGCGTTCTTTCACATGAGCGAGCCCTGCAGAGAGATCAATCACGTGGATGACTACGCGGCTGCGTACGGGCAGCCCTGGCCGGGCCGGGATGGCCTGGAGGCCATCCCGGCGGCCTATCCCTCGATCGTGGTCGATGAGTGGAGGCAGGAAGGCTGGGTCTACTTCCTGCCGGGAGGTCAGGACGGCCCACGCGACGAAGTCGGACGGATCGTTGTAGTGGGGGCGAGCAGGTCGCTTCCGGCGCGCGTGTGTCGGGACGGGGTAACGCGAGCGGAATGGGACGTCATCCAGAAGCCGTTCAAATACGGCCAGGAGATGGACTTCGACCAGTTCATGCGTGTGGTCAACGCAGCCTGATCCCCCCTGTGCGAGGTGTGGGCCTTTGCCCGACTGGTGGTGGGGCATCGACGGGCCGTAGCCCCACCACCATGGGGATCGCTACTGCTCCGGGATGTCGCGCAGTCGCCATCCGGCGGGCTGGTAGACGGATTCATCGGTGTCGGTGCGTTCGAAGTCGGTGTGGTAGTCGGCGATGGTGGGTTGGTCGAGGTTGATCCATTTGTGCACGCTGGCAGCGAGGTCGTCGGCGACACTCGGGTTGCCGACATGGTGAAGGTGGCCGGTGCGCTGGATCCAGGCCGTGCCGTGGCCAGGCTGGTGGAGGCAAGCCATGCCTTGGGCGGGGTCGAGGCCCTCGACGTAAGCGCGAGTGGTGCGGCCGGTCTCGGTGCCGAGGTGGAACCACAGGTCGAAGTACTCGTCGCCGGGAAGGGCCGGGCCGACGTCGCTGCGGGTCGTGAGCGGTTGGGTGGGCAGGGGTTCGGTCAGCGCGGGGGTCTGGCCTTCGGGCCAGGCGTACAGCGGCCCGGCGGCGTGCATGAAGTCGCTGGACATGACGCCCTGGCCGGTGATGCGGTGGCCGTCGCGGCGCACGGCGACGGTGGGGTGGAAGCCACCATGGGCGGTGGGCGCGAGGATGAGGCCGTCGTCGGTGAGCTGGTCGAGCCAGTGCGGGGAGATGCCGGTGACGCCGCAGGTAACGATGATGCGGTCGTACGGGCCGCCCTGCGGGTGGCCAAGGTAGCCGTCGCCGGTCACCGCGGTGATGTTCTTCTCCCCGGCCCGCTCGGCTGCCTGCGCGGCTTCGGTGACGATGATCTCGGAGACGTCCAGTGTGACGACCTCGGTGCCGGTGATGGCGGCGATGAGGGCAGCGTTGTAGCCGGTGCCCGCGCCGATCTCTAGGACCTTCGTGCCGGGTGAGAGGTGAAGGGCTTCGAGCATGGCCGCGATGACGCGGGGCTGTGACGTGGAGCTGTAACGTCCGGCGGCGTCCTCGTCCTTGGGGACGTGGGTCATCAGCGCGGTGTCGGCGTAGATCCGCTCCAGCAGGTCCTCGCCGGGGTCTTGGGAGACAGGAGTGAAGGTGCCGCCGGTGTAGTAGCCGCCGGGCAGGAACAGGTGGCGGGGCACGGTGGCGAAGGCCCGTTGGACAGCGGGGGTGCGGATCGCGCCGCGCTCGTTGAGGGCTGCCGCGTAGGCGGTCATGCGCTGGGTGAGGGACGGGTCGGTGGTCATCGGCTTCCTCCGGCGGGGATGGTGATGGTGGCGGTGAAGGTGCGGATGTGGGCGGTGTCTTCGCCGATCGGGATGCCGTCAGCTTCGTTCCAGGCGTGGGAGGCCAGGGGCGGGAAGCGCACGCCGGTCTTCCAGGTCGGCCATCTTCCGTGCAGGCGGCACAACAGGGCGGTGGCGAGCGAGCGGGGCAGGCACCCGTAGCCGCTGCCGCAGCGGGGGCTGAGGGTGCATACGACATCTCTCGCGTGGGCGGTTTGGGCTGCGGTGGCGGGGACGGCCCGGCGGGCGAGCAGTCTCAGGGCGGCGTCAAGGCGGCGGGGGCGGGGGCCGAGTGCGGTGGCGATCAGGTGGGCGGCGGTGACCGCGAGGTGGCCTGTGAGGCGGTCGGTGATGGTCAGGGGGACGGGCTCGGGCAGCGCGACGAGGGTGCTCACCGGCCCTCCAGCAAGTGGTATCGGGCCAGGGCGGCGGTGAGCGCGGCGACGTCCGCCGCGGCCCGGTCCGGGGTGATGCCGTACGCCTTGACCAGGGCGGAGGTGGCTGCCTGGGCGCCGCCATCGTCAGCCAGCGCGTCCAGCACTGTGTCGGCGGAGGTGTTGAGGGCGTAGTAGCTGCCGCTGCGGGTGTCGAACAGCAGGAGCGATCCGCTGGCGTTCACGCGTTGCACGTCGGGATGGAGCCGCAGTGGCATGGTCTTCCTCTCCTTCTGCGGAAGGGTGGGTGTTCAGGGCGGTCCGGTGCTGCGTAAGTAGAGCTCCAGGGCGAGGGTTTCGGTGAAGAAGCCCAGCGGAATGCGAGCCGTGGCCGCTTGGGCCAGAGCCGAACGCAGGGCCGTCTCGTCGATCAGTCCGGCCTGGGCGAGGGCGGAGTCAGTGAACAGGTCGGCCAGTTCGGGGCCGTGGGCGGCCAGGCCGGTGTGGATCTCGGCGTTGTAGTGGCCCTTGTCCCGGCGTATCAGCAGGCCGGGCGGAGTGAGCGGAGCGAGGGCCGCGGTCAACAGCGGCTTGGGTGCCCAGGGGTCGGTGCGCTGGTCGGGCCGGGTGGCCAAGGCCGCCTCGATCACGGTGCGGTCCAGGTAGGGGAAGTGGCCGGGAACACCGGCCGCTTCCATCGCGTCCCGGTAGAGGCCGGCGCGGCGGGCGACCGAGCGGATGCGCATCAGGGCACCGTGCGTGGTGATGTCGTCGTCCAGGGGCTGGGCCTGGTCGGCGGTCTGGTACAGCAGCGCTTGCAGGTGGTGGGCGGCCTCGTCGCTGATCCAGGGTGCGAGCCGGGGTGGGGCCTGCCATCCGGCCAGTTCCTCGGCCGGACCTGCAGGCCGGGTCAGCCGGCTCGCTGCCCGCCGCAGCCAAGCGTCGTAGGGGCCCGCAGCGGCGGCCCGAGCGAGAGCGAGAGGACTGGTGTGGTGCAAGGCGGCGTGGCCGCGCAGGTGGCGCCAGGCGAGGTGAGGACGGCGGCGGGCTGCGGCGGCCAGGTACGAGAGCGGAGCGGTGAGGGACTCGTCGCCACCCTGTCCGTTGAGATGGGCGCCGCTGTCGTGTTCGGCAAGGACGCGCAGGGTGTGCCGCAGACGAGCGGCCGAGGCGGCGAACGGAGCGGGCTCGTCTAGGTCGAACTGCGAGGTCGTCAGGTCCTGGAAGATGCGCGGGTACCGCTCGGGGCCGAGAACATGATGGTCCGCGCCGGGCAGCATGTCTGCTGCGCGGGCGGCCCAGCGCGCGTCGGGGTTGTCAGAGGTGGACGAACCGACGGTGATCAGCAGTGTGGTCGACGCGGGGCGGGAGCGGGCGGCGAGGGCGGCCAGGGCCTGGGAGTCCAGGCCGCCGGAGAGCTGGACGCTGGCGTGCGGCGGTACGGCGACCCGTGCGTCCACGGCCTCCGCCAGGGCCTCGCGCAGCCTGGCGGCCCCCTGTTCCAGCGAGAGTTCAGCCGTAGGAGGCGTCCAATACCGCCGCACGGTGAGCCCTGTCACCCCAAAGTGAGCCTGGTGGCCAGGGGGTAGGGGACATACGCGCTCGTAGAGGCCGTGCTGCCACAGCAGTGGGGCAGGTGGCTGCGGAGCCAGTAGATGCAGCAGGAGCCACCGCTCGTCTGTCCCGGCGCCCAGCAGGTGGGCCAGCAGGCGGGGGCGGTTGGAGACCACCGGCACGGTGCCGACGCGGGTGGTGAACAGCCGGTGCAGCCCCGCCACGTCCCCGGCGGCCGTGGTGGTGCGAGGGCAGGAGACGAGCAGCGCGTAGCTGCCCGGCAGCCGCATCAGCGGCTCCTGATCGCCGGTCTCGGCGGCCCGGTGGGCGACCTGCCGCAGCCGGGCCGTGCCGACGAGGCAATCTCCAACCACGGCAGCCGTGAGCGGTCCGGCCGTCACCGTGCGCAGACGCTGCCCCCATCCGCCCCCGATGAGCCAAGGGCGGCCGGAAGCGTGCGGGAGCACACGTCCACCGGGTTCGGCGGCGAGCCGCCGGGCCAGCGGCCCGGCGGCATCGTCGTCGGGCAAAACGCACCACCACGGCAGGCGCGTCGTGCCGGTCGGCTGATTCACTGTGCGTAGTACTGGCCCGCGTCGGAGTCGTCGCTCTGACCAACGCTCACGTCTCCGCGTGTGTCGGTGGCGAACGAACCGACCGGCGTCACCGCGGGCGCCTGATAGGAAGACTCACGTCCGTCGGCGGGCTGGTCCGGGCAGGCGGTGGGCTGTTCCTGGGGGTGTTCCATGCGGATGATTCCCCTTTCCTGTTGTGCCCGGACGGATGTCCGGGCGCTTCGCCGCCGGGCGGGAGTCCTGGCGGTGTGGTGCGGGCGGTGCGGACCTGCCCGGCCGGGTTGTGCGTCACACCCGGCCGGGCAGGGGCCTTGGCAGCGGTCCGGGAGGGAGGTCACGGATGTTGTCTGTGCTCCGCCGGTCCGCCGTCCGTCTCCACGGCCAGCCGGGAGGTATGCGGCTCCTCGGCGGGTGGGATGTCTGGAGCGACGGCCGTGGGCGCGTCGGAGAGTTGGTCGAGGGCGCCGAGTCCGAGCCCCAGGCCGAGTACGTTCGCGGTGGCCAGAACGATCCC
Organism: Streptomyces albiaxialis; assembly: GCF_039530985.1. Classification (NCBI taxonomy): domain Bacteria; kingdom Bacillati; phylum Actinomycetota; class Actinomycetes; order Kitasatosporales; family Streptomycetaceae; genus Streptomyces; species Streptomyces albiaxialis. The sequence continues at coordinate 1,026,081 of NZ_BAAAPE010000001.1, forward strand.
GGCGACGGTGCCGTCCGCTGCGGGGCGACGCAGCCGGTGGCGGGCGCTCACTCGCTCACCTGACCGGCCTCGACGGGCTCCAGCAGCTCCGTCTCGCGTGCCAGGGACTGGCGCTCAGTGTGATCAGCCAGGCGGCACCACACAAGGGTCAGCTCGGCGTCCACGCCGGCATATCCGCTGCCGACCTGAACGATGACGCCCTCGAACTCCTCCGGCGCCTCACACCGACGCCGCTCGGGCGGCACATAGGAGATGCCGCGCACCCGGTCACCGATGCGGAAGGGCGGCTGCACGGGCGTGTTCACGCGGCCTCGCCTCCCCGCAATTCGGCGGGGACGCGTTCGAGATCCAGGTAGACCTCGAACTCCTCCGCACTCCACGTGGCCGGGGCACCGTGCGCGGCACGGAAGGCGGCGGCCTCAGCGGCTATGGGGGCCTGCATGAGAGCGGATGCAAGGACTGGGCCGCCGGGTACAACGGCGGTGGGTGCTGGCGTGTGCGCAGTGGTCGTCATGGCGCCACCTCGGGTCGCAGTTCACGGTTGCGTGCCGCCCGCGCCATGGCCGGTGATCACCGCCGCCAGGCGTCGCGAGGCATCCGCGCAGGCACGGTTCGGGGGTCGCACTGCAGTTGCTGCTACCGGCCAGGAGGCTGCCGGTAGCCCAACCAGCTTGAGATCCGGGAGACTTGCTGTGCAAGACGGCAAGAAAATTTCACGAGAGATGGCATATGCAATGGTGCGGGCTATGGGCTGCGCAAGCCGAACTGCAAGTGTCAGACTCGCGGCACGCACCGCGCCATAGACCGGCTCGACCCTGGCGGAGGCAGACTCGTGGCAGCACCCACCGGACCCACAGTCCGGCGCATGCAACTGGGCTGGGAACTCAAGCGATTGCGGGAGAAGAGCGGATTCACCCTCGCGGAGGCGGTCGACGGGTTGACGTTCTCCACCTCCAAGCTCTACCGCGTGGAGAACGGGCTGACGGCCCTGCCTAAGGCCGCCGACCTGCGCGTCCTGTGCGACCGCTACGGCGTCATCGACGAGGAGGACGTCGAGTTCCTCATCGAGATCCACCGCGACTCCCTGCGCCGGGGCTGGTGGGCGCACTACCGCGCCACCATGCCCTCGGGCATGGCCATGTACGTCGGGCTGGAAAGCGGTGCGCGCACCATCCGGGCCTGGCAGCCCAACGTCGTCCTGGGCCTGCTGCAGACCGAGCGCTACGCCCGCGAGATGCTGCTGGCGGCCAAGCTGGTCGAAGAGACCACCACCGAATTCGTCGAACGGACAGTCCAGTTGCGCATGGAACGCAAGGACCGGATGACCCGCGCCGACAGCGGCCTGGAACTGTGGGTGATCCTCGATGAGGCTGCGCTGCGGCGGGTGATCGGCGGGACGGAGGTGATGCGTGAGCAGTACGAGGAAATCGGCCAACTCGCGCAGCTCGACAACGTGACCGTGCAGATCCTTCCGCTGAGCACGGCCACCTACCGATCCAGTTCCAACTTCACGCTGCTGGAGTTCGCCACCCCGCTGCCCACCGTGGTGCAAACCGACGCGGCGGAAGGGGCGAACGTCAGCGACAAGGACACAACAGTCTGGGCGTTCTCCCGCAGGTTCGACGCCCTGCGGGCGGGCGCCTTGGCTCCGGCCGAGACGTCCACCTTCCTGCAACGACTAGCACGAGAGATCTGACCGCCATGACACAGCACACGGCGCCCGAACTCGCACCCGAAAGCGCCTGGTTCAAGTCCTCCTACAGCCAGGAGAACGGAACGGCCTGCGTCGAGGTCGCCGACCTCACCGCCGCGGGCCTTGTCGGCATCCGCGACTCGAAGGACGAGACCGGCCCCGCCCTGATGGTGCCGGCCACGCAGTTCACCGCGCTCATCGCCGCAATCCGCACCCGGCACTTCGACGCCTGAGCCGCAGCCCCTCACATACCGGCCGGGCCGAGCAGTTCAAGCACTTGGTCCGGCCAGCACATCATCCCTCTTACCCCGCAAAGGCAGCGGTTCCCCGCTGATCAGGCTCGGCCTGTAGCGGCTGCCGCCGAGCTCGTAGCATCGTCCGCAGAAGCGCCACACGATCGGACACCGTGTCCGTGACTGGCGCTGCCTCGGCGGCAGGTGATGCCGATCCCACACAGATCGCACAGATCCCGGCTTTTTGGCCGCGTGGCAGAGGATCGCGGCATTCGGCGCACTCCAGCAGCGGTGCTGCCGGTGCGGCCTCGTCGCGATGAGCAGGTGGCACGGGCAGCTTGCGCACCAGGCGGTCCGCGAGGAATGCCCGTGGGCTGTGCACCACCCGGGGCAGTCCGGCGGTGAGGAGCGAGCGGGCCTCCAGCTCGGGCACCCCGGCTTCCAGCCACCGAGTGGCCAGCGGAGCCAGCGCAAGTGCGTCAGCGGCGCTCAGAGCCAGTCTCGGCTCGAAACTGCCCAGGCGGGACAGCAGCGCGGCGCCGCGCCCTGTGGCCTCCGGCATGGGGGCAGGAGGGCTGGTCGTGGGGGGTGCCGTTCCCTCCGCCCACTCACCGGACGGCTCGGCGTCCGTCGCTGTAGGCACGGGGTGGGTGGTTTCTTCTTCTGGGTTCTTGTTCCCCCTGGGGGACGCTCCCGCGTCCCCGGTCTCCGCTTGGCCGGTTCCCGCTCGTGTGGGAAGCGGAGCCTCGGCGGTGTGAGGGGCGTCGAAGACGTAGGTCTCTGTGCGGACCTGGCCGCTGTCGGGGTTCCGGACCGTACGGCGCACGTAGTAGCCGAACTCGATCAGCTCGTCGAGGGCCTTGGCAACGCCACGTCGACCCAGGCCAGGGTTCTTGTCGGCGAGGGTGCGGACGTCCTCGCGGGCGCCATCTGGCAGGGACAGCAGGTAGGCCAGGAGTCCGCGGGCGGTGAAGCTCAGGCGGCGGTCCCGTAGGACCTCGTTGCCCAGGACAGTGAAGCAGCGCGTGCGCGCGCTACGATTGATGCGCATCGAAGACTAGTCCTCTTCGGTGTCGGACCCCGGGGTGCTGTAACACCGCCGGGGTCACCTGCGTTTATGGGGTTGTGAGCGTACGAGCGTAGCTTGCGCTCAGCGTCAACCGCCAGCTTTGGGTGGAGCATTGATGGCTCGTTCGCCCTGAGCTCGTGTCCTCCGGTTTGGCTCGGCGACTGGACGTGGGGAACGGTGCCCCCAGTCCTCGGAAAACGATCGACGACTCGATTCTCAGCGCTCCTGCGTCGCCATCGGCCTCGACCGAGGCGCTATCGCTTGACGTGTCCGCATCACTCTGGCCTCATGCGCCACCGTAGGCTCAGAGGCATGAGTCTGCGCCTGAGCACCGTGAACCTTCCCGTACGCCGCTGGCACGAGGGCGGCCGTGACCAGTGGCTGCGCGCCGAGGAATTCGGCTTCCACACCGCGTACACGTACGACCACCTCTCGTGGCGGGTTCCGTTCCGCGACGGCCCCTGGTTCGGCGCGGTGCCTACCCTGACCGCCGCCGCGACGGCCACCGAGCGGCTGCGATTGGGAACGCTCGTAACGTCGCCAAACTTCCGGCACCCCGTGACGCTCGCCAAGGAGCTGATCTCGCTGGACGACATCTCCGGTGGGCGGATCACCCTCGGCATCGGCGCCGGCGGCAACGGCTTCGACGCCACGACGCTGCTCAAGGGGGACGAGGAGCCCTGGTCGCCGCGCGAGCGCGCAGACCGGTTCGGGGAGTTCGTGCCGCTGCTCGACCGGCTGCTGACCGAGGACTCGGTGACGCACGAGGGGACCTTCTACTCGGCGAACGAGGCACGGAACATCCCGGGGTGCGTGCAGCGACCGAGGCTGCCCTTCGCCGTCGCGGCCACCGGCCCGCGCGGCCTGACGCTCGCGGCCCGGCACGGGCAGGCGTGGGTGACCACCGGGGACCCGAAGGTCTCCGCGACGGGTACGCCCGAGCAGTCCCGCGAGGCGCTCCGGGGCCAGGTCGAGAAGCTCGGCAAGGCGTGTGCGGACATCGGCCGTGATGTGGCCGAGCTGGACAAGATCTTTCTCACTGGCTTCACGCCGGACGGCACCCGCCCGCTGGAGTCGGTCGACGCCTTCGTGGACTTCGCCGGGCGCCACCAGGAGCTGCTGGGCTTCACCGAGATCGTGATCCACTGGCCCATCCCGGACTCGCGCTTCGCAGCCAACCAAAAGGTCTTCGAGCGCATCGCCGATGAGGCCGTCGCCCAGCTCGGTTGAACGATGCGGCCTGCGTGTTGTGGCGAAACCTCACTGGGCACCATGAGGGACTCGTGCCCCGCCACGAGGAAGCCTGACCGGCGGCCGGACCACATGCGGTGACGACTGTCGTAGGCCGCGGGGCGAAACCACACGAAGCCCTACAGAACGGCGTCCGCCGCGTACTCCACGACGAGTGGACTCGCCACTACGCACCGAGAGGTGGCATCGGTGTGCGGAAGAATCCCGCTGACACGTGCGTAACCGGTCATCAGCGCCGACATGTTGAAGCTGCCGTCCTCATCGTCCAGCGCGTGGAGCAAATCCTGCACACCTCTGTCAGGCAGGCGCATGGCCACCTGGCGCGCGGCCTGCTCCGTTGACAGCCGGTCACGATTCCTGGTGAGTGTCTCGACGACTTGCCCCGCCCTGGTGGCGAATGCTGTGCCCAGGCTGGAGAGGGAGTTCGCGCCTTCAGGCTCAGGACCGTCCACCGGTATCGGAGTCCAGCCCCGCAGATGCCGAACCGACCCGTGCATCAGCAGACGACAGTCCTGAGCTGATGGGCGGCCCCCGTCCCTTCCTCGCGCCCGGTCCACGAACAGTACGAGGTCCTGGTGGGCATCACTGAGTGTCACGCACCGCAGCGGCACCTCGAACTGCACCCACTGCCCGGGACGCAGGTCAGGCGCTGCGTACCAGTCCGCTGCGAGCTGCACCTGCTCACAGACCTTGTGTAGGTGCCGCAGTTGATCCTTTTCCCCGTCCTTGACGGGCGCGTCCATATCGACCCCGCCGAACGGCGTGGTCACACGAAGAGCAGCCATCCGCGGTATACGCCGTGGTACGGGCACGAACTGCCGTAGCTTGCTCTCCGACAAGTAAACGATCTCGCGCAAGGGATACCTCATCCGGTCTGCTCGTCACGTGGCACGACATATTGCCATCCCGCACTGACACCGGCCGTCGTCGGACAAAGCCGCCGAGAATCAAGCCAGTTGACAGCAAGGCAGGCACGCGAGCTCGATAATGGAGCGGGCCCGAACCGCACGCCGCGATCATTTCGGGGGGATGTCTTGGACGACCCACTGGAGACGAGATCAGCACTGGACCGGCTCACCGAGCGGGTTGACGACATAGAAGCAGGACAAGCACGCCACGAGGGGGGACTGCACGGCGTGCGTACCGATGTCAGCAGGTTGAGCGGCGATGTCACCGACGTACGCCATGAGGTTGCAGGGCTGAAGAGTGAGGTCACCGACACGCGTCAGACCCTCGACACCTTCATCGAGCAGTACGGTCGCGACCGGGAGGTCGCAAAGGCGCAAGCCGAACTGAACCGCCTGACCACCGAGTGGCACGCGGACTTCGCACAACGCAAGCACACTCGCGCCCTGGCTCGCGGGCTGGTCCACACCCTCACCGCACAGGCCGTCCACAGGAACGTGGTCAACACGGCCACCGTGCGCGCCTGTACTGAAGAACGGTTGCTCCTCGAACCGACATACTGGCTTGCGCCAGCCACGATGGCCGTCGCGGTCAGGTTCCGCGCCGAGGAGGATCGAGGCGAGAGCGCTCGTGCACACGCCACCGCTCTGGACGCTGCTAAAGCAAATCTCTTCTTTTCACTCACCTGTTCCCGCCTCGGAAACGAGACCGAAGCAGCTGCATGGATGGACCTTTACCTCCAATCGCTCGACCCCGACGAGCTCGGTCAAGAGTTCTTCGTCGTCCTGGATGCGATCGCGAGCAAGGAACTAGGTGACGAGGCGCTCGGCTACACCCGGCAGGCTATGTCGCGATGGAACCAGGAAAGACTCACCTTCTCGACCGGCGCGAGGAGAGTCGCAGGAAAGAGCGGTGGCACTCAACTTGAATCCCGGCTGCTGAACCTGCGCAGCCGCATTGCCGAGAACCAGTACATGGCGCTTCGCGAGACATGCGGAGATGATTGGGAAGCGCTCCGGGACGGTTGGGAACTCGCGACCGTGCCCGAGGGCACTCTGAACTTCCTCAGGCGCACGTTTCCAGACGGCCCGGACGGAGTTGACTCGCCGGTCAGCTACAGTGGCCACGTCGAAAGCGCCCTGGAGCGTCTCATCAATCAGCAAGAACCCGATGAGGCGGATATGCGCGAGAGGATGCGCCGACTTGAGCGTGTCATCGAGCATGGCGGAGACCTTGAGGCTGCCAACAGAGCACACGAGTCGTCACTCGGCCCCGATGCGGGCCCGGTGACCTTCATGGCGCTTCTTGACCGGGCTGTCTTCGAACCGGGCGAAGCACAGCTCAGCCAGCCGGCCCGACGTATGGCTTTTCGCGCAATCTGGCCAAGCATGGAGGGCGTTGCCAAACGCTTCACTGAATCCTCCCGACTTCGTCTTCCGCGTCATATCACCTTGGTTGTCGCAGACTGGTCCTGCGCTGTTCCCACAGATCCAAAGGCGATGGCCAAAACGAATACACTCGTCGATGAACTCGCCACGCAGATCGAGCAACGGACCCAGGTTCAGTCGGACGCTGTCGTGCGCAGGTGGCCGCGTGTATGTGCCGCCCTGGGGGTCGGCTGCCTCACCGGATCGCTCATAGTGCCGTTCATCGATGGCGTGGCGAGGTGGTTCTTCGCCACGCTCACGGTCTGCATGTTCGCGTGGGCAATCTGGGAGATATTGAGTGTTCCTCACCGCAAGAAGCGCGTGCGTCAGCACGGGAATCAATTGCGGTACAACTCCGTCACGACATTGTCGATGGCGTTGGACGAGTGCGAGGAATTCTTCGAGGAATGGCGTGAAGCAATGGAACAGATGCCCTCCCTCACTCTATGGGGAGGGAATCATAAAATGGACTGAACACTGGGTGAGGTGAAGCGATTCGAGAGAGGAAAAGAAAAGAGACCGGTGGACACCTCCAAGCTGATCGGCGGACGCTACAAACCTCAGGGTGACCCTGTCAGTGGCGCTATGGGCGATGTGTGGGCCGCCGAGGATATGAGACTGGGCCGCACCGTGGCTCTGAAACTCCTCGCACGGAGCCGCCTCACCCAGCAGGGAGTCCCCACGGAGTTCAGCGAGTGGACAGTGAAAAGGTTCAAGCGTGAGGGGCCTGCTATGGCCCGGGTCAACCACCCCCACGTCGCACACATCTATGACACCGGCGAACACGACGGCGAGCTCTATATCGTGATGGAATACATCACGGGCCGGTCGCTGACCGAGTATCTAAAGACGGGTCCGACCCTCACCTTGGAGCGAACCGTGCGATGGACGCGCGAGATCTGCGAGGGCCTCGAAGCCGCGCACTCCTGTGGTGTGCTTCACCACGACATCAAGCCCGACAACATCATGATCACGCGCCAGGGTGAAGTGAAGATCGTGGACTTCGGACTGGCTTCCTTCGCTGACGCCACCCAGTCCCATACAGGCGCGGGAACCCCGCTGTACAAGGCACCAGAGCGCTGGAACGACGACCTGGGCAGCGTGCGCAGCGACTTGTACTCCGTGGGCTGCGTCCTGCACGAGATGCTGACCGGGCGCACTCCCTTCGGCAGTGCTCAGGACGCCCCCATGGCCGTAGGCAGGATGCATCAGGACGACATCCCAGCACCTCCTAGCGCGCATCGCCCGGGCGTACCCGACCAACTCGACGCCATCGTCCAAACTCTCCTGGCCAAGGATCCGGCGCATCGCCCGAAGAGCGCCGAGATGGTTGCAGAGACGATGAGGGAGATCCAGAACACTCTGGGCGCAGAAGAGCTGACCGGTGCCGACAGACAAGCCGATCTGCCTGATGCTCCGGGCAGCGACACTCGCCTGTCACGGCGGATCCGGGAACTGGATCGCCGTATCTTCGATTTGGAAATCCGATGCGGAGAGAGTGACCAGTCAGTGATCGAAGCACGCATGGAGCATGCCGAGCTCACCGGCCAATCTGGTGACGCACGAGGAGCCGCAGCCCTGTACAACAGGCTTGGCCACGACTGTCAAAACTTCTTCGACCCCTATGACGTGCGAGTGCTGAACGCCTTCGAGGGCGTCGCACGGTGGATCGCAAGGTCGAACAAACAGTAACTAGTACTCCAGTGGGGCTTCACCATTCCCGCTGGAGTACTAGGTTCCACCTCGAAGACTTCGTGCAGTGCTTCAAGCCGGGCGAGGATCGTGCAAAGCGGGTCAAGAGTGAGCGTTTCAAGCCGTTCACCTACGACGAGCTGGTTGCCCGCGACAAGGCGAACCTCGACATCACCTGGCTGCGTGATCCGAGCCTCGACGATGTTGACAGTCTTCCTGCTCCTGAGGTTCTGGCGGCCGAGATCATCGAGGACCTCCAGGCTGCCCTCTCGGAGTTCGCTGCGATTGCCGAGACGCTGGAGCAGGCCAAGGCAGATCGCCAGACTGTCTGACGAAGCGGAACCAGGCGGCAGAGACAACGGGTAACTCGTAGGGGAGGTCACCCTTGGCAGGGTGACCACGGGGTGCAGGAGACTCTCCAACTGTGCGCAACCCCAGAGCCCTTGTCAGTGCTCCGGTTTAGCCTTCGTCCATGCGACCGCCTCTCGAAAACGTTCTCCGCAATGCGCTCGTACAAAACCTGGAGCTGATCGAGCCGGGGCTCCGACCGGTTCAGTTCGAGGAGTACCCGCTGCCCAACGCACACGGCACCAGGGGCAGCATCGACATCCTGGCCCGTGATCGCCATCAGATGTGGGTGGTCATCGAGCTTAAGCGGTCCCGGTCCAGCGCGCGGCAAGCCCTGCACGAGGTCAACAAGTACACCGAGCTCCTCTGCCGGGAGAAGAACCTCGCGCCGGACCGCATCCGCGCGGTGATTCTCGCCATGCCGGACGACTGGGAAGAACTCCTGATCGCTGTCAGCCACGCCGCGCGTGACTGGAGTCATGATCTTCGCGGGTACCAACTGCTCTTGGACAGCGACGGCACCCCCATCGGGACCGAACGGGTGGAGTTTCTGCCTCGGGCGTTCGAACCCCGCATCACCCCCATCCACAACCTGTTCTTCTTCACCACGGAGGAACAGCGTGAGCAGGGCTGGAGGATCATCTGCAAGGTCGCGGACGAGTTGGGGGCGCTCGACCTGCTGGCGGCGGATCTAGACCGCGTAGCGGACAAGCACTCCTTCCCTGCGCCTTTCGGCCTGTACCTAGCGGTAGGCCGAGTGAACGAGGAGCTCGCCGCAACGGATCTCCTGGGTGGTTATGACGGACCGGAGCCGTTCGCCGAAGAGCACCAGGCCGAGTACCTGGCCCTCTGCGAGCTCTGTAACCGCCTTGCGCGCAGCAAGCTGCGTGGAATGAAGATGGGGTCTGCACAGCCAGGGCAGTTGAAGAATCTCCGTGACGACCCCAACTGGGCCATCCAAGGCTTCCGAGGTACCGGCGCCTACGACGACACAGCCGCGTTCGAGCAGCAAGACCTGTTCCGCTTCCTGACCGGGGATGAACGAGGCGACAGTCAGATCCTGTACACAGGCACCGCCAGCCCGCAGGTTGCCAGCCGTTGGAACACATTTAGGCAGGAGGCCCGGCAGAGCTTCGCCGGCAACCACGAGTGGGAGTCACTCGTGGACGGCTGGCTCGACGAGGTGGGCCCGAAGGTCGGTGAGGGAGACGTCGGACTGCACGTCTACAACCCCTGTGACCTCCTGCAAACAATCATCCATGGGTGGCCGGACGGCCTGGACAATCTCCTACCCATGGTCATGGGCGAGGCCGTACCCCGCCACGGGCTGCGGCACTCGGTGCGTGGCGCCCTGTGCTGGAACGGCCGAGGCATGTCATTGCGGGATGCGGTACGGTTCGTGTACCGCGATCCGCTGTTCTTGATGAGCAACATGTACGCGGGAACCGTGTGGGAACGTGACCGAGAGCTCTTGGATCTCCTCGGGCTGCACTACGTGCTCCTGGAGAAGATCGGACCCGTTGGGTCCGAGGCGACGGTAGTCGACGAGCACCGCATCTGGACACATCACGATCAGGGTCCCCGCGTCTACTCCTCAGAAACGGACCCTCGCGGGTACGCGCAGGCGTACGCAAGCATTGCGGCTGATGGCGAGATCGTCTCGATTGGGCAGTACCTCAACAGGCATTCCCACGAGGTGGAGCTGGTGGCCCGGGAGTACCGTGCCCTCACTCATGGCTTCTAGCGCTCGCCGGATTCGGTAGGGGATCAGTCCCAGGGCGCCACGAATGAGCAGGTCAGCATGCGATAGGTGAAAAAGGCTTGACTGAGGTGACCATCGTGCCGAGGCGGATACGTTCGGTGACACCGGCAGCCGCGGTCAGGGTCGGCACGGCGCCGAACCACGGACCGTCGCGGAAGGGGACGCGCCACGTCAGGTGGTCGTAGGTGTACGCGGCGTGGAAGCCCAGCTCCTCCGCTCGTCGCCAGGTGTCGCGCCCGCCCTCGTGCCAGCGCTGTACGGGCAGGATGCACGTGCTCAGTCTCATGCTGCGAGGGTATGCCGGGCGAGTGGGTGAGCGCGTTCACCTGGCATGATGCAGTGGTATGGACCACTCGCGCGATCCCGAAGCCTTCCCGAGCACCGAGGCGGCCGTCCGGGCGATCCGGGCCGTCGCCGAGCGGCACGGCCTCCCGGTGACCGTCGAGCACGCGATCGGGGCGGACGAGTCGTCGCGGCGCACCGCCGCCGGGGCGTTCGCCGTGACCGACGAGGACGGTTCGCTGCCGCACGAGGCGTGGCTGGAGATCCCCGCGACCGAGGGCCCGCTCACCCCGCACATCACCGTGCAGGTCTTCGAGGAGGGGGACGCGCACCTCACGCTGGACGGGATCACGTTCCACGACGTCCCGCGCGAGCAGGCCCCCGCGTTCCTGGAGACGGTCCTCGACGGGCGGGCGCGGGTGAAGATGACGTGGTGGCCGCCGTACTGCCGGCTGATCGTGGCGCTGCCGGGCGACCGTACGTACAAGGAGGTCGTGCCGATGGTGCACGGCGGGCTGTCCCGCTGGATGAACGCGCTCGCGCGGTAGGACGCGGGCGCCGCGTGCCGCGTGCCGCCTACGCTCGTCCCATGACGGACGATCTCTCCCGCGCGACGGGGCAAGTGTCGCTCGGCGACCCCGCGTTCACCTATCCGCTGTGGCCGCCGATGACGGCCGGGTGTCCGAGGACGAGCACCGAGGCGCTCTCCTACCCGGTGGAGGTCGACTACGCGTACGAGGAGGTGGACGGCCCGGCGCTGTTCGCCCGCTCCGCCTCCGGCCGTTCCGACGGGATCGGGCGGTGGGCGCCGTTGATGCCGCCGCTCGTCGGGGCGGGGCTCGCGGAGGGCGGGACACCGCTCGTACCGCTGGAGGACGGCGTCTACGTCAAGGACGAGTCCCGTAATCCCACGTGGAGCCACAAGGACCGGCTCAACCGCGTCGCCGTGAGCGCGGCCGCGCGCATGGGCGCACCGGGCGTCGTCGTCGCCTCGTCCGGGAACCACGGTGCCTCGGCCGCCGCCTACGCCGCCCGCGCCGGGCTGCGCTGCGTCGTCATCGCGTCCTCGCACGTGCCCCCGGCCGTGCTGTCGTTCCTGCGTGCGTACGGCGCCGAGGTGCTGCCCGTGCCCGAGGACGCCCGCTGGCCGCTGCTGCGCCTGCTCGTCGAACGGTGCGCGCTGCACCCCGTCAGCAACCTCACCCCCACCCACACCGGCCACGCCTTCGGGCCCGAGGGCTACAAGACGGTGGCCTACGAGCTGTTCGCGGACCTCGGCACCGTGCCCTCGGCCGTTTACGTGCCCGTCGGGTACGGGGAGCTGCTGTTCGGCGTCGGCAAGGGCTTCGAGGAGCTGCGCCGCCTCGGCGTGACCGACCGGGTGCCGCGCCTGTTCAGTGCCGAGCCGGACGCGGGCGGGCCGCTCGCCGCCGCCGTCCGTACGGGCGTGCCCGCCACGCACGTCGAGGTCGGCCCCACGGACGCGTACGCCATCGACTCCTCCGCAGGCGGCTACCGCGCCCGGCACGCGCTGCTGCGCAGCGGGGGAGAGCCGCTGCTGGTCAGCGACGCGCAGATGCGGGACGCGCAGCGGGAGCTGGCGGGCCAGGGGATGTGGGCCGAGCTGTCGAGCGCGGCGGGGCTCGCGGCGTACCGCGCGCGCTCCGGGGCGACGCCCGCCAAGGATGCCGGGGCTGCCGGGGATTCCGGGGACGCCGGGGACGGGCCTGTCGTGTGCGTGTCCACGTCGAGCGGCTTCAAGGATCTCGGCGTCGGGACCGAACCCGTCGAGCCCGTCTCGCCCGAGTGGGACGCGCTCGTGCCCCGGCTGCGCGCGGCCGGCCTCCTCGACTGAGGCTGGTCCGTGGCCGTGGGCTGGGGCGCGGTGGGCTTTGACTTCCGCTCCCCGCCCTAAAGGGCGGGGATTCCTACCACGGTCGGCTGACCGTCTCGGTGGGTTCCTGCTTCTTCGCGCTGTGCCGGGACAGGTCCCGGTCTTACCCGCGCTCGACAGGCAGATACCGCAAGTCCTGCGGTCTTGGCGACGTTGAGCGCCGCATTGATGTCCCGGTCCAGCCACGCGGCGCACGCCCGGCACTGCCAGACGCGAACACCGAGAGGCTTGGGGCCGTCCTTGACGCCGCACTGCGAGCACACCTGAGACGTGGGCTCGAAGCGGCCGATGCGTACGAAGGTGCGCCCGTACCGGGCGGCCTTGTACTCCAGCATCGTTAGAAACGCCGACCATCCGGCGTCGTGGACGGACTTGGCCAGGCGCGTACGGGCGAGTCCCTTGACCGACAGGTCTTCCACTGCGACCGCTTGGTTTTCGCGGATCAGCTTCGTGGAGAGCCGGTGGTGGAACTCGCGCCGCGCGTCGGCAACCCGTGCGTGAGCGCGGGCGACCTTGATACGGGCCTTGGTCCGGTTGCTGCTGCCCTTTGCCTTCCGGCTGAGGCGCTGCTGTTCGCGCTTGAGCTTCTTCTCGGCCCGTCGAAGGAAACGGGGGCTGTCGATCTTCGTGCCGTCTGAGAGGATCGCGAAGTGGGACAGCCCCAGGTCGATGCCGACCACGGCCTCGGTCTCGGGCAGTGCCTCGTCCGCTTCGGTCTCGACCACGAACGAGCAGAAGTACCGCCCGGCGGCGTCCTTGATCACTGTCACCGTGGACGGTGTGGACGGCAGGAGACGGGACCACTTCACCCGGACATCGCCGATCTTCGGCAACGACAGGTCCCCGCCCATGGTGATCTTCCACCGGGCGTTCGCGGTGAAGCGGACGGCCTGCCGGTTGTCCTTGCGGCTCTTGAACCGGGGTGCGCCCATACGCGGGCGCTTGCCCTTGAGGCCGTCAAAGAAGTTCCAGTATGCGGTGTCCAGGTCTCGAAGGGACTGCTGGAGCACGACGGCGGACACCTCGCCGAGCCATGCGCGTTCCTCGGTCTTCTTCGCCTCAGTGATCAGCAGCTTCGACAGGTCCCCGGTCTTCGGGAACGCCTCACCGGCCGCACGGGCGGTCTCACGAGCGCGGAGCGCATCGTTATAGACCACCCGCGAGCACCCGAACGCCCTGGCCAGCGCCGAGCGCTGCGGACCGTTCGGGTACATCCGGAAGGAGTACCTAAGCTGCATTTCGACCATCGTACGACAGTTGGTTTATGACTGACATGCAGAACATCCGTACAGGCAGGCACTGCGCCTCGCGCTTCACGCGCATTTGGTTTTCGTGACGAAGTACCGGCACAAGGTCTTCACCGACGCACACCTCAAGCGCACGGAAGAGATCATGCGCGACGTCTGCGAAGACTTCGAGTGCGAGCTGATCGAGCTCAACGGCGAGAACAGCCACGTCCACCTGCTGGTGAACTTTCCGCCGAAGGTCGCCCTGTCCAAGCTCGTCAACTCCCTGAAGGGAATCAGCTCCCGCCGGCTCCGCCAGGAGTACCCAGAACTGGTCCGGCGCTACTGGCGAGCACAACGACTGTGGTCCGGCTCGTACTTCGCCGGATCGGTCGGCGGGGCTCCCCTGTCGATCGTGAAGCAGTACATAGAGCAGCAGAACCGGCCCGTCTGAGCTGAAGTCAACAGTGCAGGTCCGTGCCCCCGGCGCGGGTCAGAGCACTTCTCAGAACCGCTTCACCACCGGGCTAAAGCCCGATGCACTGCGGTTAGACCCGGTAGCGCAACAGGACGTTGCCCGAGCGGAACGTCGTCACCGCGCCGGGCGTCAGCTCGACGCGCTCCTTCAGCCCCGCGAACAGGCTGCGGCCGCCGCCCAGCAGCACCGGGTGCACCAGGATCCGCAGCTCGTCCACCAGTCCCTGCTCCAGCAGGGACACGGTGAGGTCCGAGCTGCCGAAGACCGCGACGTCACCGCCGCTCCCAGGGGCCCCGGCGGTTGACTCGCGGCGGAGCCGGGCGATCTCGGCGGGCAGGTCGGAGCCGTCGACGCTGCGGGAGCCCTCCCAGGGGGTGAGGGGGTGACCGCCGCTCGTGACCACGGTCTTGGGCACGGCGTTCATGAAGGCCGCCACCTCGGGGAGGCGCTCGGCGGCCTCGCCGCCGTCCCAGACCTCGGCGAAGTGCTCGTACGTACGCCGCCCCAGCAGCAGGGCGCCCACCTCGCGGCTCTGGCGCAGGTTCCACTCGAAGAACTCCTCGTCGTACACCCCCCAGCCCAGTGATCCGCCGGGCCCCTCGTGGTATCCGTCGAGGGAAGTGAACAGGAACGCGAACACCTTCGCGCCGCTCATCTCGTCTCCTTTCGACCGTTCCGACCGTTCCAACTGTTCCGGCCGTTCCAACTGTTTCGAAAGATCCGACCCGCTCCGGCTGCGGACCTCATCGGTCGGTCAGACCATGCCGTGCCGGTACGCGTAGGCGACGGCCTGGGCGCGGTCGCGGGCGTCGATCTTCGCCAGCAGCCGGTTGATGTGGCTCTTGACCGTCCCCTCGCTGACGACGAGGCGCTCGGCTATCTCTCCGTTGGACAGCCCGCCCGCGATGAGGGTCAGCACCTCCGCCTCCCGGGGCGTGAGTCCGGCAGGGGAGCGGGGCGGCGTGCCCCCGCCCGGGCCGGTCGGATCCGTGAGCGCGTCGATCAGGTGGTGCTGCACCGCCGGGTCGATCACCGCCTGCTCGTCCAGCACGCGCCGCAGCGCCTGGTGGATCTCCTCGCCGCCCGAGTCCTTGGTGAGATAGCCGCGCGCACCGGCCCGCAGCGCGTCCAGCACGGAGCGGTCGTCCGAGTACGTCGTCAGCACCACGACCTTGCTGTCCGGGACGCGCTCCCGCAGCAGCCGGGTGGCCTCGACCCCGTCGCAGCGCGGCATCCGCAGGTCCATGAGCACGACGTCGGGGGCGAGTTCGGCGGCGAGGCCGACGGCCTCCGTCCCGTCCCCGGCGACGCCCACGACCTCGACGTCCGGCAGCAGCCCGAGCACCATCGTCAGCCCCTCCCGGACGACGCGCTGGTCGTCGGCGACGAGGACACGGATCGGCGATCCGCTCATACGGGCACCTCCAGATCTACGCGGAAGCCGGTGGGCGTCGGTCCGGTGACGAGTCTGCCGCCCAGCAGTTCGGCACGCTCGCGCATCCCCGTGAGGCCGTAACCTCCGCCGTCTCCGTCACCCCCGCCCTCTCCACCGCCGTTCATGGGCTCTCCGGGCTCCCCCTCGCCCGCGCCCCCGTTCCCTGCCGCGAAGTCCTCGATCGTCAGGTGGGCGCCGGACGGTGCGTACGTCAGGCGGACCTCTACGCGGTCGGCGTGGCGGGCGTGCTTGGCGACGTTGGTCAGCGCCTCCTGCGCGACCCGGTACAGGGCGAGGCGGGACTCGGTGCCCAGCTCGTGCGGCTCGCCGCCGGATATGAGGCGGCAAGGCGTGCCGCGGTCCCGCTCGAACCGCTCCACCAGCGCGGACAGCCCCTCGGGACCGGGCAGTTCGTCGTCGCGGAGCGTGCCGATCGCGCGGCGGGCCTCGGCGAGGCCGGAGCGGCCCAGGCGGTGCGCGCGGTCGATGACCTCGGGGATCCGGGGGTCGGCCGGGTCGGCGGCGGCGAGCATCCGGGCGCCTTCGAGCTGGAGCATCAGCCCGGAGAGCGAGTGCGCGAGCACGTCGTGCATCTCGCGGGCCAGGCGCTGGCGCTCCGCCAGGCCCGCCGCCTCCGCCTCGGCGGCACGGCTCTGCTCCAGCTCCGCGAGGAGGCGCTCGGCCAGCCGGTTGGCCTCGGCGAGGCGCATGGCGAGGAACATCGCCCCGTAAAAGGCGCCGACCATCACCGCGTTGAGCAGCGCGGAGGTGAGGGAGCCGCGCTGGGCGACCGCCATCACCGTCGCCAGCAGCACCAGGGCGCCGACCGTCAGCGGCACGGAGAGGTGACCGCGCAGGCGGGGCGCGAGGAGGGAGAGGCCGACGAATATCCCGGCCACCGCCGCGCCGTCCGGCTGGAGCCACACCAGCGCCGCCGAACCGGCCATCAGCACCGTGACGCACGCAGCGTGCGCCCAGCGGGGGACGCGGGCCCAGCTCAGCACGTGGTCCCAGCCCGGGACATGGTCCCGGCCCGGCAGCCGGGCCCGGCCGGGTCCCCGGAGCGTGACCAGGGCCCCCAGCCCTCCGACGGCCACCGCGCCCAGGGCGCACGAGACCGCCAGCCCGCGGCCCGCCGCTCCCGGACCCGGACGCGCGTGCAGCGCGGACCAGACCACGACGGCCAGGACGAGCGGAGCCAGCGGGCGCAGCCAGCGCACGACCGCCTCCTCCTGCCGCACCCGCGACGCCCGCAGCCCCGACGGCGAGGACGGCGAGGACGGGCGGGACGACGGAGTCGAGGTCGGGAGCGGTGCGGGGTCCGAGGCGGTGCTGGTCACTCAGAAAACGGTACGGCTCCCCTCCCGTCCCGGCATCGGCTCACGGGTGGAGGCCGATCCCTCCGCCCACGGGTGGAGGCCGCTCAACCCCTGGTCAGAGAGGCGCCGTGCGGTGAAGTTCTGCCCAGGGGCAGACGCGTCGGGGCCCCTCGCCGCCGCACTCTGGTGCGCCATGAACACCCTTGATCCCAAAACCGGCCCCGCCCTCACCGACCCCCGCACCCGTGCCGCGTTCCGTGGTGTGAAACGGCTCGTCGGGGCGTACGCGGCGCTCAGCGTGGCCACCGTCGCGGTCGCCGTCCTGCTGCGCGACCACCACGACCTCGTCACCGACGCGGTCTGGATACGGGGCGTCGCCGTCGCCGTCAGCTCGCTCGCGATGTGTCTGTTCGTCGCCCGCGCCGCGCGCGGATCGCGCCCGGCGTTCCGACGGATGCGGATCATCTGCGTCGCGATGGTCGTCGCCATCGCCGTGATCGTCGCGCTGCCCGGCGCCTTTCCGGTGTGGATGAGGGTCGAGCAGGCCGTCTGCGGGCTGTTCCTGCTGCCCGTCCTGGTGCTGACCGGGCGGGGACGGCTGGCCGAGCTGTTCGCCGACCGGAGGTAGCCCGCTCAGCCCTGTACGCCGACCGGGAGCAGCCCGCTCAGCCCGCCGCCGTCGTGATCACCTCGTCCAGGACCGCCCGCGTACGCCGCAGGTCCCGGATCGAGCAGTCGATCCGGGCGCGTTCCGCCTCCAACTGCTCGACCAGCCAGGGCGTCGCCGTCTCCGCGGGGCCGCCGTCGTGGTCGCGCATGCAGGGGAGGATGTTCGCGATCTTGTCGCCGCTCAGCCCGGCGGCCAGCAACTGCTGGATGAGGATCACGCGGTCGACGGCCGCCTCCGGGTACTCCCGGTGACCGCCGGGGGTGCGTTCGGAGGCGAGCATGTGCTTCTGCTCGTAGTAGCGCAGGGAGCGTACGCTCACGCCCGTACGCTGCGAGAGTTCGCCGATACGCATGGGATCCGGCCTCCTCGTCCGCCGTCCGCCCTCGCGGCGCCCGGGGTTGAATCTGACACCGGTGTCAGATCATACGGTCCCGGCATGACGAACACAGCCCCCGCGTCCGACGCCCCCGCATCCGGCCTCCTCTCCCCTTACTCCCCCGGTCACCTCGGCCTCTCCCTCCCCAACCGGATCGTCCTGGCGCCCATGACCCGCTTCCGGGCCCGGGAGGACGGGACGCCGCTCCCGGTCGTCGCCGACTTCTACGCGCAGCGCGCGACGGCCGGGCTCCTCGTCACCGAGGGCATCTGGCCGCACCGCCGGGGCCAGAGCGGCTGGCGCATCCCCGGCCTGGAGACCGAGGAGCACGTCGCCGGGTGGCGCGCGGTCACCGAGGCCGTGCACGCGCGCGGCGGGCGGATCTTCGCGCAGCTCATGCACGGCGGGCGGCAGGGCCACCCGCGTTCGCGGCTGCTCGGCGACGTGCCGGCCGGGCCCTCCGCCGTGCCGACGCCGGGCCCGCTGCATGTGAAGGACGGCAAGGCCGAGCCGCCCGTTCCGCGGGAGATGAGTGTCGACGACATCCGTACCGCGATAGACGATCACGTCGCCGCCGCGCGCAACGCCCTCCGGGCGGGCTTCGACGGCGTCGAGATCCACGGGGCCAACAGCTATCTGACCCACCAGTTCCTCGCCGACAACACCAACCTCCGCACCGACGCGTACGGACGCGACAAGACCCTCTTCGCGCGGGAGCTGGTCACCGCCGTCGCCGACGCGATCGGCGCCGGCCGGCTCGGGCTGCGGCTCTCCCCCGGGAACCCGCAGTTCGGCATGGCCGAGGCCGACCCGGCGCCCGTCTACCGCGCGCTGCTCGACGCGCTCGACCCGCTGGGCCTGGCCTATCTCCACCTCACCGACAACGACGACTACCCGGCGCTGGCCGACCTCCGTCCGCGCTGGAGCGGCGCGCTGATCGCCAACGTCGGCGAGAACCACGGGCCGACCACCCGGGAGCAGGGCGAGCGGACGCTCGCGGCGGGCGTCGCGGACCTGGTCTCGTACGGGCGCGCGTTCCTCACGCACCCCGACCTGCCCGCGCGCATCGCCGCGAAGGACCCGCTCGCCACCCCGATCGACATGGAGCACCTCTACACGCACGGCGCGAAGGGGTACACCGACTACCCGACGATGGAGGAAGAGGCGGAGGCGGCGAAGACCGCGGAGGCCGCGAAGCCGGAAGGCGCGGCCCGGGTCCTCAGCGGTGCAGCGGCACGGTGAACTCCTTCAGCCAGGTGCGCCGGGCGAAGTCGCGGGCCTTGATCACGACCTCGTGGCGGCGCACCTCGACCTGGAGGCCCTGGTTGAACGGCCCCTCGACGCCCTCTTCTCCTCCGGAACCGTTGTCGCGGTAACCCTTCTCGATCGCACCGGTGTTGACGACCGTGAACCCGGCGAGGTTCGCCGTGCCGGGCACCACGCGGCGCACGACCCAGTCGGACAGGTCCAGGTCCCAGTGGGTGTGGCCGCAGAAGAGGAAGACGTCCGGGTGCCGGCCCAGGATCTCCAGCAGACGATCCGGTTGCAGATAGTCGCTCATGTAGAGCTTGTTGCGGGTGCCGGAGACCGTGTTGGGAAGCGGGTGGTGGGTCAGCACCATCACCGGCCTGCGCCGCCGCGACCAGTACCGCAGCCGGTCCTCCAGCCAGGCGAACTGCCGGTCGCTGAGCCACACCTCGTCCCACAGCTTCGGGTCGTGGTACTTCGCGTACCGCTCCGTGCCGAGCGTCAGCACGGGTATGCCGCCGAACGAGAACTCGTCGTAGACGCGGCCCCGTTCGGAGAACCGGTAGAAGCTGCGGAAGAGCGAGTCCTCCGTCGTGCCGTTCGGCCAGGTCTCCTGGGAGAGGGTGTCGGGGTCGCGCCACTTCGGCACGTAGAACTCGTGGTTGCCGATCGCCCAGGCGACGGTCCTCGGGTGCGGGTGCTTCTTGAGGCGCTCGCGCACCTGGGCGTACTCGAAGTCGTAGCCGCGCGGGGTGATGTCGCCCGCGACGCCGAGCCCGGCGCTGTGCGGGTTGACGGCGGCCATGTCGTCGAGGGCCTTGCCGAAGTCGTTCAGGTCGCCCTGGATGTCGCTGATGATGTTGAAGCGGACGGTCCCGTGGCCGGACCGTCCCCGAGCGGATCGTCCCGTAGCGGACTGTCCCGTACGGTCCGCACCCGCGGAAGCGGACCCGGAAGCGGCCTCGGCCGCCCCCGTCCCGGCCCCCGTCAGCAGCACCCCGGCCGACGCCGCGCCCGCGGCGCCCACGAAAGCTCTGCGTTCCATCGTTCGTTCTCCTCCTTCGCCCCCCGCCCGCCCCAAGATCGGCGCACGCGGTGACTATTCGATGTCGCCCCGGTGGATTCGGAACTACCGTGTCCTGACATGCCACCGATTCCCACCGGCTCCGCCGAGCCCGCCGACCCCCGGGACATCGTGCGGCGCGGGTACGACGCGCTCGCCGAGCGTTACGACGAGGCGTTCGGCTCCGCGGCCAAGTACGGGCCCTGGCTCGACGAGCTGCGCGGACACCTCGCACCCGGCAGCGACGTGCTGGACCTCGGCTGCGGCGGTGGCGTCCCCGTGGCCCGCGAACTGGCGGCCGCCGGGCACCGCGTGACCGGCGTCGACATCAGCCCCCGGCAGATCGCGCGCGCCCGCGAGCGCGTGCCCGGCGCGGTGTTCGTGGAGGCCGACCTCACCGATCCCGCCGCGTTCGGTCCGACGCCCCGCTCGTTCGACGCCGTCGTCTGCCTCTACGCGCTCATCCACGTCCCCGAGGCCGAACACCCGGCCCTCCTCCGCCGGATCGCCGCCTGGCTCCGTCCCGGCGGCCGTCTCCTGTGCACCACCGGGCAGGACGCGCTCACGGGCTCCGACCCCGACTGGCTCGGCGGTGGCGTGCCCATGTGGTGGAGCCATCCCGACGCCGCGACCAGCAGGGCGTGGCTGACGGAGGCCGGACTCGACGTCGTACGCCAGGAGTTCGTGCCGGAGGGCGACGGCGGGCACGCGCTCTTCTGGGCGCGGAAGGCCGCGACAGCATGAACGGCAACGCCGACGGCAACAGGAACAGCAACAGCCGTATGCACGGCGACGAGCGCGAGATCACGCCCGCCCTCGTACGTCACCTCGTCGCCCGCCAGTTCCCGCACTGGGCGGACCAGCCCGTGACGCGCGTGCCGTCCACGGGGACCGTGAACGCGATGTTCCGGCTCGGGGACGACATGGCCGTACGGCTGCCGCGCGTTCCGGGCGGCGTCGAGGACGTGGCGCTGGAGCACGACTGGCTCCCGTATCTCGCGCCCCGCCTGCCCGTTCCGGTCCCCCAGGTGCTCGGCAAGGGCCTCCCTGCACCGGAGGACGGCTATCCCTGGCCCTGGACCGTGCTGCGCTGGCTCGACGGCGCGAATCCGGTCGTCGGCCGCCTCACCGACCCCGGCCGGCTGGCGCGCGGCCTCGCGGAGTTCGTCGCCGCGCTCCGCCGCGTCGACGCCACGGGCGGGCCCCCGGCGTACCGGGGCGGCCCGCTCGCCGGACTCGACGCGGCAACCCGCGAGGCGCTCGCGCAGCTCGGCGCGCTGCGCGAGCGAGGGCTCGTGGACCTCGGCGCGGACGCGGTGCCCGCGCTGACGGAGGCGTGGGAACGCGCCCTGGCCGCGCCCCTCTGGCCGGGCCCGCCCGTGTGGGTCCACTCGGATCTGATGCCGGGCAACCTGCTGGTGGGCGAGGACGGCGGGCTCGCCGCGGTGATCGACTTCGGGACGCTGGGCGTGGGCGACCCGGCGTGCGACCTGGTCGCCGCCTGGTACGTGCTGCCTCCGGAGGCGCGCGAGACCTTCCGCGAGGCGCTCGGCGACGGGCCCGCGCGCCGGGACGAGCGCGCACGCTGGAACGAGCCCGCGGGCCGGGACGAGCGCGCGCTCTGGGAGCGGGGCCGGGGCTGGGCCCTGTCCATGGCCGCCCTCCAGTACCCGTACTACCGCGAGACGAACCCGCCCTTCGCCGCCGACGCGCTCCGCACCCTGCGCGCGCTCCTCGCCCCGGAAGCGGCGGGCCTCACTTCTCCTCGAACACCAGGTCCGTCGGCGGGCGGTTCATCCTGACCGTGCTGTCCGTGACGTCCACGACGGAACCGAAGCCGGTGGACTGGCCGTTGGAGATGACGAAGAGCCGGTCCTCCCGCTGCTCCAGGTAGTCGGGGAAGCCGGTCAGCTCGACGTCGCCGTCGTTCAGCGCGAAGTAGTCGGCCAGCCGCCGGAAGAGCTTGGGCAGGATGACGACGTCCTCGGTGAGCGAGTCGATGCCCTGGATCTTGGCGCCGGTCTGCGTCTCGTCCGAGGGCCACAGCCCCTTGCCCGCCTCGCGCGCGGCGTCGGCCTCCTCGGTCAGCGCCTCGCGCAGGTCCCAGAACAGCTTGCGGTAGTACGTCGGATAGGCCATGCCCTCCGCTATCTGGTGGTGGTTGGCGGTCTGCCGCAGCAGCTCCGCGTCCACCCGTACGCCGCTGCCGCTGCGCCCCGGCGCCTCGCCGCGCCCGGCGAGCGCCACGCACCGGCCGTAGATGTCGGCGCCGCGCGTGAACACGTAGCCCGCGGCGCGTTCCGGCTCCGCGCGGGTGACGACGCCGTGCTCGTCCCGCTCCACGGAGGTGAAGCCGAGCCAGGCCAGCAGCGAGGCGCTCGCCCGGTCGCCCAGCTCGCGCGGCTGGTGCAGCTCCCGCCCGTTGCGCGGCCGGTAGTGCGTCTCCAGCGCGTCGACCGCGTCGAGCCGGAGCTGGGCGCCGCCGAGCCTGTTGTGCCGGACGCGCCCCGGCACCCGCTTCCACAGCTCCGGATTGTCCGGGTAGAAGCGCACCGAGTCCCCGTCCGGACCGGCCCCGTGGACGCGGTAGTCCCCCTTGATCACGAGCATGCTCATGGCCACCCCCTGGTATGCCATCCCAGTGCCGTGCGTACCGGTCCCGTACCGGTCCACCGATTGCAGCACCGCCGACGGCCCCTGGGAACCGGGACGACGGCCCTCCTCGTACGTCCCGCCGAACCAGGGGTAAGAGTCACCTGACACCATTGGGCATTACACTCCTCGTATGCACCAGGTCATGCTCACGCGCGCCACCGCCCAGGACGCCCCCGCCCTGACGGCCATGGTCCGTACGTCCCGCGCCTACGAGGGCGTCTACGCGCCCATGGTCGAGGGCTACGAGGTCGGCGCGTCGTACATCGAGCACCACGAGGTCTTCAAGGCCACCGACACCACCACCGGCGCCCTCCTCGGCTTCTACGCGCTGCTCCTCGAACCCCCCGAGCTGGACCTCGCGTTCGTGGCCGACGAGGCGCAGGGCCGGGGCGTCGGCCGCGCCCTGCTCTCCCACATGTGCGAGCGGGCGCGCGCCGCCGGGCTGAAGAACGTCCGCGTCGTCTCGCACCCGCCCGCCGAGCGGTTCTACCTGCGCATGGGCGCCGAGCGCGTCGGCACGGTCCCGGCCAAGCCCCCCGCCGTCGCCTGGCCACGCCCGGACCTGCGCTTCCGCCTCACCGGGTGACGGCCCCGTCGGCCGACGGCCTCATGCGGTGACGGCCTCTGCGGGCGTCGGGAAGACGTGGCGGGTCTCCCCGCCCGACCACCACACCCCGATCGCGAACGCACCGGTCGCCTCCAGGTAGGCGGCGCGCGCGAGCCCGCCGCAGGCGAGCGGCGCGCAGCCCATCGACGTGATCAGCTCGGCCGTACGCGCGCCCGCGTCCGCGTCGTCCGCGCAGTACGGGACGGCCAGCGGCGCGCCCTCGTACACCAGCTCCTCCCGTGTCCACACGCTCTCGTGGCACAGGTTGAACGCCTTGACGACGTGCGCGTGCGGCGCCGCCTCCGCCATGCGCCGCGCGACGGACGTCACGCCGCCCGTCGAGAGCATCAGCCCCTCGCCCTCCACCGGCACGATCGGGTTGGTGCAGTCGAGCACCGTGCGCCCCGCGAGCGCCTCGCCGAGCCCCTTCACCACCTCGGGCGCGACGTCCGCGGGGAGCGCGGCGAGGACCACGTCCCCGTACGCCGCCGCCTCCCGGTGCCGGTCGCGCCCCGCGACCAGCACCTCGTGCCCCGCCCGCCGCCACGCGCCGCCCAGCGCCGTCGCCATGGCCCCGTTTCCCAGAATTCCGATTCGCATGGCCCGACCGTAGGAGTTCCGACGCACACCATCCGGTGTCCGTCGGTCCGGGCACACTGGTCGTATGCGCCCGACGCCCACGCCGTACCCCCAGGTCGAGTTCACCTCCGACTGCGAGGCCCGCCTCGCCTTCGACGTGCTGGCCAACCGCTGGGACAGCGTCGTCGTCTTCACCCTCGGCGCCGCCGGTACGCCCCTGCGCCCGCACGTCCTGCGCACCCGCATCGGCGGCATCAGCCCCAAGGTCCTCAACGAGGCCCTCCGCCGCCTCGAACGCAACGGCCTGATCGAGCGCCGTGCCTACGCCGAGGCCCCGCCCCGCGTCGACTACGCCCTCACGGAGGCGGGCACGGCCCTCCTCGTCCCCATGCGCGCGATGGGCGCGTGGGCCAAGCGCCACGGTCCCGCCGTCCTGGCCTCCCAGGACCGCTTCGACGCCCAGGGCGCCGACCTCCCCGCGTGACCGCGTGACCGCATGACCGCATGACCGCGTGACGGAGGGGGAGAGGGCCGGTGCCCTCTCCCCCTTGTCACGCCCCCCTGTTCACACCCCCCTTGTCACGCCCCGCGCGTCACTCCGAGCGGAGGCCGTCCGGGCGCATCATGCGGTAGAGCGCGGGGAGGCTGGCCAGGGTCACGACGGCGATGACGGCGAGGCCCGTTCCCGCGATGGGGAGGAGCGCGGTCAGGTCGGTGACCTTCTCGCCCGTCATCCGCAGCAGCGCCCAGCCGAGTCCGCCGCCGGTGATCACCGCGAGGCCGAGGCCGAGGACCACGGGGATGGCGGTCTGCCACAGGACGGAGACGGCCAGGAGGCTGCGCGGGGTGCCGAAGGCGACGAGGACGGCGAGCTGCCGCTTGCGCTCCCGGAGCTGTTCGAGGATCGCGAGGATCATGCTGGCGCCGATGAGGACCAGCACGGCGGCCGCCGCCGCGAGGATGCCGCGCCGGATCCCGTCGAACACCCCGGACGTCCGCTCCTCGTCCATCTCGATGACCCCGTAGCCGGGGTTCTGGTGGAACGCGGTGGTGCGGACGTTCTCCAGCGCCTCGGGGTCCTTCGCGTCGAGGTCCATCCAGGCCGTGAAGTTACGGGCGTTGAGCTGGGAGAGCGGGATCGAGGAGGGGGTGGCGAGGACGCCGCTGACCGTGTTGCCGTCGGCGAGCTTCCTGGGCGTGGCCTTCCCCGCGTCGGCCGGGACCTTCCACTCCTTCGCCTTGTGGTGCGCGCGCTCGTCGCCGAGCAGCAGGGAGCCGCCGCGCTTCGGGGTGACGTCGTACTCGTCGTCCGCTTCGGACGGCACGAGGAAGGTGTCGCCCTCGCGGCAGTCGCGGATGTGGGCGACCTCGCGGAGGGTGGGGCAGGTGCCGACGACGACGGTGGTGCTGTCGTCCTTGTCCCCGCCCTTCACGGACTCGTACGACTCGACGTATCCGCTGGAGGAGCGGACGCCGGGGGTCTGCTTGAGCCTCTTCGCGAAGGCCTCGCCCTCGGGGACGCTCTTCATGGACTGGCCCATGACCAGGACCTGCGCCTTGTCGGGGTCCTCGCCGGTCGCCTTGGTCTCGCCGGACTCGACGCTGGAGAAGAGCATCTGCAGGGCGATGGCCCCGGCGACGGCGATCGTGATGCCGTTGACGGCGCGGGTCGCGGTGCCGCTGGTGAGCTGGAGGCGGCGGACGGCGAACTGCCAGGCGAGCGGGCCGCCCTTGAGCCTGCCGACGATGCGCTCGACGACCCAGGGCAGCAGCAGCACGACGCCGCTGAGCAGCAGGACGACGCCGCTGATGACCTGGACCTCGTTCAGCGTGGAGCCCGCGCCGGTGAGGGAGCCGCCCATCGGGAGAAGCAGCAGCAGTCCGAGGGCGGGAGGGGCCACGCGCCACCACAGGCGGCGCTTGCGCGGCTGGGTCTGGCGCATGACGCCCAGCGGTTCGATGACGAGGTTGCGCATCGCCAGGAGGGACACGGCGACGCCGGCGGCGGGCACGCCCAGGGCGATCAGCGCGCCGATGAGGGGGCTCGGCGCGATGTCCTCCGGGAAGATGCTGAGGCCGAACGCGCTGATGCCGCCCGCGCTCTCGCGGCCCAGCACGAAGAGCCCGGTGCCCACGACCAGTCCGAGGACGGCGGCGACGAGGGATTCCCCGGCGGCCATCCGCCGGGCCATGGCGCCGTCGGCGCCGACGAGGCGCAGCGCGGCGAGGCGCCTGTCGCGCTGTTCGCCGCCGAAGCGGGTGGCCGTGGCGATGAAGACGGCGACGGGCATGATCAGCACGGCGCAGGCCACGACGATCAGCAGCATCAGGATGGGCCCGAGGGGTTCGGACTGGCCCTTGACCTGGAAGGTGTCGAAGCGCTCCGCGCCGCCGTCGAGGGTGAGCCCCTCGCCGCCCACGTAGAAGGCGAGTTCCTTGGGCCCGGAGAGCCCGTCGTCGCCGATGGTGCCGACGATGCGGTCGTCGAGCCGGTCGCGCAGCCCCTTGCCCTCGGGGGAGTCGAGCAGCTCGCGCAGCTCGGGCGAGACGAGCATCTCGCCGGGGGCGGGGAGCCGTTCGACGCCGGCGGGCTTGGCCGGGTGCTCGCCCTCGGGCTGGAGGGCGCGGCCGTAGAGGCGCTCGCCGTGGTATTCGGTCGAGGCGTCGACGACCAGCACCGTGTTGTCGCCGCGCTTCACCTCGCTGGGCATGACCCAGCCGTAGCCGCGGTCGTGCTGACGGGCCTCGCGCTGTTCGATGACGCCCGGGATCGACGCGGCGAGCAGCAGCACGGCGACGCCGAGCGCGACGCCGAAGCCGGTGAGGACCGTGCGGGTCCAGCCCTGCCTGCCGCCGGAGAGGGCGAAGCGGGCGCCCATCGCGAGGTCCCTGGCCCAGAGCCGGAGCCCGGAGGGGACGGTGCGTGCCGCGCCCGTCCGTGGACCGCCCCCGGAACCGGAGCCCGAACCCGCCCCCGCGTCCGTACCCGCGTCCGTACCCGTGTCCGTCCCGGTGCGGGACTCGGTGCCCGCGCTCACGCGGCGCCCGCCATGTCGCGGACCTTGCCGTCGCGGACGACGATCTCGCGGTCGGCGAAGGCGGCGACGCGGGCCTCATGGGTGACGAGGACGACGGCGGCGCCGGTCTGCCGGGCGGCGTCGGTGAGGAGCTGCATCACGCGGTCGCCGTTGACGGAGTCGAGAGCGCCGGTCGGTTCGTCGGCGAAGACGACGCGGGGGTCGCCCGCGAGCGCGCGGGCGACGGCCACACGCTGGCCCTGGCCGCCGGAGACCTGTCCGGGGCGGTGGTGGCGGATGTCGTCGACCTCCAGTTGCTGGAGCCGGTTACGGGCGGCCGCCTCGGCCTCCTTGCGCTGGGCGCCCGCGAGGCGCAGCGGCAGCGCCGCGTTCTCCAGGCAGGTCAGCTCGGGCACGAGCTGGCCGAACTGGAAGACGAACCCGAAGTCCGCGCGGCGCAGGGCGCTGCGGTCGGCGTCCGAGAGGGAGGACATCTCCTTGCCCTGGTAGAGGACCGTGCCCGCGTCGGGCGGGACGATCCCGGCGAGGCAGTGGAGAAGAGTGGACTTGCCCGATCCGGAGGGGCCCATGACCGCGACGACCTCGCCTGCCATGAGGGCGAAGTCGGCACCGTCGAGGGCGTCCGTCGAGCCGTATGTCTTCCGCAGCCCCTGAGCTGACAGGAGTGCGCGCGAGGTGTCACTGGTGAACATGCGGAGCACTCTACATGAGGTGTATACACATGATGTATACCCGGGGTGTGCAGTTCTCGTAACAGGCCTTGTCAGTGGTGGGTGGGACGCTGGGGGCATGGTCGAAGTCGAAGAGGTCATCCCCATCCTCCGCGTCGCGGACGCCGCCCGGGCGGTCGGCTGGTACGGGCGGCTGGGGTTCGAGAAGCGCTGGGAGCACCGCTTCGAGCCGGGCTTCCCCGCCTTCGTGGAGATCGCCCGCGGCGGCGTCCGGATCTTCCTCTCGGAGCACGAGGGCGACGCCCGCCCGGACACCCTGCTGTATCTGCGCGTGACGGACGTGGACGCCGTGGCCGCCGAGTTCGGCACGGAGATACGGGACGAGGAGTGGGCCCGCGAGACCGAGGTCACCGATCCGGACGGCAACCGGCTGCGGCTCGCGGGCCCCGAGAAGGAGTGAGGGCGCCCCCCCCGCCCCGTGCGCGTCAGGC
The DNA here is from genome assembly GCF_039530985.1 of Streptomyces albiaxialis. NCBI lineage: Bacteria > Bacillati > Actinomycetota > Actinomycetes > Kitasatosporales > Streptomycetaceae > Streptomyces > Streptomyces albiaxialis. Next base: position 1,054,494 of record NZ_BAAAPE010000001.1, read on the forward strand.
GGCGTGCGCCCCGTGCGCGTCAGGCGGCGTGCCGCTCCAGCAGCACGCGCAGTACGTCACCGGCGTGCGTCCACAGCAGCGCGCCCCCGGCGCCGGGCACCAGGTGGTGGACGGCGCCGGGCACGCGCCCGGTCAGCGTGACGCCCTGGTCGGGCGAGTGGCTGGTGTCCTCGTCGCCGTACCAGAGGTCGACGGGGACGTCGATGTCCGCCAGGTCGATCTCCCAGCGCCCCATCGCGAGGACGGTGTCCCGCGCGTATCCCTCGGGCCCGCGCGCGAAGGCCCGTTCCATGGCTGCCCGGTACGCGACGGCGAAGCCCGGCTCCTGGTAGACGGCGAGATCGCGGGCGGGACTGTGGGCGGTGACCATGTCCCACATGGCCTGCGGGGTGAACCCGGCGAACTCCTTCTCGGCCGCGTCCGGGTCCTCCGCCGACAGCCGCACCAGCCGCGCGAGCCCCTCCGGCAGCCCCGCGGCGAAGGCCGGGTGCGCGATCTCGTCGGCGCCGGAGACGACCGCGAGCGCCCCGACGACCCCCTGTGCGGCGGCGCACGCGAGGGCGAAGGGCGCCCCCTGCGAGTTCCCCACCATCGCGGGCCGGCCCAGCCCGCGCCGCGCCGCGAACTCCCGTACGTCCTCGGCGAAGTCCGCGAACGTACGCCCCGGCGCGGGCGTCGAGGCGCCGAGCCCCGGCCGGTCGAGGGCGATCAGCCGGACCCCCAGCGCGGCCACGGCGTCCGGCCCGAAGCCGAGGTCCCGCGAGGTCGCGGCCCCGGGCGAGAACAGCACGGGCGTGCCGTCCCGCGGACCCCACTCGGCCCACCCCAGCACCCGCCCACCGGCCAGCGGCTGCTCGCCGGTGCGCGCGGCGGGGGTGATCCATCCACGTGTGCTCATGCCCCTGATCATGCCGCGCCCGGGCCGTGATCACGTCACCGGAGGACCTCGATCACGCTGGCGAAACTGTCGTCCCCGTGACCGGCGTCGCGCGCGCGGACCATGACGTCCTTGAGCAGCGCGGGCAGCGCGGTGTCCACCCCGCGCCGCCCGGCGGCGTGCAGCAGGTGGTCGACGGTCGCGATCTGCACATCGACGGTGGCGTCGTCGCCGGGGTACGCGCCCGCGTCGACCTGGGCGGCGTAGCGCGTGACGAACGTGGAGACCGCGCCCGACAGCCAGCGCAGGGCGACCGGCGTGTACGCCGCCGCGTCCACCTTCTCGGCGCCGACGAGGGCCGTGCCGTGCAGCCATCCGGCGAAGACGGACCACATCAGGCCGAGCAGCGCGGCGTCGTAGAGCGAGGCGAGACCGGGCGCGGAGCCGAGGTGGACGGGGTCGCCGAGGGCGGCGAGCGTGGCACGGTGCTCGTCGAAGGCGGCGGCGTCGCCGCTGTAGAGGAACATCATCGCGGCGTCGCCGACGCCCTCCGGGGTCGTCATGATCGCCCCGTCGAGGTAACGGGCGCCGTGCGCGGCGGCCCACTCGGCCGTCTCCTCGGCCTGCTCGGGCGAGCCGGACGTGAGGTTGACCAGCGTCACCCCGTCGAGCGCGGCCGTGTGCGGCGCGAGGGCCGAACGCAACGCGTCGTGGTCGAGCACGCAGGCGACGACGAGCGGGCTCGCGGCGACGGCCGCGCCGGGGTCGGCGGCGGCGCGGGCGCCGCGCGCGGCGAGCGCGTCGGCCTTGCCGGGGGTGCGGTTCCACACGGTCGTCGGGTGGCCCGCCGCCAGCAGCGTGGCGGCGAGCGCGGACCCCATCCGGCCCAGGCCGAGGACGGTGACGGGCGGCAGGGAAAGGGAAGGGGAAGACGAAGAAGACGAAGAGGAAGGGGAGTTGGTGGAGTCGGTGGCGTTCATGGGGCTCACGCTCGCAGCGCGCCCGTGCCGCCGACAGTGACACCGGTGACGGCGACCGCCAAATTCGTGCCATACGCTGCGGCCGTATGAGCGCGGGCACCGTCGCCGTGGTGGCGACCGAGGAGATCGGCGTCCCGTCCTGGGACCTGTACGAACTGAGCATTCCCTGCACGGTGTTCGGCAAGCCGCAGCCCGATCTCGCCGACCCCTGGTACGAGCTGTGGCTGTGCGGCAGCGGGGAGGGCGGCACCACCGCTTCCGGTTTCTCGCTGCGGACCCCGCACACCCTGGACGACCTGGCGCGCGCGGACACGGTCGTCGTGCCGTCCGTGCCGGACGCCTGCGTGGAGGAGGGCGCTCCGCTGCCGTCCGCGCTGGTGGAGGCGTTGCGGCGGGCGCACGCTGCGGGCGCGCGAATGGTGTCGCTGTGCACGGGCGCGTTCGCGCTCGCCGAGGCGGGCCTGCTGGACGGCCGCCGGGCGACGGCGCACTGGATGCACACCGGGCAGCTCGCCACCCGTTACCCGGCGGTGGAGGTGGACGACTCGGTGCTGTACGTGGACGAGGGCGACGTCCTCACCAGCGCGGGCCTGACCGCCGGGCTCGACCTGTGCCTGCACCTGGTCCGCCGCGACCTGGGCGCGCACATCGCCAACCAGCTCGCGCGGCGGATGGTGGTGCCCGCGCACCGGCCGGGCGGGCAGGCCCAGTTCATCGACCAGTCGGTGCCCGCGGCGGACGACGCGGGGCTCGCGCCCGTCCTGGAGTGGGCGCGGGCCCGGCTGGAGGAGCCGCTGACCGTCCGCGACCTGGCCCACCGCGCCGCCGTCAGCCCCCGTACGTTCTACCGCCGTCTCCAGGCGGCCACCGGCACGACGCCGGTCCAGTGGCTGCTGGCCCAGCGGCTCCAACGGGCGCGCGAGCTGCTGGAGTCGACGGACCTGCCGGTGGAGCGGGTCGCCGCGCGCAGCGGCCTGGGCACGGCGAACAACCTGCGCCACCACTTCCTCAACCACCTCGGCGTCTCCCCCGCCGCGTACCGCCGCGCGTTCCCCGGCGGACCCCCGGCTCAGGCCGGTGCGGCGGGGCGCGAGGAGTCGGTCGCGAGCCGGAACGCGAGCAGGCCGAGGACGGTGCCCATCACGTAGCGCTGGGCGCGCAGCCAGCCGGGGCGGCGGGAGAGGAAGACGGCGATGGCCCCGGCGGCGACGACGAACAGGCCGTTCACGAGGGTGCCTATCAGCACCTGCACGCCGCCCAGCACGAAGCCCTGGACCACCACATGGCCCCGGTCCAGGTCCACGAACTGGGGGATCAGGGAGAGGTACATGATGGCGATCTTCGGGTTGAGCAGGCAGGTCATCAGGCCCATCGTGAAGAGGCGGCGCGTGGAGTCGCGGGGGAGTTCCTGCGCGGCGAACACCGAGATCCCGCCCGGCTTCAGCGCCTTCCAGGCCAGCCAGCCCAGGTACGCGGCGCCCGCGAGCTTCACCGTCAGATAGACCTCGGGGACCAGCGTGAAGACGGCGGACAGGCCGAGGTTGGCGGCGGTGAGGTAGAGCAGGAAGCCGAGGGCCACGCCGGAGAGCGAGACGAGCCCGGCCGCGCGGCCCTGGGCGATGCTGCGCGACACGAGGTAGATCATGTTCGGCCCCGGGGACAGCGCCATCCCCAGCGCGACCGCCGCGACACCCGCCAACGCACCTGTTGTGATCATGAGTTCCAGGATGCGCGCGGGAACCGCCCCGCACCAGCGACGATCGCTTCACCGTACTGTTCAGTGACGGTTCAGGGACGGTGGACGAGGGAGGAGCGCCATGACGGGAACGGCTGCCGAGGCGCTGGTCATCGTGGACATGCAACGGGCGTTCGTGTCCGGGAACGGGGACGGGACCGCTGAGGGCGGGGCCGTGCCGGACGCCGGGCGGGTCGTGGCCCGCGCCCGCGACCTGCTCGAACGGGCGCGCGCGGCGGGCGCGTTCGTCGCGCACCTCCAGAACGACGGCGAGCCCGGCGCCCCCGACGAGCCAGGCACGCCCGGCTGGGAGCTGCATCTGGCGGCGGAGCCCGGCGAGGCGGTCGTGCGCAAGACCGTCGACGACGGCTTCGAGGAGACGGACCTGGAGGATCTGCTGCGCGCTCGCGGCGTGAAGACCCTGGCCGTGTGCGGCGTCCAGTCCGAGATGTGCGTACGGGCGACGGCCGAGACCGCGCTGTACCTGGGCTTCCGCGTGGTCCTCCCGCACGACGCGCACGCCACGTACGACATCCCGCCCGCGCCCGGGGACAGCGAGGGCGTCCCGGCAGCGCAGGCCTCCCGCGTCGCGGAGTGGTCGCTGGGCGACGAGGTCGAGATCGTGGCCCGTGCGGCGGAGGTCGCGTTCGCGCGGGCTTGACTTCAACTTCCCTTCAACTTCTACGGTCGTTCCGTACCCGGCCGTGCGAGGGAAGTACGAGGGAAGGACGAGCCATGATCTTCTCCGAGATCGAGCGGACGTATCTGGAGGGGCAGCCGCTGGGCCGGCTCTCCACCGTCGGCTCCGACGGAGCGCCCCAGGTCCGCCCGCTGGGCTTCCGGCTCAACGCCGACGGCACGATCGACATCGGCGGCCCCGCTGTCACCCGGACCCAGCGCTACCGCAACGTCCTCGCGAACCCCCGCGTCGCGTTCGTGGTCGACGACCTGACGGCGCCCGACGACCCCGACGCGATCAAGCCCGGGATGGGCCGCGGGGTCGAGATCCGGGGCCGCGCGGAGACGCTGGCCGTGGAGGTGCCGCCGGTCGCCCCGGAATGGTTCGGCAAGGACATCATCCGCATCCACCCGACCCGCGTCATGAGCTGGCACCTGGACCCCGAGCACCCGGACGGGCAGGCCAGGAACGTCAGCCCGTGAGCCCCGGCGCGCCCCAGACGGGGAACCAGCGCGAGAGGTCCTGCTCGACGGTCAGATCCCCGGAGAGCAGCCCGCGGACCTGCAGCTCCAGCCCGTTGTCCCGCTTCTCGCCCTGGCCCGGGAGCGGGGCGAAGGGGTAGAACGTGCCGCGCTTGTAGAGGTAGATCAGGGCGAGGGGGCGCTGTTCCGCGTCCGCGAAGGTCACCAGCGAGCAGAGGAGCTGGGGGCCGAAACCGGCCTCCTCCAGCAGCGTGTTGACGGCGTGCAGATCGTTGACCAGGGCCGGCATGGCCCCGTCCTCGTCCGGCGCGTGGCGCACGAGGAGCCAGGTGTAGCCGTAGGAGTCCTGGCTGAACCCGACGGGGATGCCGCCGCGTTCGGTGTCGGCGTCGAGCAGCGCCCGGACGTCCTGCTGGAGCCGCGCGAAGGCCCCGCCCTCGACGCTCGCGAAGCAGACGGCCCCGGTGCCGGTGGGCGTGAACCCGGCACCGGCCTGGAGCGTGATCGCGGCGGAGGGCAGGGCGAAGAGCTGGTCGAGGTCGGGCCGCTTCGGCTTGCTGCGCCCGAGGAGCGCGTCCCAGAAGCCCACGGAGGTCCGCTCCTTACTGCCCGAGCTGCGCGGAGATGCGGCCGAGCTGGTCGAGCCGCTTCTGGAGCGGCGGGTGCGAGGAGAAGAGGTTCGCGAGGCTCTGCCCGGAGAAGGCGGGCACGAAGTAGAAGGCGTTGTACGGCTCGGCCTGGCGCAGGTCCCGGGTGGGGATGCGGGACATCTCGCCGCTGATCTTGGTGAGCGCCGAGGCGAGCGAGGAGGGGCGGCCGGTCAGCAGCGCGCCCGCGCGGTCGGCGGACAGCTCGCGGTAGCGGGACAGCAGCCGGGTGAGCAGGAAGCTGATCACGTAGACGAGGGCGCTGACCAGGGGGATCAGCAGGGCGAGGACGGCCGCGCCGCCGTTGTTGTCGCTCCCCCGCGCCCGGCCGAAGCCGCCCCAGAGCGCGACGCGGGTCATCATCCCGGCCAGCACGCCGAGGAACGAGGCGATCGTCATCACCGCCACGTCGCGGTGCGCGACGTGCGACAGCTCGTGCGAGAGGACGCCCTCCAGCTCGTCGGGGCCGAGGCGGCGCAGCAGGCCGGTGGTCGCGCAGACCATGGAGTTCTTCTGGTTGCGCCCGGTGGCGAAGGCGTTCGGCACGTCGGTGTCGGCGATGGCGACGCGGGGCTTGGGCATGTCCGCGAGGGCGCACAGCCGGTCGACGGCGCCGTGCAGCTCCGGCGCCTGCTCGGGGGTGACCTCGCGCGCGCCCATGCTGAAGGCGGCGATGCGGTCGCTGAACCAGAACTGCGCGATGAAGAGCCCGCCCGCGATCAGCAGCACCATGGGCCACGCGCGCCCCAGCAGGACGATCAGGACGCCGACGAAGACGACGTAGAGCAGCCCGATGAAGAACATCGTGGTGACCATGCGCGTGGTCAGCCCGCGATCGGGGGCGTAGCGAGTCATAGGTGCGACTCCTCTCGAACGTTCCCCTTCGATTGTGCCCGTTTTGCTGTATTAGCAGCGTAATGCCGGGGGGACCCTCTGGTTCCGTTTGCCCCCGAGGTACTCATCTGTGCGGACTCCCGCACGCATGTTCAGGCATATGCGCCAAGATGGTGCCCGTGACTTTTCCGCCTGCTCCCCGCCGCCCCCGTCCCCGCCCCGGCCCCCGCACCCGTCCCCGGCTGATCGCGACCGACCTCGACGGCACCCTGCTGCGTGACGACAAAACCGTTTCTGCACGCACCGTCGCCGCGCTCGCCGCCGCCGAGGCCGCCGGGGTCGAGGTGTTCTTCGTCACGGGCCGCCCGGCCCGCTGGATGGGCGTCGTCAGCGACCACGTCCACGGCCACGGCCTGGCCATCTGCGCGAACGGCGCGGTCATCGCCGATCTGCGCGACGGCCACCGCATCGTGCGGGTGCGGCCCCTGGAGCGCGACGACGCCCTCGCGACCGTCCACGCCCTGCGTGCCGCGGCCCCCGGCGTCAGCTTCGCCGTCGAGCGGACGGAGGGCATCCACTACGAGCCGGACTACCCGCCCTTCCACCACGACCCGGGCGCGACCTTCGCCCCCGCGGAGAAGCTGCTGACCGACCACAACGAGAGCTTCTACGACCAGCCGGTGCTCAAGCTCCTCGCGTACCACCCCGACCAGGACCCCGACGCGTTCCTCGCGCTCGGCCGCGGCGCGGCGGGGGCGCACGCGGAGTTCACCCGCTCCAGCCCGAGCGCGCTGCTGGAGGTCAGCGGCCGGGGCGTCAGCAAGGCCAGCACCCTCGCGCACGCCTGCGAGGAGCGGGGCATCGCGCCCGAGGAGGTCGTCGCCTTCGGCGACATGCCGAACGACCTGGAGATGCTCGGCTGGTCCGGCACCTCCTACGCCATGGCCAACGCCCACCCCGCCGTCCTCGCCGCGACGACCCACCGGACGTGGACGAACGAGGAGGACGGCGTGGCGCGGATCATCGAGGAGCTGCTCAGCCGCTGACGGCTCCGGAGCCGGGCGGCTCCGGAGCCGACGGCCCGGGCGGTTCACTCCGCGCGTTTCACTCCGGCTTGCGGCACTCGAAGAGCGTCCGCGCCGAGTGGGCGACGAAGAGGCCCTCGGCCAGGATCAGCTCGTGCAGCTCGCGGAGGCGTACGGCGTACGCCTCCGTCGTGAAGCCGGGCACCATCCAGATCACCTTGCGCAGGAAATAGACGACGGCGCCGATGTCGTGGAACTCCATCCGGAGCCGCTCGCTCCGTACGTCCACGACATCGAGCCCCGCCGCGCGGGCACCCGCGCTCTCCGCCTCGGGATCCCGGCCCTTACGCGCCTCCGGCTGGGGCCCGAGGAAGAACTCGACCAGCTCGAAGACGCTCGCGGGCCCGACGTGCTGCGCGAAATACGTCCCTCCGGGCGCCAGCACGCGGGCGATCTCCTCCCACCACACGGTCGCCGGCTGACGGCTGGTGACCAGGTCGAAGGCGCCGTCGGCGAACGGCAGCGGCGGCTCGTCGGGATCCGCCACGACCACCACGCCGCGCGGCCCCAGCAGCCGGGTCGCCCGCGCGATGTTCGGGGGCCAGGACTCGGTGGCCGCCATGGTGCGGGGGAGCTGCGCCGCGCCGTTCAGGACCTCGCCGCCACCCGTCTGGATGTCGAGCGCGGCCGACGCCTGAGCGAGGCGCTCGCTCATCCTCCGCTGATACCCCCAGGAGGGCCGCTCTTCCGTGGCCCGCCCCTCCAGCCAGGAGAAGTCCCATCCGTCGACGGACACGGCATCGGCTTCGCCGACCAGCTCTTCGAACGTACGCATCCCGTGATCGTCCCAGCGCCCTCGTCGCACCGCACGCCAATACTTTCCGGGTACGGGGTGCCCCGCCCTGTGCATTGCGGACTGCGCGACCGGCCACGACGCACCCGCGGTCCGCGACGCACAGCACGGGCACCCCGGACCCGGCTACAACGGTGCGGCCCAGTTGACGGTCGTACCGCCGCCCCCGGAAGCCAGGCCGGGGCCCCAGCCTGCCGTGCCGCCCAGGCTCTCCGCGCGCCGTCGCAGGTTGGCGAGGCCGCTGCGGCGGCCGTCCGCCGGGATGCCGACCCCGTCGTCGGCGACGGTGAGCCGGACCCCCGGCTCACCGTCCGGCAGGACGGCCGTCGCGTCGACCGTGATCTCGATACGGGACGCCTGGGCGTGCCGGAACGCGTTGGAGAGGGCCTCGCGCAACGCCGCGACCAGGTTCTTCGTCGTCCGCTCGGACACCCGCGCGTCGACGGCGCCGACGAAGTGGACCGAGGGCTGGAAGCCCAGCGGCACGGCGGCGAGCCCCGCCTCGCGCAGCACCCGCGTGCGCAGCCCCGCCTGGGCCTCGCCGGGATCCTGCTGGAGCGCGAAGATCGCGGTGCGGATCTCGGCGATCGTCGCGTCCAGCTCGTCGACGGCCTTGCTGATCCGCTGCCGCACCTCCGGCTTCTCCGCGGACCGCTGCGCGCCCTGCAGCGTCATGCCGGTGGCGAAGAGCCGCTGGATGACCAGGTCGTGCAGGTCGCGGGCGATGCGGTCCCGGTCCTCGTAGACCGCGAGACGCTCGCGGTCGTGCAGCGCGTCGGCCATCACCAGCGCCAGCGCGGCCTGCGCCGCGAACCGCGTGGCCAGGGACTTCTCGGCCTCCGTGAAGCGCGGCGCGCCCCGCCGGCGCGGCACGGCGAGCGTGCCCAGCACCCGGCCGCCGCTCTCCAGCGGCAGCATCATGCTCGGCCCGAAGCGCGCGGAGATCGGCGTGACCATGCGCGGGTCCTCCGCCGAGTCGTCGACGAAGACCGGGCTGCCGCCGAGGAGCTGGTCCAGGACGGGGCTCTCGGGCGGGATCACGGTGCCGACCAGGCCCCGGGTGTCGTCGGCCGCGGCGGCGACGATCTCCAGGCCGCGCCGTTCCCCGTGGTCGTCCGCCGGGTCGCCGGGGAGGGAGGTGGGGAGCAGGACGAGCCCGGCGGAGGCGCCCGCGAGCATCCGGGCCTGCTCGGCGACGACGGCGAGCGCGTCGTCCGTGTCACCGGCGAGCAGCGCGGTGGTGATCGCGGCGCTGCCGTCGATCCAGCGCTCCCGGATGCGCGCGGCCTCGCGCAGCCGCGCGTTGCCGATCGCGATGCCCGCCTCGGTGGCGAGGATCCGCAGGAGCTGCACGTCGTTCTCGGTGAAGCCGCCGGGGCCGCGCTTCTCGGTCAGATAGAGGTTCCCGAACAGCTCGTCGCCGACCTTGATCGGGATGCCCAGGAAGCTGTGCATCGGGGGGTGGTGGGCGGGGAAGCCCTCGAACCGGGGGTCGAGGGCGAGGTCCGGCAGCCGCAGCGGCTCGTCGGTGCGCAGCACGGCGGCGAGCAGCCCGTGCTTCCCGTCGGGCAGGTGCGGGATGCGGGCGATCTCCTCCTCGCTCATCCCGGAGGTGATGAAGTCCTTCAGCCCGGTGTCGTCCTCCTCGGCGAGGACGCCGATGGCCGCGTAGCGGCAGTCCACGACGCGCACCGCCGTCTCCACGATGTGGTCGAGCGTGCTGTGCAGGTCGGGCCCAGGGCCGGTGCCGATGGTGACCATGGCCTCCAGCAGCTTCGGCAGCCGCTCGGCCGAGTCCCGCGAGAGGGTCTCCAGGTCGGTGGTGGCCAGGCGGGCGGCCTCGGTGACGCGGAGCTTGGGGGGCATGGAGTGAGCGTAGAAGGTCCGGTTTCGTTCCGAAAGTCACCCCTCGTGCCCGGGCCTACGCCTACGCCTACGTCTACGCCTACGGGGCCACCAGCGCGGCCCCCCGCTCCCGGTCCAGCATCCGCTGGAACGGTCCTCCGGCGGCGGCCAGCTCGACGGCGGGCCCGCGTTCGACCGTACGGCCGCCGTCCAGCACGATCACCTCGTCCACGGCCTCCAGGCCCTGGAGCCGGTGCGTGATCAGCACGGTCGTACGGCCCTCGGTGACGTCGAGGAGGTCGGCGGTGAGCGCGTCGGCCGTCGGCAGGTCGAGGTGCTCGGCGGGCTCGTCCAGGACGAGCACGGGGAAGTCCGCGAGCAGCGCGCGGGCGAGCGCGAGCCGTTGCCGCTGCCCTCCGGACAGGCGCGCGCCGTGCTCGCCGACGAGCGTGTCCAGGCCCTCGGGGAGCGTGCGCACCCACTCCGCGAGCCGGGCCCTGTCCAGCGCGTCCCACAGCGCGTCCTCGCCCGCCTCGGGCCGGGCGAGCCGCAGGTTCTCGCGCAGCGAGCTGTCGAACAGGTGCGCGTCCTGGGCGCAGAGCCCGACGTGCCGCCGTACGTCGTCGCCGTCGGCCTCCGTCGCGGGCACCCCGCCCATCTCGTACGTACCGCCCGGCTGCGGGTCCAGGAACCGCAGCAGCGCGTGCGCGAGCGTCGTCTTGCCGGAGCCGGACACCCCGACGACCGCGACCCGCCGCCCCGGCGTCAGGTCGAGCCGGAACCGGTCCAGCGCGGGCGCCGCGTCCTCCGGCTGCTCGGGATAGCGCACGGTCAACTCCCGTACGGCCAGCGGGAACGCGCCCGGCACGGCGTGCGGACGCTCCGGCTCCCGCACCGGAACGGGCGCGTCCAGCACCTCGTGCACGCGCTCGGCCGAACGCCGGGCCCGCTGCCGGTGCTGCACCGCCTGCGGCAGCGGCGTCACCGCCTCGAACGCGGCGAGCGGCGTCAGGACGACCGTCGCCAGCCACAGCCCGTTCAGCGCGCCGCCCGTCGTGGCCACGGCCCCCGCCCACGCGGCGGCCGTCACCGTCAGCCCGGCCGCGAGGGTGCTCAGCCCGGCCGCGAGCCCGGTGCGCGCGGCGGAGCGCGCCGCGAGCCGCGTCAGCGTCCCGTCGGCCTCCGCGACCTCGCAGCGCCGCGCGTCCAGCGCCCCCGCCACGGCCAGCTCTCCGCTCGCGGCGCCGGTCAGCAGATCGACGGTACGGGTGGCGAGTTCGGCCCGCGCGGGCGCGAGCCGCCGCTCCGTACGCCGGGAGAGCGCGCCCGTCAGCGCGGGCACGCCGATCCCCGCCACCGCGAGCCCCGCCGCGAGCGCCGCGCCCGCGGCGGGCAGCAGCGCGCCGGTGAACGCGACGGCGACGACGCCGACCGTCGCGCCGACGGTCGCGGGCAGCAGCCAGCGCAGGAAGTAGTCCTGGAGCCCGTCGACATCGGCGACGAGCCTGGTGAGGAGATCGCCGCGCCGCGTACGCCGCAGCCCGGCGGGCGCGAGCCGCTCCAGCCGCCGGTAGACGCTGACGCGCAGACCGGCCAGGACGCGGAGGGCGGCGTCGTGCGACACGAGACGCTCCGCGTACCGGAAGACGGCCCTGCCGATCCCGAACGCCCGGGTCGCCGTCACGGCGACCATGAGATAGAGCACGGGCGGCTGTTGGGCCGCGCGGGAGATGAGCCAGCCGGACGTCGCCATCAGCCCCACCGCGCTGAGCAGCGCGAGCGCGCCGAGCACAAGAGCGAGCCCGAACCTTCCGCTCAGCCCCTTCGCGCTGGCGCGCAGCCGCGAGAGGTCCGACAAGGGGGTGCCCCGCTGATCCGGCGACGGAACGTGCCCCGAAGGGGCGCGGGGAACTGCGCGAGCAACCACAGCGGACTCGCTGACGGCAACGCTCGGGGGGCACGGGGGCGCTCCCCCGTTCTCGGGAAGGGGCGGGATTGGGGAATCGCTCGCCGCAGGCGCACCCGCACCCGCACCCGCACCCGGAGACGGCGCGAGCTCGACAACACGGTCAGCGGCATCGAGCAGCGCCGGCCGATGGGTCACCAGGACAACCGTGCGGCCCGCGCTCAGGCGGCGTACCGCCTCAAGAACCGCGCCCTCCGTCTCGCCGTCGAGCGCGGCGGTCGGCTCGTCCAGCAGAAGCAGGGGCCGGTCGGCGAGGAACGCGCGGGCCAGCGCGACGCGTTGCCGCTGCCCGGCGGAGAGCCCCGCGCCGCCCTCTCCGAGCGCGAGGGAGGGGGAGACGTCGCCCAGCGCGGCATCGCGCAACGCACGGCGCACCGCCTCCTCGTCCGCGTCGGGCCGCGCGAGGCGGACGTTCTCCGCGACCGTCCCGGCGAAGAGGTACGGGTGCTGCGGCACCCAGGCGATCTGCTCGTGCCAGGACGCGGGGGAGAGGGAGGCGAGCGGCGTGCCGCCGACCCGTATCCGGCCCTCGGCAGGCCGCGTGAAGCCGAGCAGCACCCGCAGCAGCGTCGTCTTTCCTGCCCCCGAGGGCCCCGTGAGGGCGACCGTCTCCCCGGGCCGGACCACGAGCGAGATGCGGGGCAGGGAGTCCGCGGAGCGCCCCTCGTGGCGGACGACGACCTCGTCCAGCTCGATCTCGGCGTCCCGCACGGCGGGGGCCGGGCGGTCGCCCGCCTCCGGCACCGGCGTCTCCAGGACGGCGAAGACCTCCTCGGCGGCCGAGAGCCCCTCGGCCGCCGCGTGGTACTGGGCGCCGACCTGCCGCAGCGGCAGATACGCCTCGGGCGCGAGGATCAGCACGAGCAGCCCGGTGTAGAGGTCCATGCCGCCGTGCACGAGCCGCATGCCGATGCTGACGGCGACGAGCGCGACGGAGATCGTCGCGAGCAGCTCCAGCGCGAAGGAGGAGAGGAAGGCGATGCGGAGCGTACGGAGCGTCGCGCGCCGGTAGTCGGCGGTGATGGCGCGGATGTTCTCGGCCTGGGCCTTGGCCCGGCCGAAGACCTTCAGCGTGGGGAGCCCGGCGACGACGTCGAGGAAGTGCCCGGAGAGGCGGGCCAGGAGCCGCCACTGACGGTCCATCTTCGACTTCGTGGCCCAGCCGATGAGGATCATGAAGAGCGGGATCAGCGGCAGCGTGCCGACGATGATCGCCGCCGAGACCCAGTCCTCGGTGACGATACGGGCCAGCACCGCCACCGGCACCACCGCCGCGAGCCCCAACTGGGGCAGGTAGCGGGCGAAGTAGTCGTCGAGCGCGTCCACGCCCCGGGTCGCGAGGGCCGTCAGCTCTCCGGTGCGCTGCGCGGAGAGGTAGCCGGGGCCGAGGGCCGTGGCGTGCCGGAGCAGACCGGTGCGCAGCTCGGACTTGACCGAGGCCCCGCACCGGTTCGCGGCGAGTTCGGTGAGCCAGGAGACGAGGGCGCGGGCCACCGACACGGCGGCGAGCAGCACCAGCGCCCGCCCCTCCAGCTCCTTGTCCCGGTAGGCGGAGACGACGATGTCGGCGATGAGCATCGCCTGCCCGATGACCAGCACCGCTCCGGCCAGTCCGAGGGCGACGGCGGCGGCGAGGAAGACGCGCACGGCACGGGCGTACCGGAGCAGGCGCGGGTCGACGGGCTTCATCAGCGACCTCCTAGTGGGCCGACGACGCGGACGCGATGTTCTTGGTGCCGATGCGCTTGCGGAACACCCAGTACGTCCAGCCCTGGTAGAGCAGGACGACGGGCGTGGCGATGCCCGCGCACCACGTCATGATCTTCAGCGTGTACGGGGTGGAGGACGCGCTGGTGACGGTCAGGCTCCAGTCCTCGTTCAGCGTCGAGGGCATGACGTCGGGGAAGAGGGCGAGGAAGAGCATCGCGACGGCGGCGACGATCGTCACGCCCGAGTACGCGAACGCCCATCCCTCGCGCCCCGCCAGGTTGAAGCCGAGCGCGGAGACGAGCGCGACCACGGCGACGACCAGCGCGACGAGGCTCTTGCCGTCACCGGTGTGGCTCTGCGTCCACAGCAGGAACACCAGCGCGAGCACGGCGGTCAGCACCCCGAGCCGGGTGGCCAGGTGGCGGGCCCGGGTGCGGATGTCGCCGAGGGTCTTGAGCGCGGTGAACACGGCGCCGTGGAAGGTGAAGAGCGAGAGGGTGACCAGCCCGCCGAGCAGGGCGTACGGGTTGAGCAGGTCGGGCACGTTCCCGACGTACTCCCCCGCCTTGTCGATCTTCACGCCGCGCACGATGTTGGCGAAGGCCACGCCCCACAGGAACGCGACGGTCAGCGAGGTGTAGAAGATCGCGTGCTCCCAGTTGGTCTGCCAGCGCTCGTCGTCGCGCTTGGCGCGGTACTCGAAGGCGACGCCGCGCACGATGAGGCAGACCAGGATGAGCAGCAGGGGCAGGTAGAAGCCCGAGAAGAGGGTGGCGTACCACTCGGGGAAGGCCGCGAAGGTCGCGCCGCCCGCGCTGAGCAGCCAGACCTCGTTGCCGTCCCAGACGGGCCCGATGGTGTTGATCAGGACGCGCTTCTCGGCGCGGTCGCGCGCGAGGAGCTTGGTGAGGACGCCGACCCCGAAGTCGAAGCCCTCCAGGAAGAAGTAGCCGATCCAGAGGACGGCGATGAGCACGAACCAGACGTCGTGAAGCTGCACGGTCTCTCTCCTCCCGACTTCTCAGTACGAGAAGGCCATGGGCCGGTCGGGATCGCGGTCGTTGCCGCCGATCTTGGTGGGCGGGTTGAGGTCGGACTCGGTCAGCTCCGGGGGCCCGGCCTTGACGTACTTCACGAGCAGCCGCACCTCGATGACGGCGAGGATCGCGTAGAGCGCCGTGAAGACGATCATCGAGGTGAGGACCTCGGCCTGGGAGACGCTGGGGGAGACGGCGGAGGCGGTGGGCAGCACACCGTAGACGACCCAGGGCTGACGGCCCGTCTCGGTGAAGATCCAGCCCCAGGAGTTCGCGATCAGCGGGAAGCCGAGGGTGAGCAGCGAGAGCCGCCAGTACCAGGTGGTGAGCGTGCCGCCCAGCTCCCGGCCCCGGGTGAGCGCGAGGCGGGGCACCTCGTCCTCGCGCGTCCGCAGGTGCTCGGCGAGCCAGAGCTTGCGGCGGGTGAGGTAGAGGCCGATGATCCCGAGCCCGAACGAGGCCATCCCGAAGCCGATCATCCAGCGGAACGACCAGTAGGCGAGCGGAATGTTGGGCCGGTAGTCGTCGAGCCCGACGGTGTCCTGGTACTTCTTCTTGAGCTGCTCGTTGGTGTCGTTGATGCCCGGGACTTCGTCGTGGAAGTTGTCGTGGGCGAGGAAGGACAGTATCCCGGGGATCTCGATGGCGACCTTGTTGTGGCCCTTGTCGACGTCGCCGTAGGCGAAGACGGAGAACGGGGCGGGGGCCTGCGTCTCCCAGAGCGCCTCGGCGGAGGCCATCTTCATGGGCTGCTGGTCGTACATGATCTTGCCGAGCCGGTCGCCGCTGAACGCGGTGAGGGCGCCGCCGATGACGAGCGTGACGAGCCCGACGCGCAGCGAGGTGCGCATCACGGCGACGTGCTTCTTGCGCAGCAGGTGGAACGCGGCGATGCCGACCATGAACGCGCCGCCGGTCAGGAACGCGGCGGTGATGGTGTGGGCGAACTGCGCGACCGCCGTGTTCTGGAACAGCACCCGCGCGAAATCGGTCAGCTCGGCGCGGCCCGACTCCTGGTTGATCTTGTACCCGACCGGGTGCTGCATCCAGGAGTTGGCCGCCAGGATGAAGTACGCGGACAGGACCGTCCCGATGGAGACCATCCAGATCGTGGCGAGGTGGAGCTTCTTCGGGAGCTTGTCCCAGCCGAAGATCCACAGCCCGATGAACGTGGACTCGAAGAAGAAGGCGATCAGCGCCTCGAACGCGAGCGGGGCACCGAAGACGTCGCCGACGAAGCGCGAGTAGTCGGACCAGTTCATACCGAACTGGAACTCCTGGACGATGCCGGTGACCACGCCCATCGCGATGTTGATCAGGAAGAGCTTGCCCCAGAACTTCGTCGCCTTGAGGTACTTCTCGTTGTTCGTCCTGACCCAGGCGGTCTGAAGCCCCGCGACCAGGGCGGAGAGGGAGATCGTCAGGGGGACGAAGAGGAAGTGGTAGACGGTCGTGATGCCGAATTGCCATCGCGCCAGGGTCTCCGGCGCCAGCGCAAGATCCACGTGGCTCTCTCCTTCGGTTCGCGCTGTCGAGCCTCTGTGCAGTCTGCCCGTTACCTGGCGTTATGACAGGGATCAACCAGACAAAACGAACGCGGTCGTGAATGCGTTCACATTCACAAGGATTATGGCGCACGGTCATTTCGGACATGCGAGCGGGGGTGCCCCTCGGGTGAGGGACACCCCCGTACGACGCCGGACCGGGCCCTACGAGCCCTACAGCTCCTTGCGGAACTCCGCCGCGACCCGCAGGAAGATGTCGTTCGCCTCGGTCTCGCCGATGGAGACCCGCGTCCCCTCACCGGCGAAGGGCCGGATCGTGACGCCCGCCTTCTCCGCCAGCTCCGCGAAGTCCGTGGTCCGCTCCCCGAGCCGCAGCCACACGAAGTTGGCCTGCGACTCCGGCACCGTCCAGCCCTGCGCCCGCAGCTCACGGGTGACCCGCGTCCGCTCCTCGACGAGCGCCGCGACCCGCTCCAGCAGCGCGTCCTCGCTGCGCAGCGAGGCCACCGCCGCGTCCTGCGCGATCTGGCTCACCCCGAACGGCACCGCCGTCTTCCGCAGGGCCGCCGCCACCGGCTCGTGCGCGACGGCGAAGCCGACCCGCAGCCCCGCGAGCCCGTACGCCTTGGAGAAGGTCCGCAGCACGCACACGTTGGGCCGGTCCCGGTACAGCTCCAGGCCGTCCACCACCCGCTCGTCCCGGACGAACTCCCGGTACGCCTCGTCCAGCACCACCAGCACGTCGCGCGGCACCCGGTCCAGGAAGCGCTCCAGGCCGTCGCGGGGGATGGCCACGCCCGTCGGGTTGTTCGGGTTGCAGACGAAGATGAGCCGGGTGCGGTCCGTCACCGCGTCGGCCATCGCGTCGAGGTCGTGCTCCTCGCCCTCCGTCAGCGGCACGCGCACGGAGGCGGCGCCGGAGATCTGGGTGACGATCGGGTACGCCTCGAAGGAGCGCCAGGCGTAGATCACCTCGTCCCCCGGGCCCGCCGTGGACTGCAGGAGCTGCTGCGCGATTCCGACCGACCCTGTGCCGGTGGCAAGATGCGACGCGGGCACGCCGAAGTGCTCGGACAGCTCGGCCAGGAGACCCGTGCAGGCCATGTCCGGGTAGCGGTTGAAGGACGCCGCCGCGTGGCTCGCGGACTCCAGGACGCCGGGCAGCGGCGGATACGGATTCTCGTTGGAGGACAGCTTGTAGGAGACGGGCCCGCCCGCCGCCGCCGGCCTGCCGGGCTTGTAGCTGGGGATGCCCTCCAGCGCCTGCCGCAGCCTGGGCGGGACGGGCGCCGCCCCGTCCGGGGTCTTCTGCTCGCTGTGCTCACTCACCGCTGGTCCTCCTCGCGCCGCTCGACGAATACTGCTCACCATAAGAGGATTCCCCCGCCCGGCGTACGGGGTCGTTCGCCGTCCATCGACGTACGCCCCCGCGCTGGTGGCGAGCGCGGTGGCGCGCATCGCTCGTGAAGGTGAGTTGAGACCTCTTCGCAACCTCGCGCATTCCCCGGGAGCAACCGCTCTCACGCGGGGCGCCCGCGCAGGTCAGGGGCGGGAAGACCGGTCATTCCATGGTCGCTTCGACCTGTCGTTCATGCAGAATCGTGCCTGCTCCGGGTTGTCAAGAGGCGCCCTCGCGGCGGCCCGCGCGGGCCTACGATCGGGTCGCCATGACAGCAGCAGAGAAGCATCAGGTGAGCCGGAAGTCCGCCCGCCCACCCCGTGGGGGCACCCGGCTGAACGGGCGGGCCGGGATCAGGGATGTCGCCGCCGCGGCCGGTGTCTCCATCACGACTGTCTCCGACGCGCTCAACGGCAAGGGAAGACTGCCGGACGCCACCCGGCGGCACGTCCGCGAGGTCGCCGAGCGGCTCGGATACCGCCCGTCGGCCGCCGCGCGCACGCTCCGCACGGGCAAGTCGGGGCTGATCGGCCTGACGGTCACGACGTACGGCGAAGAACCGTTCACCTTCACGGAGTTCGCCTATTTCGCGGAGATGGCCCGCGCCGCCACCTCCGCCGCCCTCGCGAGGGGGTACGCGCTGGTGATCCTCCCCGCCCCCGCCCGCCACAGCCCCTTCGACGTGTGGTCGAACGTCGCCCTGGACGGCACCGTCGTCATCGACCCCTCCGACCAGGACCCGGTCGTCAGCGAGCTGGTCCGCTCGGGCCTCCCCGTCGTCTCCGACGGCCGCCCCAGCGGCTCCCTCCCGGTCACGGCGTGGGTGGACAACGATCACGAGGAGGCCGTCCAGGGCCTCCTCGACCACCTCGCCGAGTCCGGCGCCCGCCGTATCGGCCTCCTCACCGGCACCTCCACGGACACCTACACCCGCCTGTCCACCACGGCCTATCTGGAGTGGTGCGAGCGCGTCGGCCAGGACCCGGTCTACGAGACGTATCCCGCGCACGACCCGTGCGCGGGCGCCGTCGCCGCCGACCGCCTGCTCGCCAGACCCGACCGCCCCGACGCGGTCTACGGCCTGTTCGACCCCAACGGCACCGATCTCCTCGCGGCGGCCCGGCGGTACGGACTGCGGGTGCCCGAGGACCTGCTCCTCGTGTGCTGCAGCGAGTCCACCGTCTACGCCACGACCGAACCCCCCATCACCACCCTCTCCCTCAAGCCCGGCCGGATCGGCAACACGGTCATCCAGCTCCTCATCGACGCCATCGAGGGCATCGGCCCCAGCCGCCCCGTGCAGCAGGTCATGCCGACCGACCTCATCGTCCGTACGTCCTCGCAGCGCCGCAGCGCCCGCACCACCGTGAGCGCGCCCCGCGCCCCCGCGTCCGACTGAGCGCGGGGGCGGCCGGGGCGCGGCCGAGGGAGGCGGCCGGGGCGTCCGCGGGGTACGAGCCCGGAGAATTCCGGAGGAATTCACACCCCGTTCGGCCACCTCGCCAAATGCGGGACCCCAGGTGCGTCACAAGCCGCGACCAGCGTTCCTATGATTGGGGGCACCCCCGGCCGAAGGCCGGGGGAGAACGACACCGGGACCGGCTCCCGACCTGGGGGCACCCAGGCCGTACGACCAGCGGCCGGGCGCTTCTCCCCCGGGCCCCGGCCCGACGCGAGGGGGAGGTCTGCGGTGGACGGCGGCGGCGCGATGGTGGAGGGGTCGATGACTCAGGGGGCCGGTCAGGGACCCGACGTATGGCACGGCGGGATGGCCGCACAGGCAGCGGGGGAGCCCACCCCGCAGACCCGGGCGAACGGCCCGGCCGAGCACGGGAGCCCGCACGAGCCGGGCGCCCGTGGCGGCGCGGGCGCGCCCGGCGACCACGGAGGCCCGGCGCGGCCCACGGCCCACCAGGGCCCGACCGGGCCGACCGGCCCGACCGGGCCGGATGAGCAGGGCGGACCGGGCAGGCCGGGCGACCACGCGCGCCCGCACGGGACGGCCGCCCACCCGGGCGCGCCCGCGCTCACCCCGCCCCCCGTCACGCCTCCGTCCGCCCCCGCGCCGCCGCCCGCCGCCGTCGCGCCCCCGCCCGCACCGGCTCCCTCCCCGGTCACGCCCCCGCCCGTACAGAGCCCGCAGCCCGTACGGGCACCCGCCCAGGCCCCTGCCCAGGCGCCCGTAAGCGCCCAGCAGCCCGCGCGGGGCCCGCAGTCCGGCGGGGACGAGCAGGGCGACGGCGAGCAGGCCGGTGGCGAGCCGGTGCCGTCGATGCCGGAGGAGTACACGCCGACGGAGCGCGATCTCCCTGTGGTCGGCAGCCGCACAGCCGAGCCGGGCGGGCCGACGCCCACCATGGTCGACGTCCCGGCGGCCACGAGCGGGAACGACGGCGAGGGCCCGCTGTACGTCGTCGGCGACGTGCACGGATACCTCGACGAACTGCGCGCCGCGCTCCGCCAGTTCGGGATCATCGACGCCGACGACCGCTGGATCGCGGGCAACGCGCGCCTGTGGTTCCTCGGCGACTTCACCGACCGGGGCCCCGACGGGATCGGCGTCATCGAGCTCGTCATGCAGCTCTCCGCCGAGGCAGCCGCCGCCGGGGGCTACTGCAAGGCCCTCATGGGCAACCACGAGCTGCTGCTCCTCGGCGCCAAGCGGTTCGGCGACACCCCCGTCAACTCCGGCGCGGGCACCGCCTCCTTCCAGGCCGCCTGGCTCCTCAACGGGGGCCAGCGCAGCGACATGGAGCGGCTGCGCGACCACCACATCCAGTGGATGTCCCGGCTCGACGCGATCACCCTCGCCGACAACCACCTGCTGGTGCACTCCGACGCCTCCTGCTATCTCGACTACGGCGAGACGATCGAGGACGTCAACGACGCGATCACCGAGGCGCTCCAGCGGCAGGACGCGGAGGAGACCTGGGAGCTGTTCCGGAAGTTCACCAAGCGGTTCGCCTTCCGCGAGGAGGGCGCGGGCCCGGCCGCCGTGCGCGAGCTGCTCGACACCTTCGGGGGCAAGCGCATCGTGCACGGGCACAGCCCCATCCCGTATCTGCTGGGCGAGGTGGGCAGCGAGGACGACGAGGCCGCGCCCGACGTCACGGGTCCGCACGTCTACGCGGACGGGCTCGCGGTCGCGATGGACGGCGGCGTGACCATGGCCGGAAAGCTGCTCATCGCCCAGCTTCCGCTGGTGGGTTGAGGCCCGCTCGTCCCCCGAAGCTCCGTTCCCGCTGATTCACGCGCGGAATCCAGGGCAGGTGTTTCCCCAGAAGTGATCGGCTGGGGGGCACCGCGAGAGCGGGTCAATTCTGGAAACTCTCTGTCACGTAGTGCCGGAGGCGCTCTACCATCGGTTTTGCCGACGAGTTCTCCGCCCTGCTGACCCGCCCCGCCCTCGACCGGCCACGAGAGGCCCTACGGAGCATCGGGGGATGCACATGAACAGCGCTCCGCATCTGCTACGCGAAGACCGGCCCGAGTTCGAGCGGGTCCTCGACGAAGCTCTGCGAACCGCTCACCGCCGCCCCGACCTTGCGGCGCTCGGCCAACGGCTGAACGCCGAGCAGTTGCGCACCATGGCGCTCAGCGCCGCCACCGCGATAGCCGCGTGCGCCGAGGCCGAGTACCAGCAGTTCGTGCGCCTGCGCGAGGAACTGCGCCAGCCTGCCAACGCCCCCTCGTCGATGGGCCCCCCGGAGCGGGAGCGCGGTCCCGACGGCGTCGAACCTCGCGGCGAGGGCGTGAGCCGGCTCGCCAGCGCGATGGGCGGCGAGGGGCTCGCCGAGGCCACCGGCGCCGGGCTCGTCGCCGTCGTCTCGGTGCTGGCCCCCGTCCTCGCGGGCACGGCCGCCGTGATCTTCCTGCTGCTGGGGTACGCGCTGCACCTGATGACCCCCGAGCCCTCCATCGCGCAGCCGATGCGCAGCGCGGGCTGGGTCTTCGCCGCGCTGGCCGCCGCCGGGATCGTCATCGCGATGGGCGGCCTGCTGCTGGCCGCGCTGCGGAACGGGGCGAGTTCGGTGCGCGCGCCCGGAGGCGGCAAGGGGGAGCGCGGGCGCGGCGCCGATCACGGCGCGGGCGGGCTCTCCGAAGAGGTCGCGCTGGCCCGCGCCGCCTGGCGGGAGGCGCTGCTGGAGCGGGGCATCGTCCCGTTCCTCCGCGAGGCCCTCGCCGATCCGCAGGGCGCCGAGCAGGCGCCCGCGACGTACGTCCAGCGCGAGCAGCGCACCACGTTCGGGTACACGCACCCCGACTTCTCCAGCCGTCCCGCCTCCGAGTCCCCCGACGAACCGGGGCCCCGCCTGCGGTTCACCAGCCCCGACTACTCCAGCCCCGACTACGGGGGCCCGGAGCACCCGAAGCCGTGACCCTGCGGGGCCCTGCCGGTGATTCGCGGGCCGCGGCTCTCGCCGTGGTCGCTCGCGCAGTTCCCCGCGCCCCTGGACGGGCCTTCTCTAGCGCGCCGCGGCGTCCAGGGCACAGCGGAGGTCGGCCACCAGGTCTCCCGCGTCCTCCAGGCCCACCGACAGCCGGACGAAGCCGTCCGGCACGGCGTCGCCGCCCCAGCGTCCCCGGCGCTCGGCGGTGGAGCGCACGCCCCCGAAGCTCGTCGCGTCCCCGACCAGCCGCAGCGCGTCCAGGAAGCGCTCGGCGTACTCCCTTCCGGGCAGCGTGAAGGAGACCACGCAGCCGTAGCGGCTCATCTGGCGCGCGGCCGCCGCGTGCGCCGGGTCGTCGGGCAGGCCCGGGTGCCGTACGTCCGTGGCCTCCGGACGGGCGCGCAGCGCCTCGGCGACGGCCAGCGCGTTGTCCGCCTGGCGCCGGGTCCGTACGTCCAGCGTCGCCAGCGAGCGGTGCGCGAGCCACGCCTCCATCGGCCCGGGGATCGCCCCGACCGTCTTGCGCCAGGCCCGCACCGAGGCCGCCAGGTCCGCGTCCCGGCAGGCCACGTAGCCCAGCAGCACGTCCCCGTGGCCGGTGAGCGCCTTGGTGCCGCTGGCCACCGACAGGTCGGCGCCCAGCGCGAGCGGGCGCTGCCCGAGCGGGGTGGCGAGGGTGTTGTCCACGGCGACGAGCGCGCCCCGCTCGTGCGCCGCGTCCGCCAGGGCGCGGATGTCGCACACGTCCAGGCCCGGGTTCGAGGGCGTCTCGATCCACAGCAGCCGGGCGCCCGCGAGCAGTTCGCGCTGTGCCTCGCCGGCCGTGGGCGCGGTGCGCACCTCGATGCCGAAGTCCTCCAGGCGCTGCCGGAGGGAGGCCAGCAGGTTGTAGCCGTCGGAGGGCAGCACGGCCGCGTCGCCGGGGCGGAGCTGGGAGAAGAGCACGGCGGAGATCGCGCCCATGCCGGAGGCGAAGGCGACGGTCTCCACGTCCGGGTCGCCCGGCGACTCCAGCTCGCCGATGGCGCTCTCCAGCCCCGTCCAGGTCGGGTTGGCGTCCCGCCCGTAGGCGTACGGCGCGTCCGCGACGTCGCCCGGCAGGTGGTAGTGCGCGGCGAACACGGGCCCCGGCAGCGGGGGCGCGTACGGCTCCTCGCCGGGCAGTCCGGCCCGTACGACGCGGGTGGCGTCCGTGTCGGCGTCGGCGTCGTTCATGGTCGCTCGCTCTCGTGAGGTCGGGCGGCTCAGCCCGCGTGCAGCGCGGCCCGTGCCACGGCCCCGCACCGCGCACCGTAGCCCCCGCCGAAGAGCACCGCGTGCACCAGGAGGTGCTGGAGCTGATGGAGCGGGACGCGCGCGGCGAGCCCGGGGACGGGGCGCACCTCCTCGTACGCCGCGAGGACGCGGGCCAGCCGCGGCGAGCCGAACAGGTCGAGCATCGCGAGGTCCGTCTCGGGGTGGCCGCCCTGCGCGGCGGGGTCGATGAGGCGGGGGCGCCCGTCGGCGGCCCAGTGGACGTTCCCCGACCACAGGTCGCCGTGGATGACGGCGGGCGGCTGCGGCGGCCCCCACACCGCCGGGTCGTCCGTACGCGCGCACACCGTCTCGACCTCGCGGGCGTCCTCGGGCGCGAGGTTCCCGGCGTCCACGGCGGCGCGCAGGAACGGCAGCAGCCGGTGCCCGGCGTGGAACGCGGGCCAGTCGGCGGGGTCGGTGACGGGCTCGGCGGGAGACGTCAGGGGCAGCGGGCCCAGGTAGCAGGGCTCGCCCGGGGTGCCGTAGGACGGCGCGGGCGTGGCGTGCAGCGCGGCCAGGTCGCGTCCGAGCCGCTCGGCCTGCGCGTCGTCGGCGGGGCCCGGCTCGACCCACTCCAGGACGAGCGCGCCCCGCTCGGCCCCGAGCACCTCGGGCACCGCGACGGCGCCGGTCGCCCGCAGCCGGGCGAGCCCGGCGGCCTCGGCGGCGAAGAAGTCGGCGGGCGCGGCGTGCAGGGTCTTCGCGAAGACCTCCGGGTGTCCGGCTCCGCCGTTCAGGGCCACGCGGTACGCGTCGCAGATCGAGCCGCCGCCGACCGGGGTCGCGGAGAGCGCTTCGGCGCCGACCGCGCGCGAGACGGCCTCCAGGACGGCGCCCGCCATCAGCCGCGCGCCCCGTCGAGGTCCGTGTCCAGGGCCGCCGTCACGGCGTCCAGCAGGCCCGGAACGGCCGCCTCGACCATCTCCAGGCAGACCTCGAAGCCGCGCGTGCCCCCGTAGTACGGGTCCGGCACCTCCATGCCGGCCGGGTCGTCGGGGTCGGCCGCCGGGTCGTACGAGCGCAGCAGCCGCACCTTCGCGGCCTCGCCGGAGTTGCGGGCCATGGCGCGCAACTCCGCCGCGTGCCCCTCGTCCAGCGCGACGACCAGGTCCTCGCGGGCGAACCAGTCGGGCGCGAACTGGCGGGCCCGGTGGGACAGCGGCCCGTACCCGGCGTCGGCCAGCGTCGCGGCCGTACGCGGGTCGGCGTCCTCGCCGAGGTGCCAGCTCCCGGTGCCCGCGCTGCTCACCTCCACGAGGCCGTCGAGGCCCGCCTCCGCGATCCGGTCACGGAAGACGGCCTCGGCCATGGGCGAGCGGCAGATGTTCCCGGTGCAGACGAAACAGACGCGGTACATGTCGGTCGTCCCCACTCAGTCCTTGTCCGGCAGGGCCATGTTCAGCGCCCAGGACACGATCGAGACGACCAGGCCGCCCAGCACGGCGGTCCAGAAGCCCTCGACGTGGAAGCTGAGGTCCAGCTTGTCCGCGAGCCAGGAGGTGAGCATCAGCATCAGGGCGTTGATCACCAGCGTGAAGAGCCCCAGGGTCAGGATCAGCAGCGGCACCGAGAACAGCTTGACGATCGGCTTGACCACGAAGTTCACGACGCCGAAGATCAGGGCGACGACGACCAGGGTGAGCGTCTTCTCGCCCCCGGAGCCGCCGGAGAGCGTGATGTCGCCGATCAGCCAGATCGCGACGGCCAGCGCCGCGGCGTTGGCCAGCGTCTTGATGAGGAAATTCGTCATGGTTCGATCGTTCCAGACGTCGAGGAAGTGGGTGCAGGGGGAGTGAAGGCGTTCCGCCTGGAGGAGCTGGAGGCCGAGAGGGCCGCCAACGAGGGCGCTTATCTGCAGTTCCTGCGCGAGCGGCACATGTCGGTCGGGCTCTACGCCCTCGACAAGGGTGCCCAGGATCCGCAGACCCCGCACAACCAGGACGAGGTGTACTTCGTCGTGAGCGGCCGGGCCTCCGTCACGGTCGGTGAGGAGACCACGCAGGTCGCCCGCGGCAGCGTGGTCTACGTGCCCGCGGGGGTGGTGCACAAGTTCCACCACATCTCCGAGGACCTGCGCGTGCTCGTGGTCTTCTCTCCCCCGGAGAGCTGAGACCGGAGGGCCGGGAACGTCAGGGTCGCGTAGGGGTCAGGTTCAGGGGAGGACCGGGGCCGAAGCGGCTCCCGGGACTTCACCCTCCCGCATACCATCGAAGGCGGAACAGCCCCTTTCTCTCAGCATCATTCTCAGAACGGAGCGACAGACATGGACGCGAAGGAGACCTTGTCGGGACTGCCGTGGTGGGTGAAGTGGATCGCCATCCCGGTCATAGCGCTCGTCGTCTTCGGCGGCCTCATCACCGCCGTCATCGGCTTCATCGTCGGACTGCTCTTCAAGGTCCTGGTCTTCGCCGCGCTCGTCGGCGGTGTGATCTTCCTGGTCCGGCGGTTCACTTCGGCTTCCTCCTCTTCCCGCGGCGACTGGTGACGGCGGGGGCCGCCGCGCCCGCTCCGACGGCCGTACGGGACGCGGGCCGCCCGGCCACGTCTCCCGTCTCCGGCGCCGCGCCGGTTCCGCTCCGGCCCGCGCGGCGCTGCCGGTCGGCGGACACCACGAGTGCCGCCAGCAGTGTCGTCACCGGCACCGAGGCCACCAGTCCGATCGAACCCACGAGCGTACGGACGATCTCCTCGGCGACGACCTCGCTCGTGGCCACCATCGACACGTCGCTGCGCGCGATCGAGAAGAGCAGCAGCAGCGGCAGCGCGGCTCCCGCGTAGGCGAGGACGAGGGTGTTGACGACCGACGCGATGTGGTCACGCCCGATGCGCATCGCCGAACGGTAGATTTTCCGCCAATTCGCTCCCGGGTCCGCCTCCTTCAGCTCCCATACGGCCGAGGTCTGCGTGACCGTCACATCGTCGAGCACGCCGAGCGAGCCGATCAGCACCCCGGCCAGCAGCAGGCCCTGGATCTCGATGTTCGGGTACAGCCCGTGCACCAGCCCCGTCTGGTCGTCGGTGTTCCCCGTCAGCCGGGCCCAGCCGATGAAGAGCGAGCCCAGTAGCCCGATCAGCAGCAGCGATATCAGCGTGCCGAGCACCGCGACCGACGTACGGGCCGACAGCCCGTGGCACAGGTACAGCGTCGCCAGCATGATCGCGCTGCCCCCGATCACGGCCACGACCAGGGGATTCGAGCCCTGGAGTATCGCGGGCAGGATGAAGAGCGTGAGCACCGCGAAGCTCACCGCCAGGCCGACCAGCGCCAGCACCCCGCGCAGCCGCCCCACCAGCACCACGAAGAGCGCGAAGAGCCCCGCGAGCAGCACCATCGGCACGTCGCGGTTGGTGTCCACGACGCTGTACTGGAGGTTGCGGGGCGCCTTCTCGGCGTACGCCACGACGACCTTCTGCCCCACGTCGAACTTCCGTGTGGCATCGGGCGTGACGACCTCCGTGTACCGGTGGCCCTTGTCCTTGCCCTCGGCGATCTCGACGGTGGCCTTCTGGCAGGAGCCCCGCGAGGCCTTGCCCGCACCGCCGCCCTGACCGCCCTGGCCCCCCTGCCCGCCCTGTCCGCCCTGCTGCGGGGGCGGCTGCTGCGCGTTGACGTCCTCGCAGTCGACCTCGGCCAGCTTGACGACCTTCGCCTGGAAGGTGGGCCGGTCGAAGCCGACGCCGGAGTGGTCGTGCTCGTGCCCGGGCGTGCCGCCCGGCCACAGGACGACCAGCCCGGTGAGCACCGCGACCGCGAAGGGGACGAGCACGGCGGCGATGACCTTGCGCAGATGGTGGGAGACGGGCGCGGGCGGGCCGTGGGCATGACTGTGCGCATGACTCTGCCCGTGGCCGTGCCCATGGCTGTGCGGCTGCTCGGGGAGATGCGGGGGCGGGCCCGGCTGCTGCGGCGGGCCCGGCGGCGGGGGCGGCGGGGAATGGCTCACCGACAGATCATCGCAAGAACGTCCGGGCGGGCTGTTCAGTATGCGCGGTGTGCCGCTAGCGTAGAGACGCCTTTGCACATCGCGGGAGCTCCGAGCACGGGGCTGAGAGGGCGCTGACCTCCGTAGCGGGACTACGGAAACGGCTGCGTCGACCGCCGAACCTGTTACCGGGTAATGCCGGCGTAGGGAGTGGGTCCACATGACCATGCAGGATGCACGCACGCCTGCCGAGAACGAGGACGCCCAGGGCACCGCCATCGGCTCGCACAAGGGATACGTCGAGGGGCCCCGCCCGGACATCCGGGTCGCCGTCCGGCGAGTGCACCTCACCAACGGCGCCGACGTGACGCTCTACGACACGTCGGGGCCGTACACCGACCCCAACATCACCACCGACGTGCGCCGCGGCCTCGCGCCGCTGCGCGAGAACTGGATCGTCCAGAGGGGGGACACCGAGGAGTACGCGGGACGCGAGCTGCGCCCCGAGGACGACGGCATCAAGCACACCTCGCCCCGCGGGGGCCTGAGGAACCTCGACGCGGTCTTCCCCGGCCGCCCCCGCCAGCCCCGCAGGGGCCGCGAGGGCGCCTCCGTCACCCAGCTCGCGTACGCGAAGCGGGGCGAGATCACGCCGGAGATGGAGTACGTCGCCGTCCGCGAGAACCTCTCCGCGGAGTTCGTGCGCGACGAGATCGCCGGGGGCCGTGCCGTCCTCCCGGCCAATGTGAACCACCCGGAGACCGAGCCGATGATCATCGGCAAGAACTTCCTGGTGAAGGTCAACGCCAACATCGGCAACTCCGCCGTCACCTCCTCCATCGAGGAGGAGGTCGAGAAGATGACGTGGGCGACCCGCTGGGGCGCCGACACCGTCATGGACCTCTCGACCGGCCGCAACATCCACACCACCCGCGAGTGGGTGCTGCGCAACTCCCCCGTCCCCATCGGCACCGTCCCCCTCTACCAGGCCCTGGAGAAGGTCGACGGCCGCGCGGAGGAGCTGTCCTGGGACGTCTACAGGGACACGGTCATCGAGCAGTGCGAACAGGGCGTCGACTACATGACGGTCCACGCCGGGGTCCTGCTCCGCTACGTCCCCCTGACGGCCCGCCGCAAGACCGGCATCGTCTCGCGCGGCGGCTCGATCATGGCCGCCTGGTGCCTGGCGCACCACCGGGAGAGCTTCCTCTACGAGCACTTCAGCGAGCTGTGCGAGATCCTGCGCACATACGACGTGACGTTCTCGCTCGGCGACGGCCTGCGCCCCGGCTCGATCGCGGACGCCAACGACGCGGCGCAGATGGCCGAGCTGGACACCCTCGGCGAACTCAACCGCATCGCCAAGGCGCATGACGTGCAGACCATGATCGAGGGCCCGGGCCATGTCCCGATGCACAAGATCAAGGAGAACGTCGACCGCCAGCAGGAGGTCTGCGAGGAGGCCCCGTTCTACACACTGGGCCCCCTGACGACGGACATCGCCCCGGCGTACGACCACATCACCAGCGGCATCGGCGCGGCGATGATCGGCTGGTGGGGCACGGCGATGCTCTGCTACGTCACGCCGAAGGAGCACCTCGGGCTCCCCGACAAGGACGACGTGAAGACGGGCGTCATCACGTACAAGATCGCCGCCCACGCCGCGGACCTGGCCAAGGGCCACCCCGGCGCCCAACTGTGGGACGACGCGCTCTCGGACGCCCGCTTCGAGTTCCGCTGGGAGGACCAGTTCAACCTGGCCCTCGACCCGGACACGGCCCGCGCCTTCCACGACGAGACGCTCCCGGCGGAGCCGGCCAAGACGGCCCACTTCTGCTCGATGTGCGGGCCGAAGTTCTGCTCGATGAAGATCTCCCACGAGATCCGCGAGCAGCACGGGGACCTGTCGGAAGCGGACATCGAGGCCGGGATGGAGGAGAAGTCGAAGGAGTTCGCGGCGGCGGGCAACAGGGTCTATCTGCCGCTGGCCGAATAGCCGCAGGCTCCTGCTCCGCCTCCCGTTGAACCGTTGGCGGCACGGGTCCGTTGTCGGCGGTGGAAACAGAGCCACCCCGCACATGGAGGATCGATGAAGTCCTGGCGCACCCGTGCCGCCGCCGCCCTCGCCGTCGGTGCCGCAGCCCTCGCCATCCCGCTGACCGCGACGCCCGCGCACGCCGACCCGCCGGGCAGCGGCTGGGTGATCGCCGGCGGCATGCCGTACGACTCGAAGTCGGAATGCGAGCTGGAGGAGTGGGACGGCCTCATTCAGAACTGGGACAAGTACGACAAGCTGTACTGCGAGGGCAATGGTGGCCACGACGTCTACACGGTCTGGTACCACCAGCGCTGAGCTGATCCTCCCCTGAGGCACAGCGCGCGGCGCCACGCGCCCGATCCGAGCCGCCCGTTCCCCGTGCGGGAGCGGGCGGCTCGTGCCTCCCCCCTCGTGGCACGAGCCACCCCACGCCGCCCCACCCGTAAGCGGAAAGCAGCGCTCAACCAAGGCTAGTTGACTGTGCGTCAGTGTCCAATCACAGTATCGACATAGACCTATCGAGATATTTATCGTTGCGGCACTCTCGGTGACGGTGTGGCGTTCCAGTGGGGCACAAGTGGAGGCGGAGGCGTAAGCGGCATGGATCTGGCTCTGCTGCGCACGTTCCTCGCGGTGCACCGGGCCGGGTCCTTCACGCGGGCGGCACCCTTGCTGGGGCTCTCGCAGCCCGCGGTGACGGGACAGATCCGTACGCTGGAGCGGCAGTTGGGCCGTCCCCTCTTCCTGCGGCAGGCGCGGGGCGTGACGCCGACGACCGTCGGTGAGGAGCTGGCCCACAAGGTCGCCCCGCACCTCGACGCGCTCATGGCGATCACCGAGGGCCGGCTCGACGAGGAGCCGACGGGGCGCACGCTGCACCTCGCCGGGCCACCGGAGTTCACGTCCGTGCGCGCGCTGCCCGCGCTCGCGCCCCTCGTCGAGCAGGGCGTCACGCTCCGCGTCGCCTTCGGCTCCGCCGAGGAGAGCCTCGAAGGGCTCGCCGCCGGACACCACGACCTCGCCCTCAGCACCGCACGCCCGCGCGGCGAGCTGCTCAACTCCGCCCCGCTCTGCGACGAGGAGCACGTCCTGGTCGCCGCGCCCCGCTGGGCCGCGCGCCTCGGCGGCGCCTCCGTCGTGCGCGCCAAGGGCCCGCAGTTCCTGCACGGCGTGCCCGTGATCGACGTCCACGAGAGCATGCCGCTCCTCACCCGCTACTGGGCCACCGTCTTCGACGCCGAGCCCGTCCACAGCAGCGCCCTCGTCGCGCCGGACCTGCGTGCCGTGCTGGAGTGCGTGGCCGCGGGCGCCGGGATGGCCGTGCTGCCGCGCTATCTGTGCGACGACGCCCTGGAGCCGGGCCGCGTCGTACCGCTGTTCGACCCGCCGATGCCGCCCCTGCGTACGTACTTCGTCTCCGTCCGCGCGGGCACCCTCGCGCTCCCGCACATCGCGCGCGCCCATGAGTGGCTGCTGCGCGCCGCCGTGCACTGGTGAGACGTACGCACGCACGTTTGGCGTTTCGCCCCTCGCCGCACGGGCCAGACCTCATCCATGACCGACGAACGTCCAGTCGTCAAGCGCACGGCCCGTGCCATCCTCCTCGACAACGACCAGAACCTGATCCTCATCAAGCGCACCAAGCCGGACGAGCCGCCGTACTGGATCACCCCCGGCGGCGGCGTCGAGCCCGGCGTGGACGGCACCGTCGTCGACGCGCTGCACCGCGAGGTGGACGAGGAGCTGGGGGCCAAGGTCGTCGACGTGGTCCCGGCCTTCGTCGACACCGTCGCCGACCCGGCCGAGACACCCGGCGGCGTGAAGGTCCAGCACTTCTTCGTCTGCCGCCTGGCCGCCATGGACCCCGGGCGGCGCCACGGCCCGGAGGTCGAGGAGCCCGTCGGCGAGTACGACATCGTGCGCGTGCCCTTCAGCCGCGAGGGCCTCGCCTCCGTCGAGGTCGTCCCGCCGAGCCTGCGCGCCTACCTCTCCGCGAACATCGAGGGCGTACGGGCACTTCTCGCGCCCGACCTCGGCTGAGGCCTCAGCCGAACCAGCCCTGGAAGGGCGCCCGTTCCCGCTGCTCCTCCCCACGTCGCCGCGCCTCCGCCAACGCCCGCTCGGCCTCCTTCTGCCACACGGAGACGGAGGCGACGGGGGCGGGGGCCACAGCCGGGGCCGGGGCAGCCGGATTCGGGGCCGGGTTCGGGGGCGAGGGCGGCAAAGGGGCGCGCGGCTGCAGCGGGATCTCCGGCTGCGCCTGCGGATGCGCCTGCGGATGCGCGTGCGGCTGTGGCGTCGGCGGCGCGGCATGCGACGGTGCCCGTCGCGGCTGCGGACTCGGCTGCGGACCCGGATCCGACTGCGGCTGCGGCTGCGGCTGCTGCGGATCCGGCTGCGGGATCGCCCGCTTCGCCTCCGCGCGCCGTTCCCGCGCCTCGCGCGCGGCTCCGAAGAAGTCCCCGCCCTTGCGCTTGTAGTCGTCGGTGCCCCAGTCGCGCGCGGCGCGCTTCGGCGCCTTCTGGAGGTGCGGTATGTGCTTGGCGCAGTGGATGTACGCCTCCTCCACCGTCACCCGCACCCACAGCGTCCCCCGCCGCCCCGGAACCGGATCCTCCGGCAGGTCGGAGACCTCCGCGCGCAGCTCCGCGTCCTCGACGACGACCGCGCCGCCGTTGATGTGCAGCCCTATCCGCGCCCGTACGAAGTCGATGAGGAGCAGCCCCACATGGGGGTTCTCCTGGATGTTGCCCAGGCTGGCGTGCACGCCGTTGCCCCGGTACTCGGGGTAGACCAGGGTGCGGTCGTCCAGCACTCGCAGGAAGCCGGGCGGGCCCGCGCGGAAGCTGCTGTCGCACTCGCCCCGGCGGTCGGAGGTCGAGAGGAAGAACATCTCCTGCTGGTGCACGAACTCCCGCATCCGGGGGTTCAGGTGGTCGAGCACCTGGTCGTCGTAGAAGCGGTCGGCCCGGTCGGCCGTGCCCAGGCTCCGCTGGAGCGCGTGCTCCCCGTCGCTGCCGGGCCGCGACGGAGCCCCGTCCACGGCGGACACGCCGGGTACACCAGGCACACCAGGCACACCGGGTACGCCAGGCGCACCGGGTACGCCAGGCACGCCGGGCCCACCACGCCTCCTGAGCCCGTTGAGCCCGTTGGGCGGCCCTCCCGCCTCCGCGTCCGTCACGCCTCTCACACCCTCCTCCGTCATCAGCTCACCAGTTCGTCGACCGAGTCGTGCCGTATGCGGTGGGCCGGTATGCCCATGCCCACCAGCGCCTCCCACCCGCTCCGGATCAGCCCGGGCGGGCCCGACAGATAGCCGTCGTACGCCGCCCACGGCCCGTAACGGCGCACCGCGTCCGGCAGTTGCCCCGCGAGCGACGGCACCGACGCCTGGCCGAAGGCCACCACCGGGCGCACCGAGAGCCAGTCGTACTGTCCGTCGAGGCGCAGCAGCGTGTCCAGGTCGTAGAGGTCGTGATCGGTGCGCGCGCCGTAGAACACCTCGACGGGGCGCGGCACGCCCCGGCCCGCCACGTCCTCCACCAGCGCCTTGATCGGCGCGATGCCGGTGCCGCCGCCCAGGCACAGCAGGCCGCTCCCCGCCGCGTGGTCGACGATCATCGAGCCGGCGGGCGGCCCGAGCCGCAGCACGTGGCCGGGGCGCGCCCGGTGCACCAGCGCGCTGGAGACCCAGCCCGCGGGCACGGACTTCACGTGGAAGGTGAGCAGCCCGTCGGGGCGCGGCGCGGAGGCGAAGGAGTAGTACCGCCATACGCGCGGCCACCATGGCGTCTCGATGCTCGTGTACTGCCCGGCGCGGAACGGGTACGGCTGGTCGGGGCGCACCGTGATCACCGCTATCTCCGGTGTGCGCTGCTCGTGCGCGACGATCTCCGCCTGCCACCAGGCGGGCGCCCGCCGTTCGTCCTCCGCCGCGGCGTCGATCATGATCTGGGAGATCGCCGTGTACGCCCGTACCCACGCGGCCTCGGTCTCCGGGCCCCAACTGGCCGGCGCGTACCGCGCGAGCGCCGCCATCAGGCACTCGCCGACCGCCGGGTAGTGCGCGGGCAGCGTCCCGTACTTCCGGTGCCCGCGCCCCAGCGCCGCGAAGTGCGCGGAGAGCGCCGCCCGGTCGTCGTACCGCCGCACGGCCTCCAGCAGCGAGCGGAAGAGCCGGTCGCGCTGCGTGTCCATGGAGGCGGGAAACAGCTCGCGCAACTGTGGATACTGCACGAAGAGAAGGGCGTAGAAATACGCGGTGGCGGCGTCAGCCGACCCTTCGATCTCCTCCATCGTGCGGCGGATGAGCACCGCGTCAGGGGTCATGGTGTGCCCTCGCTACGTCCGAACGAACCCGACCCCCGAGAACACCGAGTGAGGAAACCGTCACAAGTCCTGGCAGCACGATGCGGAGTCGACCATACCGATATGACTTCACCGCACAACCCCCGTCCGCGGTTCCACACCGCGTCCGATTCCCGGGGTTTGTCAGCGGATGCCGGGGCTGACGAGCGCGTACGCCTCCCGCAGATCCCGGCCGCTGTACTGGTGCGAGGCCAGCTCCCGGACGTGATGATCAGCATTGACGGCCACGGACACCGGCACCTCGGCGAAGAGCTCGGCGTCGGAGAGAGAATCGCCGTACGCCACGCACTCCGTCGCCGGAATCCCGAACTCCGCACAGAGTTCCCGCGCGATCTTCACCTTGGCGGCAGGTGTGAGGATCCCCGCCGGGTCCACCGGCTCGCGCGGATACGGCCCCGCTTCCGCCTCCGCGCCCGGCGCGAGCACCGGCCACCGCGAGGCGCGCGCCGCGTCGGCGCCCCAGCCCAGGAGCCTGCGCACGAAGAAGTCCGGCGAGAGCGAGATCACCGCGCACCGCTCGCCCCGCGACCGGATGTCCGCCCACACCTCGCGGATCCCCTCCAGCCACGGCGCCCCGGTGAACGCCCGCTCGACCACCTCGTCCGTCAGCTCCGACCACAGCGCGCACGCGCGCACGGCGAACTCCGAGGGCGCCAGCTCGCGGGCGGCGAACGCCCGCTCCAGCTCGCGGATCTCCCGCTCGACGCCGAGCTGCTGGGAGATCTCCACGGGCGCGGCCGAACCGTGGAGAAGGGTGCCGTCCAGGTCGAAGAGATGGAGTCGCGTCATATGCCGGATCGTACGGGTGTGCCCAGGCGCATGTGACCTCTGCGGCCCCTGCGCCCCCCCTGCGCCCCCCCTGCGACCTCGTACACGGCATACACGGCGTACTCGGCTTCGAGTAGCGAGGGATACTCCACGCGTCAGACGCCGTCGGGCCCCGCTCACGGGACCGTCGAAGGCATGCAGCGACTTTCCCGCCCCGTCCGCCGGGCCACCCTCTTCGTCCACGTCAGCGCCGCCGCGTCCTGGCTCGGCACCAGCCTGTGCCTGCTCGCCCTCGCCGTGACCGGCACGGCGGCGGGCGGGACGGCGGGCGGGGCAGCGGGCGGGGCGACGGCCACCGGGAGTTACCGCGCCATGAAGGTCTTCGGCGACTGGCTCCTCGCGCCGGTCTCCCTGCTCACCCTGACCACCGGGCTGATCCTCTCCCTCGGCACCCACTGGGGGCTGGCCCGCCACCGCTGGGTCTACACCAAGTTCTGGCTGACCCTGGTCACGACCGCGGCGAGCATCTTCGCCTTCCGCGCGACGATCGACTCCGCTGTCTCGGCGTCCGGAGCCGGACAGCACGTCGATCCCGTCGACCTGCTGATCCCGCCGTGCGTCTCGCTGAGCGCCTACCTGTTCATGACGGCGCTCTCGGTGCTCAAGCCGTGGGGCCTGACGCGCCGTGGCCGGAAGGCACGCCCTTCCCGCCCGTCCAGCCCTTCCCAGCCCTCCCGCCCGGCTCCCTCGGAAGCGCGCTGACTCGGGGGGCGAGCGAGGCGTACGCTCCGAGCGTGACCTCGCACTCCGCACCCGCCGACGCCTCGGCGTCCCCCGCCCTGCCCGAACTCACGATCCGGCGCGCCACCGCCGACGACATACCCGAGATCGTCGGGATGCTCGCCGACGACCCCCTCGGCGCCCAGCGCGAGACACCCGGCGACCTCACCCCGTACCGCACCGCCTTCGCACGCCTCGACGGCGATCCCCACCAGCACCTCGTCGTCGCCGTCCAGCAGGGCCGCACCGTCGGCACGCTGCATCTGACCGTCATCCCCGGCCTCTCCCGCCGCGGCGCGGCCCGCGCGCTCATCGAGGCCGTCCGCATCCACGCCGACGCGCGCGGCACGGGCCTGGGCACCCGCCTCATCGAGTGGGCCATCGCCGAATCCCGCCGCCAGGACTGCGTCCTGGTCCAGCTCACCTCCGACGCCACCCGCGTCGACGCCCACCGCTTCTACGAACGCCTCGGCTTCGAGGCCTCGCATCTGGGGTTCAAGATGGCGCTGTAGCCGCCCCTTTGGGGACGCGAATTGAAAGGGTTCGCACTATTCGCGAGTGTCTTCATACTGTCGGACTCGTTACCCCTCGGGGGGATGGCTCGCCCAGGACGCCGTCCCAACGTACGGGCCTGACCGGGCCGTTGGAGGGGTCGGAATGTTCGACGAGGGCATCCTTTTGGAATCCCAGTCCTTGCGCACCAGCATGACGGGTCACACGGAAGTGCTGGACCGGGTGAAGACCCTCACCCTGCTCCCCGACGATCTGCACATGACGACGCGCATGGTCGCCGCCTACTTCGGCGTCGGGATCAAAGCCATCCGCTCCCTCGTGGTCGACCACAGGCAGGAGCTGGAGGCGAACGGCTACCGGGTCCTGACCGGCGCGGAACTAAGCTCCTTCAAGGAGCTCAGTTCCCTCGACAAGCACACGGGGCGCCACTTGGCGCTCTTCACCCGCCGCACCGTCCTCAACGTCGCGATGCTGCTGCGCGACAGCGTCGTCGCACGTCAGGTGCGTACGTATCTGCTCGACGCCGAGTCGGGACAGCGTTCCGCACCCCCTGTGGACAACTCGGTTTTCCACAACCTGGAGAAGTGGCTCGACGCCCGCGTCCTGCACCACGTCGAGCAGCGGCTCGCGGAGTGGGGCCCGCCGGAGACGCGGAACGAGGCACGGATGCGGGTCCTCGCCGAGGAGGCGGTCCGCTCGGCGGTGGGACGGGCCGTCGTCCCGTTGCTGAACGAGCTGATCCGGTCCGACTCCGAGCTGCGCCACCGCCTCGCCGGGCACCAGGAGGAGATCGCGCGGCTCAACAAGGTGCTGTGGGAACGGGAGTCCGCGGGTTCGCTCGCGGCCCTGGACGAGATGGACCACCGCGCGTTCGCCCAGCACATCGCCTGGCTGTGCCGCCGCGACGGCTGTACGGGCGTGACGGCGACCGCCGCACCCGCGGGAGGCGGGGGACACGAGGGGCGCATCGACGTCCTGGGGCACACCGCGGACGGGCGGCGCCTCGTCGCGCGCTGCGAGCGCCGCGCCCCGGACGCGACGGTGACCAGCACGGACGTACAGGCGTTCGTCGGTACGGCCAAGCGCGAGCACCGCGCGGAGGCCGCGCTGCTGGTGTCCACGGCGCCGTTCACGCGCGACGCGCTGCTGCGGGCGTCCCGGCACGACGTCACCGCTGTGCACCGCGGCCTGCTGGAGTCGTGGAACAACGGCGCCCGGCTCCGCGTGCTGGAGTCCGTCGGCTGAACGGGCCCCGCCCCTTCACGTGGACGCGGAGGCCCTGCGGCGCCGGTCCCGGTGCGCCTTCTGGCGGCACGCGGACCCGCAGTAGCGAGCCGGACGTCCGGTGCGGGCCCCCGCGCGGGGCGCGGGCAGGGGAGCGCCGCACGTCTCACAGCACGAGGTTTCGTTACGGTTCACGGCCTCGCCCCGCGCTCTTCCGTTACGGAATTTCGTTACGGCGCCATCGGTGCGCAGGCCGTCGAAGACCACCGCGGTGAGCAGCCCCGGCGGCCGTCCGACGCCCTCTCCGCGCTGTTCCATCGCCGCGCAGCCGACCAGCAGCGTGCGGACGCGTGCCACGTCGACGTCCCCGCGTACGGCCCCCGCGCGCTGCGCCCGTACGAGCAGCTCGCCCAACGCGATCCCGAACTCCCCCTGTGCATCAGCCGTGAGGTCTGGCGACTGCCCCGCGGGCCCCGGCGACTCCGCGAGCGCGTCGCACAGAGCACGGTCGAACGCCGCGCGCTCCACCATCTGTTCGAGGAACCGGAAGAAGACCTCGCCGGGCGCGCTGGACCCCGCCAACTCACGGGCCTCCCGCACACACTCCTCGACGCTCTCCCCGATCACGGCCTCGAACAGGGCCTCCTTGGAAGGAAAGTGACGGTAGACCGTCCCGGCGCCGACGCCCGCGCGGCGCGCGATCTCGCCGAGCGGCACCATGCGCCCCTCCGCCGCGAAGACGGAGCGCGCGGCGTCGAGCACCCGCGCCCTGTTGCGCCTGGCATCCGCCCTGCTGGCCGGGATGCCCGCCGCATCCCGGTCCGCCGCGCCGTTCGCCATCCGCCGGCCCCTCTCCGTGCCTCCGCGCCCGTGGAACGCCCCTCGCCATGGGCAAGCGGGTCGAGCATTCCGCTACGTTAAACGGGTTATCCATTCCGATTCTAGCCCCGAAAAGGGCGTGGAGAGCGCGGAATCGCCCCTGCCGCGACACGACAGCGGTGGGCAGGGAAACACGCAGGGTCACGGAGAGAAGGGGGTGGGGAACACCCGTACGATTCTTGCCGTCGACGCGACAGGACAACAGGGCGGCGCGCCGTCGCCCATCGGCTCCTCACGGACGGATGACGTGCGCGCGGAGTCTCGCCGCGCGCGGCACGGAGAGCAGAGGAGCCCTCAGGCGCCCAGTCGGGCCTCCACGCGTTCGCGCAGGCGTGCGTACTCCGCGGCGCGATGCCGCGGCCGTCCCGGCGGGCGCCGCACCGCGCGCCCCTCGGTGACCGTCTGGCCCAGCCGGAACTGGTCGCGGGTCAGATCCGTCTCCTCGCCGCTCGCCAGCCTGTTCCACCAGTGGAAGCCCTGCTGCTCCCCGTCCAGGAACACCTCTCCGCACAGCAGCTCGCCGCCGAAGAAGTCGTGCACGACCAGCGCCGTCACGTCGCAGTGGCCCCACGCGGGGTTCTCCGCCGTCCACGGCGCGCGCGCCGCGTCGTCCGGCGCGCAGGTGTCGGCGGCCCAACTCGCCCGCACGGCACGCGCGATCTCGTCCAGGGTCCGGGAAACGGCCGTCGGTGCGCTCATGTCCCCGCCGCTCATGCCCCCACGATGCCGGCCACCACTGACAATCCCGGATCCCGGCCCTACGAGCGCGCCGTGCCCCCTCCGAAGGCCTCCGCGTGCGCCGCCGCCCACTCCGCGAAGGGGCGCGGCGGCGTGCCGGTGACCTGCTCCACGACCGGGGAGACCTCGACGGGGTGCGCCGCAGCCCGCGCGTAGTGTCCGGCCAGTCCGTCGGCCACCCACCGCGGGACGCCCGCCGCGACCAGGCCCGCGCACCACGCGTCGGGGTCCAGCTCCTCGAACCGTACGGGCCTGCCCAGCGCCTCGCCGAGGATCCGCACCTGGTCCTCGGTGCTGAGCTGCTCCGGCCCGCTCAGGACGGGCGTGCGCCCCACCAGCGCGCTCCCCTCACCGAGGCCGTCGAGCAGGGCGCGCGCCGCGACCGCCGCGATGTCGCGCTCGTCGACGGGAGTGACGCGGGCGGCGCCGTACGGTGCGCGCACCGTGCCGTCCGTACGGACGCTCTCTGCCCAGGCGAACGCGTTCGAGTGGAAGACGCCGGGGCGCAGCGCCGTCCAGCGCAGGCCGGACTCCCGCACCATGTGCTCCAGTTCGCGGTGGTGGGCGCCGACGGGGTTGGCCTCGTCCAGCGCGGCGGCGGTGGACAGCAGTACGACGTCGTGCACGCCATGGTCCACGGCCTGCCGCAGCAGGGGCGCCAGGCGATCACCGACGGCGGCGTGGTTCACGAACACCGCGCGCACCCCCTCCAGCGGAAAGACCCCGGGCCCCTCGGCCTCCTCGGGCGCGCCCGCCCCGCCCGCCGCGTCCCGTACGACCTCGACGGCCGGAGGAAGCGCGGCGGCGGCCTTCTCCGGGTCGCGGCTGAGGGCGCGCACGGGGGCGCCCGCGGCGGCGAGAAGTTCGACGAGGGGGCGTCCGACGTTGCCGGTCGAGCCGGTGACCAGGTGCATATGTCCTCCCCAGGAAAATTCGCAACTCCGCGTTGCGATAGCCTGAGCCTCGCACGCCACCGCCCCACAACGCAACTGGGAGTTGCGATGAATGCGCAGAACACGGACCGAACGGGCCGCAAGGACCGAACGGACCACCCCGAGCCGCCCCCGGCCCGCCAGGCACGCGGACCCAAGGTCCAGGCGGCCGTTCTCGCCGCCGCCCGCCAGGAACTGGCCGAGGCCGGATACGCCGCGCTGACCGTCGAGAACGTCGCGCGCCGCGCGGGCGTGCACAAGACGACCGTCTACCGCCGCTGGAAGGACCGCGAGACGCTCGTCACCGAGGCCCTCACCGAGCACCTCGCCGCCAGCATCCTCATCCCGGACACCGGCGCCTTCGAATCCGACCTGCGCGAACTCGCCCGGCGCATGGTCCGCAGCATCACCAGCGTCGACGAGCAGGGCGTCACGGCCGCGCTGTACTCCGACGCCGGCCGCCTCCCCGAGATCGCCGCCGTCCGCCAGGGCCTCTTCGCCGACCGCTTCCGGCGCGCCGCGCCGCTCGTCGAGCGCGCCGTCGACCGCGGCGAGCTGCCCGAGGGCACCGATCCGGCGCTCCTGCTCAAGTCCCTGATCGCGCCCGTCTATCTGCGGCTGCTCGTGCTCTCCGAGCCCCTCGACGACGCCGTCGCCGACCACGCCGCCGACATCACCCTCGCCGCGGCCCGCGCGGGGCTCTTCCGCCGCACGTGACCGTTCACCCGGCCCCGGGCAGCAGCGGGAACACACGGCTGACGACGGCCACCGGGCGCGCGCCGACGGGACGCGCGCCGCTGTCCGCCTCCCGCGACCTGTACGGCTCCAGCGCGCTCCGTACGGCCTCCGCGACGGCCGTCATCTCCTCCGGCGTCAGGTACACGACCTCGCTGAACGCCTCGTCGCGCCGCCACTCCTCCGGCGCCGCGTCCCGCGACGCCAGCCACCGCTGGTAGCTCTCGTCCTCCAGGCCCCGCGCCAGCTCCCCGAACCCCTCGGGCTCCTCGTGCTCCGCCGCCTCCGGCGCGGTCCTCAGCCGCCACGGGCGCGCGCCCCCGCGCCCGCCGCCCCCGCGCGGGGCCTCCTCGATGCGCCCGTACCGCGCGAGCTGGCGCAGATGGAACGAGCACAGCCCCGAGCTGTACCCGAGCCGGGCCGCGGCCTGCGTCGCCGTCACCGTCCCGGCCTCGTCGAGCAGGGCCAGCAGCGCGCTCCGCACCTCGTGCTCGGGCAGCGCATCGCGCGGGCCGTGAACCCGGGGCTGATCCTCTTCTTCAGTCACTTTGCAAAGTCTGATACTTTGCAAAACGCTTGGCAAGCGGCAAGCGGCAAGCGGCAAGCGGCAAGCCGCAACAGCGAGAAGAGAGGTCGAGGCCCCGGTGCCCACACGAGTCCAGGGACAGTCCGTCACGCACTACCCCGCGCTCCCGCCCGAGGCCCGGCGCGGTTCCGTACGCCGTATCACCGAGGTCGGCGAGGAGGTCCTGCACCGCCCCTGCGACCCCGTCACCGAGTTCGGCACCCCCGAACTCGGCACGCTCATCGACGACATGTTCCTCACCATGTACGTCGCCGACGGCGCCGGACTCGCCGCCAACCAGGTCGGCGTCGGTCTCCGCCTCTTCGTCTACGACTGCCCCGACGACGAGGGCGTCCGCCACGTCGGCCACCTGGTCAACCCGGTCCTCGACCCGCCCGACCCCGCCACCCGCCGCCTCCTGGAGGACGGCGAGGGCTGCCTGTCCGTGCCGGGCGCCGGCATGACGCTCCCCCGCGCCGACCGCACCGTCGTCCGCGGCCAGGACAAGGACGGCAACCCGCTGGTCATCGAGGGCACGGGCTACTTCGCGCGCTGCCTCCAGCACGAGACCGACCACCTGCACGGCCGGACCTACCTCGACCGCCTCTCGCAGCGCGACCGCAAGACCGCCCTGCGCCAGATGACCGACCGCCGCGACGAGGTCCACGCCCGCCGCACCGCCAACGCCGAACGCCTGGCCGCAGGAGAACGCGACTAGGTCTCCGCTCGCCTAGGTCTGCGCCATGTCCACGAAGCGCGAGTAGTGCCCCTGGAAGGCGACCGTGATCGTCGCCGTCGGGCCGTTACGGTGCTTGGCCACGATCAGGTCCGCCTCACCGGCCCTCGGGGACTCCTTCTCGTACGCGTCCTCGCGGTGCAGCAGGATCACCATGTCCGCGTCCTGCTCGATCGAGCCGGATTCACGCAGGT
The DNA here is from genome assembly GCF_039530985.1 of Streptomyces albiaxialis. Classification (NCBI taxonomy): domain Bacteria; kingdom Bacillati; phylum Actinomycetota; class Actinomycetes; order Kitasatosporales; family Streptomycetaceae; genus Streptomyces; species Streptomyces albiaxialis. The sequence goes on from NZ_BAAAPE010000001.1 coordinate 1,096,151, forward strand.
CGGACACCATCGGCTTCTTGTCCGTCCGCTGCTCGGGGCCACGGTTGAGCTGCGAGAGCGCGATCACCGGGACCTCCAGCTCCTTCGCGAGCAGCTTGAGGTTACGGGACATCTCCGAGACCTCCTGCTGACGGCTCTCGGGCCGCCGCGAGCCGCCCGACTGCATGAGCTGGAGATAGTCGATGACGATGAGCTGGAGGTCGTTGCGCTGCTTGAGGCGGCGGCACTTGGCGCGGATCTCCATCATCGACAGGTTCGGCGAGTCGTCGATGTACAGCGGGGCGTCCGTCACCCCCGGCATCTGCCGCGCCAGCCGCGTCCAGTCCTCGTCCGTCATCGACCCGGCCCGCATGTGATGCAGCGCCACCCGCGCCTCGGCGGACAGCAACCGCATCGCGATCTCGTTCCGCCCCATCTCCAGCGAGAAGATCACGCTCGGCATGTTGTGCTTGATCGAGCAGGCGCGGGCGAAATCCAAGGCCAGCGTGGAATTGTGCGTCGGGACCATCGAGCGGGTCGCCAGATACAGGTGGTCGGGGTTGTCCACCTGCACACAGCGCACCGGGACGCTCTCCACGGGCCGCACCTCGGTGATGAAGCGCGAGCCGATGCGCGGGTAGCTCTCCCGCGACCGCTCCTTGTGCGCCAGCCTCTTGCGCTCCAGACGGAAGACGTCGTCGGGGGTGGTGAACGTGATCTCGTACACCGTCGACGTCTCTTCGCTCCGGCCCTCGACGCGCCGGGTCGACCAGCCGCAGCGGTGGCCCAGGCCGACGATCAGCTCCCGGAAGTCCTCGGCCAGCCGTCGGCTCGTCACCGCGAAGCTCAGCGAGCCCGTCCTGTCGGCCGTCCCGTCGGTGTCCATCAGTCCCGCGAGCAGCGCCTGCCGCTGCTCGACGGAGGCCCGCAGATACGCCTGGGGGATGTGCTTGGCTCCCAGCACCCCGAGCGTCCGCAACCGGGCCTGCACGCTGCCGTTGCGTCGCGTACAGCCCTCGCAGCGCGGTGCCGTGAGCGACGAGGAGTGGCACCGCTCACCGCAGTCCACGCACACCGTGTGCGCGCCGGGATCGGAGACCGTGCGCGCACGTCCCCCGCACGATTGCCCGCACGTCCTCACGTGCGCGAGCTTCGGCACGAACGGCTCGCCGCACACGACACACACACGCTCCGCGGTCCGGTCGGCCTCGTCCGGGAGGCGGATGCCGTGGCTGTCCGTGCTTCCCACCCGCGTGGTCACGAGTCCCTCGGCCTCGATCGCCAGGAGGATCTCCGGGTCCACGGTGGTGATACGGGCGCAGCCCGAGGCCCCGTCGCCCAGCCACGCGCCAAGCACGTACGGCGGAACGGGAAGGTCGCGTTCCGGAAGGTCCAGGGGCGCGGCATTGCTCACCGAGTGGTTCAGGCGTGCGTCGGCCGTCTCGCAGCGCAGGGTCCGGGCGATCTCCCGCGTCGTCCGCACGGCGGCGCCCTGGCGGGCGGAGCGGCGCGAGGCACGGGTGTCCGTGAGCCACTGGTGCTCCGCGTCGGCGATCACGGTGGTGCCGTCGTCGAAGACCACCTCGAAGCAGGGGCGCTCCGTCATCACTTCGGTCGCGGCGACGATCCGCGTCGGCTTCCCCGAGGCGTCGAGCAGGAAGTCGCCCTCGCGCACCTCGCCCATCGTCGTCCAGCCGTCCGGCGTGGGCAGCGGAGTGTCCAGGGCGAGAGCCTTGCCCATAGCCGGACGGGCCGCGATGACGATCATCTGGCCCGGGTGGAGGCCGTTCGTCAGGGAGTCGAGGTCGGTGAAGCCCGTGGGGACGCCCGTCATCTGGCCGCTGCGGGAGCCGATGGCCTCGATCTCGTCGAGGGCGCCCTCCATGATGTCGCCCAGCGGCAGATAGTCCTCGCTGGTGCGCTGCTCGGTGACCGCGTAGATCTCGGCCTGGGCGGAGTTGACGATGTCGTCGACGTCGCCGTCCGCCGCGTATCCCATCTGGGTGATGCGGGTGCCCGCCTCGACGAGGCGGCGGAGGACGGCGCGCTCGTGGACGATCTCCGCGTAGTACTCCGCGTTGGCCGCGGTGGGGACCGCCTGGACGAGCGACTGCACGTATCCGGGGCCGCCGACGCGGGCGATCTCGCCGCGCTTGGTCAGCTCGGCGGTGATGGTGATGGGGTCGGCCGGCTCACCCTTCGCGTACAGGTCGAGGATCGCCTGGTAGACCGTCTCGTGCGCGGGGCGGTAGAAGTCCTGGCCCTTGAGGACCTCGACGACGTCGGCGATGGCGTCCTTGGACAGCAGCATGCCGCCGAGGACCGACTTCTCTGCCTCCAGGTCCTGCGGGGGGACGCGCTCGAAGCCGCCGGGGGGACCGCCGTGACCGTCGGACTCGGGGCCGCGGTCGTGTCTGTCGTGCCGCTCCGACTGGCCGTTTCCGCCGTTCCCCCGCGGCTGGCGGCGCTGGGAGGCGACCGGGAAGCCCTCGGTGGCGGCGAGTTCGGTGATCCAGGGGTCCTCGACGTGTTCGGGCTGCTGGGTCACCCCGTCACCTCCTCCCGGCCGGTGCCCCCTCTTCGCGCGGCACTGACGCACGGCACAGTCTTACGGCACAGCTCTGACAATTGGGACGCCCTGCTCCGGTTACGGCGCGTCGGTACCGCGGTGAAGTCGAGGGGAATCTGGGGCGGGCGCTGCACTACGGTAGGTGGGCCGCCGGGTTCAGCCAACCATCTAATCCACAGCAGGCTGTGGATGACGCCACGCATCCTGTGGACAACTGGGGAAAAGCTGTGCACGAGTCGGGGGACAGTGCTGTGGATTACTCGTCCACACGCTCCTCGCACCCCATCTGACCTGCACAAAGACCATCCACCCCCTGTGCGGGGAAAAAACTTCGGGACTTGTACCCGCAGAGGTTCATCTGCCCGGCGCAGAGCCTTTCCGTACACGGACAAGTAACAGGCGATGGTGCCTTGCGCTCATTACCTGTGGATGTTTGGATCGAACCCATGAGCCCCTCCTCCGCCACGCCGAAATCCTCGGCGCGAGCAGCCGTGCGACGGCACGACCGGGAGATCGTCGCGCTCGCCCTCCCCGCCTTCGGCGCGCTCGTCGCGGAGCCCCTCTTCGTCATGGCCGACAGCGCCATCGTCGGCCATCTGGGCACCCCGCAGCTCGCCGGACTCGGCGTCGCGGCGGCCCTCCTCCAGACCGGCGTCAACATCTTCGTCTTCCTCGCCTACGCCACCACGGCCGCCGTCGCCCGCCGCCTCGGCGCGGGCGATCTGCCCGCCGCGCTGCGCCAGGGCATCGACGGCATCTGGCTCGCGCTGCTCCTCGGCGCCGCCGTCGTGGCCGTCGTCATCCCCACCGCGCCCGCGCTCCTCGACCTCTTCGGCGCCTCGGAGACGGCCGCGCCGTACGGCGTGACGTATCTGCGGGTCAGCGCGCTCGGCATCCCCGCGATGCTGGTCGTGCTGGCCGCGACAGGCGTGCTGCGCGGCCTCCAGGACACCCGCACCCCGCTCTACGTCGCGATCGGCGGTTTCACGGCGAACGCGGCGCTCAATGTCCTCCTCGTCTACGGCTTCCACCTCGGCATCGCGGGCTCCGCCTGGGGCACGGTGATCGCCCAGTGCGCGATGGCGGCCGTCTATCTGACCGTCGTCGTCCGCGGGGCCCGCAAGCACGGCGCCCCGCTCCGCCCCGACCTCGCGGGCATACGGGCCAGCGCCCAGGCGGGCGCCCCGCTGCTGATCCGTACGCTCTCGCTGCGCGCGGTCATGATGATCGCGACCGTGGTGGCGGCCCGGATGGGGGACGCGGACATCGCGGCGCACCAGATCGCGCTGACCCTCTGGTCCCTGCTGGCCTTCGCGCTGGACGCCATCGCGATCGCCGGGCAGGCCATCATCGGGCGCTATCTCGGGGCCTCGGACGAGGAGGGCGCACGGGCCGCGTGCCGGCGGATGGTGCAGTGGGGGATCGCCTCGGGCGTGGTGCTGGGGGCGCTGGTCGCGCTCGTACGTCCGCTGTTCATGCCCCTGTTCACCTCGGACCAGTCGGTGATCGACCAGCTCACGCCGGTGCTGCTGGTGGTCGCGGTGACCCAGCCCATCGCGGGCGTGGTCTTCGTGCTGGACGGTGTGCTGATGGGCGCGGGCGACGGCCCGTATCTCGCGGGCGCGATGCTGGTGACGCTCGCACTGTTCGCCCCGATGGCGCTGCTGGTCCCGTCGATGGGCGGGGGCCTGACCGCCCTGTGGTGGATGGTCGCGGGACTGATGATGGGCACCCGCCTGGTCACCCTGTGGCTCCGCGCCCGCTCGGGACGGTGGATCGTCACAGGGGCCGTGCGGGCGTGACCGCGCGCCACCGTTTCACGTGAAACCGTGCGACGGGGTGCCCCCTGTTTCACGTGAAACAGGGGGCACCCCGTCAGGGGCGCGGGGACTGCGCGCCCAGCCACGACGCACGGGCACCCGCGAAAGCACCGAAGGCCCCGCCCCCTCCGGCGAAACCGGAGAAGGGCGGGGCCCTCGTGCATCGGCAGAGGCCGAGCGCAGCGATACGCGTTACGCCGCGGCGACCTCGACGTCGATCTTCGCGGCGACGTCGGCGTGGAGCCGGACCGAGACCTGGTGCGCGCCCAGGGACTTGATCGGGGCGCCCAGCTCGACGCGGCGCTTGTCGACGTCCGGGCCACCCGCCGCCTTGATGGCGTCGGCGATGTCGGCCGGGGTCACGGAGCCGAACAGACGGCCCTGGTCACCGGCGCGGACCGTCAGGCGCACCTTGACGCCCTCGAGCTGGCCCTTGACCTCGTTGGCCTGCTCGATCGTCGCGATCTCGCGGATCTTGCGGGCGCGGCGGATCTGCTCGACGTCCTTCTCGCCACCCTTGGTCCAGCGGATCGCGAAACCGCGCGGGACCAGGTAGTTACGGGCGTACCCGTCGCGGACCTCGACAACATCGCCCGCGGCACCGAGGCCGGAGACCTCGTTGGTCAGGATGATCTTCATGCTGTGGTCACCCTTTCCTTATCGCGCGGTCGAGGTGTAGGGCAGCAGCGCCATCTCACGGCTGTTCTTCACGGCCGTGGCGACGTCACGCTGGTGCTGGGTGCAGTTGCCGGTGACCCGGCGGGCACGGATCTTGCCGCGGTCGGAGATGAACTTCCGCAGCAGGTTCGTGTCCTTGTAGTCGACGTAGGAGATCTTCTCCTTGCAGAACACGCAAACCTTCTTCTTCGGCTTGCGAGCAGGCGGCTTCGCCATTGTCTCTTCTCCAGATAAGTTCGATCAGAAGGGCGGCTCGTCCGAGTAACCGCCACCGCCGCCGCCGGGGCCGCCGCCCCAGCCGCCGCCACCGCCGCCCTGCTGGCCGCCGCCGGCCGGGGCGCCCGTGGCCCACGGGTCGCCCGCGGGACCGCCGCCGCCCTGCTGGCCGCCGCCGGGGCCGCCGCCCCAGCCGCCGCCACCCTGGCCGCCGCCACCGCCGAAGCCGCCGCCCTGGCCACCCCGGCCGCTGGTCTTGGTGACCTTGGCCGTCGCGTTGCGGAGGCTGGCGCCGACCTCGTCGACGTCCAGCTCGTAGACCGTGCGCTTGATGCCCTCGCGGTCCTCGTACGAGCGCTGCTTGAGGCGGCCCTGCACGATGACGCGGGTCCCCTTGGTGAGGGACTCGGCGACGTTCTCCGCCGCCTGCCGCCAGACCGAGCAGGTCAGGAACAGGCTCTCGCCGTCCTTCCACTCATTGGTCTGCCGGTCGAAGGTGCGCGGAGTGGACGCGACGCGGAACTTCGCGACCGCCGCACCGGAGGGGGTGAAGCGCAGCTCGGGGTCGTCGACGAGATTGCCGACGACCGTGATGACGGTCTCGCCTGCCATGGGTGAACCTCTCGGCGGGTGCTGCTGGCTGCTGTGGAGCTCGGTGGTGCTGTGGTGCCGCGCTGAGCGCGGCCGGTGGTGCTACTCGGTGTCCCGGGACCTCAGTGGGTCGAGGGACGGAGGACCTTGGTCCGCAGAACGGACTCGTTGAGGTTCATCTGACGGTCGAGTTCCTTGACCACGGCAGGCTCGGCCTGGAGGTCGATGACCGAGTAGATGCCCTCGGGCTTCTTGTTGATCTCGTAGGAGAGACGACGACGGCCCCAGGTGTCGACCTTCTCGACCTTGCCGTCGCCCTCGCGGACGACGGAAAGGAAGCTCTCGATCAGGGGGGAGACAGCGCGCTCCTCCAGATCGGGGTCGAGGATCACCATCACCTCGTAGTGACGCATGTAGAACCCACCTCCTCTGGACTCAGCGGCCACGGTCGTTCCGTGGCAGGAGGGTCGTGATGCGTGTCCGCGCGCCGCGTACGGCCGCCGTGAGCGGGCATACGGGGACTGCGCAGACGGACCAGCCTACCTGTCCTCGGCCTTCCGGTTGAAATCCTGGGGGATCCCCCCGCAATCTGGACAGCACAGGTGTGAGCGGCGTTACATTCCGCGTCGCCTTCTGTCAGGAGGTGCCCCATGGCACAGGCCGTGCGTCGTAGTCACTTCAGCCCCGTCTCCCTCCTCAACTCGGACGGCAAGCCGCATCCCGTGGAGAACTCGTTCGCCGCGGTCACGATGCTCCTCGGGGCGGTGGCGATCATCACCTCGATCTGGCCCGGACTGCATCTGATCAGCTCGTGGACGGGTCTGGCCGGGGTGCTCACCGGGATGTGGGCGCAGTTCATCTCCGCGACGACCGGTGAGCGCTTCGTCGCGATCATCGGCCTCGGCGCCGCGGGCGTGGGCTTCTATCTGGGCGTCGCCCACGGCGGCCTCATCCCCTGACGCTCGGCTGACGGGCCCGAACGGGGCTTTGCGGGGCACAGTAGGCTTCCGGCGAGCATCACACGTTCGCCGGAGGAGCGTCCCGCATGAGTCTGACCCTGAGGACCATCAGCCGAGAGCAGCATCTGGCGTATATCCAGAGCCTGCCGTCCGCCAGCCATTGCCAGGTGCCCGCCTGGGCGGATGTGAAGAGCGAGTGGCGCGCGGAGAACCTGGGCTGGTTCGACGACAGGACCGGGGAGATGGTCGGGGCCGGGCTGGTGCTGTACCGCCAGCTCCCGAAGGTCAAGCGGTACCTGGCGTACCTGCCCGAGGGCCCGGTGATCAACTGGTACGCGCCGAACCTGGAGGAGTGGCTCAAGCCGATGCTGGCGCACCTGAAGCAGCAGGGCGCCTTCTCGGTGAAGATGGGGCCGCCCGTCGTGATCCGGCGCTGGGACGCCGCGGCGATCAAGAAGGGCATCCAGGACCAGGACGTCAAGCGGCTGCGGGACGTGGAGGCGACGCACATCGAGCCGCGCGCCTTCGAGGTCGCCGACCGGCTGCGGCGCATGGGCTGGCAGCAGGGCGAGGACGGCGGCGCGGGCTTCGGCGACGTGCAGCCGCGGTACGTGTACCAGGTGCCGCTGGAGGGCCGCTCCCTGGAGGACGTGCACAAGGGCTTCAACCAGCTCTGGCGGCGGAACATCAAGAAGGCCGACAAGGCCGGTGTCCAGGTCGTCCAGGGCAACATGGCGAATCCGTACGACCTGGACGAGTGGCAGCGGCTGTACGAGATCACGGCCGAGCGCGACCGGTTCCGCCCGCGCCCGAAGGCGTACTTCCAGCGCATGTGGAACGTGCTGAACGCCGAGGACCCCAACCGGATGCGGCTCTACTTCGCCGAGCACGAGGGCGAGCGGATCTCGGCGGCGACGATGCTGATCGTCGGCGGCCACGTCTGGTACTCGTACGGCGCCTCGGCGAACCACAAGCGCGAGGTCCGGCCGTCGAACGCGATGCAGTGGCGGATGCTGCAGGACGCGTACGCGCTGGGCGCGGGCGTGTACGACCTGCGGGGCATCAGCGACTCGCTGGACGAGAACGACCACCTCTTCGGACTGATCCAGTTCAAGGTGGGCACCGGGGGGCAGGCTGCCGAGTATCTCGGCGAGTGGGACTTCCCGCTCAATAAGCTGCTGCACAAGGCCCTGGACATCTACATGTCCAGGCGCTGACACTCACACAGCCCTCACACCCGGATCGAGAAAGGTGCCGTACCGGCCATGGCGCTCACCCTCTACGTCGACACCGAACGCTGGCGGGCGCACCAGCAGTCGGTGATACAGCAGTTCCCGGGGATCGTGCCGGTCTGCAAGGGCAACGGCTACGGCTTCGGACACGAGCGGCTGTCGGACGAGGCCACGCGCTTCGGCGCCGACATCCTGGCCGTCGGCACGACGTACGAAGCCGCGCGGATCAAGGACATGTTCGGCGGCGACCTGCTCGTGCTGACGCCGTTCCGCAAGGACGAGGAGCCGGTGCCGCTCCCGGACCGGGCGATCCGCTCGGTGTCCTCGGTGGAGGGCGTGGGCCTGATGCGCGGCGCGCGGGTCGTGGTCGAGGTCATGAGCAGCATGAAGCGGCACGGGATCACCGAGGAGGACCTGCCGAAGCTGCACGCGGCGATCGACGAGGTCCGTCTGGAGGGCTTCGCGCTGCACCTGCCGCTGGACCGCGCGGACGGTTCGGACGCGGTGGAGGAGGTCATCGCGTGGATGGACCGGCTGCGCGCGGCTCGGCTGCCGCTGGACACGATGTTCGTGAGCCATCTGAAGCCGCAGGAGTTCTCGGTCCTCCAGCAGCAGTTCCCGCAGACCCGGTTCCGGGCGCGGATCGGCACCCGGCTGTGGCTGGGCGACCATGACGCGACGGAGTACCGGGGCGCGATCCTGGACGTCACCCGCGTCGCGAAGGGCGACCGCTTCGGCTACCGGCAGACGAAGTCGGGCGGCGACGGCTGGCTGGTCGTGGTCGCGGGCGGTACGTCGCACGGGGTCGGCCTGGAGTCGCCGAAGGCCCTGCACGGCATGACGTCGCGCGCCAAGGGCGTCGCCCGCGCGGGCCTGGCGACGGTGAACCGGAACCTGTCCCCGTTCGTCTGGGCGGGCAAGCAGCGCTGGTTCGCGGAGCCGCCGCACATGCAGGTCTCGATCCTCTTCGTCCCCTCGGACGCCCCGGAGCCGAAGGTCGGCGAGGAGCTGACGGCGATCCTCCGCCACACGACGACCACGGTGGACCGCACGCTCGACCGCTAGCCCTGTTGCCGGCGGCTACGCATCTGCCGGGGACTGTGCATTCCCGACTGCACGTAGTGTCGTGGTTGCGCGCGCAGTTCCCCGCGCCCCTTGAGGGCAAAGGGGCGCGGG
>NZ_BAAAPE010000002.1:0-36520 GCF_039530985.1 Streptomyces albiaxialis
TGTGCGGGTGAGGGCGGAAAGCGCGGGCTGGAGGGTGGGGGTTGATCTGGTTTTTGTGTGCGGGTGGTTGGGGTGTGGCAGTGGGGTTGGAGGGTGTGGGCGTGTCCGGGTGCGGAGAGGGGCGAGGGCGGGCCCTCCGGGCCCGGGGGCTTGAGTGCCCACCCGGAGTATTCACTCCACAGCCCCCGTACTGACTGACGGAGAGTCAGGAACGAGGGGGGACCGGGGCCGGCGAACACCAAAAAATTGGTCTACTCCACTTGAGGATGTAGGGATCATCAAAAAATGACACCCCGTCACCTCCGGGCCGGTACGACACAGCCACCCACGGCCCAACCCCACCCACCGAACAGCCCCTTGACCGACCCCACCCTCAACCAGGAGACAGCGCCCACTACTTCCTCAACACACCAGCACCGCACAGCGACAACAGACAACCTGGGACACACACGGGACAACACAGCCCCACGCCCTCCCCCGCCCTCCCCCGCTCTCCTTGCGAAAAACGCCAGCACCCGAACACACGACACCAGCTCAAAGTGCGAAAAACGCAAACACACGAGGCACGAGACCCCGCACCAAACCCGCAATGCGAAAAACGCAAACCGACAAACCACTGAGACGGGCAGCCCCGTCGCGGAAAACACACCCTCCACGCATTGCCACCCCTTGCACAAAACGCAACACCCACATGTTCGGCCCCGGACACACCCCATCCCCTCCCCCTCCCCCCGACGGCTGACGGCTGACGGCTGACGGCTGACGGCTGACGGCTGACGGCTGACGGCTGACGGCTGACGGCTGCTGCGCAGCGAAGCCCGAACGTTACGGAAACCACGACCACGGCAAGCCCCAGTACGGCAATCCGCTCACACCCTTCACACGGCCCCACAAAACAGACCTCGCACGCGAATTCACCCCCCAAGGCGAGTACGACCGTCCGGCGAAGCCGTAGGACGCAATGCGTCGACGAGCAGGTCAAGGAGCCGGTCGATCCGCTCTGTGGTATCGGTCGCCGCCGTCGAGAGGAACACACCCAAAAGCATCACCGTCACATCCTCAGGATCGACGTCACCACGCAACGAGCCAGCCTCAGCACCACCACGCAACATCAGAGCAACAGCCCTAGTGATACGTTCCCGCGTCGCAGGCGTAGCGACGGTCCCCGATGCCCAGCCGTCGCGCAGTGTCTGTGACATGCCGCGCTTGATCTTGAAGAACGCGGCGTACCGGGTCATCCAGGCACGCAGAGCCGCTGCGGGTTCCAGCTCGTCGAGGAGCTTCGGGGCGTCGGCGACGACTTCGTCGAGTTCCGCGGCGTAGAGCGCCTCCACGAGTGCTTCCCGAGTGGGGAAGTGTCGGTAGAGCGTGCCGATTCCGACGCCGGCGGCGCGGGCGATCGCGTCGAGGCGGACGTGGTCCGGTGTCGTCGCGAAGGCGTCCCGGGCGGCGTGGAGGAGCCGGTCGCGGTTGCGCCGTGCGTCGGATCGGGCGGGTCGGGCGGGTGTCCCCGCGGCGCGTCCGTCGGCCGTGGACTCGGTTCCAGACAAAACGGAGAACCTCCGGTTAGGCTATGCTGAAGGTGAAACGGAGAGACTCCGCTTCATCTATCCTCCCACGCCCCGCTGCGAAGGAGACAGCCCATGACCTCCCCCGTCAGGTCCGATCACGTCACCGCCTCCGGCACACCGCGCCCCGGTGGAGCCGGACAGCTCGCACACCGGACCGTCTCCCGGATCGGCTTCGGCGCGATGCAACTCGAACGCCTCCAGGGCGACCGCCCAGCGGCCGTCAAGCTGCTGCGCCGCTGCATCGAGCTGGGCGTCGACCACATCGACACGGCACAGTTCTACGGACACGGCTTCGTGAACGAAGCGATACGCGAGGCCGTCCGCTCCCAGGACGACGTCCTGGTGGCCACCAAGGTCGGTGCCGAGCCCGACCCCGAAGGCCCCCTCCCCCTCCGCCTCGCCCAGCGCCCCGAACAACTGCGCGCCGCCGTCGAGGACAACCTGACCACCCTGAAGACCGAACAGCTCCCCCTGGTCAACCTCCGCCGCACGGACACCGGCCCCGGCCTGCGCGCCGAGGGCGACCAGCTCGTCCCCCTCGACGACCAACTCGCCGAACTGACCGCTCTGCGAGACGAAGGCAAAATCGGCGCGCTCGGACTCAGCAGCGTCTCCATGGACGTCCTGCGCCACGCCCTGCCCGCAGACATCACCTGCGTGCAGAACGCCTACAGCCTGCTCAGCCGCGACGACGAAGACCTACTGCGCCTATGCCAGGAGAAAGGCATCGCCTGGGTTCCCTACTTCCCACTCGGCAGCGCCTTCGACGGAATTCCGAAGGTCACGGACGAGCCCGCCGTAACCGCCGCCGCACACGAGACGGACGCGACCCCCGCCCAGATCGGCCTAGCCTGGCTCCTCCACCACGCACCGAACATCCTCCTGATCCCCGGCACAGCAAACCCCACCCACCTGGAAACGAACATGGCCGCTGCGGAAATCACCCTCAGCCCGGCCACACTCGCCGCCCTGGACGCCGTCCCGCCCCGCCCGGCAGACATCGCGCTGCACTAACACCTCCACAACAACCCCCAACACCACCACCCGCACCGGAACCGCAAACTCACCGCCGAACCCAAAGCGAACCAGCCAGTCCGGTCATTCACACGAGCCCCCACACAACCCACATCGGGCGAGGGGCCCGGCCGACGCAGCGGGCAGCCGCATGATCACGACATGCGATTCTTCGCCGCGTCGGAAGGACGTCCAACTGGCCACGTAGGGTGCGCTATTAGCACCGGTATCTGGCTCTGCCGTCAGAGATGTAGAAGTAGTCCGGCTTGATGGGGGCACGTCCGTCGCTCGGCGTCAGGAGGATCGGCAGTTCTTTGACGGCGCGGAGCGCCCAGACAGTTTCCGGGGTGAACCCCTTTTCCTTCGCGGTGTTTTGAGCCTCAAAAAGGGGCTTCACTGCCTCAAAATGTTCGGACGGTTCGAAGCTGCCCAACTGCCAAGGCATATCACCTCCCATCTCGAAGAAGTAGCCGATGACAGTATTCCCGCACGTGACAACCAGCTTCAACGTTGCCGAACCCCCTTCGAAGCGTGACCCATATCGTTGCCTTCCGCGAAGTCCTTCAATATCCCCCAAGATGTCCTTGCCCTGAAGGCCCTCTCTGCCGGGTCCAGCCCTATCAGGCGGAAACATTCGGGAACTTAGAGCCTCGCGACGCTGGGCCGACTCCGAGCTAGGAACCGAGCACGGGCCCCTATGGGCCTGCCCCTTGCCGCCGGATGCCGCACGTCCGACCTCGTCAGCTCGGCACGCAAGGAGCCAAAGAACAGCCGAGCAGCGTCACAGCAGGCGGTCAGGGGGCGCTCGGGGGCGGAGGCAGGAGCGGCGGTTCGGGTCCCAGGAACCGATCGGGTTCGGTGACCCCGGCGAGGTCGGCCAGACCGATCATCAGGGGGCGCAGGTTGCGCTGGAGTTGGCGGAGTTCGTAGCGGCACTGCGCCTCGTGGGGCCACTCGGATTCCAGCGCGCCTGGGTGGGTGGCGAGGAATTCGTCCAGTTCCTTGTGCCAGTAGCTCTGGAAGGCGCGGACGTGGCTGTTGTCCACCCGATTCCGGTGGAAGTGCTCCCTGTCCATGACCAGGCGGAAGCGGTGGTGTGCCTCCAGGCGTTCTGTGTCGGCTGGCTCGCGGCCGCGCTGCACGTGTGCGTCACCGGATGCGACGAGTTCCGTGAGGCCGAGTCGGACGTCGTCGGGGTCTCGGTCCGTGGTGGCTGCCAGGCGGTCGAGGGAGGTGAGGATCTCCTGGAGCAGGTCATCCAGCGAGCCGGTAGAGCCGGGTTGGCTCGCGGTGCCGATCAGCATGGTCAGCGGGAACCCCTGGCGAGGCAGGACGTGTTCCCAGCCCGATACCCACCAGTCGTTGTGCATCGCCAGGTCCCGGGGCGGTCCGGGCACAGACGGGTTCTCGGTCATGCGCAGCTCTTCCTCACAATCGGACCTAGGCTCGCAGCGTGCGCGCCTTCTGGAAGAGCTACTACATCAGCGCGGCGAGGGCCTGATCGGCCATCTGCACGCCCATCGTGCGACCTCCCGCACGGCCGGGCCGTCACCCCGCGGTGTGACGGCCCGGCGTGGCCGCGGCCCGAACTCACCGGGCTGGGTAGCCCGGCGACGGCGATCAGAAGTGAGTACGCCAACTCATGCGCGGCCCACGCCCGCCACCGACGATGGGAGAAACGCCCTCGGCCCCGGGAGACCGCTCGTGCTCAGCCGCATCGCCGACCTTCTGGTCCCCGCCTTCGGACATCTGTCGGTGACCGCTGACCCGCGCGCCGCGCTCGAGCCGGGCAGCATCATCGCTCCGAACCACTCTTCCCTGGCGGACCCCGCCGTCGTCATCGCCGCTCTTCGTCGGCTCGGTGCCGAGCCGGTCATCATGGCGACCGCCGGGCTGTGGCGTGTGCCGCTGCTCGGCCGCGCGCTCGCCCGCGACGGGCACGTCCCCGTCGTCCGCGGGGACCGGCGTGCCGCGGCCTCGCTGGACGCGGCAGCCGATGCCCTGGAACAGGGACGGCTGGTCCTCATCTACGCCGAGGGCGGGCTCCCCCGTCGCCGGGACGTCGCGGAGGCGGCCCCCGGAGGATTCCGCAGCGGTCTGGCCCGGCTCGTCGAACGCACCGGCGCCCCCGTCGTGCCCGTGGGCCAGGCCGGCGCCCGCCGCGTCACCTCGGGCAGCAGGCTCAAGCAGTTGGCGGGGCTCGCCAGCGCCCCTCTGCGTCGGCCGGGTCTGCACGTCCACGTGGGCGCGCCACTGTCGCTGACTGGCACCCTGACCGCCCGTACGGCGCAGGCCCGGACCGCCGTCATCACCGCGTGGCGCACCGCTGCCGCCCACCTGGGCGAGCCCGCCGCACTCACCACATAACCCATCCGCCAGCGCCGGGGCGGGCCCGGGCATGCCGTCCACGGGGAATCGACGCGCTGGCCGTGGCGTCCTCTCCCCCGTACCCCGCGGTAGCACCGGATCCTGCCGTCAGCTCTATAACGGCGGACGCGGTTGTGAACGCTGGCCTCCCTCGTGCCCGGGAGCGCGCGGCGCGGGGCGGGGGGATATCGACAAGGGCCAAACCGTGCTCGCACGGCGTAGCTGGGCGCGCGCAGCTACGTGCCGGACTTCGCCGCCCTACGCTTCGCAGCCCGGGACGCTTCTCCCAGGACATCCGGACAGGGAGAAGAGGCGCGCTCCGACACGTTCCTCGGCACGCCATGGAAATCTCAGCTCGCACGGCAACACAGGGCAGAGCTCCAAGCAGCGCTTCTCCTGTGATGCCGAAGGTTCCGCAGGTAGTTCCAGCACACCATGCCTGCATCGCGTGCGGAGAGTGCGGGGGGGGTGTTCCTGCCGCGCGCCGGCGGGGCCAGGAGAGTGCGAGTTGTGCCGAAGCATCAGGCTGGTACGGCTCAAGGCCGCAGAAGACATCGCCTGTTACAAGGGCAAGCTCGCTGCCGGTCACAGCTATGTGCTGACCACGAACCGCCACCTACCGGCTCTTCGGCCACCCCCTGTGCCAGCGCCCCGCCCTGACCGGCGACTCCACTGGGCCTCCACCGAAACCGCCCCGGACTTCGCCCGCCACATCGAAGGCGCCCTCGCCGCAGCGGAACGAGCGACCCGCACGATCCTGTCCGCCTGAAGGCGATATCGGGGCTGGAGGCTCAACGGGGCTCAGGGGGATTCGCGGGGTGTTCCGGCCGGTCCGCGTGTCAATCGGCGATCCGCAGTGACCAGTCGACCAGGCAGTCCACCTCGATCAGTCCCGGGCCCGGCAGTTCGATCCGTCCGCGGAATGGCCCCAGGCTGATGTCCGTCACCTCGCTCCGCCCGCCGTCACGTCCGTGGTGAACCAAGCGCGCGTAGCCCTTGCCGACGACGTTCAGCACGGCCTCGGTGGCTGGGCCGTCGTATTGGAGGACGTCGGGGTGCTTGCCGGTCGCTGTCTTCTTCAGTTCGGTGCAGGTGGTGGCGCTGCGGTAGCCGATCTTCCACCGTTTGAACGGGCCGCCGCCTCTCACGCTCCCCTTGTCCACGGCCAGATGCGTGTACGAACGCGGCACGACGGCTCGTGCCGGGTGCCCGCCGTAGTTCACGGTGCACAGCATCTCGCCGCGCTCCAGATGATCGGGGGTGTCCACCAGCCGTACACGAAGTACCCGTTGAAGCGGCTGCACTGTATCTCCAGGACCGTCGCCCCGTCCGGTGCGTGGTCGACCGGAACGGTTCCATTGCCCCAGTCTCTGTGGGGAAGTGATATGTCGTTCATGACGGGCATTCTGACAGGTGCTCACACATCTGCCGGCCGAAGCGGTTCCGCGCTCAGACCGGACTCCCGGAGAATCCGGCGCGGTTCTTCGCGATGTTCCGTGTCTTCTTTCTCCTGGCCGACCCGGCGAGCAGGGCGAGTACCGGCGGCGACGTCGAGTTCTCGGCGAGGAGGCGCTGCATCCAGTCCGTGGCTTCCGCCAACTCGGCCGGTGTCGGCTCGTGGCCGTCCTCGACGGACAGGTAGAGCAGCCAGTCGTGGACGCGGCGGTGGATGAAATCGCGGTGGCCCCGTGCCTTGAACTGGTCGAACTCCGGCAGCAGTTCGGCTGACCACTGACGGAACTCGGCGGGGCCGGGCGACACCATCGCGATCCGGTCCACGAGGGCGGCCACCGCTGTCTTGGACGTGATCTCGCTGGGGTCGCGCAGGATCGTGGCCACGATCGCGCGGTCCCGGACCCGGTCCCGGTCCCGGTCGCGGTCGTGGCTCCGTGAGGAAGCCGTTGCCGTGACGACGCGTTGGTACGCGGATGCTCGGACGTGCTCGTCCTTGACGGCGTCGTCGATGTTCACGTCGAGGATGCCCGCCTGCGCCAACAGTTCGGCCATGTCGGAGTGCAGGGTCATCGCTTCGCCTCTTGTCGCGGGGTCGGTTCCTGTGGCTCCCGATGGCCTCGATCGCGGACAGTACCTGTCCGCAAGGGGCGCCATCATGTGTGTGCGGCCGGGGAGACCGGTCGCGGACGATGTGGGGAGAGTGGCATGACGTTTCTGGTTGCGGGTGCGACGGGCACGGTCGGGCGGCAGGTTGTCGCGGCGCTCCAGGAGGCCGGTGCGCCGGTGCGTGCGCTGACCCGGCGGCCCGGGACAGCGGCGTTCGGGCCGGGGGTCGAGGTCGTGGGAGGCGATCTGCTGGACGCGCCGTCGCTGGAGGCGGCGCTGCGGGGCGTGACCGGCGTACACCTGATCAACTTCGGGGGTGACGGCTACGCTCCGCTGGAGAACGGCCGGGAGCTGGTGGCGATGATCGAGGCGGCGGGTGTGCGCCGGGTGACCATGCTGGCCGGGTGGTCGGAGTCGACGCTGGAGCCGGCCGTGCGGGCGTCGGCTCTGACGTGGACCGCGGTCTCGCCGACCGAGATCATGGCCAACGCGCTGGAGTGGGCGGACGAGGTGCGCCAGGGGCGGGTCGAGCGGCCGTACGGGGACTCGCGTACCGCGATGGTGCACGAGGGCGATATCGGTGCGGTGGCCGCGACGGCGTTGCTCGAAGAGGGGCACGGCGGTGCGGACTACCTGCTGACCGGGCCGGAGCGGATCTCGCTGCGGGAGAAGATCGCCACCCTTGGGTCAGCGGTCGGCCGCAGCGTGGAGTTCGTGGAACTGACGCCCGACCAGGCGCGGACAGCGATGCGGGAGCAGGGCGTTCCGGAGCACATGATCGATTTCCAGTTGGAGGTGTTCGCCGACCCGCCGGCCGAGTACAACACCCCGAACGGCGTGGTCGAGAAGGTGACCGGACGCCCGGCACGTACCTTCGCTGACTGGGCTCAGCACAACGCGTCGGCCTTCCGCTGAGCCCTCGGCACGGAGAGAGCCCGCTTACGCCGTGGGCAGGCGGGGGCGGCTGAAGTCGACCGCTTCCTCGGTCTCCCGCAGCAGTTCCTCGGCGCTCTGCCGGACCTGGGTGACCACGTCACCCTGCTCTATCACCAGGCGCTGATAGATCGGAACGTCCTCGTCCACGCCAACAGTCATCACGCTCTGTCCTTTCCCCCGAAAACACGGTCCACCGGTCCTCCAAGGCCCTGGCCAGGGCGAGGAGCGGCAGCCGAGTCTAACCACACTCCAACTCACCACACACAGCAGACAGCACACCCGGCGCACTCGCCCCCCACCAACCCGCCCACACCACCACACACCCGGCGCGGAGGCGGGGGGCGGGGGGCGGGGGCTGCGTAGGCTGAGGTTCCCGTGGGTGAGGGAGAGGACGGGAGGCACCGATGGCCGGGGCGACGGTGGACGAGGTGATGGCCGAGCTGGCCGGACTCGACGTTCCCAAGGTTCGCGAGGTCAATGCCAGGCATGGCGACGGTCATGGCGTGAATCTCGGAAAGCTGCGTGCTCTCGCCAAGCGTCTCAAGACGCGCCAGGACCTCGCCGTCGAGCTGTGGGAGACCGGTGACTCGGCGGCCCGCCAGGCCTGGATGGCCGATTCCGACCCGGTGGTGGCGAGTGCGGGCCGGGCGCTAACCGTCGAGCGTGTGGCCAAGAAGCCCGAGATCGTCGGTCGACGGCACGGCGGGAACGGGGCCTGAGGTCCCTGGGCGACCTCGGCGGCTTGCCCACTGCTCCGCTCAGTGGCTGCTCAGCGGCTTGCCGTACTTGTGGGCCGTGGAGAGGTCCGGGAGGCCGAGCGTGCGGGGCGAGAAGGCGGTCGAGCCGTTGGCCGCGCCCTTGGGGAGCAGCCATGCGGCGCCCAGCGAGGCGTTCTCGCCGGGGGATCCGACCGTGACGTCCGGTGTCCCGTCGCCGTTGTGGTCGCCCGCGGCGACCGCCGCGCCGAAGGCGTCGCCCGCCTCGGCGACGCCCGGGACGCCTGCCGTGTCCTGGTTCCAGGTGTCGGCCGCGGCGGCGCCGTCCGCGTCGAGCAGGCCCTTGGTGCCGCCGTGGAGGAGCCAGGCGGCGCCTGCCTTCGCCTTGGTCCCGATGGCCTCGCCGGGGGCGCCCGCGATCAGATCGTCGCGGCCGTCGCGGTCGGTGTCGGTGACGGCGAGGGAGGCGCCGAAGCGGTCGCCGTCCTCGGCCACGCCCGGGACCCCGGCCGTGTCCTGATTGAGGGTCTGGGCGCGGCTGCCGAACGAGCCGCCCGCCGGGCTGCCGTAGTGGACGTGGATGCCGCCGCCCTTGGCGAGCGGCTCGGGGCCGCACGGGTCGTCGATGTTCTCGTCGGCGATCTCACGGCATTCGCCGAGCGCCAGGTCGTCGTTGCCGTCGCCGTCGAAGTCGCCGGCGGCCAGGGCGGTCACACCGGCGTTGTCGGTGTTCCAGAAGTTGGCCATCTCGGAGCGGTCGGCGTCCCATTTCCACAGGCGTACGTGGGACTGGGTGCTGGGCGCGCCCCGGGTCCAGTACGCCAGAGCCAGATCCGCGACCCCGTCGCTGTCGAAGTCGCCGGTGGTCAGGACGGGGGCGCGGCCGCCCATGGGGGCGGTGACGACGGTGGCGATCATGCTGTCCTCGCCCTGGGCGACGGTGGCGACGACCTTGTCCGTGCCGCCGATCACGATCTCCTTGTTGCCGTCGCCGGTCAGGTCGGCAGCCGTGACCGATCTGCCGTACGCGGCGGACGGCGAGGGCCCGGTGAGAACCGTCGAGCCGGGCCCGGGCCCGTTCTTCGAGCCGCCCACGGCGATGACCATGCCCGCGTCGGTTCCCCGGTCGGTGACGTCCTCGCCGGGGACGCCGGCGAGGAGTTCCGCGATGCCGTCGCCGTTGAGGTCGGTCAGTTCCACGGACGCGCCGAAGCGGTCGCCCGCCTCCGGGGTGCCGGGGGTCTCGGGGGTGGACTGGGTGACGCGGATGCTCCCGTGGGCGCCGACGCCCTTCGGTCCGCCCCAGACGATGTTCACGTATCCGGCCTTGGCCTTGCCGCCGACGGTCCCGTCCGGGACGCCGACGGCGACGTCCGCGTAGCCGTCGCCGTTGAAGTCGCTCGTGACGGCGCGGGGTGCGGCGGTGGCCGTGCCGGACGGGAGCACGAGCCCGGCGGTGACCGTCGCGGCTGCTGCGATGGCGTACGTCAGGATGCGGCGGCGCTGTGGCACGGTGGGGCTCCCACTCGGTCGACGGGACGCGGGTTCGTCACATGTGACCGTCGAAGTGCCCGGCTGGTTGTACGGAGTTCACCGATGTTTGGCTAAGGATTCACGTTGCGTGGGAGGGTCCCGGGTCGTCCTCCGGTCGCACCCAATCGCCCCCGGCGCGGCCCCGGCGCGGCGCCGGGGTCAGGCGCTGGTGCCGATCCCCGAGACGTAGGCGTAGGCGACCCAGTCGGAGTCGAGGTCGGCGATCAGGTCGTCCCAGATCTCGTCGAGGGTCCCGAAGTCGTCGTCCTTCCAGGCGTCGACGGCGTCGTCCCATACGTAGCGGGCCTGAATGGAGCGGTCCTGGACGTTGGGGCGGCGGTACTTCTCGGGGACGGCCGTCTGGTCGACGGGGTAGATCTCCATCCGTACGCCGCGGCCCTCGTTGTTGAAATAGCGCTTCAACTGCCCGGAACGGATGAGGTTCTCGCGGCGGCGGTTCCAGTACGCCGTGTCGATCTTCTCGCGGCTGGCGCGAGAGGGGGTGGTGCGGCGCGCGTACCAGTCCCGGACCGTACGGGGGCTGGCTCCGGCCTCGCGGAGCGCGGCGCGGCCCGCGGGGCTGTCGAGGTAGCGCAGCCGGGCGTTGAGGCCCCGCCTGGTGGTGACCGGGGAGGCGATGCCGTGGGCCCGTACGACGCGTTCGATCTCCTGCGCGAGGGCCTGGCCGCCGGTCATGCCGCGCGCGCCGTGCTTCTGCCACTCGCCCCACTCGTCCTGGGACTGGCTGCTCACCGCTCACCTCCGGGGGTGCCCAACGTGTAGGTCTCCTTGATCTTCATGTCGGCCATGCCCCGGCCCTCGGAGAACACGCCGCGCCAGTCGCCGCCCGCGAGGTGCAGCTCGTCCGTGCCCGACATCTGGACCAGTGTCAGGCCCGCCTTGCGGGCGCGGTCGGCCTTGAACCACAGGTTCGCGAAGGCCTGGGAGCGGATGATGTGCATCCAGTCCGGACGGCGGATCTCCCGGTTCATCGACGATTCGCCGATGGTGGAGACGAACTTGGAGTACATCGCCTTGAGATACTCCACCGTGAGCGTGTCGCCCTCCTCGACGGCCTTCTTCCGCAGCTCCACGAGCGTACGGCGCAGCTTCTCCAGCAGGGCCTCCGTGCTGCCCGAGGTCCAGGACTCGTGGATGACGGGCGGGTCGCACAGGTCGTCCTTCGCGCACCGCATCAGCAGCCGCAGCGTCGGCTCGGTCACCCACAACTCCCCCGGCTCCATACGGGCGCCGAGCGGCGAGGGGATGTCGGGGTGGTCCCATTCGGGCGGCGTGATCAGGTGCACGCCCGCCTGCTTGGGGTCGTGGACGCCGGTGGTGCTGTGCACGAGACGGCCGAGGGGCAGCCTCGTCTTCCAGGCCGCGAGATAGGCGGCGTTCGCGTCCAACGCCACGACGTCGACCGGGCCGTCGAGCTCGCCCGCCTTGACGGCCTTCGCGAGCGCGGTGTTGCGCCACTTCGGGCGGCCTTCCCAGATCGCGTCGGCGCCCTTCTGCGAGCGCTTCTTGAGGATCTCCTCGGTGGGCGGGAAGTCCTTGTGCTCGTAACGGCCGCCCACGCGCGAGGACTTGAAGAGGCTCATCACGTCCTGAACCGCGCGCTTGGACAGCGCCTCCTGCGCGGCGCCCATATCGCCCTCGTGCTCGCGCAGTACGGCGGCGACCGTGCCCGCGATCGTCAGCGCCAGGTCGTTGTCGGTGAGCGGGGCGGGTGCGGGGCGGGGGCGGGTTCCGCGAGGGGCCGAGGGGGCGTCGGGGCGGGGCTGTTCCCCTCCGTCGGCCCCGGCGGGCTCGCCGGGCTCGGCGGCGGGGAGCGGGGCGCCTACGCACAGGCCGTACATGTGCTGGGGGTGGCCGCCCGCGCGCGCGGTCGTCGGCTTCCCGCACAGCACGCACGGCTCCGCCGCTACGGCCGTTCCGTCGACGGGGCGGGGTGGATCGGGCGGCAGGACCTGGGGAGGTGCCTGGAGGGGTGGAGTGGGGGTGGGGGCGGGGGCGATTGCGGGTTCGGGTGCCGGTGTGGTTTCCGGCTGGCGCTCAGGGGTGGTGTCGGGCGCCGCCTGACGCTCCGGCTCCGGTTCCGGCTTCGGCTTCGGTTCCGCTTCTGGCTCAGGTTCCGGTTCGGGAGCGGGGAGCAGGGTGGGCCTCGTGCGGGCCGCGGGGAGGCAGGAGACGGCGTGCTCCGTGCCGGTCAGCAGGTCCGGGACCTCGATGCCCCAGTGCGCGGCGAGGCGGTCGATGTCCTCCAGCTTCCAGGAGGCCTTGCCCGACTGACGGCGCGACAGGCCCGTCGGGCTGAGGCCGACGGCCACGGCGAGTTCGGTCTGGTGCTCTCCCGCCAGCTCGCGCAGCCTGTCGACGGTGACGCGCAGCACCTCCTCGGTGCCCGGCGCCTCGTCCGTACCCGACCCCGGATTCACTGTCATGGCAGGGACCCTACCGGCACGATTGCGTTTTTCGCACGCGGCGACGCGGTCGGAGCGGGCGGGGGCCTCCCCCACCGTCGTACTCACCTCGGGGGACACCGGGCGGATCCGGCAGCGCTCCGGTGTGCGGCCGTCTACCGTACGGGCGTGCCGCGCCGCCGCCGCGGCCGGAAGAGGAGGAACCCTGTGTCTTCGCCCTGCGCCCCCGAGCACGCTCCCGCCGGTGATGTGGACGCGGCCCTCATGGTGGTCGACTCCCGCCTCAGGGCCTTCTACAACGGGGCGACCGAGACGGCCGAACAGCAGGAGATGATCGACCGGATCCTCACCTCCATGGGCCCGGACGGGGTCGAGGACCTGCTGGACGGGGCGTGTTCGCTGATCTTCGTCTACATGAAGTGGCTGAGGCTGGCCTACGAGGACCACGGCAAGGACGTCATCGAGTGCGTGGTGCCCGATCTCGTGGCCACGATGCGGATGATGACGGTCAGTATCCGGCCCGAGGCCATCCCCACCATGGCCGGTCTGCTCATCGCGGCGGCGACCGGGTTGAGTCCCAGCCTGTGGCGGCGCCAGTACGGCGACTGGACCACGCACGGTGGAGATGAATGCTCTGGAGGCCACGGCCTTCCTTCTCGCGGAGCGCGTCAACGCCCTCACCGACGACCGGGACTTCGCCACCCGTATGGTCGCCGAGGCCCTGTCCGGCGCCGAGGACGACTGACGCGCACCGCTCTCAGGCCCTTCGCAGCGCTGCCCTGTGCAGGCGGTCGACCATCCAGAATTCCTCGACGCGTTCGCCGTCGCCCGTCATGGCGGTGACCAGGGAGCTGAGGATGTCGGGGAGGCCGCTCGTCGAGGTGGGCGAGTGGGCCGCGGCGCACCGCGCGAGGACGTCGAGGACTATGGCCTGCCGGAAGGCGAGGTGGGAGGGGCGCTCCCACTCTGGTGCGAAGTCCTCGGCCTCCTCGGCGCGCAGTGCGTGGCTGCGGGCGAGGGCCGTGTCGCTCGCGGCGGTCAGTTCCGCCCGTAGGCGTGTCCGCTGCCTGGCGGGGGGCGGGGGCGCGAGCGCCGCTGGGGCCAGGGGGTGTTCGCGCAGGCCGGCGTGGGTCAGGGCCAGGTCCAGGGCGTGGCGGCGCATGCGGTCCAGCAGCGCGGGGCCAAGCTCTGCCAGGTAGCCGGCGAAGGGCTCCTGGCCGAGCAGCGGTGAGTCGTCGAACCCCTGGCCGAGCACATACTCCGGTACGGGCGTGATCTCCACGGCGCGGTGCGGGCCCCGTGCCCAGGCCTCGTCGAAGCGGGCGCCGGTGGCGCGTTCGACCGCCACGAGGCCCTCGCCCCAGCCCGGCGCCTCGACGCCGAAGGCCAGGCCGTCCAGCAGGGGGTCCCAGGCGTCGGGCCGGGCGCCGTAGGGGTCGTCGAGGACGACCATGTCGAGGGCGGAGGAGATGAGTCCGTCCTCGGCCAGGGACAGCCGGGACACCGCGTTGACGTTCCAGAAGGCGCTGGCGGTGCGGCCCAGGCGGGAGAGGGGGCGCAGGACCTCTTCGCGGGACCCCTGGTAGCCGTTCTCCACGACGACGGTCGCGGGGCCCGAGCGGGAGACGAGGACGAGGTCGCGGTCGTAGTGCGAGGACAGGTCGTCCAGGGCCATGGGGCGGGCAGTGTCCGGGTCGCCGCCGAAGTGCCGGATCACCGCGTCCTCGTCACCGCCGCGCACGGCCGTGAACGTCGCGGCGTCTCCCAGCCCCGTATCGGTGAGGAAGCGGTCGAGGTGCTCGGGCGGAGTCATACCGCGCATTGTCGTCGCCGCCACTGACAACGGCGGCGGGCCGCCCTGCTCACGTCCTCAAGGGCCCTGGGGCGTCTCGTCCGTGGTGCCGGGGTGCGTGCGTTCGTATGCGGCGAGTTCCTGGGGGGTGCCGCGGAAGGCGTGGTCGCTGCGCGGGGGCAGCCGGTCGACGACCATCGCGACGGCCTCCTCGGCGGAGCGGGCGAAGCCCACCTCCTGCGTGCGCAGGGGGCCGGAGACGCGGTAACCGCCGCCCTTGGCCGGGCCGATGTAGGGGATGTCCCAGGTCCAGCGCAGTTCGGTGCACCGGCTGAAGTGCAGTTCCGACATTCCGGTCCACGGGTAGAGCGGCCTGAGCCTGGGGTGGGCGTAGGCGGTGCGCACCATCTCGGCGTACGGCTCCGCATACGGGCCCTCCCGCTCGGCCGCGTCCCGGAGGAGCCGGTTCCAGGCCGCGCCGACGATGTCCGCCAGGCCCTGTCTCGTCACGCGGATCAGGGACATCCAGGTGTCGGGGGCCGACTCCACGTACGCGGCGCGCACTTCGTACTGTCCCTCCGGGAGGTCCACGCGCAGATGTTCGTGCGGCTCCAACCGGTCCAGCTCGTCCCCCGGTACGGCCGCGTCGAAGACGACCACGCCGTCATCCGGGAGGGTCCATGTGCGCTCGGAGCCCCAGACGGCGGTGTCGAGCGCGCTCTCCACGCTGTCCAGGACGTCTTCGTCGGAGGGCGCGGCGTGCCGCCGTACGAAGACGCCTCCGCCGGGGGCCACGGGCAGGAAGTGGGTCGCGGCGGGTTCGCCGCCCAGGACGAGGGCCTGGTACGTGCGGTGCGGGCCGGTCTCGACGGTCTCGGCGAAGCCATCGACCTGGCAGGCCCGGTCGTAGTCGGTCTCCGTCCCGTTTCCGTTCACGCCGGACCAGGACGGCAGGGCGGCCCGGGGCACGACGACCAGTGGTCCGCCCGCGGACTCCACCCACGCGGGCACGCGCGTACTCCCCGGCACCGGGCCTCCCCCGCGGACGAACGGACACCGGCCCGACGGCTCGCACGAGCCGCGACCGGCACGGAGAGCGCAGCCTACCCGGGGCCGGCCGGTGAAGAGGGGGACGCGGTGGGGCCGTCGGGCTCCGAGCCGCTTGCGTTTCCGCTTGCGTTTCCGCTTGCGATTCCGCTTCCGCTCAACGCCGGGACAGATGGCGTCAGTCCCAGTTGACTCCTCCGACCTCGCGCAACTCGCCGTTCCCGCAGAGGACGGTGATCGCCTCGGCGGCGTCATCCCCTACGTGCAGCAGTGTCGCGTCCAACACGGCATACATCGCGCCCGATCCGGAGACCAGGAGGGTCATCACTTCGCCGAACGCGGAGCCTACCGGCGTGAGGCTCTCGCCGAGCGCCGCTTCGTACCGCCGCACATTGTGGGCCGGGATGGAGGAGGCTCCGACGGCGTCGAAGTCGAAGGAGTCGGCGGCGGCGCCGGATGCGGGATCCCGGACCTTCATCCGCAGGCCCGCGTACTCCGCGAGGAACTCCTCCGCCGCCCGCGTGAGGCTGTGCCCTTCCATGGCCAGCTCGGGGCGGATCCCCTCCAGTGGTGCGCGGCGGCCAGGGTGCCAGCCCGCGCGGGCGAGTTCGGCATGTGCGGAGCGGGGGAAATCGGTCATCCTCTGGTTCCCTCCCAGGTTGTGGTGCCCTTGTTTCCGGTGCGGGCCCAGTAGAGGTGGCCGTCCAGGGTGGTTGCGGCGATCGTGGCGTGGCGGCCGTCGGGGGTCGGGGCGGCGGCGGGGGCGCCGGAGAGGAGGACGCCGGTGGTGCTCCAGCGGGGGCGGGAGGACGCCGGTGCGGCTCTGCCCGGGGTGCCGGTGGCGGGCGGGCGTTCGTCGGTGAGGGCGGTCTGTACGTCGCCGTTGGCCGCGCGGGTCGCGAGGAGGGTGCGGCCGTCGGCGAGGCGGGTGGCGGAGACCGGGCCGTAGCCCGCGGCGCCGCCCAGGTCCGTGACGCGGGCGGGGCGGGTTCCGCGGGTGGCCAGGCGGGCGGACAGGACGTGGCCGGTGGCGGGGGCGCGTGCGTAGAGGCGTACGGCGGCGCGGCCGTCCGTACGGGCCGTGATCGGGCCGGTGACGGGCGGGAGGCCCGTGGGGCGGGGGCCGGAGAGCGGCGCTTCGGGGTGCGGGGCCGACCAGGCGAGGACCGTGCCGGCCGTCGCGCCGAAGACGTGGGGGCGTCCCGCGCCGTCGACGACGGCGGTCGGGGTGCCGTGGACGCCGGTGCCGCCCTGGGTGTGCCAGGGCTTCCAGGTGCCGTCGGGGGTGCGGACGCGGCTGCTGAGCTGGTGACGGCTCGTGCGGACCGCGACCGTCAGCGTGCCGTCGGGGGCGGCGGCGACGGCGGGGGCGCTGATGTCCGACAGGCCCGTCCGGTCGCCGTCCTCGGGGGTGCCAAGAGGCTGCCAGGGACCGAAGCCGGAACCCGGGCGTGCGCGTGTGCCCTTGGTGTCCGGGCGTTGGGTGACCCAGCCCACTTCCTTGCGGTAGCCGTCGGGGCCGTCGTCGGTGACCGTGCGGGTGCCGAACAGGGCGGTGCGGCCGTCGGGCAGGCGGACCGTGGTGAGGGCCGGGTCGATGCCCGTCTCCGGGAGCAGGGCCGGGGCGGTCCAGCGGGGGTCCGGGGAGTTCGCGGGGGCGGCCGGGCGGTGGCGTACGGCGATGCGGCCGTCGAGCACCGAGTACGCCCACAGCGAGCCGTCCTTGCCCGTCCGCAGCCACGACACGGAGTCGCCGTCCGCGTGCCGTATGCCGTGCGACCAGCCCTGGTGCTGTCCCCGGGGCACCATCTTCAGGTCGCCGCAGCCCGCCGTGTGCCGGCAGGGGCGTTCGGCGCGGTCGGCCCAGGCGTAGGTGTCGAGGCTGCGCAGCTTGTTCTCGGCGGTCCTGCCGCCGAGGACGTGGGGCAGGCCGCCGTTGAAGTAGCCCAGGTAGGTCTCGACGGTGAAGTGGGGGGCCTTGCCCCGGGCGGCGTCCTCGCCGTGCCGGGCGAGGGCTTCCTGGAGGAGGCGGGCGCCCGCGAAGTGATCCTGGTGGTCGGCGTACTTGCCGTTGGTGTCCAGCTTGCCGGGTGTCGGGTCCTGCATCCGTATCTGCGTCGGCCGGAAGGTGCGCAGGTAGCCGGTGAGGGTGTCGACGAGCTGTTCGCGGGTGTAGCGGAAGTCGTGGCGGACGGGGCCGCCGGACGTGAGCTGGGACTCCAGGGCCGGGACCTCCTCGCGCCACAGCCCGTACAGGCTGTGCGGGCGGTGGGCGGTGAGGCTGCCCGCCTCGCGCAGCAGGTTCCAGACGAGGCGGACCCTCGGGTGGCCCCGGAGCGTGTCGAGCTCGGCCCGGCCGCCGCCCGCGGTGCGCAGGACGCTGCGCTTCCAGGGCGTGTCGCGGTCTCCGGTGACCATCTCGGCGTAGGCCGCGCGGATGCCGTTCTGCCGGGCCTCGGCGTACAGGGCCTTGTCGCCCCGGTCCCCCGGTTTGCGCGCCGGAGCGGCCGCCCCCGGCACGTCCCTACGCGGGGCGTTGACGCCGTCGGACTCCCCCGAGGTCAGATAGACCGTGGTCAGCGGGCGCCCGGAACGCAGCGACTGGGCCGTCTCCGGGTTCACGAAGAACAGGTCGTCGTCCGGGTGCGCGACCACCTGGAGCACCGACTCGGCCGTACGGACGGGGTCCTTCCCTCCCGCCCAGACACCGGAGGGGGCGGGTGCGGACTGCCCGGGCGGGGCGCCGGTGTGCCGGGGGCCGGAACGGTCGGTGGCCTGGCTCCCGTCCGCGCAGCCGGTCAGGCCGGCCAGCAGGCCGAGTGAGCAGAGGGAGACGAGCAGAGCGCCGGGGCGCCGCCCGCGGGCGGCGGCTCGGGGGAAGAGGGGCATGTACGGGTGCTGCTTTCTTCATGCATGATCGAGACAAATGCAAGATCGCTCCCGGGCCCGGAAGGATGTACGGTCCGGCGCACTTTCTCCGCGGAACCGCTGGTCGCGTGGGTGTCGTCCGTCACGGCATGCGTGATCGCTATCTGTATCTCGCCCGTCATGGCGAGGCCACGTCCGACGGGAGCGGGCTCACCGGGGCCGGGCGGCGGCAGGCCGGGCTGCTGGGCGGGCGGCTGCGCGGCGTTCCGCTGGAGGCCGTGCACCACGGTCCGCTGCCGCGCGCGGCACGGACGGCACGGCTCGTCGCCGAGCGGCTCGGCGCCGGGCGGCCCGACACCGGGCGGCCCGGGCCGGTGCCCCTGCGGGAGTGCGAGGCCGCCGGGGACTACGTCCCGTACGTTCCCGAGCGGGACGAGCTGCCCGTCGGTGTCGCCGACGCGATGCTGCCGCACGTCGCGTCCGTCACGGACGCCGAGCGGGCGCGGGGCGCGGAGCTGGCGCGCCGGGCGGTGGCCGAGTTCACCGGCACGGCCGGGGGCGAGGGGGCTCCCCGCCATGAGCTGGTGGTCACCCACGCGTTCCTCGTCGCGTGGCTGGTCCGTGCCGCGATGGACGCGCCCGCCTGGCGCTGGATGGGCCTCAACCACGGGAACTGCGCGCTCACCGTGATCCGTTACGCCCCTGCCCGGCCCCCGGCCGTACTCGTCCTCAACGACATGGGCCATCTCCCGGACGCGCTGCGCTGGACCGGCTTCCCGGCCCCGCTCCGTGCGCCCTGACGGCCTCCCGCCGCGCGTCAGTGCGGTCGGCGCAGCCAGGCGTCGAGCGCCGCGTAGTCCGCGTCGGTCAGTCCGAAGCGGGCGTCGACGCGGTGGAGGAGCGCGTGCCCCGGATGGTGGGCGGCGACCCAGGTGCGGTCGGTGCCGGTCAGCTCGTCGTCGACCCAGGCGAACGGGCGTCCCGCCGCCGCCTCGACGAGCGTACGGGTCTTCCAGTGGAGCCCGGCGCGTGCGTCCCGTCCGTCCTGGTCGTCCCGTTCATCCCGGTCGTCCTGGCCGTCCTGGCCGTCCGTGGCGGACGGTTCCGGCCAGTCGACCAGGGGCAGGGGCGGCAGGCCGAGCAGCGGGGCTAGGCACTCGTTGGCCTCCTCCGCCCAGGTCGTGGCCCAGACCAGGTCGCACGGGAGCGCGGCCAGGCGGGCGCCGTGCGCGGGATCGACCCGGGCCAGGAGGGGGTTCGCCTCGTGGGTGCCGCGGGTGCCGTGGGTGGGATAGGTGGGGTACCGGTGCGGTGGCGGGGCGCCGAACGGGATGAGCGGTCCGTCGATGTCGAGGAAGAGCAGCGGGCGCCGCGCGTCCCCGTTCGCGCTCATCCGTGCTCCTTCCCCGTGCCGGGCCCGTTCGTCCCCGCGAGGCTACCGGGAGGGTGCGGGTGCGGGGTCCACGCCGGTCAGGGCGCGGCTCGCGGCCCACAGCCGTGCCGCGACGGCGGGGTCGGCGAGGTGGTCCCACACCTTTTCGCGCCGGGGCGCGCCGCGCAGGCCGAAGACGCGGGGCCCCCACAGTTCGCCTCCGCGTACGGCCGGGTCGAGGACCGCGCGTACGGCGGGCCACGCACCGGCGTGTTTGCCCTGGAGGACGAGGGCGGCGGGGGCCGTACGGAGCCGGGCGGCGGTTGTCGGCTCGTGCACCGGCGGGCGGGGCGGGGTGAGGGAGTCCAGCGCGCCCCCGGGATGGGCCACGACGCTCGACACCGTGCTGCCGACGGCGCGCAGGCGGCGGTCGAGTTCGAGGCCGAAGTACATCTGGGCCAGTTTGGAGCGGCCGTAGGTGCGCTTGGGGCGGTAGTCCGTGCGGGACTGCGGGTCGTCCAGGTCGAGGCGTTCGGACTTCGCGGCGAAGCTGCCCGTGGTCACGACGCGCGCCGCGGGTGCGGCGGTGAGCAGCGGCATCAGCCACCGGGTGAGCGCGAAGTGCCCGAGGTGGTTCGTGCCGAACATCAGCTCGTGGCCGTCGCCGGTCTCCTCGCGCGGCGGGTCGTCGCGCGCGACGCCCGCGTTGTGCACCACGGCGTCGAGGCGGTCGGTCCCCAGTGCCTCGGCGGCGGCCGGGAGCGAGGAGAGGTCGGCGAGGTCGAGCCGTACGGCCCGTACGCGCGCGCCCGGGACCCGCGCGCGGATCGAGGCCACGGCGCCGTCGGCCTTCGCGGGGCTCCGGCAGCCGAGGACGACGGTGGCGCCGGACGACGCCAACTGCTCGGCGACGAAGTACCCGATGCCCGCGTTGCCGCCGGTGACCAGGAAGACGCTGTCCTCGGCACGCGGCAGCCGTCGGACGTCCCACGGGGGTGAGGTCGGCATGGCGGCATGGCTCCCTTCCGGTGTTCCGCTCCTTGGGGAGGCGGTTCGCGGCTGGGTGCCGGGGCGCCTCGGTGCCCACCGTTCCAGTGGGCACCGACACCTCGCCGACGGATCACCGACACGTGGGCATACGCCGGTACGCCTGGGCGCGAGGGGTGCGGGAACTCACCGCCACGCGCCGGGCGTTGGCGAGTACGGCACCCCGGCCCCTGTGCCCTCGCCTCGCCTCGCTTTGTCAGCGCCCCTCCCCCCCCTCCCCCGGACAGGTACGTGATGGCACTCGATCCCGACATCTCCCGGTACTACGCGCTCGGCAGGGAGCGGGACCGGCTGTCCTCTCCGGGCCGCGGCATCGAGTTCGTACGGACGCGCGAGATCCTCGCCCGTCATCTCCCGCCGCCGCCCGGGCTCCTGCTGGACGTCGGCGGCGGGCCCGGCCGATACGCGCACGCACTGGCGGGTGACGGCTACCGCGTCGCGCTCGTCGACCCGGTGCCGCTCCATGTGCGCCAGGCGCGCGAGGACGCGCCGCCCGGCTGCCACTGCCTGCTGGCGGACGCCCGTGGCCTGCCCTTCCCCGACGGTTCGGCCGACGCGGTCCTGCTCCTCGGGCCGCTGTACCACCTGCCGCGTCGCGAGGACCGGCTGCGTACGTGGCGCGAGGCGGGGCGAGTGCTGCGTCCGGGCGGCGTGCTCGTGGCGGCGGGGCTGTCGCGGTTCTACAGCTCGTGGGACATGCTCGCGAGCGGCAAGCTCGACCTGCCCGGGGTCGAGGAGACGGTCGCCGCGCACGTGTCCACCGGTGAGCACCGCAACCAGGGCCGGGACTACGAGCGGCTGTTCACCACCGCGTATCTCCACGCCCCGGACGAGCTGGCCGAGGAGGCCGTCGAGGCGGGGCTGCGCGTCCGCGCGCTCCTCGCGGTCGAGGGCCCCGCCAAGCTCCTCGGCGACATCGACGCACGTATGGAGGACGAGCGGCGGCGCGACCAGCTCCTGCGCACGCTGCGCAGGCTGGAGGCCGAGCCCTCCGTGCTCGGGCTCTCGCAGCACCATCTCGTCGTCGCGACGGCGGGGGACTGACCGCGGAGTCGGAGTCCCGTCAGCCGAGCCGTACGGCCGTGAGCACGCCGTCGCCCACCTGCTCCAGGTGGACGGCGAATTCCGCGTCCTCCTCCAGCAGGGAGCGGAAGCCGGTGAGCTGGTCGGCGTGGCTGACGGCGTTGTCGATGGCGAGGATTCCGTGCGGGGTCAGGGCCCGCCGCAGGTGCGGGAGGTAGTCGGGGTAGGCGGGGCGCTCGGCGTCCAGGACGACGAGGTCGAGCGAGGAGTCGCCGGCCGCGGCGAGCACCTCGCCGCCGTCGCCGTCCACCACGGTCGCGTACGGGGCGACGCCCGCGGCCTCCAGGTGCCTGCGTGCCGTCGCGGCCCGGTCGGGCTCGGTCTCGACCGTGGTCAGGCTGCCGCCGGTGTCGCGGAGGGCGTCGGCGAACCAGATCGCGGAGTATCCGTTGGAGGTCCCGATCTCCAGTACGCGGGTGCCGCGCTGGGCGCGGATCAGGAGGCTGATGAATCCGGCGGCCTCGGGCGTCATGTTCCGCAGGCGCAGCAGGCGGTCGGCCAGCGGGGCGTCGTGCGTGCGCCCCTGCTCGTAGAGCGTGCTCAGATACGCGGCGAGCTTCTTGTCCATCGGTCCTCCGAACTCTCGGGCGGGGTCGCCGTTCCGGTCCCCGGGGTCAGCCTCGTACCTTCAGCGTCTTCTTGGCCAGCAGGTATGCGGGCAGCATCGCACGGTGCTCCTCGGCGTCCGTGCCGCCGAGTTCGACGATGACGAGCCGCCCGTCGCCGGTGTCGGCCGCGAAGGCGAGGACCGGCTTGCGGTCCAGCTCCTCGCCGTCCAGGACCGTGCGGCTGAGGTAGGAGACTTCGGCGAGCGCGGTGCCGCCGTCGCCCGCCTCGGTGGTGCGGTGGCGCCGGCGTTCCGGGTGGCGGTCCTCGGCGAAGGCCTCCAGTGCCGCGCGCGGGGAGTCTCCGTCTCCGGTCCAGACGCGCAGGTAGCCGATGTTCCCCGCGGGCTTGGCGTCGATCTCGCAGGCCACCTCGACGGTGCCCTGGCGATGGGTGCCCTTCGGCACGCTCTCGGCCTTCCAGCCGCGTGCGGCGGAGAACGCCACGGGGAGCGTGCAGGGCGAGCCGGGGGCGCCGACGGTCCGGCCCGCCTCGGCCGCCTTGCCTCCGTCGCCCCACGGGCCGCGCCGGGCGTCGGGGCTCGTCGTGGGGCGTTCCCGTCGTTCCCGGGTCGGCCCGTCGTCGGAACCGCCGCAGCCCACGAGCGTGAGGGCCGCCGTCACCGCCGCCATCGGGACCGCGAACGCGCACGCGGCCCGCCGTCGCCCGTTCCTCATCGCCGCTCCCCCCTCCCCCTGTCTTCGGCCCGCTTTCGGCTCTACGACGGTGTCGAAGTGGCGGACGGTTCCGCGGCGGTGCGAACGGGAGGCGCGGAGTCCGCCGTTGACAGGAGCGGCTAACAGCATTAGCTTATGGCTAACAATGTTAGCCACTCACCCAAGGGGCGTCATGACCGAGTACCTGGCCGTCGACGGAGGCACCCTCGCCTACGAGGTCGCGGGGACCGGCCCGCTGATCGTTCTCGCGCACGGCATGGGCGACAGCCGCGACGCGTACCGGGCGGTGGTTCCCCCACTGGTGGCGGAGGGGTACCGGGTCGCCGCTGTCGATCTGCGCGGCTGTGGCGAGTCCAGCACCGACTGGCCGGAGTGGAGCCGTACGGCCCTCGCGGGCGATCTGCTCGCCCTCGTCCGGCACTTGGGCGGACCGGCCGTGCTCGTCGGGCACTCGATCTCCGGCGGCGCGGCCACCATCGCGGCGGCGCGGGAGCCCTCGCTGATCTCCGCGGTCGTCGAGCTGGCGCCGTTCACCCGCAAGCAGTCGGTCCGCCTCTCCGACCTGCGGGTGAAGCGCTTCCGGCGGGCCATGACGCGGCTCGTCGGCGCGGGCGTCCTCGGCAGCGTGCCGCAGTGGCGCGCGTACCTCGACGTGGCGCACCCGGGCCCGAAGCAGGCCGACTGGGACGAGCGGATCGCCCGCATCGAGGCGCTGATGCGCGAGCCGGGCCGGATGAAGGCCTTCCAGGGCATGGGCCGCAGCGCGCCGGGCGACGCGGGCGCGCAGCTCGGCGGTGTCCGCTGCCCGGTCCTGGTCGTCATGGGCACGCTCGACCCCGACTGGGCCGACCCGCGCGCCGAGGGCACGGCGATCGTGGAGGCGCTGCCGGACGGGCTCGGGCGCCTGGAGATGGTCGAGGGCGCCGGGCACTACCCGCACAGCCAGTTCCCCGAGCGGGTGGTGTCGCTCGTTCTCGACTTCCTGCGCGCGCAGGCGCCGCGCGGCTAGCCGCCGGGTCCGGCGCCGGAGGGGCTGGATCCTGAGGGATCAGGCCCCGAGGGCTCAGGTCCCGCAGGCACGGGGCCGGAGGATTCGGGCTTCTCGCTCCTGTCGCCGTGCCCCGGCCACCAGGCCGTGTGGCCGATGAGCGCGGTCACGGCGGGGGTGAAGAGCAGGGCCATCACGAAGGCGGCGACGAGGATGCCGAAGGTCAGCGCGAAGCCCATCTGGGTGAGCAGCGAGTTCCCGGCCAGCATCAGGGTGGCGAAGGTTCCGGCCAGGATGACTCCGGCGGCGGCGATCGTCGGGCCGGAGTGGCGCAGCGCGATTCCGGCGGCCCGGCGGGGCGGGTGGCCCTCGCGGGCCTCTTCGCGCAGCCGGGAGACCATCAGGATGTTGTAGTCCGTGCCGAGCGCGGTGACGAAGAGGTACATGATCACCGGCAGCATGAACATCAGCCCCGGCTGGTTCCCGATCGAGGTGAACAGCACGCTGGTGGCGCCCAGCGTCGCCGCGAACCCGAGGGCGACGGAGACCATCAGGTACCAGGGGGCCACCAGGGAGCGCAGCAGCAGCCCGAGGATGACCATGATGCAGACGGCGGCGACCGGGAAGACGACCGAGTAGTCGCGGTCCACGGCCTTGTTGATGTCCACGTACACCGCGGTCGTCCCGCCCACCCGGGCCTCGGTGCCGTCCGGCGCGCTGTCGTGCGCGGTCGGGCGCAGCCGGTCCTTGACGGTGCCGAGCGCCGTGTCGGAGGCGGGCGAGTCGTCGAGCACCACGGAGTAGTTGGCGGTCGCGCCGTCCTCGCTGACCTTGGGCGGGGCGACGGTGCCCACTCCCGGTACGCGGGCGATCTGTGCCCGGAAGTCCCGGAGTTCGCCGCGGGCGAGGCGGCGGCCGTCGGCGTCGGTGAGGAAGACGTTGGTGGGGTCGGTGGCGCCCGCGGGGAAGCCCTTCTCCATCGTCTTCATCCAGACGACGGACTCCTTGTCGTCCGGGAGCGAGGATCCGGCCAGGTCGAAGTTGGCCTTGTAGCCGAGGGCGCCGGAGGCGAGGACGAGGAGCACCAGGCCGGAGGCCGTGGCCCAGACGGCCGGGCGGCGGGCGAGCGAGCCGCCCAGCTTCCCGAAGCCGGTGCCCTTGGGCTCCCGCTGCCAGGACTTCGAGGGCCAGAACACCTTGGTTCCCAGCAGCGAGACCACGGCGGGGACCAGAGTGAGGCCGCCGAGCAGCGCCAGGAACACGGCGATGGCGAGCGCCGGGCCCATCGATTTGAGCATGCCCAGGGTGGAGAGGGTGAGCGCGGCGAACGCGATGATCACCGCGCCCGCCGCGGAGGTGATGGCCTCGCCGACCCGGGTGACGGCGTGCACCATCGCGCCCTTGGCGTCCTCCCCCGCGCGCAGCGCCTCGCGGTAGCGGAAGAGCAGGAAGAGGATGTAGTCGGTGCCGACGCCGAAGAGCACGACCGTCAGCAACTGTTCGATGGACGAGTCCGTCTTGAGGTCGAACGCCTCGTTGGCGGCGGCGATCACGCCGGTGGCCATCGGTGAGATCAGGCCGATGAGGACGACCGGCAGCAGCGCGACGACCGGACTGCGGAAGATGACGAGCAGCAGCACCAGGATGATCACGATGGTGCCGATGCCGACGAGCGCGCCCGCGCGTTCGGAGGACTCGGCCTGGTCGAGGGCCTGCGCGTACGTTCCGGTGATCCCGGCGTCCAGCGCGGGCGCGGAGCGCAGCTCGTGGCGCAGCGCTCCGCGCAGCTTCTCGACCGCGTCCTGGGGCGCGGTGTCGTTGGGGTTGTTCGTCTTCGGCATGGCGACGAGCGCCGAGGCGACCTTCTTGTTCGGCGAGGTCCTGCCCGGGGCCACCCCGTCGATCTTGTCGATCTTCCTGGCGGCGAGCTTCTTGCTGATCCTCTTCACCGTGGCCGCGTCGGTGGCGGTGAGCGGCTTCCCGTCCCCTCGGTCGAAGACCACGATCGCGCCGATGTTCTGCTGCTGCGGGAACTCGCGCCGCTGAAGGTCCTGGGCCTTGATCGACTCGTAGCCCTTGGGCAGGAAGCTGGCCTCGTCGGTGGAGGAGGTCAGCTTCGGCGCGGTGGCGATCACCGCGGCGGCGATCACCACCCAGGCGAGGATGATCCACCACGGCCTGCGTACGACGAACCGGCCCAGACCTGCGAACATCTCCGGCCTCCAGGACCGCCTGCGGTGCTGACGCGCGCGGCCCCGGCGGAAGACCACGCCGGTCCAGCATCAGGGAAGCGGCCCGTCCCCGCGACCCGAGCGGGACCCGGAGGCGGGGAAGGGGGG
The DNA here is from genome assembly GCF_039530985.1 of Streptomyces albiaxialis. Classification (NCBI taxonomy): domain Bacteria; kingdom Bacillati; phylum Actinomycetota; class Actinomycetes; order Kitasatosporales; family Streptomycetaceae; genus Streptomyces; species Streptomyces albiaxialis. The sequence continues at coordinate 26,444 of NZ_BAAAPE010000002.1, forward strand.
CGAGGGCGCTGCCGGGCCGGACTCAGCCGGTGAGGCACGACCGGAGAGCGGCGTCCAGGATGTCGATACCGGCGTGCAGTTCCTCGTCGCTCGTCGTGAGCGGCGGGGCGATCCGGAAGATGCCGCCCATGCCGGGCAGTTGGACGATGTTGAGGTGCAGTCCCCGGTCGAGGCAGGCGGCGGTGACGGCCTGGCCGAGGGCGTCGGCGGGGGTCCTGCTCTGCTTGTCGTGGACCAGTTCGATGCCCTGGAGGAGGCCGCGCCCCCGGACGTCGCCGACGACCTCGTACGTGTCGCGCAGCTCCAGCAGCCGCCCGGTGAGCTGTTCGCCCAGCTTCGCGGAGCGCTGGACGAGGCCGTCGCGCTCGATGACGTCGAGGACGGTCAGCGCGACCGTCGCCGCGAGGGGGTCGGAGACATGGGTCGTGAAGAAGAGGAAGCCCCGGTCGCGGCAGGTCTGTTCGATCTCGTCGCTGGTCACGACCGCGGCGACGGGGAGACCGGCGCCGAGCGTCTTGGAGAGGGTGAGGAGGTCGGGGACGACCCCGTCGCGCTCGAAGGCGTACATGTGGCCGGTGCGCCCGAGGCCCGTCTGCGCCTCGTCGAGGATGAGGAGCATGCCGCGCTCGGCGCACATCTCCTTGAGGCGGGCGAGGTAGCCGGGCGGGAGGTCGATGATGCCGCCGGAGGAGAGGACGGGCTCGATGAGGCAGGCGGCGAGGGAGCCCGTGGACTGCTGGTCGACCAGGGCGAACCCGTACTCCAGCTCGGTCTCCCAGTCGTAGGAGCCGTCGGGGCGGCGGAAGGGCGAGCGGTAGGCGTTGGGGGTGGGCAGGGTGAGGTTGCCGGGCATCGCCGGGCCGTATCCGCGGCGTCCGGCCGAGAACGTCGCCGCCGCGGCTCCGGAGGTCATGCCGTGCCAGGAGCGGTCGAACGAGACGATCTCGTGCTTGCCGGTGGCGAGCTTCGCCATCTTCAGCGCGGCCTCGTTGGACTCCGCGCCGGTCGTCAGCAGCAGCGTCTTGGTCAGCGGGTCCGGCAGCGTGGCGGAGAGCCGCTTGGCCAGATCGACGACGGGACGGCTGAGCATCCCGCTGAAGAGGTGGTCCAGCGAGGCGACCGAGCGGGAGACGGCCCCGGCGATGTCGGGGTGCGAGTGCCCGAGTACGGCGCTCATCTGGCCGGAGGTGAAGTCGAGTATCGCGGCCCCGTCGCTGTCGTAGACGTAGGAGCCGGAGGCGCGTTCGATGACGCGCGGGGTGAACGCCGCGCCGTAGCGGACGACATGGCGGTCGACGTCGTCCCAAAAGGTGTCCGTGCTGTCCGTGCTGTCCGTGCTGTCCGTGCTATCCGTGCTGTCCGTGCTCACGGGGGTCTCCTGAGTGGTGGAGGTGACGGGCGCACCGTCGAGATTTATGACCTAGGAGGCTAGGCCATTTGGCCATGGAGGCCAATCCCCGAGCCGTGTGGGAGCTTTTATGGCCTAGCTGGATAGACTCCCTCTTGGGCCATAACGAGCGAAGCAGGGGGCCATGGTCGCCAACCTCAGCGTCAGCCAGCACTCCGACGTACCGATCTACCGGCAGATCGTCACGCAGCTCACGTTCATGATCGAGATGGGGCAGCTCCGCGACGGCGAACGCCTGCCCGGCTCGCGGCTCCTCGCGGACAACCTGGGCATCAACCGCAACACCGTGGCGCACGCCTACGCCGATCTGCGGGACCAGGGGCTCGTCGAGGCGCGGGGGCGCAACGGCATGGTCGTCGTCGGGGGCGAGCGCGCGCGCTCGGCCTCGCGGATCCGCGACCGGGCACGCGAGATCCTCCAGGCGGCCGCGCGTGAGTGCGCAGAGCTGGGCCTGGCACCGTCCGACGTCCGGGAGCTCGTCCTGGACCTCGCGGCGCGCGCGGCGGACAGCGCGCCCCGGGTCTCCTTCGTGGAGTGCAACGCCGACCGGGCGCACTACTTCGCGGACGAGCTGGAGAAGCACCTGGACATCGGCGTGAAGCCCCTCGTCCTCGGCGACTTCGACCCCGCCGTCGAGCGGCCCGACCTGGTGCTGACGACGTTCTTCCATCTCGCCGAGGTGCGCGGCCTGTTGCGCGGCCCCTCGACGGACGTCATCGCGATCGTCGTCGCGCCGCACGTCCAGACGCTGCTCCAGATCGCCCAGGTGCCCAAGAACCGCACGGTGGGCCTGTGGTACTCGACCGAGGACCAGGCCGCGAGCATCCGCGACTCCCTCGCGCAGGCGGGCGTCACCAACACCCGGGTCCTGACGGGCGCGGACGCGGGCGCCGACACGGGCGCGGATGCCGATACGGACGCCGACGACGAACGGCTCGACGGCGTCGATCTCGTGGTCGTCCCGAGCGAGATGCCCGGGCTGAGGCGGCGGCTCGAAGGACGCGTACGCGTCATCGAGTTCGGCAACGTGCTGGACGCCGCGTCGATCCGCATGGTCCGGGAGGTCGTACGCGATCTCCAGGTGGCCCGCCGTTGAGGCGTCCGAAAACGGGTGGTGCGGCGCGGCCGCGCGCCACTACCGTGCTGCCCCGATGACCGACGTCGCCTGAGGCGACCGTCCGATGGAGGATATGCCGTTGTACTGCCTGTGAGTTTCCCCGAGCGCCGATCAGCCGCGCGTCGCGCATGTGCGCCGCGCCTCTTTCCGCTGCGGACTTCTCACTGAACAGGTGTACTTCTGTGCTCACGAACCGCGTTCTCCTGCCCGCCTCCGCCCGCCCCGCCCGCTCCACCCACCCCCCGCTGCTCCCCCGCCGTCGCCACGCGGACGGCCCGGGCCGCGGCGACCGCCCCGCGTGGCAGTCCCCGTACGGTCCGCCGCAGCGCCGGGCGCACCGTGGCCGGTGGGCGCCGTCTCCCGTCCCGAGCCGCTCCCGGCGCCCCGCGTTCGCCTTCGCGCTCAAGCACTGAGCGCGACGGATTTCCGGACCAGGAGGGCGGCGGCCAGGCACACCGCGCCCGCGACCGCCAGGCCGGGGGCGGGCCCGAGCGCGGCCATCACGCCGGTGGCGGCGGCCAGGACGAACGTCTCCAGGCTCATCCGCGCCGTGCTGAAGAGCGCCGCGCCCGCCCCTCCGCGATGCGAGGGCACGTACCGCAGGGCCTGTCCGTCCGGGACGCCCTCGGTCAGCCCGAGGCACAGTCCGAGCACTCCGGCCCCGGCCAGCAGGTAGGCGGGCTCCTCCGTCACCTGGAGCAGGACGGCGGTGACGGCGCAGACGGTCAGTCCTGTTGTGACCAGTTGCCGCGCCAGCCGTCGTGCGAGGCGGGCGGCGAGCAGCGGCAGGAGCGTCGAGGGCACGGTCAGGAGGCTGAGCATGACCGCCGTCTCCCCGGCGTCCATACGGTGCGCCGAGCCGAGCCTCGGGAGCGCGGTCAGGCCGACCACGAGCATCCCCATGAGGGCGCCCGTGGCCACGGCGTACGCCCGGTAGGCGGGGATCCGCAGCAGGTCGACGGGGAGCGCGGGCACGGCGGCGCGCCGTTCGGCGCGGACGAGCGCCGCCGCGGCGGCCGCCGCGAGGAGCAGCAGTCCGGTCGGCGCCCACCACGGGACGCCCGCCCCGAAGCCGAGCCCGAGCGCGGTCACCGCGGCGGCGACGACGGTCCCGAAAAGGAGGGCCCCGGCGAGGTCGAAGGGTTCCGGCGTCTTCGGGCCCCGCAGCCCCGGAAGCCCGAGGACGGCCAGGGCCGCGAGGGCGGCGACCGCGCCGGGCGCCATGAAGACCAGGGGCCATCCGCCGAGGGCCATGAGGCCCTGGGAGACGACCGGGCCCAGGGCCAGGCTGCTGCCCAGCACGGCTCCGGCGTAGCCGTACACCCGGCGGCGTTCCTCCGGCGGATAGACGGCCAGGATCATCGACGAGCCGCCCGCGGCGCACATGGCCGCGCCGACCCCGGCGAGGGCGCGGAGCGCCACCAGGGAGGCCAGGTTCGGGGCGAGGGCGGTGAGGGCGCCGGTGGTGGCCACGACGAGGTTGCCGACGGCGAAGAAGCGGGTGCGGGCGAGGCGGTCGGCCGCCGCACCGGCCAGCAGGAGGGCCGCGGCGAAGAGGCCGTTGTAGGCGAGGACGATCCACGGGCCCAGCGCGTCGGCGCCGCGAAGTTCCGCGATCACCTCGGGGACGGCGCCGGTCGCGCCCGTGATGGCGAGCGGGAAGACCGCGTCGGCGACGAGGGCGGCCACGAGGGCGCGCCGGCGCTGACGAAGGGACAGGACGAGCATGAACGCGCTCCGGAGCAAGGGGATTCCGAGCGCCACGAAGGCGCTCCTGGCCAACGGTCAGGAGCGACGGCGAGAACTGGGGTGGTGCGCCGTCGCTCTCAGCGACGGCGCAGCGCGTCCGCTTTCGGCACGGCCCTCATTCCGGTAGTCGTCTCGAACATGCTCGCGGAGGAACGTCTTGCGGTTGTTCCGGCGGTGGCGGCGGTGGCGGTTCGACCGGGGTGTCCGCGCCCGTCACCGACCTCGCCGGTCCTGTCGGGTCACCGGCCTCGCCGGGTCACCCGACTCACTGGCCCACCCGGCCGTCGACGCACTCGCGCAGGAGGTCGGCGTGGCCGCAGTGGCGAGCGTACTCCTCGATCATGTGCACGATCAGCTCACGGACGGTGACCTGTTCCCTGCCCAGGCGCGCGCCCATGTCCTCGTGTCCGGCCAGCGCGGCGTCCATCGCGGCCTGCTCCCGCTCCAGATCCGCGTACGCCGCGTCGACCACGGCCTGGTCGGGGACGGCTCCGTCGAAGTCCCCGTCCCGCTCGCCGTACAGCTTCGGCTGCGGCTCGCCGTCGGTGATCCAGTTCCGCCAGTCACGCTCCGTCTCGGCGAGGTGTCGCAGGAGGCCGAGGAGAGACATCGTGGACGGCGGGACCGACCGGCGGGCCATCTGCTCGGCGTCGAGCCCCTCGCACTTCATCCGCAGAGTCCTGCGGTAGTTCGTGAGGTAGTCCTGGAGCGTCGCGAGTTCGCCTTCCGGAACGTCGCCTTCGCGGGGGTCGTCGTCCGGGTCGGTCCACATGTCGGGGTAGACGGTCGCCTGGGTCCATCTCGCGGGTCGGTCTGTCATGCGCGCCATGGTCGTGCGTGAACGGGCGCGCACGCCACCGGGTTTCGGCGGTACGGACGTCACCAGGCGCCGGTGAGGGGCCCTCGGTCCGGGGCGGCAGCCGTCCGCGTGTCGTGTGCCATGGCGGCGGCGACCTTGTCGATGAGGGGCAAGGCGTAGGCCAGGTCGCGCAGTTCGCCGTCGTCCAGGGCGCCCGCGAGGGCCTCGGTGAGGCGGTGGACCCGGCCCTGGCGGTCGGCGTCGAGGGCGCCGCTGCCCGCTGGGGTGAGGTGAAGGACCTTCTTCCGCCCGTCGTCGGCGTCCTGGACGGCGGCGAGCCGGCCGTCGGCGACCAGCTCCTTGACGGTGACGGCCATGGTCTGGTGCCGGACCTTCCGGGCAGCGGCCAGGTCCGCGGTGGTCATGGGGCCGCGCCGGTCCAGCAGGTCGAGGACGGCGGCCTGTACGGGCGGCAGGGTGTCGCCCGACCGGGCCGCGCGGACCAGGTCTCCCGCCGCGGCGCGCAGGCGGACGGCGAGGGAGTACGGGTCGTCATGCGGGCCCTCGGGGGACGGAGACGGCTGGCGACTCATGCGGTCAAGCTACCAAACCGGCAGCCGTATCTGTACAGGGCAGTCTGTACAGTGGTGCCTGTACAGCGAGAGGCCGGAGGACAGGAGTACCCCGATGGAGCTGACCAAGCACGCCCACGCCTGCGTGAGCCTGGAGAAGGACGGCGGCACGCTCGTCGTCGATCCGGGCGCCCTCACGCCGAACGCGGCCTCCCTGCTCGGGGAGGCCGACGCCGTCCTGATCACCCACGAGCACTTCGACCATGTCGACGAGGACGCCGTCGCCGCCGCGCTGGCCGCCCGTCCCGGGCTGACGGTCCACGGCCCGGAGGCCGTGGTGGGCCGCTGGCGCGCGGCCCACCCGGATCAGGTCGTGGCGGTGGCCGACGGCGACCGGTTCACCGTCGCGGGCTTCGAGGTGACGGTGCACGGGGGTGTCCATGCCGAGATCCACCGGGACATCCCGCGCTGCGCGAACGTGGGCTATCTGGTCGACGGCGCGGTCTACCACCCCGGGGACTCCTACCACGTCCCGTCGGCCCAGGTCGGGACGCTGCTGCTGCCGACCAGCGGCCCCTGGACGAAGCTCGGCGAGGCGGCCGACTTCGTACGCGCGCTGGAACCCCGCCGCGTGGTGCAGATCCACGAACTGATGCTCTCGGAGACGGGCCAGCAGTCGACGGCGACGTTCCTGGGCCCGGGGATGCTCACGCGCGTCCCCCTGACCCTCCTCCCCGTCGGCGAGACGCTCAGTCTCTGAGAGCGGCGGTCTACGCGGATGCCGCGGCGTCGGCGTCACTGACGTCGGCGGCGGCGTCGGCGTCGCCGTTGAGCATGGCGGCGGTCAGGACACCGCCCCCGACGCCCCAGCCGCCGTCGGCGACCTCGTCGACGAGCACGACGGTGGTGGGCCGCGCCCGCTCACCGTAGATCTCCGCGTAGAGGGCGGTCGTACGCTCGACGATCTTCCGCTTGTCCTCGGGGGTGACGGTGCCCGCGGGCACCTTGAAGTGGGCGAATGGCATGGGTCTGCTCTCTCTCGGGCGGATCGGGGATGGGCGGTGTACGGGCGCTCAGGGTGGGCCGGCGCTCACACCAGGCCTCCGTTGGCGCGGAGGATCTGGCCGTTGATCCAGTGCCCCTGCGGACCGGCGAGGAAGGCGACCGCGCTCGCGATGTCCTCGGGGGTGCCCAGCCGCTCCAGGGGCGGAGCCTTGGTGAGCTGGTCGATCTGCTCGGGGGTCTTGCCGTCGAGGAACAGGTCCGTGGCCGTGGGCCCGGGCGCGACGGCGTTGACGGTGATGTCCCGTCCGCGCAGCTCGCGGGCGAGGATCAGGGTCATCGCCTCGACGGCGCCCTTGCTCGCGGCGTACGCCCCGTACGCGGGGAACTGGGTGCCGACCACGGAGGTCGAGAACCCCACGAACGAGCCCCCCGCGCGCAGCCGCCTGGCGGCCTGCTGGGCGACGACGAAGGTGCCGCGGACGTTGGTGCGGTGCACGGCGTCGAACTCCGCCAGGTCGAGGTCGGCGATGGGCGACAGGGCGAGCCGTCCGGCCGCGTTCACGACGACGTCCACGCCGCCGTACTCCGCCTCGGCCCGGTCGAACAGGTCCGCGACCTCCTTCTCGTCCGCCACGTCGGCGCGTACGGCGAGGGCTCTGCCGCCGTCGGCGGTGATCGCCGCCACGGCCTCCTCGGCGGCCTCGGCGTCGCGGGCGTAGTTGACCACGACGGCCAGGCCGTCCTGGGCGAGCTTCCGGGCGACCGCCCGGCCGATGCCGCGGGAGCCGCCGGTCACGACGGCGGCTCGCTCGGCGGCCGACTCGGCAGCCGCGGATCCTGAGGTGTGGTGGTGCGTAGTCATGCCTCCACCATGCGGCGCTCCGGACCGCGCAGCCAGGGGATGTCATCCCCTGTGTCGGCACCCCGGCCGGGCGCAGACTGGAGGACATGGCTTCTGCGAAATACACCGAGCTGGGGGCGTTCCTGCGGTCCCGGCGCGGACGGATCCGCCCCGCCGACGTGGGCCTCCCGTCCGGACCCCGGCGGCGGGTGCCCGGACTGCGCCGCGACGAGGTGGCCCAGCTCGCCGGGGCCTCGGTGGACTACTACAACGAGCTCGAACGCGGTGCCGGGTCCCAGCCCTCCCCGCAGATGCTGGCGGCGCTGGCACGGGCGCTGCGCCTGACCGCCGACGAACGCGACTACCTGTACCACCTGGCGGACCGCCCCGTTCCCGTGTCCGGCGGGGCGGCCTCGCACGTGCACCCCGGCATGCTCGACCTGCTCCACCGGCTGACCTCGACGCCCGCCCAGGTGATCACCGACCTGCACGTCACCCTCGTCCAGAACCCCCTGGCGGTGGCCCTGCTCGGGGACCAGTCGGGGCTGACGGGGCCCCGGGCCAGCTTCGTCCACCGGTGGTTCACGGAGCCGGAGGCCCGGGACCTGTACCCCGAGGCCGATCACGCGGCCCAGTCCCGCGCGTTCGTCGCCGACCTGCGGGCCGCTGCGGCCCGGCGGGACGCGAAGGACACCGAGGCCCGCTCGATGATCGACACGCTGCTCCGGCTCTCCCCCGAGTTCGCCGCGCTGTGGCCGGAGCACGACGTGGCGTTCCGGCGCGACGACCGCAAGCGCATCAACCACCCGGCGATCGGCCGCGTCGAGGTGAACTGCCTCAACCTGTTCAGCGAGGACGGCAGGCAGCGACTGCTCTGGTTCACCCCGGCGGTCGGTACGGACAGCGCCGGCCTGCTCGACCTGCTCTCGGTCGTCGGCGAGCAGGACCTCTCCGAGTCGTCGCACTGAGGGGGCCTCACGCGGCGCCGGTCCGCCGAGTCGCCGTCGTTCGTTCTTGACCCACAGGTCCAGAACAGCTAACGTTCTCGTCATGGCAAGGCCCAAGCAGTTCGACCCGGAGATCGCCGTCGACCAGGCCATGGAGGTGTTCTGGAGGAAGGGGTACGCCGCGACGACGCCGCAGGACCTCGTGGACGCCCTCGGCATCGGCAAGGGCAGCCTCTACAACACGTTCGGCAGCAAGCACGCGCTCTTCGAACGGGCACTCCGCCGTTACCGCGACACCCAGACCGCCGCGCTGGTGGAGATGCTCGACGAGCCGGGACCCGTCAAGGACCGCCTCCGCAAGGTGCTGAAGCTCCTCGCCGAGACGGACCTCGACGACCCGGACCGCCGCGGCTGCATGGCCGTGAACGCCACCGCGGAGCTCGCGAGTGTCGACGAGACGGCGGCGGAACTCGCCCGGCGCATGCTCGACCGCACCGAGAGCGCGTTCCGGGCGCTGATCGAGGAAGGGCAGCGCTCCGGAGAGATCGCACCCGGACGCGATCCCGCGGCACTGGGGAGCCTGCTGATGAACACCGTCGTGGGGATGCGGATCGTGGCGCGTGTCGCGGAGGGGCCGGAGCGGCTCGACCGCGTCATCGACGCGACGCTCGACTCCCTGTGACCTGAGCCTGGGCCTGAGCCCACACCTGAGACAGAGCCCGTAGCGGGCTGGACACCACCCTTCGTACGACCTGCCCGGGGCCTCGCCTGCCCATATTTTGTACTCGCAGTTCAAGAATTGGAGCATCATGGAACTCGACCTCACCGCCAAGACCGCCGTCGTCACCGGGGCCAGCCGGGGCATCGGGCTGGCCACCGTCCGGACGCTGATCGCCGAGGGCGTCCGCGTCGTGGGAGCCGCGCGCACCGTCACCCCCGAGCTGAAGGAGACCGGGGCCGTCGCGGTGTCGGCGGACCTGAGCACCGCCGAGGGCGTCGACACCCTCATGAACAGCGCCCTGGCGGAGCTGGGCGGCATCGATCTGCTGGTGAACAACGTCGGCGCCGGGGACGATGTCCGGCTCGGCGGATTCCTCGACACCGACGACACCCAGTGGGCCCGCGTCTTCGACCTCAATCTGCTGAGCGCCGTCCGCGCCACCCGTGCGGCCCTGCCCAGCCTGATCGAGCGCCGCGGACGGATCGTCAACGTCTCGTCCATCAACTCCCGGCTGCCCGCCGCCGCGCCGGTCGCCTACAGCGCGGCCAAGGCGGCGCTCACCGCGTTCGGGAAGTCCCTCTCCGAGGAGTTCGGCCCGCAGGGCGTACGGGTGAACACCGTCTCGCCCGGTGTGGTCCGCACGTCCATCTGGGAGGACCCCGACGGCTTCGGCAGCAAGGTGGCGGCCGCGAACGGCGCGGAGCACGAGGCGTTCCTCCAGCAGATACCGGAGGCCTTCGGCATCACGACCGGGCGCATCACCGAGGCGCGGGAGGTCGCGGCGCTGATCGTCTTCCTCCTCTCCGACGTGGCCGGGAACATCACCGGGGCCGACCACGTGATCGACGGCGGCACGGTCAAGTCGGTCTAGCCCGGCCCGCGTCCGTCCGCCGCGCGCGAGGCCGCCCGAGGAGCACC